>JBGAUT010000009.1:308-187481 GCA_044228505.1 Polyangia bacterium | reverse complement strand
GTCGAGCACAAAGACACGCTGAAGATCCACAGCAGCAGCATCAAGCCGGGGCCTGATGGTGTCCGCTGGATCATCTTCAGGACAGCAAAGCCCACAGACAAGCGGCGCAGGTGGCTGCGCGGTTCCTGGGAGCGCTTCGCCACGGCTGAGCCTTGCGACGATTTCACACGTCAGCGTGCTTTTGCCAAGTCCGGGGTCACCAATAAGTAGAGCCAGCTTTCCAGCGGCAAGGTAGCCCGGCCACAGCCAATTGATGCGCTCGGGCTGAATGTCCGCCAGACAGCGCGCTCCTTTGACTTGGGGTCTTTCGCTTTGTGTGGTCGGTGGCTGAAGTTCCACGACTCCGCCGAGTGGGTCATAGGCGCTGCCCTGCAATTGCTTCTTGTCGTTTTCGTCGGGTGGCTTCGGAGTCTTGGCGGGCTTACCCATGGCTCACCTCCCGATCTCCGATGAGCAGCCGACAGCGCCCAGACAGAGAGCGGCAGATCTGGTCGCGGTACTTTTGCCCGGCTTCGTCTCTGTGAACCTTCACCACGACCCGGCATTCCGTCGGGATACGCGCCGCTAACTCGTCGGACCATGAGCCGCTAAGGATTCCCAGGACTGCCGGGGCATACTCGTAGCAGCCGTAGTGCGTACCGACCGTGAGGAAGTCCGGCGCACCCTCGGTGATGATCACAGAAGGGGGCTCACTCTGTCGCCACCACTTCGGGACTCCCGATCTGATTAGGAGTAGGCCGAAGGAGTCCGCTAGGAAAAATCCTTTCGCGGAGTGGCCACTTGGGAATAGCCCTTTTTCTCTGTCTCCATCTGTTTTCTCGACGAGACGAGCATGCACAGAAGACAGACTCCCTTCCGCATTCCAGAGCTGAAATAGGAGTCTGTGACCCGATTCCCACCACGAAAGGGAACCACTCCGCGCCCACTTGGGAAGCGTTCCCGATGAGGGCAGACAGCGCGCAAGGTCGCGATCTTCGATGATTGCAGGGTCGAGACATCGCCCGAGAAGCTGCCGTGCCAAGTCGGCATCATCGGTGACTGGCTTTGCAGCAGCCCACAGCGCGCCGACGCTTTCGACCGGGGGCGGTAGTCTCGGCGCTGGCACGACTCGACGCACGGGCGGGCGGTAGCCATCCAAGGAACCACCGGCCAGATCGGCGGCAATCTCAACGACTCGCCCAAAGTCCCGACGGGTATCTAAGCCACGGGCGGCAGCGACGAGCGAGAGCACATCGCCACCAACACCACAGCCGAAGCAATGCGCCGCGATCGTGCCATCGCTGGCCAGCTTCACAGAGCATGACGGCGTGCGCTCGGAGTGCCATGGGCAAAGCACCAAAAAGCCGTGGGCTTGGCGCTTGGCTCCATCGAGCAGCCCGAGCAGCCCGAGCACCCTCTCAGGGTCAGCGAGTGCCGACTTGATGGATCTGGAGTCCGGTGCTAGCTTCCGGTTTGCCTGTAGGTTGTAAGGAAGCGCTCGACGTTCACAGCGTCGGGCGTTTTCATTTTGGGGCGTCATTTGTCCACCCCCTGTCCCTTCTTGCGCAGTGCAGAACGCTTGCCGCTGCGCTTCCCGCGGCGGTCTACCCAAGCGCTCACTTTGGCCTCATCATCCGGGGTCAGGTCGCGATCTTCGCTTCCGTCCCATGGCTCATCGGCTGACGTTGCGGTGGTGAATGCGCGGAGCAGCTCGGGCCGCGTACGCTGCCACCACTGGTCGATGATCTGCGCGGGGTCACGCTGCGGCATCGTCGCCCCCCTCATCGCGCAAGGCGTCGGTTTGGCCCGTGGCGAATGCCCAGCCAGATTCACCGAGCGCGGCGCGAAGGGCTTGATAGACCCGATCGGAGCCGGGCCGTTCCCCGTGGATCACGTACACGACATGTCGAAGGGAAGCCTTTGCGGCTGTCGCTACTTCAGAGAGCGTTTTCCGTCGGAGACAGAGAGCAGTTTTGAAGCGATGTGGTTCAATGGACGGGCATGCTTTAGACATGCCGCCATTTCTGCGGCGACCTGTTTGCTATGTCTCATGACAAATTCAGGCAGGTTTAAGCGATTCCTGTCATGAAAGCGGGAGCAGCGACGGGAGATGGTGAGCTTCGTCACCTCTTTCGGTGTTTTCGCCTGCTCTTCCTGTGTCGGACTAGATCCACCTTGGATTCGACACGGGCAAGTTCTTGTGGGCTAAGCTGCGTTGAGCCGCTAGACATGGATACCCAGGTTTTGACCGCTTTCGTTATATTGCTATTTCCTTCTTCACACATCGATGCCACTATGTCCAGTGGGTCACTTCCATAGGCAAGTCGGAATAACTCGTCTGAAAGATCCCACTCCTCTTTTGCCAGGCGAGCGCATTTCGCTAGTCTTAGAGCATCGGACAGGAGAGTAACCAGTGGCATAGCTTGCTGGCTTGGATCGTTTGCAAGGGTGGGGCGAATGTCGAATACAAAGGGATGATCCAATGGGTCAAGAATGAGAGGGCTGAACCTCAAACTAAATGATTCCAAGTCATCAGGGGGAATTGCGTCAATCACCTTGGAAAATAGGCGTCGGGCGACGATGCACATCATTCCGGTAGCTGTCCGGTCTATGGTGAGGCTCGCACTTCCCGCGTATTCCGCCGCTTCTTGCCATCGATGATGAAGATTGCTCATCTGTTGGGGATAGCGGTGCTCTAATTCCTCGCGACCAATCCTGTTGTCAAAACACTTATCTGACGACAAAGCTCTTAGAAGATCGAATGCTGCCGCGCTAGCCCGATTTAATAAATCAACATAACAATTCTGCGCTGCAATCATCTTTGGCTCGCAGATGGGAAAATCATTTGCCATCTGACCGATGAAGTAGCACTTCCAACATGGTCCCTGATGTAGCGGATACCCTTCTCGCTTGGGATTGATACCGCTCCCGAAGCAGCGACTATGGAGTGCTGCGCCGGGTCGTTTTGGGTCGGCATAGAAGACATCCTGTAAGCCCATCTCGGGCGGCCCGTCCGGTGGTCGCGGTGCTCTATTCATGACCCGTCTTTATCATGACGGGTAGTTCGACCCGTGCGCGCCCTCGTTTCCCAGGGTTGAAACCAAGTGCAACTAGGGTGAAACTCCGACGGTATGCAGGCACTCACAGAAGAGCAGCAACGCGACATCGTGCAAGCGCACCAGCTGGGCACAGAGCAGCGGACGCTGGCTGCTCAGTACGGCGTGAGCCGGGCGACCATAAGCCGAGTCGTGAGCCGTGCGGAGCGTCGAGCCGTTGATAGCCTGCAAGCGCAGACCGTCGGGCCGCAAGCGATTGACCCACAGACCGGCGCTTCGTTTGAGGTGGCGGACGAAGATTTGCTGCGCTCGCTCGCTCGGTGCTTGGCGCGGGACTTTCAGCAGACCGACAACATCGCGGAGCGAGCCAACATCGCCCGGACGATCGCGCAGCTTGTGCAGACTCGGCACAAGATCGCACCGCCCAAGGTTGAGCCGTCAGCGGTCAAAGCGTACACGGTCGAAGCATCGCCGGACTCATGGCCGGAACCACCGCCGCTTGTGACGTTCAGCTAGGCACGCTACCCGGAAGGTCTGACAAATATAAGTGGTCAACAATGATGGCTCAACAATGAGGGTAGAACAATGAGTCCCGAACACCGCGAAGTGTCGGGACGCTCGGGACGCTCGGGACGCTGACGGGACGCTGTGAAATAGCATAGCGTCCCTCCCCTGTTTCCGTCGGTGACGACGCCAGGTAGGACGCTCGGGACGCTGTTTTCCTTCTCTTTACACACAAAGAAGAAAGAAGGGATGAGAGAGGGCTGGCCCTGTAGCAAAGGCTGTAGCAAATGTGTAGCAAACGGTCGTCCCTTGCCGTGCTGTAGTGTTCGCTATCGCATGGGTGGGAAAGAGGGGCTACCGTCGCGGACGATACCAAGGAATGGACAGGCTAGAACGGGCGGGTACGGAGAAGGTTTCTCAGGGAGAAACCTCGGTTTCTCCCTGTAAGGACTTATTTACCAGGAGCCTTAGCCGCCGGCTTATTCCCCACTGCCTTAGCCGCCGGCTTATTCCCCCCCGCCTTAGCCGCCGGCTTATTCCCAGCAGCCCGAGCCGCAGGCTTACCACCCCCCACCGGCACCTCCGGCAGCGTGATCTTTGCCTCCGGCAACACCGGATCCACAATCACAAAGTCCACCCGCCGGTTGAGCGCCCGCCCCTTCACCATCTTGTTGTCGGCAATCGGCTTCGACGGCCCAAAGCCCTTGGCATCGAGCCGCGTCGCCTCGACCCCCTTCACGATCAAGTAGGCCATCACGCTCTTGGCCCGCCGATCCGACAGGTCGGTGTTGTAATCCGCCTTGCCGACGTTATCGGTGTGGCCCTCGACACGCACCTTCTTTAGATGTGGGAACGCCTTGAGCGCCGTGGCCACCGCATCCAGCACCGGATAGCTCTGCTTCAGAATGGTGTCCTTGTTGGTCGCAAAGAACACCTGCTTCAAGATCACAATCTGGCCGCTTTCCACAACGACCAGGCCGGGGCAGCCGTTCTTCTTCGGATCGACCGAGGGCGCCCCCTTTTTGTCGGGGCACGCATCGACCGCATCGGCAATCGAGTCTCCATCGCGGTCCGGCGAGGGGCAGCCCGCTCGCATCGGGTCCGGCATCAAGCCCGCGTGAACATCCTTGCACTGATCGACAGAGTCGAACACGCCATCGCCATCTGAGTCCTTGTCCGGGCAGCCCTTGCGGCTGGGGTCGGCCACCTTCCCAATCGGCTCGGTCGGGCACAGGTCCTCTGGATCGAGCACACCGTCCTGGTCGCTATCGCCTGCCGGACAGCCCTTGCGATTCGGATCGGGCACTTTGCCCATCGGATCAGTCGGACACAAATCCTCTGGATCGAGCACGCCATCGCCGTCCTTGTCACCCAGCGGACAACCTGGCCGCGCCGGATCGGGATGCTTGCCCGCTGGAACATCGGCACACAGATCCTCGGGGTCGACGATGCCATCGCGGTCGCGGTCGTTCGGCAGCGGACAGCCGTGCTTCTTGGGATCTTTGTTCGGTCCGCCCGCTTCCTCGGGGCACGCATCGCTGTGGTCGGCAATGCCGTCCCCGTCTCGGTCCGGCTGCTTTTCCTCGCGCCACGGCGCATAGGCAAGCCGCGTCAGAATCCGCACGTCCGGGGCACCCGGAATCTGGAAGAAGGTCGTTCCACCACCCACGGTAAGCTGCACTTGCTTGACGATGCTGTAGTGAACGCCAAGGAGTGCCTCGATGCCGAGCGAGTCACGCTGGAACGCCCGTCCCCCGGCCACCACCGTCGAAACGAGCACTTCAGGACCGATGGCCAGTCCCAAGCCGGTATTGGCGTAGGCCACAGCGGCACCGAACTGAAGCTCGGCCCCGATGGAGTTGCTATTGGCCGGTTGCAGCTTCGACAGCGACTGAGTCGGTCGATAGTAGTAACCCGCCGTCACCGACCACATGATCGAGTGGGTGAGGCCGCCCGCAATCAGCTTGGGCAGAATTCGCACGCCGGTTTCGCCGGTCTGCGCAGGAAAGGGCGGAGGAGAGCCAAACGAGTTGATGGGAATCCAGACATCCGCCCCCAGACTCAGCGAGGCCGCCCCGCGATACGGCTGCCCGAGCAGTCGCACCCGTGCCCCGATGCGGGGATCTCCGACCGCAGCGCCCGTGGCGGGAGACACTCCATAGACCGAATCCCCGCTCTCATACATCGTGATCGGCATCGACAGCGTCAGCAGGATTCGATCCAGGAACGAGCCTGCGACATCGATGTGCCCGATGAGCTGGTTCCCAATGATCGAACCCGTCTGCTTGTACGAACCGTCTTGGAAGCGCAGTCCATAGGTCAGCGGGTTGTGCGCGTAGTTGAGGGTGATTCCCGCAGCAAAGTACCGCGTGCTGCTGTACCACGGATGCTCGACGAGTAGTGACCACTCTCCGGCGGCGGTCGGCTCGTAGCGGTTGACCTGGAAACCAGGGCCCGCTTGTTGGGCAAACGCCGCTTGTGTCACACCGCAGGTCCAAAGCAAGGCAAAGGCTGGCAAGAGTTTTCGCACGATCTACCCCTAACGATGTCGGAAGGGCCGGCTTCTGCGAAGACGGCGAAAGAAGCGAGGCGCGGTCGCAAGCAGCAGCGCCAAGACGAAAGTTGTTTGCGAACGCGACGACTGCTGCGCCGAAATCACACAGCCAAAGCCACCGCCGCCGAGCTGAGCCGGGCGATACGGTGTGAGCGCGGCATCGTACGGCACCACGGCGGTCGTCTCATTGTTGGCGAGCACGTCATCGGGAACCGAGCCACTGACCTGCGCCGAAAAGCGCAGCTCGCTCGGATGGGAGTCGGCCATGGGCTCGACCACCAGCAGCACGTCATGGGTGGTAAAGCGGGCCAGCGTGGACTCGCGACACTCGTAGCCCGAGCTTTGCCCGGTACAAACAAGCTGCGGGGAGCTTGGCTCGCGGACCACCCGAAAGCCTGCGGGAACGGCAAAGCGCAGGACCACATCGCGGGCATCGCTCGGCCCCATGTTGCGGGCCGACACCAGCACCGTCACCGGTTGTAACGGAGCGGCGGGAGTCGGGGCCGGAGTCACCAGCACCTGCAAGTCCGCAGACGGCTGAATCGGCGTGGTGAGCGTGGCTTGGTTGTTGCCAAGGTCAACGTCACTGCTCCCGCTGGCTGGGGCGACACTCGCTCGATAGATAATCGGTCCACTCGCAGAAGAGGGCACCGCCACCACGACCTGATACACCACCTTCTGACCCGGCGACAAACTCACCGTGGAGGCAAGATCTTGGAAGCCACGACTGGGGTTGCAGCTCGCGACCTCGGCGGGCGCGGTTGGGGTTGCGCTACAGCTCCAGTTCACCGATGGAAATCCGCTCGGCGTAAGCAAGCCGGAAAGGGGGGCGGCCAGCACCAGTTCGCTACCGACGTTTTCCACGGTCACCGTCATGGTGTAGCTGGTACCCGGTACCGCGCTCTTTTGGGTGCTGGTCACGGTCACCGCCAAGTCGGTCGGTAGGCACCCCGGAATCGCGCTGCCCGGCGCAAACGTAAGCTCTTCGCCCTCGCCGCCACGGGTAGCACCATTGACTGGAAACTCGCTCACGGCCGCCGCCAACGAGGTTCCAGCCGCTGCTCCTTGGCTATCACGAGCGACACTGACCGGCAGCGTCGCTGGCACGATCAGCACGCCACCGCCGCCACCACCGCCGGGCCCTGCCGCATCACCGACATTGGCCGGAGTGCCCTGATTGCCGCCGAGTCCGCCCCCAGCTTGCAGTCGCAGCGTCCCTTCCAACGTCGGAACCAGCAGCGCCAGTGTGCCACCGCCACCGCCGCCACCGGCCGCCTGATCATGGGTTGGCCCCGAGGTGCTACCGCCAGGAAGCCCGCTGCCGCTGACTCGACCCATACCGGTGAGGCGACTGCCCCATAGAAACACCAGGCCGCCGCCGTTGCCGCCGGGAGTTCCTGGCGCTGCAGTCTTGCCGCTCGTATCACCGCCGCCGCCGCCACCGCCGAGAAAGAGTCGGCTGTTTATGCTCTGGACGATCGGATGGCCACCGCGACCACCGCGCTCTCGCCGCTGGTTGCCGCCCCACGAAACAATGCCGGGTGCGCTGGTGAGTGCGTCTTGGTCGCTCGCACTGCCCGAGTAACCACCACGTCCGCCACCGCTCGAGGCGCTCAACTTACCCAGGCTGATGGTGACCGGATCGAGCATCCACGCCGCTTTGCCAACGGCGTTCTGATCCATGACGCCACTGCCGTCATAGCTGACCGCTGCGCCACCGTTGGCACCGCCGCCACCACCGCCCTTGACCCCATTGCCGCCGCCGCCCCCATTGGCAGGAGCACCTCGGCCAAAGTTGCCCGATGCCATCGCATACTCGACCGCGCTGCCGGCGATGCTCTCGCCCTTGGCCGCGCCAAGTGAAACCTGGGTGGTGCGATAGCCGCTGCGATCCATCGTCTCGTCGGCTTGGGCCACAAGTCCTGTCTGCGCCGCACCGCCGCGAAAACCCTGGCCGCTCACATCAATTGCGCCGTCGATGGTGATACTGCCCGAGGCCCGCACCGCCACGATGCCGCCACGCTGACCATCCCATCCCAGCGCCTGCACGCTTGCTCCGGTGGCGATCGTGAAGCTACCGACCTGCGGCACCCGTACCACCTGAGAGTGACCCGCCAAGCTGTAGGCGTTGCGCAGCCCGCCGCAGCGAGTATCGAGCAGCACCTTCGAGTTGGGGCCATCGACACCTCGCACCCGCAACAGCTCGTAGAGACCGGCACCTTGAAGGCTCTGCACCGTGCCGTATTGATCGTCATCGGTGGATCGGATCTGCGCCCCTTGCATCTGGATGATCAGCACCAGATCGTCGGCCTTCACCCCGAGCTGGGCCAGGCTCTGCACCGTGACCGCCGTGTCGCCCGCTGCCGCCGCTGCCGTCAGCGGTGAATAGCTATTCACCACTTGTCCGGCCGCCGTCACCGTGAGATCTCCGTCGGGATTTATCACCAAGCGGGACGTCTGGGTGTCTGCCCAAGGCAGCGTCTGCTGCGCCGAGCAGGCACAGGTGCACGACAGAATCCCCAGCGTCAGCAAGGCGCGGGCTGCCATCCTCTGTCTAGGTAGAGACGGTTTCGACACGATACTCAGTTGAAATTGTATCGTTGCCGATTTTGTATTGGCAATTGCTAAAGATTTATCCGGCTTTATCCGAATGGGGCGGGTGTGGCTTAGGTGTTGCGGCGACAGTACTCGAGGCCGTCACGTAAGTTTCGCAGCGTCTTGAGTGCCGACAGATCGACTCCGGCCCGTACGATGGTATGCGCCAGGGCGGCTGCCACGCCGGTGATAACCGTCTGGGAACCCAGCAGCTCGATCGAACGCGTCAGCCGCAAAAGCAGCCGCGCCCCTTCCTCATCGAGTGCACCGCAACCGGTCAAATCGAGGATGACAAACTGCGCCCGCTTCTCTGACACCGATGCGAGCAGTCGCTCGGCCAGCTCGCTGCCACGGGCATCGCTCAGCTCTCCAATGATCGGCACCGCCAAGGTTCCCCGCCCAACGTCGAGGATTGGTGCCGACAGTGCCAAGATCTGCTGCCGCTGCGTCTCGACCAGGGCCAGCGTGTGGTGCAGCTCTTCAACGATCAGGTTGCGGGTTTCGGCGAGTTCTTCGGCTTGACGACGCTTGGTGACATCGCGCTGCTGCACGAGCACGCCCGCTCCACCCGTCACCGGATCCGTCGCCCGCCGTGCTTCGACTACGTACCAACACTCACCTGAGCTCACTTTCACCGACAGCTCGGCCTGATACAGCTCGCCCGCCGCGATGGTGCGCAGGATTTCTTGCCAGTCATTGGGAAACATCGAGGACAGCTTGGCTTCATCACCAAACTCACGAAGCACCGCCGGGTTGTGGTACAGCTCGCTGCCCTGCTCATCGAACAGGCTGACCAGCATCGAGGTGTGACGCAGCGCTTCGACGCCCCGCACCATCGAGCCTTCAAGCGTCTGATCCTTGTGCATCGCTTGAAACAGAATCGCCAGCCGTCCATCGTCTAGCTCGACGCTGGAGCCATGCAGCGTCATGGTCGTTGGCTTGCCCCTCGGGTACAGCGTCCAGTCCTCGGCGATCTCTTCGCCTCGCCGCACTGCCCGCATGTAGCTGTCAAGCCGAGCCTGCGTCGCGGGTGAGTTATCTGAATAGTCCCGCGCCGCCAGATCATCCATGCTCTTGGCCTTCCACAGCAGCAGCGCCTCTGGGTTGGCCCAGCGAATGCGGGCTTGGTCATTGTCATAGACCCACACCGGTAGCTTCGATTGGAGAAGCGCGGACAGATGCTCAGATAATCCCATGGCTTCGTCGACCATAACAGTCATTAGAGGTGGGCAGCAAGTGTATGGTTTGGGAGCCGACTTAGGTTAGATCTTCCCAGGTCCGCACCCGCTCCCTATAATCCGTCCGCCTCGACGTACCACCCGGAGACTTGAGCCGTGAGCACCGCAACCGTTCCTCCTACCGACACCAGTGCCGCCCCGAGCGCAGCCCCCAACACCGCCACGTTGGGCGAACCCACTCGGACCAATTTTATTCGCGACATCATCGATGCGGATTTGCAAAGCGGCCGTCACCAAACCGTCGTCACTCGCTTTCCTCCGGAACCGAACGGCTACTTACATATCGGCCACGCGAAGTCGATCTGCTTAAACTTCGGAATCGCCCGCGACTACGCCCTGCAAGGACGTAGCGCTGCGTGTCATCTGCGCTTTGATGACACCAATCCAACCAAAGAAGACGTCGAGTACGTCGAAGCGATCCAGCACGATGTGAAGTGGCTCGGCTTCGACTGGGGCGACAAGATGTTCTTCGCCTCCGACTACTTCGAGAAGCTGTACGAGATCGCGGTCTACCTGATCAAACAGGGCAAGGCGTACGTGGACAGCTCGACGCTCGAAGAGATTCGTGAAGGTCGCGGCACGCTCACCGAACCGGGCAAAGAGAGTCCCTATACCAAGCGAACGGTGGCAGAAAACCTCGATCTGTTTGCTCGGATGCGAAGTGGGGAGTTCCCCGATGGCGCGCATGTGCTGCGGGCTCGCATCGATATGTCGGCCAAGAACATGCTGATGCGTGATCCGGTGATCTATCGAATTCGGCACGCTCACCATCACCGAACTGGCGATGCGTGGTGCATCTATCCGATGTACGACTACGCGCATCCTCTGTCCGATGCCATCGAGTCGATCACGCACTCGATCTGTACGCTCGAGTTTGAAAACAATCGCGAGTTCTACGACTGGGTAGTCGCCGAAGCTCGTGAGCTGCTCCCCAAAGTAGTACCGCATCAGTTCGAGTTTGCGCGGCTGTCTTTGGCATACACCATGATGTCCAAGCGCAACCTCCTCAAGCTGGTAGAGGAAAAAGTCGTCTCGGGCTGGGATGACCCGCGCATGCCGACGATTGCCGGACTGCGCCGCCGTGGCTACACCCCGGAAGCAATCCGCGACTTTGCGGACATGATCGGAGTGGCCAAAGCCAACAGCCAGGTCGACTTCGAGAAGCTCGAGTACTGCATCCGCAACGACTTGAACTACCGCGCACCACGACGGATGTGCGTGCTCGATCCGATCAAAGTGGTGATCACCAACTATCCTTCCGGACAGAGCGAAGAAGTGGAAGCGGCTGACTTTCCGCCCGATGTTGGTAAGCCGGGCTCGCGTCCGCTGCGCTTTTCGCGTGAGCTGTACATCGAACGATCGGACTTTGAGGAAAAGCCCCCGAAAGGCTTCCACAGGCTGTCTCCGGGTCAGGAAGTCCGGCTCCTCTTTTCATATATTATACGCTGCGAAGGTGTAATATCGGACGACTCTGGAAAAGTCATCGAACTGCACTGCACATACGATCCTGCGACCCGCAGTGGACAGTCCTCGCGCCGCGTCAAAGGCAACATTCACTGGATTGATAGGCAGTCCGCGCTGCCCTGCGAAGTACGGCTCTATGAGCGGCTGTTTGTCGCAGAAAAGCCTGGTGAAGAGCACGACTTTCATGAAGATCTAAATCCGGATTCTCTACGAGTAATATCCGGTGCCCTGGTCGAGCCGAGCGTCGCCGGCGATCCGGCGGGGAGTCGCTATCAGTTTGCCCGTCAGGGATTCTTCGCCAGCGACTGTGTCAACAGCCGCCCCGGTCACCTGGTGTTTAACAGAGTGGTCGGGCTGCGCGACTCCTGGGCCAAGCAGAGCCAAACCGAAGTGGAGCCGGAAGAGTCTAAGCCGACGCCGAAAGCAGAGCCGGTCACCAAAGACGAGTCCGCAGAACGAAGTCGTCCGCAGAAAAAGAGTCGGGCCCAGCTTCGCGCAGAGGCCCGTCAAAAAGATCCTGCGCTGGCGGCCCGCTATGCTCGCTATCTCGATGAGCTAAAGCTCGGTGAAGAGGAGTCCGATATCCTGTCGGGTGAGCCGTCTGTACCGGAGTTCTTTGAAGCCGCGCTGGCGGTCTATCACAGCCCCCAGAGCATCGCGAAGTGGATCATGAGTGAGCTACTGCGTGCACTCAAAGATCGACCCCTTTCGGAAGTACCGTTTGCTGCGGCTCAGCTTGCCGAGCTGGCCCGACTGGTGGATGAAGGCGAGATTTCGGTAGGTGCGGGCAAGAGCGTATTTGCTCACATGATGAGCGAAGGCGGCTCTCCCAAAGCGCTGATCGACAAGCTTGGCTTAAAGAAGGTGGCCGATCACAGCACGCTGGAACCTCTGGTCGACAAGGTCATCGCCGACAATGCCGATAACGCGGCCCGTTACCGCGAAGGCAAAAAGTCGCTGCTCGGCATGTTCGTCGGCCAAGTCCTCAAAGCGACCGGCGGCTCTGCCGATCCCACCCTCGTCCGCAAGCTGATCATTGCCCGCCTCGGTGAATAGTTAGCTCTTCCGGAGCTTCGAAAACAGCGGACCGTCGCTGCTCGGACGCGCAGGCGGCTCGGGAGGCAGCGGTGCGGGCTCACCGGCCGACTTGTTCAAATCGAGAATCCGAGTCTCTCCCACATAAGACTGAGTCTCATACAGCGTGATGCGGCCAATCTTGCGCACGATATCGGCCATCCGCTCTGACTCCAGCAGCAGCACATCGGCAAAGCGATGTAGCTCGACGTATTCGCCCGGCAGCTTCTGTTTGAGCAGCCCCGCATAGCCCATCACCGATGTGAGCGGCTGGTTTAGCTCATGGGCTGTCGTTCCCGCCAGCTCGACCAGCACCGCTTGTTTTTGTGTCTCGGCGAGCTGGTGCTGGGTTTTGCGCAGGTTCTCTTCCATAAAGATTCGTTCGCGCAAATCCTGGAAGATTCCGACTGTCGCCAGCTCTCGCGCACCGTCACGAATCATCGCCGCCGTCAGCGCCACCGGAATCGGCTCACCGCCCTTGCCGAGGATGGTTCGCCTCGCCTGCAGCAGTCGCCCCGGTCCACCGAACTCATCACTGCGCAGCTCGGCCATGATGTGGACCGCCTCGCGCTCTGGAAACAGCCGCCACACCGGTAGGTGGCCCAGCACTTCCTCGGCGCTGTAGCCGGTGATGCGACTCGCACCTTGGTTGAAGATGCGAACCCGCCCGCGCAGGTCGGCCACCACGATGCCATCCACCGTCGAATCGATCACCCGATCGAGGAACTCCTTTGCGCGCCGAAGCTGCGCTTCGAGTTGACGCCGCTCGGTGACATCTCGGAAGGTGACGACGCACAGCCGCTTCGGTTCCAGAATCTGCGAGGTCGACGCCGATAAGGTCAGTAGTTCTTGCGACGTCGAGATGAGCGGAAGATCGAAGTTCGACGGAGTTCGTCCGGTGTGAACCTCTTCGAGCAGCGCCGCCACCCGCTCGCGCTGGGAATCGGGAACATGCTCGGTCAGCGGTCGTCCCGCAAGCCCCGCCGTCGCATAGCCAGTGAGCTGCTCAGCCACTCGATTGAGCCACACCACTTTGCAAGTGTCGTCGAGGACAATGATACCGTCGGTGCTCGACTCGAAAAACTCGCGGTATCGACCCAGCCCCGGCGGTCGCAGCGTCGGCCCGAGTAGCTCGACCCGCAGCGGCCTCGTTCGCTCGCGCAGCGTTTCATCGAGCCGCAGACCCGAAATCGCCAGCGCCATCACTTGGAGCAGCGGCACCAACTCGGGCTCATCGGCGGGATGTCTCGTCGCAAACAGCTCGACTCCACCGCCGAGCACGAGCGCCCAGCGAACCGATTCTCGACCGCCCGGTGGCGTCGGGAGCAGACACAACCACGGCTTGGTCGAGTCCTGCGCGGTCCACCCGAGCGCATTGTAAAGCTGCGCCGCAGCACCATCGTCGTGAAGTGGTGCCATCGCGCCCAGCCGCAGTGCCGACCTCATCGCCGAAAGCGGCAGCCGCCGTGGTACCAGACTAGTTTCTTGACTGTCGGCGGCAATCATCACCGTAAGAGGATCGTGTTCCTCGGAAACCAGGCACAGCGCGGCATGCCGACAACCGAGCGACTGCTGCAACAGCGACAGAATTTGGCGCAGCGCCACAATCGAATCCGACAGCGATTCACCACCATCGTCGACGGCAACCGGTACGGGCGCATTTTCATCACGAGGTCGCAGTGCCGACGGCAGCGGGCAAAGCAGCCGGAGAGCCCGCGTCACCAAGTCATTCTTACCGAGGCCGCTAGCGTCAGCTGAGTGCTCCGCTGCGGCCGGCGGTACCGACTGAGAAACGGTGATAAACGGCAAAGTCAGCAGTTCTGACGACGACATGGAAGCCGGCACAACGGCGCACGTTAGCAAGCTTTGGATTCGCTGTCAGCGCGCTCGCGTCACCAATCCGTCACAGCGTAAACTGATCCTGATGCTAATTCCCCATAGCTCCGCTTTGCTGCGTGTTGACTGGCTCGTCGCAGGCCAGCGATCTCTCGTCGACAGCCCTGGGCGAATTGGACTCTCGGCTTGTCCCGGACGGCCCGATCTCGGCGGTACAGTAGAGGCCGACGTCCGGAAGCTGGCGTCTCTCGGCATCTCGGTGGTGGTCACCCTGGTCGATGAAGCCGAGCTGGAATTTTATGGCGTGTTTGGGCTGCGCAACGCCCTGCGCGAGGCCGGACTCCTTAGCTTGCAGTTTCCCATTCACGATGCGGAGCCACCGACCGACCTACTGGCGACGCGAGCCTTGTGCACGGAAATCCTGCGCTGGGCCGGAGAAGGCAAGCACCTACTCATTCACTGCATCGGGGGCTGGGGTCGCTCGGGAACCATTGCCGCAGCGCTGCTCATCCACGAAGGCTATCCACCCCAGCAGGCCATCGGACTGGTCCGCAAGTCGCGTAGTCCACGGTGCATCGAGTCCGCATCGCAAGAGCGCTTCGTGGTCAAGTACGCTCACGCAAACCAAGAGAGCCGCCGCTTCTATGTAATTCTGACGAAACCCGAGCTCCCCGAGCGCCTCGGTGGTGAGCCTGGCAATCGACGACTCCGTCGCAGCGGCCGCCCCGCCATGGAACTGCTGTCGGCAGAGACGCTACGCGAGCGGATTGCCGATCACGCGGACCTCCAAGACCCCAGCCCAGTCTTGATCCTGTCAGGAATGGCGCACCCCGACCAGCTCGACAGTGATCTGGATCTGTCGCTCGACCGAGCGTTTTGTTGCGAAAACTCACGCTGGCAGGCGACTCCGCTCGGCTCGCTGCTCGAACCCCCTTCGCTGATGGCCACCCCAAGTGCGCCTCCCAAGTAGCGCTCCGGTCCGCCGCTCGTCCCCCCCTTCGTTACTGCGACTTGACCAGGACTGAGCCACCCGCTCCGACGGCAAAGACCCGACTACCGGTCACCAATACCTGAAAGAGATCATTGCTGGTTCCACTGGCGAAGCTGCGCCACGATGTGCCAGAACGCTGCAGGATCTGGCCCCCCACACCAACAGCCCAGACCGAGGTCGCGCTGCTGCCCATCACGCTCCACAACTGGCTGCTCAAGCTGCTCGGCTCGGCCACCCAGCCGCCACTGCCACGACGCAAGATGGTTCCTTGATCGCCCACCGCGTAGGCATTCACCGCATCAGCGGCCCATACACCCAAAAGGCCGGCATTGCTCGGGCTGGTCTCGCTCTGCCACTTCCCAGCGCTGCGACGTAGGATGGTGCCACTGCTTCCGACAGCCCAGACATTGTTCGCATCTAGCGCCCACACTCCGTACAGGTCGGCTGTGGTTCCGCTCACTTCCTTGAGCCAACTCACACCATCGTAGTGATAGATTCCGCCGCCGCTACCAACGGTCCAGATGCTATTAGGCCCCGAGCCCGAGATCGAACGAGGCGACAGAAGCCCCAGCGACTTGGGTGACCACGCCGAGCCATCCCAGTGAATCAGAATCCCTGAGGGACCGACCGCCCACACATCACTTACAGAGCTGCCCCACAGCGACCACAGCGAGTCCATCGCACCCGAAACGACACTGTTCCAAGCCCCCCCCGCGGAACGGAACGTACCCCCCGCATCCCCCACCGTCCACAGCTCGTTCCCGACCGCAAATACCCCGTTTAATGTCTCCAGGTTCCCAGTCACCCGCTGCATCGTTTGCCCATCCCAGGAAAGGATGGCCAACGGGAGCTCAGGAGCCGGACAGGAACATACAACGGCCTACATACAACACCAAACCGCAGCCGTTTAAATTTAGATAAACACACAGGGGCATTCTATCAACGCTATTTATGAAAATAGCCATGACGAATACCTGGCATGCCTCACACGCACCGGCACTAACACAAGAATCGGCCAGTCGGGGGCTCCCAGCGGACTGCCGCCACACAGTGCTCCGCGACGAAGCGTAAAGATCGTTCGAAGCAGGCGCTCTGCGATACAATAACTGGTCCGCGAGTCTGCTCCGTCGCGCACCCGGGGGAATGGGGGGCTTGTAGCTCGCACGTAGCAGGAATGCGCTCGTCGACGAAACGACAACGCAAGGGGAGCGAGCTTCCCAATACAAACACGTGGCTCAGGCGCTCGGCTTGAGGCGCGTTCCTAACAATAGGAGTGCCCGATGAATACGCTTCAGCGACTTGGAATTTCGGCTGGTGTTTTGATCTGTGCCGCTGCGCTCACGCAGTGTACTGACACGATGCCGACACAGACCGACCTTGGTACGACTACGGATCTTACCGCTCTGCCTGATTTGTCCCCGGCTGGACCCACGATCACCATGGTCAGTCCGACCAGCGCCGTGAACACCGGAGGCGGCACAATCACGATCACCGGCACCGATTTCCAGCAAGGAGCCACGGTCACGATTGGCGGCGTTGCGGCAACCAACGTCATGTTTGTCTCAGCCACTCAGATCACCGCCACGATTCCAGCCAAGCCCGCAAGCTGCGGGGCCGCCGCGATCGTGGTCAAAAACCCCGACAATCAAATGGCCACCAGTCCGACCGGGTTCAACTACCGCTCTACCATGATGAGCTTTGGAACCCCGACGCCACTGGCCATGGCGCAGACGCCGCGCCAAGTCATCGTCGTCGATCTGAACAGTGACTCGAAGCTGGACCTGGTCACCGCCAACAGTGGCAACAGCAGCCTCAATGTCCGCCTTGGGAATGGGGATGGGACGTTCGGTAATGCAATCCCCAACTCTCTCGGTGCTGGAACACAGCCCTATGCGGTGGCAGCCGGAGACATAAATGGCGACAAGATCATCGACCTGGTGACCGCAAACAACGCCATGGCCAACATCTCGCTCCGGATTGGCGTCGGCGACGGTACGTTCACCACCCCGGCCACCGAAAGATTCTCCGTAGGTGCGGGCCCCTACGACATCTCACTCGGCGATATCGATGGCGATAGCAAGCTCGATGTGGTGGTCGCAAATGACGGCAGTAACAATGTCAGCTTGCTCATCAACACGTCCCCGACCTTCAAGTCGATCCCCGCCATACCGACGGCAGGAAATCGGCCCCAGGGACTGATCTTGGCAGATTTTAACGGGGATCAGAAGCTCGACTTTGCCACCGCAGACAGCAATGGCAACTCGGTCACCGTTCGGCTCAATAACGGAACCGGTGGCTTTGGAATGCTCGGCTCCACCATCATGAACGTCAGCGCTCCAAACTACTTGGTTGCCGGTGACTTCGACGGCAACGGCAAGCTTGACATCGCCACTCCCAACGGAGGCGCGGCCACTTTGCGCTTTAGTCCGGGCAATGGTGATGCCACGTTCGGCGCGGGTAGCACGACCGCACTACCTGCCAATAACGGCAATCGCTGGGTGGCCAAAGGCGACTTCAACCTGGACGGATTCCTCGATCTGGCCGTGAGCAACAGCGGCAGCAACACGGTATCGCTCTTGCTCGGAAAAGGAGACGGAACCTTTACGGTGCAGACTCCGATCACGTTTGGTGCCGGCGTCACTCCGATGCATCTGTCCGCAGGAGACTTGAACCGCGATGGTCTGCTTGATTTGGTGGTCGCGGATCCGGGCTCTGGTACCGGGATGGTGCAAGTGCTTGTGAGTCAGTGCAAGTAGACGTCTCTGTGACTGTCCGCTAGCGATCAAGCCAGTCGATTCCTAAGCAAGCTCATGGATCACCGGAAGGAGTCCCTTCCGTGATCTTGCAGGCGTAGCCGAGAATCTTGGGGCCGTCCTGCAGCTCGGTCGGAGTCGGCTGCCATCCGGACTTGAGCCTTGCTTGCAGAAGCTCTTCCGCAGACGGTCGGTGGTCCCACACGGAGACCTCGTTCACGCCGCCAAGTCACGTACAGTCGAGTACCAGCGTGTGCGGGATTCCCGGCGCGCTGAGCAAGACATCATGCGTGTACTCATCCTGAATCACCACATCAGAGACGAGCCACTGCGGGCTCTGCGAAAGTCCCCACGGCAGCACCCGCGCCAGCGTACCCAGGTGCTGCAGCAAACTCGGCAGCGCAGAGATCGGAACAGACATCAACGGGGATGATAAAGCAAGATCTAAACCAGCGCCAATCAAGCAGAGCCCAGACATGTCACCGTCGCGCTGTTAGGCAGGCTCGACTGTAAGTCGAGCACCGAGTATCGTGTCAACACAAGGAAATCTAGCAATGTCCTATGAAGCGGCGCTCAAGGAATACTCCCGTTTTGAGTTCGATGACGGACGCTATACGCGCACCGTGTATCGACGCGGCCAGGGTCCGGGCGTGATTGTGATGCATGAGATTCCAGGGCTCCATCCGCTGGTGATTCGCTTTGCGAATCGAGTGGCAGAGGCCGGAATGACGGTGTTTCTGCCCCACCTGTTTGGCGAACCGGGTCGTCGGGTGAGCATTCCCTACGTAGCCAAGGAGATGTTTAAAAGCGTCTGTATCCGGCGAGAGTTTCGGGCCTGGGCCACCGACCAATCAAGTCCCATTGTCGACTGGCTGCGAGCGCTGTCACGTAAGGTGCATGGTGAGTGCGGGGGTCGCGGCGTAGGGGCGGTCGGAATGTGTTTTACCGGCAACTTCGCGCTGGCGATGATGACCGAGCCTGCAGTGGTGGCACCGGTGCTGTCCCAGCCATCGCTACCGCTGGGGATTGGCGCGGCTCGCAAGGCCGCCCTGGGCGTGTCCGCAGAGGAAATCGCCTGCGCCAAGCGTCGCTTTGTCGACGAAGATCTGTCGATGATCGGCCTACGCTTTTACGGCGACCCGTTTGTATCCGACGAACGCTTCGCCAACTACAAAAGGACTTTCGGCGACCGCTTCGAGGCCATCGAGATCGATGCCAAAGACGGACTGTCCGTCCAAGGTACGCCGCCCCACTCCGTCCTGACCGTTAGTCTCCGAGACGATGATCCCGAAGGACCGACCAAGCGTGCCGAGCGCCGCGTCATCGAGTTCTTCAAACAGCGTGTGGGTGCCATCTAGCCCCCTCTCCCCCTTTTCAGGAGTTAGCTCATATGAAGACCTTGCGAACCGTTGGCTGGACCCTTGCAGTGACCGCTACTCTCGCCATGGCCGGTGTGTCCGCCCAGGCTGACGCCCAAACCGACAAGCGTGACAAGGACATCGAAGAGCGCTTCAAGGCGGCAGACAAAGACCAGGACGGAAAGCTAACCCTGGCCGAAGCCAAAGCTGGAATGCCTCGGGTCGCCAAAGGCTTCGACAAGATCGACAAAGACAAAAAGGGGTTCCTAACGGTTGAGCAGATCAAGGCGTTTGCTGCCGCTCAATGACCGACACTCCGATGCGATGGCGCGGCAGATGCATTGCCGCATAGCGAAATCGAGAAACAGAACCCGCTCTCCCCTGGTTAGGGCCCCGTGCTGATTCGGTGGGCCTGTCCGCCGCTCCGGATGACGAATCGACCACCCGCCGATTACATACTCTCGACGACAACCAGTAAATCGCTCGCTTGGATGGCCAACGGGAAAGCCTGCTGCACGTCGACATTCCCGCAATGCGGACGACGACCACTCGCACCGCCAAGCGGACAGCGGCAGAAGCAATCGCGCCACCGGAAAGGTTGTCGGCCGGACTGTACGTTCCGAAACGAAGCAGTACTGCTCCGCAACTGGCTCCGCAGAGTGCACCGGCAAGCCATTGCCGCAGGCTAAAGGAATCCGCTACACAGTCCCCCTACTGTGCAAACGGAGTCCCTTCCTGCGGGAACAGAGTCCCTACGACAGCTGACCGCTCTTGGCGATGGCGATCTTCGAGCTGGTCTTGCCACTCGCAGAACCCAGTGACTCAATCTTCCTCACCAGATCCATGCCGTCCGTCACCTTGCCGAACACGACGTGCTTGCCATCCAGCCACGACGTCACCACGGTGGTGATGAAGAACTGAGAGCCGTTGGTGTTCGGACCGGCGTTGGCCATCGAAAGGAGGCCCGGACGGTCGTGCTTGAGCTTGAAGTTCTCATCGGCAAATTTGTTGCCGTAAATCGACCGCCCACCGGTGCCGTTGTGGTTGGTGAAGTCTCCGCCTTGCAGCATAAACTGCGGAATGACACGGTGGAATGAGCTACCAGTGTAGGTGCCAGCCTCGTGGCCCACGCACAGAGCGCGGAAGTTTTCAGCGGTCTTCGGCACTGAGTCCGCGAACAGCTCAAAGGTAATGCGTCCAGCGGGCTTGCCGTCGATGGTGATATCGAAATAGACCTGGGGATTCGCCATGGTAGAAGTTCTCCTCGTGTGAGCGTAGCTTTTTGCGGCGCTTAGGATACAGCAGATTGTCCAGGTATCGATCAGGAATTAGCGAACGAGCCACCCACCGGTACGTCACCCGCAACCGACAGCCACCCCCGAACGCTCAGCCGGTTCCGCAAGAAAAACTGGAGTCAAACTGCGCTCCGCATCACGTTGCACGGCGTAAGGTCGCATCCGTACCACTGCCGCCGCAACCGGCAAACCGCGTGCGCCTGGTCAGGTAGGGGCAGGTAGCCACCACGCCGCATCTAACAATTCGCGGAAAGGATGGTTCCGTAGTTCCCGACCAGGATCGAACCGGTGGCGGACATGTATACGCCTTCCAGTCCGTACTTGGTAACCGAAGGAATTGGCTTCCAACTCGTGCCATCGAAGCCATAGACGCTACCGTTTCCTGCTGTCACAAGGACGTTGTCCGCGAGCCTGCCATGGACAGCTTCAAGCGACTGAGTAGTGCCGAGGTTGACCGAACTCCAATTCCCGAGCGCATAGCGGAGCAAGGTGCCACGAGTCCCACATGCAAACGCCTCGGTGGAGGTCGCCGCGTAGACTCCGCGCAGTTCTTCCTTGGTCCCGCTCGGCTGCGCCCGAAAACCATTGCCGTCGTGAAAGAGGATCGTTCCCCCTCCGCCAGCCACCCACACGTGGGAGTCATCCACCGCATCGATGGATCGCAGGTTCTCTGTAGTCCCACTACTTACCGCTGAGCAAGTACTACCGCGCAGCCGCAGTACCGTACCTTGATCACCTACCATCCAGACTTCACTTGCAGAGAACGCATGAACACTGCGAAGCGTCACTTGGGTGTTGCAGTTCTGGGTAGTCCACTTGCCACCGTCGAGTCGCAAGATCGTTCCAGACTGACCGACCGCGACTGCCTGGGTGGCAGACATCGCGGCAACACCATATAGGTGGTTCTTGGTGGGGCTCGACATCGCTTGCCAGCCCGCAGTACCAAGCTGCCAGATGCTCCCGCTATCGCCTACCGTCCACCCGTTGTTGGCGGACTGCATCGCCACGCTGCGCAAGGAGTTGCCTTGAGGGAGCGGACTCTGCCAACAGAACTCCGTCGGCAAGCAGCTTGTCCCACCACCCATGTCGGCTTGCGCCTGCGCAGCGGGTTCGCAGACCTCGCTTTGGCTGTTACAGACTTCGCCCTGCCCACATGCGGCGGGATTGATGACGCAGTTCTCCGTTACCGGTTGTCTCAGTCCTTGCCACAGCCCATCACATGCCGTCAGAAAGCCAAGCAACAGTAGGTAGTGTCTTTGCATCCGGATCTCCATCCTCGCGACAGTCCCAGAAAGGCGATCTCAGAATGCGGAACTCGATCCACCGCCACAGCGCATTCCAATTCTCAAGTGTGACGGATAGTCCGTGCGTCGCCAATCGTCCCGATAACGACGCAAGATCACGGCGGATTCTGCTAGCATGACCCGCCCATGGCCGACCTAGCGCAAAACCAACTGCCGCCCTTTTCCGCTCATCGACTGGGGGGAGAACGAGCACAGGCAGCAGTGGCGCTCCGCGGTCTGTTTCGCCAAGCCGGGCTTCCGGAATCACCCTGGCCACACTGGATCGATGCTCGACCAGGGCTGCTATCGGGAATCTGGGTCGACGGAGATGCCGAACCGCCCCTTGGCCAGCTCTTTGCGTCACTGTGCGTTCGCTACGGCGAGCTACTCATCGATGGGCTATCCGCCCTGAAGCTGGCGCTCGCGGCCCCAACGGTAGGATTTTGCACCTCCGCCCCGGCGGTGCACGCCGAGCTGTTGCGGTTGTGCGCCAAAACGACCATCGCGGTCCAGTCCACCACCGCAGCGTTTCCTTCGTTTCCGGAACCAGAACTCCCCCCGTCACCCGGTCGAGCCTGGGTGGTGTCACCGCAGCTTGTGGTCGCAGTCGGTGCCATCGTCCATCGCCGCGAGCCACCTCGGCTGTGCTCCGTAGTCGGTGCTGTAAAACAGCCGCAGGTGCTGGACCTGGCTTGCGAAGGAATCGAACCCGCACAGACGGCGTGGACCCCGCGTGAGCTGGTCCGGCGCTGCTTCGGAAGCACCAGTTCAGCCTGGATAGCTCTCGTGGGTGGTGCGCTGACTGGCGTACCCTGGCAAGCTGATGCGCCGCTCCCCTCCGATGTCTCACACCTTTTGATCCTGCCCGCTGATCATGAGCTCATCTCACGACGGCGACTGCTGCACGACCCGACCGCACGGATCAGCAATGCGTGCCTCGGCTGCGATCTTTGCAGCCCGTTCTGTCCTGAATCCATAAGACCCCACATCCAGATGCAAGCACTGGCCCGCAAACAGCCGCTCCCTTCAGTAGGCCTGCCAGGATGTACCGGCTGCGGAGCGTGTTCAGCGGTCTGTCCGGCCGGTCTACTGCCTGCGTCCTTGCTCATCGACAAAACCGTGCCCAGACCCACTTCGGCAAAGCACAGCGCCGATGAGCCCCCACCGCTGCCCGAAGGACGCCTGCGCATTCCGACGAATCTGCTGCTTTCGCGCTTAGGACTCCTCGATTACTTGCCGCGCTGATTGACAGCGCTTGCTCGGCTGACGATGCTCCAGCCCGTGTCGGAGACCACGTCGGCGCTCAAGTCGCTTCAAGCCATTCTGTATGCCGTCGCGCAGACCCTGCCCTGCAACAGCGCCAGTCTTGCGCTGCTTGATGAGGATCGGCAGACCCTGCGGATGGCGGTCGCGGTCAACCCTCGCTCAGCCGGAGATCTGCTTCAGGTCGAGCACGCGCTGGGCTTCCAGATTGGTGGCCTGCACATTCCGCTCAACCTCGAGCGGAGCATGCTGGTGCGCGCCCTGCGAGAAGAACGGGTGCTGTTGTCGACGGACGTGGCCGACCTAGCAGGCGGCGCGCTGCCCCCGGAGATCATCGAAGCGATCCACTCCATCGCCGGACCCCGTTCGTTCGCGGTCGTGCCGGTGCTCGGCAGAATTCGTCCGCTCGGGGTGATGCTCGTCGACCGTCCCGGCAGCGCCGGCTTCACTGGCAACGAGCGCGACCTGCTCATCTCGTATGCGGAGCGCGTTGGGGCCGAGCTGGAATCAGACTCCCTGCAAAACACGGCGCAGCGCTTGGAACAGCTGGGTGCCCTGGCTGTACCACCACCGCTTTTGTGGACTTGCGAGGTGTCGAGCGATGGCAGCCTGCTTATCTGCCAGGACATGCCGATTCAGGGGCAGCCGCTGCATCAGGTCCTGCGCGTCCCATCCGCAGACCTTCTGTGTGGTCCAGACCTCTGCGAACGGCTGCTCGCGGGCGAATCGGTGGTGCTATCGGTGTCGTCGAACCGGCCGAGCGTGGTCGCCGAGATCACGATGCCATGGCCGCTGCGGGTGACACTGCGCAAGATCTCGCTGCCACGTGGTGCGGTAGAGACCAGCGGCGCTGGACTACTGGTAGCCGCTGCCGTCGAAGATCTCGGCTGGAGCCAGCAAGTTCGGCGAGAAAGCCTGCTGGCCAAAGAGCGACTCGCCAAGGTGATGCGCTCTGTCGGTGATGCCATCCTGACGCTCGACGCCCGGGCTGTGATTCAGCAAGTCAACGACGCCAGCCAGCAGGTGCTCGGCTTGCCACCCGACAAGCTCTGTGGTCGTCCGGTGCTGGAATTGGCGGCGACGCCTCACGCTCGGCACCAGCTCCAGGATCTGCTGGCACGGCTGCCCCATACCGGTTTTGCCGAGGCAGAGCTTCGCATCCATCGCCATTCCGATCAAAAGCGACAGGGTCGATTTTTGGGCCACGTCTCGGCACTTCTGCTCGGTGATGACAGCGGTCTGGCTGCGGGTGCGGTGTTCCGCATCCACGACCAGACCGAGCGCAAGCGCGATGATGCCGAACGGCAGCGGCTTCGCCTACGCCTGCTTCAGACGGAACGACTGTCGGCACTCGGTGAAATGGCAGCACGAATTGCTCACGAGGTCCGCAATCCGCTGGTGTCGATCGGAGCCGCCGCGCAAGTCATCGCAGAGGAGCTGCCCACGGACAGCGCCGTCCGGACCGAGGCGGTCGCGATCGGCAACGAAGTCCAGCGACTCGATCGCATCTTGCAAAACGTGCTCCGCTTTGCCAAACCGACCCGCGCCACCGTTCAGCGTACCGACGTAGTGGCCGTACTACGGGAAGTGCTCGATCTGCTGCGCGGCAAAGCCCACGGTCTGACCCTAAAACTGGATGTGCCGGAGTCTCTGCCCGCAGGTGGAATCTCCGCGCTCATCGATGGAGATCAGCTTCGCCAAGTGTTGTGGAACGTACTGATCAACGCCTGTGAAGCAGCCTCGCCGGGTAGTGGCGATGCCCGCTCGGTCATCGAATGCACCGTGCGTCGTCAGCGCAGCGCCAAGCATCATGAGCGGCCCGTGCTCATCACCATCGCCGACAGCGGCTCAGGCATAAACCCAGCCGTCAGACGACGCGTCTTCGATCCGTTCTTTTCGACCAAGACCCGAGGCACTGGCCTTGGACTCGCCATCAGCAAGCAAATCATTGATGAAGCCGGGGGTCGCATCCGCCTGCTCAACCGCAAGAGCGGCGGCACCCGGGTGGTGCTTGAACTCCGGGTGATCCCCGCCCAGTACTCCGATGGCTCGGGAACTAGTGGCCGGGGCCGTCCGTTGGCACAGTGACCTTGCGGGCCACCATGAAGATCACCGCCATCGCAAAGTACGCGCCGACGAACGGCCACGCGGGCGCGATCTTGATCACGGTATCGGCAGGGCCAAAGCTGTACGAGTGAATCAGGCCGGTCGCACTCACCGCCGAGCCAGCCAGGCACCACATGCTGGCGCGCTCGAAGCGACGCTCGATGACCTCGACCGTGGCGGCAGCAAGCAGCATCGACGTAAAAATGAACCCCTGCTCCAGCGCGAAGGCCCCCTCGATGAAGGTGTCGGTGGCGTGAAACGCGCCGTAGAGCTTGTCCGAAAACTGCGGACCTCCGGGGCTACCGTACCCACCGATTCGCAAGCCGGTCTTCGCCAAAAGCGACCCCCACGCGGCCACCCCAGGCAGAATTCCCAGCACCACCGCCGGAGCATGTTCCTTCGGCGTCGCCTGGAACGACTGCGCGGTGATGACGATGCCAATCCACAGCACGATGGCCATACCCGCGTCGATCGGCACCGCCCAAGCGATGTAGCCAAGCGTGCCGGTCAGGCAAACCAGCGTCACAAACGCTCCATTTAGAATCGAGTACCCGGCCCGCGCCCCAAGCGCCTTCCAGCCCGGATGCCCAATGTAAATCGTCGTCGGGAAGCATGAGCCAAACAGCGCAGCGGCAATCGCGCCCATCCCGTTCGCTGCCAGCGATGGTCGCGTCGGATACGAATCGCCCGCAGCCTCGGCGGACTCGATGTTTTGGAGCGAGCCGATCAGATCAAACAGCGCAATCGGCACCACGACCGGCAAGAAGCGCCAGAGCAGACCCTGGCCGAGCGCCGGAAACAAGTCACCAAACACCGGGATCGGCAGGTGCAGACCCAGCTTGGCCATCGGCTGCCCGACCGGTGCCAGCTTCGTCGCCCACGCCAGCGCCGTGCCAATCCCGACCGCCACCAAGCCTCCCGGCAGCCCGCCCTTGAACTTGACCCGTCCAAAGTAGGTCAACAGCACAATCGCCAGCGTCGCCAGACCCACAACCGGATGCGCGAACGTCCGAAACAAAAAGCCAAGCGAGATAAAGCCGAGCGCAATCCCCGACAGCGTGGAGAGCAGAGCCGCCCGAGGAGTCGCCCGCCGGACCTTTTCAGCAAACAGCGACCCGAGCAGCGTGATCACTCCCGAGCCAAGGCACGCCGCAAGCCCCGCATGCCAAGCCAGCAGCGATGGATCTGGATGGCCCGCCGCCTGCGCGCTGATCTTCGTCGGCAGCATGACCAGGAAGACGTACGAAAGCAGCGACACCGTGTTGATGCCGTACGGAAGCGCACAGACATCGTCGCGCCCCGTCTCTTTTGCCAGCTTCAGCGCTTGTCGCGAATAGAAGATGTTTCCAAGCAGAAGCGACACCGCAGCCCCCGGCAGGATCCGCCCGTAGAGCAGCGCATCAGGCAGCTCCAGAACGTACTTGCAGAGGGTGTTGATGAGCAGAAGCTGAACCAGGTTATCGAGCGCGAGGCCGAAAAACCCGTCTATATCCCCGCGCACTAACCAGCGCATGTGTCCCCCACACTTAGGAAAACCAGACCAGCATAAACCAAAGCAGCCGCAAAGGATACCGCCGCGCTAGTCGCGAATTGTTACGGCACCGAGCGCCTCGCCGTGCCGCAACCAAGACAGCGTGCGCTCTAGGTTGCTGCGCGAATCCATGAGCGGCGCAAGCAGGTGGCGGGGCATGCTTTGGACCGCAGCGGTCAGCTCGGGCTGGCTATCGAAGCCCAGCGAAGCGGCCAGGTCGCTCATCCGAATCGACAAGCGCGGCAAGTCGGCGGGTGGCGGGGCCGGGTTTTTGGCCAGCTTCGGATCAATCGCCGCCGAAATGTCCAACGCCGCAGCCATCCGCTTCGAGGTGTTCTCGATGCCAAAGCGAGTCCGCAGCGTCGCTCCCACCGAGGAATGGTCGTACACCGTCGAGTCCACAAAGCCCTGCCGCACCGTCGGACCAATCAGCAGCGTCGGCACCCGAAACCCCACCTGCGTAAAGTCCGCCAAGTCATCGGCCATCTTTGGCGGCGCAACGTGGTCGTAAAACCCGCCGTGCTCATCGTAGGTGATCACAAACAGCGTCCGTGACCACTGCGGACTTTGCATCACCGCCGAAATCAGCGTCGCTATTAGTGCCTGGCCAAGCTGGATGCTGTGGCTCGGATGGTCGTCGTTGGTAAGAAAGTCCGGGTCGATGATCGAAAACGGCGGCAGCGTCCCAGCTTTGCAGTCCTTGAAAAACTCTTCGATCTTGGCCGTCGGGTTGCTGCTGAGCAGCTTGCCGGGATAAGCCCCCCAGTACCAAGCGGCCGGGCCAACCATGTAGTTTTTTCCGACAAAGCCACGCTGCTTCATTCGCTCCCACAGCGTCGTCGGGCCCCCGCTGGTGTAGCCAGTGTTGTCTTTCTTGCCGCCTGATGATCCCGCGTGCAGATAGAAGCGGTTCGGCCAGGTGGGGCCCATCACCGACGCAAACCAGCGGTCGCAGACCGTAAAGTGGTCAGCCAGCGCGTAGTAATAAGGAAGCTGGCTGCGGTCGTGGTAGCCCATCACCTCGGGGCCGTACTTGTCGCCGTGGCGAGCAATGTACTCCTTCACAAAGCCGTCGTTTTTGCCGCCGCCGAACTGCGTGTGGCAAGAATCCCAGCCGTGCGGCGGATCTTTGGGTTCGTAGTTTAAGAGCTTGGCGACCTTGACCAGGTTGCCTTTGCCGTCCGGGTTGGACTCGTTAAAGGTAAGTCCGTCAGGCCGTCGCTTGCCCGAATAGCGCGTGTCTTGGGTCAGCGTCCCCAAGTAGTGGTCAAACGAGCGATTTTCCATCATCAACACCACCACCGCATCGATGCCCGCGAGCAGCTCTTTGGGGGTGGACGGCAGGATCTCGGACAAGTCAGGCGGCGTGGTCAGGTCGGGCTCGTTTCCCCCGAGGTCAGGACTGGCTTCATTCGGGGACGGCAAGATGTCGCTGGCGCTGCTGACACAACCTACGGTTAATGCCGATAGCGACACGCCCAAGTGCCGAAGGGCCCGTCGCCTGGAAATTCCAATGCTACCGCGCTTGCTGCTCATGGCTGTTCCTCTCTCGGTTGCCGGTGGGTGGACCGCAGAAAGCCGGACGATAGGTCAAGGTCGGGCAGTCAAACAAGAGCGGAGGTACTTCCTGCTAGGTCTGGGGCCGCTGGCGCGATAAAATCGCTTCTCTTGGCCTCTGCAAGCAAGGACCGCCGGGGCCATACAAGGGGGAGTCGTGCAGATTGTTTGCGTAAGTCAGGTCTGCCAAGTGACCGTCCACGCTCGTGGGGCCATCGTCACTCGGCGCGTCGAGCTGCCCGCTTCGTCACCACTACCCGATGGTGATGTCGACTTGGTGATTACCGATGTCACGGCGCGCTCCGAGCCAGGGAGCTTCCGGGCTCAGCTTGAGCCGGGCCGACGGAGCGTGCTGCTGGTCGAAACGGTGCTGGTTCCACCATCAAGCCCGATTCAGCAGGGCCCAAGTCAGAGCAAGCTCGACGACCTGAAGCTACGTATGGATCGAATCCAGGCCGAGATCGAACGACTCTCTTCGCAACGGCAGCGGCTGACCAAGCAGTTTCCCGACCCAGCGCTGCGAACGACGTCGCTGGTGGACAAAGTCGATGAGCGCATTGCCGACTCCATTGCTACCGCAGGACTTCTGTCTGAAGTGCAGCGACGGCTCGGCGAAAAGCAACAGCAGCTTGAGCAAAAGCTGGCTGACTTGGCCCAGGAAAAGGCGGCCGCCGAACTACGCCACAGCCAAGCGCCATCGAGTGAACGCCAGGGTCGCAGCCAGCCCACTCGCCGAGTCACCGTACGAGTCAGCGGCAGCGGGGCCATCGCGAACCTGTTGGTGTCATATGTGGTCCCGGCAGCCCGCTTCTTTCCGGCGTATACGCTGCGGCTGCTCGATGGTGGCAAGCGCGCCACGTGGGCAGTGGAAGCCCACGTCGCCCAGATCAGCGGCGAAGACTGGAACGGGGTTCGCCTGTCGCTATCGACCGCCGACCTGATCTTTGATGCCCGCTTGCCGGAGCTGCCCTCACTGCGTTTTGGTCGAGCCCAGCCTGCCCAAAGAAGCGGCTACCGTCCGGCCCCAGAAGGACTCGATCGGCTGTTTGTTGGCTACGATCGCGGCTTCACTGGTGGACAAACTCCCCCGGACGGCATGCCAAGCGAGCCCAGTGCTCTGTCTGCATCCGCGCCAGAGCGAACACCGCCGACCGATGCACTGAACTTCGATGACAGCCTGAGTGATGAGCCGACCTGGGCGACCCGCGCCGAAAGCGCCGAAGCGGAGCTGAGCAAAAAAGGTGGGATTCCTTCGCCGATGGAGCTACTCGGCCTTGCGCCACCGCCACCGCCCGCAATGATGTCGATGGCGGCTCCATCAATGCCGATGCCAGGGTCCGGTCCGCCGCCAGCCCCGATGCGTGCGCAGTCGGCCGCGATGTATCGCAGCGGCGCACCCGGTGGCCCGCCGCTGGCCAAGTCCAAAGAATCCAAGCGACAGCGCAGCGTGGGCGAGTCAGCCGGTGGTGGTGGCCAGGGCAGCTATGACGGCGAAGGCGGTCCATTTGGCGACAACCTCGGCGGCTTGCCTCCGCTGGAAGCGCCGTCTGTACCCGAAGGGATCGAACCGCAGGACGACTGGCTCGACTTCGACCAGCTACAGCTTGGCGGTCCTGAAGACCAGGTCTTCCGAGGCCGACTCAAGCGCCGAAGCGATGACCAAACGCACAACAAGATTCAGCAGGCGGTGCGCACGCTAGAAAAGCTGTCCCCGCCGAGTGGTCTGGTGGACCCGCTTTCGTCTCGGGGGCAGTTTGACCACCGCTACGATGCTGAGGGGCTGATCAAGATCCCATCGGATGGCAAGCTCCACCGCATCGCCGTCCTGTGCGCCGATGGCACGCCTCAGCTCCGGCTGATTACGGTCCCGCGTGAGCGAGCCGATGTCTACCGCGAGGCCGAGCTCATCAATCCGTGTCAGGCCCCGCTGCTCAGTGGCCCGGTCGATGTCTTTGTCGATGGCGGACTGCTTACCACCGATGCCATCAGCCACGTCGACCGTGGCGGCAGCCTGCGGGTAGGCATGGGTGTCGAGGATCGCGTCCGCGTGGCCCGCAACGTCCGCGCAGAGGAAGAGAGCGCAGGACTACTCGGCGGCACGACCGCCATGACCCATACCGTCACCATCGAGATCTCGTCCTCGCTGGGACAGCCGATTCAGATCGATGTGCTCGATCGCATGCCGGTCAGCGAAGACAAGTCACTCACCGTCGAGTTGATTGCAGAAAAGCCCGCTCATACGCCGTACGATCAGGCAGAACGCGGAGCCCCGATTCGTCGTGGCATGAAGTGGCGCGTGCAGCTCCCCGCCGCTGGCAAGACCAAGATCGAGTACCAGTATCGGCTCAGCTTCTCGGCCAAAAACGAGATCATCGGAGGCAACCGTCGTGACTAACCACAATCAACCGATGGAAGGACAGCGACTGGAGCTCGACACTAGGCCGCTGCGAGTCACCTTCTTTGAAGACCGTGCGGAGGTGGTTCGAACGACGCAAGCGACCGTCCCAGCAGGCACGGTGCTGCTGAGCCTGCGCGGAGTGACGCCGCTCGTCGATGATCAGAGCGTGCTACCGCTGCTCCAGGGCGCGGCCAAGCTGTTGTCGGCTCAGGTGACCCGCCGCACCCATGAAACGTCGGCTGGTTCGGAAAGCGAGCTACGCGACAGTGAAAGCGACCAAAGGAAGGCTCTTTCACGACGAGTGCTTGCCGAACGAACGCTGGAGGTTGCGCAGGTTCACGAAGGTCGCTGCGCGGCCCTTTTGCTGGCGTGGATTGTCGCCTTGGGCAGAGTGCCACGTGGTGCCGCCACAGAGCTTACCGGCTGGCGGAGCGCGCTCGATCAGCTCCTCGATGCGCAAGAGCAATCGCTCGATCAGCTCAGCGCAGCCCAGCGAGAGCTTGCGGAGTCGAGGTTCGATGAAAAACGGGCCCAGCTTCGCTATCAAGCGGCACGGAGGCTGCGGCCACGGCGGGAATCTACGATCGATGTGCAGATCGAAGTCCCCAGCCCGACCGATATCTCGCTCGAAGTCACCTACATCACGCCGTGTGCCTTGTGGCGACCCGAGCACATGGCGCGGCTTCAGAGCAACCCGGACGGCACCCACAGCCTGACCATGGTGACGTCAGCGGTGGTCTGGCAACGCAGCGGAGAGGAATGGGCAAACGTCCCGTGTCGTTTTTCCACGGCACGCCCGGCACAGCACGCCTCGCCCCCGTTGTTGAGTGAAGACCAGCTCCGTCTGCGTCGCAAGACCGATGCCGAGCGTCGCACCGTGGTCGTCGAAGCGCGAGAGCAGAGCATCGCCGTGGCTGGGCTGGGTCGCGGCGGGCAGAAGATCGAAGAAATGCCCGGCGTCGATGATGGTGGTGAGCCGCTCACGTTCGAGTCGAACCGCCCCGTCAGCATTTTGTCAACTGGACAGCCGACGCGAATCGAGATTGCGCAAGTCACGATGCCCGCGCAGGTCGAGCGAGTGGTCTTCCCAGAGCGCAGCATGGCGGCGCACCTTCGCACCACGGCCACGCTCGTTGGCGCACGACCGCTGCTGGCCGGTCCGGTGGTGCTATCCCGAGGCAGCGAGCTGTGTGGTCGCGGCCGGGTAAGCTTCATTGGTCGCGGCGAGCCGTTCGAGCTGGGCTTTGGTCCTGATGATGGGCTCCGCGTGCGCCGTCAAGTCAGCGAGGAACGTGAGCAAGCGGCTCTCACGGGTACGCAGCGCATCGCACGAACCGTCAAGCTGTTCGTCAGCAACTTAAGTGGCAATTCCCGCAAGCTGCTCGTCACCGAGCGCGTCCCGGTCAGCGAGATTCGTGAAGTCGAGGTCAGCGTCGAACGGACCAGCGGCATGCGCTGGGACGGCAAAGACGGCTTCGCCCACTTTGATCTAGAGCTACCGGGTCGAGCCACCCGCGAGCTACTGCTCACCTACCACATCGAAGCCCCGAGCCGAGTCCAGCTCCCCGCGATGTAGGCCAAGCCTGCGCTACCCCCACATCCGCCGCGTCTCGCCCAGCACAGGACCGACACCTTCCGCTGCATCGACTACTTGGTGACAGGCTTTTTGCGGGTCGTGCTCTTGCGCTTGAAACCTTCGAGCGACTTGAGCACGTCTGGCTGATGGCGGTGGGCAGCGCGCAGGATCTCAAGTGCCTGCATATACATCGCGTAGCGTGCGCTCTGACCCAAGGCAAACCTCCGATGGAATGCCTGATAATCCTGGCGCAGCTTGGAATCTTTCTGCTTATCACTGCGCTGCGTCTTCAGTGCTAGATCAAGTTGCTTGAGATCGAGGCTGAACTTTTTGTCCCAGCCCTCGGATCTGATGCGGTTTGCAAGTGAATCGAGCTGAGCGTCAAAGTTGCTGGGCACAGAGGTAACGGACTTGGGCATGGCATGGTTCCTCTTATCAAATAGCAAGCCACGCTCACACCATTGCAAGCCTGGCTCGCCACCACGTTTCCGGAGTCCGTATAGTGATAAGATACCCGTACGTCCTGGCAAGCCCAAACAAGCGAATTTATAGGCAATTTATGCAGTAGATACCATCAATCAACGATTCAATAGCATCGACTCGGTATTCGATAAGCTGCGCTCTATCTTTCATAAGCAGAGCTTTGTCTTTCATAAGACTCACTTAGCCTTTTATTGGCTGAACTGAGTTCTGCATAGCCTGCGCTCGGTCTTCCATAGCCTGCGCTCGGTCTTTCATAGCCTGCGCTCGGTCTTTCATAGCCTGCGCTCGGTCTTCCATAGCCTGCGCTCGGTCTTCCATAGCCTGAACGCGACCCCGGTGGAGTTCAACCGGGTGGCGGGGTCAAAGGGCTAGTTGGCGCGCTGACTGAAGCAGACAGGGCAGCTACAGCGCTCACGCATCGACTCGACTTCGGCCTGGGGAAGCTCGGCAAGCTGAGCCATTTCGACCGCACAGATGCCGCGCTGATTGACGGCCTCCACAACCAGTGACATCAGCTTCTTCCATAGCTCGTTCCGACAGCGCTCCCCAAGGGAGCGGGAACCGGAAAGCGTCAAGGAGTCGAGCCCAGGCAGTCGCATGTGGAGTTTTCCTTCCCACCGCTTCAATCGGTAGGCGCGGCGCATAATATCCACAAGCGATCTCTGCACCAGCTTTTCTTACCGAGCACCTGCAGCCCAGCGCATCCGGGGTGAGCAGCCCCCGCACAGTGCGACCGGGAAGAACTACTGCTTACGTACCACCCCGTCCTTCACGCCATGGGAGAGCGCTTCGATCACCAGCTCAGCAGCCACTCGACCGGAGTTCTGCTGCTGACCGGTCACCAGATTCCCATCGCGAATGGCAAACCGCGCAAACATCGGAGCCACCTCGAAGTGCGTTCCTTCGATGCGACGCGCCTCGTCTTCGATCCAAAATGGCTGGATGCGCTGACCGACGAAGTTGTCGGCGAACTGTTCCTCGCTGTTGGCAAAGCCGGTCCAGGTCTTCCCCTTCACGAGCAGCTCGCCGCTCGACAGCTTGGTTTCAAGAAGCAGACAAGTGCCATGACAGACCAGCGCCGTCAGCTTGCCCGCTTCGTAGAACTTGGCGATGAGCGCTTGCAGCTTGGTGTTGCCGCGAAACGTGTACATCGGCGACTGACCACCGGTGACAAACACCGCGACGTAGGCCTCGACATCCACGTCATCAATGCTCTGTGTGTGCTGTAGCAGGGCGGCGTGCGAGGGGGACTTCTTAAACCCGAGCGAAAGGATGTCGTGCGCAGAGTAGCCGCTCGCATCCTCTGGGTCCGAGTAGCCATCCGCTTGCAGCGGACCGCCATCTGGACTGCGAATCTCGACTTCATAGCCGGCCTCTGTAAAGGCCCAGAACGGATGGGTCAGTTCGGCCCACCAAAAGCCAATCGGCCAGCCGGTGGTCTTTGACACCGAGGGGTTGGCCGAGATCACCAGCACCCGCTGCTTGCTACCACTTTGCCCATGTGCGCTCATCTGCTCGCTCCTTGCCGGATCATTGTGGATCGCCGGTACCGTTCACTATCGCCAGTGCGGTGACCCGTCACAATCCAACTCCATCGAACTACTAGTTGCAGCCGATGAAACAGTGGACGGCTCGCCCTCGTCCGACTCAGCGCTCGACGGACACTGGCGAACGGAGCGATTGGCATGACACTTCAGGCCTTTACAGCGTCGGACAAAGCGTTGTAAAGCCAGGGCACCGATGTCTAGTCACGATCCGCAGATGGAACAGCTTGTCGCCGAAATTGCCCGTCGGGTCTCTGCTCGACTGAGCGGTGGCGCAGCACTGGTCACGATCTCTAGCCCACCGTCGTTACGCGACACGCCCTGCCCCGAGGGACCGTCGGAAAATTGCACCGCTTGCGGGCTGTGTACGATTCGTCGACCCGAAGCCGTCAAGAACATCGTCGAGGAAGGCGCGAGCCGCATCGGCTCGGCCATGGGCACCGGCCAGACTCCAGACAGCATCGCCGGAATGATTGACCACACCCTGCTCAAGGCGGACGCCACGGCTGCCGACGTCGAAAAGCTCTGCGCCGAAGCTCGCCAGTATCGTTTCGCGTCCGTGTGTGTCAACACGAGCTTTGTACCGCTCGCCAAGCGGCTTTTGCGGGGCTCGGGCGTGATGGTGTGCGCGGTGGTCGGCTTTCCGCTCGGCGCGATGGCCCCGAACGCCAAGGCCTTTGAGGCCCGCGAGGCCGTGCGTGCTGGCGCCGAAGAGATCGATATGGTGATAAACCAAGGCGCGCTGAAGAGCCGCGACTTTGCCGCCGTTCACGAGGACATCCAAAAAGTCGTCGAAGCCTCGCGCCCCGCCAAGGTCAAAGTCATCCTCGAAACCGGCGCACTCACCCAAGAAGAGAAGATCATCGCGATCTCGCTGTCGAAGGTCGCAGGCGCGCACTTTGTGAAGACCTCGACCGGCTTTGGCCCTGGCGGAGCAACCGTCGAAGACATCGCGCTCATGCGCAAGCTGGTCGGTCCCGACATGGGCGTCAAAGCCTCCGGCGGCGTCCGAACCTGCGAAGACGCTCAAAAGATGAAGGCCGCTGGGGCCAGCCGCATCGGTGCCAGTGCCTCCGTCGCGATCACCAAAGGCTGCGCCGCACCGAAGGTCGAAGAAACGCCTAAGCACGCCGATCGTCCATGGCTGCGCCGCAGCCAAGCGCCTGCTGCCGCCCCTCGCTCCGAAGGCAAACCGTCTGCGTATTAGCACGCGGTGAGCGATGCGACGCACAATCAGAGCCAAGGCGACTGCGATCCGCAGATGACAAGGACGCTAGACATGACCACTCTTCAGAGCGCGCCGTTTGAGCGCGTAGTCTTGATCGTGCTCGACTCGTGCGGCTGCGGCTCGGCCCCGGATGCCAGCCGCTACGGCGATGCCGGAGCAAACACCCTGGGACACATCGGCGAACGACTCGGTGGGCTGCACCTGCCCAACTTAGAAGCACTGGGCCTTGGCAACCTGACCCAGATCCCGGGGCTACAGAAGGCCGCAAACCCGCTCGGTGGCTTTGGCCGGATGCGCGAGCGTTCGATCGGCAAAGACACCACCACAGGGCACTGGGAACTGGCAGGTCTCGACGTACAGAGCGAGTTTCCGGTCTATCCGCAGGGCTTTCCCGCCGAGATGATCAATCGCTTCACGGCCCAGACCGGACGCGGTGTGCTCGGCAACAAGCCAGCCTCGGGAACGGCCATCCTTGACGAGCTGGGCCCGGAGCACCTTCGCACCGGCTCGCTCATCGTGTACACCTCGGGCGACAGCGTGTTTCAGATCGCCGCCCATGAGGAAGTGGTGCCGCTTGCGGAGCTGTATCGCGCCTGTGAAGTGGCCCGCAAGCTCTGCGACGAGCGCAACATCAGCCGCGTCATCGCCCGTCCCTTCGTGGGTGAGCCCGGCAAGTTCCGTCGTACCTACAACCGCCGGGACTATGCCATGCCACCGCCTGCAGCGACCGCGCTATCGCGGATTGCTGACAGTGGTCGCCCGGTGGTCGGCATCGGCAAAATCTGGGACATATTTGCGGGTCACGGCATCACCGACAACATCCACAGCGAAGGCAACACCGATGGGTTGCGCCTGACCTTGGAAGCGATGAAGCAGACCGAGCGCGGGCTCATCTTCATAAACCTCGTCGACTTCGACATGCTCTATGGACACCGTCGCGATCCACAGGGCTACGGCCAAGCGCTCGCCGAGTTTGATGCGTTTTTGCCGAGCCTGCACAAGCAGCTTGGGCCGCGTGATCTGGTGCTGCTAACGGCTGACCACGGCAACGATCCAACCTGGCCCGGGACTGATCACACCCGAGAAGACGTGCCGCTCCTCGCATTTACCAACACCCCACCGGACCCGCGTCGCGCCGACCTGGGCCTGCGTGAAGGATTCTTCGACGTCGCCCAGACCCTGTGCGATGCCTTTTCCCTGCCCGCTTGGCCACGCGGCAAGAGCGTGCTGCCCCACCTTCTACCGTCCTGAGCGAAGTCCTTTCGGCGCTCAGCCTTTGCCCCCAAAGAACTCCGATGAGCCAATCTGCGACGTTTAACCCGGTTGAGATCATCCGCAAAAAGCGCGATGGCCACGTCCTCACCAGCGAAGAAATCGGATTTTTTATCTCCGAATACTCGCAAGGCAAGCTGCCGGACTACCAGGCGGCGGCTCTGCTGATGGCAATCTACTTCACCGGCATGTCCGAGGGCGAGCTGCTCGCGCTGACCGATGCCATGCTGCGCTCGGGCGAGGTCATCAACCTAGGAGACGTACCAGGGCTGAAGATCGACAAGCACTCGACGGGCGGTATCGGCGACAAGATCTCGCTGCATCTTGCCCCTGCGGTGGCGGCTTGCGGGGTTCGGGTGCCGATGATCTCAGGACGAGGACTTGGCCACACCGGCGGGACACTCGACAAGCTGGAATCGATTCCCGGCTTTTCGACGCGGCTGTCGGTGCCTGAGTTTCGCACGGTGCTACGTCGTGCCGGCCTGGCGCTGATTGGGCAAACCGACACGCTGGTTCCCGCCGACAAAGCGCTCTATGCGCTGCGTGATGTGACGGCCACTGTCGAGTCCATCCCCCTTATCGCCGCATCGATCATGTCGAAGAAGCTCGCGGAAGGAATCGACGGACTGGTGCTGGACGTCAAGGTGGGCTCGGGCGCGTTTATGAAAACCCGCGACGAAGCGTACCAACTGGCATCGACGCTGGTCGCAATTGGCCGACGTGCCGGCAAGCAAGTGACGGCGTTTCTGACCAACATGGACCAACCGCTCGGCCGCTACGTCGGCAATGCTGCGGAGGTGCTGGAAACGCTGCAAGTTCTCGGCGGCAGTGGTCCGGCGGATCTCATCGAGCTGACCCGTGTCCTCGGTGGTGAGATGCTGCGGCTAGGCGGCGCGGTGGCATCGGAAGAAGACGGGCAAGCGCGGATTTTGGAATCGCTGCGCAACGGCGAAGCACTCCAGCGGCTGCAGCGCTGCGCGGCCATGCAGGGCGCAATGATCGACCTGCGCGACCCGAATGAGCCGTGGCTGACAAGCTGTCTTCATCCGTGTCCGGTCTACGTCGTCGCTCCCGAAGCGGGATATGTCTCGTCGATCGATGCCGAGGCAATCGGCTGGGCGGGCGTTGCCATCGGAGCCGGACGCGAACGCAAGGAAGACCGCATCGATCCGGCGGCATTCATCTACCTCGATCGCAAGGTCGGAGAGCTCGTCGAAGCGGGCGAGCCGCTTTGTCACTTCGCATGTGCGCCCGACTGGCCAGAAGGTCGCCGCGAGCGAGCCCGCGCTCTCATCACCGGCGCGTACCAGATTTCGATGACCCCGCCGTCTGAAAAGCCCCTTATCCTGGATGTACTGCGATGAGCCGAGCCTCGATCCACGACGACCACCACGCCACCTACGAGGCCGTGCAGCAGTCCGCAGCCCGGATTCGGGACTTTCTTCCAGCCGGGGCCGCGCCCGCGATCGCACTCGTGCTCGGATCGGGCTTGGGCAGCTACGCCGACGCGCTCAGCGATGCAAAGAGCATCGACTATGCAGAGATTGGTTTTCCGCGATCCGGAGTGGTCGGTCACGCAGGACGGCTGGTCTACGGTCGAGCAGGCCGGACCAGCACGCAGCCGGGCGTCGAAGTCCTGCTCATGCAGGGTCGCGTCCACACCTATGAAGGTCACAGCTTGCAGACGGTGGTACTGCCCGTTCGAGCGCTGGTAGCGGCGGGCTGCAAAACCGTGGTGCTCACCAATGCGGCGGGCGGCGTCGGTGCCGGGCTGGCTGCGGGCGACCTGGTGCTGATTCACGACCACTTGAACCTCATGGGCGACTCGCCGCTGCGCGGACCGAACGACGAGCGACTGGGTACGCGGTTCCCGGACATGACCGAGGTGTACGATGCCAAGCTGCGGGACGTCGCGCTGCAGGTGGCCAAGCGGCTTGGGATTGGACTCAAGACCGGCGTGTATGCTGGACTGCTCGGGCCGCAGTATGAAACACCCTCGGAAGTACGGATGCTGCGCGGGCTCGGAGCGGATCTGGTCGGCATGTCGACGGTGCCCGAGGCAATTGTGGCTCGCCACATGGGCGCTCGGGTGCTCGGGATGAGCTGTGTCTCGAACCTGGCCGCCGGAATGTCTGGGCAGCCGCTGTCACACGAAGAAGTGACCGAGACGGCCAACCGCGTCCGCTCGACGTTTATCAAGCTACTCGACGGAATCATGGCAGCGCTGGCCAGCTCGAGCTGATCAGCAAGGAGCACCTTTCGCGATGACGAACCGCACGAGCGCCGTGCCCACCGACCCAGGCCTAATCGTCGACGTTGCTACGGGTGAACCACTCCCGCCACTGCTGCAGGATCTGGCCGCACGAGCCCGCTCTGCGCAAGAACTGGCCTACGCTCCCTATTCAAAATTTCCCGTTGGTGCAGCACTGCTCGCCAGCGATGGTCGGGTGTTTGTCGGCGCGAACGTCGAAAACGCGTCGTACGGCTTGACCGTCTGCGCAGAGCGGACCGCGATGTACCAAGCGGTGCTCGCCGGGGCCCGTCAAGTGACGGCGATCGCGATTTGTACAAATCTTTCGCCGCCAGCCGCGCCCTGCGGCATGTGTAGGCAGACCTTGGCCGAGTTTGCCGAGGAAGCGAACATCGTGCTGCTGTCACCAAGCGGTCCGGCGCAGCTTACCAAGCTCAGTACGCTGCTCCCGCAGGCGTTTCGTCCGAGCGCTCTCATCAGCACCGCAACGAGTGCCCACAGCGAGGACGATCATCGTGGACGGCAATAGCTGGCTGCTGCGCGGCGGCACCCTGGTCACTGTCGATAACGCGCTGCCGGTGGTGCACGGCGATCTGCTGATCATCGATGGCATCGTCGCGGCGATTGGGGCAGCCGCGAGCAGCGATCCACGGAGCGTCGGAGTGCCGGTGCTGGATGTCAGCGGGTGCGTGGTGCTGCCGGGGCTTGTGCAAGCGCACATTCACTTGTGTCAGACGCTGGGCCGAGGGCTGGCCGATGACCTCCCCCTGTTGCGATGGCTACGTGAGCGCGTCCTACCGTACGAAGCGGCGCTCAACGAGCAAGACATTGCGCTGGCGGCTCAGGTCGGAGTCGCTGAGCTCCTTCTATCTGGTACGACTGCGCTGCTCGATATGGGGACTGTCCGCCATCACGATGCGCTGTGTGCAGCGGTGGCAGCGACTGGAATCCGCGCCACACTCGGCAAAGCGATGATGGATCATCCGGAGACGGTGCCGGAGAACCTCCGCGAAGATCCCAAGACGTCGTTACGCGAAGCCGATGCGCTGTGTGCACGCTGGCATGGCCAGGGCAGACTGCGCTACGGATATGCTCCGCGCTTCCTTGTCTCGTGTTCCGATGAGCTGATGCGTGGAGTCGCCGAGCGAGTCAACCAGCGCAGCCTAAGCGGGCCGGGCATTCATACCCACGCCAGCGAGCAGCTCGATGAGATCGCGCTGGTCAAACAGCGGACCGGGCAAGACAACGTCGAAGCGCTCCGCTCACTCGGGATCGCTGGGCCACGGACGGTGCTCGCGCACTGCGTTCATGTTTCTCCGTTTGAAATGGCGGCGATGGCGCAGGACGGAACCCATGTCACCCACTGCCCGTCATCCAACCTCAAGCTTGGCTCGGGGATCGCTCCGATCGTGCAGCTACTCGCCGCGCAGGTGAACGTCGCGCTCGGTGCCGATGGGGCACCGTGTAACAATCGACTCGACGGATTCACGGAACTGCGGCTCCTTTCGCTGCTGCAAAAGGGGCTGTGTGGACCCGAAGCGCTACCGGCAGCACAAGCGCTGGAGATCGCGACCTTGGGTGGCGCAAAAGCGCTGGGTCTGGCGGACCAAATCGGAAGCCTCTGTGTCGGAAAACAAGCCGATGTGGTCGTGGGCGGACAGCGCTCACCGGGGCAGCTTCCGGTGCATGATCCCGTGTCGCTGCTGGTCTATGCCACGCAAGGCAGCGACGTGCGCCATGTCCTAGTCGGTGGGGAACTACTGGTGCGGCAGGGGCGATTGACGGAACGGACTGGACTCGATGTGGACAGACTGCGTGCCCACTGCGCAGAGCAGATGCCCGCCTTGCTCCGCCGCGCAAAGCTGAGCTGACCGAAACTACTTCGCCTCTTTGCTGCCGATGATGGTGAGGTTTGCACCGACCTGAACCTGGACGGGCTTGCCATCGACCACAATCGTGGCCTTGCCAGACAGGTACCACCCGAACGAGCCGGTCGAGAACTCTTTGGGCTCAGCGGTCAAAGGGACTCCCTCGACGGACACGCTGACAGACTTGGCTTTGGCTTTGAACTCTTCACGAGTCACTGGGCATGCAGACTTGGCCACGGGTCACTCCTCTCCCAAAAGGACTTTTGCAAACCGTATCACAACCCTAGCCGGTCGAACTGCATTTGCGAGTGATTTTCAGGGATTCCCTGCGACACCACCACAGTGGGAGACTCGAGGGTGACTAAGGCTTCTTACCTACGCCCAGATAGTTGAGCGCCTCACCCTCATCCATGAAGGTGCCCATCGTCACACCCAGCTCTCGCCACATTCGACTGACTTGCAGCTTGCCGGTGACGGTCGACACCAGGGAAGCGATCTTACGAAACTTCTTGAGCGGCGGAGCCAGGAGCTGCTTGGTGAGCATTTCAGCATCAGGAAGATTGTTTCCTGGGGACTGCCGCAGATCGGCCAGAAACACGTAGCGAGTATACGGAGTCATCGCTTTGACCAGCGCCGTATAGCTGCGATGCATCTCCTGTAGAGATGGAATCTTTTCGCGTGAGCGCACCTGCCTGACCAGCCGTAACTCCGGATCGAACGAGAGCGTATTGTAAATATCCTCAAGCAGCAGAGGCATGGGACACGTTCGCCTGACGCTGGATGCAAGTCTGTTTAAAGAGTACCACTATCTGCCACAGGAGTGGAATCTCTACGGGAAAGGATTTTCATGCAGGGAGACGTAGAAGATAGGAGTACGAGAAGGGAACCGCAGGGATGTCACGGACCGAGTCGGCGGTCCCGACAAACAGACTACAGACTGGGCTTGCTGGTGATGTTGTACTTCTGAATCGCAATCGTCCGATTGTCGTCGGGAAATCGTCAGCACACCAAAAGCAGGGGAACCGGATGGGAACTCAGTTTCCTGTCATATATGAGTCATTCTGAATATCTCTTATTGTGCCATTCCTACAACACACTCTGGATGCAGTCAGTGAATCAACGATTCGACCCTGTCCGCATGCACGATGACCGGACCATCTCAGAAAAAATGAGCGTTTTCGCACCATTACGTGAAAATTCGCACGCCGACCGTGATAGAGGATCGCAGAAGAGGACGAATCATGATCGCAACCAAACGCTACGATCTCCCGAGCTACACCGAAGGCTGGTTTCAGATCGGCTGGTCCAAACAACTACCAGTCGGTGCACTCAAAAAGGTCGAGCAGTTTGGCCAGACCTTCGTGATGTTCAGGGGCGAAGATGGCGAGGTGGGCGTGGTTGATGACATCTGTCCTCACCTAGGATCTCGGTTCTCTGCGGGTGGCTGCGTCCAAGGGAACTCCGTGCGCTGCCCCTATCATCACTGGAGCTTCGATCGAACCGGTCAGTGTACTTCCATTCCGTACGCCAAAAAGATCCCCCCCAAGGCAAAGGTCTCGGCCCACGCCGTGGTCGAGCGCTACGGGATGATCTTCATGTACCGCAACCAACTGGGAACTGCGCCGAGCTACGATCTGCCGCAGATTGGAAACTTCAACCCCAGAGAGTATGACGACCCCACTCCCTACGAGTTTAAGATCCGCATCCATGGTCAAGACATCATGGAAAACTCTGTCGACAGTCCTCACTTTGCGGCCGTCCATGGCCATGACATGCCAACGAACCAGTTTCATGCAGAAGGAAGTGAGCTTCGGATCACCCAGCTCACCGCGCTGCGTCGCTTCGGAACCAAGCTCAAAGGGCGGCTGGAGTTTCACATGATCGAGCCCGGCTTCCACTACGTACACTTTCCAGAGCTGCCGATGACGCAGGCGCTGGTGTTTTCTTCGATCGTTCCAGTCGATGGCGAGTACACCAATCACCGATTGACGTTGTGGACCAAAAAGACCCGTGTCCCGCTGCTGTCAACCGTCGCCGGAATGTTCGTACGCTGGCAGATGATGAAGACCTATCACGAGGACATGGAGATTTGGGAGAGCAAGGAGTACCTCACCAATCCCATCCTGTGTGACGGAGACGGAGCGATCATGAGGCTGCGCCGCTGGTACGGTCAGTTCTACGATAATGCGGACAGGAAACGGACCGAAACTTCACTGCAGGTGTCCTAAGTTTGGTTTTTTCGTTCCTCGCGCTGGGTTACCGCAGGCGCTTCACTTCCCCGCCTTACACACTCCGTAACCGGGAAGTTCTCTCTGATTCCTCGGCGAAGAAGAGGTTGTACTTCTTGACGTTCAGCTCTGCGCCCTGACCAAACAGTCGGCTGCCATCAGCGCTGGCCGGATCCGTGAACGTCTCGGGGTGCGGCTCACCAGTGGCGGGATTGTAGTAGAAACCAGGACTGGTCGACAGCTTCGCCAGTCCACCACGGCCCACGGCGTTCGCATCCAGCAGAGTGAACGTCCCCATTCCGCAGTTCAGCTGGTTCAGAGACACTTCGGTCGGGGTGCCGCCGTGATCCAGAACCATGTTCTGGCGATCGATAAGGAGTCCCACCCGGCTCACCCGCTGCACTTCGCGACCATCGACTGTCCACACCACGGTATTTGAACGCTTGTCATAGGAGACTCCCAGCTTGTGCTGCTCGCCAGGGCAGTTGTCGGCCACCCGCTTCGCGAAAGAAAACGCTGCGTAGTTGCCAAGCCCCGGACCGCGACCGAAGGGGAGCCGCTCGTAGAAAGCGTAGATTCCTTCATTGGTCATAAAGATGTCGAACACCATGAAGGTCTCGACATCGATGACGTTCATTGCAAAGGCCGCCAGGCGGAGGTCATCATTTGCATCCCGGACTGCGCTCCCAAATGGGTGTCCGCTGGTGCCGTAGGTTCGCCCACCAACGTACGCTTCACAGCCAACCTGACGGTTGGTGGTCGCATCGAATCCAGGGTAGCCGCGGCTTGAAAGCCGGTTGGCATAGACCAGCCACTTCACGTGGTCGACACCACCAGGGAGTCCAAGCGAGGCCGGGCTGCTCTCCTGAACAACAGAGCTGGTGAACGCCGGCTCTCCGGTTTGGGAATTGAGTCCTTTGGACACAACCCGGAGTCCCCGATTACTTGTGCTCTCGATTCCGTCATTACCAGTGAAGGCAGGACCGAATCCGAAGTATGCCCATTTGTCCGTTGCCTGGGTCGCAGAGAATCCATTTCGGAAGTCATCGTACAACTGCGTCGCACCGTTACTCTCTTGCTCTACCTGATCCGCACCGATGTCGTCAGCAACCTCGGCATTTCCACAGGCAGCCGTGAACAGAGACACAGTCAGTCCAACTACAGCAGCAACATTCCCGAAACGCTTCGACATGGAAGACCCCTTTTCTGGAAACACACACAATGGACACACTACGGCCAAGCACACTCTGAGCATTCCCGGTATGCTGCTTCAACCTACGCAGCCTCGGGAAAATCGTTGTTCTTAGCGAACTTTGGGACTCCGTTTTTCAGAACTGAAGAACGTCGCCCCACTTTCCATACTACCAAAGCTGATTTCACACTCAAGAGTTTTCTGATGGATTTAGGAATCATTTTTAGGAGTCCCTAACGGGCTGTTTTCTCGCTGGAATTTGGCCGTGTGACGTACTTCACAAACTACAAAAGACGGCCCCCCTAAAACCCTACTGCTTGTGATGCACAACACGCTGCATCAGCAATGCTTCGGAATCGTTCCAAAAGCGGGGCAAGGGCTTCCGCCCGCATGTCCCCGCTGACACACAAGGAGAGCTTTGGTTCCCGCTGACCGGATCGCGATCACAGACCGATCAAGGAGCAGTCCCACCTTGATCGCGATCGAAGTCCCGATCTGGAGATCGACCCCCAGAAGCTACAACCAGTCGAAAGGAAGAGAGAAACCAACCAGAGGGAAACGCACACCTATACCGATCGAAACACCGTCGGTGCGTGCACGGTTACTGCGAGGAGTTGCGGAAGATAGAGACGTTGCCGCTGTTGGAGTTACCGGCCGCGATATCGATCTTGCCATCGCCATCAATGTCGGCGACAGCGATTCCCGTGGTTGCCTTTCCTGCTGGGAAGTTCAGCTCTTGACCACAGCTTCCATCGCCACGACCGAGCAGTACGGTGACACTCCCGGTCGCAACGTAGTTGCTGACCACCAAGTCGGGGTTGCCATCGAGATTCACGTCCGCACTGGCCACCTGATGGGAATAGACACCCTGTCCACAAGGCTGACCGGGAGAGAACTTGCCATCCCCACTACCAAGGTGAATCAGCAGCGCGTTCTGGCTCAGATTGGCGGACACCAGGTCGAGCTTGCCATCGCCATTCATGTCGACCGTGATTCCGGCGTAGGGCTTGGGCCCGGCCGGATAGACCTCGCCCGCTTGAAACGTCGCGTCACCACGATTTAGATACAGGCTGACGTTCATCGCCGTTTCGCTCCATACGGCGAGATCGGGTCCGCCTTTGCCATCGAAGTCTGCCACCGTCACGGCACGCGCTCCAGCTCCAGCAGGATAGGAAACCGCGCTCGCGAACTTTCGTCCCCCTTGGCCGAGCAGTACGCTCACGGAATTGCCGACATAGTTTGCGGTGACAATGTCCAACTTGCCATCGGCATTGAGATCGGACACTGCGACTCCGCGAGGCGCAGCTCCCGTCGGCACAGCTTGACCCACTTCAAATGTGCCGTCCCCTTTTCCAAATAGAACCTGCACCGGATCACTTACGTACTGTCCGATGACAAGATCCTTTTTGCCATCTCCGTCCACATCTGCAACCGTAAAACCAAAGGGGCTACGTCCAGCAGGATAGGTCACCTGCGGGCGGAATGTACCATTCCCCATACCCAGTAGGACGTTGACATCCGCACTGGTGTAGTTGATGACGATCAAATCGACCACCTTGTCGCCGTTCAGATCGTCCGCAGCCAGGAACCACGGATTCACTCCGGTAGCGGGCTGGTTGGGGTAGGCAGTAAATCCGGTGACGCCGTAAAAATATCGAAACGCCTTGGGCAGAATCGCATTCTGTTGCGACTCATCTTGGACTTTCACATCGACCAGTCCGATGCGCCCCAGATGAGCGGGCAGCGTGGAAATCAGTAATCTGGCCGATTCCATGCTGGTCATTGGTGATGGAATGCCGTCGAAAGACACCACTGTCTGCGGAGTAAATCCTCTGCCCAAAACGCGCACAGAGACTCCCCCAGAAGTCGGTCCCATGGACGGAGCAATCGCCATCAGTTCGAACGGCTCGTCAACCGGAGGAGCGGTCTGACAAGACGCCAAACCCCACACACAACCTAGCCAGAACCCGTGTTTTCGCATTGCTTTTTCCCTCAACATGGCCGGAAGCAAAGCGACAAAGAGGGCACTGTGTCAATACCCTTACAATGGTCTTCACCAGACCCTTGCGCCCGAGTTCCTTCGGCACGGGTTGACAGCGCATCTCAGGTGGTGTCAAAACCGTCACTCCGCAGAACACCCGGTGCGGCTTCGACCCAGAGGATGAGATGATCGCAAGCGACCCACGGACACCGCTTCACAAAGCCTTTATCGGTATTGCCGGACTCATCGGCGCAGGCAAAACCACGCTGGCCACTTCGCTCGGCGAACACCTGAGCCTGCCGGTCCATTTTGAGCCCGTCATCGATAACGAGTACCTGGCCGACTTCTATCGCGATACGGCGCGCTACGCGTTTGCGATGCAAATCTATCTGCTGAATCGACGCTTTCAGCAGCATCAGGAGATCATTTGGCGAGGCACCGGCGGTGTCCAAGATCGCACCATCTACGAAGATGCGATCTTTGCCAAAACCTTGCGCGACCTCGGCCAGCTCGACGAGCGGGACTACCAGACCTACGTCAGTCTGTTTCGCAACATGTCGAACTTTATGTGCCGCCCAAACCTCATCGTCTACCTCGATGTCAAACCGACCAAGTCGCTGGAGCGCGTTCACACGCGCAATCGCGGGGTCGAGTCCGGACTGACACTGGCGTACCTGGAGCGACTCTACGGAAACTATGAGGAGTTCATTGGCGAGATCAGCCGCACGATTCCTGTCCTACGAGTCGAATGGAATGAGTTCTGGGAAACCGAAAAACTGGCCGATTCGATCAGCAAGGCCTACACGCAGCACAGCTTCATCCGTGAGCTGACCGAGCGCGTGTAGACCCGCTCCAACTCAGCGGGGGTTTCGGATTCCCAGTTCCTTTGCGCGGGCCAAAAAGAGAGCCTCTGCATCCATTGGTGAGATCGGTATCACGGTCTCCGCCAGCGGAGAGGCTTTCAGGTGCCAGTCGTCGGCAAAGGGGGCCATCAGATCTCTGGCCTCGGTGGCGAGCAGCACTTCGTCCGCATGATGCACGGAGTGGGGCATCGGCCAAGGCAGACCAAAGGTCTCGGCAATCAGTCGCATCAGCCTGTCTTCAGCCGCACGAAAATCCGGCACGGTCAGTTTCAGTGGGCGCGGCAAATCCGAAACATAGGCCTCAGCCGCATCGTGAAGGAGTCCCCATCCAGCATCCTCGGAGGGAAGGATGTGGGACACCCGAACCGAATGCTCAGCGACGGAATAGAACTGCCGACAGTGGCCATTGTAGCGACACTGTAGCGCCAGGCTGTGCGCGATGTCGCGCAGATCAATCTCACCAGGTTCATCGGTGAGCGGAAAGAACTTTCGTCCGGTGTAGGTCTGTATCCAACTCATGTCTGTACGGCGCTACCGTACTCTGAACCGGGCCCGTGCAGCGTTCTTTTTCAAGGCAAGAACGCGGCGTCGGTTCGGGGATGGATGCGGGGTGCCGGTGATCAGCCGAATAGCTTCGACAGCTTGAGCTTTTTGCCACCCTCGCGTTGAGCCCGCAGCCAGTTGTAGCTGTAGTCGCGCAACCAGCCATCGCGACGCTTGCGGTTGGAGCGCTCATGTCGAGATGCATAGTCGTCATAGGCGCGCTGGTTGGCATCAGCAGACCGACGAGCCAGCCGCTCCCAAATCTTGATCAGCCCCTTGCTATGCTTCTTCTTCTTCCGCTTCGGCTTGATCACGACGGCCGTGCTCGTGTCACTCGATCCATTGTCATCACCAGCGCCCTTACCCTTGGTAGAGGAGGCCTTCAAGATGGTGATTCTTTTGACCGATTTGGGAAGCTTCTCTTTGATGGAGCGTACCTGCATCGTCATCTCCCGAGTTTGGATTGGCAGCACTTTTTCCCAAAAATTCGTACACTGATCCTACGATCACAAAGCAAAGGACTGTGCTTCTATGGCCAATAGTACCACGGGATCCCAATCAGCGAAATCGACGTCCAAAGCGACTTCCACCGAGGAAAACGGTCATGCCCCGATCATCATCGATTTGGGCAAGAAGAGCCGCAAGCAAATCCGCAAGCTGCGAAAGGGCAAGCCCGGACGACTCCTGGAGACCATCGAAGAGGCCATCGCTCACCTGCGCGAAACAGAGGCGCTGGCCCCTGATGTGCAGCCGATCGTGGTCGTCGTGAAGGAGCGCGCCCGACGGCCTGGCAATCGCATCGCCAAGGCGTGGGGACTCGGCTAGCGCAGTGCCACAAGCGGCTGGGCTGCACTTCACCCAAGTGCTGCTCCCAATCGTTCCGGGCAGACACTTCCAACAGACGACAAGTGAGCGCGGGTAGTTTGTTGTCTGCACCTGTTACGGGAGTGCTCCGGTCTTCTGCTTTGAGCTACCGGTATGCAAAATAAGCGACTTATCCCGACCCCTCTCCGCTCCGCATTGAAGGCGCAGCGGGCGATCGAGATCGTAGAGCCGAGGAGTCCTTCCGGCTGGCGGTTCTTCAAGATTTTGTTGTTCCTGTTCGGCAGCTTGCTCCGCAGCATCGTGGCGCGGCTATGGTCCCCATGGGCGAAGGTCAACTACACGCCAGAAAAGAATGCACTCCGTCTCCGTTTGTTTATGGAGGAGCAAGGAGGACTGTGGGTCAAGGCCGGGCAAATCCTCGCCCTCCGCCGAGACATATTCGAGGAACCCTTCTGTGCAGAGCTGGCGCGGCTTCAGGACCGGGCACTGGGCTTCCCCGTTCGCTACTCGATCGCCATCATTGAAGAAGATCTGGGTCGACCAATCACCGAGCTCTTTGATGACTTCGAAGCAGTGCCTCTGGCCGCAGCATCAATCGGGCAGACCCACAGAGCGCGCCTGCGCGGCAGTGGCGTTGAGTTGGTGATCAAAGTTCAGCGTCCCAATATCGCGGCCAGCTTCGCTCGGGATATGAGCTACCTGTACCGCCTCGTGCGGATTTTGAGCCGAACCGGGATCGCTCCGAATCTCCGCTGGGAAGAGATGTACTGGGAGATCGAAAATGCCATTTTAGAGGAGCTCGACTATCGCCAGGAAGCGTCTTCTCTCAAGCGGATGCACAAGCAGCTACGCCGCCACAAGATCTATGTTCCCAAAGTCTTCCTGGATCTCTGCTCCGATCGCGTCCTGGTGATGGAACGAGTTGAAGGCACGTATATGTCCGAGTTCCTGCATGTCTGGGCGACGGATCGCGAGCAGGCACAGGCCTGGCTCACAGAGAACAATATCTCGGCGCGCAAGGCGGGTGAAAGACTGCTGTTTTCGAACTATCGCCAGACGATGGAGGACAACTTCTACCACTGCGATCTGCATCCCGGAAACATCCTGCTCATGCGCGATAGTCACATCACGCTGATCGACTTTGGCTCGGTCGGGAGCCTGGATAGGAGCCAGCTTGTCAAGCTGCTCCAGATGTGGATTTCCATCGGAGAGTGTGACTATCCCAAGGTCGCCGATATGTTGTTACTGCTCTCTCCCGAACTCCCGGATCGGGATTACAGCGCAGTGAAGGAGACGATCGTCCGCATCTACCGCGAATTCGAGACGATGTCTAAGATCAAGACGCTTCCCTATCATCAAAAGTCTGTCGGGGTGGTCTCTAGTCAAGCCACCAGGGCACTTGGTGAGGCGGGAATTGGAGCAAGCTGGGACTTGCTCCGGCAAGTTCGCGCCGGTCTGACGCTGGATGCCTCCCTCATGTGTCTGCTGCCGGACATTGATTACCCAAAGACCGTCCGCCGCTACATCCGCAAGATGAGGCAACGTCAAAGGAAGAAGCTGCAGAGTCCGGATACCATGCGAACTCTGATGGCCAAAGTCAGCGAGCATGCCGACATGCCGACCAAGCTGGCGGAAAACGCCTACTTCGAGGGAGAGTACTTGCGACGACGAGCGCGGGCCTATGCCGGCTACATCTCGAAGGCATCGCAGGTAGGGGAATACATCTTTGTCACACTCTCTAGAGCGTGCTCTGTGGCTGCGGTGCTGGCACTCGCCGCCCTGGTTCATCAGCACTACAACTTCTTTGAGCGGCTGCGCTCTACCTGGGTTTATGAGGAACTAGAGCGGCTGCCGCGATTCGACTCGCTGGTATGGATGCTCGCCGCTGCCACTTTGGTGTACGTGAGCACGGAGATGAAGGCGATCAAGAACATCCTTGCTCAGTCCGAGGCACCACGAACGGCCGGAAGCCTTCGTTGACAGGGGTTAGAGGCACATCGAACCATGGCTTCGCGACACTTTAAACAGGCTTGGATTCCGACCCCGCTGAGCGGGCAGAGTGCCGTTGCGCATCGCTCGACCACCACCATCCTCCCTCTGTCCGCTGCCCTGCTGGCAGGATCCGTAGATGAACTAGGGTCTGATTTGACGACGGCCCCCGTACGAAGCCCGGTGGCCCAGATGAGCCGTGCCTACACAATCATCAAAACGCTTGCCGAGTTCATTTTCAAGGAACTGCTCTACGCCATCTACACTTCTCTTGGCGGAAAAAAGGAACGTCCGATCTCGGCGGCACGGAAGTCGCGCAAGTTCGCCGAACACATGGGCGGAATGTGGGTGATCCTAATCCGGCTTGCCTCTCTGCGGAGCGATGTGCTCGGCGTTGCATTCAGTCGCGAACTAGCACTCACCCAAGACCGATGGCTGCCAGGCCCGTTCGCCGAAATCCGGAACGTGGTGGAGCAAGATCTACGCGCCGCAGGTACGTCGTTTGATGCGGAGTTCTGCGAGTTCGATAAGGTACCGATCGCCGTCCGCTCGTTTGGACAGGCCCACCGCGCCCGTCTGCGAGACAGCAACCGTGAGGTGATTGTCCGGGTACGTACTCCCGGCGCGGTGCAGCGAGCACAGACAGACTGGCGGTTCATGCAGATTCTGCTCTTTATCCTGAAGTGGCTCGCCATCGGTCCGCAGATGCGGTGGGACGACCTGTTTTTCGAGGCGAAGAAAGCGACCAGCGATCAGCTAGACTTCCGTGCCGAGGTAGGGGAGTTGCAGCGCATTGGCAAAATCCTGCGTCGGCGTCGGATCTATTCTCCACCGGTCTGCGCCCGACTGTGTACGGAGCGACTCCTGGTCAGCGAATACATGAAGGGCACCACCGTTGCGGATCTCATGCGGGCCCACAAAGCCGACCCAGCCCTCTGTGACAACTGGCTGCGCGAGAACAACATCGATCTCCGCCGCGTCTGGCGGAAGCTGTTTAACGCTCACCATGAACTCCTATTTGAACACAATCTGTTTTACACAGAGCTATGGCCAAGCGGCATCGTCCTTCTGCGGGACAACCGAATCGCGCTTGTCACCATGATCGGCACCCTGGACTCTGCGCTGCAGAGCAAGGTCCGTCAGCTCTATCGAGCCCTGATGGAAAGTGACTACACCAAAGCCTGCGATACCTACCTGATGATGGGGCCGCCTCTGCCCTACACAGACACGGCCAATCTCAAACAGTCGGTACTGCGCGCCCTCCGCAAATGGGAATCACGGACACATATCAAGTCTTGTCCTTATGCTGAGAAATCCCTGAGCACCGCGCTGGGGCATCTTGTGCGGTGCGCACGGCAACAGGGGTTACCTCCGTCGTGGAATCTAGCGCGCCTACAGCTTGCCGAACAGACGCTCAATATGTCTCTGGAGTTTTTGAACCCCGGCAAAAATCCACTGAAGGCGCTTCGGTCCTACGAGCGTGCTGCTCAGCTTCGCGTCATCAAACAGGCAGCCGGAAAGGGTGCCCGCAAACGCATCGATAGTATGGCTGATGTCGCGCAACTTAACGTGCAGCTCTTAGAGAACTTTCAGCACGATGGAGAATATCTGCGGCGACGGCTCATCGGCGTGCAAGCCAAGCTGGGCAAGGTCTCTGCGATTGTCGGGCGGCTCGTGACGATGGTTGCCAAGCTCGCCATGGTTGCTCTCGCGGTCCAACTATTCCTGATCATCAAGTACGGACAGCGTGCGATGCTGCCGTTCGCGGACCAGGGTTTTGTGGGACGGGCATTGGTCATGCTGCGGCCTCACAGCCGCCCCGCATGGGTCGTCCTGTTCCTCGTACTGTTTTTCTTCTGGCGATTCCTGCGCAAGCTGGCCAGGCAGCTCTTTTCCAGAGAAGTCCGGCCAAGCGATGTGCTCTGATCCTGCGACTCCCTTCGCCCTTTTTTGCAAACAGCGCGGCGCGACCAGACAGCGTCAAGAATGACTGCCGCAACCAGACAGGCATGGGCCGCTAACGGGGAAACACGCAGCGGGCCCCTTGGCTGTCACTGCGGGCCGTCTCGGGAGTATGAAAGTCTCGCCACCAGGCAGCCAGCTCGTTGGCCTGGCTACTTTGGAAACCACCGCCTCGGCGAACCCGGGTGATGCCGGTGATCGGTCCAAGCGGATCGGTACAGCCGGATGCACAGTCCTTATAGGCCGTTTCGGAATAGTAGTCCGTGACCCACTCCCACACGTTTCCGGCCATATCGACCGCACGACTCGCCGAAAAAACCTGCGCTCCTTGTCGCGATGCCGCCGAAGCGGGCCAGGGTCGATGAAGACACCCTGCGCCTGCATAATTTACGCCCCCCTGACAACCGAGCGGCTGGAGTCTTCCCCATGGATAGTTCCGTCTGTCACGACCTCGCGCCGCCTTTTCCCACTCTGCCTCCGTCGGCAGTCGCCCCCCTTGGAATCGACACGCGGCCTCCGCTTCCGACCACAAAAGACAGGTCATCGGCAGCGATTCGTTCGCACCGGGTGCATCGGTCCAAGTCGCCAAGTCAGCCGTACACCGCAGCGCGCTCGACTGCGGGCAGCGACCGGACTCGGTACACGTCCGATACTGCGCCACCGACAGCTCCGTCATGCTGATACACATCGCATGACCAATGAGCGTGGTATGGAGCGGCTGGGCACTCGAAACACAGTCGGAATCCGCTGCGTCACAACCTTGGAAGAACGAACCAGAGCCGACATAGACCGTCCCCACCGGACAGCCGGGATCTGCACACATCCCATCCACACAGGCCCGCAGGGTCACTTGGGTCTCGCAGTCATCGTCGGTGCGACACGACAGCGTCCCCATCAGAGACACCGAGTGGACACCGTCACAACCAGCCAACAACAACCCGAGCGTTACGCAAAGGAATGTTCTACACATCCCTTTGATTGTCTACTTGGTCTTGGCGCGGGCCACCAGCCGAATGGGTGTACCGACGAAACCAAAGGACTCACGGAGCTGATTCTGAAGGTAGCGGCGATACGAAAAGTGCATGCCCTCGGTGTAGTTCACTGACACCACGAACGTCGGCGGCTTGGTCTGCGCCTGCGTGATGTAGTACAGCCGAATCGGCTTGCCTTGATGGAGCGGAGGTGGGTGCTTCTCGACGATGCCCGCAAAGAAGCGGTTGAGCGCGCCGGTCTTCACGCGGCTCGCATAGGAACGATAACAGCGCGTGGCTTCTTCCAAAATCTTGAGCACACCACGCTGCGTCTGCGCTGAACACCACAGCCGGTGCGCCCACGGCACAAACTGTAGCTTACGATCGAGCTCGGCTTCGACCGCCTTCATCTGCGCGGCCGGAACCAGATCCCGCTTGTTCAGAACGATCAGCAGCACCCGACCCGCATCCGCCACCAGTCCGGCAATCCGAGCATCCATCTCGCCAATTCCGTCGAACGCATCAATCACCAGGACCGCGACGTCGGCTCGCTCAATCGCCCGCTCGGCCATCGTCATCGCGATTCGATCGCTCGGCTCGTGGACACGGACTCGACGACGAATTCCAGCCGTATCAATCAGCGAAAAGCGCTGACCGCCATGCAAAATCGGCGTGTCGATGGGATCGCGAGTGGTGCCAGGCGTCGGATCGACCAGCATCCGTTCTTCTCCACAGAGCGCGTTCACCAGCGACGATTTGCCAGCATTGGGACGACCGACCAGCGCAATCCGAATCACATCGCGAGACAGATCGGCCTCGCTCACGGTGTCCGGTCCGGCTTCCTCCGCATCGCCCTGCCCTTCACTGCTGGCCGCCATCGACTCATCGAGCGCCCGCAGCTGTTCCTCGGACAGAGCGCTGTCGTCGTTTTCAAAATCCTTGCGCCGATCGAGCCTGGGCACCACTTCGTGCTCGGCTTCCTCGACAGCCATCGGTAGCGCGGCCACGATCGCATCCAGCAGATCCGGCATGCCGCGACCATGCGCCGCCGACACCCCGAAGACCTCGCCACAGCCCAGCTCATACATATCGTTGACGTTGGCTTCGTGGCGCGGTCCGTCGATCTTATTGGCAACGAGCATGATGGTCTTGCCCGCTCGACGCAGCTTCACAAAAATCTCGCGATCATCGGGAATCAGGCCGCTGTGGCCATCGACGATCAACAGCACCACATCGGCTTCCGCAATGGCCAAGTCTGCCTGTTTGCGCATGCCGACGGCGATGCTTCCTTCGGCAGAAAAATCAATCCCGCCGGTATCGACCACGCGGAACACCCGGCCGTCATACTCGCACAGCCCGTAGCGACGATCGCGGGTCACACCGGGCTGATCCTCGACGATGGCATGATGACTGCTGGTTAGGCGGTTGAACATCGTCGACTTGCCGACGTTCGGACGACCGACCAGCGCCACCACCGGCAGCGAGTGGTCGACGATCGGTTTCGGGGACGCTTTCATCGGCTGGCCTCGCTCTCATAACCCATCTTGCGCAGCCCGGCGGCGGTCTGCGACCAATCCTCATCGACGCGCACAAACATCGCCAAGTGCACCCCGCAGCCGAGCAAGTCCGAGATCTGCTTGCGTGCCAGCATGCCCACGTTGCGAATCATTTGTCCGCCTTCACCGACGAGAATTTTCTTCTGTCCGGCCTTTTCGACATGGATCGTCGCGTCAATCTGCACGCCGATCCGCTCGCCGCGACGCTTGCCGTGATCGGCAATCCGCTCCTCCCAGTTGTCGATCGTCACTGCAACCGCGTAGGGAATTTCCTTTTTCGTCGCCAGAAAGACCTGCTCGCGGATGAGCTCACTGACCAAAAAGCGCTCGGGTCGATCCGTTAGGACATCCTCGGGAAACAGTGCGCCGCCGAGCGGCAGTACCGCACACAGCTCTTCGAGGAGCCGCTCGACTCCGTCCCCCTTGAGCGCACAGGTCGGCACAATCGGTGCCCCCGGTAGCTTCTTCGCAAGCGAGTCGATCATCGGCAGCAGCATCCGCTTGTCCGGCACGATGTCGGTCTTGTTGATGACCACGATCAGGGGCTTGCCGAGCGCGAGTATCTGCTGAGCGATCTGTTCATCCGCAGAGGACAGCGTCGGAGCGACCTCTTCGATCGACTTGCCTTCGGGTACTTTCATCTGCACGACCAGCAGCACCGCATCGACGCCTTCGACGGCCTGCTGGGCTTCCTCGACCATGAAGCGGTTGAGCGCCGTGCGACCCTTGACCGTGGTCAGATGTAGCCCCGGTGTGTCGACGAGAGCAATCTGGGCGGTGGGCAGGTTTTTGATGCCCAAAATGCGGTTGCGGGTGGTCTGTGGCTTGGGACTCACAATCGACAGGTGCTCGCCCAAAATACTGTTGAGCAGCGTCGATTTGCCGACATTCGGACGACCGACCAGGGCGACAAAACCGGAGCGCTCGATGGCGGGGGCTTTGCTGGCAGGCTGAGAGGTCTGTTGTGTTTGCGACGGAGATTGCATGAAGGGCGCTTGCATAGCACGTCGCCGCCCACGAGTGCAAACGGGCAAGCGCGCCAGCGTCTACTTCAGCAGCGGAGGCAGCTCTTTGCGAAGCTGCTCGAAGATGGCCTTGTCGTGACTGCGCAGGCTGCGGCTCTGGGTCACGCTGTCGAACAAGATCTGATGGCTTCGCGAAAAGGCGAGCACCGCCTTCTTGTAGGAAAGAATCGATTCATAGCTTGCGCGCAGCCCATGCTCAAAGTGAAGCAGCGCGATGAGCTGGGCTTGTCGTTGCTGACGCGCTGCGGGATCAGAAACTTTGATGCTGCGCTCAAGCTCGATCAAGTTTCTGCGACGGAACGGGAGTCCCGATTCAAGCATCTGGCGAGCCGGTTCAGATAACAAGGAAACCCGCGAAAGGAGTCCTTCACAGAGTGCCAGCACATGCGGATGGGACTCCTTTACGATCTTCTCTAGCTTGTTGCGCCGCCACTCTTCGCTCAGTGCTGCCAGCAGACTCGCCGCTCCTTGCTGCATCGCTAGCGACGCGCCATCGACCGGCATCACCCCTCCCAATGAAATCCGCTGGAGGTTCCAGATAAGTGACCGCGCCGGATCAGCACCACGGATATCGTTATAGTCCGCCAGGTTTTTCAGCGCCGTGGCGTACTCTGTGAGCGCTTGGGAGTACTCTGTGATCTCTGCGACTGCCCCAGTGGTCTGCTCCAGCGAACACGTGGGTTGCGCGGTGCTGGACACTCCTGCAAAGATATTTTCCGCTCCGCAGTACAGCACCAAGTCTTTCGCTGAACCGGCTCGCGCACCAATCCAGGTTCCCACCGCTCCTGTCGCAGAAACACTTCGCAAAGACAGACAACCACCGGCAAGTGGTAGCCACAACAGAATCAGAAGGATCCCCCATACGGGCTTCTGCGATCGCGGGTTGCGACAGGTGTTGCCTATCTGCATGCTTCGGATGCTAGCATGCGCCGACATGTCCGCAGATCCCAAAGACAACGTCGATTCCCAGCTCAGCCACCTCGACCGACACGGTCGTGCCCACATGGTCGCAGTGTCCGAAAAGCCGGAGACCAAGCGAGAGGCCCGCGCCGTAGGCCGGGTGCAGATGCAGCGGACGACGCTCGATCGAATTATGTCCGGCGACCTTCCCAAAGGAGACGTGCTGCAAGTCGCACGCATCGCGGGCATCCAAGCCGTCAAACGTACCGCCGATCTGATTCCGCTCTGTCATCCGCTGCGCATCACCTCGGTGAAGTTGGAGTTTTCGCCCACGCCAGCCGATGACTCCGCAGCCGAACGCACCATCGAGATCTCGGCCACCGTCACCGCGATGGATCGCACCGGCGTCGAGATGGAGGCCCTCACGGCAGTCTCGGTCGCTGCGCTTACCCTCTACGACATGTGTAAGGCAGTCGATCGCGGCATGCGCATCACGGACATCGAGCTTGCGGAAAAGAGCGGCGGCCGCAGCGGCCACTACGTAAAATCGAACCGCACCTAACCCATCCCAAGGATGACGATGGAATCCGATCTGATCCGCTACTTCACTGGAGAAAAGAACGGAAGCATAGGCTTCCTGCTGTGCGGAGTGCTCGCACTCGCGGTCTCGATCTATCTGCTTCGCGGGACAGAATCGCTGCGAATGATGGCGATTCCCTTATCCCTGGTTGGGCTGATCCAAGTGGGAGTCGGTGGCTCTGTGTTAGCACGTACCGACGGACAAGTGGCCGCGCTCAAGGACCAACTAGGCACTGCGCCCGGTGCGATGAAACAAGCGGAGCAGACGCGAATGAAGAAGGTGATGCGCTCCTTCGAGATCATCAAGATCACCGAGATCGCGATCCTGGCGATTGGACTGCTGCTTGCACTGCGATTCCGTCACAGCGACGCGCTATGGTCGATCGGAATCGGCTGCATCCTCCAGGCCAGCGCAAGTCTTTCGCTCGACCTCTTTGCGGAAAGACGCGGAGAGCTCTACCTGTCGGCACTCGATAAGCTCAGCGGCTAGAGATCGTGCTAGGTTTTGGTCATGAACAGCCAAGGCCCCACGCAGAAGTCACTCACTCCCGCCGGTCCCGACGCTGCCCGCCAAGCGCTGGCCGACTGGCAGCAGTCGAAACGAAAGAACTTCTTTTCAACAGATACCGATCTGCAAGCGATTCTGTCCCATCACTTGGGGGCGGACGGTCTGGCCCAAGAGAGTCCGGGCCTTGCCGCGTTTGGGGAAGAATCGGCGACGATTCTTGACGACTTGATTCGCGAAAACAACCGGGATGAGAACCTTCCCACGCTGCGCCGCTTCGACTCGATTGGACGCCGCATCGATGAGGTCATCTTTCACCCGAGCTACTTCGAGATCGGTCGTCTGGCCTACCGAACCGGTGCGATGTCGCGCTACGCTCGGCCGGGCAAAGAACGGGTTCAGCTAGCGTATGCCTATCTGCTCGCCCAGCATGGCGAAGGCGGACATCTGTGTCCGTTTGCGTGTACGGCAGGACTCATCAAGATCCTGCAAGCGCGTGCGGATGAATCGCTCAAGGAACGCCTGCTCCCCGGACTCCTACACCACGATCGTACCGCCCCGGAACACTACCATGGTGCGCAGTTTCTGACCGAAATTCAGGGCGGCTCTGACGTTGGTGCCAATGCGGTGAGAGCCCGTCGTGACGGAGATACTTGGCGCTTACACGGCGAAAAGTGGTTCTGTTCCGTAATCGATGCCGACCTGTATCTGGTGACGGCACGACCCGAAGGAGCCCCGAGCGGAACCCCTGGACTCGGTGCCTTTGTGGTCCCAAGACGACTGCCCGATGGGACTCCGAACGGCGTGCATATTAGACGTCTAAAATACAAATTAGGCACCCGCAGCATGGCCAGCGGGGAAGCGGACTTTGTGGATGCACAGGCTTTTGCGGTCGGTGATCCGTCGAGCGGCTTCAAGTCGGTGGTTGAGATCGTACTGAACACCAGCCGCGTCTACAACGCCGTTGCGGCATGCGGAATGATGCGTCGCGCCGAAGTCGAAGCCACCACCTACGCTGCGCACCGCGAAGCGTTCGGACAAAAGATCGAGTCCTTCCCACTGGTCCGGCGCACGCTAACCAAGATCAGTACAGAGCGCCGCCGTGCCGTGGCTGGGACGTTCGAACTCATTGCACTATCCGATCGAATCGCACTTGGACAAGCTGACGATCAAACGCGCAACGTATTCCGCTTGGTCGTCAACATGAACAAGTACTGGACGGCGATCCGCTGCACCGACACGATCCGTGATGCGATCGAAATCCTCGGAGGGAACGGCGCGATTGAAGACTTCTCTGTGCTGCCACGACTGCTTCGGGACAGCATTGTCATCGAAGCATGGGAGGGCACCCACAACGTGCTGTGTGCACAGATCCTCCGTGATCTACAGAAGTTCAAGCTGCACGACTCCTTCTTTGCATTCCTGTCCGAGCGCGCCCGGAGTCCGCAGTCGCAGTCCATGATCGCGGATTACCGTCGAGAAGTCGCGGTCCTACTGAGCCTACCCGCAGACGAAGCGGCCCTGCGCATTCGCGATGTGGTCGATCAGCTCATGCCGCTGTGGCAGAGAGTCTGTGTGGAACAATCGCTGGACCACACTGTGAACCCCGCACATACGTAAGGAGTATCGCCTCTACGGATTGCGAGCGGTTTGTACCACAGTGGTCCGATGGGCAACTCGTCGAAATAGGCTGCGATAACTCGTTCATGGCCCTATTTGACCTCCGTCGGATCGATTCGATCTTCCAGCCACAAAAGCCCGCTCCTCACGCTCCAGAAGTTCATACGCCCACGCCGGTGGCACATGCTCCGACCACCGATCATCCGCCGATCCCCAGGGCGATTCCGGTGACAGAGCCGAGTGCCGCGCAGGCTCCGGCCACTGCAAAGACGCCAGCTCCGGCCTCTGTCCAAGTGCCAAAGCCGGCTCCGGTTCAGGCTCCAGCGCCCGCCCCGGTACAAGCTCCGGCGACCAGTGGACCCGGAGCAACAGACACCGCACCTGGTCAGACCGAGGCCGAGAAGCACGCCCAGGTCACCCACCAGGTCGAAGCGCTCAAGGAACACAAGACCATCCTCAAGCCCGGACAGAAGGGGGCAGAGGTGATTGTCCTACAGCAGCAGCTCAAGCAGCTTGGCCTGCATGTGGAACAGACCGGCGTCATGGACAAGGCCACAGAGGGCTACATCATGGCGCTCCAAACCGGTGGAGGGCTCGGTGCGGACGGAGTGGTTGGACCCAAGACGCTGGATCAGCTTCTCAAACTCGATCAAGCACCGGTCAAGCCCGTCCCAGGAAACGACAAGGACAGCGGCAAAGACGACAACGTCGACCACATGCCCGATGATCCCAAGCTCGCGGCGGTCTATCTGTACAATCGGCAGCGAATCAAAAATGCCACCGATACCCTAAACCCCGATCAGCAGCGCGACATGGAACAGTTCATCAAGAACTGGCCCAGAGTGCTCTGACCCCGTCGCTGGATTTCATCATTACGCGAAGCGTGAGCCTTCTGTGTGCCGTGCCGGTTGCGCGGTCACTGGTGCGGAGGAATCAAACTGTACCGGCCAGCAGGGATCGTAGCGGCGATCCACGTCGGTTCCTGGGTCATCATGCAGAAGGCGAGATCTACAGCAGCGCTCGGAGTCCACGCGACTGGCTACGAGATTCCGAACGTCGATTCGTCACGTACTCAGCAATGGCACTGCGCAGCGAAGGATGGACCTTCATCCCCGCAAGCTCCTCTCCGCACTCATGAATGGCCTTTGCAATCTCCGCACGCATTCCGGTCAACAGAACCTGAGCCCCGAGCAATCGCACTGCCTTGACCATCCGACCCAGCGCCACCGCGCCACTTGCATCCACAGTACTGATTCCGGTCAGATCAACCAGCACGTAACGAGCGCTCATGGTCTTCACCCCCTGTAGCAGAGTCTCTAAGGAGTACTCTGCTCGCGCAGGATCCAATGAACCAATCAGCGGCATGACCAAAACGTCTTCGCTCACTGGAATCAGCGGCGTCGATAGCTCCAGCAGGTGTTGAGCTTGCTGCGCAATCGATCGCTCTAGGCTCAGCCGCTCTTGCTCGGCCTGCTTCCCAGTGGTGATATCCAGCGCTACTCCGCGCAGACAGACAGGATGTCCTTTGGCATCACGCAGAGCGACCACATGATTCTCAATCCACAGCAATCGACCGTCTCGGGTCTTGAGTTTGTGCTGGAAGGAGCCTGCGCCTTCTTGCACGATTCTGTCGAGGGCTTGCGTGACGTCTGCACGGGTCGCGTCTGGAACAAAACCAAGCCAACCATCCGCCTCTGCAAGCCACTCTTCCCTGCTGTATCCGGTCAACTGCAGCACAAAGTCGCTACAGAAATTCTGGTCCTGCTTCTCCCTGTCGATCCAGTGCTCCCAGACGATTCCAGGAAGTGTCTCGACCAGCGCATCCATTCTCTGTTTCAGCACTTCTACCCGTTCGAGCGCACGAGTGCGATCCGTCTCTTGCTGCTTGAACGTAGTCATATCCAGCGTGAGTCCGTACATTCGAACGGGAACACCGCCCCCATCCCGTTCGATCCGCATTTGGCTCTGCAACCACATGACTCTTCCATCGCTGGCAAGGATTCGGTACGGTCCGAGCGTTCGTTCCTCCAGACCCGCTCTGGCGACTTCCCGAAGGATGCGCTCCCGATCATCAGGATGGATGATGCTGCGCCAAAAACCGGGTGTCTCAAGCCACTGCTTCGCGGTGTAACCAGTGATGCGGAATAGATACTCATTGATGTAGGTGACGCGATAGCTGGACAGATCCGAACTCACCGGACCAAACCACACCAGACCAGGAATCATCGAGGACAGCGCATCGCGATGTCGCTCCGCCTGCTCCGCCTGTTCCAAGCGCTCCGAACGCGCTTGCTCCGCTACAACCTCGGCCGTCACGTCACGAGTACACAGCACAAGCTGGGGACTGCCACTACCCGAAACATTCTGTGTAGTGGGAGTCGGGCAACCAATCGTAGCCTCGATCCAGATCGTTGAAAATTCCTGAGCTACACGCTGATATCGGAACCGCACAGAGTGCGTCTCTCCGGTCTCACAAGCTACCTTCCAGTGATACCCAAGCGACTCCAGATCCGCAGCGGAGACCAGCTCAAACAGAGACCTCCCAAGAAGCTGTTCCTCCGATTGTCCAAACAGCTTCATGCACGCTGGCGAAGCAGTCACAAACTCGCCACCAAGCAGGTGCAACGATAGTCCCAGCGGACAATGAGAAACCAAAAATTGGCTAGCTGAATCGATCATGGGCCGATCCGAATCTTACGATGCAAGCGAGCCAAACTGATACGATGATTGCGCCGTAATCGGTCCACCAGCCCCTAGCTCGGGACCGCGCCCCGTTTGGTAAGATACTGTGAGTGGATATCGAGCAACTCATCGTTTCCGCAGAGTGGATGGTGGACGGCGTCAGCAATCTGGCACAGCACCGTGAAAGGAATCGCAGATCATGTCCGATCAGCTTCAGGAAATTCAGGAACTCAAGGCAAGCTATGCACGCCATGCCGATGCCGTGTTTCGGACCGGCGGAAGCAGTGCGGCAGCGACCGCGCTTGCGAATCTGTTTACAAACGACGGAGTGCTCGATCTGGGTCCGTTTGGTCGCTATTGCGGTCGAACTCAGCTCCTCAACGCGTTCGAGACGATACTTCCGGCCGGAACCGCATGGAGCACCCATTACATTGTGAGCCCGATCATCACCATCTCGGGAAGTCTGGCGACTGGCGATTGGTACTTCCAGATTCTGATGGTTCCTAAGTCCCCCGCCCACGCTCCCGTCGTGTCGGTGTACGGCGGATATCAGGACAAGTATGAAAAGGTTAGTGGCGTCTGGAAGATCAAGGAAACCCTGACTACGTATTTCGTTCCACCAACGTAACCCCAGCAGAACCGGGCGCGATTCGCGTTCACAGAGCGCCCAACCAGCTTGCGAAGGCATCGCAGGAATCGGACGGTCCAGTGGTAAGGAAGTCCAACCTCACGTTGGGTGATGCTTCCGGATCGGTCCTGCGGGCGCAGCGCAGGTTTACATCAGTCCATGTGTTCGGCATCAACGGGAACGCTGACCCAAGGGTGCTTGCGGGCTTCATAGACAGAAAACGAGGGTGCCGGAAAGGTCGGGTCTGCGAAGGCTCCTACGGGCACCGCAATGACATCCGGATAGTCGTCGCACGTGTAGTACACGGTTGCTCCGCAGATTGGACAGAAGCGATGGGTGATCTTTCCTCCTTCATCGCCGGTGCGGGTCCATTCGGTTGACTCACCAGCAATCATGACCTGCGATCTCGGCCAGCGTGCCTGGGCCGCGAAGACACTTCCTGTGCGCCGCTGACAGGCGAGGCAGTGACACATGGAAACACGGACGGGCTCGCCATCACAGCGAACCGTCAACTTGCCGCAACTACACGATGCCGATCGAGTTGTCATGCGAGGGTTCTATCACCCTGCGGAGGCTTCGAGTAGGTCTAGGAGGACGCCTCCCCCAATCCTTCCAATTGAGTCATTCCCAAGACAGCGGGATTCCGTCTATAGCTTGAGCCGCTTCATTTCTGCGGCGACATGGTCGTGGGAAAGGTGGCTGTAGATCTGGGTGATCGCAACGCTGGTGTGGCCTAACAAACGTTGCAACGTAAGCAGCCCCCCACCGGACATCAGGAAGTGGCTGGCGAACGTGTGGCGAAGCACATGCCACGGAGCACGCGGTACCGACAGCCCGGCACTCCGGTACAGCCGGCGAATGTCCGGACGTTTGGACTTTGCGGTGCCTTTTGTCGAAGGACACACATATTGCAGGGATGGGCAGCGCTGCCGCCAATTGAGCAGCACCTCGCGGAGCTGGTCCGCGATCGGGACCGTGCGTTCGCGTCGAGACTTGGTTGGGCTATCGCGGTAGCCGGAGCGGATGGTGATGACGTTGCGGTCGAAGTCGACACTGCGCCAGCGAAGGCCGTAGACCTCGCAGACTCGCAGCCCTGTATAGACGGCAAGACGCACCGCCACGGCGAGTACCTCCTGGCGGTCCGCATCAACGGCAGCGAGTAGACGCGTGACTTCGTCTCGGGACAGATATTCGACCGGCTTATCGACCGCCGGAGGACGCATGGACCAAGGATTGGTGGAAACGATGCCAGTCGAGCTGGCCCATGCCCACGCGCTCTTGAGTGTGACGATCTTGACCCTCACCGTTCCGGGGGCAAACTGGGCAGAGAGCTTGCGCACGATCCGCACCGCGTCCTGCTGCGTGATCACTGCGTCGAGGTAAGGCAGCGCCCGCGCCAAGGCATGGCGCTTGGACATCACCCACGCCTCACGATTGGTGGTGCGTGGCTGGGCTTCGTCTAGCCAGCGACCGATGACTTCAACGCCTGTGATCGGTTGAGGGCGCTCGGGAATGCCGAGACGACACCGTCCCGCAGTGGCCTCAAGTGCAACGAGAATCCGCCGAGCCTCTGCCGCTGACGTGGCCTTGGTCGCTCTTGCTTTGCGTTTTCCGTCGGCATCGACGAAACGGATGTAGTACCCGATGAAGCGGCCTGCTCGGTTCGTTTTGCGGATCACCTCACCCATGTGTGCCTCTGGTGTGCCTTCTTGTCGCCACAAAGCCGCGTCGAAAATGCTGGAGATCGTTATGTAGGTCGATACACACAGCGACGGAAGGTATCATTATTACATCATATTTTTGTATTCCAAAACACTTCATCAAGAACTGGGACAAAAACAAAGCGCGCTATGAAGAGGTGGCGGCCAAAAACGGGATTCCGGCCAAGATGGTCGCCTCTCTGCACTGGCGGGAGTCGACCGGTGACTTCGGAACCTATTTGCACCAGGGTGATCCGCTTGGAAAGAAGGCCGTCAACGAGCCCAACTTCGATCAAGGTGTTCCGATCTTTAATGAATGGGAGCCCGCAGCAGAGCACGCGATCGGAATGAAGAAGGGTGTGCAGAGCGCCTACAAGATCAATCAGAACACCACCGATGAGGCAGCGCTGGCCAGCTATGCGGAGCGCTACAATGGGCTTGGCTATCACAACTATCACGCGCAGGCGAGTCCCTACGTGTTCGCCGGAACCAATCAGTACGAAAAGGGCAAGTACCGATCGGACGGAGCAGGTGGTTGGGATCCAAACTACAAGGACACCCAGCTTGGCGTGGTCCCGATGATGCGCCACATCGATCAACACGAAAAAGAACTGGCGGCCAAGGCGGCAGCGGCCAAAAAGCTCGCTGAAGGAGCGGCCCCCGCTGAACATCACGACGACAAAGCCGCCCCTCCCAACCTTCACTTCGCTCAGTAGCTAGCGCTCGGGCCAGTCTTGGCAAAAAGAGACTGGCGCAGACCCCCTGCCCCGCGTTTTACTTATGCAATGTCCTACTTTTCTGTTCGCGCCATCCCAGTACGCTCCGCGTTTTTGTCACGCTGTTTGGGCGTGCTGGTGATGCTGGGTGGACTCACCGCGCAGATTCCCCATGCGGCCGCCAAGCATCCTTTCCTGTCCGCCATCAGCGACGATCGTGCGCTGGCAACATTTTCAGGAACAGAGTGGAGTGATGAGATCGGACCCAAGGAGCTACCCTTCAGTGCTCGGGTCGTCACCACTCGGGTCGCCAAATTTTCTTGGGGGGAGGCGTATCAGATCGCTTTCGAACAAATCCGCTCGCAGACCGGCAAGCCACGGACTCTGTCTCCGCTGTACTTTCTGACCACAGACAAAGAGATCATTCGAATCACCGCTGACAAACCGGAAGAGTTGTTGGCCAAGCTCAAGACAGCAGCTGCGCCCCCTCCGTTTGAGCCCAGCGAACTGTATGGACTGAGTCAGGGCTCAAAGACCTACAAGGAGACGGCACTTACCGTCGCCAAGATCGTGGTCAAAGGGGATCGCTGCCGCTACACCTGGAACCACAACAGCGGTCATTTCACGACGATCGAATGGCAGCGTGGAGTCGGACTCATCGAGATCTCGCAAGGTCGTGGGGCTCGCGCCGATGGCTATCGACTGAGGCGCGGGGTGGCTCCGCTCCGCTAGGGGACTCTGACCCACTCCTAGGAACGGCTCACTGGGAGTCCGGCCGCCTGATGCGCCAGCATTCCTCCAGCCAGATTGTACAGCTTGCGAAATCCGAGTCCCGCCAGGAGCTGCGCCGCTCGGGCCGAGCGTCCCCCAGAGCGACACACCAGTAGAATCGGCTGTTCCCGATTCCAGCTTGCTGCGACCGCGCCGAGCGTGGACAGCGGCACCAGCTCGGCACGCGGCAGATGTCCCAGCTCACCGGTAAACTCCGCAGGCTCACGCACGTCAATGACGCGGCCGTGGTAGCCCGCTCGCACCACATCGGATGGCGATACATCCCGATAGCCTCCGGGCTGCGCCACGGAGAGCGTTTCGATCGAATGGCTCATCTTCCCACTCCTATACCCTGTGCGATTCCTGGTTCAACCAAGCGATTCCTAGGGAGTCCCTACTTCGCGGATTGCTCGGGCGGGCCCCCGTCATCTGTCGTTGGCTGTTTCAGATTGATGGGAATCTGAAGATAGCGAATTCCGTTTTTGTGCGGAGGTGGCAGCCGCCCCGCATCAACATTCACTTGCACGCTGGGATACAGCAGACGGGGTGGCGCAAGCGTCTTGTCACGACTCTGTCGAAACGCCACAAACTGCTCTTTGGTGGTATCCGCTTTGATGTGAATGTTGGCTTGTTTGCTCACGCCAATCGTCGTTTCATAGCGAAGCGCACGGCCTCCCGGCTGATAGTCGTGACCGACGAAGACTCTGCTGGAATCGGGCTGAGCATAAAGCTTGTCATGGACCGAGTGATACAGCGCCTCGGCACTGCCGGCCGGAAAATCGCAGCGTCCGGTTCCGTAGTCTTCGATAAACAGTGCATCTCCGGTAAACAGGGCATCTCCGATCTTAAACGTCAGACACGCGGGAGTATGTCCGGGTGTTCCGATCGACTCCACCAGCAGAGTTCCGGACTGGAGCCGTTCACCGTCGGACAGGAGCCGATCAAACTGACTCCCATCGGTGGCAAAACCATCTGGGAGTCCGAAGATGTGCTTGAAGACGGCTTGCACTTCGGTGATTCGCTGACCAATTGCCACCTCTGCGCCAAAGCGATGCCGCAGAGACTGCGCTCCGGTCAAGTGATCGGCGTGGGCATGGGTCTCAAGGATGTGGCGCAGCGTCAGTCCTTCGGACTTGAGAAACGCGCTGACTTTTTCAACGGAGTCGAGCGAGGTCTGCGACCACTGCGGATCATAGTCGAGTACTGGATCAATCACGACCGCATCATGGCTGTCCGCGTCATACACCACGTAGGTCAGGGTAAAGGTCGGCGGATCGAAAAAGGTCTGGATGCGCATGTGGGTTCTCCAATAGCAGCAGCGAAGAGAGCGTTAAACCTATCTGATTTAAGTGCTAAGCAACGCTCATGCCACCAACCAGTTTCGACCAGCTCACTCGATAAAGACCGCCGCGCCAGGCAACTATGTTTCAGGATGTTTCACATGCGAAACACCCGTCGTCCCAAGCAGCGTAAACAGGGCGGGAACCAAAAACAGAGACAACAGGGTTGCTGTACAGAGTCCGCCCACCACCGCCAGTGCCAGCGGCTGGTTCGACTCTGCTCCTCTTTCTAGCCCGAGTGCGGTCGGAAACAGACCAATGATGGTCGCCAAGCTGGTCATCGCGATCGGAATGAATCGCACCCGTGCCGCACCGAGCACCGCATCGTGCGGGCTGTCTCCGCTCAGTACCCGCTGATTCGCCGCATCGACGAGAAGAATGCCATTTGAAACCGCGATTCCCACCACCATCAGAACTCCCATCAGCGCAGTAATCGAGAATCCCTGCCGGGCAATCAGCAGCGCCATCACGATTCCTACCAGAGCCCCTGGAATGGAAAGCAGCATGATCAGCGGCAGCCGCAGCGACTTAAATTGCGAGGCCATGATCATGAACACCACCATGATCGCGAGTCCGATCGCTACCCCAAGTCCACCGAAGGTAGTACGCATCAGCTCGACTTGTCCGACGAAACGGAACTTGATTCCAGCGGTGCTCGGAGAGTTGCGAAGCTTCTCCTCTAGTTCGCCAGATGCACTACCGATGTCACGCCCTTCCGTTTGCATGTAGATCGTGGCGGCACGCGCCAACTGGTTCCGTTCAATCGCAATCGGCCCAACAGAGCGACGGATCTTTCCGTATGTTCCCAGCGCCACTGCGAGCCCTGATTCGGATACCCGCGCTGGCACCTGGGCTAGAAGATTGGGATCACGTACCGCACTGCTGTCATACGAAGTAACCACGTAGTAGGATTGTCCGTTCTTGCCATCGACCCAGATTCCCGGTGAGTTGATGTTACCAAGCGTCGCCTCTAGCGTCGTCTGAGCGGCACTACGAAGCTGCACCCCCATCATCCCCGCTTGGGTACGATCGAGTTCCATGCGCACTTCTGGATAATCGATCTGGAGCTGCGGGACGATGTCACGGATTGCGGGCACGGTACGTGCGACCTCAGCAATCGCCAGCAACTGCTGATGCAGCTCTTCCAGAGAGTCCCCTCGGACTTCTACGACAATGGGAGCCCGATAGCCGTTCGAAAAGACGCTGGCAACCAGACCTCCTGGCCACTGCAAAAAGCTCACTCCCGGATAGGAATGACTAAGGATCGCTCGGGCCTGATCGGCAAGCTCGCGCTGGGAGTGCTTGCGACGCTCTGCAGGTGCCAGCTCCAGTCCCAGGAATCCCATGTGGGGGCCCGCGTTGGGACTATTCATGGCCGCCCGAGCATTCTGCGGTGACCCAACATTGGCCAGCACCAATGCGACTTCTCCCTGGGGTAGTTCCCGACGCAGCAGCTCTCCCATCTCCACAAACAGACGTCGAGATTCCGCAAGTGACATTCCTGGAGAGACTCTCACATAGATCCGTTCCATTCCTTCATCAATCTCTGGAAAGAACGTATTCGGAAGCAGAGTCGCAACGTATCCGCTCGCGGCGATGAGCGCGGCCCCACCCAGCAGCAGCACCGCACGGAACGGCAGCACTCGGCGTAGAATCGAAACATAGAACTCTGCCAGTCTGTTGATTCTCGTCTCAACCGCCTTCGCCAGCCGGCCCGGCTCCGCATGCCCGAGCAAATAGCGACACGCGACCGGAGTGACCGTCATGCTGATTGCATAACCAGCCGCCATTGCCGTTGCGACCGTCAGCGCGAGCGGAGAAAACAGCTTCTTCGCCAGACCCGAAAGTAGGAGCACCGGCAACAGCACTGCGATCGTGGTCAGCGTTGCCGCAAGCGCAGGCACAGCCACTGCATTGGTTCCATGCAAGACTGCCTCTTTGGTGTTGCGACTCCCATGACGATGCCTGTGCACAGATTCCAGCACCACAACCGAGATGTCCACCAGCGGTCCCATCGCCAACGTGAGTCCTCCCAGTGTGAATGCATTTAAGGTGTTTCCGGTTGCATACAGGACCAGAAGAATCGTCGCAAACGCAATCGGAATCGCGATGATCGCGATCAAAACGGCACGTAGGTTTTGCAAAAACACCAAGATGACGATTGCGATCAAAAACAGTGACTGCACGACCTCTTTGCGGAGTCCCTGATAGCTGGTCCGTACAAACGTCGACTGATCAAAGATCGCACGAACCGTTACTCCTTGAGGCAGCGTCTGTTGCAGCTCAGCAACGGTCTGTTTGACCGAATCGACAATGGCCAGCGTGTTGCCGCCCGGTACACGCAGAACGTTTAGGTACACTGCTTCCTGCCGGTCCACCACGACGGCCTGGGTCTCGGGTCCACCACCATCTTCGATCCGGGCGACATCCCGAACCAGCACCGCCTTGCCGTTGCGCTGCTTGACCACCGCATCCCCGATGAGCTTCACCTGATCAGGAATTGCGTTCGTGTAAACGTTTGCGTCAAAGCGTGGAGAAATGAACTTTCCGGACGGCAGTAGGGCCGTAGTCTGACCGACCACGCTGGCGACATCGGCTGAAGTAATTCCTCGAGATTGAGCCCGCACCGGATCGACGATGATGTTGATCTGACGCTGTCTTCCTCCGTTAGGTGAGGCGCTCGCAACCCCGGGAATTCCTTCAATCCGAGGCTCGATCACATTCTGGGCGTAGTCATACAGTTGCGGACCAGTAATCCCTTCACCCGCTACCGCAATCTGGATCACCGGCGCGTTCGATGGGTCGTACTGAAGCACAAATGGAGGGAGGACTCCGAGCGACTTAGGAACGGCCGCCATCGCAAACGCAACCTGCTGCTGCACGAGAGTCTGGGCAGAGTTCAAGTCGGTTCCCCACTTCAGCCACACATACACCACCGATAGATCGTTACGGGACATACTCTGTACATGATCGACTCCAGGGGTGGCACTGACGTACTTTTCGATGCGCCAGGTAATCGTCTTTTCTACATCCTTCGGACCCAACCCCGGAGCCAGCGTACCAACGACCAGCACCGGCGGAGTGAGCTCTGGAAAAGTATCGATCGATAGACGAGGAACCACGACCGCAGAAAAGACAATCAGGGCGATTGCTATCATCAACACTGCGATCGGATTCTTGAGTGAAAAGTTCGTCATGGCCGATCCTCCGACGACGTGGCGATGTGGTTGAGGATGCGCTCACCATCTTGCAGTAACGCACGACCTTCGGTTACCACAGCGGAACCCGGTCGCAGTGCGGATCGGACTATGAACAGACGGCCCTCAGACTCACCGAGGATCGGAACCCGTCGCTTACGAGCCACCTCACCATCGACCACAAAGACCGTTGCCAAATCACCGCGCATGGATGCGGCTAGCAGCGGAACTTCTGAGGCTGCGACCGGCTCGCCTACGTTCAGGATCACCTCTGCGGTCGTGCTCACCGGAATAGACCGCTTGGCATCCGGAAGATCGATCTCGGCATGAATGGTTCGGGTACCCGGTTCCGCAGCCGGGTTGCGACGCGCAATGTGACCGGTGAGCAGTCCGCCAGTTGACAGCAAGCGAATCTGGGCTTCTCTACCTACCGCAACCACTTCAAAATCGGTTTCTGGAACATCCAGCAGAATGCGTACTTGCTCGCGATCGATGATCGACAGAACCGATGCAGAAGGACGAGCAAAGGCACCCGGATCTAACAAGCGATCTGCAACCTCACCATCAAACGGAGCCCGCAGCACACAGTCATCGACTTCCAAAGACGCCCTCGCCAGGCGTGACTTGGCGGCCAAAATCTCTGCCTGCTTGCTGGAGCCTTCGGCGACGCGGCGGTCCATCTCATTAGGTGATACAAAGCCCAGCGAAAGGAGCCCTGACACCCGACTGGTTTCCTTCGCCAGGGCCTCCTGGGTCGCCAACAGCGCTCGGGCCTGCATCGCTAGAGCCTTGCTCTGTTCGGAAGCATTGCGACAGTCGAGAGTTGCCAGGACTTGACCGCGCTTTACTACATCTCCAGGTCGCACCAGCACCGTATCGACATAGGAAGAGGTAAACTGCGGTCCCACGCGGGCCTCCAGCCACGGCGCGACGTATCCCACATATCGCCGCGACGGACGAAACAGAGACTCCTTGGCGGTGACCGAAGTGACTCCCTTTGGCATGCTACTCAGCGGAACTTGATTCACCAAGGAACGGGCTCGCACCACCAGCAAGACCAATGCGCAAAGGATGACGGTGCAAAACCCCAGAATGGCAAATGGAACCCTCGATCGTAACGGAAGATGAGCGATGTTCGGTTCAGACATGGCAACCTCAGGAAGGGAAAAGAGGCGTTACAGTCCACTGGCGATCGAACGGTTGAGCTGAGCTCGTGCTCTGGCGACTTCAAAGCGACCCATCACCAGCTGAATCTCGGCCTCCGTTCGTAGCGCTTCTGCATCGGCCAGATCCACGCTGGTGCTCAGCCCAACGCGAAACCTGGCATTGGCTTGATCATAGTTTTGGCGGGCGGCTTCTGAGGCAGCTCCCAGTGCCTGTAGGGACTCCTTCGCCATCGCAAAAGCGGTATAGGAGCGCTGCACATTCGCGAGAACCTGACGATGCTGGGCATCCAGCTCGTAACGCAGCACGACCTCCTGAGCCTGGCTGTGCGCACGCCGCGCCAAAATCTGACCATCAAATACCGGCACTGATAGAATCACCCCGACATCCCAGTTCGGAACAGAAGGCATAAGCCCCGAGACTCCCGAAGGCCCTGAATTCGTTGGGGCCCCCCCTGCTCTGCCACTCAGCGATGCGGTTAGCTGAAGGGTTGGCAGCCACTGCATCGTGGTTGCTCGGGTCGCCGCCTGTTGTTGCAACAGTCGTTGCAGAGCCGCTTGTACCGCCGGGTCTTGCTCCATCGCGGTTCGGAGCGCGTCTCCCAGCGGCAGCAGCAGAGAGTCGTGCATCCGCAGATCGGATGTTCCATCCACGGCATCCAGCAGCAGCTCGGGAACTCCCACCGCTGCCGCAAAGGTAGCCTGGGTCAGCTCAACACTGCCATGAGCACGCAGCCGAGCAACCTCAAAACGCGTGCGATCTGCTTCCGCTCGCGTCACATCAATGGTTGGGCGCAGTCCTCGCTCCACCCCAGCCTTCACCATTTCTCGACGGAGCGTTGCCCGCACCTCGGCATCTGTCGCGACCGACTCCACCGCCTTCGCTGCCAGCACCGCATAGTACGAAGTCTCGATTTGCAGACCCATCGCCAAGCGCTCCTCGATGACTCGGAGTTTGGCGATCTGCACCTCCTTATCTACCACTTCGGCCTGCATGGTCATGCGACCTAAGTCAAACAAGGTCTGCCGCAAACCGACTGCCACCAGCGTCGAAGGATAGACATCTCCAAGGTTCGCATCAGCACCACTTTGACTGGCACCAATCCGTGGCAAATCAACCGACTTGACCCCCAAGAACATGGCGGTGGTATTGTTCATGGTTCCACCAAATATCTGCGCAGTAGCCCCTAGCTGAGGGAGCCACTCCGCTCGCAGCAAGCTCGCACTTCTCTTGGCTACTTCCATTCGGGCCTGCATCGCTTGAAGCGTCGGCTGATGTGCCCAGGCATAGAGCACGGCCTCCTGAACAGACATCGCCGCAAGGCCGGCATGACTCTTGGCCTCACTAGGGGTCGCGCCCTCCGCAGAATCAACGAACGCTACCGTCCATACACTGAAGAGAAGAATCCTGAGCAGAGAAGATCGCATCATATCCGTACACCCACCCTGTCTGCTTGCACGGCGCATACCAGGAGTAGGACGAACTGCTATTGCGTATCTATCGTCCCAAAATCGTCCCCAACAGGTGCACCTGAGACTACGGATCGGAAAATTTTCCACAGACTCATTGGAATATTTTCCGAACTCTCTAGGATGCGCGGGGTGATCCCAAACCGCACCGATCGCAAGCGCCGCAGACCTCGCACCGGAATCTTGGTGCTTCTGATGTCCGTATCAATCGTGATGGTGGCACTCCTAACGTATCAGGATGTGAAGCATCGCTATGCTGAATCAATAGAGGACTACGCACAAGCGCAACAGACCTTGGCGCGCAGCGTTGCAAACAATTTGGCAGCCCGGCTAGATACCGTGAATTCCGAATCTCCGTTTGATGCAAAGAGTTTACGGTCGTCGACTCTGCCACTGCGAATTCCGACCGACGGAATGAGGGCCATCGAACAGCCGGGTGCACTGGTGATCTTGCTGTTCCGACCGGGTGCGACTGCATTTGAATCCTTGGACGGGCGGCTGGTCCACTCTGCGCTGCTTCTGCAAGCGGTGACAGCTAGGCAATCTACGTTGCGACTGCCACGTCAGGAGGCCGAGCAGCTCGGTCTACCGCGTCGAGCCGCAGTGGCGGGAATCGCTCAAGTTCGTTCGCTTCATCACGGTGAACTGTGGGTTACGGCGGTGGCCAGTGCGTATCGAGCCCGTGAACGAGAAGATGCCGCTGGTTGGAGGATGGTAATCGCGGTTCTGGTCGCATCGGGCGCGGTGTTACTCCTGGGAGGGATAGCACTATATTGGCAACGCCGAGAGCTTCACGCAGAGCATGCGCTTGCGGTGGAAGACCTTCGCCGCCGTCGAGAAGCAGAGCTGGAACGCACAAGTCGAGTGGCCACCATCGGAACACTTGCCATGGGAATCACTCATGAATTGGCAACACCTTTGGGAATCATCTCCGCTCGCGCCGATCAGCTGGTTTCAAAAGTATTGGGCGATCCGCGCAGCGAACGCAGCGTGCGGGTAATCCAAGAGCAAGCAGAACACATGGACCAGATCATCCGCGGGATGTTGGGGCTCGCACGAGGACAGAGTATGGGAGCCAAAATACTGACTCCCAGCGACGTATCAAATGCCGCAGTAGCACTGGTTGAGCATCGATTCACAGAGGCTGGCGTCATGCTCCAAGTCGAGGAAACCGAGACTCCGTACCAGCTACGCGGTGATCATCGACTCCTGGAACACGCACTGGTGAATCTACTGCTGAATGCCTGCGATGCGTGCATGCTAGGCCCACAAGGGAATCCGTGCGTCAACTTGTCTGTGCGCGCTACAGAGAGTGTTGCGCTGTTCCGGGTTATTGATAATGGATCGGGAATCTCTGCGGAGGCGGCGGCGCGGGCCATGGAGCCGTTCTTTACGACCAAGCCACTCGGACAAGGTGCAGGCCTGGGACTTGCAATCGCCCATGAGATCGTGAAAAGCCACCATGGCACCTTACGCATCTCTCCACGCGCTGAGGGCGGTACCTGCGCGGAAATCACCTTGCCACTTCTCCCAGAGGAACTCCATGTCTCTTGAACGCAAGCCGCAGATTCTGGTGGTCGATGATCAGCTGGCGATGGCCGAGACGCTCTGTGAAGGGCTCCACGACCACGGCTTCGATGCGATTCCGATCGGTTCAGGAAAGAAGGCGGCCTCGCTGCTAGAATCCGATTCCTTTGATGCGGTGGTCACCGATCTGCGAATGCCCGAGGTCGATGGCATGACTCTGCTCAAGCTATCGCGTCGCTTGGCCCCGGAGCGCCCGGTGCTGATGATGACCGCGCATGGTGCCATCGACAGCGCCATCGAGTCGATTCGTCAAGGAGCCGCGCACTATCTGACCAAACCGTTCAAGTTGGAGGAGCTGGTGATCTTCCTTCGCCGTGCGCTAGAGGAATCAAGAAGCAAGCGGGAGGCTTCGACCCTGCTCGCCACCTTGCGCGCACGCAGCGGACGGAGTGCTCTGATCGGTCACAGTCCGGCCATGCTCGGTTTGTTTGAGTTTCTCGATCGAATCGCAGTGACCGATGTACCACTACTTATCGGCGGAGAGACCGGAACCGGCAAGAGTCTATTCGCCCGCGTTGTACATGCAGAGAGCCGTCGTGCCAAAGGGCCGCTGATCTCTCTCAACTGCGGAGCGCTCCCGGAGCAACTGCTCGAAAGTGAGCTGTTTGGACATGAAAAGGGAGCGTTTACCGGAGCAGCACAAGCGCGAAAAGGACTCCTTGCGGAAGCCGATGGAGGAACTCTGTTTCTCGATGAGATTGGGGATCTTCCAGCCATGCTACAAGTCAAGTTGCTGCACGTTCTGGAGGAAGGGTTGGTGCGACCGGTCGGTGCCAACCGTTCGATCCGGATCAGCGTCCGCATACTCGCTGCTACCCATTGTGACTTGCGCGAGGCGGTCAAGCTCGGCAAGTTCCGCGAGGATCTGTACTTTCGACTGGATGTAATCTCCGTTTCGCTACCTGCACTACGTCGTCGCCGGGAGGATCTGCCCCTGCTGATCGCGCACTTTCTGCATGAACACCGCGCCCGTCATCCGCACTCTCCGGTCCTGCGGATCAGCGCCGATGCCATGAAGCGACTGCTTACGTACGACTGGCCCGGCAACGTCCGCGAACTGAGCCATGTTCTGGAACGAATCGTGGTGCTCGGAAGCACTCAAGAGGTCGGAACACCGGATTTGCCGTTGAGCATTGTAGGTTCTGAGCCAACGATTCCCTTCGCGATGACAGGTGAGATCTTACCGATCCGACTGATACAGCGCCGCTACGCAGCATGGGTTCTCGCACAGGTCGGAGGTCACAAGGGCCAAGCAGCAGACAAGCTCGGTGTCGATGTAAAGACTCTGTACAACTGGATCGCAGAAGACAAGCTCACCGAACCTCCACCCAGCGTAGCCAGTGACACAGGAAGTAAGGGCCCACTGCTTCACGAGGTTTCAAAAGTGAAACATCTCTGACCGACCAGGCGTAAGAGATGACGCCCATGAGACGAGGCAGCGCTGCGGCACTTGGGTTGCTGTTGTGATACGAAGAGCGGACCCCAAAGGCCGCATGGAGCGTCGCAGCAATGTCCCAGGTTCGGTTCGAGATCGCTGTTCAAATGGGTGCCCTTGGTCGAATCTTCTCGCTGGTCGGACTCGTTCTTCTGGTCGGAGTATTCGAAACACCAGCAGCCAAGGCGCAGTCCTCACGCTGTAGCCATGGAGAAGACAGCATTCTGTCTATGTCAGGCACACGATTCTCTCTGCAAGGAAGCGCCTTTGCCCAGATTCAGTACGCCGCCGCACTCCAGAGCACAGAGCTCGTTCGCAGCGACTTCACGGTACCGCGTGCTCGAATCTGTGGATCAGGACATGCTTTCACATCACGACTCCGCTATCGCTTGATGATCGGTCGTAGCGTTCAGCGTGAGATCGAGATCAACGACGCCTTTGTTGAGTGGGAGCCAATCGATGGGCTGGCGTTTCGGATCGGGCGATTCAAGCTACCGATCGTAAGAGAGTGGATCGAATCGGCGCAGTCACTGTCCACTGTCGATCGTGCGCTGGCGTCGCGACTGCTTCTGCCTGGCCGTGACTATGGGGTGCGGGTCGGGGGTCGTCTGTGGAGACAGCGTTTGGAATACGTGCTCGGAGTCTGGAACGGCGATGGCGAAGCCCTCACTCATGCGGTTGACACAAGCCCCGCCGTGGTCGCCCGACTGGCTCTGCACCTGACCGGGAATCCCTATTCCGGAGCCGTTGATTTTGACGGTAGCTTGCCGCACGTCACCTTAGAAGCAGGAGTGCTGTGGAACCGCTGGCAGCCACCGTCTACCGCCACTCCGGCACCGCAAGTGGAAGACACGCTGTGGAACGCCAGTGCGCAGTTTCGCTGGGCTCGCTTCGACGGTGCACTTGAATACATCGGCCGAAGGAGGACGGATTCCGAGAAAACGCTGCTGACGCACGGCGGATACCTACGCCTTTCCTACTTTGTGCCTGTCCTACGATCCTCCTGGACGGGACGGGCTTCTGTGGTTTCGGTCCGGGGCGACAAACCCAACCAGCAAGTGGAAGCAGAGGCCAACTGGGCCGTCTACGTGGATCGCCATCGCGCAAAGCTCATCGCCCGCTACGGAGTCCTAAGCGACATCACGAAAGCCGCCGTGGAACATCAGCTCGGACTCCTCACCCAGATCTCGGTGTACTAAAAACAGGCTCCTACCCAGACAGACATTTCCCCCTGTAGCAAGAAGTGGGTGCCTGCTTACGCAGCATGTGACGTTCCGGCAGCTTGCATTGCGCTGCATATTCCGACGTTTCTCTGGGTCGAATTGTCTGGCATGATTGCCGCTCCACTGCCGTGTGTGGCATCACAGACCTCATGCGTGCGACACGAAAGCAAGGAACCGAGCATGCGAGCCCGGAGCATCGAGAAGCGCCACGTAGGAATCGAGCACGGCTTCATCCGTAGAATCGTCAGTCCGGAAGACCTGGGAGAGCGACTCAAGCCATTTGTCTTTTTGGACTTTACCCACGGCACGATTCCGCAAGGTGGCGGCTTCGGATTTCATCCTCATTCAGGCATCGCCACGATCACCTATCAGCAAGCGGTGGACATCATCTACGAAGACACCACTGGGCAGAACGGGATCGTCAAGGCACGTGGCCTGGAATGGGTCAACACCGGCGGCTGTATCTGGCATCGAGCTGGGATGAAGCAGGTCGGTGACAACGCGATCGGATTTCAGCTCTGGATTGCGCTGCCTCCCGAACAAGAACAGGGGACTCCCTCTGCAATGTACATTGCGCCATCGGAGGTGAAGTCTACCGAAGGAGTAGGAGTACTGCTCGGAGAGTATGCGGGCGTACGGAGTCCCATCGAGACTCCTTATCCAGTCAACTACTTCGATGTCTCGCTACGCGCAGGAATTCCGTGGTCCTACGTTCCACCGGAAGGCCACGATGTGGTCTGGGCCTTTGTCTATTCCGGTATCGTCCGTGTTGGTGAGGTCGCGTGCAGTGAAGAACTTGTCATTTTCGACCGTGAGCCCGGAGCGCTTCATTTTGTAGCGGACGGACCGGCGAGCTTGATGATTGGAACCGCGCCGCGACATCCCTATCCGCTGGTGGTGGGAAGAAACTCTGTTCACACCAGCGCCGACGCCCTGCATGCGTCCGAGCAGCGCATCGCGGCCATGGGCGCAGAGCTACGCAAGCAAGGGCGCATGTAATTACGGCGAGGGTATGCCCTTTAGTGAACCCACGGTCCATTGTCCATTCGAAACCGTCCGCGCTGGAGTCGAGTGCTCGACCACAGAGCGCGGCTCGGCATTGTGGGTCGACTGCGGAGCTTGCTGCTGCTGCGGAGTCGCCTTGGGCGGAGCGGCGTCGAGCTCGTAAAAGTCGCTCTTTTTGGCTCCACAGATCGGACAGCGCCAGGAGTCAGGAATCCGTGCAAAGGGAGTCCCCGCAGGAATTCCACCATCGGGATCTCCAACGGCAGGATCATAAACGTAGCTGCACTTGCGGCACTTCCAGGTCGTCACGATGACGACTACATATCACAAAAACCTGCGCTCTCGAACGACTTGCTCAGCTTAGGGACTCGCTCGAACCACGCCACGGATGTGCGCAATCAAGCCGTCCAGCTCCTCGCGACTTTTGCCAAGCTGAGGAAACGCGGGCATCGCCGGACTTTTGCGTACCCCCGGACCGCCGCGCAAGATCGCCGCCCGCAGTCGATCGTTCGAAACATTGGACTGCCACACCGGGTCACCGAGGTCTTGCACGCGGACCTTGCGATTGCTGAGCGCTTCGGGTCCATCGCCCCAACCGGTGACTCCGTGACAGCGAACACAGTGCTCCGCAAACAGCTTGGCCCCAGTCGCCCGCGCTTCCGCAGAGACGGTCGGAGCGGCCTCAATCGCCGGCAACGCAGTCGTCCGCTGACAGGCGACAAGGAGTACGCACCCAGACCACAACCACCCAACGCGCTGCGCAGTCTTCGCTAACATCTGGTTCACTTACCCTTCGACCGGAAGCCGCACGCAGGTACTGATGGCTCCTAGCAGTCCGATCTCTTCACACTTCACAACATGGATCGGAATTGACTGTAAGAGCGCAGAAAAGCGACCCTTACGTGCAAAATGTGAAACGAAGCGTCCGTCTGTAAACAGCGACAGGTTTTTGGCCGCAATGCCACCGGCCAGATACACACCACCACGGGCCAGCGACTTCAGCGCAAGATTGCCAGCCTCTGCTCCGTACAGCATCACAAAGCGCTCCATGACTCGCTCACAGAGCCGGTCGGACTGCAAGAGCGCGTGATGAGAGATCACCTGCGCGGCATCTGCGGAACGTGCAAGCTCTGCGGCGACCTGCGGGCTCTCCAGATCAGGAAACTCTTCTTTGAAGAACTCATACAGCGTCACGATTCCGGAACCACAGACCAGCCGTTCTTGGCTGATGTGCTCGGGAAAGCGGCGCGCCAGAAACCGCCACAGCGACACCTCGGTTTCATCATGGGGAGCAAAGTCGGTGTGTCCACCTTCGGTCGGTAGTATGATCGGTGACCCGCCTTGAAACGCAATCAGCGCTTCTCCAAGTCCGGTTCCCGCCCCAAGGACCGCAATCGGCGCACCTTCGACCGCTACCGCACCCGGTTGTAAGGAGTGCAGCACCAGACCGTCAAAGGAGTGCCCTTGCGCGACCTGAGCAATCGCAACCGCGACGGCATAGAAGTCGTTCAGGAGTCGCACCGCCGAAAATCCGAACCTCTCGGTGAGACTCTGTCCGCTTAACCGATAGTGCAGGTTGGTGATGTCGCATTCCTGATGGGTTCCTACTTCGACCACCGGACCGGCCACTCCGATCGCAGCGCGTCGCGGCATCGGGAGCGAGCTGTGCAACGCCAAAAATTCCGCAATCATCGACTCCAAGTCGGGATAGCCCAAACTTGCGAACCGCTGTTTGTGGAGCACTCTGCCCGCGTCATCACACAGCGCGAGCAGGGTTTTGGTCCCCCCCAGGTCTCCGGCCAAGATGGTCATCGGTGACTAACCCTCCGTCGAGGAACGATTGATTCCCAGGCTCTGTGTCGCCCGCACGCTAAAGCCCTCGCGGAACAGTCCCTGCCACATCGCCGGACGGTAGACATCGCCAGCCAGCGCGCTCGTAATCGCGGCACAGGTGGCCGGACTGGCCGCCGAACGGACCAGCAGAGGCCGCAGGTTGCGGGCATAGAACTCATGGACCAAGCCCTTGAACAGATCGGCCCCAAGGAGTGCCTGCTGCTGATAGATCGAGAAGCGCTCTGCCGAATAATCTCCATCGGCAAGCGCCTCGTGAATGAGGCTCGCCGCGTATTTGCCGCAGGTCACCGCCATCAGCACGCCGGTCGAAAACAATGGATCGATAAACGCCGCCGAATCACCGACGAGTAGGAACCGATCGCCGTAGAACTGCTTGCAGCGATACGACCAGTTGCCAGTGGTATCGATTGGCCGAACCCGCGTCGCTCCTTTCAGAAGGTCTTGCATCACCGGGGTGGCTTCGAGCGCCGCCATGAACATCTGCTCGGCACTGTAGCCACGCCGCGAGACGGTGAATTCCTTCTGGAGCGTGCAACCAATCGAGGTCACGGTGCCCTTAAACGGGATAAACCACCACCAGCCACCCTCAAACAGCACGATGGTGATGTTGCCCTCGTCCTTGCCGCTCTCCCGATTGCAGTGTTCGTAGTGGGTAAAGCACGCGAGGTTGGTGGTGACCAGATCGTCCGAGACTTTCAGACCGAAGCGCGTGCCCAAAAACGTGTCCCGACCGGTCGCATCCACGAACACCTGGCAGCGCAGGATCTCGCTGTGACCATCCGCAGAGCGCGCCGTCACATCGACCCCGCTGTCGTCGAACTTGACATCGCGCACGGTCGTCTCTTCCCGTACCACTGCTCCGAGCGACTCACTGCGTCGCAAAAGCAGGTTGTCGAAGTCGGCGCGGGGAACCTCGTAGGCAAACGGATGGTCGGGCCGAATCGCTTCGGAAAAATAGTACGTCTGCGTGAGGCCGGACTCGTTGTGAATGAAGCGAGCACCATGCTTGATGATGTAGCGCTGCTTCATCTCTTCCATAATGCCCAGCTCATCCCAGATCTCGCCGCCGCAGGGTAGCAGCGACTCGCCGAGGTGGAAACGCGGAAAGCGCTCCTTTTCCAGCACCAACACCGATCGACCAAGCTTGCGCAGAAAGCTAGCTGTCGTCGAGCCACCGGGCCCACCACCCGCCACGATTACATCGTAAGAGTTCTGCTGCGTCGTCATCAGTGGTTCTCCTTATTAGGAATTTGGTACGCCTCTTATACTCGCGTGAGCCAAAGAGTCTCTGCCTGGCAAGCGACAAGCAGCGTTGTTCATGGCATCTATCAGAAAGCGCGCCGATAAGAAAGGATAGGCAACCTACGAGGTAGTCCCATCGGGACTCAGCGCGGACTGCGCCGACGCTTGTTGCTTCGGGCCATGCACGGCCGGATCGTAGCCCCGCAAGATGAGCAAAGAGGTTGGACATTCGCGGATCAGGAACTCTTGTTGGATGCCAAACTGCCGCGCTTCGAGTCCCCAATCGCGACCGACGCCGATAATGACGAGATCATAGGGATGGTCGCTCCGGCCGCGAATCTCGGTGAGTGCGGCCTCGGCGGGTTCCCCTTGCGCGGCCTGCTTGATGGTGACCTGATCGGTGACGCTGCCGAACACCTCGTGGAGCTGCGACTGGATATCCGACGAATCGTTCGGCGGTGGATTACGCCGCTCAACGACACTTAGGACCGTCACCATCGCCCCGGACTGCTCCATCAAGCGGTGGGCCAGCTTGAGCGCGGCGCGATCGTGAGAGGTGCCATGAAACGGAACCAGCACCTGCTGAATCGCCCCGAGCCCGCGATCGACCAACACCCCGACGTCCGAGCGAGCTTCCTCTAACACTTCCCCCACCGTACCGGACAGCGCCGCCCGATTGAACAGCGGACGATGCCAGCCCAGCAGCACCAGATCGGCCCCTTTGACCTCGCTCACGTTGGCGATGTCTCGGGCCAGATGCGATGACACAAACGCAATCGGGCGAACCTGCATCTGAAACTCTTCGGCGAGCTGAAGCACCGGCCGCAGGACATGGGTGCCGGACTGTTGCTCCTTCGCGTCCGCCAGGTAGAACGAGGAGCGCTCGTTGACCCGCTGAAGCTTAAGGGCGTAGATCCGACTGCGCTCGCGGCTCTTGCCAAGGAGCGCCGCCGACAGCTTCAGCATGCCCGGCACCGTGGCTGGATACGACACACAGAGCAGCAGACAGTACGTATCGGACGCTCGCGGCGGCTCGGCAGCGGCAAGTTCAGCGGCGATGAGGCGATCCGGATAAATCAGTCGCAGCAGCGGTGCGGTTGACACCGTCGACACCAGCGCCACCAGCACCATGATCGTAAACATCGTTTCTGAGATCACCCCAAGGTCGAGCCCGATGTTGAGCACGACCAGCTCCATCAGCCCTTGGGTGTTCATCATCACCCCGACTGCTGCCGACTCCCGCCACGACATCCCCGAGACCCGAGCCGCCAGGGAGCAAGCCCCGAACTTGCCGATCACCGCCAGGGACAACAGCACGCCAAACAGTCCCCATAGGTTGGCTTGGTTTAGCAGACCAACCTGCGTACGCAGACCCGAGTACGCAAAAAACAGCGGCAGCAGGAACACCACCGCGAAGTCCTCCAGCCGATCAGCCAGCGTCGCTGCGAAGCCATTTTCCTTGGGCATAAGGACGCCAAACATAAAGGCCCCAAACAGCGCATGGATACCAATCAGCTCGGTGGTGAAGCTCGATAGAAACAGCAGCAGAAACACCGCCGCGACCAGGTTCTGTGACAAGCCTTCGCGACTCGCACCCCGCTGACCGAGCCGTCGCAAAAGAGGGCGGATCACAAACCACATCCCGGCGACGTAGACGACCGTTAGAAGCGTCGGACGAATCGACTCCGTAAGGCCGTGCGACTTCGTCGATGCCACCACAAACGCCAGCAGACACCACGCCAGCACATCGTTTATCGCTGCGCAGGTCAGCGCCACCGTCCCCACCTTCGAGTGAAGCATGCGCGCCGCCGACAGGATGCGCGCCAGTACCGGGAACGCTGTGATCGACAGCGCCGTGCCCACAAACAGCGCAAACGACAGCGGTTTCACATCTGGTGTCGACAGCGTCTGATGCAGCAGCGTAGCCGTGCCACCGCCAATCGCAAACGGCACCGCAATCCCGGCCAAGCTGATCAGAAGAGAGGCCCGACCGTGTTTGCGCACCATGCTCGGGTCCAGCTCCAGCCCGACCAGGAACATGAACAGCACCAGACCGACCTGCGCAAAGATCTGTAGCAATCCCAGCCCGGCGGTCGGAAACAGCACCGCCGTCAGTTTCGGCCACAGCCAACCGAGTAGCGACGGTCCCAGCACGATCCCGGTCAGGATTTCGGCGATCACCATCGGCAGGCCGATGTGACGGACCAGTAGCCCGAGGCCACGAGCCACCGCAATGATCACGACCGCTTGGGCCATAAACAGAGCCAGCGGACTATGCCCAAGGCTTTGAAGGAGCGTCGCCAGCATGAGCCAATCACCTTGATACACCCCTTCGCCGAGAGGGTCAACGACGACGGATACACCGGTTTGTGACTTGACAACAGCGGGCCTGTCACGAAAAGGTTGGCCCCACATGCTGCGCCCTTTCTGCCTGCCATTCCGTCGCCGCACCCCTCTTTCTGCCCTGCTTGGCCCGCTGCTCGCGATGGGCTGTCTGCCGGACCCAGATATCAAGGTGCCGGACTTCAAGCCCTCGGGCGTGGTGGACCTTGCAACCTCACGCCTGGATGCCGGCCCGCCGCCTGATTCCGGTCGCGTAAGCTGGTTGCCGGATCAGAGCGTTCGCAATGGCCAGACCTTGCGCGCCATCATCAGCGACAGTAGCGGTCAGGTCTTTGCAGTCGGTCACGTTGGGACCATCCTCCGCCGCGGTGGCAGCAGTTGGATCATCGAGCCCGCTGTCGATGCGGCCAAAGTCCTCACCAGCAATCTGTACGGGGCAGGCAGTAGTGGCAACGACCTGTACGCTGTGGGAGAAGCGGGCGTCGTCGTCAAGCGCACCACCGATAAGTGGCAGCAGGAAGCCAAAGAGCTGGGCCTGACCACCTCACTGTTTGCGATCACTGCGACGGCAAGCGGTGATCTGTATGCGGTCGGTGACGCGGGCACCATCCTTCGCAAGCCAATGGGCGGCGTCTGGTCCCGGGATTCTGTCGACGCCAGCCTTGCCAATGCCGACCTTCGCGCCATCGCGGTCAGCCCGCCCGATGAGCTATTCGCGGTCGGACTCGGCGGCATCATCGCCCGCCGCAGCGCTGGAAAGTGGAGCCCAGACAGCGTCCCCATTGATGCTGGTGAACGCGGCAACTACTACGGCGTCGTCGTCACCAGTGAAAGCGTGTTTGTCGCGGGTGAGTACGGCCGCGTGCTCCGTCGCGATGCCGACAAATGGCGGCGCGAGGCGACCGTGCCCCCCAGCGGCCAAACCGTCCATTTCTTGGCGCTCGGGGCCTCGGGCTCAGCTCTAACGGTTGTCGGCACATTCGGCACCATCCAGCGACGCGACGGCAGCACCAAGACCTGGACCCTCGAAGACAGCAGTACCGTCCTTACCCTAAGCGGCCTTTCGACGGCCCAGCCTCTTCGCGCCGTTGGTGCACAAGGCACCGTGGTGGTGCGCAGGTGAGCGTCAGTGCTTCCCGGTCCCAGGTGTCAAACGAAAGTCGACCCATGATCCAGCATCCAGTGATTGCCATTGATGGGCCCGCCGGGGCCGGTAAGTCTACCGTCGCCCGAGCGCTCGCCCGTCGGCTGGGTTTTTTCCTCCTCGACACGGGGGCGATCTATCGCAGCCTGGCCTTCTACGCGCAGCAGCAAGGCGTGTCGTGGGCGGACGGTCCGCGACTTGGGGTGCTCGCGGAAACCCTACCGATTCGTTTTGGTCGCGGACCTGACGACGGCGCGGTCTTTTTGGCCGACCAGACCGTGACCACGGCCATTCGCACACCCGAAGTCTCGCTCGGTGCCTCGCAGGTCTCGGCCCATCCCGAGGTACGCGCCATGCTGCTCGGCCTACAGCGTCACCTATCCCGCAGCGGCCCCTGTGTCGTGGAGGGTCGTGACATCGGCACGGTGGTGCTGCCTGACGCCCCACTGAAAATCTTTCTGACCGCGTCGCCCGAAGTCCGCGCCGAGCGGCGGCAAAAAGAGCTGGAAGCCCGTGGTGTCAAGGCCGATGCCACCGCCACGCGTCGCGAACAAGAGGAACGCGACCGCCGTGATCTGACCCGCGCCACCGCCCCACTCAAATGTGCGGAGGACGCCGTGCTCTTCGATACCAGCCAGCACTCGCTCGAACAAGTCATCGACGAACTGGTCGCCACCGCCAAGCAGCGACTCAGCCTCTAGGTTCGTTCCCCAGCACCAACTGGATTCAGCAACTAGCCGGTCTCGGCAACTCGCCGAAGCGGACCACTACGACGAGGGGTAGCGGAAGATGGTGAGTCCGCTGCGACCACTCGCCGCAAGACGCTGACAGAGCTGGTCAATTTCAGAGTCGAAGTCGACCAGCACCGGGCCTTGGCCCCTGCCTCTTTCAACCTGTGCGACGGCTACCCACTGACCCGCCAATTGAAACTGCGGGCCTTCACTCGTATCAGTCTGCGGCATGTCGATATTGGCCTCGGTGGAAGACGCCACCGTAGGATCCTTTGCTACATCCATAAGGCCCGGCGCGTCAAGCCGCAACCCCGCGAAAATACAGCTTTTCTCTACTTTGCAGGTTTGGTGGAAAGCGGGTTGCCCTCGGCATCACGGAACTGGACGTCGGTGACCCCAAGCGCCTGCGGCAGCTTCGGCAACAGCTTCTGCACATCCCCCACAATCACGATGGTCGCTTCCTCTGGATGCAGGCGGCTCTTGCTGACCTCTTGGAGCTTTGCCGGGGTGGCCGTCTGCGCCCCGGCGAGCAGCCGTGCAAACTCGTCCGCCGGCAAGCGATTGCGCGCAAAGCCCGCATATAGCTGCGAAAGTCCGGCGGTTCGTTCGCTCTGCATCACCAGTCGCTGAATCGCACCGTTTTTGGCACTGGCCAGCTCCTCCGCAGAGCACATCTCATCGCGCAGCCTTCGCTCCTCGGACCGTAGCTCTACGAGTGACTCAGTGGTCACGTCGCTGCGCACCGCCGCTTGCGCCACCCAAAAGCCCAGCCCATCCATCCGCACCACCTGCGAGCGTGCCCCGTAGGTGTAGCCGTGCTTTTCCCGCAGGTTTTGGTTGAGCCGACTCGTGAACATTCCCCCAAGCAGCACGTTGGCCATGTCCATCACCGGTCGCTCCGGATCGAGCGCGCCCGGTACCAAGTTGGCGAAACGAACCTCGGCCTGCGGAGCGCCCGGCCTATCGACCAGCACCAACCCACGCTGCGGCCGAGGCGGCGTACGCACCGGTCGAGCCAGCGGGGTCGACGGCGGTGCCAGCGGCAACCGCCCGAGCACGCCCAGCAGCTTGTCGGCCTGCGCCTGGCTCAGCTCGAAGTCACCGGCAATCACGATTTTCCACGAGCGCGGCGGATAGAAGCTCTGGTGAAACGCCCGCAGATCCGATCCCGACAGCTTTTGCAGCGTCGCCGCCGTGCCCTGTGGCCATCGTCCATACGGCTCGCTTGCACCATAGAGGCTACTGCGCAGCACCCGATCGGCCACCGAGGCGGGTTCATCCTTCTTTTGCTCCAGACTCGCCAGCCGCTCCCCACGCACCCGCGACCACTCCGCTTCCTCGAATCGAGGCCGCAGCAGCGCTTCATAAAACAGCGCGGATGCCTCGGCGTAGGTCTGCCCGAGCACTCCCATCGTCAACAGCGTGGTGTCCGATGTCACCTGTGCCTTCCAGGTTGCGCCCGCCGCTTGCATCGCTTGTGCCCAGTCAAGGCCGCTCCGCTTGTCGCTGCCTTCGCTGAGCATCGACGCCACCGCATCGGCCAGACCGGACTTTGCCGCCACCGCATCGGCTTCACCAACCGGAATCGACACCGCCGTCTCGATGAGTGGGGTTCCGGTTCGCTTCACCAGCGTCACATCCACCCCATGAACCCGGAAATGCGCGCTCGGTGGTGGAGTCGGTGGCTTGAGAGCGAGCGGCTTCGGTGCCTTCGATAGATCAATGGGGGCCCGCATCGGCTGACCAACCGGTGCCGCTTTACCGGGCGGTTTTGCCGCCTGTTTCGGAGGTGACTCGCTTGGCTTTACCGGCTCCGCTTGCGTCGCCGCCCCCGTCCTTGGCACCACCGAGATTTGCAGCCGTCGCGATGGCTCACCGATCCCCAAATCCTGCGCACGCGAAAGGATGCTCGCGGGCGTCGCCGACTGGAGCTTCCCAACGAGCTGCGACAGGGCATTCGGATCCCCCAGCCACGCGTTGAGCTGCTGAATCCACAGCGACTGTCCAAGCGGCGTCTCGATGTCGCGAGCCAGCTCCAGAAGCCGCAGGTTCCGGGCCCGCAGGATCTCATCGGCACTCGGCGGCGCACTGGCAAACGCCGCAAGCTCGCGTTCCACCGCTTGCGATAGCTGCTCCGCCGTCACTCCTTGTTGCGCCGTCACCGTCACGCCCAGCACCGAGCCAAGCTGCTGCGGCTCGACCTCGACCTCGACCGACTGCGCCAACTTCTGCTCGATGACCAGCTTGCGATGCAGTCGACTGGCGCGCCCTTTCCCCAGCACATCGCCCAGGAGCACCGACTCGGCATAGTCCGGGCTACTGACCGCTGGCGCATGCCACAACAGGTAGACTCGCGGCAGGGTCACTTGGTCTTGCACGACAATCTTTTGCTCGACCGGCACCACCATCGCCGGAACCCCACCCGCTAGCGAGGGCGACACCGGCTTCGGTCGCTTGGGCATCCAGCCGAAGTAGGTCTGGATGAGCCGCTTCGCTTCCTCGGGATTGAAGTCGCCGACAATCGCCAGCGTCGCATTCGACGGCGTGTAGTACTTGTAAAAGAACTGCTTGACGTCGCTGGTACTGGCCGCGATCAAGTCCTCGTGCGAGCCGATGACCGGCCACGAATAGGGATGCCCCGCTGGATACATCGCCGAGGAAACCCGCAGCTCGGCCATTCCGTACGGTCGATTTTCATACGACTGCCGCCGCTCGTTGCGCACCACCTCGCGCTGGAGACTGACCTTTTCATCGGTCATCGTCTCCGGCAGGTTGGTGAGGCGCTCGGCTTCCAGCCAGAGCAGCGTCGGCAGCAGATGGCTCGGGCCGAAGTCGAAGTAGAACGTCCGATCGGTGCTGGTCGTCGCGTTGTTGCCGCCGCCCTCCGACTCCATGATCGCGTCGAAGCGGTTGTTCGGTACGTGGCGCGTTCCCATGAACATCAGGTGTTCATACAAGTGCGCAAAGCCGGTACGACCGGGCGCTTCATCGCGTGAGCCGACCGAAAACCACAGCGACACCACCACCCGAGGCACGGACGGATCGCGACGGAGCAGCACGGTCATGCCACTCGGCAGCGTGTACCGTTCCGCCGTGAGCGCAAACGGATCACGCCCCGCGCTTGCTGGGGTCGCTGCCGCTTTGGGAGCAGGTGCCGGCACAGGCGGCGCGGCAGATGGCGCAGAGGACACAAGGCCGATGGTGAGCAGCAAGGCGACGGTCAGCTTGCGCATGGCTACAGCTCCATTTCCAGGCTCGGACGCGGATCGGTCAGAGGCCTGGGCCGAAACAACAGCACGTTGCGACCGATCACCTGCACCAGCGCGGCGCGGCACTGCTTGGCCAGCTCTGTCGCCAGTTCATGACGATCCCCCGGCACCGTTTCGAGCAGCTTCAGCTTCACCAGCTCGTGCTGCTCCAGCACGGTCGCAATCGCAGACAAGAGCCCTTCGCTGATGCCGTCTTTGCCAATCTGAACCACGGGTTGTAGGTGATGGCCCAGGCCGCGCAAGATCGTGCGCTGGCGATTGTCGAGCACTGGTGTTCCTTGGGCAGCGGACATCGTCTTCGACTTGCGACGCTTGGGCGCTTCAGTGGTGCGGCTCGGCTTAGAACGGGTACTCGACCGGCGGTCGGAGCTTGGCTTTGACATGCCGCAGAAGCTAACAAATTGCCGCTGTAGCAGGGAGAACAACTTCGCGGGACGCCGAATGCGACGCGCACGCGACAGACTCGGGATGGCGGCCACGATACAATGGATGCCTACCCGCTGCGGAGAGAGACACCATGTCGAGGTCGTTCTTTGAAGCCTTACGTCATCCGAGCGAGGCCCCGTTTCTGTACACCTGCATGCAGCGTCCGCAGGATCGGGCGGCTCGACAGCGCTATCTCCAGTTTCTCGCAGCCGAGGGTGATGTTCGCGGCGAAGCGCTGCGCCTGCACGGGCTCCTCACCGAGCCCGAATACGCCAACGCCCTGCCCTCCGCAGAGTCTGCCCATCACCGCGCCGCGCTGCGCAAGCTGCTGCCCCTCATCGATGGGGTGTGGTGGGCCACGGTCACCGGCTCACCCCAGGTCTACCAATGCGGCAGTGCGCCCACAGCACAGACTCCGCAGGTCCGCTTCCGCTTCGAGTGCCCAAACAACTGGAACACGCTCGAGCCAACCGACAAAGCCGACCGTCGCTTCTGCCCAAGCTGCGGCGAGCACGTCTACTTGGCGGAATCGGTCAGCCGCGCCGAACAGCTCGCCAGGCAAGGTGCCTGTATCGCCGTCCCAGCCCAGCTCACCGACAAGCTCGCAAAGAGCCTGACCGAACACTGCGTGGGTCGACCGGACTGGCGCCGAATGTGGGCCGAGCGAATCTTTGGCGAGGACCACGAAGGGTAGGATCGAAGCTAGGGCTTCACCACGGCGGCGGTCTGCCCAAACAGGATCTTCTTCGCGGCGTCACTGACCGTAGGTGCCGAGTTGATCTCTTTGGCGCGAGCGTAGGCGCGAATGGTGGCCGGTCGGGCTTTGATGGTCTCCATCCAGCGCGCAAGATGTGGGAAGTCTTGCAGGTTCTGTCCCTGCCGCTCGTACAGCACCGTCCACGGATAGCAGGCCATGTCCGCGATCGAGTACTCCCCAGCGACAAACTCACGATCGGCGAGCCGCTTGTTCAGCACTCCGTACAGGCGGTTCGTCTCGCTTACGTAGCGCGTGATCGCGTAGGGAATCTTTTCCGGTGCGTACTGACTAAAGTGGTGATTCTGTCCAGCCATCGGCCCAAGCCCCGCCATCTGCCAAAACAACCACTGGAGCACATCGGCCCGACCGCGCAGATCCCCGGGAATGAACTGTCCGGTCTTGTCTGCCAGGTACAGCAGAATCGCCCCCGACTCGAACAGAGACACCGGCGCACCACCATCCGCAGGGGCCTGGTCGACAATCGCCGGAATGCGGTTGTTCGGAGAGATCGCCAAAAACTCCGGCTTGAACTGTTCGCCGGTGCCAATGCTCACCGGAATGATGCGGTAGGGCAGCCCCGCCTCTTCCAAAAACATCGTGATCTTGTGCCCATTCGGAGTCGTCCAGTAATACAGATCAATCATGTGGTCCTCGTGCGGTTCGGAAGGAATTGCCACCTAGAGCCTGCCGTAGATGGCCTACAGATGCCAGCCCCTTCACCACCCCGCTGTGCTACGGTGCGGCGATGTGGGCGCTCACGGGCAAACCTCGGATGGTGCGACGGGCGTCGGCTGGGTTAGGACTCCTTTTCGCGACGGCTCTTGTGGCCATCGGCACCGGCTGCGGGCCCGACCGGGCACAGGAAGACGCAGAGGAACCGACCCGCGATGCCGGCGTAAAGCCGCCGCTGCGCGAGATCGAAAACGCCGATGGCTGCCGAGGTCTTCCATGCAAACCAGAGGTCGGCTGCACCGGCGATGCGCTGTGTCTGCATGGAGTCTGCCTGCCAAACCTCGGCCTGTGCCAGAGCGGCGACGATTGCTCAAACGATCAGCGCTGCTATGACGGCGGCTGCGTGCCGTTTGATTCCTGCTCTCGCATCGCCCCGATCGATGCCCGCTGCCTAGGGGGTTCCTTTTCCCCCGATCAGTTCCGCGCCCCGATCGTTTCCTGTCACCTGCGCGACCTGCAAGTGATGTCGACTCCGATCGTGGCCGACCTCGATCAAGACGGCCAGCCCGAGGTCATCGCCACCGCTTTCCCCGACCTCCTCGTCGCGCTGCGGCCCAGCGACTGCTCGGTGCGATTTCAGCGCAAAGGACTCTCTCTTCTGTCCGATGGCCAAGCGCAGGTGGCGGCGGCCGACCTGGATGGCGATGGCTTTGGCGAGATCGTCACCCTCGATGCCGAGCGCCGCATCCTGGTCTTCGATCATCGTGGCCAGCTACTCGCCCGGGCGGATCTCCCGGTCCGCGAGCGCAATCCCGCCGGCCCCGATCTGTGGAGCGCCCCAACCATTGCCGACATCGATGGCGTGGCACCCGCAGAGATCATTGTCGGAAGCCAAGTGGCGCGATTCCTACGTGGACCGAAAGCGCAGGTGCAGGTGCTGTGGACGCAGCCCAATCTGTCGGCTTCCTGGGGATCGGTTCCGGTGGTGGCCGATCTTGATGGCGATGGCGTGGCGGAAGTCATCAGCAGCGACCGCATCTACGACGGCCTGACCGGTGCCGACAAGACCCCGAGCGCCCTTTCGGACGACCCCTTTTACGCGCAAGTGGCCGACTTCACCGGCGACAAAAAGCCGGACCTGCTGCTCGTGGAATCGACCCAAGGGGCCCAGACCCTGCGGATCTATGACTACGCGCAGAGACGCACCGTGTTCGGTCCCTATACCGTCATCGACAGCGATGGCATCTGGGGCGGTCCGGCGGTGATTGCTGACCTCGATCGTGATGGCGTGCCCGACTTTGCGGTGGCATCGGCCAAGCGCCTGACCGCCTATGCCCTGCGCTGTGCCAAGACGCCCAAGCCGCTCGGCTGCTCCGGGGGAAAGCCCGGTGTCCTGTGGTCGCGCCCGGTCGATGATTACTCCTCGGGAAGCGCGGGCATTGCGGCCCTGGATCTGAACAGTGATGGCGTGCCCGAGCTGGTGCATCGCGATGAGTGCTGGCTGCGCATTTTTTCGGGCCTCGATGGTCGCGCCTTGGCCGCTCGCTCGGTGATGAGCAGCACCGGCATCGAGCTGCCCGTCCTGGCCGATGCCGACGGCGATGGCCGCGCCGATCTCGTCGTCACAAGCGATGTCCCAAACGACAACCTGGGGGCCTGCATGCGCGTTGGACAGCCCGAAGCCGACACCCGCACGCCCTGGGGAGGAGTCGGCGGCGGCATCTTGGTCTTGCGCGATCCCCAAAACCGCTGGACCAAGACCCGCCCGGTGTGGAACCAGCACGCCTACCACCAGAGCCACATCAGCGATGCGCTGCTCGTGCCAATTCCGACCCCGGACTCTTGGCTATCCCACAACTCCTTTCGCCAAAACACCGCCGAGCTCTCACCGCCCGGACAGATTCCCGCCCAGTACGATCTGACCGCCCGCTTTCAGTTCAACAGTCCGAGCCGGGACTGCCGCAGCGAGTGGCACCTGTCCGCGCTGCTGTGCAACCGAGGCGGCGCTCGCACCCCCGTCCCGGTGTTTGGCACCTTCTACGATGGCGATCCCCGCAGCGGGGCCCAAGTGGCCTGCACCGCCCAGCTCACCACCCCGCTCGATTCCGGAGAGTGTACCGAGCTAAGCTGCGACTGGCCGAGCGCCCGCCCCGGACCCCGGACTGTGTTTCTGCGGGTCGGTGACGATGGCAAGGGAACACTCGACACCGCGCAGTGCAGCACCGGCAACGACCTGGCAATCTGGCATCAGGCAAGCTGCACAGAGCCACCCCGCTAAGCGCCCTGGTACGCCGCCCCGCCCATCCAGCCTCGCGATCGCAGGGACGGCACGCACCGAATCTGTTCGGTGTGCCGCTAGCGGGACACGCTACTGGATGCTGAGGCTGAAGTTTGGGAGGATGCCGCCCGGCATGGGGGAAGTGCCGCCCGCTACGCCTTCCCACTGGAACTGCAGCGACGCCGTGGAGGGGCCCGGAACCATAGGCGGTTGCACTGACGCGGCCTGAGCCTGAAAGGTCTTTCCGTCAGGGCTCTTCCAGGTATCGGCGTTGCGATCCCACTCGCAGTGGATCCGGGTCTGGCCCGCGCTGACGGTCGAAAAGCTGGCGGTGCCACCCCGGCCGGTGTCCATGCCGGTACAGTCGACCGTGAGGTTGTATGTCTTGCCAAGTGCCAACGGATCACAGAGCTCAATCGTCGCGTTCAGCCGGCCTTGGGATGTTACGGCGATCCCCGTAGGAGCCTGGGCATTGGCGACGCCCGAGACGCCGAACTTGCGAGCCGCTTGATCGATCGACAGCGTCAGCGAGCCGGTGAGGTTGACGCCAGACTGCGAGTACGTGGTCGTAAAAGTCTGGGCCACCATGTTGCTGTACCAGAGATCACCTACGGGCGGAATGATGCGCTCGGCACCAGGACCCGCGATGCGCACCGCAGGTCCGGAACCTGAAAGGAAGATGAAGCCCTTTGAACACGGGTTCACTATCTGCATATCGGTATCGCTCGTGATGCCGGCCATATCCGCCTCGGCAGTCGAAGTATCTGGCGGACCCGAGCAAGCGAGTAGAAGAGCAATCGGCGCAACGCGAAGTAGGTGCATAGGTTATCTCCTCCCGGGGGTTCTCGCCCCGGTCAGAAACAAGTATGGGAAGCGCCCATGGGGCGTCATCCTTCCTGGATCATACGCGCCCTGCCCCTACCAGTCGGGATCAGTTGGGGAATGCGTGCCGATGTCCGCCTCGATGGCCCTGGAGGACAGACTGCAAGACTCTTCCTCCCGTCGAGAAACCTCGAAGAACCTCCCTGCTATGGACTGAGAAGGTACGGGAAGTTTGGCCCTGCTCCACCTCGCCCGCGCTGTACGGTGGCCCAATGAGGGACGGCACGCACCGAATCTGTTCGGTGTGCCGCTCGGCGTGTAACCATGTAGACATGCCGATTCTGTTCAAGAACCAGTATGTGACCATCTCGCGGATCACTGGCTCGAACATCGTTTGCATCAAGCGCAGCGACGTTGAATCGAGCGGCACCGCCCACATCGAAGAGACCGAGCGCATCTTGCGCAGCCTGTTTCCAATCCACGACCGCGCCGAGCTGGTGCTCCTCAACGACATGCGTGACGCGCCGATGATCCGTGACCCGGAACAGGAGCGGCTGATGATGCCGTTTGTGGAGCGGATGGTGGAAGGCTTTGCCCGCCGCGCCATCCTGTTGCGAACCCCCACCGGTCGACTGCAAGCCCGCCGCCTAAGCACCGAGACCCAGCTCCCCCCCGGTTTCTTCAACGATGAAGAGGAAGCGCTCCGTTTCCTAAGCCGCCCCCGCGCCAAGTCCCCCTAGCCCGCTGTGCCACTTGCGGGAGCGCAGTCCCCGCACACCGCACCGCTACATCACCGCTACAAGCCCGTCCCGCAACCGCACACGCCCGCTTCGCTTAGCGCTTTTTTAGGAGGGAGAGGGTGATGCGGCTACGATCACTGGCACCGTAGGGCAGACGCTCCATCGGCTGCCAGCCGCAGCGACTCAGGCACTCTTCTAGCTTTTCGGCGTCGTAGCGCTTGACCCGAAAAATCGCAAACCGGCGCTTGGTGGGCGTACCCGCTACGGTGACGTTCGCCACGTAGGTCAGCTCATAACTGCCGCGCACCGTGCAGTCGGTGTTGAGGTCCATGGATACCTCTATTTCGGAGATACCCTTGTGATAGCGGTACAAAGGCCCGGCTAACCAGCTCTTGGTCGCCTCGCGAATCCCGCTCAAATAGTGTGGATCAGCAGCGCGGATCTGTTCGGGGCTCTCTGCCAATGCATAGGTGTTGGTGAAGTCCGTTAGGAAAAAGTCACCTTGTACGGCTGAACTCATCGTGTCTCGGAAAAAGCGGACCTCATTGTCGAGGTTCGCGAGCGTACAGCCGAGCATCGTGAACACCCGCGTCCGTGTCCGGACATCCTTTTCCGAGTACAGCGGATACTTCGGCAGGTCGTGGAAGTTGCCGTGCAGCGCCACGATGCTCTTGACCGACTTTCCCAGCGCATCGCGGGCATTGTTGTGCCCCACCGTCAGCAGCAAATGGCTGATGTCGAGCAGGAACAGCCGAATGTCGACCCCGCCGCGCTCTTTGCAGCGACTGACCAGATATTCCACCAGCTTCGACTCTCGCTTGGCATCCCCACAACCGAGGGCGATCACATCCAGACCGCCGCCTCCTGACTCTGCCGCAATCCGCTGCGCCACCCGATCGAGCATCTCCAGCTTGCTAAACGAGTCGAGGTAGCTCTGCGAGCTGGCGATATCGAGAAAGTCCTTGGCGCTCTGATAGTCCAGGTACGCCGTCGTTTGTTCCAGCGACCCGCCCGAGCTGTTGAGCTGCTCCACCATCGACGTGATGAGCTGTGCCGGATCGTAGTGCGGTGCCAGCCACGACGTCGGAATGATGCTGTCCCCGGTCGGATCGGCGGTGATGTCTTCCAGCCGTAGCCCAAGCGGCGGCGAGGCCAACAGGCGCAGCAGCACTTCCCGACTGGGCTTTCGTTGACCGCTTTCGATCGCTCGAATCATCGCCTCGCTGATGTCGATGAGCTCTGCGAGTTCTTTCTGTCCCAGGTTCGCTTGCATCCGCTTGCGCTTGAGCTGCTTGGCCAGCCTCACCCAGTCGAGCTTGACGCTGCCATCCACCCACGGCTCCTCTTCGTCATCGCCGCCGCGCAGACACACCAGCGCCTTTTGCAGATACATGACGCTCTCGCGCAGCGCCGAGTGCTTGGGATTTTCCGCAAGCAGCCGCTGTCCACGGTTCAAGTCCTCTGCCACCTGCCGCCGCAGCTCCCGCAGCGCCGCCGTCACTTCGCTGCTCTGCGCTTCCGTCCCCCCCATCGTCACCCTCGTCACACTCTCCGAACTTGCATCCATCGGCTGGACTTACCACGCCCCTTTGATGCGCCGCAAGGAGCCCTCCCGTGTCGTAGCGGTCAAATGGAGGCCGCTGTAGCGGTCATTGTGCTGCCCGTACCCAGCGGCCGATCCGATTGTGGCCTGGCTTTTTCACCAAAGGAGCCACACCCATGGAAGCCGCCGTAGCAAAGTGTCTGTCCCCCTCTGATTCGTCCGTCTCGCCCGCCACCTCCGGCCCGTCCGAACCCACCGCGCACTCCGAACCCGCCGGGCACTCCGAACCCACCGCTCACTCCGAGCCCGCCGCGCACAGTCCGCCCAAGCCCAAAGCCCACCGAGGCTTTGCCGCCATGAATCGTGAAGCCCATCGCCTGCTCGCCAGCGCCGGCGGCAAGAGCGCCCACGCCTACGGACTCGCGCACCGCTTCACCCCCGAACAAGCCCGCGAGGCTGGCAAAAAAGGCGGTGCCAAGACCGCCGAAGATCGCGCCCACATGGCCGAAATCGGTCGCAAGGGCGGCATCGCCAAAGGAGAAAGTTATTTATTTTCCACCGTCGGGAAAACCCCAAAGAAATCCTAGGCTTGGCTTGCAGCACAGAGCGCCTCCGCTAGCGTTTTCGGGGCCCTCTTTCTTCCACTTCCCAAGGGCAATGAAAGGAACCTGTTATGGGAGTTCTCATCAATAAAAAGGCCGCGATTGATGACATCGTCAGTGACTGTCGCAGCACCCTGACTGCCGCCGAGGCACGCGGCGGAACCATTGCGACCCTGGCCCAGCAGTATCTCAAGGGTCCACTGGGAGTGTTCGATCTGGTCGAGCAGCGCGTGCGCAGCGCCCAGTCTGTCCTGACCCCACTGCTCGCGCAGCTTGATGTCAAAGACGAGGAGTCCGACGGCCTGCTCGGGCGAGTCTCTGATGACATCTGGAACGACATCGGTCGTCCCGCTTCCGACCCGACCTTTTCGCTGCTGTTTCCCGATGGAATTGGCTTTTATACCGATGGCCCCGATGACGAGCAGCCGATCAAGATGGAGCTACTCGCCGAGCTGCTCGAAGCCAACCTGCACCCCAAGCTCGATGGCAAGAAAGCCAAAGCGCTCGGCAAACAGATTCGCGACTCTGCCAAGGCCCTGCGGACGGCGGTTGAGCAGACCCAGACTCCGCGTGCGCAGGTGGCGATGCTCAGCCGAGCGCGCTCCGCGATTGCCCGCAGCCTGCAAATCTCGCTGGTGAACCTCAAGCGCCACCTCAAGGCGACCGGCATCAGCGATGCCCAGATCCACAGCATCATTCCCGACCGCAGCCGCCCGGCGGCCAAACCCGCAGCCGCCCCGCAGCCGCCCGCCCCGCCCGCGCCTCCGCACACCTAAACTCCCCGCTTTTTGGCTTCCATTTGGAATGGAAGCCCGTTCCCGGTCCGCTTTTCCGCTTCCATCCGCGATGGAACCCGATTCCCAAGCAGATCTCTTCATCCATTGCAGATGGAACCCGAGATCCTGTCCAGCTTCAGCCTTCCATTCCCAATGGATCTCGATTTCCGGTCCAGCTTCAGCCTTCCATCTGAAATGGAACCCGAATTCCGACCGGGACAGACACCTCCATTCCCAATGGAACCCAACTTCCGCCCTGCCCGTCCGATCCATTCACGATGGAAGCGGGATTTTGCGCTCCCGCAGCCCGTTTGTCCGCTGGATTGGCGGAATCAGGGTGGCTATTCTCCTCTCCCAACATGGCTTTCCAATCTGATTGTGATGCTTTGGGGCGAAGTCCTCGGTTGTTTACGCCGGGGCCGCTGTCGACGACGGCTTCGGTCAAGGCGGCGATGCAGATCGACCTGGGCTCACGCGATCCAGTGTTCCTGTCTGCGGTGGCCGAGATCTGCAGCGAGCTGCTCGCCTTGGCCCAGGTGCACGAGCCCGAGTATGCCGCCATCCCAATGCAAGGGAGCGGGACGTTTGCGGTCGAAGCGACGCTGGGCTCGGTCGTGGGACAGGTCGGCTCGCTGCTGATTTTGTCCAACGGGGCCTATGGCGACCGGCTGGCCGAGCTGGCCCGCACCCTCCAGATCCGCCACGTCGTGCGCCGCTTTCCCGAAACCCAGCCGCTCGATGCCGCCGTCATCGCCGAGGTGAAGCACAAGGAGCCGCAGCTTAGCCACGTGGCCCTGGTCCACTGCGAGACCTCGACCGGCCAGGTGAACCCCCTGCCCGCGCTGTGTGCCGCTGCCCAGCAGGCCGGACTGTCGGTGATTGTCGATGCGATGAGCAGCTTTGGCGCGATCCCGATCCCGCTCGGCGAGCTGGGCATCGACTTCCTGGTGACGTCCCCGAACAAGTGTCTGCAAGGGGTGCCGGGCTGCGGCTTGGTCATCGCCAGACGAGCCGCACTGCCGAGCGGACGCGTCCACAGCCTGAGTCTGGACCTGTCCGCGCAGCTTGCCGGGCTCGACAAGACCGGGCAGTTTCGCTTCACGCCGCCGACGCATGTGCTGCTGGCGCTGCGGCAGGCCCTGCGCGAGCTTTCCGAAGAGGGTGGAATCGCCGGACGGCGCGCCCGCTATCAAGGCAACTCCGACCTTCTGCACAAGGGCATGGCGAAGCTCGGATTCCGCACCTTGTTACCGCCTAGCCAGCAGAGCCCCATCATCAGCGCGTTCTATTATCCGGATGACCCGCGCTTTGACTTCCCGGCGTTCTATCAGGCACTGAGCGCACGCGGCCTGTGCATCTATCCCGGCAAGGTCAGCAGCGCGGCCTGCTTCCGGATTGGCACGATCGGCGACCTCCACCCCCCGGACTTCACCGCGCTGCTCACCGCCATCGCCGAAGTGCTGGCCGCCCAAGGGATCGCCGTGCCGCTCGCTCACCCGACCGCATCCACCACCGAGGCTCGCCCATGACCCACAGCCCTGAAAGCTCTGACTCTTCGTCGTTTGTGCCCGTGCAGGCCGTGATCTTCGACTGGGCCGGGACGGTCTGCGACTTCGGCAGCCTGGCCCCGGTGCTCGCCCTGCACAAGCTGTTTGCGGCCCAGGGTGTCCCGATTACTTCGGCCCAGGCCCGTGGACCAATGGGGCGGGCCAAGCGGGATCACATCGCCGACATCATCGGTCTGGCAGACGTGGCGACGCGCTGGCAGCAGGTCCACGGCTTGTGCCCCGGCGAGGCCGAGATCGACCGCCTGTTTGCGCAGTTTCTACCGATGCAGCTTGCCGAGCTGCGCGAGCGGGCAGAGCTGATCCCCGGCGTGCTGCCGATGCTGGCCGAGCTGCGCCGGCGCGGGCTCAAGGTGGGCTCGACGACCGGCTACACCGCCGAGATGATGGCCGAGCTACGACCCCTCGCCGCCGAGCGCGGCTATGTGCCCGACGCCGTGTGGACGGTGTCCGATGTGAAAAAAGGCCGCCCCGCGCCGTGGATGGCGGTGCGCTGTGCCGAGCAGCTCGGCGTGTGGCCGCTGTCGGCGATCGTCAAGGTCGGGGACACCGTGGCCGATGTCGCCGAGGGACTCAACGCCGGAATGTGGACGGTCGCCTTCGCCCGCTGCGGCAACGAAATCGGACTCGATGAGGCCCAGCTCACCGCCCTGCCCGCCGCCGAGCAGGAGCAGCTTGTCGCCGAAGCCAAAGCCAGGCTCCGCAAAGCCGGTGCCCACTTCGTAGTCGACGGCCCGAGCGACCTAGTCGCCACCCTAGACACCCTAGAGCTACGCCGAAGACGCGGGGATCGGCCGTAGTTATTTGCGGGCGCGTTCGCAGACGACGGCGCGGGTGCCGAGCGGCTTGCCGGACAGGGCCGCGATGGTGGGCTCTACTTGCTCCTCGGGGACGAACAGGTAGGCGTGCGAGCTGTGCAGCTCCATCGGGATTTCAGACACGCCTTGTGCGGCGACAAACTGCCGCAGGCCGACGTCATCTAGGTTGTCGCGGCGACCGACGTTGAGATACAGGCGAACCTCACCGGGGCTTGGCGGTCGACTGTCACGCAGCGGGCGGCGCGGGCGACGATCGCCACCGTCATCGGTGGTGATGGCGGGAGCGGGCACCTCGCCCACACGGGCGACTGGCTCGGTCGCGGCGGCATCGCTCGGCTTGGAGGTCTTGGCGCGTGAATCGGCCCAGGCTTCCCAGAACTCGCGACCGTCATCGGTGTGAATGATATCGGTCGGCGTGCCCGGCGGCGTCCCGATTGGGGCCTGCACCGGAGCGGGCTCAGCGCTGCGCTCGCCCGGCTCATCACGACGAGGTCCACGGCCTCGGTCCCGATCCCCATCGCGACGCCGGTCATCACGACCCGGACGCCGATCATCACGACCTCGCCGATCCTCGTCACGACTGGGTCGCCGGTCATCGCGAGGACGCCGATCCTCACCCACGCTACGGCTGTCAACCCCACGACTCGGTCCTTCTGGGCGCAGCACCGAACCTTCGGGACGCGGGGCTGGCACTTCCGTTCGTGGAGCAGCAGCTTCCGGACGCGGGACGGAGGCTTCGACTTTGGGCGCGGGGGCTTCGGCTCGGGGTGCCGCAACTTCTGGACGCGGCGCGGGGGCTTCGGCTCGGGGTGCCGCAACTTCTGGGCGTGGCGCGGGACGGGCAGGACGACCGGCGTCATCACGCGGGCGTCTGTCGTCATCACGCGGGCGGCGATCGTCCTCACGCGGAGGCCGCCGTTCCGTCGGGCGAGACGGTCCCTCACCACCGCCCTGTGGCGGATGAGTGGGGCGCGAGGGACGGTGGTTTAGGTGCTGCTCCAGCAGCATCGCCAGCACTGATTCGCCCGTTTCACTCGCCAAAAGCCGCCGCAGCAGCGAGCGGTACTCGGGCCCCGGATTCTTGCTGCCGAGATCCTTGTGCAGCCGGTCCATGAACTGACCCTCGCGCAGAGTCTGCACCTCGGCCTCGGTCGGCAGAGCGCGCTCCTCGGGGCGAATCTTGTAGGTCAGCTTGAGGTAGTAGAAGTTCCCAAGCTCTCGCGGGCTGATGAGCGACACCGCGATGCCGCGCTTGCCCGCCCGTCCGGTGCGACCGGTGCGGTGGACGTAGACCTCGGCGGACTCGGGGAAGGTGTAGTTTATGACAAACGGCAGATCGGAGATGTCGATTCCGCGAGCTGCGACATCGGTGGCGCACAGGAACTTGAGATCCTTCTGCTTCATCCGCTTCATCACCCGCTCGCGCTCGGTCTGGTTCAGATCCGACGAGATGGGCTCGGCGTCATGGCCGTTATTGCGCAGGAACTCGGCAACGGCAGACGTCTCTTCGCGGGTGTTGCAAAAGATGATCGCGCTCTCGGGACGCTCGATCTCGATGACGCGCAGAAGGTCGCGCATCCGGCCCATGCCGGTGACCATGTAGTAGGCATGGACAATCTCGGCGGCGGAGATGCCCTCGCCCGATAGATGGATGTTGAGCGGCGAGCGCAGGTAGCGGTGCTGCAGGCGCAGCACTTCATCGGGAATCGTCGCCGAAAACAGCAGCGTCTGTCGCTCGGGCGGGCAGCGCTTGAGGATCTCGGTGATGTCTTCGAGGAAGCCCATCGACAACATCTCGTCGGCTTCATCGAGCACCAGCGCCTTGACCTTCGACAGGTTCAGGGTGCCGCGTCGGATGTGATCGAGCACCCGGCCCGGCGTACCGGACACCAGGTGGGCACCGGCCTTGAGCGCGTCGACCTGACGACCCATCGGGGCACCACCGTAAATGGCGGTGATCGAAAGCTGCCGTTTGGCGGCAATGCGGCCAATCTCATTCGAGACTTGCAGCGCCAGCTCGCGGGTCGGTCCAAGCGCCAACACCTGCGGGAAGCCGTTTCTGACATCCGCCTTCGGATCGAGAATCGACTGCACAAACGGAATGCCAAAGGCCGCCGTCTTTCCCGAACCAGTACGGGACTGAACAATCAGGTCGCGCCCGGCAATCGCGGGTCGGTACACCCGCTGCTGGACCGGCATCGGCTCGGAAAAGCCCATGTCGCGCAGGGAGCTGGCCACGTCCTCTGACAGGCCCATCTCTTCGAAGGTGCGCGGACAGGGACCGTAGTCGGCTTCAGTCAGCTCGCTTTTGGCGATGGCAGTAGGAGAGGCAGAGGTGAGTGCGGCACCTGTGGGCGGCTGGGCATGCACAATGGCAGCCGACACAGGGACAGCTTCGATCGCAGCGCTATCGGTCAGGGTCGAAGCAGTGATGGACGATGAAACGGGGGCGGAGGCTTGGGCCTCTGCTGCGCCAGCGAGCAGCGTCTTGCTGTCGCTCGGCGAACCAGTATCTTGCATAGAAACCTCTTGAACGTGTCGCCGTGATGCTCAACGTGGCTCCGCGAGCCAGGCAGGCTCGACGGAGAAGCGAGCCGTAGCACCCTCGTCAGGTGGACGGTTCGCATGCGCCGAGCGCACGGGACACCCATGGATTGGGGGAGTCGACTGCGGACCGCTACCGACCTTCGGCACGGCCTAGACTCCAGGTTAAAAGGCGGCAACCCACCGAGCCCTTTGCACCAGCCTGCGACGGCGCCTGGTTGCGTCGCGAGCGGGTAGACAGAGAACCGCTGTCGGTGCCCGAATAAGGCGACCTGCGGTACATCGTGTCTATACAGAAGAGGAAGAAGTGGCAAAGGCGGGCTTCGAAAATTCGCTTGGTTTTTGAAAGCTATCTTTCACAAGATCCGCTGTCAAGAAGCGCCTTGTGGGTGGACGGGCGGAGCTACTCAAACAAAAGGCGGCTGTAGCGCTCGGCCCAGGCATCCCCGAACGGCCGGCGCAGGCGCAGGCGCGGACCGTTTTGGTGGAACGCGGCAAACAGTGCCTCTTGATCGCTCTTTGAGCGGCCCGGTGGTGGATCGTTGAACACTTGCAAGTACTGCGACATCGCCTGGGTGAGCGCGGCAAAGCCTTCCTCGACCTGGCGGGGACGCAGCTTGGCATGCAGTCCATCGCCCGAGGCTTGCTTGGCACACCACAGCGGCCCCGACTCGCTCCCCAGCCGCAAGAACGCGGAGCGAAGCGGGGAAAGCACGTTCTGGGTCTGCCACTCGCGCCCGTAGACCTCGGCGTTGACCGACACCCACCACGGCAGCGCCATCAGATCGCCCAGGAAGCTCGGCACATCCCACTCGTATTCGGGAAAAATCGTCAGCGCCAGACCTTCGACGGCGGGGAGCAGCGAGGGACCGACCACGACGTGGCTGAGCACGATCTTGCGGACCTTCTTACTGCGATAGGCCCAGGTGCTGACCGACGAAACCCCCAGGGGGAGCGAGTGACTGCGGAGATCGCCGTCGATGGGTAGCTCTTCCAGCTCTAGCTGCTCACCGAGCCGGGCGCGGAGCCCGTTGACCATGCCGGCGATGTCGACCTCGCGCCGGGCCTTGAGGTCTTCTTCAATGGTGCGGGCGCGATGACTGGCTTCCTCAAAGGCCAACCGTCCATACGTCAGCCCTTTTTCAAACAAGCTCATGGTCGGTGAGGCTAACGAGCTTTCGCTCGGCATTCAACACCAGAGCGTGCGGCCTACGCAGGTGAAGACTCGCCTTCCGTCGGTGAAGCCAGCAGCCGAAGTCCCGAAGGCAGCGAGTCTCCGAAGGCAAATCGCTCTTCGCGCTCTTCGCGGGGTACGACCTCTAGCACCATCTGCGCGAGCCGCTTCCCTTCTTCATCAGCGAGCTGGGCATGGAGCCAGTCCGCCACTTTCTGCCGCATCGGCAGCGCCAGATCCCGCACCCGATCGCCGCTCAGCCGTGCCAGCTCGGTCACCGCGTGGGCAAGCTGATAGCGCTCCTCTGCCGAGTCACCCGATTCGGGAGCCAGTCGCAGAAGCCGCCCGATCCACTTGTCGGCCAGGCTCGGCGCGACCACCGAGTCCATCGGCCCATACAGTGGCAGCCGTCCGCCAATTCGACCCATCGCCCACAGCCCAAACTCGCTGCGCTTCTTTTCGAGCAGCGCCAGCACGGTATCGCCCAGCTCGATCTTCTTTTTGACATCGAGCCGCTCGCACGCTGCCAAGACCCGGAAGACTTCGGCGGTTTCGTGCGGGCTGACGGGCTTGCGATCGGGGCGCTTCAGCGATGGAACCACGAGCGGTGCGGCGCGCTTCCAGATTTCCTCTTGCTGGTTTCGCGACAGCCCGCCCGCGATGCGACGCCACAAAATCCACCACTCAAGGCGGCAGGTATCGTCCTTTTCGTGGAAAAGCCCGGCGTTAAAGACCCGCCAGGCCTCTTTGACCCGCCAGTCATCGAGTGCGTAGCCAAAGCCGGGACGAAGACAAAAACCGGCCAGGTTGAGCCAGCGCGCTTCGTGTGCCGCACTGCGCCCGCGTCGTTCCCGCTGCTGCTTCAGTTCTTCCCAGACCGCCCGCAGCGTAGCCGTTGACCAGCCATCCCGCGGCCCAAGCACTTGCCCGAGCGCCTTGGGCAGACCAGCGGCGGCGGTGTTGCCCACGAAGACTCCCCGAATCAGCTCGGCGGCGGCGGCGATCAGGCCTGCTTGCTCGGCTGGAACGGCCTCGACCTCTTCGCCGCCATCCTGACGCTGCGCGGCGGCGGGCTGACTGCCTTCGCTCTGACGCAGATCAAACTGCAATCGCCACTTCAGAGGGGACTCGCCGTCCGCTTCCTTGTCGGTGGCCACCGCCCACAGCTCGAGCGTGCCAATCTCGGAGAGCCGCGACTTAAGCTGCACCGTCACGGGCCGCTGCTGAGACGACTTGGGATGGCGGAGCACCGTATACAAAGGCGGCAGCTCCAAAAGCTCGCTCGGCTCGATGCGCAGGACGTCGCCGGGCTGGTCCCCTTCGCGCAGCACGCTCGAAAACAGCCGAAACCGCACGGGCCGGTTGAGCTTTAGCTCCATCGGCGGCGGTGGCAGCGTAAGCTCGCTTCCTTCTTCCATACCTCGCGGCAGCAGACAGACCTGACGTGGGACTCGCTGATCGTGGGTCTCGACCTCGATGTAATAGGCCCGAGCCGCCCCACCCGAGATTCGCAGACCCTCGCCTCGGCGCGACAGGGAGTAGTAGGCGGCACCCCGCGCCACCGCCAGATCCGGTGCATCGTTGGTCAGAAGCCGTGGCCGCTGGCCGGTGATCTCTTGCAGGACATCGAGGATGCGCTCGCGAATCTTGGGCGCACACAAGACGCCACCGTTATAGAGCACCACGGTGGGCGTGGCCTTGTGCTGACGCAAAAAGGCGGCGATGTAGCGGGTCACCGCCGCATCGGCGGCATATGGCAGGCCAAACTCCTGCAAGCCGGACCGAGTGCGCGAAGGCTCCGCAGCAGCAGGCACTCGCGGAAAGAAACCATCGAGAATGGCGCTCTCGACATCGGCCCGCAACAGCTCGCTGTGTAGGCCACCCCCGATCAAGCGACTGCCGCGACCGGCCACATGGATGCTCCACTTGTCCGGCGGATCTTCACCGAGCAGCTTCTCTTTGGCGACGCGACAAGCTTGCGACAGACCGGCGAAGGCATGCGAGGCCAGCCGTCCGCCACCGACCTGCTGCTCGACTCGACGGGCCAGCAGCAGATCCATGTTGTCGCCGCCCAAAAGCAGGTGCTCGCCAACTGCGGTGCGGGTGAAGCCGATTCGCTTGCCGCCCCGCGCCGCCGACTTCTGCACCGAGATGAGCGTGAAGTCGGTCGTTCCGCCGCCGATGTCGCACACGAAGATCTGGTCGCCTGCTTCGACTTCCTCGGTGAGTCGGGCATGCTGCGAGAGCCAGTGATAAAACGCCGCCTGCGGTTCTTCGAGCAGCACCAGCGCTGTGAGCGGCATCTGGGCTCGCCGCGCCGCTTCCACGGTCAGCTCGCGGGCCACCTCATCAAACGAGGCCGGAACGGTCAGCGTCAGCTCGATATCCGCCATCGTTGTGCCACGCTCGTGACAAAACGCCGACAGCATGTGCGATAGGTAACGAGCCGAGACATCTACCGGGGACAGTCTCGGTACATCGGTCGCACCGCCCCACGGCAGGATCGGTTGCAGCCGGTCCACCTTGGGATGACACAGCCAGCTCTTGGCGGACAGCACCGCTCGGCCCGGCACGAGCAGCGCCTGGGCTCGGGCGAGCTCTCCAACGACATAATCCGGTGCAGGTTGGGAAGCCGGTGTCCACGGCAGCCGCGTCGAGTCCTTGGGAAGCTCATGTTCGCCCAGGTGGTGATGCACGGAGGCCAAGGTCGGACGCGCCGTGACATCCGCCGGACCGACAAGCTGCGGGATTGCGAAGTCCCGGACCCGTCGTGGCTGCTCCTGCGTATCAATAAACGCCAGCGCGGAGTTGGTGGTCCCCAGGTCGAGTCCAACCAGATAACGAGCGCTCACTGCTTAGCTCCCGTCGCCAAGCTCAAGCTCGGGACCGTCGTGCTGCCCAATCGACGAGTCATCCTCCACAGCAGCGGACCGCTCGCGAATGTTGTATTCGAGCTTCCAGCGCCGATGACCGTCGCGAGAGACGCACCACAGCTCGAGCACGCCGACCTCGCTGACGTGGCTGGTCAAGCGCACCGGGATCTGGCTGCCAGGAGACGCACCGTCGCCCGCTGCCAAGACCGTTTCGACGGAGGCCAGCTCTTCGATGCCGTGATCGCGGTCCACCTCTTCGATGAACTCACCGACCTTGTCACCCCGACGGGTGGACGAAGACAAGAAGCGGAATTCGACGGGCTGCCCGACGAATAGCCCAAACTCGCGACCGGGCACTTCTGCGCTGGTGCCCTCTTCCATACCGCGTGGAGCAACGCACAGCGCATGCAGAACCGGATCCATCCCGGGCACCGCCGGCATCGCTGCCTCGACGCCGATGTAATAAGAACGGGCGGTGCCACCCCGAATCCGTAGTCCGTGGCCGCGACGGACCAGACCGTAATAGGCCGCGCCGAGCGCCACCGAGTGATCATAGTCAGCGCCGGTCAGCGCCCGCACCGGCTGGCCCGCCCAAGACGACAGCACTTGCTCGATTCGTCGACGCAGCGGAGTGCCCTTCATGACGCCGCCATTGAAGAGCAGCGCCGTCGGCAGTCGGTGATCGCCAAGGAACTTCGCCAGATGCCGGGTGACCGCCGGATCGGACGCAAAGGGTAGGCCAATCTCTTGCAGACCCATGCGTCGCGCCGCCATCGGACGCGCTGCGGACTCGACCTGCGGAAAGAAACCATCGAGCAGAAATTTTTCGACGTCACCTCGAGTGAGCTGGGTCTTGACCGATCCGCCAATCACCTTCGAGCCACGGCCAAGAACCACCACCGGTGCAGTTTCTTTGCTTCGGTCGGACCCAAGCAGTTCTTCCTTGGCGAAGCGACAACTGTGCAGGAGCTGCCGCCGCTGCCAGGACTCTAGCTTGTGGCCCTCGCGTTCGAGGCGTTTGCCGACGCTCATCGCCAGCATCAGGTCCATGTTGTCGCCGCCAAGGAGGATGTGATCACCGACCGCGATGCGTTCGACGGTCAGGTTGCCGCCCTGGTCCGCGACCGACATCAGCGAAAAGTCAGTGGTACCACCACCCACATCGCACACCAGCACCACATCGCCCACATGCAGCAGATCGCGCCAGCTTCGCGGATGTCGTCCGAGCCAGGCATAAAACGCCGCTTGCGGTTCTTCGAGTAGCGTCACTTTCGCAAGACCTGCCGAGTGCGCAGCTCGTACCGTCAGTTCGCGAGCGACCTGATCGAACGAAGCCGGGACCGTGATCAGCACCTCTTGCTCACTCAGTGGAAAGCCGGGCATGCGGTGATCCCAGGCGTCCTTGAGATGCTGAAGGTATCGCGCCGACGCATCGACAGGGCTGACCTTGGGCACGGCATCCGGCCCATCGGCGGGCGCGGCATACGGCAAGATCGGCGCGGTGCGATCGACTCCATCGTAGGCCAGCCACGACTTGGCCGAGGACACCAGGCGCATTGGCACGTTGCCACCATGCTGCCGGGCCAGCTCGCCAACCACCCAGTTGCGGTCCTGGCCCGAGGTCCACGGCAGATCGAGCGCTCGCGCCGGAAAATCCGTCGCTGCCGCAAGATACAGAAACGAGGGTAGCAGGGGGCGCTGTTCCACCTGTCCAGGCAACACCACCTGGGGAACCTCAAACAGGACTGGGACAGGTGGTGGACCTTCCTCGCTAAGTAGCGCGGTATCCAGGTAGGCCATCACCGAGTGGGTGGTGCCAAGGTCAATGCCGACGAGGTAACGGCTGGTGGTGCTCATCCTGCGATCTCTACTTCAGCCGGGCAGATCACCGTGGGGTCATGACCTGCTGGAATGTCCGCGAGGTTGCTCTTCGTAGTCCGCCAACCATGATGACGCAGCGAACCCTCAAACGGTGGCCGGCCGGTCACGTGACCAATCAGGCGAACCTGCGATGGATCATGGCCCGCCGCGATCTTGACCAGTGCTTCATCGGGCTCGGGACGAATCGGCACGATGTGAAGGTGCTCCGAAAGGCCTTTGCGACAGCCACGGTGGATGTCCCGAACCGCTGCGCCGATCTGGGCATCAGTGTAGCCATCGATGTCTTCGAGCAAAAAATCGATCAGGCGACCCTCCCGCTGAAGCACCGATAGAAGCTGCACCGCGCCGCGCTGACGAAGGGCATCGCGCTCGGCACCGCTCGGCGTCTCGACCACCGCAGGCTTTGCTTCGGCCGGCTTCGATTCGGGCTTGGCGGGCGATTTGTCTGCGCTGGCCGGTTCTGCAGCAGGGGCAGCTTTCTCTACATCGGCCTTCGCATCCTGCTTCGTTGCAGGCTTCGCATCCCGGCCTACGTCGGGAAGTCGCTTGAGTTCCGGCGGCAGCAGCTTGGCCGCATCGTCGGGCAATCGAAACCGCACCAGCACCGCAAAGAAGCAGCGCAGAGCAAGCAAAAATCGACTCATTAGCCTCAGCTTGTAGTGCCCGCTCTCCGTCGTGTCAAGGCCTCATCCCCGTTCGCAGGGTCGGAAGGTCGTACCCCGCAGTCGGCTTGACCAAACCGTAGTGAGGGGGATAAAAAGGCCGCAGTCCTTTCATGGGGAATCCACGTTCCATGACACAGCTCGCTCTGCCTCCCGGTGCGCTGGTCGCTGAAAAAGCGCCTCCGCCGTTTTCACTTCTCGATTACGAAGGGAATCTTCGACCCGATGTCGACCCGAGCTTGGTGCCCGATATTCCGGACGCTGACTGCCTGCGCCTGTATCGGGAGTTCATCAAGCTACGACTCATCGATGATCGCTACCTGAAGCTCCAACGGCAGGGCCGACTCGGCTTTTATATGCAGTCGACTGGCGAGGAAGCCACCCAGCTTGGGGTCGCCTACGCGCTGAAGCAAAGCGACTGGATTTATCCGTCCTATCGCGAGCCCGGCATCGCTTTCTTCCGAGGCTATTCGATCAGCGACTTTACCAATCAGCTCTTTGGCAACGCCGAAGACCCGATCAAGGGCCGGCAGATGCCGGTTCACCACAGCTTCCGCGCTGGTAACTTTGTGTCGATCTCGTCGCCGGTTGGCACGCAGATCCCGCAGGCCGTTGGCACCGCTCGCGCCGCACAGATCCTCAAGCACGACACCGTGGTGTCGGTGTTCTTTGGGGAAGGCACGACCTCGCCTGGCGACTTTCACGTCGGCATGAACTTCGCCGGAGTATGGAAAGCGCCGGTGATCTTCGTGTGTCGTAACAACGGCTGGGCGATCTCGACGCCGCTGTCGGCGCAGACCGCGTCCCCGAGCATTGCCCACAAGGCGCTCGGCTACGGCTTCCCAGGCCTGCTCGTCGATGGCAATGACATCCTGGCGATGATCTCGGCGACCCGCATCGCCGCTGCTCGGGCTCGCGCCGGCGAAGGACCGACGCTGATCGAAGCGCTGACCTACCGTCGCGCTGCCCACTCTTCGTCCGATGATCCGTCGGTATACCGCAAAGGCAAAGACGACGAAGTGCGCGAGTGGGAACGCCGTGATCCGGTGGCCCGATTCAGCCGTTACCTCGAGCGCAAAGGCATCTTGACCCCAGCCATTGACGCCCAGTACCGCGATGAGATCACCCAAGAAATCACCGCTGCGCTGCAGCACGTCGAGACGGTCGGCGTGCCACCCCTGATGTCGCTAATCGAGGACGTGTATGCCCAGCCGACAGCCAACTTGCGCGAACAGCTCGCTGAGCTGCTCACCCTGCCCCGTCAAAAGCTAGGACACGGTTAGGCCGCCGCACTCTGAGGAGCTTTGTTCGACATGCCCGTATACAACATCATCCAAGCGGTCAACGACGCCCTGCGCATCGAGATGCGCAAGAACTCCAACATCGTGATCCTGGGCGAGGACGTCGGAAACTTCGGCGGCGTCTTCCGTGCCACCTCCGGCCTTCAAGAAGAGTTCGGCAAGGATCGGGTCATGGACACCCCCCTTGCCGAGGCTGGCATCATCGGTTCGGCGATCGGCATGGCGCTGTATGGCCTCCGACCCGTCGCTGAGATCCAGTTTTCCGACTTCATCTTCCCGGCCTTTGACCAAATCGTCAACGAGCTGGCCAAGTTCCGGTATCGCTCGGGCGGTGAGTATCCAGCCCCGATGGTCATCCGCACTCCCTTCGGCGGCGGCATCCGCGGCGGCCATTATCACTCACAGTCTCCCGAGGCGTACTTCGCTCATACGCCGGGTCTGAAGATCGTGATTCCATCGAATCCGTACGACGCCAAGGGCCTGCTGCTATCGGCGATGCGAGAGGAAGACCCGATCCTATTTATGGAACCGAAGCGGGTCTACCGCGCCTCGCGTGGCGAAGTTCCCGAGGGTGAGTACACCATCCCGATCGGCCAAGCCAAGATCGTACGTCCCGGTAAGGGTGTGACCGTGCTGTGTTACGGCGCAATGGTTCATTCCGTCGTCGAGGCCGTCGAAAAACAGGGGGCCGCCGAGTTTGACCCCGAGGTCATCGACCTGCGAACCCTGGTGCCTCTCGACACCGAAACGATCCTCGAATCGGTGCGCAAGACGGGTCGCGTCGTCATCGTCTACGAAGCGCCCAAGACGTGCGGGTACGGGGCAGAACTTTCGGCCATCATCGCCGAAAAGGCACTGCTCCACCTCGAAGCGCCGATCGCTCGTGTCGCGGGACTGGACACACCGTTCCCGTACACGCTCGAACTTGAGTATTTGCCGTCGCCAGAGCGCATTGCCAAGGCAATCGCCGAAACCGCGAGGTATTAAGCCATGGCCCTCGAGTTCAGACTCCCCGACATTGGCGAAGGCGTCGTCGAAGGCGAAATCGTCCGTTGGCTGGTGCAAGAAGGCGACACCCTTCGCGAAGACCAGCCCATGGTCGAGGTCATGACCGATAAGGCGACCGTCGAGATCCCGACGCCCCGTGCCGGAAAGGTGGCCAAGCTCATGGTCCCCGCAGGCAAGCTGTGTGCGGTGGGTCAGGTCATGATCGTCATCGACACCGATGGCTCGATGGGCAAGCCTGCCCCGGCCGGTCACCCTCTCCCCGCCACGAGCCCCAAAGAGACCGTGGCGGAAAAGCAAGCGGCTCCAGCGGCGATGCCGGCAGCAGGTCCGGTGCAGACCGTCTCGGCTGCGGAAGCAGCGGGACGTAAAGTGCTGGCGACCCCAGCAACGCGGCAGCTCGCTCGAAACCTGTCCATCGACATCCGTACCCTCATCGGCAGTGGTCCCGGTGGCCGCGTGACCCGCGATGATGTGCGTCGCGCATCTACCGAAAAGAGCGCGCCCAAAGCGGCACCTGCTCAAGCAGCCCCTACTCAGGCAGCTCCGCCTCAGGCAGCTCCAGTCCCCGCGACTCCTCCGGTTGCTCGTCCGGCTGCGCCTCCCGTCTCGGTTCCCGTCAATGCCGAAGACGAGCGACTGCCGTTCCGGGGTCTGCGCAAAAAGATCGCCGAAAACATGGTTCGCTCGAAGCTCCAGACGGCGGACTTTACCTACGTCGAAGAGTGCGATGTCACCGAGCTGGTGGCGCTGCGCAAGCGGGCCCAAAAGCGGGCCCACGAACGTGGCATCAAGCTGTCGTTCCTGCCGTTTCTGATCAAGGCGGTCGTATCTGGATTGAAGAAGTATCCGATCCTCAACTCGACGCTCGATGAGAGTCGCGATGAGATCGTGCTGCGCAAGAGCTACCACATCGGCGTGGCAGCAGCGACGGACTCGGGCCTGATGGTACCGGTGCTGCGCAATGCCGACCGACTGTCGCTGTTCCAAATCGCAGCCGCGCTGGAGCCACTCGCCGAGCGGACCCGAACCGGCAAGGCCAGTCGTGAAGAGCTGAGCGGCTCGACCTTTACCATCTCGTCACTCGGCAAGCTGGGCGGCTTGTTGGCGACGCCGATCATCAACTTCCCGGAGGTCGCGGTCCTCGGCGTCCACAAGATCAAAGAGACGCCGGTCGTCCGCAACGGACAGATCGTAATCCGCGAGATGATGAACCTGTCGATCTCGCTCGATCACCGCATCGTCGATGGCTACGAAGGCGCGCTGTTCCTCCAACACGTCGTCGGGATGCTCGAAGATCCAACGCTGATGTTCATGGAGCTGGTCTAGCCCATGCGCGGCATTGGCTCGGTAGAGGGCTGCGCACCGTCGATTGAGCACTTTGCGCCGCAGCAGTATATTGCGCCCGACGGCAGCTTTGACCCGGCGCGGGTGGCGGCACTCGGCATTCCCCGCGAGCAGCTGATGAAGATGTATCGCGGCATGCTGCTCATTCGCATCATCGACGAGCGAATGCTGACGCTCCAGCGCCAAGGTCGCATCAGCTTCTACGGCGAGGCGCGAGGACAGGAGGCCGCCGTCGTCGGAACCGCCGCTGCGCTGGGACCAAACGACTACGTACTTCCGGCGCTACGCGAGGCCGGAGCCGCGCTATATCGGGGTCTACCGCTCAGTGCCTATATCGCGCAGATCTACGGCAACGAAAACGATCTCACCAAAGGTCGACAGATGCCCTGCCATCCCGGCAGCCGAGCCTCTCGCTACGTGACGATGTCATCGTGCATTGCCACCCAGCTCCCGCACGCCGTCGGCATGGCCATGGCCGCCAAGATCCGCCGCGACCCGGTGGTGATCGCCGGCTACATGGGTGATGGCGCAACCAGCGAGGGTGACTTCCACGTCGCACTGAACTTCGCAGCGGTGTTCAAAGCGCCGGTGGTGTTTGTCTGCCAGAACAATCAGTGGGCCATCTCGACGCCGGTGTCTGGCCAGACCGCGTCCCCGACGATTGCGCACAAGGCGATGGGCTATGGCATCCCGGCGCTGCGCGTGGATGGCAACGATGTGCTCGCCTGTTATGCAGCGATGCGCGACGCGGCGGCCTACGCTCGAGCGGGTGGAGGGCCAATGTTTATCGAGGCGCTCACCTACCGGGTCAGTGCGCACTCGACCTCTGACGATCCGTCTCGTTATCGCGATGAGTCGGTGACCGCCGTCTGGAAAAGCGAGCGCGATCCCTTGGTGCGCTTCCGTCACTTCCTGCGCGTGATTGGGGCGCTCTCCGAAGGTGTCGACTCCGCGCTCCATGAAGCCATCGAGGCCGAGATCAAGTCCGCCGTCGTCAGCGAGGAATCCGCCGGTCCGCCCGAGCTGTCCTCGCTGATCGAAGATGTCTTTGCCACCCCAACCGCCGCTCTCCGCGAACAACTCGCCGAAGTCGCCGCCGCCCTTCCCTCTCGCCCACACACCTAGCAGAACGACTGCGGACTTCGGTTGCTGCGGCGTCCGATCCGCACAGCCCCGGGCGCTCCGGCCCTCCGCGTTGCAGCCGAGATCTGTTGGCAGGTTCTGTTCGGTGCTGTAGGCACCTTCTACTCCAGTGTTTCGCCCGATAGGACCGAACCCGTGAGGCGAGCGGCGGCCAGCCGTTTGTCAATCAACGGTGAGATGCGTGGCCAGGATCAAAATCGCATTTAGTCCAAAATCATGTCGGACCATTCCGAGAGCGGAGCGCTCGCCGATTCGGTAGGCATCCCATAGTTCGCAGCCACAGCGCACACAGCCAATGAAGTCGCGCTCGTTGCGACTGGTGATCAGCAATCGAACCTGACGATGCTGCTCGCTGATAGTGAGCTGTTCGATGGTGAGCCCCCGTGCCCGCAGCAGGAGCGGCACAGCCTCGGGCGGCGTCACCACCAGGTGCTGCTTGGCGATCCGCTTAAGTTCATATAGCGAACTCAACGGCCCCCTATGAATCACCATCTCGATGGAGTCTCCATTAAACTGTTGTACTAAATCCTCTTTTAGCCGAGTTGTCGCTGAAAAATGGGAATTTTTTTCCCATCAGTTTGTCCATTCACACGAGCCATCTGGTCTTGCTGGTAGTGGATTTAAATGACTCACTTTTTTGCAATGTAAGCCAATTCACACAATCGCTTGACACCGTGATCTGTTCGTCTGAAGACTCGCTCCTCGTCTGCACGGACCAGCGTTTTCTCGGTGTTATTGCGATGTCAGCCAAGACCCCAAACCAAAGCGCCCCCCCATCCGCGACCACGCCGTTGCGGAAATGTATTCGCTGCGGTGCCAAGGCGGTAAAGCCACGCACGGGCGTGGGACGAACCACGCGGTACCGCACCATGCCGACGCTAGCCATCCCGGAAGACGTCGCCATACCCGCCTGTGGACGCTGCCAGAGCGAATATCTGGACGATCCCACCAGTGACTCGATCGCGCCCAAGCTGCAGCAGGCCTATCTACAATCGCTGCGAACCCGCGCCCGAGTCGCCATCGACATCCTGGCGAAGCACATCTCGCAGCGGCGACTGGAACAGGTGCTGGGGCTGTCGCAGGGCTATCTGTCGCGGATTCGCGCCGGCGCTGGCAACCCGAGCCCAGAGTTGGTCAGCCACCTAGCGCTCCTGTGCCAAGATCCACCGACGCGCCTCATCGAGCTAGAGCGATTCTGGGCGCTTCCTGACGAGGAATGGCCACCGATGCCGCAGCCTCCGAGTCGCCGCTCACTCACCGCAAAGCGAGCCAAGGCGCGACCGGACCGACCTGCGGCAAGCCAGTCCCAGGGCAGCTCCAGCGTCGCCGGCTGATTTGCTTTTGACCCAGCCCTAAGGGTCGAATTACCCTCGCGACTACATGACGCTACTGTCTGCCATCGCGCTTTCCAACCCAGCGCCTGCCGGAAAAGAGCTGGACCTGTTTCAGCTCGTCCTAAGCTCCGGCGGCGTAGTGCTGTTTGTGCTGTTCCTGCTGATCGCGTTCTTCGTCGTGACGACGTTTGTGATTGGCTACAAAGGCTATCAGTTGACCCTGGCGACGAAGGAAACCGATCAGTTTCTCGACACCTTCTGGCAGGTCAAGCGACTCGAAAAGGTCTACGAGCGAGCCAAAGAACTGCGCCGATCGCCCGTGGCTGCGCTGTTTCGTGCGGGCTACTTGGAGCTGATGCGGCTGACCAAAAAGCGTGCGGAAGCGGAGAACAACTCGGACTCCGAGAGCGACCTGGAAAACATCGAGCGCGCCCTCAGACGGGCCTCGATCTCGGAGACGACCTCGCTGGAATCGCTCACGCCGCTGCTAGCCACCGTCGGGTCTTCGGCACCGTTTATTGGCCTGTTTGGCACGGTCTGGGGAATTATGGATTCGTTCCGCAACATCGGCAGCAAGGGCACCGCCAACCTCGCCACCGTCGCCCCTGGCATCGCCGAAGCGCTCATCGCCACCGCGATCGGACTGGTCGCCGCCATCCCCGCCGTCATGGCGTTCAACTATTTCGCCCGTCGACTCAAGGTGCTATCGGGCGAGATGGACACCTTCCACAACGACTTCCTAAACATCATCAAGCGCAACTACCTAAACTAGTTGCACTCCGTCGCCCATGTCCGCCTTTACTCGATGGACTTGGCGCAGCGGAAACCGAGCCGGTGCGGCCCGCGATTCGACGGAGGCACTCCGCGTCGCTCGGCCCCACGCATGCGATCGCCGGTGAAGTACCACGAGCCGCCCTTGAGCAGCTTTTCGGACACCCCTTTGCAGTACTTCGGTCCGCCACCACACGGCCCTTGCGGGTCGGGTCCGTCGCAGGCCGCGCCGCACTCGTGCGAGCAGCCGTGGTAGCAGTCGGTCTTCCAGTCGTTGACCCACTCCCAGCTATTGCCCGCCATGTCGTACAGGCCATACCGGAACGCGCCCCGCGTCCCGACATCCTGGGTCGTGCCCGTGCCGCAACCTTTGGCGCCGAGCGGTTCCTCGTACACGGCGAGCTTGCAGTTGGGCGGATCGTTGCCCCACGGATAGGCGTCGCCCTCGGGACCACGGGCCGCCTTTTCCCACTCAGCCTCCGTCGGCAACCGCTTGCCCGCGTAGTGGCAGAAATCGTAGGACTGATACCAACTTACCGCCACCACCGGCTGCTTCGGCTTGACGTACAAACCAAAGTGCTTGATCGGTGGCTCACACTTGCCGGCTTCGACGCAGCGGAAGTACTGCTCGTTTGTGACCTCGGTGGTGTCCATGAAAAACGGGCTCACCGTGATCCGCATTTTCGGCCGCTCATCAGGCTTGCCGCCGTGGTCGTTGCCACGAAAAAATGGCCCACCCGGAATACAGACCATACCCGGTGGCGAATCCTTGCCACACGGCACTTCCGTCGTCGCCAACTTGGTGATCGTCGCCTTGGGATCATTTTTGTCAGGCTGCGCCTCGCCGCTGGCCAAAAAGCCCGTCGGTGGCGGCTCATCACTGGGTGCCTCGGCAAAGACCTTTAGCGTCGCCACTTTGACCGCCTTACGTGGACGAGATTTGGCGGTGGCGGCACGGTGCTCGCAGGACAGGTTCAGCAGAAGCCCCCCGGCGAGCAACCCTACCGCCGGAAGTCGCCAGGTCCAGCCCGGACGACAAGGCACTAGAGAAGCAGCTTTCATCTGTGAACTTATCAAAACCGATTCAGCGCACGCCCGTCAACCCCGCTCCGAAGGGACTTTGTCGGCTAGACTCGTGCGTGCTGGTAGGAGCAAAGATCACCGCATGTTAGGAATCGCGTTTGAAGGCTGCGCGTGCCGAGCCGCGTTTCACACCGGGGTGGCGGCTGCGCTTTCGGAAGGGAATTTGACGGTAGCTCTCGCTTCGGGAGCATCTTCGGGATCGCTGTGCGCGGCGGCCATGGCGGCAAACAAAGCAGCTCATCTGCCGACCATGTGGCGAGCGCTGGCGGGTCGGAAGGTGATCTCGCTGCGACGCCTACTGTGGAACCGTTCGCCGTTCGACATGAGCCACATCGTACGCACGGCGATCACCGATAACCTGGGAAGCCTCGATCTCCGCAGCGCTTCTACCGAGGCGCTGATCGTTGCGACGCGGCTGCGGGATCTGTCCCGAATTGTCTTTTCAAGTCGGCAGGAGCCCGATTTGATCGAACCGCTGATGGGTTCGTGCTTCTTCCCGATTCTGTACGGTCGCCCGGTGAGAGTCGGTGGGGAGTGGCTGCTCGATGGGGGTGCGGTCGATAACCTCCCGGTCGAGATACTCGCTGAGCGGGGGGCCACAGAGATCATTGCGGTTGTCACATCCGCCGAGGGAACCGTTAACAAAACCCTTGTGCACAAGGGCTTTTATCCAATGGTCCACGGAGCCAAGCTCCACGTGATCAAACCGAGTCGACCACTCACCGTGGGCTCATGGGACTTTGATGTCGACCGCATGAACTACGCAATCGAGGAAGGCTACCAGCAAGGGCGAGCCTTCCTGCGCTAGTCCATCCAGCGGCTACATATTAATCATTTCATATGACTAATATATGACCGATCGGAGTATTTGACCCAGCGGCGCACTGGCAAGAATCCCAGCCCGAGCCGAATCGAATCGGGCACCCCAGTACGCTGGAACCACCGACGATGAACGGTAGGACCGTGGAGCTTTGAGCGGCGACACGGTACACTTGCTGCGTAGTATTCGGGGGATCTGAGTCGTGAGAAGCGCCGCTCTCTGTTCATCGCTCCAGCATGGGGATGTGTACAGTCTGATCTTATGTAGCCTACTCATGAGCGTTCCCAGTGCAGTCGCTGCTGCTGGTGCAAAAGGAGAGCCCGCACGCTCCAGCACCAGCGAGCCCGCACCAAACGGCTACTCAGGAGATGGACAAAGCCTCGCCACCAAGCTAAACGAGGCACGACGCCTGTATGTCGGAGGTCGTTACTACGAATCGGCGCTGCTCATGGAACAAGTGTGTGCGGTCTCTGCGGATCCCGTCCACTTGTTCAACCTTGGCACCGCCAATCGTCGAGCTGGACGCGCCTCCGAGGCGATCACCAGCTATCGCAGGTTCATGGAAGCGGCCCCCCAGCACCCACAGGTGCCCGAAGCACGCGCCTACATTCATGACATGGAAGTCCTGCTACTAGAGCGCCAGAAGTCCGAACAGGCGGCGAGTCAGCTCTCCTCTCGCGTGGCCTGGACAGAGCAGGCACTCGATGAGGCCAAGCAGGCGCTTGCCAAAGAGCGAGAGCAGCGCGAAAAGGACAACCGTCCGCTGTACAAAAAGGCGTGGTTTTGGGGCGTGATCGCCTCCGTAGTAGTTGCCGGTACCGTTGCTGGTATCGTTGGTGGCGTGGTCTCAAGTCAGCAAGTTCCACTGCCGCCAGCAGACACTCCCTTTGTAGATTTCTCTTTTAAGTAGGAGCCTAGCGATGCGGACTCCCATTCGGACTCTGTCTACCATCTGTTACAGCGCTCTGCTAAGTACGGTATCATGCTCTCCGAGTGATGTTGCGGTGGCGCTCAGCGTGACCGGAATCCCACGCGCAACCACCGAGCTACGGACCCAGGTCAAGGTCGATGACCAACCTGCGGAAAACACCGGAGTCTTCCTCCCACCATCGGAAGAGCAGAGCCCGTATCGCCTGGGAGTTAAGCTCCTTGGACGAACCCAAGGGAGTGCCGAGTTCGAGGTCTCTGCATGCAATAGTAGCTGTCGACTGGCCGCAGGCAAGGCGACGATTCCCGACTTAGCCACGATCCAAAGTGAGATTCCGCTGTCACTCACTCCGCTGATGCCGCGAGTGGACCTTCACTACTGTAGTCCCAAAGGACTGACGATCTGTAGCGCTCAGCTATCCTTTGACACACCGACGGGTCAACCCAAGCTGGTGGTGGAAGGCAGCGGCTTTGAGCCTACCGACTCGGTCTCAGACTCGGACGCCAACCGCTTCCTGACACCAGTGCGCTTCCTATCATCCACAGTAATAGAGACCGATGGACTCCCAAGCACGCTCCCAGAGTTCTCTGTTTCCATCAAACACACCGATGGAACCGCGATTGCGCAGCGGGTAAACGTCGGCATTCCTGGTCTGTCTCATGCCAAGGCACCACTTGTCGCTGCCGCGAGTATGGACCCAACAAAAGTTGCGGTTCCTTTACACACCGCCATCGCTGCGGGCGATCTCGACAATGATGGACATGCTGACATTGTGATCGCCGGAGCCTACGCAACCGCGACCGGACTACGAACAAGCTCTAGTCCTGGCTTTGTCGCGATCTACTATGGCGATGGCAAAGGCCAATTTGGCCGCGTCTCTCTGGAAGACAAGCTCGATGCTTTTCCCCGATCGGTGACGATCGGAATCCCCAACCCCGGGGGACGTCCAGTGCTGCTGGTCGGTACTGCCGGAGTCTCAGGTAGCGCCATCTCCTGGTCAAATGGTGAGGTACTGATCTACGAACAGACTTCAGCCCGCACCTTCAGCCGAAGCAAGCTCAGTCCGACGGTGCTAGGTGGCTTCGAGTCCTCTGCTGCGGCCGTGCTGATGGCACCCATCAACGCCGATCAATACCCAGATCTGCTGGTCCTGACCAATGACACGGTAACCACTGGAGTTGGCTATCCCAAGGGAGCGGTACGCTGGTTCAGAGGTACGGGCACAACGGGAAATCTGTTTAACAATCCGAGCTATGTCGACATTTCCTTTGCGGTTCCGGTGGCCATGCATGCGTACTCCGGTTCCGGTGGCCCATCCGACGTAGCCGTCGCAACGGGTGAGGATCTCTTCGGTGGAGGCCCGGGCAACCTGCGGCTCATCAAAAACAACGGCAGCGGAACCCTATCACCGGCAAACCTGATCCAGCTAAGTGGCAGACCTTCGGCAGTCATTGCGGGCGACTTTGACAGCAACGGAGATGTCGATCTAGCGGTTCCTTCTCCCGTCAGTAAGGCCGGTGCAACCAACGACAAGCTCGACCTGATTTTGAATCCCAGCCAGAGCCGCAGCAAGCTCGTGTACACGGTGGGTGCTGGATTCGGACTGGGAACCGCCTTCAGCCTTCGCAACGACAGTCACCTCGATCTGCTCTTGGTTAGGAGCACCGACAAGGCGCAAGCGAGCAGCCTGGGATTTATGTTTTCCTCCGATGGCAGTCCCTTCTTCCGCAGCTTGCCTCCGCCAACGACCAGCCTGGGAGGAGTGGGTATTGCGCAGGTTGCCACGGCAGACTTTGACGAAGACGGAAAAGTCGACCTTGCGATCGCAGCCCTCGGTATCGTTTCCACAAACAGCGCGACCAGCGGACTGCTCGATCTGTACTTCGGAAAATAGCGAGCACGTTACTGAATGCGCACAAGTCGTGATATGTAGCGGCGATGAAGCAGACAGGGAGTGCTTGGCAAGTCTTTGGAACGCGCAAGTGTCCGGAAACACGCAAAGCGCAGCGGTTCTTTAAGGAACGAGGCGTTCCACTGCATGAGGTCGACCTCGGCGAGCGCGGGATGAGCCCAGGCGAGCTAAAGTCCGTCGCTGCGTTGTCTGGTTGGGTGGCACTCCTCGATCGTGAATCGGAGCGCTTCAAGTCACGCGGATTGGCGCACTCTCTGTTGGGCGATAAAGACATCGAGCGGCTCCTACTCGAAGATCCGCGCCTTCTCAAAACACCAATTGTGCGCTGGGGAAAGCGATCCTCCATCGGCTACCAGCCTGCGCTATGGCAAGCGTGGCTGGAAAGTCAATAAGAGTCTTATCAAAGTACTCATATTGACCTCTCTGGATGGCTATCAGACTCGTCCCTATTTGGCGTTGGTGGTCATTCGCAGCGCCTCAATGGCTGGAATTGCACCACTACAGCTCTGCTCGTGACAAGCGCGACAGCCATCAAGCACCCTTCCGTATGCGGTCTTGGCTTCACTGACAGGAGCGGATTCCAGCGCTTGCACCGCCGACAGATAGCTCTGCGCGGCTGTGTCGAAGGCCGCATTGCGATCCGCCTGATTGGTCGGCCAGGAACAACGAATTTTGCGAAAACGCGGCCACAGCGGGCCCACTTTTTCGCCCTTTTCGATCGCCTCTCGCGCCAGTTTCAGATCGGCCTGCATGGTCCGCATGAGCTGCGCCAGCTCGCTGTTCCCGTTGGGATTGATCGTCGAAGGAATCGGATGCCCCGGACTCCCAGCAATCCCCGGAATCAGCTTCGTATCTAGCGTACAGGGCCCATCCGGCTCAGCCTGCGCAGGAGCCGATGGAGCCACTTCCACCGCCTTTGCGACCGTGGCCACTTGCGCCGGTGGAGCAGCCGGAGTCCCCGATTGTGGACATCCGGCAGAGGCCGAAATCAGAACCATCCCAACAAGCTGTTTCGCGTTCACGGGCCCAAACCTAGCACACAGCGAAAGCGGTTGCAGAAACGGCCGCAGCTTGACCGCAGAACGTGGCAAAAGACATACTCTCCCGGCACACCCAGAACCCCCCATCGCGATGTCCATCGACCAGCCTGCACCCAAGCACCCCGTCACGCTGCTATCGACACCAGCAGGTACGGCACAGCAACCGAATCCACAGCAGATCGAGTGTGTCTGCGAAAGCCACGGCATAAACAGCCTGTTGCGGTTCCTCGGTGGACTGTGCGCAACCTTCGGACTTGGGCAGTGGACGGCGGCGCTGTTTACGTCGAAGTGGCTGCCGCTGGTGGTCTGCGGGGGTCTGCTGCTCGTAGGTGCCGCGATCCTGCTCGGGGTGGTCGCGTCACGCCGCCGACAGCACGGGCGCTTTGTCCTTGATCGCTCGCTCGGCACGATCACCCAGCACCATGGCGACAAGCTCGTGCGGAGCATCCCGTTTTCGAGCGTGCAGCAGGTGGCCGTGCCCATCGACTACACCGATGGGATGCGCATCGATGCCCTGCCCGAGCTGCCCCGCTGGCTGATCATCCAAGCTGCGCCGGCCATCACCGTGCGACTCGGAAAAGGTACCTTGAGAGAACTCCAGCCAGTCCTCGATGTGCTCACACAGTGGCAGCTCCCCGTCCGCTCTGCGTAACCCCTGAGCATCGCTTTGCTTCTCGCGTTGCGTCGCGCTTCGCTCGCAATCTTTTGGAAGCGTGCCCGATAACTTGGTGCAAGACGCACATTGAAGGAGTAGGGAGCGATGACGTTCTTCGAGGATCTGAGGCCTGATACTGCGGGCGCGAGCCCATACCGCAATGGCGCGGACGGCGAAGCTGCGGGACCGTATGCCTATGCCTCGGCCAACCGCGATCAACACGGCAACGCTCGCGGCTTTTCGACAGGGATTGGCTTGGCCCATGGTCAGTCGGACGGTGCGCAATACGACGTCCTCTCCGCCAACGGCCACTTTGGCGGCTGGCGCGATCAGGGCGGAGAAACCAACGTCGGTTTTGGGGCCGATGCCCAGGTCGCCAAGTTCGGCATCCAGCCCGGCGGCCCACTCGGAAACTTCGGCCTTGAGGTCGGTGCGCTCGACGCTTCGGCCAACGGTAGCTTCAACAGCAGCACCGCGCAGCTTGGCGCCCAGGCCAACCTCATCGAGGGCGCGGTATCCCATGGCACCAGCGATAGAAACAGCGCGGATGATCGCTTCATCCGCCTCGGTGGATCGGTCGGTGTCGGGGCCGCAGGCCGTGTCCACTACGGTGATGCCGACCACGATGGCCGCCGCGAGTACGGCTTCGGCTTCGATGCGGGTCCGGTGTCGTTTGACTACAAGACGGAAAACCCGATCGGCGACCTGCTCACGATGCCGCTCATGGGAACCAACGTCCTTATGAATGGACTTGGCATGGGCCGATACGCACCCGGATCAGTGGTGCAGCGAGGGATCGAGGGAGCTTGGGACTGGGCCACTCACGGTGGTCCCGGTCGCGCCGCTTCGGCCGTTGGCAGTGGCCTAGCCAGCGTCGGTCGCGGCATCGGCAACGCCGCTTCGGCGGTCGGCAGCGGTCTGTCCATGGTCGGTCGTGGCATCGGCAACGCCGCCTCCACCGTAGGTAGTGGCATCGTAAATGGGGCTTCCGCCGTCGGTCGCGGCATCGGCAACGCCGCTTCGGCAGTCGGCAGTGGCATTGTTAGTGGTGCTTCCGCCGTCGGTCGTGGCGTCAGCAGTGCTGCTTCTGCGGTCGGCAGTGGCATCAGCAATGCCGCCGGTGCCGTGGGTCGCGGTGCCCGTAGCGCCTGGAACGCCATCACTGGCTGGTAAGATCCACCAAGGGATGCCCTGTGCTCGGTCTTACCGACAAGCTTCGTATCGAAACAGAAGAGATTGCCGGGCGACTGTACACACGGGCGTTTGTGGGCCACCGCGAGCTTACGCTATCCCAAGCACTCCTTCACAGCTTGCTAAAGCTACACATGGGCCACGCCATTGACGAGGCTGCGCTCCGCGAGCTGCTTTCCGCAGGAGTCCTGCACAACATTCCCTCTGAACAGGATCTGCCCCCGCAGGTCGCGCTCAGTCCGTACGCAGTGCTTGAGATCGAGCCGCAGCCGCAGCGCCATCGTGGTCAATCGGTCCGTCCGCAGTCCTCCCTTCCGATCAGTCTGTTTATACCGCCAGCGATCCTCGGCCCTCTGCAACGACTCGCGGAACAGCTTCGGCAGGCCTACCGCGACATGCTCAGCGCCGCGCTCAGCCGACAGCAGCCATTGCCAATTCCCCAAGCCCTGCACGTCCTGACTGCGCTATGCCAGGAAGCCTTCGCACAAAGTCCGGATCTTTCGCACGCCCTGACCCTTACGACCGCTCCGTTTGCGATCACTGCGAATCGGCCGCTCCAAATACAGACGGTTCAGTACCCGCTGCGAACCCTGCGAATGTTCCCCGACCGACAGTCAGAATCTGCGGGAATGGAGCCCCGCATCCTGCCGCTGCGCAGTGAAACGGGACCAGCTACCGAGCACGATCACGCCGCGTTGCGGAGCTGTGCTGAGCTGCTGGAGCGATTGCAACACGGCTGCACCACCCAGTCGGTTCGCGAGCTGATTCCGCAGCTCGGCCCCACGGCACGCATGTTATGGCATCAGCTTGTGGCACAGGGGCTGCTGATTCCAGCACCCAAAGACTCCGACCTCGCGGAGCAGATCCCACCGGGAACGGTGATACACCTGGGTCATGCGACGCTGCTGGCGAACCTGGGAGGGCAGTTTGTTCTGGTTGATCCCTGGCTCCCACCCGCCAGCGTAAGCGATGAGGAACGGCCTCTTTTTCCACAAGAACTGCCTCCGCTCGCGGCGATCTTCATCACCCATCATCACTGGGATCATGTCCACTTACCGACGCTACTGAGACTTCCCAAACAGGTTCCGATCTACGTTCCTGAGCAGGATCGCAACCAAGTACTAGTACCTCGTACGGAGCTGCTCCTGTTGCACCTTGGCTTTACGCAGGTCCGCACGCTGCGACCCGGCCAGTCCGTGCCCTTCGGTGAAGGCGGAGAAGTCGTAGCCGTTCCTTTCTATGGTGAAGACCCGACGCTGATCGGCTATGCAGGCTGCTGTTATCTGCTCAAGCACCAAGGCAAAGCCGCGCTGGTCCATGTCGATAGCGGACCCAATCTTAGCGGGCAATCGACCGTCCGCAGCGGAATCGCTGCCGCCCTTTTGGAGCAGCATGGTGCGCTGTCTCCGGTGTTTGCGACCCGACGCCAAGAGCGCGGCATCATGATCGAGCACACCTGGGAGTACCTTCTGGCACCTCCCGAAAAGTGGCTATTGCCGACAGAAAACTGCTGCACTGGAGCACAGTTTTTGGCCGACCTATGCGCCTCCACGGGATCGACTTGCTTGGCTCTGTATTCCGAAGGGGGAGCTGACTTTTATCCCGAAGGAACGGACTTTCTGCGCAGAAAGACCCCCACCGCCCGCGCTCTGCCGCACCAGTTTTTGTGGGATGAACTCAGCGAGATCGCACGGGCCGTCAGCCAGGCAGGGGCACACCTACACATGTCCACCCCGTACCACTGCTTCCAGATCGGGGGCGGCTTTGTGGGGCGACGACCTCCCGGTGGCCCCGCTCCCACTGTGACTGACTAACGCGACCGTAGCTTCAGAAACACCACCACCGCGCCGCAGAGCAGCACCACTCCGGTCCCGATCAAAAACGCCGCCGTTCCACCATCCCCAAGCATACGGCGGCCCGCTTGGATCTTGCCCATACCCCACACAAACTCTGGGCGCAGCACACCAAAGCCCACGAACAGCAGCCCGACCACGAGCAGCAATGCAGGCATGGCAATCCGTACAATCGGCGGCATCGGTTCCATGTCTCCCATTGTACCTTGCAACAGGCGAAGCAAGCTACGATCCGCAGAGCATCGGATTGGGTGCCGGAGGTAGCGGATAGGCAGCGGTTGCGCTCTTGGCGTATTGGCAGCGCTTGTCGCCTGCTTTGCAATCAGCTTGGCTGATACACTGACCGCTCATGTCGACGCCCTGACACAGACAGTTCTGGTCACCGGGCGCGCAGATCTCTAGCAGCTCCATCATCCCTTCGTCTTCGTGATTGAGCTTGTGACAGTGCATCACAGAAGATGACTCCCATCGCGAAAGCGGGGTGAACTTCCCTGCGGCTGATGGACACAAAGAGGGAAGTGCTGTGGGCTAGACTCTGCTTCCCCGCTGCGCCTTTTGTAGAAGCGTATCGAAACGCGCCGCAAACTGCTGCTTGGCTTTGGCGCTAAACGGCGGCGGACCTCCGGTCTGGACTCCGGCATCGCGCAGTCCCGCCATGAAGTCGCGGATCGACAACCGCTCGGCCACCGTCGCTTCCGAATACAGATCCCCGCGAGGATCGATCACCGTCAGTCCCTTGGCCACCAGCGCGGCCGCTAGCGGAATGTCTGCGGTCACACAGAGATCCTTCGCAGTACTCTGTTCGACGATGTAGAAGTCCGCCACATCGGCCCCTTTGGACACCCGCACAAACGAAACCCATCTTCCGATTCCGACATCGACGTTCTTGTTGGCAACAAAGATCGTCGGGAGCTGAACCCTACTGGCAGCACGCAAGATGATGTCTTTGATCTCAGAAGGAAGCGCATCGGCATCGACCCAGATCTTCAATTCATCTGCTCCTGTGTCGGCCACACCAGCACTCCGCTGACAAAAATCGCTGCCACCATATCAACCCGTAGCGTCATCTTGCGACTCCGTTCCGAGGAGAGCTGCTCATCGGGCCACAGCTCTTTGAAGCGACGGAATACGAACTGACCCCCTTCCAAGCCATCAAAGCGAAGTCCCCCAAAAGAAACCAGCGCGGCCCCGCTGTCGTCATGACTTGCCACAATCTGATCGGTAGGAAGGGGCACTTCCCGACCATTTGGGAAGACCACAAACGTCCCCGGAGGACCATTTCCGATGATTGGCAGACCGGAAGAAAACGAAGCCTCACGACGCAGTCGAGTGTTTTCGACAAACCGGATCAGCAGGGGTGGGTCTTGCATCCGGGCACTCTAGCAAACTTCCCGCCTACTTCCCAAAACACTCAAACAGAGTCCCACTTTCGACGAAGACTTGGCTTCATCTGTTTCATCACAAACTGTCCGGTGTACTTTCGGAAGTTCATCAGGAACTCGCGGGCACCATCTTCCGCTTGCACCCAGTAGGTATCGCGCCAGTGGGGGAAGTTGGGCTCTTTGTTCGAGTTTGTGGGACAGACCAAAAAGGGGTTGATATGAACGTGGAAAGGATGGCCATCGAACGCTCGGACTTCCCACTTTTCCGATGAACCGACTGTCATGACGCGATCGCTGCGGTAGCCCCAAGCACGCCGCTCATCAAAGCGCCGACAGCTAATGTTGGGGCTTGGACAGACACAGGTGGGTAAAGAGGGATCGATCTCATGTTGCTGGTGATAGGCCCCCGGATCGCACGATGCCAGCACCGGAGTCGGTCCCACCGTCGCTGAACCTTCTGTGGTCGGAACCAGCAGCACGACCTTCTGCTGCGGAGTCTTTACGCTCTCGCAGCTTACTTGCATGGACTTTCCTTCTACCGTTCCCATCCAGCTCGTCGGCTGTGCATGCGCGGACACCGCGCTCTGCTCCGGAAGGTTCACTTCCGTGGGCTCACCCGCTGCCGGATCGACATCGATCACCGCAATCACCGATCCGGTCAGATCCCGAATCCGCCGGCTGACCAGACACAGCGTCTGTTTTTCCGTCGGCATCTTGACCATCGAATCGACGCGATAGCCCGGTGATACCCAGATCGTATCGCTTTTGTAAAACTGCGGCAGAGTCTGTCCATCTCGCGCAATCTGGGTCAGCTCGATCGGGTTTAGGACATCCCATGATCCACACTTATCGTCGAGCGATCGGTGGAGCTTGATTCCCATCTCATCAGGATTCCCACCATAAATCATCCGCCAGCGCTCGACCTGGCCAGGGGGAGTGACCATGCGTGGACGGAGCTTGCCGTTGATAAGCGTCGGACTAAACTGGCTTACGGTCAGGAAGTTATTCACCGACAGAGTCTCTTCACGGCAGGTTTCTCCGTCGGCAAGCGGCACAGTCTGCTCTGAATCGATCGGCACCTGGTGCATCACCATCACCCGCTCTGTGGCTTTGGCAATCCCCGGAACTTTGTCGATCTCTCCTTCGATGATGAGCGCTCCCATCGCGCCGTTTATCACTTGGATCGCGGTGCTACCGTGAATGTGGGGGTGATACCAGTCAGTCCCGGCTTCGTGAACTCCATCCTCATCGAGATCCCAGCGATACCGGGCCACTTTTCCTGCGGCGACTTCCACAAGTACGTTGTCTCCGTAGTAGCGCCCCCCCGAAGCACAGCCCTCCCCGAAGCACTGATCGGAAGCAAGTGAGGTGGCGTAGTTTGGTTGAACGTGGGCACCGTGCGCATGCAGGTTGGTCAGGTTGAAGTCATGGCAGGATTTTTTGGCATAGCCCTCCATGCCTGCGATCTCGCGGTAGTCCTGGCGCTGGAGATCATTGTGCAGGTTCACGCGCACCCGCCGGTCAGCACCTGCGGCAATTCGAATCGTCGGACCGGGAATGTGCCGGTTGTAGCCGCGCAAGCAGTAGCGCTTGTCGCCGATTTTGACCTCGGTGGGTGCCAGGTGTAGGTCGTACACCCCTTGCGCATCCGGAATGAGTGTGGGTGGTTCTTCGTAGGGAACCGTCGAGGTATCTTTCCCACAGCCCGTCCACATCGCAAACATCAGGCACAGCGGCAGGGTTCGCAAGGCAGGGTTCTTGATCATAGACACAGTCCTTCACGGTGTACGCAGACACATCTGCGTACCAGCATAGCGAAGGATGGCCCCGTCTCACGATGGCCAAAGTTGACCACCCAGTGGTCCGTTTTTGTTACGCCCGAAGTAGCGACAGAAGCTGGTCCAGGTAGTGACCCATTCCGTAATCCAGCCAGCGCCGATACGGCTGGTCGCGAGCCACGTAGCCAAGGTGCCCACCGTGTTTTTCTAGGTGCAGGTGAACGCCGCTGCCAAAGCTGGCGCGGTGAAAGTCGGCGGGATCGATGAACGGATCATCTTCGGCATGAATGATGACGGTCGGTTGAGTGATGCGATGCAGATGCGGCATTGCGCTGGAGCGCTCGTAGTAGTCGTGGCTGTCGCGGAAGCCGCCCATCGGCGCGGTGAACGCATCATCGAACTCTTTGAGCGACATCCGCAGGTGAACCGGATAGCGACCCTGCTCAATCAATCCATCAGCTTCCCGCTGGCGGACGTAGCGCACGCAGCCGCGCAGAAAGTACAGGTTGTAGATGAAATGATGCGGTGCCGAGATCAGCTCGGAACAGCGGGCCAGGTTGATCGGCGGGTTCACCGCGATCGCCGCGTCCGGTTTGTGATGCGGTCCGTTCATGCCATCGCCCAGGCACAAAAGCAGCGCGTTGGCACTGAGCGAAAAGCCGACTCCGATGACCAGCGTGTCGGGCTCGCGGCGATGGACTTCGGCCACCACGGCGCTGATATCGGGGGCGACGCCGCTGTGATAGATCCCACGAGCCAGCCCGCGCCCTTCCCCGCAGCCTCGGTGGTTGACGGTCCAGACCTCGCAGCCACGTCGCACGCCCAGGTCCACGACGCGCCGCATGTAGTGCCGCTCGTCGTTACCGCCAAGTCCGTGGAACACACACAGCACCACCTTGCGCGCCCGCTCGGGCAACTCCGGTGAAGGCGCAAAGACCTTGGCCACCAGCCGATCACCGTCTGGAAGCGCGATCTCGGTGCGGGTCGGGGTGGCCGTAAACGGCGGCGAGCGCAAGTAGTTCCCCAGCAGGGTCTGCAAGTAACCACTCTTCGCAAAGCGCGGTGGCAGACACGGTTGCGACGGACGATCGAGCTTCATCAGCGAACCATCACCTCGCCACGAGCATCGCAGCGACCCGAAAAGAAGTACACCCTGCGCTTAATTTTTGCGATCGACCGTGTAGTTCCCAAGGGCGCGCAGGGGCTCGGCATGATGACCAAAGGGTGCCAGCGCGGCGATGCCCTCGTCCATCACCTGGCGAGCATGAGCGAGCGCCCCCTCGACGCCCAGCAGGTCGACATAGGTGGTCTTGCCCGCCTCGCGATCGGACCCAGGGTCTTTGCCCAACGTCGCCAAATCCTGGGTCACATCGAGCACGTCATCGACGATCTGGAACGCCAACCCGAGCGCCTGCGCATAGACCCGCACCTGGGAAAGCTGCTCAGCCGTTGCCCCTCCAAGCCGCGCCCCACCCCGCAGCGACACATCGAACAGCGCGCCGGTCTTCATCGCGTGCAGGACTTTCAGCTGCGCCAGATCAATCGGCTTTCCGGTCGCCTCGACATCGATCACCTGACCCCCAACCATGCCCGGCGAGCCGGCGGAAAACGACAGCTCGCGCACAATCTCGACGATTACTTCGGCAGGGGCCGGGCACTGCGTCGTAAGCGCAAAGGCATCGGTGAGCAGCGCATCCCCAGCCAAGATCGCCATCGCATCGCCGTAGACCTTGTGGTTGGTCGGACGTCCGCGTCGAAAGTCATCGTTGTCCATCGCTGGCAGATCATCGTGAATCAGCGAATAGGTATGGATCATCTCGACCGCGCAACCGAAGCGAAGAGCGACCTCTGGCTTTTGCCCCATCGCCTCGCACCCCGCCAGCGCCAAAATCGGACGCAGCCGCTTGCCGCCCGCGAGCAGGCTGTAGTTCATCGATTCAGCAAGCGAGGTGGGCACAAGCCCCGAGCTGCCGTGAACCAAGGCCGGAAGCTTTGCCACCCGTGCCAGCTCAGCCTCGACCAGCTCGCGCCGCTCCGACAGATAACTCAACAGGTCAAAAGACATGGGCGAAGGTTTTACAGCAAACCCCACCCGCTACAGCCAAAAATCAGAGGCTCACTTCTGTGGTAGGTTTTTCCCTCCATGAAGCACCTAGAGCTAAAGGTTGCCACCCTCGTCGTGGTGTCGCTCGGCCTGCTGGCGATGTTCATCGCGATTCTCGGCGGCTTTTCCTTTGGCCCGGTGAGCCGCATCTACGTCGACTACGACTTTTCGGGCAACATCCACGAAGGCGCGCCGGTCAAGATCTCGGGCATCAAGGTCGGCAAGGTCGAAAAGATCGACTTTCTTGGGGGTGACCTCGACAAAGACGTCAATCGGCGGGTCCAGGTTCGCTTGACGGTGCAGCTTGAAGATCGCGCCCGCAAGGCCATCCATGAAGATGCCGAGTTTTTCGTCAACACCCAGGGCGTCCTCGGTGAGCAGTACCTAGAGATCTCGCCGGGAACGAGCGACAAAGAGCTGCTAAAGCCCGGTAGCAAGGTGCGCGGCATCGATCCGCCCCGGAGTGATCTGATCATCGCCCGGCTGTATGAGTTTCTCGACGCGGTGACCCGGCTGCTGCGCGAAGACAAAGAGTCGCTGCGAGATCTGCTTCGCTCTTCGGCGAAAGTGGCGCGCAGCCTCGACAAGCTGCTTGGGGACAACGAGGCCGAGGTCAAGAAGCTGCTCGTCGACCTCGATCGATTGACCGCCGAGACTGCCGATCTGGTGACCAAGCTCGACAAGGGCATCGGCAGCGGCGAAGAGCTACACAAGACGCTGGTCAACATTGAGACGATCTCGACGGAGCTACGTGGCGAGATCGCGCCCCTTATGCAAAAGACCAAGCGAGCGCTCGATGGAGTCGGCGATCTAGCTGCCCTTGTGGGACCGGAAGAAAAGAAGAAGCTCCAGCGCTCACTCGACGAGCTGCTCACGCTATCGAGCAAGGTCTCGGCGGTGGCAAGCGATGCCCAGTCGCTGCTCGGCGATGTCAAGCGCGGCAAAGGCACGGTGGGAGCGCTGATGACCGACCAGCAGGTCTATGACGATCTCAAAGAGCTGACCCGCGACCTCAAGCGCAACCCGTGGAAGTTCTTCTGGAAGGAATAGCCCGTGAGTCTCGGCCCACCGTTTGATGCCGGGAACCAGAAACTGCACCTGCTTCTGGGGGCGGTGACGACGCTGCTGCTCACGTTTTTGGTCGCGGTGGCGCTGCTGACCGCGGATCACACGCTCGGGAAGTCGCTGACCGTCCACCTGCTCGTGCGGCGCAGTGGCCAGCTTTACACCGGGGCCGAGGTCCAGCTTGCGGGCGAGCGCATCGGCGAGCTGACCGCCATTCGTCGCTACCGGCCGCGTCCGGGCGATCCCAAGGAACTTACACAAAAGGGACCGCTCGTCGAAATGGAGCTCCGCATCCTGCGCAAGGCGGGGGCTCGGCTGTACCAGAACTCGACGTTTGTGCCGCGCAACCCGACGCTTTTATCGCCTGCGGTCATCGAAGTGGGTCCGCCCGATGGCAACGTCCAAAAGGGTCTACCGCTATCCGATGGAGATTATCTGACCGGCATTGATGCCGCCGACCTCGACCAGCTTCTTCGCAACGTCTATCTCAGCGTCGAGGCGATCCTGCACGAAGCCCACGAGCTGCGTCCCGACTGGGAAGAAGCGGTAGCGGCCTTTGGCTCGCTCAGTCAGCGACTGGGTCGGATCGGTGATAGCGGCCAGATGATGCGAATTGGCCTGCAAGGCACCGCGACCCTGCTCACCCTGCGCAGCCTGGAACAGCGACTACAGGCGGCAGGCATCACGCACGCGCCGATGCAGCTTCGTGAGCTACAGACCACCCTAGGACCGCTGCTGACACAAGCCACGCTGCTCGGCAAACGGAGCGAGCTGCTGCAAAGCCGAATCGGCGAGCTGGCGGTCCTGTTTGGTCCCACCCGTCGTCATGACCTCAGCGAGTCGCTGCGTCACTTCCGCGCCGCTGTACAGAGTGGCGAACGCATGACCAACGATGCCCGCTATCTCATCCGCCTGTTTGACAGTGGCCAAGGCACCTTGGGCGGCTTCAACCGCGACATCCAGCTCTTTGACGAGCTAAAAGACGTCCACCGCATCCTCAAACAACAAATGCACCGAGTCCTCATCAAGCCGAGGAAGTAGCCAGGCTGGTCTAGACCTCCCTCCACCCCTACACCGCAGGGTCTTGGGCTGGTCTAGACCTCCCTCCACCCCTACACCGCAGGGTCTTGGCCTGGTCTAGACCTCCACTCACCCCTGCACCGCAGGGTCTTGGGCTGGTCCAGACCTCCCTTCACCCCTACACCGCAGGGTCTTGGCCTGGTCTAGACCTCCCTTCACCCCTACACCACAGGGGTCCAAGCAGGTCGTTACCTTCTTTTACCCCTGCACCACAGGGGTCAAGGAGGGTCCACACCCTCCGAATAGCCTGTGGATCGGGCTTAGCTGCTACGTGGATGGACGATCAGGACGGGGCACGGGGCGGTCCGCAGGACTTTTTCGGCGACGGAGCCGAGCAGCAGATGACGGACACCAGGTCGGCTGTGACTGCCCATGATGATGAGATCGGCGTGCATCTCGCCCGCTTGTTCCACGATGACTTCAGCGGGGCGACCATCGACCATGCGGTACTCGATGTTGACGCCGAACACATACTTGCGCAGGCAGATTGCCTCTAGCTCGGCGCGGATGTGCTCTGCGACCTCGGCAGCCTTTTCGATCATGGCGGCGGCGGCCCCACGCATACCGGGGCTGACCAGGTACGGCACTTCATAGTCGGGCTGCACGGCGGTATGGAACAGGCGAATGCTCGCGCCCAGTGGCTTGGCCAGCTCCAGCGCGTAGTCGAGAACTTGTTCTGAAAACGCCGACAGATCGGTCGGGACGAGAATTCGGGCAATCGTGTTCGCGCTGATCGGGGCAGCTTGGTTTTCGGTCATGGTCCGCTCCGTATATCAAAATCTCAGGGGTTCGTTATGAGCCCGTGAGCGCATGAAGTGCATGTTCGGTCCCTTGGGGTTTGTCATCACGCCGTCGACTCCGCCGGAGCGCCACTGCCAGCGCCACCACCACAGCCAGAAACAGGCCGCACAAGGCACCGAGCCCCGGCACAAGCAGGCTGCGCCCTTCCCCGGCCCCACCTTCGGGCAGCGCCAGCGAATCAACTTGAGTGGTCAGCACCGTCACATCAGCGGCAGAAAGCCCCACCACTGCGTGCGCGACCAGCTCGGCCAGCTCCCCAGGCTTAAGGGATAGTGGGCCACGCACCCGCAGCAGCACCGAAGCAGTCGGGCGAAGCTGCGCGGTGGGAAGCAGCGGGTCCGGCTCGGCAAACGCCAGGTGTACCCGAGCGTGGCTGACCTGCGGCAAGCTCTCCAGGGTCTCGGTCAGCGCGAGCTCCCGCTGCGCAAGCTGCTCGGTCCGTGCTTCCGACGGCAAAAACGTGAGCTTGCCAGTACTCGCCGGACGCGGCTCGATCCCCGGCAGTCCTTGCTCGCCGAGCCGAGTCAGCGCCCGCGCTTCTTGATGACGAGGAACGGTCAGCGTGTACGAGGCCCCGCGTGAGGTTCTGCCACTCGGCTTTTTGTCGGCAGAAATCCCGGCTTGGCGAAGCGACAACAGCGCTTCATTGACATGGCGCTCGCTGAGGTCGTGATACAGCTCGGCGTCGCAGGCCAGCAGGCTCAGCGACAGCCCAAGCCCCGACGCCCACTTCCCAATTCCTGAAGGTGCATCACGACGACAGAGCACAAGACCATGCTAATCCGAGAAATACGGAGCTGTCACGAGGGATTGGAGGATCTGACAAAGGCCGCTACGGGCTGGCGAGATCAATCAGCGCATAGGCCTCTTCGGCCAGATCAATGTGCGCGGCAAACTCGACAAAGGCCGGATAGCGGTCGGGCAGCACCCGCTGACGAGAAATGTTGCTGTCGACGGAAAGCTGGAGGCGGTTGCCCTCGGCGCGAACGGTTCGGCGGTAGTTGCCAAACCCGGTCTGCGCGGCCGGCTCGCCAAGCTGGGCGACCTTGGCCCCGGCGGGCAGCTTGATGTCGGCCAAGAGCGTACTCGGCGTGATGTAGCTTACGATGAGCGGCAGCTTGCGCGTTGGGGCGGTGACATAGCGACGTCCCAGCAGCAGTGGATACGGCACCGGCAGCACAAGCTGACGATGACCATCTTTGCTCATCCGCTGTCGTGCCAGGTGGGGCGCTGTGAACCGATAGGTGATGGTCAGCGGGGCACCATCGTCATCCATCGGTCCGTATTTGAGCTCATGGAGGCTCGCCCCTGGAAAAAAGTAGCCGAGCGCTCGCTGCTCTAGCGCCTGCCGCAGCTTGTCCTCGGCCATGTGCTCGACCTGATCGCGCCACTCGCTGGCCGCAAGCCCAGTCAGGATTTCGCGCACCACCACCTGACTGCCACCGCTCACGTCCAGCTCGGCGGTCATCTCGACCCGGCGATGGTCGGTCAGCATCGGCCGGTTGCCCACCACCTTGGCCATCCGCTCGGGCATCCCACCGCTTGGCTGAAGCGCGATCTGGGCCTTTTGCACCGGCTGCGTGTCCGGCTGGTTCTTCGGCTGATTTTTGGCATCGGGAATGCGCAGCGCCAGCGCACCACGCAGCAGCGGCCTGACAAGCCCCGTCGGGGTATGGCGGAAGAACGGATCAATCCAGAGCAGCGGCGTTCCCGAAGCATCGGGTGCCACCGCGATCAGCATCTCCGAAAAAGCCAACACATCGGGCAGCGAGCCTTCGAGCTTGGGATTGTTTTCGGGCCGAGCCAGCCACGACTCTGCCGGAATCCCGACCGCCTTTAGCAAGGCCAGAAGCAAGATGTCCCGTCGGCCTTCCCGACGAGCCAAGATCGAGCTGGCCGACTCGTCGAATGATCCACCGCTATGGATGTTCTTGCGAACCCAGGCATCCAGCTTCTCGGCCCGCGCAATCATGCTCGCGCTCGTCTCCGGCTCCCCTTGTGCGGCACCGGCGACCTTATGGGCCAGATCAAGAAGCTCTGCCGTCATTCGCAGCGACCGATAGCGCCGCTCGCGAATCTGGTTCACATAGCCTTCGAGCGACACCCCAGATCCAACCCGCACCGATGGTGACCAATCGTCGACCTGCCCTTGATCGAGCGGCTGCTCGGGCTGCATTCGGCTGACCTCCACTCGTTTCCAGAAGTGAAGGAGCAGATCACCTTCGACCGTCTGCGTCGCCACCGGAAGCTGTCGCTTGCCATCAGCAAGCACCGGTCCGCGCAGATCGATCTGGAGCGGCAAATCCTTGGGGGTCACCAACAAGTACTCGCTGCGATCGAGCGGCGCGTCTGCCGAAGCGAAGTAGAACCGGTCACCAAGGAATCCCCGGGCCGCAATCGGCGAGGGTTCATCGCGATCGACGTACTCGTATTCCACATAGTCCCCGACCTCCAGCGAAGGGGCCGAGATGCTCTCTTTTTCGGGAATCTCTTCGGGCTCACGGGTGGTGCCGTCGGCTTTGATGGTCCGCAGCGTCAGCACCTCTGCACCATCGGGGATATGGACCTCGCCAAAGCGCTCGATGCCTTCTTTGGTAAGCACACGAATGATGTTGTGCGTGAGCGTCAGCCGGGCTCCCGTCGGAAACACCCGCATCACGGTTCGGTCCAGGAGCAGCACTGCGCTCTCGCCGCTGTAGACGCCGTGACGGGACTCAAACTGCCGCACCACCTGCTTGCCGTCGATGCGATAGGGATCAATCGAGTCCCGCTGCCCGAGCGCATGCAGCGCTTTGGAGAGCTCCGGTGAATCGGGAACCTCGGAAAGGCCTCGCTTGATTGTCTGAAGCGCCGTTTCGGGCTGGCCTCGCTCGACGTACAGGTTGGCCAAATCGATGTACAGGTTGACGTTCCGAGGCGACAGCTCGCGCAGCTTGAGCAGCGTACTTGTCGCAGCGCCAAGATCCCGTCGAGCCAGCAGCACCCGTGACAGCCCGCGCAGCCAAGGCTGATTATCGGGCTCAAGCTGGAGCAGTCTTTCAAACTCGCGCTGGGCCTCTGGCAGCCGTCCGCCATCGAGCAGCGCATCCGCCCAGCGGTCCGCATACGGATTGCACACAGCAAGCGCCTGAGCCGCCTGTAGCGACCCCCGGTCATCGGCCTGCTCGCGACGAAAATCATGAAGGCTTTCGAGCGTCGGACAAGCGGTCGGCCCAAGCTGGATCGCCTCTGCCAAAGCCGCTTCCGCTTCGACCACAAACCCGCGTGTCTTCAAAATCCGGTGGCGCAACAGCGCGGTCTGCCACGTTTTCTCGACCCCATCGGGAAGGCCCGCCAACACCTCTTGGGCCACTGCAGGCTTTTCGTCCTGCAACAGAAGACGCGTCAGCGACAGCCGGGCCGATAAAAGCTTGGGACTGTGCACAAGTGCCAGCTTCAGTTGCGACCGCGCCCGATCGCGAGCGAGCCGCTCCGGTCGACTCCGGTCATCGAGGAGCAGCCCCGCATAAAGCGTCCGCAGCGCCGCAAAGTGAGGCGTCTGCTCAAGGTGCTCACTCGCGATGGTGATCCCTTCGTCAGGACGACCCGCCAAATACGACTGCTGCATCCGCAGAAGTGCGCGCAGCGCCCCTTGCCAGCGGGTCTCGGCCATCGGCAGCGGGGACAATGAGCGCTCACTGACGCTCACGCCGGTACCGGGAGTTGCCGAAATAAGTGCCTTGAGCGGCTCCCCCTCGAAGAACTGCACGCCCGGAATCGCCATCTGGACATGGTTCGCTCCACTCACACCGAGCTTGATCCCGACTGAGTGCGCTCCGGCCGGCAGCGTCAGCGTGAGATAGCGCCGACCAACCGGCTCACTATCCAGGTACTGCCGCTGTCCATCGATATACAGCGCCCATGGTGTCCCCGAGGTCTCGACCGTCAGCGGCACCGGCCGGGTACCCGAGCTTTGCAAAAACGCGTACGTGAAAAACACGCCGGGCTGACCGGGCAGCCCTTGGATCGTCACACTACAGCCAGAACCGCTCCGCTGCCGATAGCTGCCACGGGCCGGATCACTTGCGGGATTGTCGCCGGGCAGGGCCGACAGCACATCGAGCATTGGCAGGTGCCCATGAGGACCACTGACGTACAGCATCGGTGGACAGCCACGCTCGATGTCCAGCCGACTCGCGAGTGCTTCATCACCACCCAGCCGAAGCTGTTGACCTAAAAGCGCCGCCAAGAGCTGCTGGCTTTCGGCGGGCAGTCGTCCCCGCTGCTGCCAAATCGCAAGCAGCCGATCGAGCAGCTGCTTGTCATCGCTCTTGCCGGTCCCACCGACCCCCTGGGCAAGTAGCCGATGCGCGGCCAGCTCGGCCACCGCCGGAGCCCAAGCGTCCTCGGTCCGCTCCTTATTCACATGCTGTTCCAGGAACGAGAGCAGCATCTGCTGCATCCGTCGCGGCTGGCCATTTTCCTGCGCCGCCAGCGCCGCCCCCAGATAGGTCAGGCTGTCCGTCTGGCCTTGGCTGAGCGCTCGCTCTAGCTGCGTCTCGGCACCTTGGCTATCGCCAGACACCAGCAGCGAAAGGCCCAGCTCTCGCAGCAGCATCGCGTCGGGCTTTGTGCTGTGGGCGACCTTGTCTTGTAGCGCTGCGACTTGCTCGGCGAGCGGCGGACTGGTCAGATAACGATCTGTGCCGGAAATCTGTGACGCTGGGCCACAACCGATCACAAGCGCCAGCGCGACGGAAAGTAGGTTTTTCTTACTCACGGCCCACCAGAAGCTCTTGAGAGAGCGCGCTGTCGACATCGGACAGGAACTTTCGGAACGCCGGATATTCGCTGGCGCTCACTCGGTGACGGTCCATTCGCAGCTCAGACTTGGCCGTGACCGCGATGCCGCCCTTACCGGGATGCTGTTCAATGCTGAGGGTAAATCGGCCAAAGGGTGATTCGACGGCGCGGGACTCGGGCAACCGCTGCACCGCCAAGCGCGAGGGAACCTGCACGGTGACCTCGTCTTGGGCCAGCCAAGCGTAACCCAGCACCAGGTCGTAGCGACGACTCGACAGCCGAGCATACGTGCGCAACAGATCCGGTTCCCGTCCGAGTGGTCGCATCATCAGCGAGCCAGGAGCGCCCGCCCCACTCGGCGGACGGCCCCACTTCGGCACTTGCAGCTCGCCGCGCAGCGTCACCGGTTTCTCTAGATCGAGCACGCCCGGGACTTCCACGTGCAGCGCCTGCGCACCGGGGAAATACTCATTCCACGACTTTTCGTAGCGCTCTTTTTGGGACGATGGATTTTGGAAATGATCGCGCAAGCGATGGGCATTCTGACCCGCCACCGTGAGCTGTTCGCTGACCTTGGCCCGTCCCGATTCATCGAGCTGCACCGCAAGCACCCGCCTGGTCGTGCTCTGATGCGATGGCAGGACCGGCGTCCTCGCCAGATGTCCCTTACCCAGCGATGGAGGCCGCGAGTCCGACACCACCAGCACCATGATGTCCTGGTCCATCATCGGCAGCTCCATCGAGCCCGAAAACTCCGCCGTACCATCGAGATACAGGTTGAACTTGGGCACATACACAATCGCGTGGTCGAACACCGCCAGCGACGCTGGTTCCGGGTCGATATTGCCCCCCTTGGTGGTCCGGGCCAGCACCATCGAGCTATCGATTCCGACCTCTTTTAGCATCACGTGAAGCAGCGCGGCCTTGTCTTTGCAGTCGCCAAACTTACGCTCCCAGACCTGCGACACCTTGTAGGGCTTGTGGCTCTGGATGCCAAACTCTAGACCGACGTAGCGGGTGCGCCGGACCACCTCGTCGTACAGAGCCCGAATGCGGCTAAGCTCGTCGGCTGCTGGAATGCTGGCCACGACGGCTTGAGCAGCACGGCTCACCTCTGCCGACGGCTGCAGCGACTCCGCAATCAGCCCCTTGTACCAGGCGGCGACATCTTCCCAGGTCTTGTACGTCGAGACGTGAATGTACGACGACAGCTCCGCAAAGCCCGGTCGGCCCGACTCGTCGTGGATGCGCGGCAGGTTGTGCGCGACAAAGCGAATCACATGATCCTTGCCGCGTGTCTCATCGGTGCGCGTCAAGGTCGCTTCGGCAGGAAGGCGCGGCTGGTTGAAGTACAGTGGCCGACGGCGCAGGTCCTCTTCGGGCAGCGTCAGGACATAGCGGGCTTCCAGCACCGGGATGCCTTCTTGCAGATACTGCACATCGCCAAAGTAGTCCGCAAACAGGTTGCGTCGTCCCACATCGGAGCGGACATACTCGACGACCACCACGTCACCGGGACGTAGCCCATCAAAGCGAATCGACAGCGCGTGCAGATCGTAGTAGAGGCCGTACCAAGGCTCCGAGGCATCGCTTTCACTCTGCGAGACGCTTTCGACGACCTCGCCACTCGACTTGATCACCTTGGCGGTCTTCACCTGGATCGACTGAGTGTCCGGGGCGTAGCTGACCCCTATCTCGTCATAGTCGCGACTGCCATTGTCGTCGAGGATCTCGACCACTCGCTGGGTGTATTCTTCGGATAGACCGTTGGCGTGAATGCGCACCACTTTTTGGTCGAGCAGCACCCGCGCACTGTCCCCTGCCTTCGCCTTGGGCCGAGGCTGCTTCAGCAGCGCATCGATGTCGACCTGGAACTGTCGCTGTAGATCTTCCGCCGATCGCGCCGCCGGATCGAGCACCTGCAAGTACTCGCGCAGCGTCGGATTCTGTGGCTTAAGCTCCAGCGCCCGCCGATACGACGCGACCGCCAGCTCGGTCCGTCCCAGCTTGGTGAGCACGCGACCGCGCCGCTCGAACCACTCGGCATCCCCCACAAGCTGCGGCATCGCGTACGAGATTAGCTGTAGCGCCGCCTCGGTCTGCCCCGAGCCTTCCAAGATGTCCAGCCGCTCGCGCAGCGGATAGAACGCATCGGGCTTGATCGACTGAAGCTGCTGGAGCAAGGCCAGTGCTTCCTCGATTTTGCCGGCCGCTCGTCGTCGCGCAACCAGATAGCGTAGCGCCTCGTCATCGTCCGGTTGCTGCTTGAGAATGGCCAGATAGGCCGACTCGGCTTCGCTTGACCGACCGAGCCGCGCCAGCATCTCGGCATGAGCCCGAAGCGTCAGCAGCGAGGGTGCCGACTGCACGAGCGACATCATTCGCTTGTAACCGATGCTCGGCATGCCTCGACTCTGCGCGATCCGAGCCAGCCCCAAGCTGGCGGTATACAGGCTCGGGGCCAACCGCTCCGCCTCGGTAAACACCTGCTCGGCCCGCTGCAGCCGCGACGACTGCTCAAACTCTGTGCCTTGCTCGACAAGCAGCCGTGCCCGTTCGACCGGTTCTTCGTTTCCCGGCAGCGAAATGCCTGCCTCGATGGCCAACCGCCGCTTGTTGTCATCTTCTGTCACCGTCGCAAGCAGCCGATAGCCACGCCGACTGGGCGCAAGCGCCACCGATTCTGACAGCACCGCCTCCGCCTCATGCTGCTCGGGATCGCCCGGTTGCACATGGTGCAGATAGAGTCCCAGGTCGAGAAGCGCCGCGCTGCGCTGAGCCGCCATAGGACTGCCCGCCGACTGTTTGGGAACCCGTGCCCGCAGCCCAGCCAGCAGATCGACCGGCTTGGCCTGTACCGGTACCGCCATCGGGAAGGTCCAGCCCTCGGCGGGTGGCGAAGCACTGTGCTGCAGCCCGGGCAGCGCCTTGCCATCCAGCGTGGTCAGCCGTAGCACAAACGCCCATCGACCACTCAGAGATGAAACCTTGACCAGAACTCGGTTCCAGCCTGGGAGCAGTGTCGCCGCGCCCGCATCCTGGTCCAGATGCAGCTTGCGATACACATCGCTGTCGACCACCGGCGCACCTTGGTTGACAAACACCTTCACCGCACCACTTGACCCGACCCGCACCGCCACGGTCTGCCGGGTCGCGCTTTTGACATAGGTCAGCGCGTACGCCGTGCCCTCCGTTTCGGGCCGCAGCCACGCATCGAGCGGAATGCTGCCGTCTCGGGAAAGCTGTGACTCTGGAATCACTCGCCAGGAAACCGGCAGAGCTGGGCTTTTGCCGGGGTAGCGCGTCGCCACCGAAGGAGCTGCCGTCTCGGTCTCGGGCGGATACACCGCCTTATGGCCCTTGCGACCATCGTTGTCAAACGGACCCACCACGGCAAACGAGGAAAGGAGCCCAAGCTGCCGCTGCGCATCTTTGGCACCGGATTCGTCGCCCACGTGCCGTCGCAGCACCTGTTCATGCCACTTGGCTTCGGCACGAACCAGCTCGGACATCGTGGGTCGTGGCTGGCTCATATCCGACAGCACTTCGCGAAGCAGCGACCGGTCGGTGACCTCATCCCACATTGCGGAGAGCCCCAAGACCGGAACCACCGCCGAGGCCGAATTCGGACGAGCCAGCTCCGCCGCAAAGCGCTGCCGCCTGTGCGTGACTTCTTGATCAAAAGGGCTGTTGGCGTGCGCCTCTGTCGAACACACGACATGAACGAGGACGGCAAAGAGGCCGGCAATGAATCGCATCGGCATACGCTCTATGGTTGAGAGGGACGAAACGTCTTGTGCAAGGTAACGGGCGGTCCTGATATCGATTTGATGCCATCAGCAGAACTGGCACGTTTTAGCAGCATGACCGCGACCGCGAGCAGCGCCCCGACCAAAGCGGCCAGCAGAACCGTCACAGCGAAGGCCCGCCAACTTACCAGCACCGAGCCCGGCGGAAGCTCTCCGCTGGGCGAGGACATCGAAGACCGCGAGGATCGAGACCCCGTCGAGTCATTAGAGTGGAGCCCATCGCTGCCCGAAGACGGTGGAGCCGCTGACTCATCCGGGGGTGCGGTGGTCGCTTCCGAGACCGGCTGAAGCGCCTGCTCCAGCTCACCGATGAGTGCCGCGATGGTCGGGGGCCGATCCATGGGTTCCGAAGACAGCGCCCTCGTCATCACCTCGACCATCTGTTGGTTCGAGTCGCGAATGATCGACCAGTTGTCCCCAAGGTCGAGCAAGCTGCGCATGATCCGTGCCAGCCCAAACACATCCGTTCGCACGTTGGGAGGACGCCCGGCATGTAGCTCCGGCGCAACCGAGTCCATCTGCCCCACGTTGCCGAGCTGAAGCAAAAACGGTTCACGCGGCAAGCCAACGCCCAGCCCGACATCGCCGAGACGCACGCCATCGGTCTTCAGCAGCACCGAATCCAGTCGCAGATCACCATGACAGCGGCCCTGCTCGTGCAAAAATGACAGCGACTCGGCCAGCTGATCGACAATTTGCAGCACGTCGGCTAGTGGCAGACCTTCTTTTTGTCGGAACGCGGCCATGCGGTCGAGCAGCACGCCTTGCCCACCTTGACTAAGCTGTGCGACCTCGACCACCATCACCGTCGACTGCTCAGAGAGCACTCGGACATCGACAACCTGCGCCAAAAAGGGATGCGATAGGTCTTTGAACTGTTGAAGGTGCCGCACCAGCTTGTCGGCTGCACCGACTGACTCCAGCAGCTCGGGCCGCACAATCTTGAGCAACAAATCCGGTTCAGCGACCTCGCCCCGACCTTCCGCCTCTTGCTGCGCATCGACGGTGCATGCCAAATAGCCGACCCACAGGGCCGCCTCACCGCTCTTGGTAAGGATGTAATACTTTTGGCAGATCACGTCGCCGCGACGGAAAAGTGGGGCTGGCATCGTCAGCTCCGACCTGTGTGGCCAAAGCCACCTTGGCCCCGAGTGGTGTCATCGAGCTCGCGAAGCTCGACCGGGACAACCCTCGCCACCGGAGCAATCACGAGCTGAGCGATGCGGTCACCATGTCGAATCTGCACCGGCTGCGACGACAGGTTCACCAAGATCACCGCGACCTCACCGCGATAGTCACTGTCGATTGTGCCAGGGCTGTTGAGCACGGTTACGCCTTCCTTAAGCGCCCATCCCGAGCGAGGTCGAACTTGCCCCTCGAAACCACGCGGAATCGCAATCCGCAACCCGGTGGGAACCAAGCAGCGCTGTAGCGAAGCCAGGGTAAGGACTTCGCCCTCGCCAAGGCAGGCGGCCAAGTCCATGCCCGCAGCCTCGGCAGTCTTATACACCGGGAGCTGCGCGTCGCTGCGAACTCGCACCACGCCAAGTGGCAAAGACGACTCAAGGCCGCAGTGGTCGACACGAGATTCGACCTGGGAATCGACTCGAGAATCGTCAGGCAGAGCGGGGTGTTGGGCGCGTGTGACCAAGAGAAACTCCTGTTTATGTTAACCGCAAACCGGGCATTTCTAGCGGATGTCGCAGTCCAAGTGCGGTTTCTTTGCGGCTGGAGTCAGCCCCAAAACAAAAAGGCCTGCTCTGTAGCTACTCGGAGTCTTTGACGAGCAAGGCGTCGAGCGGATAAGGCCGGTCGAGGTAGCAGTCGTCCGCGATGGTCTTCATCAGTTCGTCGTCATTTTGGCCAAAACGGGCCAGGGTCTGCTCGATTCGCCGCGCCGCTTTGCCACAGAATGCGGCACACAGTCGAAGCTGGCGATCGGCGGTGTCGATCTGACCGGCCGCTTCACTGTGCCCGGCCCGGCCCTTGGCATGGCGGGCGTCGCGCTCGGCCAAAGACAGCGACGTCCGTGCGACACAGGCACACATCGCATACAAATCCATCGCGACATCCGCCACCCGCCGCTGCACGTACTGCATCTCGGGAAGCATTTGACCGTGACGACGGACCACGCGATCGACCTCTTTGGCAAACGCCTCGGTGGCATCTTCGATGAGCACCGCCTCGCGCTTGAGCTGCGGATGATGCCGGGTCAGCATCGCTCGACCATAGGCCGCGGTCCGCACCTTTTCGATCAGCGAGTCGACCACCATCCCGTACCCACGCAACGGACGCTTGAGCACATCGGACAGTCGCCCGACCTGCTCTCCCGGCTCCCGCATGCCGCTCAGGGCAATATAGGCGCGCAGAACTTCGTGGGTTCCAGGGAACACCAAGTAGGTCTGACTATCGCGAAGCAGTCGCTCGTAGGGATACGAATCGAGCAGGCCGGTTGCGCCCGCCAGTCGCATCGAGGACACCGCCGCCGTATGCAGCGTCTCCGCCGCCAGCACCTTGCAAAACGCCGCCTCAAGTGACGTATCCAGTTGAAGCTCGGGCCGCCGCTGCGAAAGATCATGAAGGCCAGTGGTCAGATACAGCACCGATTCGCTCGCATATAGGTCGACCGCCGTGCGTGCCACCTGATCTTTGACCATCCCGAGCGTGCCAATCACCCGTCCGAACTGCCGCCGACTGGTCGCCTGCTGGACTTGCAGCCGTAGCAGCTCGCAGGTGGTGCCGATACAGGCCGCAGCGGCCAGCAGTCGTCCTTGCTGACGGGTTTCCATCGCTACTTTGAAGCCGCCGCCGATGCTCCCGAGCACTCGATCCGAGGGTACAAACACGTCTTCCAGGTAGATTGCGGGCGTCGAGCTGCCGCGATGGCCGAGCTTGCGCTCGCTCTTGCCGACGATGATGCCGGCGTCGGTACGTTTGTCGATGATGAAGCCGGTAATGCGATCGAGGTCGGCCCCATCGCGATGCACGGTCGTCTGGGCAAAGACGATGAGCAGGTCGGCTTGCTCGCCGTTTTGGACCCAGACCTTGGTGCCATGAAGCCGAAAGCCGCCTTCGCAGGGCACGGCTCGCGCCCGAATCCCCGCCGCATCACTGCCCGCGAGCGGCTCACTCAGGGCAAACGCCCCCAGGCTTTCGCCACTAGACAGCCTGGGTAGATAGCGCTGCCGCTGCGACTTGGTACCAAACCGCTCAATCGCCTGCACCGCGAAACCCAGGTGAACTGCGACCAGCATCGCCACCGAGCTATCAAACGAGCCGAGCAAATCGAGCACTCGACAGGTTGCGGACAGCGACAAGCCGCTGCCACCGACGTCGCTTGGAACAAGCATCCCAAACAGGCCGAGCTGTTTTAGTCCGGCGACGACGTCGGAAGGAATCTGGGCTTCAGTGTCGATGCGGCGGGCATCGATGGACTGTCTGGCGAAGCGGCGCACCTCGTCGAGTAGCTTGGCAAGCCTTCGCTGCTCGGCGGGATGAAGCTGGGGAAAAGGGAAGACGAGTTCCTCTCTCAAGTCACCAAGAAAGAGGCTCTTGCCAAAGCTCTGGGTCCGTTCTGCGCTCACACGGAAGAAGATACTGCTAGGTTTCTTGGCTTATCAAATCTCGGCGACTATGCTCTGGCCAACGCTTAGCTTTCGACGGAGGTCTGCGATGGTCCGCTCCTGCCTTTCTGGCTGTCTGTTCGCGCTGTGTCTGCCGCTCATCGGGTCTTGCGATCCACCGATTCCAGCGGAGGGCAACCCGGACATGGCCACAACGTACCAGCCACGCCATCTGGATCCCTCGCTGGCTTGGTGGGGCGACAACCGCAAGCGGCTCGATGCGTTTCTCGATGCGCACGGCAAGGGCAGCGCAGGCTATGACGCCAGCAAGAAGCCGATCGCGCTGTTCGACTGGGACAACACCGTCATCAAGAACGACGTCGGCGACATGACGCTGTTCTGGATGCTCAAGATGAACAAGATCTTCCAGCCGCCGGACAAAAACTGGCGCCGGACGAGCTTCATTATGACTCCCAATGGCCTGGCCGCGCTGAAGGCGTGCGACAGCTTGGCCAATCCCGGCGAAGTGCTTCCGACCGGCAAGCCCGAAGGAGTCGCCTGCGCCGATGCGATTCTATCGGTCTACCTCGACAACAAGGGCACCGCTGGCCTTCCGGCGTTCTCGGGCTACGACTACCGCCGGATGGAACCCACCTATGCCTGGGCGGTGCAGCTCCAAGCGGGGTACAGCCCGGCTGAGATCTCGCTGATGGCCAAAGACGCCATCACCGAGGCCCTCGCCGCCAAGCTCGACTCCAGCCAGACCATCGGCAGCCGCCAGGTCAACGCCTATCTGCGCGTATATGACCAGATGAAAGACCTCATCGGCGCGATGCGGGACAACGGCATCGACGTTTGGGTCATCACCGCCACCAGCGAGCCGGTGGTGCGTGCGTTTTCGGCCAGCGTCGGCCTTCCCACCGATCGCATCGTCGGCGTGCGGATGGTGCTCGATCCGGGCGGCAAGCAGACCTACAACCTGCAAGGCTGCGGCGATGTGCCCGACGGCCAGAACAACGGCGCAGCGATCTTCGAGGGCAACTCGATCATGCCGTACATCGACGGCAAGCGCTGCTGGGTGAACAAGGCGATCTACGGGGACGCAAGCCCCACTGCGGTCAACCAGCGGCCCGAGGACAAGCGCCAACTCTTCGCTGCGGGAGACTCGAACACCGACGTTGCCTTTGTGCGCGACGCGACCCAGCTCAAGCTGGTGCTAAACCGCAACAAGGCCGAGCTGATGTGCAACGCCTACGCCAACTACGGCAACCGCTACCTCGTAAACCCAATGTTCATCGACCCGAAGCCGCAGCAGACCGCGATGTACCCGTGCTCGACCACCGCCTGCACAAGCGCCGCCGGCAACGCTGGACCCTGCCTAGACGAAGCCCAAGGCCCGATCCCCGACCAAAAAGACGCCGTCTACCCGATGTAGCGTGGTCTGCCGGGACAAGCGAATGTCTCCCGCTTTGGGTCGGACCCTATGCACTGGACTCTCGCTTGTCTCCCGCTTTGGGTCGGACCCTACGCACTGGTCTCTCGCTTGTCTCCCGCTTTGGGTCGGACCCTACGCACTGGACTCTCGCTTGTCTCCCTCTTTGGGTCGGACCCTACGCACTGGTCTCTCGCTTGTCTCCCTCTTTGGGTCGGACCCTACGCGGGGGTCATCGGATGGTCCCCTGCGGCCCGATGTGACAGTCCGGTAACAGGCGCTGGCCGGGCATTGCGCAGCGCGGGGCGGGTCGGCTAGAGTCCGCGCCGCCATGACAGCCGATCGCCAATATCAGTCCTGTAGCTATCGTCCCTGTGAGCTCGAACATCGCTACGGTCCGTCGGTGCATATCTTGCGCGACCCGCTGGCGCTGTCGCTGCTCGCCAAACTCTGTCACCGCGATGTGGTGCAGCCGGAGGTCAGCCGACTCATCGTCGAGCTATACCGCATGCTGGTCCACGAGGTCGTCGCCGCCGAGTTCCCCCGCGAGCTGGCGAGCATCCCGACGCGCATGATCCAGTACGTACCGCAGGGTGTCTACGACGGCGAGGTCATCGCCCAAGGGACATCGGCGGTGGTGGTGGCGCTGGCGCGAGCGGGACTATTACCCTCTCAGGTAAGCTATGACTTTTTGAATCAGGTGCTGTCGCCCGCTGGGGTGCGGCAGGATCACCTGGCACTCGGCCGGACGCTCGACAAAGAGGGCCACGTCACCGGTGCCGGGCTGTACGCATCCAAGATCGGGGGTCCGGTCGATGGCGCGATGATGCTGGTGCCCGATCCAATGGGTGCGACCGGATCGACGGTCAGCCGCGTGCTGCACCACTACCGCCAAGAGGTCGTGGGCACCCCTGCCAAGGTGATCGCGGTCCATCTGATCGTAACCCCCGAGTATCTGCGCCACGTCACCCGCAACCACCCCGAGGTCCAGGTCTACGCGCTGCGGCTCGATCGGGGTCTATCCGATGACGATGTGCTGCAGACGGTGCCCGGAACCTACTGGGACCGCGAGCGTGGGCTGACCGACCACCAGTACATCGTGCCGGGCGGCGGTGGCCTGGGCGAAGTCCTCAATAACTCGTTTGTGTAAGGAGCGCGCCATGTCCGAACAAGAGTCGTTTGTCGAACCGAAGCTTGTCCCGCTCTTTACCGAGCAGCAGATTGCCCTGCGCATCCGCGAGCTGGGCCAACAAATCGCCGCTGCATATGGCGGACGACCGCTCACCCTGATCACCGTGCTCAAGGGCAGCTTTGTGTTCGCCGCCGATCTGGCACGAGCCATCTACAACGCACAAGTGGCGCTCGGCCTGCCGGGCTCCTCGCTGACCTGTGAGTTCCTGGGTCTGTCGAGCTACGGCGATGAGACGGTGACATCGGGCGTGGTCCGCATCACCTCGGACCTGTCGAACCCGATCGAGGGCTCGGACATCCTGATTGTCGAAGACATCGTCGACACCGGCCTGACAATGAGCTACCTGCTCGACAACCTGCGGACCCGCCATCCAGCGTCGATTCGCATCTGTTCGCTGCTCCACAAGCCCAGTCGCACCAAAAAGAAGGTGCCAATCGACTACATCGGCTTCACCATCGACGACCTGTTCGTGGTCGGCTATGGCCTCGACTACAAGCAGCGCTACCGCAACCTGCCGTGGATCGGCGTCATGAGCCTGTAAAAGCGCCTACCTGTGGGTGCGGATTCATCCACGGCGAAATCCGTCCTTCGAGGAAGCCGGTCCGATCTGCTAACATGAGACCAGGCTTCCCATGTCGAACCAAGCGCTCCCTCGGGATGAGGCGGTCTGCGCAGACTGCGGTCAAGTCCTCGAAGAGGACCTGCCACATATCTGCCATGGTGCGCCCAAAAAGGCTGCGTTCGACAGCACGCTCGGGCCTGGCGATCACCCCACCATCCCCGGTGAAATGTCAGATGCCGGAGTGGCCGATCCCGCGCACGAACTTATCGGCAAAATCATCGGCGAGCGCTACGAGATTCAGTGCGTCCTCGGCCAAGGCGGTATGGGCGTCGTCTACCAAGCGCGCCACATCTCGCTGGAAAAGCTGCTGGCCGTCAAGCTGCTGCTCATCGCGCAAAACGAGGAGTATCAGCGGCGGTTCCTGCAAGAAGCGCAGCTTGCCTCGCAGATAAACCACCCCAATACGGTCTTTCTGTCCGACTTTGGCGTGCTCCCCGACGGACGATCCTACATCGTCATGGAGCTGTTGCGCGGCCCAACGCTGGCCTCGGTGATTGCCGAGGGCAGGATGGAACCGATGCGCGCCTGTCGCATCGCTGCGCAGATCGCGCACGGACTGCAAGCCGTCCACGACCTTGGCATCGTCCATCGAGATCTCAAGCCGGAGAACGTGTTTCTCCTCGAACAGGATGGGAAAAAGGACAACGTCAAGATTGTAGACTTCGGTATCGCCAAGGCGACGGGCGAGGCACCGGTCGTTCAGAAGAGAAACTCTCAAGAGGATCTACGCGTCGTCTCGGAACAGAAAATCTCGGCGCAGACCATGCCGGGGACGCTGATGGGGACGCCAGCGTATCTGGCCCCAGAGATGGCGCTGGGTCACGACGTCGACTTCCGCGTCGATCAGTACGCTCTCGGGGTGATTCTGTACGAGATGATCTCGGGGGATCTGCCGTTCGATGCGACCACCATCGGACAGATGCTTCAGCATCACATCTCGACCAAGCCGCCGCTGCTCAGCAAGCGCGTCTCGGGTAGCACCCCATCGCTCGATGCCCTGGTAGCGCGGCTTCTGTCTAAGAAGCCCGAAGAGCGCTTCCCGAACATGCGTGCTGTCGCGGAGGCCCTGGAAAAAGAAATCGAGCTAAGGCTTTTGGCACGGGGCGACACCGCGCTGCCTGCTCACATTGCCGAGGCGCTGAGCAAGACCCAAGCGGGCACGCATATTCGGATCGCAGGGAAAAAAATTCCTCTGTGGGTACTGCTCCCGCTGCTGCTGACGTTCCTGGTGGCCGGTGGCGGTGCCAGCTTCCTGCTTCTGCGCGAAAGGCAGCGACAGGTGGCGATTACCCCGGAAGAGCTGGCCGAGCTGCGGCAGCGCGCTATGACGGTGGTTCGCGAGTATGCAAGCGGCGACGAGGCACCTCTGCGAGCGATATCGGCAACGGCACTGGCGCAGACCCGCGATCCCGGCGTACGACCGATGCTTGAGGCCCTGCTCGGCGACGCCTCAGGACCGGTGCGAGTCCGAGCTGCGCTGGCACTCGGCGCGCTCGGGGATCGGCAAGCCGAAGCGGCACTGACGAAGTCCTTGACCGGACCCATCGAAGTTCGGCTGGCCGCCGCCATGGCGCTGTCACTGCTTGCCAACAGCAGCGGTCATCAAATCCTGGTCGAAGCCCTCAGTTCCAAAGAGCCGCAGGTCCAAAAGCAAGCTGCGCTCTATTTGTGTGAACTCGGCGACGAGACCTCAAAGCCGGTGCTGGCCGAGCTACACAACCACAACGGCCTGCGCGACGATGAGGATTTTTCGGCCCTCCAGTGCTTGGCCCGGCTCGGCGAGGAACCGGCGCGGGTCGAGCTGCAAGCCAAGATGGACGCTGGGTCCAGCCGCAAACAGAAGCTCGAAGCAATGTTTCGGCTGTCGGAACTCGGTGACGAAGCGGCACGAAAAGAGCTGCGGACGCTGGCCGAAAAACGCGGACAAGAACAGCTCCTCGCGGCCAATCGCCTGTCCAATCCCGAAGAGCCGCAGCTACTCGCCGTGTTTCAGCCCATCCTGGCCAACGAATTCGGCGTCCCGGCGGGTCGTCAGCTCGCAGCCGAGGGTGTCGGCAAGAGCGGGGATCTGCCACAGGTCAAAGTACTGGGACCACTGCTCGGGGACAAAGTCACGGCAGCGGTGCGACAGACGGCGGCAGCGGCGATCTTGCGGCTCGCCAGCGGCGATCCGGGGCTGCTCACGACCGCGAGCCTAAGCTGGGCCCAAGGTGAGCTGGGATCGGGATCGCAGCAAAGACGTCTGCTCGCGCTGCAAGTACTCGGCGATTTGCCATCGAGTCAGGCAGTACCGCTGCTCGCGGGGGCGATGCAGGATAGCTCTGTCGAGATTCGGCTGGCGGCGGCGCAATCGCTGGGACGACGCAACGAGCGCACCGCGATGACGGTGCTGCTAGAGAGCGTATCCGACGGTAACGACAAGGTCCGGAATGCCTCTTTGCTCGCGCTGCTTGAGCTGGCGCAGCGCTTGTCGAAGCGTGACGCAAGTGGGCTGCTACAGCCTGCCGAGGGAGTGCTGCAAGAGATCCTGAAACGCGGCACGCCGCTGGAACAGGCCATTGCTTCGGCGGTGCTGCTGCGACTCGGCGATCGCAAACAGATCGAGCGATTGAAGGCCCTGAGAAGCCAACATGACCCAGCGATTCGCCATCTGGTGCTGGATGCCCTGGCGGGCGATCGTGACTTTGTGGCGCAGTTCTTAAGTGACAGCGTCGATGCAATACGACTGCACGCAGCCCGAATCTTGGCGGTAGCGGGCGACAAACGAGCGATTCCGGTCCTAAAGACGTTCTTTGCCGTGGGAGGGGTCGACGGACTGATGGCGGCGGGCCTGCTGAAACGGCTGGGTATTACCGAACCGATCCCGGCGGACGTACTGCGACTTCTCCAGAGTCGCTCGGTCGAAGAGCGAGTGGCAGCAGTCCAAGCGCTGCGCCACGTTGAACCCGTCCTGGCCCTCTCGCTACTCCGCAAAGCGAGCGCTGATCCAGCGGCAGAGGTGCGACGGGCCGTAGCCGAGGTCTCGGCGGCACTCCCCAAGGGTCCGCACGGCTACTATGGCGTGCCTCTGCTGCGTGAGCTTGCGCAGGACAACGACTCGATGGTGTGGACCTTGGCACGGTCGCTGCTGGCACGACTGCTAACCCCAGAGGATGCACCGATTATCGAGCCGACACTGCCACCGCGACGTTCTGCGTTTTCGGCCGAGCCGCCCAAGACCGCGACTGCGGAGCCCGATGCACCCACCGGGACCGCGACCGGAAAGCTCGTCGTAGCCGCGAGCGGCCCGGTGCTGTTCCAGGTCGGAAAGCGGCAGTGGCAAACGGCACCAGCGACGCTGGAACTGGCGGTTGGAAAGCACACTGTGTCAACGCTGGCGACCGACCAGGAAGTCACCGTCAGCGCAGGCGGCGAGCCGGTCAAGATCGAACTAAGCGAGTCTCCTGCCGAGAAGTTCCTGCGGATCGGCATGGCGGCAGCCAAATCGAGCGACAGCAAAAAAGCGCTCACCAACCTCGATCGAGCCCGTGCGACCTGTCAAAAGGACCGCAAACACGGCCACGACGGACCCTGTTATTCGATCGTGTTCGACGCGTCGTATTACCTCGGGCGGGTGCACGAGAACGCCAAGGACTGGCACTTGGCGATGGACGCTTATCAAAAAGCACTCGAGCAAGGCGAAAAAGTGAAAGGTCGCACCGACCTCAAGAACCAGTTGATCGAGACGACTGGACGACTACGGGGAAGGCTGGGGCAGGTGATCGTCAAGTCGCTCGTCAATGGCCGCTGCCAAAGCAAGGTGTACTGGATGATTCCCGCAAAGCACCAAGTCCGCGATGCCCAGGGAAAGACCTATTCCGTCGATCTTCGGGCGGGTGACCAGCGTGAAGTGGGAAACTGCGACGGAGGACAGTAGTGATGTCGCTTCGTCGGCCAAGTCGGTGGGGGATCGTTTCGACATTGCTGCTTACGCTCATTGGCTCCGCACCTGTTGTCGGGGCCAAGCCGCGCAACACCAGTCCGCAGCTTCACAAGCGGAGCTTGCAGGACCAAGAAGTGTCGACGCAGCTCGTCAAGGATGCCGCCAAAGCGCTGACCGAGCAGAACCTGGTCGAGGCGCAGCGGCTCCTGACTGAGGCATACATCAAGTGGCCGAGCCCAACCATCCTGTATCACCTGGGCGTGGTGGCGGCGAAGGAAGGGCGACTGCTCGACGCGCACGATCTGCTCCGTCGGTACGAATCGGACCCGGCCAGCACACCGGATCCAGCGATGGGGGCCGAGATCCAGCGCCTACTGTCCAAACAGCGCCCGCCGAGCGGCAAGGTGCTGGTGCTGGGCGACGACGGTGCCATCGTTCGTGTCGACGGACGGGTGGTTGGTTCGCTGCCGCTGGTGCAGCCACTTTTGGTGTCACCGGGCGACTCGCACATCATCTCGCTGGAGTTTCCGGAGCAGCAAGTCCCGGCGCAGGTCAATGTCTCGGCGGGACGATTTGCCGAGCTGCGGATCAACCGAGCCACCCGTTCGACGCTGCTCACGGTACTGCCCGCCTATGTGGTGCTGACCGAGTACTCCGATGTTCCCCAGCCGTCGACCATCAAGCTCGACGAAGCCATCGAGCTGGGCGTCCAAGGCGAAAAGAAGTCGGTCCTGAAACGAGAGATCGCCCTAAAGTCCGCGCCGGAGCTGGCAAGCTGTCTCGATCAGATCGACTGCCAGGCCAAGCTCGCCGAGAAGACCGAGGTCGATGGGCTGATTCGCCTCTCTGTCGAAAACACCGCCGCCAGAACCGGTGGTGCGCCGTCGTATAAGCTGACGTTGCAGCTTCTCGATCCAACGGTGGGGGCGATTGCCGGACAGGCTAGCCGAGAGCTCCCTCCCGAGCGTGCCGCCACCGCGATTCCCGAGATGCTGTCGCAGATCATCGGCGATGCCAGCCTACGAAGGCGCGGAACGATCAACATTCGCACCACGCCCGAGGGTGTCGAGGTCTATGCCGGTGCCCGTTTGCTCGGTAAGACCCCACTTGCACGCGCCACTTGGGTGGGTCGCTACGAGCTGTCGTTCCGCAAGCCCGGCTTTGCGCCCGAAATCGCGAAGACGGAAGTGATGGACGGAAAGACCAGCGAACTCGAAGTCAACCTCAAGCCCGGCGTGACGCTCCCACCGCCGCCACCACCGTCGAAATTCGATATCCAGTTTATGCCGCGCACCATCCAGCATCCCCGCCCGTTCTGGCGCTGGCTGGCGGGTGGCTCGGCGATTGCCGCAGGAATCGTGCTACTTGGTTTTGGTGCCAGCGCAGTCAGTGCTTCGTCGGCCTGTTCGGCAAGCATGCCCTGCACTGTCGACGGCAAAACCTACTATCGAGACACTGGTTCGCTAGGCCCTGGTTTGGCCATTATCGGAACCTTTGCGCTGCTCGGTGGTGGAGCACTGATTGCAATTCCGGGCAGTAAAGAGCAAAGCGATCTTTTTATGATTCGTTACAAGCTCTAGCTACTACCTAAATACGGTAGCTGGTGTTTCTATCAACTGCTTGGGGGTCATCATGATTAAACATATCGCCTTGTCTGCTCTGCCCTTCTTGTTCGGTTGCTCCGATTTCTGGGGAACATACCAGCTACTCGATGCGGGTTCGTCATCCGATGCCTCATTTGAGGATATGGTCGTCGATCCATGCACCTCAAGAACTGTGGCTTATAGCCAGAAAGAAAGCGTATTCACCACTTGTTGTTATACAGACAACAGCGCTCTATCTGGCAAAAATGTCCAGGCTGCTATTTTAGATGCTCAAGCCTCGTCGTATACGGATGTGACGGTCCGAATTGGTTGCCCGGAACCTCGCCAACTGCCGCTTGAAAAACTAAGCTCTAGTGCCCCACTGGGCGAAGAATCCCTGCTGCCTGCGATCACCAAGAAGGTAACGGTGGATGGTCTCGGATCGACGCTGGACGCGCAAGGAAAAGAGCGTCATTTCTTTGTCGGTACCAATGCCTCGCTGACCCTGAAAAACATCAAGCTGGTCAATGGGATCGCCAGAACCATCCCTGATTCCAACCGCTGGTCCCCACTTGCGGAGGCCTACCCGACCCCGACCAATATGGCCTGCGGCGGCGCGGTGCTGTCCTTTGGCCCCGTGACGCTCGAAAACGTCTTTCTGTCCGAGAATACTGCTACGCATACCAAATATGCGGCTGGTGGTGCATTGTGCTTAGGTACCACCAACCTGACGATGCGTAACTCAATTATATATAATAATAATGCGGAAAGTGGCAATACGAACGGATTCACAAAAGGCGCTGGTGCTTATCTATTTCTCTCATCAGCCACCGTCAACAACTCGACCGTTCTTCAAAATACCAACAAAATCCCCACCAATACAACGCTCTCCGCAGCGGCTTTCCATTTTGATGATTTCCCAACGAAGACACCACCTATACCTATGACATTTGTATCAAAAAATAGTCTCTTCGTGAATTTCTATTCGCGTGACTTTACGGGGTCCGGTAGCACGACGCAAAATTATGCGCTCCATTTCCCGTGTCACATGAGCAATCCACCGCTGGGCACCAATGTGTTTGACGAAGCACTATTCACTCCAACTTGCCAGATGAAACCGATTGGATCATCGTCAAGTTTGATGGTGAAATATACAGGTAATCCTTGGCCAGCACCGAGCGGTTCTCAAACGACGATTAGCCCAAATGTTGGTATGTGGGATGCCGCGATGAGAGATTTGTCCAACTTGGATGCTTGTCTGGCTTCGGGAAAGGATTTCTTTGGGAATCCCCGACCGAACACCAAGTGCATGCCTGGGGCGGTGGAGCCGCGAACCAACTAGCAGAAGGCCGGGTAGCGAAGTGGGCTACTCGGCTTTTTTGGCGCAGGGCTTTTTGCTGAGCTCGACGGCTTTGGCGTTTTGGGGATCGACGTCGAGAACGAACTGGAGCTGCTGCTTGGCGTCGGCACAGCGTCCGTTGAAGTTGGCACTACCCGCTTTTTCCAAGTGATCTTCGACGTAGCTCGGCAGGATGCGGTCGTATTCGGACTTGGCCAGCGTGCGGTAGTACGAGCCTTGCGCCATGTCCCGAAACGCAGCCATTGCGGTGTCATGGTCAGTGCCCGCCGCGCCGCTAAAGCGCTGATAGTGGAGCTTGGCCTGCTGCTCGCTTTTGGCCTGCTCGAGCTTGAGCCGCGCCTGATCGCGAGTCGCATCGCTGAGCTTACCGATGGCGAGGATTTCCTGCGCCCGTTTTTCCGCTTGCTCCCAGCGCTGAGTTGCCAGGGCCGCGTCGACATCCTTGGCAATTTCGGCGGCCTTCTCCTCGGGATTTTTGCCGCAGGCCAGCAGCAGGATCGGCAAGGCAAGCGAAATCAGTTTCAAGCGGGTACGTGGCTGCATAGCACCTCCACAAACACTGCGGGTATCCACCATTTTCTTTCCTAAACCGGCCCGGGCTCAAGATGCATCTTGGGCAAAGTGCAAGGTTTGGCATGATGCTGTGCACATGCCCGCCCGTGAGATCACATTCCTTGGCACCGCCAGCCAGGTGCCAACTCGTCATCGCAACCACAACGGCATCTTCGTCCGCTGGGACACGCTCGGCATCTTGATCGACCCGGGCGAGGGTACGCAGCGGCAACTGCTTCTGGCAGGAATCGCAGCGACGCAGATTACCCACATCCTGATTACCCATTTTCACGGCGACCACTGTCTGGGTCTGGCCGCGCTGTCGCAGCGTATCTCACTCGATCGAGTGCCACATCCCGTCGAGGTCATCTATCCGGCGAGCGGTCAGGTGTTCTTCGAGCGGCTGCGCTACGCCTCGATCTACAAAGAACAGGCGACGCTCATCCCGAAACCGCTGGCCCTGTCCGCAGAGGCACCGGACGGCCCGATGTTGGCGAGCCATATCCCGGGGGCACGGGTGAAAATCTGGGCCCGACCGCTGCTGCATCGCGTCGAGTGTTTCGGTTATCGAATCGAAGAGGACGACGGCTATCGGATGCTGCCCGAGCGCCTGGCTTCACTCGGTGTCACTGGGCCAAAGATCAAGCAGCTCCAGACCGAGGGCCAGATCGAGATCGGCGGGAAGCTGATTCGGCTAGACGAGGTGAGCGAGCCTCGGGCGGGACAAAAGCTGGCGGTGATTATGGACACCCGGCCGTGTCCAGGTGCCGAAAAGCTGGCGGAGAACGTGGACGTGCTGATCAGCGAAGCGACGTTCACCCGTGAGCACGAGCAAGAGGCCCACGACTACGCGCACATGACGGCAGCGCAGGCGGCGCAGATTGCGGTGACGGCCAAGGCACGCAAGCTGGTCCTGACCCACTTTTCGCAGCGCTACACCTCGACGGCAGGTCATGTGGCCGAGGCGTCCGCGATTTTTCCCGAGGTGGTGGCTGCCGAAGACTTCGCCCGCGTGACCGTCCCACCACGGCGCGAGGAATCCATCAGCTAGTAGAACCGGACACTTTTCGCCGCAGAACCGCCGCAAAGAACCCATCTGGACCGTTTTCGGTGGGTAAGATGCGCAGCCGCTCGCCGTCGCCAAACTGACTGGCCCGCGCCGAGCTAAGAATCTCTTTGGCGGGAACGCTGACAAAGTCGGGGTGGGTCTGCAAAAATTCGTCGACGATCTCATCGTTTTCGCGACGAAGGATGGTGCAGGTCGCGTAGATCAGACGGCCGTGGGGCGCAACCAGTCGCGCACTCGCCGCCAAAATGCGACGCTGTTTGACCCGGATTTCATCAATATCGCCGGGCTGCAGCCGCCACCGTGCCTCGGGGTTGCGACGAAGCACGCCCAGGCCCGAGCACGGGGCGTCGACCAACACCCGCTGTGCGCCGCCACCGACCAAGCGCTCGGGCACAATGTGCAGCAGGCCGTCTTCATCGAGACAGCGGGTCTCGATGTTGGTCAGCCCGGCGCGACGGGCCCGGTTTTTAAGCTCGCTCAGCTTGCGCTCATCGATATCGAGGGCCAGGATGCGACCCCGGTTGGCGAGCATGGCACTGAGCGCCAAGGTCTTGCCCCCAGCCCCCGCGCACGCATCGACCACCAAGCTTCCCGGCGGCGGTGCGCACAGTTCGGCGACCAGCTGGCTGGCTTCGTCTTGCACCTCGCACAGGCCCTCTTCGTGAAGCGGCAGTGAGTAGACGTTCAGGTGGGTATCGAGCACCACGCCCCACGGGCTCCACGGCGTTGGCTCTGCCGTCACCCCCAGGGTCTGCAGCCGATGGAGCAGCTCTTCACGACTGACCTTGACGAGATTCGTCCGCAGCGTGAGACGCGCTCGCCCGTTTTGGGCACGCAGCACCGCCATCGCCTGATCCAGACCAAACTCACCGACCAAAAGCGCCACCAGCCAGTCGGGATACGACAGCGCCTCGCCAAGCACGCGAACCTGGTCGGAGGCCGAAAGCGCCTGGAGCTGGGCAACCTGGGATTCCATCTGCTCGCGACGGCTGAGCGTCTCCTCAAACGACAGCCCGGCGGTCTTGGCAAAGCGTGTCAGCACCTCACGCTGCTCTTTTGCATCGCTGGCTTGGCTATACAGCGTCGCCCATTCATCGATGAGATAGACCGCATACAGCGACTGGGCACTCGGATTCTTGCCACCGACCAGCGCTCGCAGTCGTCGCAAGCGCCGCAGCATCGCGTGGACGGTATCGCCCACATAACGACGATCCCGGGAGTGCAGCTTGCGATCTTCCCGCAAGGTCTTGCCAATCACCGAGCTGGCCGCAAACCAACCTTTGCTGCGAGCGGTCTGCTGCACTGCGTCAAAGATCGTGACCACCATCCGTCCGGCCAAGCTATCGGGAAGCAGTCCTCCCGAACGGCCAAGACCTGGCATTGCCGATGGAAAAGAACGAACGCTTGCAGGTTCGGAACCGGCCGTGCGGTACGGCCTTTCAATATGCTGCGCAGCGTCGAGAAAAACCTCACCTGCGAAACTTTCTCGGCGCTGAGCTTTGGGGTAGATTGGGGCACTCATTTAGAACCTGATCGCTGCCGTGCGAGTCGCTTACCTAACACAATCCATCGGCGGCGCTTTGCAGCGAACTAGCCAAGGAACAAACGGCCATGTCAAAAGAAAAATCCTCCGCAACCCCAGTCCCCGCGCCTGCCGCCACGCCTTCGCAACATCCCAAAGGCAACCTGAGCGCGATCGTCAACATCCACATTGACCGCGCTGCCAAAGCGATCAGCCTCCCCGAGGAGATCGCGCTCATCCTGGGGCAGCCGAAGAACGAAATCATCGTTCACTTCCCGGTCCGCATGGACAACGGCAAGTACCAGATGTTCACGGGCTACCGCGTCCAGCACAACAACATCCTCGGACCGTACAAGGGCGGCATTCGCTATCACCAGGATGTTTGCCTCGAAGAGGTGCGCGGCCTGGCATCGGCGATGACCTGGAAGAGCGCTCTCCACGACATCCCGTTCGGCGGAGGCAAGGGCGGCGTCCAATTTGACCCGACCCAGCACAGCATCGGTGAAATCGAGCGCATCACCCGTCGCTTTACCCACGCGCTGGCCAGCTCGATCGGTCCCGAGTACGACATCCCCGCTCCCGACGTGGGCACCACCAGCCAGATCATGAACTGGGTGATGGACACCTACATGAACATCGCGGGCGCGCTCGACAAGAACGCGATGCGGCGCGTGGTCACCGGAAAAAGCATCACCTCCGGCGGCTCGCTCGGGCGTGAGGCAGCAACGGGTGCCGGCGTGGTTCATTGCATCACCGAGTGGGCCAAGGACCGCCGCTTCGACCTGACCGGCAAGACGGTCGCGATTCAGGGCTTTGGCAACGTTGGATCGTTCACCGCCAAGATCCTGTCGAAGCTCGGCGTCTCGCTCGTCGCCACCGGCGATTACAAGGGCTACATCGCGAACCCCGAGGGCTTAAACCCGCACAAGCTGGCCGAGCACGTTCGCAAAACCGGCTCGGTCGTCGATTACAAGCACTCGAAGACCATCAGCCGCGAGGAGTTCTTCGGCGTCGAATGCGACATCTTGGTCCCCGCTGCGCTGGAGTTGGAGATTGGCGAGCAGGAGGCCCGTAACATCAAGGCGAAGATCATCGTCGAGGGAGCAAACGGCCCCACGTACCCAGAAGCCGACACCATCCTAAATGAGCGCGGCATCACGGTGGTGCCTGACATCCTCGCCAACTCCGGTGGTGTGACCGTGTCGTACTACGAGTGGCTGCAAAACAAGCGCTCGGAGCGTTGGGAGCTGGAAGAGGTCGAGGCTCGGCTAGAGAAACAAATGAAGCGCTCGTACGGCTGGGTCCGCGACTTTGCGCACGAAAAGCGGCTCGACCTGCGCACCGCTGCCTACGCGATTGCCATCGACCGCATCCGCCGAGCCTACGCCGATCGCGGCATCTGGCCGTAACCCGCCGCCACTCGCCCTCGCGGACACTCATCCCACCTCTGCGTAGGTTCAACCCCACTTCGGCTGGGGTCAGGGCCGCCCAGGAACGTTGTGCCAGCCTTAGCCAGCCTTTAAAACACCTCTTATGTGTAAGATAGAACCCAAACCTAAGAGAAGCTGCTGGGCCGTGGCGTAGCACGCTTGGTCATGAGCAGCCCTTCTCCCGAGGCACCATGACCGAACCTCGCAAGAAGATCCTGCTCGTCGACGACACCTCGACCATCCGCAAGCTGGCGCGGGTGATCCTTGGCAACGACTACGACTATGTCGAGGCCGAGAACGGAGAACAGGCCAATCGGGTCGCTCGCGCCGAAAAGCCCGACCTCATCGTCATGGACCTCAACATGCCGGTCAAAGATGGGGTCGCTGGACTTGTCGATCTCAAGCAAGAGCCGACGACGAAAATGATTCCGGTCATCATCCTCACGTCGGAAACCGAGTCATCCCTGCGCACCCGCTGCGAAGAACTTGGCTGCGCAGCGTTTCTGCGAAAGCCGCTCGATAAAACCCAGCTCCGCAATGCGGTGACGAGGTGTCTGTCAGCGCAATGAAACACGGCTGCCTCATCCTAAGCTGCGCGTCGACGCAGTTGGCCCTGCCGCTCGAAAGCATCCTCGAGGTGTCACGGATGGTCGCGCCGTGCGCCAAGCTACTGCGGGCACCGCGCTACGTGCTAGGTGTCGTCGATTTCCACGGTCAGTTGGTTCCCCTTATCGACCTACCCGCACGACTGGGACTGTGTGCGCCACGCTCGCCCGAAGCCCTGATCGCAGGCCACATCGCCTTCATCGAGCTACCAAGTGGACTGTGGGGAATGGCGGTCGACGGCGTTCACGACTTGATCAACGAGCAGATGGAGCCCCTCACCATCGAGCCACGTCATCTGGTCGGGTTGGTGCTGGGGTCGCTGCGCATGTCGCCGACCGAACGAGCGCTGGTCTTAAATCCCAGTAAGCTTCTGTCGGTGGTCGCCCGGGCTCGAATCGGGGCAGAGCTCAGCGAGCTGGCGAAACAGCCTGAACGGGCAGGAGAGCCGGCATGAATACCGTCGCTGACGTGCTCGCCGAACAGTATGGGCTGCTATTTGCTGCGCATAACGTCGACTTGCTCGAGCGCGGTCTAAACCGACTGGCCGATTCACTCAACGTGTCGCATGAGACGCTGTGCGCTCGCTTGGCCAGCGACGATCCCAAGTCAGAGCTGTGGCAAAAACTGCTCGAGTCCGTCACGGTCAACGAAACCTATCTATTCCGTCATCCAGAGCAGCTTGCCGTGCTTGCGCAGCGACTCATCCCAGCGCGGCTGCAGGCCGGACAGCGTCAGCTACGCGCCTGGAGTGCGGGCTGTGCAACGGGAGAAGAAGCGTACTCGCTGGCGATGGTGCTCCACAGAGCGGCCCCCGGCTGTGAGGTTCGTGTTCTCGCCACCGACGTCAGTCAGCAAGCCTTGGCCAACGCCGACCGTGGCAAATACGGACCGAACTCTCTGCGAGAGCCGGTGCCATCGCTCTATAAGGGCCTGCTGCTGCCCACTCCAGACGGAGGAGTCGAGGTTGCTCCGAGCATCCGCGATCTGGTGGAGTTCCGACGGATCAACCTGATCGATGGTGAACACCTGGCAACGGTGACAAGCGGCTTCGACATTATCTTCTGCCGCAACGTCCTTATCTACTTTACGCCCTCTCACAGTCGGCAAGTCTTGATGATGCTGCGCGACCGCTTGGCTCCAACCGGAGTGCTGGTACTGACGGCGCTTGACCAGCGCGAAAAGATCCCAGGGCTAGAGTCGGTGGTGATCGACGGTGTGCCCGTTTTGCGACGCGGGGATTCGCCGCGACAGACTCCGATGCCGTCACCCAGGCGAGAGCTGCCCGCTGCACCATCGCCACCCCCACGGCTATTGCTATCAGCAACGGCGGAAGACGCAGCGGAGCGCGCCGCAGAGGTCCGCATGGCGGCTGATCAAGGGGATCTGGCGCGGGCGTCTCAGCTTGCGCGACGGTTGCTGCAGTCGGATCGCACGCCCGAAGCACTGCACCTGTTGGCGATGATCCTGAGCGAACAAGGGAAGCCAATGGAGGCGGAGCAGTTACTCCTCGAAGCATTGACGGTGAGCCCTGGCTATGTGCTCGGACACCTGAGTCTGGGTCTGCTCGACCGGCCTTTGCACCAAAAATGGCGCGGAGCGGAGCACCTCCACACGGTGCTCACGCTGCTGCAAACACGACGTGACGACGAGATCTTGCACGGGCCGGAGCAACTGCAGGTAGCGATGGCGCGCCGACTGGCAAGTGCCGGTCTGGCCAACTTGGAGAGACGCTCGTGAAAAAAGTCCTAATCGTTGATGACTCACCGACCACGCGCGCCGTCGTAAAAGTCTATCTAAGCGGACAGTCGCTCGGGTTCCTTGAGGCAGATAACGGCACCGATGCCATGCGGCTTGCTCTCGACGAAAGACCGGATGCCATCATCATTGACCTGAAGATGCCGGGAATGGACGGACTCACGTTTATCCGCCGCGCCCGCATGAGCGTCGCACTCCAGCGAACCCCGATCATTCTTATCACCGGCCAGAAGTCGCCGGAAATCAAGTCCGAGGCGATGCGCTGCGGTGCCAGTCATTTTATGACCAAACCGATCGATGTACCGGTGCTGGCAAAACTCATCATGAAGTCGGTGGGGCTGGAGAAGTAACCGCAGATGGCCGATGAGCTTTCATCCAGTGCCGACGGCATCACGCGGCTCCTTCACGAGCGTGCGGCGCAGCTTGCCCGACGAGAGCGTGGCAGTGATGAAGCAACTCTGTTGCCCCACGTCGCATTTCAGGCCGCGGGACAGCAGTTCGCGGTGCCTTTGCGCTATGTCGTCTATGCCAGTCGATTGCGTCACTTGACTCCGATTCCTGGGGGTCCACCGTATCTGCTTGGGATTTGCGCGCTCGCGGGTCACCTGGTGTCGGTGCTCGACGTAGCGGCCTTTTTGGATCTAAGGCAGCGTGGGCTCAGCGACGTCGCTTGCTGTCTGGTGGTTAGCTATGAAGGGCGCGAGCTGGGGCTTTGTGCGGAGCGCTTACTCGGCATCGAGGACGTGCCCGCAGCGACGATCTCGCCCTGGCTGAGCGGCTCGTCGATGATTCCGCAGATGGCGACGCTACCGAAGCTGCGGCTCCTGCTCTTGGATCTGCCGCAGCTTCTGTCGGACCCCCGACTGCAAGAGGAGCGGCAGTAAGCCATGGATGATCTGCTTCGCGAAGTCATCGACATCTTCGTCGCTGAAGTTCGAGAGCAGGCCGACCGTATTTCGCAAGCGCTGCTGACGATGGAGCAGCAGCCGTCAACCATTCCCACCGAAATCGAAGAGCTGTATCGACAAGCCCATAGTTTGAAGGGCTCATCAGCCTCGCTAGGCGTCGAGGAGCTATCGCAACTCGCCCATCACCTAGAAAGCGCGCTTCTGCCGGTGCGTCGCCATCGCAGCACGCTCTCTGCGGAGATGGTTGATCTGGGGCTCAAGGCACTCGATGCAGTCAAGCTCCGCGTCGTTGGTCTACAAGCCGACAACGAGGTCGGTCTATCCGAGGTGCACCGTCTGGCCGAACAGCTTGAGAAGCTGGCCCAGAGTCATCCGGTGTTCGGTCCAGCCACGGGAGCGCAAGCCCGGGCCGAGCACCCCGCCACGCCCGAGGCATCGCCGACATCGGAACCGCGTACCGACGACGTCGCTGAGCCGATTTTTGCCGGAGCATCCGAAGCACCTGACTCGGTGCGGATATCGATCGAAAAGCTGGCAGCGCTCATTCAGCACACCGACGACCTGCGACGAATTCGAGGTCAACTGGAGCGTCACCAAAGCGAAGCCACAACCATGCTGCGCGGGCTCGAAAAGCTACTGCGCACCAACGCCAAGAGCGGCGATCCGGCGCTGAAGCGTACGGATGAAGAAATTCAGCATGTTGTGCGAGGCCTGCGGGCCATGCGACGGGATCTCCTCGACGATATCGAGAGTCTTCAATCGACGACCGGAGAGCTGGACGATGGTCTGCGGGCGATCCAGCTATTGCCCGCCGCCCTACTGTCGCAACCGCTCCATCGCGCCATCCGCGAAGCGTGCCGTTCGACCGGCAAGGAAGCGACGCTGGTCCTGCGCGGCGAAGACGTCTACCTGGACCGTACGCTGCTCGAAGCCATCCAGACACCGCTGTTGCATGTAGTCCGCAACGCGGTGGACCACGGCATCGAGGACATTGCGGTACGCGAGGCAATTGGCAAACCAGCCGCCGGTCGCATCTCCGTCACCATCGAGCAGCGCGGCAGTCAAGTCGAGATCACCGTGGAGGATGACGGTCGGGGGCTCGACGTGACTCGAATCCGCGAGGTCGCCATCAAACGCGGTCTGCTCAGTGCGACGGAAGCAGCCCGGCTCGATGAGCAGGAGTCATACCAGCTTCTGCTACGACCCGGCTTTTCAACCAAAGAAGAAATCACGACGCTGTCCGGTCGGGGCGTCGGCCTGGACGTTGTGAACACCACGGTGCGCAAGCTGCACGGCTCGCTGACCCTGGAATCGACGCTGGGGGCAGGGGCTCTGTTTGTCATCTCGGTTCCGCTTACCGTAGCGGCGTCACGACTGCTGATGCTCGAAGAGCAAGATCACACCTTTGCGCTGCCACTGCCCGCCGTCGCTCGAATCGCCCTCCCCCGTCGAGAAGAGCTGGTCCCATTTGGTGGCCAGACGGTGTACTACATTGATGGTCAGCCGCACACGGTGGTCGGACTGTCGAAGCTGCTCGGGCAGACGCACTCCGGGGAAGTCCCGAATCGCCAACCGCTGCTCATCTTGCGCGGTGCCAGTGGAGTCGCCATTGCCTGCGACAAGCTACGCGGTGAAGCCGAATTGGTGCTTAGACCTCTCCCGATCGAGCTACGTCGTCTGCCACTGCTGTCGTCGGTAGCCATCGTCCCAAGTGGTCCGGCGCTATTTGTCCTGTCGCCGCAAGGGCTGCTTAGCACGGCGGGAAGTCTGCGCATGGCGCACGATGCCCGCAGTCGTCGTCGCACCGTGCTGGTCGCCGACGACTCGATCACCACCCGCTCCCTGCTGCGCAGCGTGCTTGAGGGTGGTGGCTATCGAGTACGCACCGCTTCCGATGGAGACGAAGCACTACGAATCGCCCGCAGCGAGCCGATCGACTTGGTTGTTTCCGACGTGCGAATGCCACGGCTGGACGGAATCGGCCTGCTCCAGCGACTCCGCAGTGATCCGAGGACCAGCACGCTGCCGCTGGTGCTGTTTTCGGGTGCCAACAACGATGAAGACAAGCAGAGCGGTCTGTTGGCGGGTGCCAGTGCCTATCTGGCCAAAAGTGACTTTGAGCGTGGGCAGCTTGTCGACGTAGTGACGCAACTGTTGCAGGAGGCCGGCTCATGAGCCCAAATGAGGAGTTGCGCCCCTGTCGACTGCTTCTAGTCGACGACAGCGAGTCGTACCGCACCGCGTTAAGCAAACTCCTCAGTCGCGAAAAGGACGTCTCGATCGTCGGTGAAGCGTCCAACGGACGTGCCGCACTCGACCTAGCCATCCGGCTCCGCCCGGACGTGATCATCATGGATGTGTTGTTATCCATAGCACTAAAAAATATCATAATATTAAAGACTTCCGTCGCTGTAGGTCGATGCACACCTAGCGGACTCCAGCCCATCAGACGGGCCATGTGAGCGATCGGAAGGCGCACGAAAGGCGCACAGAGCCATGGGTGAAGTCATCCGCAAAATGAAGGGTGGACGGTTTATCGGCTGGTACATCCGGTTTCACGACAGCGACGGCAAACGCAAGACCAGAGCGACCAAAGCGACCTCGGCAGCCGACGCCAAGCGAATCCTCATCGAGCTAGAAGCCCGCGTCGGTCGCGGCAAGCTCGGTATCGCCGATCGGCCCGAACGCATCATCGTGGCACAGCTCGTCGAGCGCTGGGTTGAGGAGTACGACCCGAACACCCGTGACCGACGAAAATGGACGCTGAAGACTCGCCACGAAATCAGCCCGATGCTGCCGCTGCTCGGGATGGACACCGCGACCTTTCGTGCCGCAGAAGCAGTGAAACTGGTTCGCAAGTTGTCGGAGCGCTATCAAGCCAACACCGTTCGCAAAAAGCTCTCGGTGCTGTCAACGGCGTTTCACTGGGGAGTGCGGCAAGGGCTCGTCACGGCAAACCCTTTTGATGGCATCCGGCAGCCCAAGGCGGTTTCTCGCATCGAGTACCTGGCCCGCGACGAAGTCCGCCAGCTCTTGGCAGCAGCCGATGAACGCTCGGACCCACGCGGCGCGGTGTTCGCAGTCGCCATTCGCTTGGGTGTGTTTGCCGGACTACGCGTCGGAGAAATCTTTGGACTGAAGTGGCGAGACGTGGACTTCTCGACGGGCCTCATCACGGTCGCGCACAGCTATCGCAGCACCACCAAGAGCGGCAAGACTCGGCACATCCCGATGACAGACGACCTAGCGACGGCGCTGCGAACCTGGCGCAGCCTCTGCCCCACCACCAAAGAGGGAGTGGTCTGCCCGATCGTGTTTAGCGGCAGCAGCCACTGGCATCAATCGACCCGCCGCCCCTGCCCCAAAAGCCTCTACAAACGCGCTGGGTTGGCGATACCGGCTTCGCCCTGGCACGCACTGCGGCACACCTTCGCCTCGCACTTCCTGATGGCCGGGGGAGGCCTTCTGACGCTACAAACGCTGCTCGGCCACAGCGACCTCAAGATGACCAGCATCTACGCCCACCTCTCGTCCGACCACGTCGCCGCCGAAGTAAAACGCCTCAAGTTCTAGCCGTCGAGAGCTGCTCGGGGACGCTAGCCCGGAACCACAGGCCGCAGCGAGCACCAGTCGACTCCCGTGTTCGCGCCGATGGAGCGAGAGGCGACAAGGACGTTCGAGAAGCTCCTAAGGAAACCCCTGCCGGAGGACTTCACCGCGTTCTACTCGACGAGTGATGGCCTGACGTACTCGGCCTCACGCGGAGGCTGCCCTCTTGGCGCTGCGACCACGAGGTCATCAGCGACGCGCCCGATTCGCTCCAACAGCTCGTCCTGTTCCGCATCGGAGATATCGTGACCGACCCCAGCGTACTCACGCAGTTCGGCGGTGTAACCAGCCCACCGCAGCTCGGCAATCGAGGCGCGTGCACCTCGTGTCGGCACCGCCAGGTCAGCGGCACCGTGGAAGGCCGAAACCGGAGGGAGCTTCGAAGGGCGAGGCATCGAGACGATGGCCCTCGATGGGTAGAGCGATGGCGGAAGTAGGCCGCCGATGGGAAAAGCCGCAGCCAGCGCCTCCGGGTGGGTAACCGCCAGGGCGAAGGTCATGATGCCTCCCTGCGAGAATCCGGTGACCAGGGGTTTTCCGACGGTGGGACGCACGGATACTAGGGCTAGGAGCATGGCGGCGATACGATCTGCTTCCCTCGTGACCAGTGGCGCGGCGACGTCGTCACGGACGGAGTCGTACCAGATGTACATACCACCACTCGGGTGGCCGTAAGGGAGAATGAGACGGGCGCGGCGGCGGTAGTGCCGGAGCTGCGGAAGGAAGTCCTCTGGGTCGCCTCCCATGGGATGAAGCGCAACGATCATCGGCACCCGCTCGTCCGGTCGTGCCCCACCCGTCATGCACTCAAGGTAGCGCACTCCTGCGATTTCGCCTCGGGTCGTACTCCCTGCCTCTCCGGCCACAGACAGAGATGGCACCTCAAACTGCGCGGGTGGTGCCGACGCCTGCTTGCGGTTGCACCCCGGTCCCGCCAGCAGAAGCACGCAAACGGAGAGGAGTAGGCGCAATGACTGTCGATTGGCCGACGAGTGACGCATCGGTACTGGGGAGCCAACCACCCGGACCCGGTTACGGTTGCAGCACCAGCTCAGCATTGATGGTGATTCGCACATTGTCTCCCACGACGACGCCGGGCCCTTCTCCTGGGAACTCCCAACGTAGCCCGAAGTCCTTCCGGTTGACGGTTGTGGTTGCTTCGATGCCGCGGCGTATGCCCCCGGCATGGTTGAACGGGGGCGAGGCCGAAACCGCCAAAGTCACCGGTCTGGAGACGCCGTGCATCGTCAAGTTGCCCGTCACCGAATACGACGTGGCGCTCGACCGACTCACCCCTGTCGAGGCAAAAGTGATGGTGGGATACTTGGCCGCATCGAAGAACTCCGGACCCTTGAGGTGCGTGTCTCGCTCCTCCACTCCGGTTGTGATTGAGCTTACGTGAATCGTTGCGTTGATTTTTGAATTGGCTGGAGTTGCGTCATCGAGAAAGACGGTTCCAGAAGGCTGCGCAAACATACCGCGCACCTTGCTAAATACATGCTTACAAACAAACTCCGCAGAGGAGTTTTCCGGGTCCAACTCCCACTTTGAAGTCTGGGGAACAGAAGGAATGGGAACGGACGGGGACAGCTGGTCCGTCTCTGTGGTTGCCACTACTGGTGGAGGCGCAGTGACCCGCGAACTGCAGGCGCAAAAACCCAAGGAAAAAAGCAGACAGATAACCTCAGCATGGATTCTGCACACCATCTTCGATCCTCCGAAAAACTCGGCTCCGCTGAGGGCTCCCGCCGCTGGGAATACCGGCCCCCAATCCGTAAGTGGTTCGTCTTACCATCGTGGCAACGGCCCCGCGTTGCAGTGGTCAGCCCTTGGGTCCGCGCAGGATGTCCAGCTCGCGCTGGGCTTCATCGAGCGCCTTTTGCAGCATCCCTTGCCGGTGGGCATCCGTTGCGCGGGCGATGGCTTTTTGCAGCGCAAGCACCCGTGCGTGCGCAAGCGCCTGTGCTGCTGGCATCTCGATGTCGGGCTTGACGCCGACGCCCTCCCAGTTGGTCTTGGTGATCGGGTTGATAGCCCGCCCCGCCGGGACTACCACTCCGTAGTGGTCGGAAATGCGCCGCAGCGCCGAAGGATGTGCACCGCCTCCGGTCACCTCGCCTATCAGCGTGGCGCGGCGCAGAACCTTGAGGTTGTTGGCGAACTCCTCGCCGCCAGAGAACGTGTCGTGGCTGGTCAGCACATACACGTCCTTGCCGACCAGACGCGGTCCCGGCACGTAGGGCAGCGTCCAGAACTGCTGGGTGGAGTCATCGGGCCGCCAGTAGATGTCGTTCAAGTGCACCGGCTCTCCGCCGAACAGGTAGCTTGTCAAAAGGGCGATCATGGAGGGCTCGCCGCCGATGTTGCGTCTGAGGTCGATGATGAGCGCATCGCTGTTGCCGAGCAGTGACATCGCCGCAGCAGCCGTCGCCCCGCCCAAGTCCGGATCTTCGAAGACACGCAGATCCAGGTATCCAATGTTTCCCGGCAGCCGTTCGACACGCTCGAAGCCAAAGTTCATATACCGACTGCGCGAAAGGTGTTCGGCGCGCTCAGCCGGGGACTCGGGGCCGTTGCCGCGGTCGTTGGGCAGGGGGCGCTCACTGTAAATGACGCGAAGGTGGCGGTCCTTGCTGACTGCCCGTAGGTCTGCAGTGAGTTGCTGGCACAGTGCCTCGGCGGTGCGAAGGCCAGCGTAGGCCCCACTGCGCTGCTTCTCGCGCACTGCGGTCACCATGCGCCCGGCGACTTCGGGGTAAACGTAGTCTGCCTGTAGATGACGGAGAGCCCCGTCGACCACCTGTTCACGCACAGCGGGCGTGACCTCTGTCGGCGGGGCGCTCGCGTGTACGTGAAGCGCGATGACAAAGGGAATCATCGCCAGCAGAGCGGAGCAGCCGAGCTTCGAACGGGGTGAACTCATCACGGCGATCCTTTCGCAGTTGCTCCAGCACGCAGGCCGGCGAGGAGCAAATCGATGACGCGGGCGGCGCGAGCCTCAATGAGCTTGCGCTCGCCTAGTTCGAGACGGCTGAGGCTGTACGGAAGCAGAGCGTTGGTTGCGGTCACCAGCGCGTCTGCAGTGGCGCGGGCCCCCATAAACGACAGCTCGCCTCGACGCCGTCCCTCGACCAGCAGCTTTTCCAGCAAACGCGCCTCGCGGTGGAAGTGGCCCTGGCGGCGCTGCAGCAGCGCTGGGCGCAACGCTGCCAGCAGCTCATCCAGACTCGGCGTGTGCGACTGTGCGCCATCAAATCGCGCCAGCACCCTCACGAGCAAGCAGCGGCGCAGACGAGTGATCAGTGACCCTGGTCCCTCCGCGATTGCTTGTGACTCCGTGAGCAGCCGTTCAGCGATGCGGTCGATCGCAGACAACACCAGTTCCTCCTTGCTGGGGAAGAACAGGTACACCGTGCCTTTGCCAATGCCCGCCTCGCGAGCCACATCGGCGATGGACATCTTTCCGTAACCATAACGCTCGAGCAGCAGATCCACTGCATCGAGTATGTCATCTCGGGTCGAATCATCGAGGCGGGGGCGAGCCATGCGAAACTCCGTGACCAATGACCAATTTCAACTTCTGGTCAAATACTAGGAAAACTCTGCATTCCCGTCAAGTGAAGGAACAGCCGAGAACGGAGCCTGCCTCTGGACTTGCCCGCAGCGCGGCGTTGCTCCACTCCTCAAGTACACAGCATTTCGTGAATCCGGCCCCCACAGACCCAGCGATTCGGTGAAGGCGTCCCCCGCGTGCTTGCCCCGGCCGACTCACTCTCAGAGGGTGCGTCAGGGCAGCAGTGATGGTCCGATTTTCTCCGATCTTACAAACCAGACTGGCATCTCTCCTTTGCCTTTGATCTGAATTTTACCTCCCGCTTCGCATACGAAACTGCTGGCAATTAGATCATAAGTGGTTTGAGTAATTTGAACAGTCCCCCCAGTTCCATATGATTCCATACGACTTGCGGTATTGACCGCGTCACCCCACAGATCATAAGCAAATTTTTTGTGACCAATTACACCAGCAACCACGGGCCCTGAGTTGATTCCAATTCGGAATGAGATCTGTATCCCTTGTCCGAATCTATGTGTTTGCATGTGGCTCTGCACTCTTAGCGCCATACGGACCAGAACCTGTGCGTGATCTGCGCGCTGTCGTGGTACACCAGCGGCGACCATATAGCAGTCACCGATAGTCTTGATCTTTTCCAATCCGTACTCCTCAACCAAGGAGTCGAAATAGGAAAACACCTCGTTCAATAATTCGACGAGTTGAATTGGCTGCATTTTTGCAGACAAAGGGGTAAATCCGACGACATCTGCAAACATGATACTGACATCCGAGTATCTATCAGATATAAGTCGTTCATCCCTTTTTAACCTATCTGCAATCTCTTTTGGTAGAATATTTAACAGCAATGCTTCTGATCTGGATTTCTCATCACGGACCACCATCATCAGGAATTCCTGCTTCTTAACAAAATAGAGCATCATTCCAACAACATAACCGGCAAAACAGATAAGATTTATCGCGGAGAATACCGAAATCGTTGACGCTGGGATAGCGTTACCTTGACGAAGCAGAGGATTTGCGATCAGCATTGCGATAATTTCTATCGCATAAAGCGCAAACCATCCGATCGCATACTCCAATTTATTGGTTACAGCAGCAATAAGCGGAACGACAATTCCCCAAAATGTAAAGAAGCCGTCACGTTGAAAACCTCCAAGACACACACTCGCAATGAACGATGATAAATTGGTAATAAGCAGCCAATATATATTGTAAAATTCAAAATCGCGTGTCAGATAAAATCGCCACAAACCTATCAGCATAAGCACCGATCCTACAATCAGGACAGATCCCGCGACGGACTCGTGCAGCCAAAGAAAGAGCAGGCCATATCCGAGAATTAGAGGGATACCGCCCATAACCACAGAAAGGACGCCGACCATTTTGCGCAAACGCTTCTCGTCAGGATCAGTCGGGTCGGCACCAATCTGTGTTAACGACTGTAGAAGCTTATACGCCCGCTCGATCAAGTAGTCACCTCGCGAGAATCACCCATCTCAGAGTATCCGATCATCCTCTCCTTATGTAGAAAGAGCTGATTCTACAAACCAGGCAGCGGCCCCTTCGCTCTTGTGCTTGGTCGTGTAGCCGCCAAGCGTTCCGATGTCAGTCTCCTCTTCCGTTGGGTTCGTGAACGTCACGACTTCAGCTCGGAGTGCCTCCAGACCTGCGTGTGAAAGGAGCCGCTGACACAATCGCTGTACACCTCTTGCATCTGCGGTCGATGGGTCCGGGAAGTACGCTTACGGGTGGGAGGTAGTCTGACACAAACAAATCTTAGCACCGCTCGAAGCATTGGCTTGCGGGGGATGGTCCCGCTGTGGGGCATGCTCTCGCGAAATCCGGCAGAGAACGAGCAGTATCTGCTGAAGCTTACAGAGTCCCGAATCGCCGCGATGCGGACCCAGATGACAACGTAGGGAATCAGAACGGCTGCCGAGGCGGCCAAGTATCGTAGCGGCGAGCGGTTTCATCCCGATCGATCATGGAACCTCGGATCGCCGGTTGCCCGATAGCTTGGGGCACTCGTTGGTTCCGCTCATTGTGAAGGTGGCGCACAAAAGGCGCACGCTTCACCGGGTTGTGTGTTACAGCGACGGGCGTTGGTTTGGGGGTGAGTCCCGGATGTGATGATGCCGAGGTCCGGACCGAACCGTCGGTGTTTCGCTTGCTCAGCCGAAGATGGTCCTTTCGTGGTCCTGGCGCAGCAATGCTAAGGTCGCCGCATGAACCGCCGGAAAAAGCTGATGTTGGCTGGAGTTTTCGCGACGCTGCTGCTGGGTGCCGCGCTAGCGATCCGACTGGGGCCTGGGCTAAGCCCCGGCGCACTGCTACACGTCGGATTTGGCTGGGGAGTGAAGGCACCTTCGCAGGATGTCGTCGCATCTCGACTGCAAGTTCCCCAGGGGTTCACGGTATCGCGATTCGCCGAGGGACTCGGGAATGTCCGCTTTCTACGCTTCACCCAGGCGGGCGAGCTGCTCGTTTCGGTGCCACGGGCGGGAAACGTGCTGCTGCTCGGACTGGGTCGGCCTGGCGAGACACGACCCGCTCCACGCACGCTCCTTCATGGGCTCAAGAAGCCTCATGGGCTGGATTTTCACGACGGCTGGCTGTACATCGCCGAAACCGACGCGGTGGGCCGAGTACGATTTGATCACAGCACCGGGCAGGTCAGCGGCCCCATCGAGCGCGTCGTCACCGGGCTTCCCGAAGGAGGCAACCACTGGACCCGGACCGTGCGATTCGGTCCCGACGGCCTGATGTACGTCTCGGTTGGATCGAGCTGCAACGTCTGCATCGAAGAAGATCGTCGGCGTGCCGCCATCCTGCGCTATCACCCCGACGGTAGCGGAGAAGAACTATTTGCCACCGGGCTACGGAACTCTGTGGGGCTGGACTTCCACCCGAAGACCGGCGAGCTCTACGCGACCGATAACGGCCGCGATCTGCTGGGCGATGACTTCCCTCCTTGTGAGCTAAACCGAGTGGTACAGGGTGGCTTCTACGGCTGGCCCTTCGCGAGTGGCGACCGCGTCAGTGATCCCGACTTCGGCAAGGGCCATGAAGCAGAGGTCGCGGCGACGATTCCACCGGAGTTCAAGTTCCGCGCTCACAACGCTCCGCTCGGCATGACGTTCCTGCGCGGAGAACGACTCCCAACCGAGTATCGCGGCTCAATCTTGGTCGCACTGCATGGGTCATGGAATCGCAAGAGCAAGGACGGCTACAAAGTCGTGTTGCTCAAGAAAAATGCCGCTGGCCAGCTTGAGCAGAGCGACTTTTTGACCGGCTTTCTGCGCGACCAGGACCAAGATGTGATCGGCAGGCCGGTCGACGTGGCCGAGGGACCAGACGGAGCCATCTATGTCAGCGATGACTACACCGGCTCTATCTTCCGCGTCACGTATGGCGAAACAGCCAGCGCGATCGGAGTCGCAGCGGCACCAAGGCCGGCTCAACCGACGCTCCAAGGACCATCCGCAGCAGCGAACGTTCGGGAATTGCCAGACAGAGACAGAGTCGCTGCCCACGCTCGCGGTGCCCAGCTTTTTGCCAAGTGGGGCTGTGCGGGTTGTCATATTCCGGGTCAGTCCGAAAAAGGAGTCGTACCGCACCTACTGACGGGCGCTGGTGGGCGCTACAGCCTGTCCGGATTGACCGAATATTTTCTGGCACCACGCCCCCCAATGCCCGCATTTCCTCTGTCCACAGAGGACCGGCGGGATCTGGCGGTGTATCTCGGAATCACCTACCCTTGACAATATTAGTCATATTATATAACTAATATTGATCGATCCAGTGTCTAGATTCCTGACGTGAGGTGCGCATGAAGCGGACGATTCTGACTCCTGCTGAGTACCGGAGCATGCCATGGAAAAATGGGATAGGAATCACCCACGAAATTGCCATTTCCCGCAGCGATGAGGATCTGGTGAGCGGCAGTTTTCTGTGGCGGCTGAGCATGGCAGAAGTAGGAACCTCTTCTCCGTTTTCGCTCTTCCCTGGCTGTGATCGCACAATTGTTCTGCTAGAGGGCAATGGCATGGTGCTCGATAGCGGCCCGGATGGCTACCATGTGCTATCGCATCCCTTTGTGCCGTACTCCTTCAGCGGAGAGTGGCAAACCCAAGGTCGTCTCCTCGACGGTCCGTGCCGTGACTTCAACGTCATGTGGGACCGCAAACGGCTGAGCGCACAGTGCTCCGTGATTGCGCTTTCCAACACTCCCCAGCCGCTGATCCTGTCAGGTACAGACCACGCTCTGTTCACGCTCTACGGAGACGTACAAATCCTGTCCGGACCGTCGCTACCCGGCCAAGTACTGCCCGCCCGACACACGCTCCTCACTGAGTCTGGTCGTGCGCTTGGCTCTGCCCCTGAACAGAGTTCCGTTCTGGCAGTGAAGGCACAGGAGGAGGAAGCGCTGCTGCTGTCGATCAGCATGATGCGACGTCCCCCGTGATGGAGCTTGCGCCAGATAGGAAACGGGCTAACGACGAAGGGACAGCCGACGGACTTCGGTCGCAATAAACTCTGCACCAAGGTGACTGTAAACGAGCGTCAGCTTGATGTCGGCGTGACCCAAAAGCTGCTGAAGAGTCAGGATGCTTCCTCCGGACTGCACAAACAGCGACGCGAAGGTATGACGTAGGGCATGCCACGGCGAGGCCGGAACCCGTAGCCCTGCGGCTCGATAGACGGCGGTCAGCTCTGGCCGTCGACGCGACGCTGGATGCCACTTGGAAAGCGCGTCCCGATCACCGATCACCGGACAGATGACGCCTTCTGTCGTTGCTGGGCACTGCGCTCGCCAGTCACGCAGCGCCTCGCCCAACTCATCGGCAATCGGAACCGGCCGCGCCCTGCCACTTTTGGTGGTGCCTCCGTAGCTGCGAGCCACCGTCAGGCTCCTCGCATCAAGATCGACATCCCGCCAGCGCAGACCGAACACCTCTCCGGCGCGCAGTCCGGCATATAGCGACAATCTCACGGCGATCGCCAGCACCGCATGACGCACCGACTGCTTCGCCAGAGCATCGGCGGCATCGATCAGCCTGGTGGCTTCGTCGCGACTCAAAAACTCCAGCCGAGCACTGGGCTTGGGGCGTTTCACCTCGACCAGGGGATTGAAGTGGTGGATCTGCTTCCGAACTGCCCACGCAAACACCGCCGAGATCGCAGCCAGTTGGGCCCGCGCCGTGTTCGCCGCATAGCCTCGGATCAAGCGATTACGTAGTCGCTCGGCATGGCCTGCATCGAACGACGCCACCCTCTTGCCACCAATCTCTTCGAGCACCGGACGGAGCGTGATCCGCAGCTTGGCCGCCCATTTGCCATGGTCCTTGATGCGCGGCGAGTCGTATTCACTGATGAAGCGCTCGACGAGCCGCTCGATCGTACAGTGTGCTGGTTCACTGCGTTCGGGCATGCCCACCCGACCACGGGCAATTCGCGCCTCGATCTCGACGAGCATCCGGCGGGCCTCAGCGAACGACGGCTGCCGACTGGCGCGCTGCTTGCGCTGGCCATCGACATCGACAAAGCGCAGATACCAACCGATGAAGCGCCCCGACTTCATCTTTTTGATCACCTCGCCCATCCGTGCCCTTCCTGTGGTCCGCGAAGCCGCACCAAGTCTCCGTCGGTACCGTCCTCACTCGATGGGTAAGCCATTGCTTACACCGACGGAAATCCTTTATATTGTTACAGTTTTTTGTAAGTCAAACAACATGGATGTGATGATGCCGAAGATGGACGGAATCGAGACGGTACGAGCACTGAATACGCAGTGTCCGACTCCGGTCCTGCTGACAAGCGTGATTGCGCGCTATCCCGATCATCGCGCTCAGCTCGGCGACCTCGACGCAAACTGGGTGGAGCTGGTCGAAAAGCCGGTCCTCATTGGTCCCACCGCAAACAGCAGCGTCGCGGCAATGGTTCGACGGGCGCGAGCGCTGGCCACGAACCGACGTCATAAGTCGACGCCACCACGACCGCATACCCAGCCGCAAGCCGTCTCGGTCATCGCGATTGCGTCGTCTACTGGCGGAATGCCCGCGCTGTCCTCGGTGATGAGCCAGCTCCCCGAGATGTTTCCGCCTATCTGTATCGCCCAGCATCTGGATGCCGAGTTTCTGGATAGCTTTGTGCGATTCCTATCGACCGAGGTCCGCAAGCCAGTGGTGGTGGTCGAGGACCGCACAGCCGCCGAGCCCGGGCAACTCTACGTAGCCCGCAAGGCCCATCACTTGCTCGTACGAGTGGGTCAGGTGTGTGCCGTACCAGCCGGTCCCGGCGAGCTGTCGCCGCATGCCGATCGATTGTTCCGCTCCGTCGCAGAATCCACAGGGAGAGATGGCCTGGGAATTGTGCTCACCGGCATGGGAAAAGATGGCGCGCTCGGCCTGCGGAGTCTGCGACTGGCCGGCGGCTGGACGATTTCACAAGATCCACAAAGTGCGGTGGTTCGTGGAATGCCCGATGCTGCAGTCGAAGCCGGAGGTAGCTGTGAGATCTTGTCGCTGCCCCAAATCGCAGCCCGGCTCGCAACCTTGAAGTGGAAGCCCTGGAGCAAGCGATGAGCGGACTTGCGCCAATCAGGAGCCCCAACAAAAGCCAGGCCGTCACCTACGCGCCCGATGGGTTCTGGAACGCTCAGCCCGCACGCTGTTCCGGATTTTCCACGAGAACTGAGCAGACCAGACGTCCCACTGAACTGGAGCTGTCCCCCAAAGTGCTCGGCAAAGCACGACAGGTAATTCGCTAATGAACTCGCTGATTGCTCGCTATCAACCGCGAACACTGTGGCTACAAACTCTGCTCCTTTTGATTGTCTCGGTGACGATCGCGACCATCGTGACGGGCCCTCTCTTGTTGTCGCGCCTTGAAAGCGTCGCAGCGTCTGAGATGGAAAAAAAGGGTCAGGCGCTGGTACAAACGCTGGCCAAGGACTTCGAGCTACGGCTGGCCGTCTCTGTACGTGACACGGCCCAAGCCGATCCGATTCTGCGAAGCTTGGCACAAAGCGACGAAGATATTCGCTATGTGGCAATCATCAAAGGTCGCGAAGTCATCGCCGTCGCGCCTGCTTCGATTGCCAAGGAAGAGATTCTCACACACCTCGATTTGCATGCGAACGCCGGGGCCAGCGCCCAGCACGCTGAGACCCGCCGCTTCACCCAAACCATCCGGCCCCAGCACTCGCTGTTTGACGGCAATCCGCTGCTCAATGGAGATCCCGCCAGACCCAAAGAAGAGGTCGGATACGTCGTGCTCGGACTGTTCGCAAAGCGCGCCCAGAGCAAGGTGCTCTCTCAGACCGTGGCCAGCGTCGCCGCAGCATCGATGTGTCTATTTACGGTAGTGATCTTGCTCTATCTGCGCTGGGTGACGTCCCGGATGGATCGGATGGTCCATTTCGCCAAGGCGGTCGCGGGCGGCCAACTCCAAGAGCGCCTTGAAGACCCGCTCAACGACGAGCTGGGTCAGCTTTCACAAGCGCTATCGGCGATGACCGAGCGAACCAGCGACATCGTTGCTGAAATGATCGAAGCGTCACGGGCGCTGGCGGCCTCCGCCTCGGAGCTACTCGATTCCTCGACCCGGCAGGCTCAAAATGCCAACCAGCAGGCGACCAGCGTCACGCAGATGGGTGCCACCGTCGCAGAACTCCGCCAAACCTTCAGCGAAGCCACCAGCAAAGCCGAGTCGGTGATCGACCTGGCCCGACGCTCCGAGGAGTCTTCGACCGGCGGTGGCTCAGCGGTCAAGGAGAGCATCGACGGTATGGGCCATCTGCGCGACCAAGTGCTGGCGATTGCCCAGACCATCCAGGGCCTGCTCGAACGGACCGACCAGATCAACGCCATCATCGAGGTCGTCAACGATCTGGCGGAACAGTCGAACGTGCTCGCAGTAAACGCCGGGATCGAAGCGGCCCGCGCCGGTGAGCATGGTCGTGGCTTCGCAATCGTCGCCCGCGAGGTTCGCTCTCTCGCTGAACGGAGCAAGGAATCGACCGCCGAGGTCCGCTCGATCCTACAAGACATCCGCCTGGCCGGTCGTGACTCCGCACGCGTGATCGATGAAGGGAGCCGTCGCGCCGATCGCGGCATGCAGCTCGCCAACGCCGCCGGTGAGTCGATCTTGCGACTCGGAGACACCATCGTGTCCTCCTCGGCAGCCGCCATGCAGATCGCCACGCTCACCCGCCAACAGTCGGTTGGCATCGATCAGATTTGGCAAGCCACCAAAGGTCTGGACCAAATCGCACGCGAGACCGCACGCGGCATCCAGCAGATCGAGACAGCGTCGGCAAACCTCAAAGCACTATCGAGCCGCCTCACCGAAATCGTCGGTCGCTATCAGGTCTAAGCACAGCCTTCCTCGATGCCGCAGTTTGTGGTAACGATGCCGCCACCACTGTTTTTCACGCCTTTGGTCGCGGCACGGTGCTAGATTCCCGAGCCGCACGGTTTATTGCATGTCCAAAACCTCCCCCTCTTCTGCGTCACCGTCGGGCGGCGAGCCCGGCAATTCCTCTTTGTCCCCCACTTACTGGCGGCTGGCCCGTTATCTGTATGCGGCGGATCTGGTAGCTGGCAAACGCGTCCTAGACCTCGGTTGTGCCGAGGGTGAGGGTGCCGCCCTGCTGCTCGATCGAGGCGCGCAGAGCGTGGTCGGTCTGGACGTGGATGCCCCAGCGGTGTCGCGTGGCCAGAGCCGCCAGTCGGCTCGACTCCAGCTTCGATCGGTGACCACTGATCAGCTCCTGGTCGAAGGTGGCCTGCTGCGTCTGGTATCGGGGATGACTTTCGATGTCATCTTCGTGTCCGGCGATCGCTCGTGGCTGAAGGCACCGGGGTTTCTGTCGGCGCTACGCTGGCTTCTGCAACCGGGTGGACAGCTCATTTGGGCGACGTGCAGCCGCGAGGCCTTCCCGCACGCCACTTTAGCCATCGGGTACTTCGAACTGCTCGATGCTCTCGAAGGAGCCCGCCTAGGTCCGGTGACGATGCTCGGGCAGAGTCCATTTTTTGCGGCAGCTCTCGCCCCATTTGGTGCGACCAATCCAGCGCTCATCCTCGATGACAGCCTCGCGGGCAGCGATCCTCCCGATGAGTACGTTGCGCTGTGTGGGAGCCCGTCGAGCCGACCGTTTGAAGTCGTTCGTCTACCGCGCAAATCCGTTCAGGCCTCGGTCCGCGTCGAAAAGCAAGAAGTTCGCGTCGCCGATCCGCAAGTGGTCGCCGAGCGCGACAAGCTCTCGACTGAGCTGGCCCAGCTCCGCCGTGACCGAGATGGACTACGCGACAAGCTGACCGAGCTACGCACCCATGCCGACAAGACCACCGCGCACGCCGACAGCCTGCAAGCGCACAGTGATCGCACCCAGGCTCATGCGGACAAACTGCAAGCTCAGCTCGATCGCGTTCAGGCACAGATCGAAAAGCTGACTGCGGCCAAGCGCGAGGCTGAGGTGCATAGTGAGACGCTCACCGAGCGGCTCCGCCAAAGCGAAGAGGCCCGGCAGCGTGTCGAAGCGATCCGCGCCGAGATTGAGGAGCGCGAACGGCAGCGTTCTCGTCACGAAAATGAGTCGAGCGAAGCCGCAGTGCTGCATGAAAAGCAGATGCGCGAGCTGCGAACGGCCATTGAGGAACGCGATGCGTTCGTGGCCGAACTGGAAGACCAAGCTCGTGAGCTTCCTCGCCTACAAGAACGACTCGCCCAGAGCGAGCAACGCGCCGAACAGGCCAGTCAGACCGAGCGTGCCGCCCGTCAGAAGCTCGCCGAAGTAGAAGGCTTGCTGTTGCGGGCCCGCACCGAAATGGCTGAGCAGCTCCAGAAGTCGAGCCTGCCCAAAGATCTGGATTCTCGGCAGCGGGATATCGAGGCAGCCCGACGCGATCATCTGGTTGCGCAGGCCGAACTCGAAGAGCGAGCGCATGCGCTGGCTCAACGTCAGGCGGAGGTCCAGGACGCCCACAAAGCGGTCGAGCGGCAGCGCGCCGAGCTACAGCGGATGCAAGAGGAGCGGGCCGCATCCGAAGCAGCAGCGGTGGCCAAGCTCGAAGCCGAGCGCGATCGGCTACAGCAAGAACTGCACACCGTGCGGGCAGACCTGGCCGAGCGGGATGAGCGGATGGGTCTTCTGCAGAAGCGTCTGGAGGCAGTTGCGCTCACACCTCGTCCTCGCGAAGACGGCGTCCCCCTGGCGGTCGGCGATATTCCGACTGCACCGGTGGTGATCTCAACCGCCGGCCCATCGCGAAGTGAAGAAGTCGCAGCGCTGCATGCCCGCACCGCTGAGCTTGAGAGCGAAGTAAACCGGCTCAAAGACAAGGTCAGCGACGCCGAGCGCGAGGCGTGGAAGCAGATCAAAGCACGCTCGGAAGCGGAATCGGCAGCGGCGGAAGTCCGCGAAGACACGGTCCGCAAGTTGCGCGATGCCCGCAAGCTCGCCTCGGTTGAGATGACGCGGGCAATGGAAGAAGCGACGAAGAAGGCTGTCCAGCTTCGCGAAGAGCTGGGACGGACCGAGATCGAGCGCAAGGAAGCCATCTCGCTCATCAAAGAGCTGCGGTCCGAGCGCGATGCCACCAAAGAACAGCTAAGCACCCTGCGTGCCGAGCTGGAAGCGTTGCGTTGGGCATCTACCGACGGCGCAAGTGGCTCGCCAGTCGAAGCGGAAGTGGCGCGAATTCAAAAGGAAAGCCAGGCTGCGATGGCGGCGCTGCGCAGCGAAAACGAGCGCCTCCTCGCCAGTGAACAGGCCGCCAGCAAGCACGCTGCGTCGACAGCAAGCCGCGTGCAGGAACTAGAGCTGGCAGTGACCGCGCTGGAGCACTCGTTACAAGATGCGCGAGACAAAGCCGAGCGCGACAGCCGCAGCGAGTCCCAGGATGGTAGCAGCCAGGCCCGCCCGAGTGAGCTGGGCTTGGCGCACGATCTCCAGGCTCGCGAGCGTGCCATCATCGACCTCAAAGCCGAGCGGGATGCCCTTGGACGGTTGCTGTCGGAAGTGGAGCGCGAAGCATTTGCTCGCGGAGAGCGGGCTCGGCAGCTCAAAGTGACGCTGTCTGAACGGGATCGCGAGCTCGAAACGCTGCGCGTCGAACTCACCGACCGTGAGCGTCGCCTTTCATCGCTGGAACAGCAAACTCCATCGAGCAATGAAGTCCGCCAACTACAGCTTGAGCTGGCCTCGGCACGCAAGCGGATCGACGATCTGCAATCGGAGACGAACCGTCGCACCCAGCAGGATGATGAAGTGGTAGCGACTGCGCTTCGAGAGCGTGCACGCGTCGAAAGGCTCACCGAAGTGGTGGGACAGACGACCCGTGAGCGCGACGAGGCGTTCCATCGGGCCTCAGAATTGGAGCAACGACTGGGTCAGGTGCTGGCGGAAAGTGATCGGCTGCGCGGTGAGCTTTCGCGGGTTAGCGGCGAGCCCCCCCCGCAGGTTCTGCCAAGTGAGCTCAGTGCCCGAACGGAAGCCCCCGGCCATCACATGGCCGACGCTCGTCGAACTCCGACCATCCATCCGTCGACTGCTCAGCGGGTCAAGCAGGTTCAGGACAGTCTCGGACTGGAGCCGCTCTACATCCCGCACGGCGATGATTCCGACTCCAAGTAGGCCTGTCTAGGACCGCTGGCGCATCACTGCCAGTCTTTCAATCAAATCCTCAAAGGACGGCTGCTCTGCGACAACGTCGACCCTGACGTTGAGCTCTCGCAGTGCTCTGCTGGTCGTCTGTCCAATCGCGCCCACGAGCATATGTCCCAACACCTGACTCGCCTCGCCGCCCAGCGCGTGGAGCAGCACCTGAGCGGTCCGCGGACTCCCAAGCGGTACCAAGTCCACCTGACCGGCTCTCAAAAGACCAGCGGCTGGCTGTAACTCCTCATCCGGAACAGCAACGGTACGATAAGCAGCGAGGCGATCGATCGATACCCCTTCTGCTCGCAACAGGTTTGGCAACTCATCGCGACCCTCGGCGGCCTGCGGGAACAGCACCCGGCCGCGCTCACTCGATGGCCTCAACAAGCGCAACAGTTCCGTGGCCAGCGCGCTCGAGGTGGACGATTCGCCATCGAGAACGACGGCTGCGGATAACCCACTACGGCGCAGCTCGGCAGCCGTCTTGTGGCCAATCACAGCCAGCGGTGGCCAGCACGCATCCGGCGGCACCAGCGGCACCAGCGCTCGGACCGCATGCACACTGGTCAGGGCGACTGCATCGTAGTGCGCAAGCTCGCTCGCCGCCACTCGCAGAGCTGCATCGTCGCTCAGCTCTACACGAAGACATGGAAACAGCAGCGGCACCCCACCAAGGCTGCGAATCCACTGAGCGGTTTCTTCGGACTGCTCACGAGGCCGGGTCAGCAGGACACGCAGCGGTCGAGGAGGCTGCCCTGCGTGCAAATGGCGCAACGGCGATGGCACTGGGCCGCTAGACCTCGAGCTTTGGACGAGTCGTCGAGGGAGAGCGCAGCACCGAAACCAAGCCAATCATCAGCGCCACCGCCGACACCGCGACGATCAGCCCACCCCAAAACCAGTACGGCCCACCGAGAGCGCTCGCCACACCAGCGACGTCTGACTGCCGCATCCGTCCGCCGGCTTCGCCCGACTGCACAAACAGGTAGTCAATCCGCGCCACAAAATCCATCGCCAGCAAAAGCCCCAGGAGCTGTACAAAAAATAGCCTCACTCCGTCGCTACCAAACCGTGCCAACGAGGCAATGAGCAACATCAGCCCGCTCATCGTCACCCAGCCTACCAGCGTGCGCACCCACAAAAGCAGCGACATCAGAATCGCCACCGACAGTCCGAACAGAATCGCCCGCGGCATCCGTCGTCCTAGCAGCAGCAGCAGCGATCCGACGAGCGGCGGTGCGAACAGACCACCCGCTGCCACAATACCCGAGCGCCAGCCTTTGACGACCATCGAATAGGCAATTCCCGACGCGTCCAGGTAGATATCCAGATGATCGAACTTGCCGCCGCACAGGATCGCGGTCACACCATGCCCGACCTCGTGGACCCAGGTTCCAAACAGCGTAAATGGGTACAATAGGAGCGGCCCAAACGACAGAAACCGCTGGAGAAGCACCACCAGCAGCGCCCCTACAATGAGCGCCGCACGCGGACTGTGGACAGTGGACTTGTCAGTCTCCATGTCGCTAAGCATACCTGTGTCGGTTGGGATTACTGCGAAAGCCGTCCAAATTTGCGCAGGACTTGCCGCAGTCGGTCATGAGGCAATGCGTGGACCGTAACGCCATTGGCTCCCACCATCGTCTCGGCAGCGACCAGCGCGTTGACGATCGATTCCTCGGTGGCACGAACGGTCGCTTGGAGTAGAAGGTCGATGCCTTCGTTGGGCAGTGCGTGCCAGGTCTGAAGCCCCGTCGCGCTGACCGCTGGCTCGGGTGTACCGAAGCCAATGAAAATATCACCCGAAGTATTGTAAGACACCGCCCCGAGCCGACCCAATCCGACGGAGATCCGTCGCACCAATCGCGTCATCTGGTGCGGCAGCAGCGGGGCATCCGTTCCGACGACCACGATCAGTGAGCCATCTCGCCGTTTTTCGGGTGTTGGTGGAAAAACCGGCATCAGCTCGGGAACCTCTTGTCCGACGGGAACCCCGGCAATGCGGAGATCGCCGCGCCTTCCATAGTTGGCCTGGACCAGCACACCGACGGTGTATTTTCCCGACGGCAGCGTGACCACTCGCGATGAGGTCCCGATGCCGCCTTTGAACTCGCTGGTCATCATGCCCGTGCCACCGCCGACATTGCCTTCGCGGACCGGACCTGAACGCGCTTCATCGAGGGCACGAAAGACATGCTCACGCTTGACATGCTGACCCGCAATGTCGTTTAGGAAGCTGTCTGAGGTCTCTGCGACGACGGGCAGACCGAACGCTTCCTCTTCGTACGGGCTCGGCGGAAAGTGCAGGTTCCCCCAGGCAATCACCGCGTCGCGGACCACGCCCACCGAATCGGTGTTGGTAATCAGGATCGGGGACTCCAGAAGCCCCGATTCATTGACCCAGTGGCTGCCGGTCAGTTCGCCATTGCCGTTCAAACAAACCACCGCTGAAACGCTACGCGGTCGTGCTTTCTTCCCTCGTGGCAAGATCGCGGTCACACCGGTACGGATCGGACCCTTGCCAACGACAAGTGGGCCGCTTCCCGAGATCAACGTGACCTGCCCCACCTCGACGCCAGGGACATCAGTAATGGCATTGTCGGGGCCGGGCTGACCTTCAAACGGCACCCCAAGATCGCGGGCCCTGGGCTTCTTTGGAGACACCGGTTTCGACGCTGCGACGGCTGCGCCGGTGTCTGCAGTAGCACATGCCCCGTCCAGCCAAGTGACTGCCATCGCAGCGCCAAGCAGTATGGTTGCGAGTCTCCTCCGGAACACCCAGGTAGCACGCTGTCGGATCATGACCTGAGCACAATACCAGAGTTTGTGAACCACACCACGACGCTCACATCCTGCACAAATCAAGCAGTTTCCAAGCTAAAATCAAAACTTATGCTACCTGCGGATGAAGAGACGCTGGTGCTGACTCGTGCGGTCCGGCATGGGGAGTTAACCGAAGCGGAGATTCCGCCGGATACGGCCTCGGCCCCAGCGGCAGAGACGCTTCGCTTTGGTCGACGGCTGGACCGGCTGATCACCAGAGGCAGAATCAGCGAGCAGCGCGTGCTGCAAATCCTGCGGGAGATCCGAGCCGAGAGCATAGCCACTGGCCCAACCATCCTGCCTCATCGCGAACAGCTACGTTTCGATCTCGGTATCGATGCGACCATGCTGCCAAGCTCCACTGGCGATAGCATCGTGTCATCGGCGCAAACCCCATCTCCGTTTTCCGATGCGGGGGATGCCAACGGGATGATGCAGACGGCCGACGGCTCGCAGGTCGGCCACAAAGTTGCGCCGTTAAGCAATCGCTTCCCGGTCGAAAAATGGGAGCGCTATGAGTTTCTGACGCTGCTCGGACAGGGCGGAATGGGCGCGGTCTATAAGGCCAAGGACAAGCGTCTCGGACGGCTGGTCGCGCTCAAGTTCATTCGTGGCAGCGACGATCAGATGACCCATCGCTTCATGCAAGAGGCGCGGGCACAGTCACGGCTCGATCACCCCAGCATCTGCCATGTGTTCGAGGTCGGCGAGGTCGAAGGCAAGGCCTACATCGCCATGCAGTTTGTCGACGGTGATGCACTCGACAAAGCCCAAGCCAGCATGAGCGTCTCCACCAAAGTCCAGGTGATGCGCGACGTAAGCCTGGCCATGCACCACGCCCACGAAAAAGGCATCATCCACCGCGATATTTGTAATAAAAACCACGACGAAAAATTGCATTACTAGTAGTCGTGGGGAAAGCGTGTGGAAAGATTGGTCCGGACGATTGGTCAAGGATGAAGGCCGACAGATGTCCTCACGACCCGTTTACTCAAGGCCGTGGGCAGATCCAGGTCGGAGACCGGCTCACTTCAGCTCTTCGTGTTGCTCCGAGCAGAAGGAGTCCAGACGACCGCGCAGGCGCTCCATGTCGCGCTCCAGGGTCAGAAGGAGGTTGAGCTTGACCGTCCTCTGCATGTTATCGCCAAGCTGTCGTGCGACATTCGGGTAGTAGGCAAGTAGAAAAGATTGCAGCACCGCATCGTAAGGCAAGCGTTGGCTGATCTGGATGCGCATCTCAGCAACGGTGGACCCTTGGTTCTGTACGCTCTGTATCGGCACGATTCCGACCAGGCAGAGCCGTTCTGGATCGACTCCCTTTCGAGTGAGAAGCCGAGGGATTTGGCTCATGGTCGGCAAAGCGGCGTACAGAG
>JBGAUT010000009.1:0-298 GCA_044228505.1 Polyangia bacterium | reverse complement strand
ACACCTCTGCTTGTGCGAGCCGAAACGCGCGTGCCACGCTGCTACCCAGCGCACACTGCTCATAGAAGGTAGCCGCAAAGGTCAGGGCAAGCGGATCTTCAATCGTGCCATTCATTGCGATGACACAGTCGACATGCTCAGCAAGCGACTCCGACTCTGTTACGGAATAGCAGACGTTCAGGAACACGATCCGAAGCGTCTGCGAAAACTCACGCACGATCTCAAGCAGGATGCTCTTTCCGACCACCCTACGAGACTCCTTGACAGAGAGCGAGGACTCTTCAGTATCGAGTAAGAG
>JBGAUT010000099.1:0-1652 GCA_044228505.1 Polyangia bacterium | reverse complement strand
GGCAAACCGTCGGAGCAGGCTCGGCAAGGTCTCGCCACCCGCAAAGATGTCGTAGGAACCGCCGTTGCCCAGGTGCAAATCGCTGACAATCAACGTCTTGGCCAAACCAGACATGTGAGCCTCCGCTGGCTGTGAGTCCGTGCGCCCCCCACGGGCTGCTGCCGACGACTACACTGCGCCGGACAGTATATCTGAGACGGAAACGCTCCTGTTAGAATGTATTTCGCATTACAGATTTCAGTTCTTTACACAGGAAGTCGCACGGCCTTGTGCGGAATCATTCATGCATTGGGCGCAGACCCAAGAGGGGAACGATGCACCACAGCAGCGGGGATCGAGACGCGGAAGACATCTTCAGCTTGTCGGCTTTGGAGCGGGCGGAGCTTCAGTCAAACTACGATCTGACCGAAGGCGCAGAGACCGAAGGTCCGCTGTCGTTTGATGAGCCTCCACCGTCGGTGTTAAAGCCGACCGAGCTGGGATCGAAGATCGTCGCGGTGGGACGGAAACTGCTCGATAAGCCGGTACGCGAAGACGCGGGCACCAATGCCGACAAAGACGGGCTGATTCGTTCTTTTTTCATCGAAGGCATTCCGTGGAAAGCCAGCTACTGGGACGACTGGGTGAAGAATCATCCGCAGAGTCCGGTGGCTCGGCCCGAGTGGTGCGCCGCGTTTGCCTGTTACTGCGTTCGCACGGGCTATGCCCAAGCGGGTCTGTCGAGCAAGCTGCCCAAGGTGCTGAGCGCGTCCACGTCGGCGCTGCGAGAGCAGTTCATCAAGCTCGGGCGCTTCATTCATCGCGACGAGCTGTTCGACGCTGAAGGCAAGATTCGTTCGGGCGCCAAGCTGCCGAGCCCCGGCGACATCGTGCTGTGGCAAGGACACACTGGGCTGCTGTCTGATCTGACCTCCGACGGAACGTATTACACGCTGGAAGGCAACACCAAGCCGAAGCGAGAGGCGGTTCCGGGTGTCTATCTTTTGCCCAACTCATCGACGCGCAAGATCGAGCGAGACGGCAAGCTGGTCTATTCGCTGACCGGCTTTTGTCAGCTTGTCTCCGTCGATGGCTGAGCGCGTTCCCTGACGGCGGCGTGTCCGCTGGCCTGACCTTCACGTTCTTTCTCCGATTGGGCAGTCAAACCCGCTGCGAACACTCGGGATTTCGCAGCGATCTCGACCGTGATTGGCGTCAACAAACCGCTTGAGAGCGCAGAGCGTCCACGCTACGTTCCGCTCGTTCTCGTCGTTTTTTCTCTCGAAAAACTCTCGGAGGTAGCCATGTCCGGTTCGACACCCGGTAATGCTCGTTTGGCGCTCTTGCGTGTTCCGAAGCTTGCTTGGCGACGGGTCGCTGCGATCCTCGGCGTAAGCTTCATCGTTGCCTGTAGCAGCAGCGGTGGCAGTGGCGGCTGCGGCGGACTCACCAAGCTCTCTGGTGGATATCCCGTCGACAAACGCATCGACAACGCGGTTCAGCTTCGCATCACCAAGGGCTTTTTCGACTTCCTGGAAACCAACGGCAAAGCGCTGGTCGATAAGTTCTTGCCGTCGGGCGGAGAGATCGCCGTTCCGTCGAGCTGCGGCGGTGACACCGAGATCTGCTGCGGCCAGACCTGCAAGCTGAAGCTGGGCTTTTCCGCCCTCACC
>JBGAUT010000098.1:0-1888 GCA_044228505.1 Polyangia bacterium | reverse complement strand
CCACTTGGCACGACCGGCCTGCGCGTGAGGTGCGCACATAAGGACCGCCAACAGCAGGCAGGCTTTGAGACGGCGGCGCATCCCCCCAATCGTACCACTTGCGGCTGGGAGAGCGGCAATGAACCGTCTCGTACGCGCTGCTCGCTGGAATGTACAAGCCGGTACAGAACCTAGCGGTCGTGCCACTGGTCCATCCGTCGGTCAGCGCGGTGATCGATTCCGGCATACCGCTTGCTGTATCAACCAGCGGGTCAAGGTCGCAGCGGCTGTCGTCGCAAATCGTCGCAAGCCCAAGGCCCGAGGAATCGATTACAGTAAGCAGTTGAGATGATGAGGACTTCCATGCGCACGCCGACTCTGCTTTCGCTCTTGGCGCTGGTGTGGGCCTTGCTTGTTCCCCGGTTTGGGTATGCAGACGGTGGATCTTCGCCGCTGGCTGAGCTGCGGCTGGCCGGAGAGGCGCTGGCCGATGTCGAGCCGGAGCACCCAGCTGCTCCTCCGCGAGAGCTGTTGCCGGCCCAGCCCGTGCGCGAAGGGAGTGCAGCAGCAGCGGCAGCGGCAGTGGTCCGGGGTGAACAAGTGACGGAAGCGGCCCCTGACAAAGCGGTCGGGCGACAGCTGCGGGCCGCGCTCAGAGAGTCGATTCGCAGCGCCATCCACGACGAGATCGAGCGGGAAGTGCGGCAGCGACCGAGCATTCCGGGCACGCTCACCGCTCGCAAGGGAGTCCAGAAGTCCGGCGATTCCTCGGACAACGGGCGCAGCGAGGCCGCGCAGTCCAAGTCGGCGGCGCTCTCGTCTCAGCAGGCCAGACAGAATCAGGCCGTGGCAGAAGCGAAGAGGGAAAACAAAGGCCAGATGAACAAGCTCCTGCTGCCTCCGCCCGTGGGTATGCCGGGGAAAGGACAGGCACTGCGCTAGTGCGGGCGTTCCGCCAAATAGGGACGTTGGCTGCGCTGCTCTGCGGGTGGCTTTCCGTCACAGTGGCCTTTGCCCAGGAGCCCGCCATACCGGATGCGGAGGCCCAGGTTCAGGCACAGCTGCTCGATGGGGTGCGCGCGTTTCGAGCCGAGCAGTTTGAGTCCGCGCTCCTCTACTTTCGCAGAGTCGAACAGCAGAGTGCGCGTCCCGATATCGGAATGTATCTGGGAATGGTGCTCCACAAGCTGGGCCGTCATGCCGAAGCACTGGCGGCGTTTCGTTCCGCTCGGCGGGCGTTGGTGCAGGAATCAGTGGCCGACTACTACGATGCGGTGAGCTGTTACCGCCTGGGTCTGTATGAACGATCGCGAGTCGGATTTGCCGCACTCCTTTCGCCCCGTGCTGATCAAGGGAGTCCGCCGCTTGGGCCACGGCTGCGCGAAGGAGCCGAGCGCTTCATCGCTGCCATTGAGCGGGTCGCGCCCCGGAGTCCCGATCCGTCTCATCCCGAGCAAGCCACCATCCGGCGCCTCGAGCTGGCGATAAAACAGGCACATGACGCGCATCTTATCAAGAGCGTCGATGATCAAGAGTGGATCGAAGAGGCAGGGCTGCTGCTGCTCGCGCTACCCGCTGCCGAGCGTCCCCCGTATTTGCTGCGGGTGCAGGCTGTCGTGACGCAGATCCAGCAGTCCCTGGTGGGTCCAGCCGCAGCGCAGCGCAGTGCCGAGCTGACCGCTCTCCTTGTACGGGCGCGCGCCACTCGTTAACGGCCCACACGCGGTGGGGCCAGGCCAGGTCAGGCCAGGGCCAGGTTCGGTGCGCCAGCCAAGAAGCGCTTGACGCGGCTGGCAAAACCTGGCTCTTGTAAAGGCGCTTTTTGCCCGCCTACAAAATTTGGGCTGAGAGGAGGTGCCTGCGTTGATCGGAAAGCCACTCGAAGTTGAAGTTCGTGACAACCTCGAAA
>JBGAUT010000097.1:0-2972 GCA_044228505.1 Polyangia bacterium | reverse complement strand
CGCGCATGCTCACAAAGATCCAGCCACTGGCAAAGCACAGCCCATCATCCACCGCGACATTTCTCCAGAGAACATCAAGCCCGTCGAGAAACTCTGACGAATCCTTCCCGGCGTTGAGTGAGAGTGGCCGGGAATTTCCAAGTGTTGGGTTCGCTTGGGCCTCATTCCTTATGAGAGAGCGAATGACTCTGCCTCTCATCCTTCACCTGGGGCAATCGATCGATGGGAATCCGCTGACTGGAGGGGCTATGTAGTCCGCACTCACTGTGCGACGGATCCTCCCACCACCATCGGCCCGCACGAGGGTGTTCATCTGCGGAGATGGCTCGCGTGCAAGGAGCGCAGCCGATTGATGGGAATCCCTGCTGGTGCAGAGGATGAACAATGCTCTGATGCTGCTCGACCAGAGTCCACAGTTCGTCATCTGTGAGCAGTGCCAGAGGGTTCAGTTTCATACGGCCAGTCTTCTCTTCCTTCTCAACTTGCGACACGGTGGCTCGGCCTGCGGAATGTGCGCGGCGGAGTCCGGTCACCCACGCGCTGGCTCCGGACAGAGCCCGTGACAGCGGTTCTACTTTGCGAATCGCGCAGCATTCCTGACGTGCCGGTACCGATTCACGAAAAGACAGCGGACCCCTGAGCGTAACCAGTTGTTCGACTGCTTCGCTACGTGGAGCGTACGTGTGAATCGGTAGATCGTAGCGCCTGCGGAGTCGCTCCAGTGTTTGGTACGTTTCCTCATGCAAGCGGCCAGTGTCCAGGACAAACACCGTCGGCTTTACTCCGCGCAGTGCTGCCTGCGTTGCCGTCAGATGAACCAGCAAACAGTCTTCGACGCTGAGAGAACATGCCAGCCGCAGCTCGGTACCGAACGTATCGATGGCCCAGCCCAAAAGGCCCAATATGTCATCACTTACCACAGTAGGAATTGCGCTTGTCATGGATGCACCTGCAGAAGCGGATTGCTGCCGAGCGGTGGAGGAAAAGGTACCGGTACGGCTAGCTCGGTACCTATCGGGGGCTCTTGCGTTCCCTGCAACATCGCAACCCGACGCTTGCGAGTCTGGGCCCGGTAGTAGGCCACTTGGAACAGCAGACCGGCGCGCAGTAGGACTCCGATCAAAAATCCGGCGGCAAAGACCTCTTGCCCCTGGCTGTGCGCATACGCGATCGCACACAAGCGCCCACCGAGGCTGAGGCCGGGCAGCAGCAAGCTCACCTCATCGGCATGTTTGACCCGAAACAGTCGCACCAGTTGCGGGACGTAGGACGACTCCATCGCAACGATGCCCACCGTGCCAAGCAGAGCGATTCCCAGCTGCATGACAACATTGTTGATGATCAATTTCTGCTATACAAGAAAAATATTGCAACGAACGGAAATCGGTCTTTTATAACGGAATTTTCGAGTGAGGACTGGGTGGAGGTCGCGGCGTCAAGTTTCGCTTAGCCGTGCTCCGCATAGGTCATCACCAGATACAACACCGCGTCGAGCTCACCGGGGTTTCGGTACGCGTGCGGCGCGTTGGCAGCAAAGACAATCGAGTCGCCAGGGGCGAGCAGATGGCGCTCTTCGTTGACGTCGATTTCGACGATGCCACGCGATAGGACAAGGCTTTCGATGGTACCGAACGCGTGGGGTTCGGCCTGCTCGACCGCGCCGGCTTTGAGGGTCAATTCATAGAACTCGACCCGCTTGAGCGCCCGGGTTGGAACGAGCAGCCTGCTCGCAAAAGAACCGTCTTGGTTCACGATCAGGCGGCTATCACGTCGACGCATCACCACCGTTGCACCGCCCGCATCTTCCTCTAGCAATCGTGCAAACGGAATGTCCAGCGCACGGGCGATTTTCCACAGGACATTGATCGTCGGCGCACTCTTACCAAGCTCAATCTGGCCCAGGTGGTACCAGCGACTCATCGGACTTGTCGGAGTCCGTGGGAACAGCGCCAGCGGCGGTGACATGGCTGTCCTCGGCAGACCCGCTACGAGCCGCCTTGGGTCCCTTCTTAGTGGCTGTCGACGAAGCCGGAGGAGTGCCTTTTTTCTTCATGGTTGCTCTTGTCACCGCAGAATAGAGCACGATCCGGTCGTGGGATTGAGCGGAATCGCAACGCGTCGGATGGTTCACGGCCTCTGTGCAGCCGGCTTCTTCCGTTGGGAATGGATCCATCTTAACGGAGGATCATCCGTTTAAATGGAATAGCGAGAGCTGAGCTGTGGCCGCATGGTACGATGAGTGACCTACTTCGTCCGGTGAGTTGGATGAGCATGTACGTCCGACTTCCGGTTCACGGAGGTTCAAAAAGGCATGGTTGTCGCTACAATGGGCTCGTGACGGCCTGGCGAACAGAGGAAGGCGAGCGGTGTTTCGACTTCGCGATCGTCGGCGCGGGCGTCTCGGGTCTGAGCTTGGCTTGGCAGCTTCTGGACAGCGCGCTGACACCGTGTTCAATCCTGCTTATCGATGGTGCCCGCGATGAGCATGAGCTGCGCACGCTGTCGTTTTGGGCGGAATCGCCCGGCCCGCTCGATTCGTTGGTGAGGCATCGTTGGCGTAGCTTGGAGGTCGCCAGTGCCACCGGTGCGCAACGCGTCGAACTTCTACAGTATTCGTACTGCACGCTATTTTTTGCTGACCTGCAGCGCGAGGTCAAACGACGCCTGGCCAGCCAACCGCAGCACCTCATCGTCGAGGGACGGCTGCGTGAGAGCACAGAAGACGCAGAGGGAGTGACCCTGTCCGTTGGGGCCGAAACCTTACGGGCCCGCTGGGTCTTTGACAGTCGCTTTCATCGCACGGAGCTGGCTGTTGACCAACGCCGCTGGCATCTGCTGTGGCAACACATCTCGGGTTGGAGCATCGCTGCGCAGCAGGACGTGTTTGCCGCAGACATCGCGACTCTCCTCGACTTTCGGGTGGCGGCCACGCCTGGAACGGCCTTTTTCTATGTCTTGCCGTTTTCGCCTCG
>JBGAUT010000096.1:0-3369 GCA_044228505.1 Polyangia bacterium | reverse complement strand
GCTCAAGTCGCAGAGGTCACGGTGGCCGCAGATGGATCGTTTACTGTCGATCGTGTGGTGTGCGCGGTCGACTGCGGAATCATCATCAATCCAGATCAAGTGGTGGCACAGATGGAGGGCGGAATCGGCTACGGACTCTCGGCTGCGCTCTCCGGTGCTATTACGATCACCAACGGGGCCGTCGATCAGTCGAACTTCCATGACTATCCGGTACTCCGACTCCCAGAGATGCCCCGGGTCGAAGTCCACACCGTGACATCTTCAGAGAATCCCAGTGGCGTAGGTGAGCCGGCCACTCCGGTGATTGCTCCGGCGGTAGCCAATGCTCTGTTTGCGGCGACTGGAAGGAGACTCCGCAAGCTACCGTTCTCCATAAACGATATCAAAGCCTAATCAAGCTCAGCGGTGGGAGAGGACAACAGCCTGCAAGGGGGTGACTTCCCCATCGTTTGTCAGATGGATGCCACTGGCAAAAAGGGAGTCGCCCCCAGTGCCCGCTGGATGTGCTACAGTCCCGACGGAAAGAGTCCATTCCGCCATTCCGGTGGACGCAACCCCACCAGAGCCTTCCTCATCTTCCGACTCCCGAGCAAAACCATCGTCATCGGTTAGCCCACGGCACGGAGCCTACGGCTTCGCTGCTAGCTGCCACGCATCGCCTCAGGGCAACACAGCCGTATGTGTCATCGCACGCCAATTTGTACCGCTTCACCAGCGAGGTATGACGACCGCTCCCGCGGACAACGAGAATCGACCAAGCAATGTGGGTGTTGGGAGCCAATTGTGAATTGGCCTAGACGTCGGCACCTCAAAATACAGGTTCGGCGTCAGTAATCTCCTGAATTCCGTGCTGTGCAGTTCCCATCGACTCTCAAAATTGGCTTCGATGCAGCGACCACGCGTGTCATCCTCAAAATACCTCCTATACAAGCACGAGCTGGCATCCTAAATTCTGGCCTTCGCGACGAAAGGACCAGCAGGCCATGATCAAGCTCAACGTAAACGGCAAGCAAGTAAACGTCGAAGCATCGGCGGATACTCCACTTCTCTGGGTACTCCGCGACGATCTCCAGATGACCGGCACCAAGTATGGCTGCGGAATGGCACTGTGCGGTGCTTGTACGGTATGGATCAATGGCGCTCCTACGCGGGCTTGTCAGACTCCGGTCTCCGCAGTGGTCGGTCAGAAGATCACCACCATTGAAGACGTGGCGTCAAATCCTGCGGGCAAAGCGGTTCAAGCAGCCTGGCGCAAGCTCGATGTGGTGCAGTGCGGATTCTGTCAGTCAGGACAGATCATGGCTGCCACGGCGCTGCTGGCCCGCAACAAGCGACCCACCGACGCCGAAATTGACGCAGCCATGTCTGGAAACATTTGTCGCTGTGCAACCTATGTTCGCATCCGTGCGGCCATCAAAGAAGCAGCCTCCACGCTGACCTAAGGTAGGAGTTCGACATGAGCACCGAGATGCGATTTCTTCACCGCAGCGACCCGAGCCGTCGAGACTTCTTCAAGATTGGCTTGGTGGCCTCCGCAGGACTCACCTTGGCGGCCCTCATTCCCTCACCGGCCGAGGCCGGAGCAGAGCAGATAGGGAAGCCCACTTCCGCCGCCTTTGAGCCGAATGCATTTGTAAGGATCGCGGAAGACAACACCGTCACCGTGATGTGCAAGCATACCGAGATGGGACAAGGAACGTACACTGGACTCCCAACCATTGTTGCAGAGGAACTAGACGCAGACTGGTCTCAGATTCGCGCAGAGGGAGCACCTGCCGACGCCAAACTGTACAACAACCTGTTCTGGGGCAAGGCCCAAGGAACCGGTGGTAGCACCGCAATTGGCAACTCCTTCGCACAGCTTCGTCAAGCCGGTGCCACAGCCCGAGCCATGTTGGTAGCAGCGGCTGCCAAGCAATGGAACGTCGCAGCAGAATCGATCACGGTGTCCAAAGGAATCGTATCGCACAAGGGCTCTGGGAAGAAGGCCACGTTTGGTTCACTAGCCAAGCTCGCAGCGACGATGCCAGTGCCTACCGAGGTCAAGCTCAAAGATCCCAAACAGTTTGTCTATATCGGCAAACGATTTCCGCGAACGGACTCTGTTTCAAAGACCAATGGGAGCGCGGTCTACACCCAGGATCTAACGCTTCCGGGAATGCTCACCGCGCTGGTCGCGCATCCACCGCGCTTTGGTGCCAAGCTCAAGTCGTTCGACGGAACCCGAGCCAAGGCGGTCTCTGGAGTCGTGGCCGTCGTGTCGATTCCTTCTGGTGTTGCGGTCGTGGCCAAGGACTATTGGTCCGCCAAAAAGGGACGTGATGCGCTCTCGGTAGAGTGGGATGAAACGCAAGCGGTGAAAGTTGGCTCGACGGAGCTTGTCGCTCAGTATAAAGCCCTGGCACAAACCGCAGGTGCGATAGCCCGCAAAGACGGGGACGCCGCAGCCGCGCTTCCGAAATGCAGTAAGAAGGTCGAGGCAGAGTTCGAGTTCCCGTTCCTCGCCCATGCATCAATGGAGCCACTCAACTGCGTGGTTCAGATTTCCAAAGAAGGCTGCGAGATCTGGAACGGTGAACAAAATCAGACCGGCGATCAGTATGCGGTCGCCGCTGTACTAGGCCTGCGTCCCGATCAGGTGAAGCTGAATCAGCTCTTTGTAGGCGGTAGCTTTGGTCGACGAGCAAATCCAAAGTCCGACTATCTACTGGAAGGGGTGTTTATCGCCAAAGCCGTCAACAGTGGTCCCACCGCAGGCGTACCCATCAAGCTACTGTGGACCCGCGAAGATGACATGACCGGCGGTTACTATCGTCCGCTGTACGTCCACAAGATCAGTGCGGGCATTGATGCACAAGGGAAACCGCACGCGTGGCAGCAACGAATCGTGGGGCAGTCAATCGTAACCGGAACTCCGTTTGAGCCGATGCTCGTCAAAAACGGTGTCGATGGCACCAGCGTGGAAGGTGCTGCGGACCTCCCCTATGCGATTCCCAACCTGCAGGTGGAGCTCCACTCGCCCAGGCCAGGGATTCCGATTCAGTGGTGGCGTTCGGTCGGATCGACCCACACTGCGTTTTCGACAGAGACGATGGTCGATGAACTGGCGGTCTTGGCTGGTAAAGACCCGGTTGCCTTCCGTAGCGATCTCCTCGATAAGTTTCCGCGCCACAAGGGAGTGCTCAAGCTTGCTGCAGACAAAGCCGGTTGGGGCAAGCCGCTCAGCAAGGGAAAGCCCGGAGAGCGGCGTGGTCGAGGCATCGCGGTCCATGAATCGTTCAATACCTTCGTGGCTCAAGTCGCAGAGGTCACGGTGGCCGCAGATGGATCGTTTACTGTCGATCGTGTGGTGTGCGCGGTCGACTGCGG
>JBGAUT010000095.1:0-6285 GCA_044228505.1 Polyangia bacterium | reverse complement strand
CAAAAGTGTCGGGAGGATGGCTCCGGTAGCTGAAATGCTGGGCAAAAGTGTCGGGAGGATGGCTCCGGTAGCTGAAACGCTGGGCAAAAGTGTCGGGAGGGCGACTCCGGACGATTCTGCCGAGACCGAAATGGGCGGTCTACGGTGCTGCCACCGAAAGTCCGACTGGAGAGATGAAGGGGAGCTGGCCTTCGCGGACGAAATAGGCTCCGGTCTGCCGCTTCTCACGCAGGGTGGTGAAGCGGTATTGGTAGTGGCTGACGCGAACCTGGGTGGGGCGTCGGCCATGGAAGGGATCGGACTCAAACAGCCACATCACGTCAGGCGAGCCTTCGAGGATGCGCAGCAGCAGCACTTCGAGCCATGGGCTGTCGCTGGGCTTGGCCATCGCTGCGAACCAAAACTGCCAGTCGAGTCGGGGCTGATACGGAGTGTTCCAGCGCGGGGCCTGATGTACGTTGCCGGGCTTAAACCGCAGCGGGTACTCATGCCAGGTCAGGCCGTCTTGGCTGCCCTCGATCACCAGCTCCGGCCGGGTGGTCGTCATGGACGCAAACGGTCCGTAGTGCGAGACCGCCTGAAACGGGGCGGTAATCCGCATCGCCTGCCGAATCTGCGGCGGCACACTGGTTCGGCTGCGTACCGTCCACAGTAGGTGGCCGAGGCTGGCGGTACACAGCAGCGCTGCGACCAGTAGCCTGGGCAGTCCCCACCACAGCGAGGACGGGGTCTGCGCTCGGCTTGGTTCGTCCATGTCCCACGCGGGCTCGGGTCGCAAGCGTGACAGCCACTCGGGCGGTGCCAGGAGCAGGCACAGCAGCATCACCTCTAGGTTGAAGTATCCGTAGTTACCCGTCAGCAAAATCCCAAGCTGGAGCAGCGCGATGGGCCATAACAGGACGCGACGCCAGCTTGGCACAAGGAGCCCGAGCGGCAGCAGCGTCTCTGTCACCAAGGTGAAGACCACCAGCGCCTTTTTCACCACAGACGGCAGCGCATGGGCGTAGTAGCCAAGTAGGGTCGGCAGCGGCTGCGTCTCGAAGTGATAGTGGAGCGCGGTCAGGTTGCGCCAGGTAGGGTCGTCCACCGCGAGCTTGACCCACCCCGAGCCAAACAGGAGTCGGATGAGCAGCCACAGCAGGAGCCAGCGCCCGATGGCGACCAGCACCAGCGGCTCGGGTCGACGCCAGCCAATGGGCACCGCCAGCAAGGCCAGCACACCCATCTCGGACAGCAGCGCATCCCACTGAAACGATAGAAACGGCCCGCCAATCGACAAAAAACTCAGGTGACACAGCCACGCCAGCGCGAGCATCGGCCAGACCAGGCGCAGCGCGAAGACCAACAACGCCGACACAAGTCCCAGTCCACAGACCAACAAGAGCGCGGTGTTGGTCGAGCTGAGCCAAAACAGGGTCGGCAGCAGCACGTACTTACGCGGGCCAAACTCAGAGGCGATGGAGCTGAGCATGACCTGGGTGGGTAGAAGTCCGTGCTCGCCAAAGAGACCGGCCACCTGGGGCCACAGCGATGCGAAGGCGATAAAGTAGAGCAGACCAAGCAGTCGCACAAACAGCGCGTCCCGACCTGCGGACAACGGCAGATTGGGCAGTTCCGTGGGGAGGAGCCACGCCCGAAGGCGCTGTCGAAGCGCGCCGACGCTCACTGTTTTTCGACGACTGGGCTCGCTTTGGCAGGCCGGCTGTCGAGGTAAAAGAGCACTCCCGCAGTCACTCCAAGCACACCTGCACCGACCAGCATACTGACGCCGGGTGCGAGGTTATCGTACTTGTTCGGACAGTGATAGCCGGATAGGCCAAGGTCGGGACACTCTGCGGTGAACACTGGATCGTTGTGCTTGTAGAGCAGGGCAACGCCACCCGCGATAAGTCCAACCGCGCCAATCGTTGCGGCCACGCCGAGGCCGGTCATCCAAGAACGACGACCGCTCTGAGCGTTTAGGCTGAGGCGCAGCATCATCGGCTGGGTACCTGCGGCCAGCTCGACTTGCTGATGGACGCGGTGGTGGGCTTGATCTTGGACGACCAAGTTGTGCACACCGACCGCCAGCAGGTACGACGCCGGGGTGCGTTCGCTGCGCAGGACGCCATCAATCGTGACGGTTGCCCCTGGCGGCTCGGTTTCGACGATCAGGATGCCGCTTTCGCCCATGCGCGGATCCGTGGTCTGCGGGCCACGCGGCGGAACCTCACGGGTCAGTCGCTCGGCGGCGTGGATGATCATTTGGCGGACGTCATCGGTGCTACAGACATCACAGCGCTCTTGAATGGGCGTCGAGCTTTGGCCCGAAAACAGGTCGCGCATCTGCAGCCGCATTGAAAACGTCGATAGCTCAAGGCGCTGCACTTCGCCTTCGATGACGCGGCGGACCCCGAGGACTTGTGCCAGCCGCCCGTAGCAGCTTGCCGTGGTGCAGCCCAGGAGGCGTAGCTCGCTGCCCAGAAGGCTTTCGACCTCTTGCTGGCTTCGAACCGAGTAACCGCCCCGTGCAACCGTGGTAATCAGGCTACCGCGTAGGTCGGCGGCGACTTCTTCGGCCATGCCCGAAAACAGGAGTTTAGAGATGGCGATCGGCTCACTTGGCAGCGGTTCACTCTGATTCTGCGGCGCCCGAGCGGCTACTGGGGAAGCCAGGCTCCCAAGCAGCACAAAGAGAAGCGCCGCAGCAGAGCGCCTCCGTAAGCCAGTTTGCACCATGACAGTTATAAGAATCGCAGCGTGGCGCTCGTGTCAATCGCCGTCCGCTCTTCTATCAGGTTGGCGACCGATGTCGGTGTGGCTTTGGTGGGGACCAAGGTCACTGCGCCTTTCATAGATGCTTGCCACCGTAAGGTAGACACTGAGGAGACTGTGCGATGAACAGAACGGAAGTGGAACTACGACAATGTACTCCGCTGGAGCTTATAGAGTACATTCTGCGTCGCTATCATGATCCACTGCCGGAGCAGATCATGCAGCTTGAGAAGCAGACCACCCGCCTGGCCATCGAGCATGGCTTCGAGTTGCCGGTCCTGTCTCAAATCGTCAAGCTGCTGCGCGAGCTGTGGGTTGAGCTTGAGCCGCATCTACTGAAGGAAGAGCGGGTGCTGTTTCCGATGCTTCACGCCGTGTTTTCGGCCAAATCGGTGGGCAATCCGATGCTGCCGTCGCCGTCTCAGATCATGAACGGCCCGGTCCGGGTGATGCTGATGGAGCACGATCGCGCCGATGAGATCCTGCGAGCGCTCGCGGAAACGACGGAGCACTACACACCGCCGACCTCGGCCAAGGAGGGGCTGCGCTCACTTTACGACGGCTTGCGGACGCTCGATACCGAGCTGCACGAGCACATTCGGATCGAAAATGAGCTGCTGTTTCCGGCTATTTCGCGGCTGAGCTTGACGAAGTGACCTGATCGAGTGAAACCGCGACATGACGGCGTCGCGAAAAGACCAGCAGTGCCAGCACGCCGAGCAGCACCGCAAACCACAGCGTCTGGGCACGAATGATGAGCGTGACGGCCACCGCGCTAGAGCGAGACATGGCGACCAGCTCGGCAAGCAGCAGGGCCATGCCGCCCTCGGTCACGCCCAGGCCACCGGGCACAAACGCCAGCGCACCGGCCACGGTCATGACGGCATAGATGAACGTCGACAGCGTGACCGATGCTTGGCCACCATCGGGAAAGCCGTGGATCATTAGGTAGAACGCCAGACACTCGGCAAACCACGACAGCACCGACGTGAGCGTCGCCAGCAGCAGCGGCACGGGGCGCAGCAGCACATACGCTGCATCATAGAACTCGCGGAGCTTGGGCCCGAGCTTGGGTCCGAGCGTGGGAATCCGCTCGATCCAGCCGAGTACCCCATAGATCAGCGAGCGCCATGATGCGACAAACAGCATCAGCAGACACAGCGACAGGCCAATTCCCAGCAAGTAGTGATGCTCGGGCCGCATCCAGGTCGCCACACCGATCAGCATCAGCAACAGCAGGCCCATCAGGTCGGTGAGCCGCTCCGCGAGCACGATCGGCGCAGTCCGAGCAATCGGTTGCCCGTAGCTTTCGCGCAGCAGGTACGACTTGAGCACCTCGCCGACTTTGCCGGGCGTCACGGTCAGCGAAAACCCCGCCAAAAACACCAGCAGCGAATCGGTCAGCGACAGCCAGTTGTCGGCGGGCTCAGCGTTTGCCGCTTTCGTCGGGCGCGGCATCGGCCAGGTGGGTACGCCAAGGAGCCGCAGATAGTACTGCCAGCGAACAAAGCGAAATAGATAGTTGACCGACGCGAGCAGCAGACCGAGCAGGAGGAGCAACAGCGAGAAGCTGCGCAAGTGGGCCAAGACCTGGCGACCTTCGCCATAACCGATGGCCAGCACGACGTAGAGCGCTGCGCCCGCCGCCACCGATAGAATCACGCCGCGTGCAGTTCTACTCACGACAGGACCATGTCCCAGGTATCTTGACCTGTCAAGTGTGCTCAGGTCTTCTGGTCCCGTCGCTGTAACTCAGCTTCCCGCGGCTTCCCGAAGCGGGCCAAACAGCCAATCTCGCTAGTCCCCCCGGTCCCTTGCACGGTCGTGAAGCAGTGAGAACGTTACAAAGGGTTCGAGGTATGGAAGACGCAGAGCCAAGGGGGCTCATGTGCGGAGCAGCACTCGAACTGGCGAATGGAGGAACAAATGGGGGCATTACCACTGATTCCTGTTGTCACCAATGAAACGGGATCATACGAAGTTCACGATGAAGCGGGCGTCGTCTGGACATACGGTCTAACCGTCTCCGGCCTAGGCACCAAAAGCGAGCATCATATCGGCGTCCTGCGCATCAACGATGTGGAGCTGCATGGTGCGGTCAAAGGGGTTCGGGTGAACACCCCTTGGGGTCAGATGCAGTTCTTTCACAATTTCTCGGACCATGGCTTTCTGCTGGCTGGATTCGGCGGTCATCCGATTGATCCGTCCGTTGGCACGCTCCTGTCCGCCCCGAATCCTGAACCAGTGAACGCCAGGGCGGTGGCACACGTTGCCGAGTGGCGATTCGAAGTTGTGGTGAAGGCTCGTTTTTCACGGAGCGAAGGGCGAGTTGGTCGCCTGTGGAGAGGAGACGCCGAGGTTCCGGGCTATCTCCCGAACCAAGGATTGGCAACCCCATGGGGAACGCTCTGCTTCACAAAAAGCGCTCATGACCCAAGCCACCAGGACAACTCTGGATGGTTGCTATGGGGGACTCACGACAACTCTCCGTGGCAGGACTCCGCTCGCCTCAGATGCCTGGAGTCGCTGTATCTTGATCGAGGGAGCGCGCTTGGCCACAAAGTAGTGTTGGCCCTCCCTGATCATGCCGAACTTCTTGATGAGTGGGATGCTTGTCTTTGGACAGATCCAAACACATGCAGCACCAACGACTTCGGTGATCGAGAGGCGTGTACCAAGATGGCCATACGCAAGACCAGTCTGCGTGGCTCCCGTGCCCGCACCGAGGATCCGAAGAAAGCCGGACGCCGCATCTACCTCCTATCGGACCACCAACTGCCCCAGCCGCTCCATCTCGTTGTCGATGCGCATGGGCAGCGATGGTTTCTAAAGGCGGAGAGTGAGCTTATCGCCCTCTATCCGGTAAACGGTCTCTAAGAGACTCTGCGCACAGTACGAGCAGCGTATGGGTGGTGGTTGGACTTCTCGATGGAGAAATTGCGACGCTGCTCGGAAAACTCACTGACGTTGGAGAAAGTAATGAGCGTTCTGAAACCGACTCTCTCACTGCTTCGTCATGACGATGGTTCCTTCAGTCTGTACTCCACCATGATTGCCCCGGATGCAGGCTACTTCGCGGCTCGGGCCGCCGTGCGGATGCCGGATGACGCGTGGGTATCCGAAGATTCCTTGGCTGTCACCTTGCCACTTGTCACAAGCAATGCGCCGAGCTTGCGCGTCGCGGTCCCAGTCGTCCACGAGCTCGCCAATCTTACGATTGCGCCAGACAAAAAGCGCCTGGTTGCCTTTGTCTGTGTCAACGGTCGTCTGATCGATGTGGTCGAGACCGCGATCAGTACGGCGCAGCGTGTGACAGGCACGACGGAAGCCGGCAAGCACCTGACGTCCTCCGCTCCCGCTCGGGCGGTGGGAGATTCAGCGCCAGGAACAGAGGGTGAGCGAGGTGACAGCAGAGCATCCGATGGTGATGGCTGCTGGGGCATCCGTCCTCCTGAACCAGTGGAAGGTGCGTTCTGGGGGCTCCTGCCGTACCAGCCATCTGTCAGCACCAACAGAACAAGTCCCCGTGCG
>JBGAUT010000094.1:0-6434 GCA_044228505.1 Polyangia bacterium | reverse complement strand
GCACTCGCGTCACCAGCTCTGCAATCGGTGCGAGCAGAGGTGCAGTCTGGAATCCCAGCGATTCCCTTCTCGAAACGAAGCGCTCGGAGTGACCCTCTCCCATCATCCCATCGAGGTGCGTCAGTTCGTGGCAGGCAAGACCAAACAGGTAGTACGCGATCGACAGAGGGCGCTCTTTGTGCGCAAGTGCAACGCCTCGCAGCGTGTTCGGATGGATGTAGACCACCAGCCGCCCAGCACTCCCCTCTGAGGCTGCCATCGCGGCCACGTTGTCATCCAATATGAATCCTGGCGCAAACGTCCGTTTGATTCGGGCTTCGGCAGCCACGAGACGCAGCGTTGCATCCCACACGACCAGGAGCGGCAGCCAGCGCCGCCAGTCCTTTCGGAAGCGGCGAGCCTTGGCCCGATCGTAGGACTTCTTGCTGATTCTCAGTCCAGCGAGGTGTCCGAATGGATTCGTCCTCCTAGGCTCTGTAGGCAAGAGGTCGGCCAGCGGGGCGAGCTGGGCTTCTGCCACGCCCGCTTGCAACAAACCCCCAGCACCGGGCAGCAGCGCATCGCGGGCAGCGGTAGAGGCTGCCGCATAGACGGCGGCGACCAACACGGACTCGTCGTCCGCATGCACGGTGCCTGTCTCGGCGGTTCGATTGAGAGCAGCGTCGGTGCGGAATCCCAGACCACCCGACTGTGCCAACAGAAGTTTGACGGTCTGGACTGCCCCTGACAGCGGATTCCCCGCAAGCGCAGCGGACCTGAAGCGTTCAAGATCAGCAGTTGGATCGAGCGGAGTATCATCGCTCCGCTGCCTGCTCCCAATCGGAGCCAGCGAGCTTGGCTCCTCCACTTGGCCCGCAGGCTTGTTGCGATAGAAGTCCGCCACGCCAGACGCAGCCAACTGAAAGGCATCGCGGAGAGCCGGATCTGCCAAGGCTTCGCGGGTGGGATCGCCCTCCTCGCCATGGACTTCATCGTCCTCCGGTAGAAACACCTCGTAGTCTTTGCTGTCGCCAACGCTTGCGTTTTCGCGCTCGACCTCCTCCACCAAGTCATTCAGTGCATGGCTTGCTGCGCCTTGGAGACGGTCTCGAGCAGCGGTCAGCGGATAGCCCATGCTGCCAGGCCGCGTGGTTGTTAGCAGATCCACCACCACATCTGCCGGAAGCTTCGCTGTGCTCGACTGCGCGAACTGGAACAGACCCCCGAGTCGAACGTAGAATGCTCCCCCTGCTTGTCCCGGTGGTCGCCGATAGGCGCGTGAGACTGCCGTGTTGCCGCTCCCCCATGCTCCGGCTTTGCTGATAGGAGTCCCACCCCGACGACTGAACAGAGGCTTGACCGCCTCGCCGTTGAGACTGAGGCGCAGATCAGGAAGATCGTTGGCTGCCAGAAGGACTCTCAATCGGTCGAGCAGTGGCTCACTGCGATCTCGTTCATAGACCCACCACCGCAGATATTCCGTCGGTACATCGAAGATCCGAATCATCGATCCCTGCCGTGGAGCCACGCCATACACCGCGATCTCCTGACCGGCTCCTTTCGACACCGCGTGATTGTCTCGGCTGAAGAGTTCCCATCGGAACGTCTCGGACACTCCCAAGATCACCGCCTTCGCGATGCCAAATCCACCGGCAGCTTGATCAGAGTCCGTTGCGTCCGTCTTCCCAGAGTCTCCCAGCGAAAGGAACTTCCCGAGGATCGTGTCCGCATCCATTCCTATCCCGTTGTCCGCAAACGACAGAGTGCGGGTGGACTCCTCCCAAACCACATCGAAGCGGCCATCCTTCGGCCCAATCTGCCTCTGCCGTATCGACGCTCGAATGGCATCGACAGAGTTCTGGAGTGCCTCCCGAGTCGCGATCACCGGCAGATCCCCGCTGGCATAGACGGAAGTGGTGAAGTACCGCCAGAGCTGGGCCGCGTTCACAGTCGGTCGCCCGCTTGCTTTGAGTGCCGATGCAGCTTCCAGAATCGCGGTGGCACCCAGTGCTCGTCGAAGGCCCTCCAGATTGACGCAGGCCCGACCCGTGCAAGAAGCCATCCCTACACATGACCTATCTGCGTGAGCACAAGACCTATCGCCTGGAACAGTTCCTCATGGTTGACTTCTTCGTAATCCTTGCCGAGTGCATCCATCCACTTCTTCGGCATCTTGGGCTTCTTTAAGGACGGCAAGACCCCCATCGTTTCCATGTAGCGGATTGCAAACGCGAGACGGGCCTTGGTCACGTTCACCGAACCAAGCATCAGTGCTATTCCCGGAACCAGCTCGACTCCCTTCAAATCGTTGCTGAGCTTCGGTAACTCTTTCGCCACGCGAAGATACAAGTTTGCACGGTACAAATACTCTAGGAGGACAGCCGCATGACCAACCGAGAGATCCGCTGCTGTGTCCAGCGCCTTCCGCAGAGCTTCGTCGGACTTTGCCCTGAGTCCATCCATAGTGGCTTTGCTTGCGTGGGTAGCACTCCACCTTGGTTCGGGTCCGAGATCGACCTCCTTCGGGACCATGGGCGGTTTCGGTATCAGTGAGGTGATCGCCCGAATGCAGTTGGTGAGCAACTGTAGACCAGCAAGTGCCTCTTTGACTTCGCCCTGCAATGTAGGATAGTGGACTGCGATGGTTGAGACGGCATCTGTGCATCGAGTCAGCAGCTCGACTGCACTCTGGTGGTTTTCTTGGGCTTGAGTCCAAACCGCCCGCCAAATATGGTCGTATGCGGGAGGATTGGTCAGCGCACAAAATACCATTGCCACATTTGTGAGCCCGTCCGTATGCAGGATTTGAACGCTGCGGAGATCAGTTTCAATGTCAGATGCCGCCTTTGCTCGCGACTGCTTTGCGGCCTTTTGCTCAGAATCATAGGACATTCAGGATTCCTTCCATCACTCGGTTTTCAGCAGTACCGACTTCATGCCTCGATACAACTCCTGGCCACTACCAATCAGGAACTTCTCGAAACCCCTATCCAGCTCGATCGGTAGTTCTTTGACGACGAGCACCAAATCAACTCCTGGCTTTGTAGACACGCCAGGATCGGCCAGAATCTCCCTGATGCGTGGCATTAAGTCGGAAAGTGACTTCGGGGCCGTCCGCTGGATATGTTTGAACAGTACAGCGCTGCCTGTTTTCTCCGTCCGATTCCGACCAAAGACGCCCTTGTAATACAGTTGATAATCAAACAGCTCTTGTACCGCCGGGCGCACGTATGGTGGCGGAGGCTGGGGAGTGACCGGCTTCTTGTCACCAACGTGGATGACAATGGGTTGAGGTGGCTCAGGTCGTAAGACTTTAGACAATCGCAATCCGCTGTCGTCAAACCATTCCGACCATTTGTCTTCCAGCTCCTGCGATTTGGCACGAGCTTCCGCCAGCTCCTCTTCGCTGGAAATAATCGCTTTTTTAAAGCGCATGTCTTCCGGAAGGTTTGCAGGCGGCGGGCTGGTGGTTTCGCCGCGTATGAGCTGCCCGGCTTGTGACTCGGCCAGCTTCGCAATCCCGCCATCCTGCCGCCTAATCACAAGCAGGCCGTCTCGCTGTATCTCCCAGACACGCCCCGTCGCCCTTTTTATGGCTCCGGTTGGCGTCGGCTCGTACCAGTTTACGCGGTCGCCTATTTTCGTGGGTTGGGGTAGCTCCTGACTGGCGATGGCTGCGGCAACCATCGCATGCAAGTCGGCCCGTTTACGCTCCACGAAGGACCGAATCTCTTGGGTTCCAATTCGGCTGGCAACTCCATCAATCAGGGAGTCGATCTCCGCTGTGGTCATATCTCCATCTTTCCAATGAAGTCCTTGAACTCACGCATCACCGTCCTGATCTGTTGTGCTCCGCCGTCCTTCAAATAGGAATTGGTCTGGCTGAAATTTTCAGCCCGGAATACGCCCCGCGTCATCTCAATGGCCATGGTGAATGTATCCGGCTGAATACTCATATCGACTTTAATCTCTGCCAGAGTCGGATCGGGCAGTAGAGTGAACGAGACCGTGACGGTGGGCGGAATCGCGTCGGTAGCTGGTTTGGTGTGTTCTGGTTCGATGATGTGCATATGTCCCCTCTTGTGTATCAGCCGTAAAATTCGACGCCGTCGATTGCCCCGATGAGACGCCCCCAGCTTTTCCGAATCTGGTTGGCATCCTTTTCGTATCCCAATAGACGGGCTTCCTGTTTTGTGAGTGCAAGACCGCGTGCCTTGATCTCAGACTCCGTCAGTCCAGTGGCGAGCCGTCGTTTCTCTCGCGCACGCTCGCCGATTCGATAGGCTGCGTCCTGCTGCTTCGGCTCGAAGAATGCTCGTGCTGCCGCCAGTTTCGCAGGGTGATTGCCCTCTAGGATTTCGCGGGCGAGCATGCGGTCTTGCGGCCTCGCCGATTCGTCGGTCGCAACAGGCCGCTTCCCGCCGGGCCAGCTTCGCCGCCCTTGCGGACCAAACCCTGAGCCTGCCGTGATTCGGTCAAACAGGCTCTCGCCTGGCCGACTTGCGTTGAGCTGACTCCAGACTTGCTCGATATGTAACGCCTGGCTGCCGGTCGGGTTCTCGCTGGCGAGCATCCGAGCGGCTGCCTCCACGTCCTGGTCATCGTAGGCCAGTATCAGCGCTCTGCGCCTCGGTGGCGGCATCGCGGCCACCGTTGCAAAAGCGGCCACGAGGCTAACCGCACCAACCACGAAAAGCACTGGCACTACGCCGCTTGTTTTGCGACGGACTGCCTTGTCAGCCATTTAGCCATTCCCTTTTAGGCAGGCTTCCAGCGCAGACATGAGCATTCCCAGTCCCACTTGATGCACGCGATTCAAGAGCTTTGCACTCTCGATGAGTCGACTCTCTGCCCGCGACGGCTCTATCAGCGCGTCGTCAACCAGGAGATTCACGGCAGCCGTCAGCGCTTTGCGTGCTTTCGCTCTGTAGCGCGTCGCGGCATTCCAGTGGACTAGTGCTTCGATGGTATCGCCTCGGCTTTTGAACGTGATCACATGGCTCAACTTCTCGAAAGCCTGGTCTGTGTCTTGCCAACCCTTTTCGAGCAGTTGGTTGCATTTCAGTTTGACAGCACCCATAGGAAGACCCCCTTTTGCGGCTAGACCGGCCCGAGAGGGACGTTTATGCAGGTGCCCCCCGTGAGTGCAGCGCCCGTGACCCCCGTGTCTGCTCCGAACGTATTGAGACGATTGGCAACGGGCACACCGAATCCGCTGGCTACGAACATCGCAGTCCCGCTGGTCCAGGCTGTGGCCCGAAACACCGACAACAGGGAATAGAGCGCGGTGGTTTGCAGCGCTGCAACGGCAGCCGTCACCGATACGAAGCGGATCGGAGTCGCGATGATGTTGACGATGAAGTGCGTGCATCTCAGCATCGACAGGGCAATGGAGCTTGCGGGCAGTGCAGTGCTCAGTGTGCTGTCGACTTGTACGGTGCCCTCGATGGTGCAGTCGGTCAGCGCCAGCGTACAAGGTTGAGGCTGCGCAACGGTGGGGCCGAGCACGATCACAGAGGGCGATACCGCACCGACCGGAGGGCGATTCCAGATATCCGTTCGGGTCGCCTCGATTGCGCCGGAGGTATGCCGTAGTGCGGGAGCAGAGACGTTCGTTGAGCGGAGTCGGCAGTCGGTCAAGAGAATCTGGCTGGTCCCTGTGCCCGCCGTGAACTTGTTGTCGGCGAACAGAGCAGGCACCGAGCCCTCAATCGCCACATCAGTGAGGATCAGCTTTTGACTGTTGAGGCCAGTGAAGTAGATCCCTGCCGTCTTGCCAACTGGAGGGAAAATACAGAGTCCCGAAATCGTCGCGAAGGTCTTCTCTCGCACTCCCCCTTCCAGAGTCAGAGAGCAGGTCACTTGACCCCGGATGATCGTCGCAAAGTGGTTGAGTCGGTCCAGTCCTAACAGCGCAACGTGCTTCCGCAGCGCCACATCCTCGATGTAGTCACCGGGGAGGATCAGTACCAGCGCTGGGTCTGCCTCTGTCCGCTCTCCCCCGGACACCGCTGCGTCAATCGCGGCTTGGACCGATGAGTAGAACGGCGCAACGGCACCGGGCGAAACCACAAAGACATCGGGCCACAGAGGTCCAGGGTCGCCCTTGTCACCCTTGACGCCAGGGAGTCCCGGCAATCCGTTGGTGCCAGGGTCGCCTTTGTCACCCTTGACGCCAGGGAGTCCCGGCAAGCCGTCGTCGCCAGGGTCGCCCTTGTCACCCTTGACACCAGGGAGTCCCGGTTGGCCGTCGGCTCCTGAGTGGCCTTGCACGCCCGGCGGCCCCGTGAAACCTTGAGGTCCGCTCGGACCAGGCAGTCCGTCTTCGCCACGGTGTCCATCTGCCCCCTGTGGACCGCGATGACCCTGCTGCCCCGGTGGTCCCTGGCGACCCTCTCTACCGCGAGGACCACTGCCGGACTGGAAGCCCAACCGGGCACAGACAACTAAAATAA
>JBGAUT010000093.1:0-6567 GCA_044228505.1 Polyangia bacterium | reverse complement strand
GGCGACGTTTGCAGAGACGGGCGGCTTTTTCGATCTGGCGCGGTCGGATTCACTACAGCTCTTTCTGACGGTGCTCGGGGCGATGCTCGCGTTCTATAGTGAGGGCCGGGTACTTGTGACGGTAGCGGCGGGATTGTCGCTGGTGGCCGCGTTTTTTGCCAAGCAGACGGCAGCCCCGTTGTGTGTGGCGATTGCGCTGCCGCTGCTCCTTACCAATCGGCGGCAGGCGGTGGTGTTGGGCCTGGTCGGGCTCTTGGGCTTTGCGGTGTGCAGCTATCTACTCAATCGAGCGAGTGACGGCTGGTTTTGGACCTACATCTTCCGTCTTCATCAAAGCCATCAGTTTTTTGCGCGGCGAGCCTTTGTGGAAACGCCGAAAACGCTGCTTTTCATCCTGGGACCATCGCTGCTGCTCTGTCTATGGGCGGCGCTTGGACAGTGGAATGGCCGACTTGGCGACCGACCTGGACACGGTCTGTGGTTTTTGATGTGGCTCGGGCTGTGCGGCATCGCGACGTCGTGCCTTGGCTTCGGTACCCAGTGGGCTCATATCAACGCCTACATTCCGGGGGTGTTCTTTCCGGCGCTGGCGATTGGTGTCTCGGCGGGGCGACTGCTTCTACGACCGTCCACGGGTCGGCAGCCGAGCGAGGGCAGTGCCAAGCTCCTGCGCGAGCTCCTGGTTCTTACGCTGCTTGGGGTGAGCGTGCTGTTTCCGCTGCGGCGGCTCAAAGTGGCCGAGCACATTCCAGGACGGGCGCACTGGTCGGCAGCGGCGGCGCTCCTGTCCCGTTTGCAGGCAATGCCGGGCGAGGTGCTGATGCCGTTCCATCCGTTCTACCCGCACCTTGTAGGCAAGCGGACCTACCTGCATCGGATGGGCGTTTGGGATGTTCGTGGCACAGTGGCGGGTCCGGTCAAAGACCTGTTTCCCGCCCTGCGCGAGCGGCGCTTTGCTTACATCGTCATGGATGACAAGGTCGAAGCGACCTGGGCGGACTGGCCGGACATCCTGCTCTACTATCGGGTCAGCGAGCGGTTTGGCGGCCCTCCTATGGTGGAAGGTGCGCGGACGGTGCCCTCGCTGATTCTTCAACCGAGCGAAGAATTGCCCACCAGCCCGTAGTTGAGCCGTTTCGGGGTGGCGGGGTGGTTGTATCCTTTGCCATGATGGGCCGTGCTGCGATGTCAAAGCGGCAGCACGGCTTAGGGGAGGCAAGGAAGCGTGAAAGGCTGTCGATCGGGCGTCCGCTCAGCGGGGAAGAGCTGGGTGGCAGCGGCCACGTTATGCTGGATGATGGCGTCGGGCCACGCGCTGGCCCAGGAACCGGAGCAACCGCCGCGCAGTGCTCGGCCGGCCACGTTCCCCGCCCCGCCTCCGATGGCTCCACCCCCACCGCGGATGGCTTCACCGAGGCCACCGATGTATCCGGCCCCACCTCCGATGGCTCCACCCCCGCCGAGATCGGCTCCCCCGCCGGCGCTAGGGTATCCGGCTCCACCCCCGATGGCCCCACCCCCAGGCAGACAGGTTCCGCCAGCTGGCCCTCCTGCACCCATGGGGTCTGCGTCACCATCGATGGCCCCAGGCGTTGCTTCTGCCCGCACGTTACCGGGCGCAGCACCCTGCAAAGGCACGCGCCTTGGATCACTGTGTTTCTCTGCGGTGTCGGAGAAACTGCTCGCGTATGCAGAACTTGACGACTACTGCGCTCGGCTCGGTATGAAGGTTCCGGGCCTTCGCGAGTACCACCATGCGATGCCCAAAGCGCCAGCCGGAGTCTTTCCTTTGGGACAGAACCTCTGGATGTCAGAGTCGATGCAGTTTAACCGCACCATGGAGGAGATGGGGGGCGTGGTCGTTTGGGATGGGCCTGGGCAATGGCGCAACGGTCCAGCCCCTGCGACGGCGCGCTTCTCCGTGGCCTGTGTGGATCGGCTACTGCCTTCTCAGGAATCGACCCGGATCCACTATGTTGGTGTGCCCGCGGACACGATTGCGGCACTGGCCACCACCACGACTCAACAGGACGCGATGTGGTGCTGGGCGGCGGTGGCGCAGATGATCTTGGCTCTGCGCGGACAGCGTGTGTCCCAAGACGACATTGTCAAAGCAACGTTCGGGGATGCCAGTGCGAAAGGAATCTCATCCGAAGAACTGGCGCGTCGTCTGCAAAAGATCGGAATCCAAGCGGTCGAAGACAAGTTTGTTAAAAAGCGTGCGGCAGAGCTGCGATACACGTCGGATGGAGTGAACTGGAGATCGAGCGAATCCTACAATCCGCTGGGTGATACGGGGGTTGAGGACAACGTAGATAGTCGTCAGTTGGCGGCTGAGCTATATGACCGTCGCTCGGTCTACATTTTGGCGTATGGAACCGGGGCCAGCCGCGCTCATGCAGTCCTCTTGGTGGGACTAGACATTACGGTTACTCCCAACAACTTCATCGAGATCGATCCGCTACAAATCGCAGCAGCGAGCCATAAGATTACGATCAAGAAGTATCACGTCATCAATCCTTGGCCAGGGAAGGGGTATCAGAAGCTTTCACCGGATGAGCTTCAAGAGGTGGTCAAATGGAAGATCAGTTTGTCGCGATGGGGGCAGCATGAGTAGCGTCGAATCAGCAGCATCTGAACAATCGGAGGCAGTTGTGGTCACGACTCCTTCTGTTGTGACAAGTTCATCCGTTGTTCCGCTCAGTTCCTCGGCTCCAATGATGGGAATGGTAAAGCCTGTCGTTTCGGGGACACCAGCGGCACCAGGAGCACCAGCGGCACCATCCGCAGCGCCAGTCATCGCCGTTCCTTCGATTCCTAAACCAAGCGATGGGCCGGCGCGTGAGCCTCTGTTTAGTCAGCCGCTCTTTCGGATTGTGACCGGACTGCTCGGAGTTCAGCTCGCGCTGCTGGTTGGCAACCTGTGGTTCCAGTTTCACAACTACGCGACCGGAATCCGCATGGCAGAGAAGGCCGGTGCCACCGCCGATATCGTGTCCTTGGTCCTTGTCTACTCGCGAGCTTGGGACTTTGCGGTGACCAAGACCTCGGCACTGTGTCTGGGGTTTATGGTCATCTATTTGGGAGCTCTCTATGTGCTGCGTTCTGCGGACACCTCCTATGAGCTGAGCATCAATCAGGGGGCGCAGTCAGGGGCCACTCTCAAGTCGTCCTCACCAGGTCTGGTGATGATTACGCTGGGCGCACTGCTGGTGGCTCTGGTGCTCGCCAATCGCTCGGAAGTCGGCATCCAGGTCGATCCAAATCCGGCTGGTTCTGGCGCAGGAGGGGTCAGCGTGAGCGCAACGACCTCGACTGCGGCTCAGTCTGCCGTGACCAGTACTGCTCCGGTTCCCGCTCCGGCTGCACGCCCGGTGGCCGCACCTTCTGCTGCCCCTACAAGACCTGCGGCCAGTGCGGCTCCTGCACCCGCGGCCCCATCCGAAGATCATCGCATGCCGAAAATGCTGGATCCGTAATCCCCCAAAGGAGTGTCCATGAACAGAGCCACCGTTGTTGCGCTGGCGCTCTGCCTCTCAGCCCAGGCCGCACATGCCAAGGATGTGCCGGTTGCCCAGACCGAGTATCGGATGTTTAACGTCTACGCAAGCCGTGGACAAGAGAAGCAGTGTGCTGCGGTGACGGATTCCAAAGACCTGCTTATGCGCTTCACTGCCCTCGGTGTAAACAAGCCGGATGCTGTGCTGGGGCTTATCGATCCACCGATAGACTGGCAACAGTCAGCAGTGCTGGTGCTGTATCAGCCCGATCCGCCGCCCGATGTCGTGCCCAAGGTTCGCTCTTTGCTAAAGGACGTGAACAAGGAAAAGCTGACGGTGCTGTTCCGATATGCTGACCCCAAAGAGCCCACACCCTCCGCAGAGGTGGCCAGTGCAGAGCCTGCAAAACCGCAGCCCGGACAGCCTGCTCCCGCCCGACTGTTCTCGATCAAGGCCTATACGGTGGGAACCGATGATACCCGCGACCGATCAGGATTCCGGAGTCCGTTGCTCCTGGTGGTCGTTCCCAAGTTCGGCTTTGTCACCAACAAGTCCGCAATTGAATGCACCCAGAAGCTTTGATGTCCACCCACGATGGATCACGGTACAAACCAGGGCTGTTCAAGATCAACACCGCGTTGGCTCGGTTCGTTCCCGAGACTCCTTGAAGGTAGAGAGGCCGGCCCATCTTGATCATGAGGGCACCCTAGCGTCGCGTCGTATTGATCAACACTTGCAGTCGGGTCGCCTTCTGGGTTCCTGGTGTACCGGAGCTAAGTACCACCAGATCTGGCTTCCCATCGAGGTTCACATCGGTGACTTCGATGTCGGTGGAGTAACCGACATCGGTGAAAAAATCTGGGACATTCTGGCTGGCCAGAACACCGCTGCCTTGGTTCAGGTGGATGGCGATTCGACCGTTATCGAGCGCGTTGACGTTGGCAATCACTACGTCTAGCTTGCCGTCGAGGTTAAAGTCTCCCAGCGCGACGTTGTAGGGCTGGGGGATGGTATCGATCGCGGTGTAGGGATTCTGATACTTGCCTGTCCCGTCATTAAATAGAACGCTAAACTGGTTGGTCGCCGCTTGCGCCTGCGGTTGATAGGGGCCGGCTGACACAACGTCTTGGGTGCCGTTCCCATCAATGTCACCAATTGCTGCGCGTCCACCGATTCCTTGAATCAGGTTCTCTCCGGTTCCGAGCAGAGAACCATCGGGCTGTCCGACAAAGGACTGTACCGCACCGATGGTCTTTAGCTCGGTGCCCATCGGAATCGATCGAGAATAGAGCAGGGTAAAGTCACTTTTTCCGTCTTTGCTGATGTCGGCGTAGTGCAAATCCGAAAGAAAGATGGGCGCTCCCTGGAAGTAGTCCGGTGAGGACATGTCGAAGCTGCTGCCCAGGTTATAGATGAGGAAGACCGACTTCCCATTGATGTCGTTGGCTACCCCAGTGATCAGATCAACAAAGCCATCCTGATCGAGATCTCCTTTGGTGATAAAGTCAGGACGCTCACCTCCCGGTGCCAGCTCTTGACGGAAACGCTGCCCAGTCGTCGTGCTCTGCTGATAGAAGACCACAATCTTGCTCTGGGTCTTGCTGGTCACTGCGGCATCCAGTTTGCCGTCTTTGTTCCAGTCTCCCACCACCACAGACTCCCCGCTGCCGCCGGCAAAGTCGTAGTACTCTGGATCATCGAAGAAGTTCCCTTGGTCGAGCCGACCACGATTGCGCAGTACGGCCAGAAAGCCGCCGGTTCCTTGCATTCGTGAGCCACTTAGGAAGATGTCAGGGAGTGCGTCCCCATCTACGTCTCCGCTGGCCAACTCCTTGACGTCGTAGCCAGCGCGCAGCGGCAATCCCAAGATGTGATAGCTTGCAGCATCAGCTGGCTTACTCTGTGGATCAGAGAGCGCATTGTAGAACGTGATGGTACGCGGATTCGCAGTTACTACACACTGCGTGCCATCTGGATGTTCAATCACAAACTCCGCCGACAGCACGCCGCTTGGCGCAGATGGAAGATCAAGGACTGCATCGAGCTTCGAAAAGCTCTGCCACTCTGTCGTAACAGCGGATCCACCGAAACGAACTCTTGCTTGCGGAAGGAGACCAAAGCCGTGAAAACGTAGTCTGGTCTTGCTCTGTGGATCGAGCAGCGATGCAATCTGTTCTACTGCATCAATGACGATCGGAGCCCTTGAACACGACGACGTGCTCGCGCTGAGTAGGAATCCGCCGCTGCTGTGGGAAGGACTCAGATCGACGCCAACCGCCAGCTCCCCTTCTTTGGGAAGATCGATGATGCCGTCCCCAGCGGCCAGTAACTTGCCGTCTTCCCGCACTGCGGCCACTCCAATCGACAGCCGACCCTGGGTTCCGATGGGAGGTCGGGCCCCAAGACGAAACAGATCGAGTAGGTTGGGATTGTCCCGATACCTGCGAAAATCGACAGAAACCCGTTCCTGCGCCACGGTGGTAAAAGGCTCCGACATGGCCTCCGTTGTGTAGGCCATCATGATCTGTAGCTCGGCAGTGTTGGCTGGAATGTGTGACACACCGAGCACGATTGTCGGACGTTCTTCACAAGCCAGCGTGATCAGGAGCCATAGTAGTAGGAGTTCTCTCGGCAGGCGTCGCAACATCTTTATCCCCCGAACGCTATCAATGTGGAAAGTTAAAATTATAAGTTTCTCCGTCGAGGGAAGTACCCTTAGGAAGTGTCTGCCAAACTATAATTCCTACTGCTCCGGCGGTAAGCACAGCCCCCCCAAGCACGATCCAGAACCATTTCTTCTTGTAGACCGGCTGCTTCTTGAGAAACTCGGTTGTTCGCTTTTCTTCCGCGACTCTCTGTTCCAGAGATTGCTTTTCTTGTGTGAGTTTTTCCGCCTCTTCTGCTCGTTGCTTGGCCACAAGCTCTGCTTGCCTGCGCTCGGCTAGAACCTGTTGTGCTTCTATCTGGGTTCGCATCGCCCGGATCTGGGCCGGTCGAACGAGCCAATGGTGACAACGACTTGTTACCGGGCGGCGTTCACAAGTGGTTCGTCCAGATCATCATCCCG
>JBGAUT010000092.1:0-7000 GCA_044228505.1 Polyangia bacterium | reverse complement strand
ATCACCCGATCGAACAGCATCAGTCGCCCTTCGGTCAGCAGCTTGGGATCGCGCAGCGTGTCTCCCTTTTCAATCCGTGCATCCGGGAAACCATGCAGCAGCATGTTCATCTTGCAGATGGCCCAGGTACCCAGGTTCTTTTCCTGTCCGTACAGGCTGAAGTTCTTCGCTTGGCCACCATGGTCGACGATGTAGTGGGCACTTTGGACCAGCATGCCGCCCGATCCACAGGTCGGATCACAGATGCGCATTCCTTCTTTGGGAGCGAGCAGCTCGACCAGCAGCCGTACCACTTGGGAAGGCGTGTAGAACTCGCCGCCCTTTTTGCCCGCGTCGTCGGCGAACTTCTCAATCAGGTATTCATAGGCGCGCCCGAGCATGTCCGGTTCCGACAGCGCGGCGTTGCGCAGATCGATCTCGGCAAAGTGCTGAATCAGCTTGTGTAGCGTGGTGTCGCGCTGCTTGGCATCACCCAGCTTGTTCTGGTCGTTGTAGTCGATGCCACCGAGCACTCCTTCCAGCGAGGCATTCGATTCTTCGAGCTTGGCCGCCGCGATGTTGAGGACTTCGCCAAGGCCGGTGGTCGCACGGAGCAGCCGCTGCCAGCGCGCCTCGGGCGGCACAAAGAACTGATGCTCGTCGCGATCCTCGGGATCGATTCCCGCTGTCCGCAGCCGCTCGCACTCCTCATCAAAACGATCCGACAGTCGCTTTAGGAACAGGAGTCCAAAGATAAAGCTCTTGTAGTCCGAAGAGTCAATCGACCCCCGGAGGATGTCCGCCGCCGCCCACAAGTACCGCTCGAGCTGCTCACGCGTCAGCTTTCCCGCCACCTGCGCCTCATGCACTTGCTTGGCCAGCTCGTCGGGCGATGGCTCGGGAATATGAGTCTTATTGGATGCTTCTTTTTGCATTCCTGCCGGTCGTCCGCGCTTTGGCTTGGCCTCTTGGGCCGGACTGCTGGCCGTAGAAATTCCAAGCCCAAGCTGCTGCTGCGACGGGGTTGCAGTGAGAAGGCGAGCAATCAGCTCCGTCTTTTCCTTGCCGGAGTCATCCAGACCGAGCGCCCTACACAGCTCCTTGAGCCGCTCGCGCTTGTACCCCGAAAACACCGCCGTCAGGGAATCATAGGGCGCGGTCGCCAGCGTCGCGATGAGCTGCTCCCGACTGCTCGGGTCGCTCACCGAGAGCCCCAATTGCCCCACCGCCGCCAACAGCTCCGACGCTGGCAACTGTCCCAGCACCTCAAGCGCCATAATAATCACCCTGAAATCGACCCAGCATGGCGCGGAAGATAGCGCAGGTGCGATGGGCGTGGGGGGGATTTGGTGAGTCGTCCCACTGAGGCCCATGCGGAGCACTGCGACGAATCGGTAAAACGACCTGCAGATGCCGGAATTACCGTCGCTGTCGTTTCGATGGGCAGCGACGGAGAGCCGTCTGAAATTGGCTATCGACCCACGTAGGCGAAGCGGGGTATCATGGTACTTGCGGCAAGTCAGGTTCGTGCAGCCCTATCAGGGTTCCCTGCCCGCACGCTCGTTGGAGCTTGATACATGCGACCCCATAGCATCCTCACACCGACCCGTCGTCGAGCCACATGGTCCATCCCATCCGGCTCTACTCATCCACTGCTGAGCCGAATGCTGGGGCTTGGGCACGGTCTTCTATTTTTCCTGGTGCTCGCTCTATCGTCCTGTCAGTACGATGGCTTTGGCGTCGTGCTGAAGCTTCAAGCACCAGCCGGTGTAACGCTTGGGGAATATGCGGTCACGATCCAGGATCATGACCGGCGGGAGATCATTTACCGCTCCGGGAGCCAGCCCATTGCGGCGGTCAGCAGGGGACGCGACCTGTTTGCAGAGCCTCTGCTGGTAGGGATCAGATTGTCGAAGCAGGCCACCTACCTCATCCACGTACGTGGTGCCGTAGACCGGCTGGTGCCCGATGGCGTTCTGCCTTCGACACGCCAGACGGAGTATTTTTTTGCGGATCGATTAACTGTCGTGGGCACAGAGCAGATCGAGGCCCCACTGCTGGCGGTTGAACCCAACTTCGACCAAGATTTCGACCATTTCCCGGACGTAGCAGCTTGGCGAGCGGCGGTACAAGAGGCCGCGACTCAATACCAAGCCAAACCAGAGGTGCTCGACTGCGTGGACCATGATCCAGGCGCAACCGAGATGAAGCTCCCTCTCGGACTATACGCGGTAGACATCAACCCGCTTGCTAAGCCACGCTGCGGACTGCCATTTGACAACTCTTGTGGCGATGAGGTTGCCCAGTGCAATGACAAGGATGAAGACGGGGATCCGGAGGGTACCGATTGCGATGACAGTGACCCTGCACGCTTTCATGGGAACCCCCGTCCACGCAACTGTTGTGAGTGTACCGACAGGGCTAGCTGCGGTATCAACCACAGCAAGCTAAGAGATTTGTCCGTCTGCATGCCTGCAAGATGCGACTCATCCACGGACGTGGACTGTAGCGGTCAAATAGTGCCGTGCTTTGTGGACAGTGACTGCGACGGCTACTCTCCGAATGACCCAGTGGCCAGCCAGCGCGACTGCGATGATACGAACCCTAACATCTACCCTGGCGCGAAGAAAGACTGCACAGACACCACGAAGGATTGGGCGTGCGATGGCAATCCAGCGGGCGGTTGTGTCGACTGCGATGTGGATGGTGACGGTTTCCAGCGGAGCGATAAGTCGCAGGGAGGGAGTTGTCCAACTGCCGCCTATGTAACATCGGGAAAGTCTCTCGATTGTGACGACAACGATCGCGGTGTATTCCCTGGCTCGACCTCGTACAACGGAGTAAGTCAGTTAATCGGATTTATGGATCTAAAAGCGGTTGAAGGCGGCGGCTCAAAGGTGGCCGCACTGCGACGACTTTGCGCCAACACTCTAGTAGATGGCGTTTCGGCGCAGGACTCCGATTGCGATGGCAATGCACGCAATGGTTGCCCAGCTAATCCGGGCACTTGCGACCAAGACCAGGACGGATTCCCGAATGCGACGGCTGGCTGCAACCCCAACAGTCTGCCAATCGACAACAACGATATCGACTACCAGAGTTTCCTCGGTGCGCCCGATCGGTGCGGTGATGGGAAAGCACAGAATGGTGTATCGGATTCACCATGTAACAACGATGCCGATGGCGATGGCTACAACGGTGATGTGGACTGCGACAACAACGACAAGAACACTCATCCTTGGGCACCAGAGCTATGTGATGGCAAGGACAATGACTGCGACGGGATCATTGATGAGCTAAACCCAGACGATAAGGGCGCTCGGATGGTGGAGATGACCACGGTCGCTCCGATCAAGAAGGTAATCCTTTCGTGTACCGACTTTGCGCTCGGCGAGTGCAATCGCAACGACGCGGCAACCGGACTCAAGACCGGACGATGCGTGTGTAGTGGGCTCAAGCCCGGCGCGCATGACCCGAACGGGGTGCGGAAGTCCTGCCCGGCGACACTCGACACCACAGCAACAGCGCCCAAGTGCTTCGGAGCACAGCAGAAGAGCAAGCAAACTTGCGAAGCGGTTGTTGCGAACCGAAAGGACCAGGACTGCGATGGTCGCCTGGATGCACCGGATGGTACCAATCTTACAGAGTACGGAGAGGTCTGCGGGGTGGATACTGGCGAATGCGTGGCAGGCACAGTGAGAGGCTGCGATTTCACCAAGAGCAACCCGTTCTCGATTGCATCTGGCTTTGCGATTCAACCACGGTTTGATGAAGCCCGGAAGTACCTCACCTGTTCCGGATTCGTCGGCCCATCGAATCAATTGTGCGATGGGAAAGATCAGAATTGTAATGGCATCAGCGTCGCCGCTTGTGTCGCTCCAAATCCGATCTGTAGTACCACTGCAGAGGCGTGTGTGCAGTGTCTATCATCCTTCGACTGCGCGGGAACGCCTGGGACACCAGTCTGTCGATCGGACATCAACAAGTGCGTGCAGTGTGTGAGTGGCCCCGACTGCGCTGGCGTGGTTGGAAAACCAACTTGTCGGATCGATCAGAACGTCTGCGTTGAATGTATCGTTACCATGGACTGTGCTCCGCCCAAGACCTGCCAGATGAACACCTGCAAATAGACAGGACTCCTGATGTCTACAATCGCTCTTCACATGGCTCGAACAGATGAAGCGGCTCGCCTAGGCTTTGTTGTCGAAATTGCATCGGTGAGGGTATGACCATGCTCCCTGCATCCATCGCTAGCTATCGGATTGTGCGTCAGCTCGGAGAGGGCGGAATGGGAGTCGTCTATGAGGCGGTCCATGAAACGCTCGGGCGACATGCGGCGATCAAAGTTCTCCATCCAGAGTTCTCACAGAATGCGCAGATTCGTGCTCGCTTCTTCAATGAAGCACGAGCGGTGAACATGGTTCAGCATCCGGGTCTGGTGAGCATCTATGAGTTCGGCGAGTCTCCGGATGGATCTACGTATCTGATCATGGAGTTTCTTGCGGGTGATTCCCTGCGCAAACGGATCAAGCAGCACGGAGGACCGATGCCCATCGCGCAGGTGCTGCGATTGAGCAGACAGATGGCTTCCGCTCTGGCTGCGGCCCACCAGAAGAAAATCGTACATCGCGACCTGAAGCCGGACAATGTGATGCTGGTTGCAGACTCCGATGTGGTTGGCGGAGAACGGGCCAAACTCCTTGATTTCGGAATCGCAAAGGTTGCAGAGGATCCGAAGAATCCTGGCATCGGGGTGAAGACTCGCACCGGCATGATGATGGGAACTCCCGCCTATATGGCTCCGGAGCAGTGTCGCGGAGCGGGAGAAGTAGACGAACGTGCAGACGTTTACTCGCTAGGCGTCATGTTCTACGAGATGTTAACTGGGCGACCTCCATTCACGGACAGCGCGCCCGGTGAACTGATCGCTCGACATCTGTTTGAACAGCCACCGCCGATTCAGTCACTCGCGCCATCAGTGCCCGCAGAGGTCGCGACGCTGGTTCATCGGATGCTTGCCAAGCGTCCAGATGAGCGACCCAGCATGCCAGAGATAGTTCAGCAGCTCGAGCGTTTACCTTCCTGGGGAGAGCCGCTTGGTTCCTCCGTACCTGCGACTTCGATTCCAAGGACACTCCCAGAGGGCAGCTATGCTGGTCCGGGCACGCTGACCCAGGCTCCAAGTCAAAGCTCGGAGTTGAGGTCGGCGACCAACGATCCGAATCGACGGAAGAAGACATTGCTTGCGTCAGGAGTGTTTGGCGCGGTACTCGTTTCGGGAGCTCTGGCCTTCGTGTTGATAAAGCGGGCACCGGAAACGGCTGGAAGGACTCCTCCTCCGGCACCTGCTATTCCGAGCACTGCGGTTCCTGCTGTGCCAATGGGATCTGATAACACTGCCGCAGCAGGCTCGGGCAACGCTGCGGTGCAGCCAGCCAAGACTCGCGTGAAGTGGATCATTCGTTCCACTCCTCCCGGAGCCACTGTAGTCAAAGCGAGCAACCATTCACTGATGGGACAGACGCCGTGGACGGTTGATCTCGCTGCTGAGCCCGGTGAGGAAAAACTCCTGCTGCGCTTGGTGGGCTACGAAGAAGCAACGATTGATGTACCGCGAGATCGTGACACTGACTTCCACACCGAAATGAGTCGGATAGAAGAGAAGGCTACTGCGGTTCCGAGCAAGCTAAGCAGTACGCCAATTCCGATGAAGACTGCGGACCCTCCTGTTGCGCTTCGGCCCAAGGCGGCGTTGCCTAAGCCGATGGAGGCTCCTGCGAAGCCAGCCTCGGCCGCACCAGACAAGCGTACGCCGGGAACCGGGCCAGGCAAGGGAACGCAGACTCCACAGAACTCAGGAAAGACGAACAAGTCTCATGATGACTTTGAGCTGCTGGATTAGGTCAGTACTCGCTGGCATTCTGTTCCTGATTTGTATCCCTTCCTCCCGTGGGGACGAGCTCTCCGTTCGTATCTACAAGGAAGCCAAGGGACTCTATGCGGCGGAGCGGTACGATGAGGCACTGAAGCGCTTCATGGATGCCTACGTGCTCCAACCGAGCCCCCGACTGCTTCAGAACGTCGCGATGGCTCACTGGAAGCAGGGACACGTCAAAGAAGCAATCATCTTTTTCCGCCGCTTCCTGAAAGACCCAAGTCTAACCACGGAGCAACGGGCCAGTACAGAGAGAACGCTGAGTCGTTTACAAGAGGGTGAAGCCCAGCAGAGTCCAAATCCGAGCGGGGGAGAGATTCCTGAGCAACAGTCTGCGGAGGCGGAACGAAAGAGGGCGCTGGAGCTTTCTGCCGAAGGAAAGGTGTTCTACAAAGGCGAAAAGTATTCTGCGGCAGTTGAGCATTTCCGTGACGCCTACCTCCTACACGCAGAGCCGAAAATTCTGCAAAACCTTGCGATGGCGTACTGGAAGCAAGGCCAGACCACCGAAGCGCTGGCGCTGTTCATTCGCTATCGAGATGAAGCCAATCCAATCGGTGAGCAGCGAACCCAGGTTGATGCCGTGATCCAAAAGCTCCAGCAAGGTACTGCATCATCCACAGACAACGTCTCACTGGCAGGGGACGATCAGCCCGCAGAGCCTGCACAACTCACCGATTCGAGGGTCAATGGGAACGGTACGCGACCCTCGACCCCCACAGACCTAGGACAGGCTGAGAAGGTGCCCGTCTATAGGAAATGGTGGTTCTGGACTGCGGTGGCTGGCGGTGCAGTAGCGGTGGGACTCGCCATCGCATTGCCCATCGCACTCACCCGTGGTCCGAAGGATCCATGCGCTGGATCGGATGTGTGTCTGAACGCCAGCGCAGTCTCTCTACGTATCGGGCTCGGCCATGAGCCCCCCTCTTTTCATCCCTGAAGTTCTGCACGGGCCGTCCGCCGGAACCCTGAGCGTAGTTGGGAGCGATGCCCACTTCCACGCCGAGACTGTGTAGCTTCACCCAAACCTGGACTTTAGGAATCCCCTACGATTGTCAGGTGGGCTCATCCACAGAGCATCGTAGC
>JBGAUT010000091.1:0-8262 GCA_044228505.1 Polyangia bacterium | reverse complement strand
GCAACTATGTGGAATTATATGATTTTTTTGGATGAAGCTTATTTAGAATGGGAGGTTTGGTTTATTAGCTGCTCAAATAATTAGTGTGATTCTTGCTGACCTCATCGTACATGGCAATGAGGAGATTATCGGCAGAACAGTAGACTATTACATACCTGGCACTCTTACGGGTATGATGAGCGCGAGTGCGTCTAGAGAACGCATAGAGGAGCACCTAAATGACTCGCAAACTCGCCTTTCGCCACGGACGTATCGCGCTGTGGCTTGCAGGAATGACCCTGAGCGCTGCTTGTACGGATGGCGGTTCGGAGACCGGGACCACGCTACCGACTCCGACCGAGGAGATGACTTCTGATCCATGCAGCTTCATCCAGTGCGCAAACGGCGGTGCTTGCCGCATCGACGGGACCACTCCGGTCTGCGACTGTCCGTCGGGCTTTACCGGACAGCTCTGCGAAGTGAACATCGACGACTGCCCCGCCATGGCGTGCGAAAATGGTGGTGTCTGCGTCGATGCCGTAAACAGCTACAGCTGCTCGTGCCCGGCTGGAATCACCGGCGAGCGCTGCGAGATCGATCAGGATCTCCGTTTGACCGTGCCGCGCCGCATGGTGAATGACAAGCCGATCACCTTGCGCGCCGAGATGCTCGACCCATCAAACGGTAACATTGTGACCGACGGCTGCTTTGACACCCTTGGCACGGTCAGCGTCACGCGTGATAGCGATGGCAGCGTGGTACCGACCACGGTCACCATCTTCGATGACCACGTTCCCGTTCCCGAGGACTCGATTCGTTTCTATCACGGTGTGGGCAGCGTTTCGCTGACTCTCGACGGTGGTGCGGCAGTTCCAGCTGGCGAGTACACGCTCACCGTGACCGTTGGTGAGCGTACCGCGACCCGTCATCTGACCGTCGAGGCCAGCCCGACCTGGCGGGTGATGCCTGCCACGCTCAGCGGCGCTGATCTGACGTGGGGTCCGAACGAGAACATTCGCATCTCGGCGCACCAGACCACCATCCCCACCGGATCGACGCTGACCATCCTGCCTGGAACCCTGGTGATGATCGACACCACCGGCAAGATCGAGGACGGCACGATCATCAACGTCAACGGCAACATCAGCGCCACCGGCACCATCGAGCGCCCGATCTATTTCTTCTCCGAGCGCGGTGCCTCGGCGATGACCCACACCATCAGTGGATCGTCTTTGTCGAATCCCAATGCGTGGCGCGGCATCTTTTTCTACGGTGCGGCGTCATCGACGATGGATTGGGTGATCCTGACCGGCGCTGGCAACGGCTCGATCGTTAGCCATCCACGTCCACCGATCATCAACCTGGCCAATACCCACAGCCTGACCGTGCAAGACAGCATCTTCACCGATGCCACCGGCATGGTATTCCAGAGCCCCGGAACCGGAACCTCGACGATCCGTCGCTCGCTCATCTCCCGTGTCGGCATCGGAGCGGAGTTTCTGTCGAGTGGCAACACGGTACTTATCGAGGACTCGTGGTGGACCTCGATCGGTCGCGGCCCGACTTCCCCACTGCGCTACGACGGCGATGGCATCCACGTCGATGGGGCAAACTCGAAGCAGACCATCAAGCGTAGCTTCGTGGTCGACATTGGCGACGACGCCATCGATCATTCGAACTCGACCTTCACGCTCGAGGACACCGTCATTCACGATGCGGGCGACAAGGCGATCAGCATGACCAATGGGGCGGCCACGATCCGTAACTCGCTGATCTATCGCACTGGCTCGGGTGTTCGAGGCTCGGCTCGGGTCTACAACAGCACCATCTTGTCGCCGTCTCCGATCGCGACGCCGCTGGTGCTTTCCGACAGCATCATCTGGCCGAACACGCTATCGAGTTGCGCCGGGGACGTTCATCACTCGATTCTGGGCATCGGCTCAGATCTGAGCTGCGGCGTGGGGAACTTCTCGGTCGATCCGATGTTCGTCAATCCGACGATGTGCGACTACCGTCTATCGGCCGGCTCACCTGCGCTCACCATGAGTTCGAACGGTGGCCCGATCGGCTGGAGCAGGTAGTAGCGGAACCGAAGAATCCCCTTCGCTTCTTCGCTCTGCTGGGCTTGTGAGGGCGACTTTCTGAGGTTGCTTCTGCGAGCCCTCCATCCTGAACCACAGCCCCCTTCCATCCTGGTTCGCTGCCGCCATGTTTCAAGATGAAACTGGGTTGCAGCGGACCTGAATCATTCCATCGGTGATGAACCGAGCGCATCTCCATGAACTGCTCGACAGTACTGGTGCCAGCTATTCAGTTTTGCATTCTGATGGCACACTCGTTGCTGGCATAAGCATCACAACCGCAAGGCTCGTGGCGGCAGCTTGCCACGGGAAACCCTTCCTGGAGTACCGGACGTGAGTGCAGAGCGAACTCTCAGCATTGTAATTGTTGGTGGTGGAACTGCTGGCATTACCGTTGCTGCGCAGCTACGACGGCTGCTTCCAAAGGCGGCCCTGACTGTCATTGAGCCATCGACCAAGCACTACTATCAACCGCTGTGGACGCTCGTGGGCGGCGGCGTGGTGGACAAGGCAGAGAGTGAACGCGAGCAGTCGAGTGTCATTCCCGATGGCGTGAGCTGGCTTCGCGATGCCGCGACGGGATTTGAGCCCGAAGCCAATCGAGTCCTCACTAAGGAGCACGGTGCGATTGGCTATGACTTCCTGGTGGTGGCACCCGGCATTCAGATCGACTGGGACAAGGTGAAAGGTCTCACGCAGGCCCTGGGTAAGGACGGAGTCTGTAGCAATTACTCCTATCAGCACGTCGACAAAACCTGGGAGTTTATCCGTACCTTTGCGGGAGGGAACGCTCTGTTTACCTTTCCCAAAGGCGGCGTAAAGTGCGGCGGAGCCCCGCAGAAGATCATGTATCTGGCCGATGATTGGTTCCGCAAGTCCGGGGTCCGCGAACGCAGCCAGATTACCTATGCATCGGCCATGTCGACGATTTTTGTGGCCCCGAAGTACGCCGCAGAGCTGATGAAGGTCGTACAGAGAAAAGGCATCGAGACGCGCTTTCAACACAATCTGCTAGAGATCCGACCGCAGAGCAAAGAAGCGATCTTTGAGCGCCTCGACAACAATCAGGAGGTCACACTACGGTACGACCTGTTGCATGTCTCACCACCGCAGAGCGCGCCGCAGTTCATCAAAGAGAGTCCGTTCGCGGGTGCCACTGGATTTGTCGACGTCGACAAGTACACTCTGCAGCAAGTGAAGTATCCCAATGTCTTTGCGCTCGGTGATGCGAGCAATCTGCCCACTTCGAAGACTGGTGCAGCAGTTCGTGGCCAAGCCAAAGTGCTCGTCCAGAACTTGCGCGCTCTGAGCGAAGGAAAGTCGCTGCCTGCTCGCTACAACGGCTATACCTCCTGTCCGCTGGTGACTGGCTATGGGAAACTGATCCTGGCCGAGTTTGACTACGATCTCACCCCTCAAGAGACGTTTCCGTTTGATCAAGGGAAGGAGCGCTACAGCATGTACCTGCTGAAGCGTCATCTGTTGCCTGCCTTGTACTGGAACGGAATGCTGCGTGGCCGAGCGTAAGGTTGCGCGGTGACAGGATCAGTTAAGGAGTTCGTCGATTTTCGGAGTGTGTAGACTCCGCGCATGAGTGACGCATCGCTTCCTACTCGTGTGCTCGGATCGACCGGGCAAACCGTCACGACCTTTGGACTTGTGGGGAGGGCGTGTTGCGCACCGAGGGTATGGTGTCTGAGGCCGAGGCGGTCATTTCCGCCGCCGTGCAGCACGGTGTGAGCTACTTCGACTCTGCCCGCGCTTATGCCGGCTCCGAGGGCTACTACGGACGCTTCTGGATGCGCCACCCTGAAGTCTGCTCGCGTGTGTTTATCACCAGCAATCGCAATCGAGCCCGCTGAGTTGTTGCTTGCGAAAGGGGTCATTCCTGTCATGGCGACGTGCTTGTGATCGGGACTGTGCCTGGTCTGCGAGTTTTGGGGATCGCATGAGTCGCACACCGGACATCACAGTGCGGAACTTGGACTCATCGCGATGACAGTCAACCTAGACAGAGGATTCCCGCGTACTTCCTGACTGTGGTGTAGGACGTTGATTCTCAACGGTGAGTTGGCAGAAAATCATCAGCCAGATCATATTCAGTCTGTCGGCAGCATTGAAGTGGCTGCCCTCACCCAACGAGCATGGAGCGGGAAGCTGTCGATGGTAGTCGGTACGCTAGGGATGCTTGCCAGCTCTGGTGATTCGCTCTGTCGTCCTCTTCAGGATGGCGCAAGACTTTCATCGCGGCTGCCACCGCCGAGCGGATACTTCGCCTCTCAGGAGATCTGCTCGTAAGACCTGGCGACCGCCTGTTGGATCGAGATATGCGAACGCGGACGAGGTTTAGCTTGTAACAGGACGCCGACCGTGGGAAGTAGGAGTCCTCATGCATGACGAAACCGCAGGTCACCATACCTCTTCCCCGTTCCAGTCGCTCCGCAATCTGTTTGATCGCGTCCTTCCGGTCATCGCTCCGACCCGGATCGGTGAAGCAGAGAGCATTATCCGCGAGCTGTTCGGACTCGCTGACATCGAGTTTGGTGGCAAGCGAACGGGCGACATCGTGGTGCACGATCAGCGATTTTATGAGAGGACGCTGCGTGATGCCTCGGTCGGGTTCGGCGAAGCGTACATGGATGGCTGGTGGGAAACCGACGCGCTCGACGTGACAATCGAAAAGATCATGCGAGCAAACCTGAAGCAAAAGATTCAGGGGAGCTGGAAGCTCAAGGCGCTGACGCTGCGGGCGGTGCTGATGAACCTTCAATCGAAGACGCGCTCGGGTCCGTCGGTCGAGGCGCACTACGATATCGGAAATGATCTGTATACCCGGATGCTCGACGAGCGGATGGTCTACACCTGCGGGTACTGGAAGAACGCCAAGACGCTGCAAGAGGCGCAAGATGCCAAGCTTGATTTGGTGGCGCGCAAGGTAGGGTTAAAGCCTGGGATGCGAGTCCTGGACCTGGGCTGCGGCTGGGGCGGCATGGCGAGCTGGGCAGCCGAAAAGTACGGCTGTTCAGTGCTCGGGGTGAGTCTATCCAAGGACCAAGTTTCGCTCGGCAATGAGCTGTGGGGCCCGAAGGGGAGAAAGCTCGATGTCGAGCTGCGACTGTGTGACTACCGTGACGTTCGTGGCAAATACGACCGGGTGATCTCGGTGGGCATGATGGAGCACGTTGGCCCGAAGAACTACCGCGAGATGATGCAGGTGATTCACCGCAACCTGGCCGATGATGGCGTTGCGCTGGTTCACACGATTGGCAACAACCGCAGCCTGCGCCACGGCACGCCCTGGGTCGAAAAGTACATCTTCCCCAACGCGGTGGCACCCTCGCTGGCCCAGTTGAGCGGAGCGATGGAAGGACTCCTTGTTCCAGAGGATGTCCACAACATCGGCCCCGATTACGATCCGACCCTGATGGCGTGGTGGGCCAACTTTGATCGTACGTATCCCGAGATCGCGCACCGCTACGATCGTCGCTTCTACCTTATGTGGAAGTTCTACCTACTCGCGGCGGCCGGTGCCTCGCGATCTCGCGATGGCCAGCTCTACCAAGTGGTCATGACCAAGACTGGTCGTGCTCAGCCCGACTGCCGAATGAGCTAGAGTCTCGGGCTCTGTTTCAAATCAAGGGTCGTTGCTGGGACTGCGCAACGACCTATGCGCAGCGTATCGGTGACTCGCTCGGCGGGCTAGAACTTGGTGTGATACGTGGCAAGCAGAGTCGTCAGTGCTGTGCGGCGGGCATCGTACGCGGTCAGAATCGCGTCAGCGCGAGAGCCGATCAGGTTGCGAGCGACCGCACAATCCGCTGCTCCGGCATTGAGCTTCAGCAGTTCGGTCATTGCTGCACAAATGGCTGGGGTCACCAACAATGCCTGTAAAGCGGTCTTGGTCTGAGTCAATCCGGCAACCATTTTATCGCGAGCTAGATTGCTATTTAGTGCATCTTCGAGCTTCTTGATAAACATCGCGTATACTTTTTGATCGGCCAGGATCTTGTGGTCGATTCGGCCTTCTGCGCAATAAGCGATGCCATTGGGATCGGGATAGGCTGCAGAACCACCTCCATGGCACGTGGTGTAACCCTCGGGATCCCAGACCATCACCCGATATGTCTCAGTTGTGCCACCCAAGCCATTGGCTTGTTCGGTACCGATAAAGTAGACCTCGTCGATATAGTCTCCAGATTTGAAGATCGATTGGTTGGCAAGGTATCGTAGATACTGATCGAGATCCATCTGGTTGCGCAGCGCGGACACCAAAGCATCGCCGCTGAGCGGTGCAATTTGGGCGGCAAAGGCGGCAAATCGATTCAGTGGTGCGACCAGGTCAGGTGTATCAGCATAGACGACTTCAAAGAAATCCTGGGTACCCATGGGGTATTGTCTACGCAGGACGCTGGACACTCTGGCATTGTCGCTGACCAGCTCGTCGGAGGTCTTTTCAATTAGCTGATAAATGCCGCGAGTTTGCCCATCAATGACAAGTTCGATGAATCGAAATTTTAGCGCAAATAAGTCATCAGAGAGCAAACCGTAGACGGTCGGTGCATATACATATGCAGGATCGTCACACATAGATATTAAAGTAAACTCATCAGTCGCAGAGTCTGGCATCAAGTATCGAGCCGATCCTGATAACTGAAGAGAATAGCTGTGGCGGTCACAGCGGAGCGATCCATTCCCATGTAGATGAGCTTGGGCCAATACTGTGGGTTGACCAGGAGCCAAACGGACCTGAAGGTCAAAGTCACTGCGGGCCAACGGTTCGTCAAACGTTGCGGTTTGGGTGGCGCGTAGTCGAGCATCATGGGCAGCGCGTTGGGCCGCGTCAAAGACAAATTCGATACGAGGTGTGTAGGTACGTTTTTTGGTATCAATCGTGTCGACATTGCACGCTACGCCGGTTTCCTCTGGTAGAGTTGCCGGAAAACTGGCGCTCAGGTCACCTTGCATACTGGCGATTTTCAAGATTGCACTAAATTTGGCTTCTGAGCTACAGGCTGACAATTTATAAAATGCGTTTAGACGCGCATCATCGATTGCGCTGGAGGCCATCGTCAATCCGGCATCATCCGGAGAAACCGCAATGACATATATTTGCGAATAATTTAGATAAACACTCTGGGTGTCTTTTGCCAGTACCACCAAGCTCCGCATCACGTCAGAACCTGAACCGCCAACATCGCGAACTTCACTAGCAGCAGGCCCCATTGCTTGAATCAGAGGTAGCGGATTGAGGTCGCCATCGATTCCTTTTTGATAGCGGTCTAATGCTTCAGTCAATTTGGTTCTATCTTGCAGATAATTCGAAAAAATCTGTACGGTTGCCCCATGGCGATATAGAGCAATTCGTTCAGTCGCGGGCCGCTTCGCAGCGAAATTGAGAATTGCAGTCGATAGGCTGGCGCGCTCTGTGGCTGTTTGGCTGGGGGGCAGGAGGACCGCGGTATATCCGGCAGCAAGCGCGATCTTCTGAACCTTTGCGGTAATGGTAATGCCATCCGGTGGATGGACCAGCAGCCGCGAGGACAGGTCTTGTTGAAACGCCATCCCAGTGGCCTGATTCAGGATCCCGACGGTCATCTCGCGACCACCACCGGGCCATCGGACGTTCCGCAACAGAAGCAGGCGAGCCGTCTCTTCTGGCGGGGCCATGTCTACCATCATCTGAAGATCCGGCGGAATGGGATCGCCGTCGGTCATCACATCGCTCGAACATGCGATCAGGTACAGTGCCGGGAGAATGCTGATCAAAAACCGTGAAATGAAAAAGTTGGCTATATTTGGCAATTTCCGTTGATTTGTGAATTGTGACATGGATTTAGCTCTGTCTTTTAGTAAGTGGTTGATATTCTATTGATTTCTTTTGCCGTGTGACGAGAGGTCCAAGCACGGCTCCCACCAATTCCGTAGACTACCCAATCTGTTGATTGTTTAAGCATCGCCTCTCTCGGGCGCAAGCCGAACACCTGCTCCGCCGTCCCTGGCGCGATCAAGCAGTGATACATCCTACGAGTACGGCAATGATCGATTATGGAAGTTCAGGGAAGATAATCAACATTTTCTTGTGTTCTGTGGTCGACTATAAACGTCCCCAAAGGAATCTCTATTGTGCAACTATGTGGAATTATATGATTTTTTTGGATGAAGCTTATTTAGAATGGGAGGTTTGGTTTATTAGCTGCTCAAA
>JBGAUT010000090.1:8002-8324 GCA_044228505.1 Polyangia bacterium | reverse complement strand
CAAGCCGAATACTGGCTTAGTTGTTGTAGCGTAGACTCCAATTGATCAAGCGCATGACCTACATGATGACCTTTGAATTCCACCAGCAAGACGGCTGACGGCTCATGAATCGGCTCTGGTAGAACGTGAAAGAGGATATCGACCTTTTTCCGTTCTTCACTCCTCATCCAGCAACCATCAACAGCGACTTGCCGCACGGTCCATTCTGGAGGAAGCTTCAACTGGATCGAGCAGCGATTCTCTTTTGCTGATCGATTGTCGCTAATGCACGATTCAGGAACTTGAAGCGCAGCCAGGAGCTTGGTCATTGTGGCTGCTTCTC
>JBGAUT010000090.1:0-7992 GCA_044228505.1 Polyangia bacterium | reverse complement strand
AAGCTCTCCGAATAGCTGATTTAGCTCACCAGCCGGATCGTCCAATACATCCGTCTGAATGAGACCAGTCTCTTCATCAAAAATCGACTCAACCTGTCCACTGTCTGAAAATCGATACGCACTTACTTGATCTCGACGCAGGGCAGTATCTTGAAGCAGTCGATTCTTCGGAAGCGTTCCACCAGCATCAATCACCTGCTGCGCCATCAGAAAATTATTCAGCGCATAGACCACATAGGGACTGTGAGTGGTAAGCACAAAGCGTAGGTTCTTGCGAGTCAAGTGTGCGATCGACTCGGTCAACAAGATCTGCGCCGATGGATAGAGATGAGCCTCGGGCTCCTCGAAAAAGATCCTGGTGCTGGCCAGAGGCTCGGTCTGCGCGGCTATCACCAGCGCCCAAAACGGCCACTGCTCCATCTGTCCCGAAGCCAGTTTGAGTGGATCGAGACCAAATCCCCGCGAGTAGCCCTCCGACTCAGCAAACTTGTCTTCTATTGATAATAAGATTCGATCTGGGTCGGAGAAACCAAGTTTGCCCTTCATAATCTTGGACATCTGTTCCAAGATAGCCGGGTCGACAAACGGAGCAAAATTACTGGCTCGTGAGCGATCAAACAGACTACGCAGGGCGCTCCCCAGTTTGCGATAGAAGACATTGATGTATCCAGGCCATAACAAATCCTGCTTCATCCGAGGCGAAAGCAGGAACATACCCAAGCTAGGTGGGACAAACGAATAGAGCATTCGTCCGGCAGGAATATAGACTTGCTCTTCACTCATCGAAAGACTGTCGGAACGAGCTGCATCATCGACATGATCGACGCGTGCGGCCAAGCTCTGATTGATTCGAGCCTGTTCCCCTGGGCCGCCAGGCTTGTTGGAAAGCTCCAACCGATCTTCGCGTGATCCTTGCTCGCTCTGAAGGGACCACGAGACAAACGTATCTGAATAAGAGATCCCACCAATGCCCAACCAGTTCGCCAGCAAACCAGAGACTTTTCCGGCCAGCTCTTGGCGATCGATATAGCTCTTGCCCGGTATCCGACCACCGCCCCAAGTCTCAGGCACAAGCAGCTCTTCCATCCCACGCATGAAATAGAGCGTCTGCGCGGTCAGGGACTTTCCGGTCGCTTGGGGTCCAAGCAGGAGCGTGATGTCACGAACATCAATGTGGGCGTGGCGAATCGGACCGAAGTTCTGGATCTCTAACGTCTCTCGGGTGGACATGGCTGAGAGCGCACAGTAGGCGGCGGCGGCGGACGAGTCAAATCGGCCTAAATCGTCATTCCCAAGGCGAACCCTGGCCACATTCTCCATTGGGGGCGGGGAGAGTTGGCGGAGCCGAGGTCGAAGCCGGGGCGGATGGGGTCTTCGCCTTCCTTGAAGCCCCACTGCATGTTGAAGGTCATGCCACCGAACACCGCGAAGCGACGGGCGATGCGGACGCCCAGGGTGAGTCGGGTGACGTTGAGCAGGGACGGCATCTGTAGGCTGGCAAAGCCGGGCTGGACGCCGAACACGGTGTCGTCGATTTCGCCGTAGAGCTTGTCGCTGAGCGGGGCGTGGAAGCCAAATCCCAGGCCGTACTGCCAGCCTGCCCCGGCCCCGGCGGGATGGACGCCGAACGACACCAGCGAGTAGCTGTAGCGGGCAGGAAAACGCAGGCTGACGTTGATGGCGGCGCTGTCGCTCATCCACAGGTCGACGAAGGCCCCGTACTTCTTCGAGATCGAGAACATCCCAATCGCCACATCGGCGTCGTCAGCGATATTGATGATGCCAAGCTGCACGCCGCGCACCCGACCGCTGGCGATGTTGATGCCGCTCACCTGCATGCCCGAGACCTGCCCAGCGATGGCGAGTCCACCAAGCTGCAGCCCGTACATGCGCGCCGCGTAGGTCACCGAACCCGCTTGCAGTCCGTAGACGCCGCCTCGGGCCAGGTTAAACGCCCCGAGCTGTAGGCCGCGCAGGTCGCCGCCCGAGTAGTTGACCGATGCCGCTTGCAGGCCGGTCAGGTCGCTCTGGGCCACGTTGACGGTGCCAAACTGTCCGCCGAACGCCTCGCCTCGCACGATGTTGACGCCAAAGGTGGTCTGGGCCCCGCGCAGTCGGCCACCGCTTACCGCAAACAGGGTGGAGGCTTGCAGGCCGGCGACCTCTTCGGTGACGTAGGCACCGACCACCCCGATCTCGGCCCCATACAGCCGAGCGGCGCGGCCCCAGCCCAGGTTGAGCGAAAAATAATTGATCACCGGACGGGTCTTTTCGATGGCGTTCACCGACCACGGCGGGACGATGCCGGCGTTACCGGGAAGCACCCGATAGATTGGATCTTCCTCGGTGGGTGGCGCAGCCTCGCTCTGCTCGGCGGCTTCGAGGCTGGAACCCCGGGCCACCGCGACTTCGATCGGCACATCGCGCAGCTCGGCCAGGAGCAGCTCGACCCCTTGCGGCGGCAGCGTCACCAGCCCGCGTCGCACCCGCTGCGGCTCAAAAAACGTCACCCGGTAGTTGCCCGGCTGAAGCGACAGCGACAGCTTCGCCCCGGCCATCGGCTTGGACACCTCGGCAGCCAGCGCCCCCCGCGAGTCGCGCACGATCATCCGTCCGGCAATCCCCTCGGGAATCGTCAGCCGCGCCGAGCCCGAGCGCAGATCGGTCAGCACCAAATCGCCCCGTCCCGCAAGCTGGATGTCATAGGTCGCATGCTGCGGGCCCCCGAGCGTCGCCTCGGTCCGGGCCAGCGTTTCATCGAAGGCAAAGCGATACGCCTCTTGCAGCGTCACCCGCTGGTCCCCATCGCTATCTGCCGCCCCGCGCAGGCCCGTCACCAGTGCATGCGTAAAGAACGACCCGCGCAGTCGTCCGGACTCTTGCGCCGCCTCTCGCTCCGATGTCGAGGTCAGAAAGGCGTGACCACTTAGGCTCGGTGCCGTCTGTAGCAGGAACGGATCGGCCTGCGCCCCGCCCTTGCGCTGCGCAAATACCCCGGCCGCACACGAGTCGAGGATGCCGATGTGGACATCGACCGGAATGTCGGTAATGAGCGCCCGCAAGCGGCTGTATTCCAAATGGCTGCCAAACAAAAGCAGCCCCCGTTCATCGGAGTGCCCCGAGTAATAAAAGAAAAACTGTTTCCGCCCCGGCGTCGCAGCGGCCCGCTCTTTGAGCGCCAGCAGTCGCTTTTCCACCGTCGCCCCATCCGGGTCTACAAGTGACTCGATGTCGCCGTCCGCCACCCCGCCAATCTCGGTCAACACTCGCTTGAGCGCTTCGGTGTCTTTGCCCGGATAACGCAGCCGCGCCCGCTCCCGCCCGCCATCGGTACTGGCCACGAGCAGCGTAAACCGCCGCCCTCCCGACCCCATCGACTCCCCCGAAACCGAGTCCGCCCGGACGACTGCCGAAAAGCAGAAACCCAACACGACCGCCAAAAGACCCACAAGGTGTGGGGCCGACCGAAGACCTTTTTTTCGGGCCGCCTGCGGAACGATAAAAAAGCGTCGCAGGGAAGGGGGGCCCCACACCGTGACATCCGAAGCACGATGGCCCCTCACGGTGCCTCTTTACGCAGCGTCAGCGAGTACACCTCGACCGGCCCGGACAGCCCCAGCGCACCGCGATCGGCATCGGCCTTTTCCCCAAGCGCCTTCGCTGCTGCCACAACCTTGGCGACATCGAGCGACTCTTTCCCTTTCGCCGTCACAAAAAAGAACCGCTCAAACCGAGGCGCGTCATCCAGCTTGTACCCCCGATGCAGCGGCTTCTCTCCGCCCCGCACAAGCGCTGGAACGCTGTCCGCAGCCGCCGGATGATGCAGCTCGACATTGCCTCGTCCATCGAGCGACACGATCACCCCAAAGCCCTGCCCCGCCGCCACATAGGCGAGCTGAATCACCTCGCCCGGATGTACCAAGCTGCCGTCTTGAAGCCGCTCTGGTGCTGCCCCATCACGCTTGCGATAGATCCGCAGCTCCGTCGCCTGACCCTTGAGCTGAACATCGTCATCAATGGCCGCGATCGGCGAGTCATCCCGCACCACGCCTGTCCCGGCACCGCCCACCGGCCCGCGACCGCCCCACAGCACCGCCGCGAGCACCAAGGGCACTGCCGCCGCTGGAGCCAGGATCATCGCCCAGTTTCGCTTCGGGGCGTGTTCCTCGGCCAGCCGCCGCTGGATCTCTTTGGCGATCCGCTCTGCCGGGTACTTGTCGAGGATCTCCTGGTTGTCTTGGCGCAGCGCACCCAGCCGCTCGCTTGCGTCTTTGGGCAGGTTCGCCCCGGCGGGTAGCTCGCCGAGTAGCTCTTGTTCCACCAGCAGTTGTTTGGGGCTTTGCTTGAACATTTAGGGCTTTGCCTCCGCTTGCAGCTCTCGCAGCCGATCTTCCAGCCGCCGCAGTCGCTTCCGCACCCCTGACACCGAGAGTCCGACCTCGCGTGCAACCTCCTCCAATGTCAGCCCATCGTGAAGGTGTAGCACTGCAATCGTCCCACTCGACACCGGCTCTCGGGACAGGAGTCGGTCGAGCAGCGCCTTCGCTGCACTACGATCCTCCGCGCTAGCAACGGCGATCCGGTCTAGGAGTTCTGCCCCTGGTTCTTCGCGACGACGCGTCCGGCTGCGCAGCCGGTTCAAACAAACGTTGGTAGCCACCCGATACAGAAGGCTGGAGCTGCCGCTGGCATCAAGCGTGTCGCGGCGACGCAGCAGCTCGACAAAGACGTCGTGCATCGCATCGACCGCCTCCGCTTCACTGTGGAGCATGCCACGACACCGTCTTAGCACCATCGGCCCGTACCTTCTGTAAAGCTCTTCAACATCGATCGCCAAACGCCACTCCAGGGCACCGATTTAACACCGGACCCAGCCGATCTTGTTACTTCGCACCGATCCTTGGCATCCAATCCAAGAATTACCGTCGAGCACTCGACCAAACATGAGCGCCCTGCGAGCCCGATGGTTAGCCTGATATATTGGCAGTTTAGAGATGAAGAACCAGAGCACACAGCCACATCCCCCTTCTCCACCCACCAGTCGCACCGTGCAGCCGGGACAGTCCGGAGGGTCGCGAATCACCATCGACGATCGCTCAGAAGTCGTGCCGGTCCTGTTTGGTGGTCGCTACCAACTTCAAGGACTCATCGGTAGCGGCGGCACCGGCACCGTCTACCGAGCCCGAGACATTGAGCTGGGCGAAACGGTCGCCCTCAAAGTGCTGCGCCGTGAAGTGGTGAGCATCCCGGGCGTCCTGGATCGCTTCCGCAGCGAGGTCCGGCTGTCCCGCCGCATCACCCACAAGAACGTCGCTCGGATGTACGACATCGGCGCAAGCTTCGCGTAACAGCGACGATCAGTTTGTGGCCCAGCGTGCACCGTGCCCCTGCTGTGCACCGCAGCCGAAGGTCGCGCAAGTCCCTACCCCGACCTACCCCGGACAGCTTTAGTTTTCGATATGAGGAACCGTGTCTTTGGGACGCTTGGTCTTTTTGACCGGCGGCTTGGCCTTGGGCTCAACTGGCTTGACTTCGGGAACAGGAGGGGGCTTGGGCGGCTCCTCGTGAAGAACCACCTGGACCTCGCTGCTCGCTTCGAGGGAAATCTGGACCTCGCGTGGTAGATGCCCGGCAAGCTCTACCCGTAAACGCAGCGGCTCGGTCGACTGCTCGGCCTCTGCATCGAGCGGTGTCTGTCCCACCACCGATCCATCCGCAATTCGCACAACTTTGGCCCCTTCGGGCCGCGAACGGAGCCGCCAGTGCACCCGCTTTTTCGACGGGGTTGTCGGAGTGTTGGGGGTCTTTTTTCGCAACAACACAAACGCGGTCACACCACCGCCCACAGCAAGCAGGCTGACCAACAGCCCCACAACGAGCACACTGCGACGCGACTTTTCGATGACGCCTGTGGTTCCCGGAGTGCCATTTCCAGCGACGGTCTTGGCATCGGGATGGGCCGATCGTCCGCTCTGCACCACGGCCATCGCACCCGAGGGACGATGACGGTGTTTCTGCGGCGGGGGCAGCTCGGCGGTCAGCTCCTCTAGCTGCGCTTCCAGCGCCGCCATCGTCGGACGCTTCTCTTTGTCCTTGTCGAGTAGAACGTCCACAAGGTGAGCCAACGCTTCCGGAACCTGCGGATTGGCAGTCGCAACCTTCGGTGCCGGTTCGTACATGTGCTTGGCCATCAGCTCGCCGAGCGCACTACCAATAAACGGAGGCTTACCGACGAGCATCTCGAACATCATCACGCCGAGCGCGTAGACATCGGTCTTTTCGTCGACGCCTTTGGCTCCGCGACACTGCTCGGGTGACATGTAGTTCGGCGTCCCCAGCAGCTCGGTCGCCCTGGTCTGATAACTGCCTTGGTTGTTGACCTCGATAAGCTTCGCGATCCCGAAGTCGAGCACCTTCGCCCGCTCCCCCGTTGCCGTCGAAGAATCCGGAAGCAACATCACATTTTCGGGCTTACAATCATTTTACGAGCAATAAGCCTCGCGGTTTCACTCCGCTGGCCTGTATTTCTCCTCGAAGTGCACTGCGGATGAATTGCTCTACCGTCGGAAGCCCATCGTACTCTCTGTGCGACAAGAACGACATCGCAAGGTATCAGTTACGCAATATAAAATACATCTGTGGCGATCCAAGATGACGCATCCAAGGCGACCGTAGCGGAGCTCCGCACCCTGCTTGGGGAGATGGAGCGCATGGCGGGGCAGGCTCGACTGATGCTGGCGTCGTTAGATAGGCAGTCGACCGCGGCGGTTGACCCATCGGTGCGGGAACGGACACGGCGGGCGGTGCTGGCGGTGCGAGCAGGGGTTCGCGGCAAGACGGCACCCAAGTAGCAGCCCGGCTGAGACGAACGATTTCGGCGTCGAAGATCCGGCCCGCCGGACGATGTCCGGCATACCGGACAAGCTGCGGCGGCTCGTGGGCAACTATTGCTCACTGCCCTTCCGACGGATGACTGCGCTGCTGCATGATTCGGTACACCGTGGCTCATCGTTTGCTTCGTGCGTTCGACATGGTCGACTTGATGCCACGCGCACGGCAAGATGGCCGCGCTCAGATGCGTTCGCTATCGCTTTTCTTCTCCGCAATCGTGTTGTTGCTGCTGGGTTCAGCATCGGCGCAGCAGCCAGCGTTTTTGCCGCACCGTCCCTGGCTTCCTGGCTTCGGGGGTCTCTGTGATGGCGGGCCGCTGGTCTGTACTCGGATCGATGAGATGGCTTTTCAGGCGCACGCAGACCTCGTCTTTTCGTCGAGGACACCGCAGCGCGGCCTTTCCTTTGTGACTCCCTATGGGCTCTCCTTTTCGCTTTTGTCCCGGCTTGAGTTTGGCGTCCATTCCCAGACTGCGGTGTGGACTCCGCTTTCGAGCGATGTCCCGACCTGGCAGCAAGGACCCCTCCGTTTCTCTGTGAAAGGAGTCCTTTGGCCATGGCGCAGCAATCCTCATCAACAGTTTACGATCGTCGCCAGCTACGAACAGGAATCGCGGCTGTGGAAGTTCGACGGCGCAAATCAGCTCGGATTCCTAAGCGATCTTGCGGCACTCCGTATTTCTCTGAACAAGCCGGTTGGTCTTGCCGAAATCGGACTCCAAACCGGGCTTCTGTACGATTGGGGAGGTCGATTCGCTACCGTCGAGATGGGCGCACGTACAGGGCTCCATCTGCCCTTCCTTCCTGAAGTCAAAGTGTTTGTAGAAGGAGCAATTCGTGGAATCCCAAAGCTGTCCTATGTGAACCCTGACAAGGAGATTCCGGGCGCTTCTGATCCCGCACATCCTCTCTCCTTTGGCGCAGTGTTGAGTTTCGGAGTAGTGACTCGGCCCCGTCAGTACATGGACTTCGCTCTCGCGGTCAGCGTCGGATTCGGTGATGCTGCGCCGCTCTCTGTGATGCTGCGCGGGCCGCTCGATTTTTCGGTTGGGAAAGGATATCCGTACCCAGAAAGTCTGGCGCTCGAAATTCTGCGCGATGC
>JBGAUT010000008.1:0-202976 GCA_044228505.1 Polyangia bacterium | reverse complement strand
GAGGCTGCGCGGCCCGGAAGTCGTCCCACACCACCTGTTCGGTGCGTCGGTCACCATCGGGAATGGTCGGCAGCGTCAGCACGATCGCTCGGTCGAGCAGATCCGAACGGCTCGCGATGTCTTCTATCGAGGTGAGCAGCACCGGACGTTGCGCCCGCATAACCGACTCGCCAGCATCGGTGTAGAGCGTCCGCGCTGTGTAACTGGCCCCGGTCGATAGACAGCAGAGCAAGTCAGACAGCCAAGCCGGCATCGTCGAGAGGTTGTCATAGGCCACCACCCAAGCGTTTTGTGTGGCTACCATCACCGTTTCTTCGTCTTTGGGACGGATGCGCAGCCCGGCCCCGTGTGGATCAACCACCGACGCCAGCATGCGCGCCGTCGTCGATTTGGCGCTGCCCTGCTCACCATGAAGGGCGAGAAGTGGCATAGGTCGCGACGGTCGAAGCGTGCTCAACAGCCAAGCCAGGGCGAGCGCTCGGTCTGGGCCGTTCGGGATGTTGACCAGCTCGAACAGCTCCGCGACGTTGCCTCCACGCACGGGAACAGGGAGCGGCAGCATCCCACCGGGGCGGACGAAATAGAGCGATGGGCGGTCCAGCACCTGCCAGCCATCACGGGTAATCCGCACCGCTCGCCAAGTCTCGTCGCCAAGGTCGAGATAGAGCGCCCCACCATGCTCACCCACGCGCAGCCAGGTAGAACGCTTGGCCCCGGCATCCGCCATCGCGGCAAGCTGACTGCTCAGCTCATCACGGGTGCGAGCGGTCAGCGGTTCCCCGGTGTCGCGGTAGTGCCAGCGAGCCAGCGCCTTGACCGTTTGGATCAAGTTCATCGTTTGCCGTCGGCCATCCTCTGTCAAACAGACGAACGGCCTATCGTCGAGCGAACGGAACGCCTCTCCGTGGTACGCCTCAAACAGCGCCAGCATGCGCCGCGCTTGGCTGGGCGGTCTGCCGCTCGGGTGCGCTGTGCTTGGTGCGGATTCGACTGGCTGCGGATCAACATCCGGTGCGGCGGCATCCGGTGCGGACCTAGCCAGCTTGCGGCGGCTCGCTTCCCCGGTCACAACCCGAATGAGGTCGGGAATGCAGTCAGGACGGGCGACCGAAGTGGTCAGACCAACCAAGTAGGCTTCGCTTCCCTGCATCGAAAAGCGTTGCGCATGGCCGTCCACTACGATGCGTTGCCATACCGGGATAAGCGCGATGGGCGAGCCCTCGCGATGAAGCGCAGCCAGGGCTTCCCAGAGTGCCGCATGGTGTGGCCCCACAAAGGAACCTGCTTCGATGCCAAGCGTCGAGGGAATGTAGCTGGGCCAGTTGAGGAGCCCGCCAAGCAGCTGCCGCTCGGACTCGATATCGGAAAGACCGGGCTTGCTCGGCTCGCGGGCCTCTGATAGCTTGCCCGCTGTAGATGGTGTCTGTGGGAGCGCTCGGCGGTCGCAACGTCGGGCGCTTCGTGTTTTTGGGGTCACGTCGGCAGCCTCCTTGCTCGGCGCTGCTTCGCCGATGCCAGCTCACTTCGCATGGCTGCCCCCGACCGGCTTTCGGTGTTCGGACATCCACCGCTCGACATCAGAACGACGCCAGCGCAAGCGGCGGCCAAAGGTCACGGCCAGCGCTCGGAACTCGGCATGACGCTGCCGAAAGGCTTTGAACGCTCGCACGTTCGGGCGGCCATCGGCACAGCGGTAGCCAAGTAGCTCGGCAGCTTGCTCCGAGGTAAGAAAAGCGTCCGTCTCGCGCTGCGCCATGGCTCGCCGTGCGCCGCGCTCGCTGGCTTCCTCCATCATGCGGGCCAGCGCTTCCGGCTCCATCGGGATGAGGGTTAAGGGTTGGTCGGCTCTGATCGTGCTCATGAACTCCGGATCTCCAATCTCTTGAAAGGGGGTTTCGTGAGCAGTCCGTCCGAGCTACGACCCGATTGGGTGCTGCAAGGCATATAAGGCTCACCTTGCAATATACGCAGGTACTCAAAACTACCCTGTTACCGACGGGAACGCCGCAGGTCGGGTCGCTTGATGAGTGGCTTGCCGATCGGCCATGTAGGGCTACGGACTGCATCGCTCCAAAGAGATGGCGAGTAGCCTGTCCGCGCTCCGCTGGCTAAGCGATTCACCGTCGGTGAGAGTCGCGATTAAGTGCCGACCGATCGCGATCGGGTTGGTATGCGATCGCGATCGGGCTACTTCTCAGCATCCAAGACGCCCCTCAATGGAAAGCTGAGCCAGTTTGGAGCTTTGCAACTCTTGCAACTGAGTCGAGACTCCGACGCGGTAGCCGATTCGACTGGTTGCTTTCTGGTGCGCTGGTCACGGCTTGGTTAGGCCGCTGCTCTCTTCTTCAGCGCGGTGGCTGTTTTCCAAGTAGGCATGCACCATGCGCTCTTCTTCCGCTGCGGTCAGCTGCGCGTGCTGCGCCCGCAGCTGGGCCAGCTCGTTTTGCAGGTCGGTAACCTTGCGCTGTTCGCTGGCCTTGTCGCGCAACATCCCAAGCACTACGGCGAAGTCCTTGATCCAGCGCCAGCGCTCCGGGTTGGTCAGCGCCGGATCGCGCATCGCCTGAGACATCGCGATGGCTATCACGTCATTGGCCCAAGCGAGCGTTTCGGTGGGCCTCCCAACGGGGGGCGACACGACCGGCGCGAAGTCCGCAGCCGTGGGACCATGGCCCGCTTCGGCCAGCGCAGCGGCGTACTGTGTGCGCTTCTGCTTGGCCCGCCTTCGCAGCGCCGCACCGGACAGAGGCTTCCCGCTCGCATCACAACTCGGCATGCGCGCAGTGTAGACACATTCAGCGGCCAGTGCCCTAAAGGAAGCCTGGGCTTCCCGTCCTGACGATGTGAGGCCAAGACGCATGGCCGGGACGCTCGGGCCGATGGCGGGACGCTGGAAAATGGCCTAGCGTCCCTCCCCTGTTTCCGTCGGTGACGTTGCCAGCTGGGACGCTCGGGCCGCTCGTTTTCTCTCTTGCCACACACAGAAGAAAGAGCAGAAGCCCAGCGAAGGGCCGCCCTGTAGCAAATGTGTAGCAAACGAGCAGTACCTAGCGTGCTGTAGAGCCTGCTTTGATTTGTAGGGAAGGACGGGGTTTCCGTCGAGAAATCGTCCTCGCGTAGCCCAAGTGGTCATGGTGGGACACGAAAAAATGTTCCACGTGGAACATCGCCCGACCTCCCGCCTGACCTGGCAATGTAGTGTCATCCATGGTCAGACTTGGCAGCTCGCACAAAAATAGGTAGCGCGGGTGGCTTGGACGATGCGAGCGATTGTGCCGCGACATCCCCGTTGTCGACACGGTTGACCTTCGCGATCGTACACCGCGAACAAGTTCTGGAAGCCACCCAGCTCGCCGTCGGCTTGTACGTAGTCACGGAGCGTGGAACCGCCGGCCTGGATTGCCTTGCGAAGAATCGCGGCGATGCTGCCACAGAGCGCCTTCAGCTCTTCCGAACCGAGCCCTGATGCTGGTCGTTGCGGGGCGATGTGTGCGCGATGGAGGATCTCGCTCGCGTAGATGTTGCCGATGCCTACGATGACCGACTGATCGAGCAGCGCGACCTTGATCGGTACTTGTCTGGTGCGGAGCGCGTTGCGCAAAAACTGCGGTGTTAGAGCGTCAGAAAGCGGCTCGATACCCAGCTCTTTGAACAGTGGATGATCGGAGAGCGTGGCCGCGGAAGCCAGCGTCATCAGGCCAAAGCGCCGTGGGTCGTTGAAGCAGATCAGGGTGCCTTGGTCGGTGTGGAGCCAGACATGATCGTGTTTTTCAGCCTCAGTGGGTCGCTTTGGATCGTCCGGGCGGTAGCCGAACAGCCGACCGGACATTCCCAAGTGTGCGATCAGTACCTCGTCGCTATCGAGAAATCCGAGGATGTACTTGGCGCGACGCTCTAGCCGCAGCACGGTTCGTCCGGTCAGCCGGAGTTCGAAGTCGATGGGGATGGGAATTCGGAGATCGCGGCGACGCACCACGACCTCGACCAGTTTGTGATCTTGGACCAGGCCGCGTAGTCCACGGCAGACGGTTTCAACTTCGGGGAGTTCCGGCACGCGCCGATTCTATGCAGCGTGCCGAAGCGAAGAACAAGCAGGGATTACTTGCGAGTGGCAAGTCGACGACGGAATCCAGCCGCGAGCAGCATCAGCGAGGCGAACAAGCCCATGCCACCGGCAAGGTTGCGCGGCGATTCACCCGGAACCACAGCGCAGCCGGGGCCACCCGCGACACCCGGCTGACACGCATCACCGATGCCATCACCATCGGTGTCTTTCTGGTCCGTGTTTTTATCGGCAAAGCAGTTGTCGCAGGCGTCGCCAATCCCATCACCGTCCGAGTCCTTCTGATCGGCATTGGGCGTGTCGATGCAGTTGTCACACGCATCGGGGGTGCCGTCGCCATCCAGATCTTTGCGGTTGTCGCCGACGCACTTGTCGCACGCATCACCCGCGCCATCGCCATCCCCATCCTTCTGATCGGGATTCTTCACGGTCGGGCAGTTGTCGCAGGCATCGGGCTTGCCATCGCCATCGGTGTCGGGCTGCATGGCGTTTGGCATACCGGTGAGGCAGGCGTCGCAAGCATCGCCGATGCCATCGCCGTTTGAGTCTTTCTGATCCGGATTGGGTGTCGCAGGGCAGTTGTCACAGACATCGCCCACTCCGTCATTGTCGGCATCGGCCTGATCGAGGTTGGGCTTGTCCGGGCAGTTGTCGCAGGAGTCGCCGCGACCATCGCCATCGCGATCGGAAGCCAGCATGCTGCTACAGCGAGCGTTGGTGCCTGGTCCGGGGGCCACATAGTCATCGCAGGGACGCTTCGGAGGAAACTCGTCGATCGGCGTGCAGCTATTGCCGTTGGCGAAGTAGTCGATGCAGTAACCCTCGAACGGACGGGGAACGCCGTTGCAGTTGACGTCCTTATCGGCGGCGAGCGCGAGGCCCGAGGACAGGCTCATCGTCAGCACAATTCCAGCGAACAGAGAACGGCTCACGGTCTTGGCAGACGGCGCGAAACCCTGGCGAGTTATACGGGTGGTCATGTTTTCAGGCTCCTATTGGTTCGTCGCGTAGTTAGCGAGAGATGAGCGAGAGCGGACACTTCGGGGGGTCCAGCGTGACGCCCTCTTGCTCTGTAATGATGAAGTCTACGCGACGATTCTGTGCACGCCGGTCAGACGTGTCGTTTGGCATGATTGGACAGCGCAGACCAAAGCCCGATGAACTCAGGCGCCATGGCTCGACGCCATGCTCGGCCAAGTACACCATCACCGACTGTGCCCGCCGGCGCGACAGATCGAGATTGTACTGGTCGGTGCCCTTGTTGTCGGTATGGCCTTCGACGCGCATCCGCTTGATGTCGGGGCGCGCCTTGAGCACACGAACCACCTCGTCCAGCACGGGGAAGCTGATCGGTTTGATGGTGTCGCGATCGAAGTCGAAGAAGATTCGTTCCGATAGCACCAGCTTCTGTCCCTTGATCTCGACGTGAGCGGGGCGGCGCTGCTGATCGGGACAGTCCTCGCCCTCACAGCTCGGCGGCAGCTCAGGGAGCGGCGGCGGCGGCGGTGGCGGCTCCACCTTACGCGGAGGCGGCGGCGGAGGTGGTGGCGGCGGCGGTGGCGGTGGTGGCGGCGGCCTTTTGACGTAGACCCCCGCATAGCTCATGCCGACATAGGCACGACCGTCAGGGACACCCACGCCAGGGCTTAATCCCGGTCCACCACCGAGGAAAAAGGTAAAGCCGTGATAGCGCGCTTTGAACGCGGCCGTTAGCTCGGCGGGCGTGTTGGTCAGGCGATCGGTAGCGACGTAGGGCGTGGCACCCCAGACCTCGGTGACAAAGTAAATCGGTGCTGTCGGCGAGTGACGCAGCGCGATCTGAAGTCCCAGACCGAACAGAAAGCTGTGCGCAGTCTCGGCGTTGTAAAAGCGCTCCGTGGACGAAAAGATACTGCCCACAAACGCCGCCACTTGCAGCCGCTGCCAGTCGATATGGGCCAAGATCCGAGGTGCAAACGTCGGCAGCCGCGAGCCCATGAAGCTGTCGGCATTTCCGGTCGGCACCGTCAAGTCTCCCGCCACGCCGAGCTGAAACCCGACCTTGCTCGCGTCTTGGTCCTTGCGATAGCGATACAGCACCGCTTTCACCGCAAAGCGCAGATCTTCCTGTCCCGCTTGAGTCAGCCCCTCCTTCGCAAACGCCGGAGTCACCCGCCGTCCCGAGGTGGGATCCTTGGGATCGAGGAACCCATTTTCCGGCAGCTCACCGGTCTGGTAGAACGTCACCGGCAGCGCCAGCGAGACTTGAATCCGGTTGAGCAAAGACAGCGACAGCGAGATGTCTCCCGTGAGCCGGTTCTGCACCAGATCCGCCGCCGGAACACCTCCGAGCGTGTAGGTCAGTGGCCGTCGTGCGTAGTGCAGAAAGAGCTGCGGCACGAACTCCATGTGCGGACCGACCTCGGCGAGATCGAGCGTGATGAGCTTTGCGCTACCCGGTGCCGGATGGAACTTGTTGATGTCGATCGGGGCCGATTCCCCGATGGCCCACGCATCAGAGGTTGCCGACAGAGCGGTCCAAGCGCCAAGGGCGACCAGGGCTTTTTTGCTGGCTGCGTGAAGGGGCGACTTGGTCATAGCGGTCCTACCCGCGTAGGCTCCTAGCCAGCGTCGAGCAGCCAGAGCCCATCATGCGGAGTGGGACTACTTTGACACAAAAGGAATCATACGGATAGCCCGTTTTCAGTCGGTAGCGGCGTCCATCCCAAAGTCCTACCATCTCGCTCTTCGACGACAAATTTGCTGGGAGGGCGCGCTGTGTGGTAGTGGCAGCCTATGAATCCGTCTTCCACCGACGCTACGCTGACCTCCTTACCTGAAAAGTACGACCCTCAGCAGGTCGAGCCGCGCTGGCAGTCCGCGTGGCAGTCTGCCGGAGCGTTCCGGGCACCTCCCGCCGTCACCGCTGACGGTCGACCCGATCCCCGGCCCAAGTACTTCATCATGGAGATGTTTCCCTATCCATCGGGACGGCTCCACATGGGCCACGTTCGCAATTATTCGATTGGCGATGTGCTGGCTCGCGCCCACCGCATGAAGGGACACCGCGTCCTGTATCCGATGGGCTGGGATGCGTTCGGTCTACCTGCCGAAAACGCCGCCATCAAAGCCAAGGTTCATCCTCGCGACTGGACCGTCAAGAACATCGAGTCGATGAAGGGACCGCTCCACCGCATCGGCCAGTCCTACGACTGGTCCCACGAGCTGTCGACCTGCGAGCCCGAGTACTTCATCCACGAGCAGCGCATCTTCATCGAGATGTTCAAAAAGGGCCTCGCCTATCGCAAAGGCGCGCTCGTCAACTGGTGTGCGTCCTGTGCCACAGTGCTCGCCAATGAGCAGGTCGAAGACGGCCTGTGCTGGCGCTGTCAGTCGGTGGTTCATCAGCGCGAGCTGACCCAGTGGTTCCTGCGGATTACCGAGTACGCCCAGCAGATCCTCGACGATAGCAAGCAGCTCCAAGGCAAGTGGCCCGACAAAGTCCTGCACATGCAGGAAAACTGGATCGGTCGCTCCGAGGGGGCCCGCATCCGCTTTGCCCTGACCGAGCCGCTCGCCGACGTGTCCGAGATCGAGGTCTTTACCACCCGGCCCGACACCCTGTTTGGCGCGACGTTCATGTCGATTGCCGCTGAGCATCCGCTCGCGCTCCGCCTGTGTGCTGGTTCCCCGCGTGAGTCCGAGGTCACATCCTTTGTCCAAAAAGTACGGGCCGAGGACAAGACCCGGCGTGGGGCCGACGACTACGTCAAAGAAGGCGTCTTCACCGGGGCCTACGTCACAAATCCCACAAATGGCCGCCGCATCCCGGTCTACATCGCCAACTTCGTGCTGATGGACTACGGCACCGGCGCGGTCATGGCCGTTCCGGCCCACGATCAGCGCGACTTCGAGTTTGCGAAAAAGTACCACCTGCCGATCGAGATCGTGATTCAGCCAGCGGGCGAGACGCTTGATGCGAGTGCGCTCACGGCGGCCTATACCGAGCGCGGCACGCTGGTGAACTCGGGTGCCTTTAACGGCCAAGACAACGAAGCCGCCAAGTCTGCGATCACCGCCTGGCTCGCCGAAACAGGGCAGGGCGGCCAGACCGTTTCCTTCCGGTTGCGCGACTGGTTGGTGTCACGGCAGCGCTACTGGGGCTGTCCGATCCCGATGGTCGAGTGCAAGGAGCACGGCTATCAGCCGGTTCCCGAGTCGGAGCTGCCCGTCCAATTGCCGACCGACATCGAGTTCGTGCCGAGCGGTCAGTCCCCGCTTGCCACCCATCCAACCTGGAAGAACGCCACCTGTCCGATCTGCAAAGGCCCGGCGCGGCGCGAGACCGACACCATGGACGGCTTTATGGAGTCGTCGTGGTACTTCCTGCGCTACACCTCGCCCCACTACGCGGGCGGCATCCTCGACGAGGCGGGCAAGACCTTTTTGCCGGTCGACCAGTACGTCGGTGGCAGCGAGCACGCCACCAAGCACCTCATCTATTCGCGCTTCTTTACCAAGATGCTGTCCGACTGGGGCGTCCTGCCCGCCACCCTGCGCGAGCCGTTCACTCGCCTGCTCACCCAGGGCATGGTCTTAAAAGACGCCTACCGCTGCGCCGAGCACGACTACCTGTACCCCGAGGAAGTCCAAGACGGGCGCTGCATCAAGTGCGGCCAGGAAGCCCAGTATCTGCGGCAGATGAAGATGTCGAAGACCTTCCGCAACGTCGTCGAGCCGATGGCGCTCGTCGAAAAGTACGGGGCCGACACCGCCCGCCTGTTCTGTCTGTTCGCCGCGCCGCCCGACTCGGTCCTGGAATGGAACGAAGCCGGGGTCGAGGGCTGCAGCCGCTTCCTCGGTCGCCTGTACCGCCTGGTCCAGCGCTTGTTGGCGTTGCCCCAGACGACCAGCACCGGAGCGGAATCGACAGATGGGCAGCAAGTTGTCCGGCTTCAGGTCGCGATGGACGATGCCCATGCTGGTCTGCGGCGCATCACCCACAAGACCATTCGTCGGGTCAGCACCGACATCTTCGAGCGGCAGCAGTTTAACACCGCCATCGCCGCGATCATGGAGCTGTCGAACGCCATCTCCGACTTCCTCGCCACCCAGACCGCCCAGTCGCCCGCGCTGCGCGAAGCGATCGAAACCGCCGTGCTCCTGCTGGGCCCGATGGCCCCCCACATCACCGAGGAGCTGTGGCACGCCCTCGGCCACACCGACCTGCTCGCCCTTCACGCCTGGCCGGTCTTCGATGAAGCCGCCGCCCGCGACGATCAGCTCACCATCGTCGTCCAGGTAAACGGCAAAAAGCGCGCCGAGCTACTCGTCGCCGCCGAAGAAGGCGAAGCCAGCATCCAGAAACTTGCCCTGCAAGACCCCGGCGTCCGCCAGTTCACCGATGGCAAGACCATCAAAAAGTCGATCTTCGTAAAAGGCCGCCTCCTCAACCTGGTGGTCGCCTAAAAGAGCCCCCAGGCGTGGGGCCGACCGGAGACCTTTTTTTCGGGCCGCAATGCGGAACGATAAAAAAGTGTCGCAGGGAAGGGGGCCCCCACGCCGCAGCGATCAAAAAAGATCGACGGTGTGGTAAAGCCTCCACCGCAGCGACCCAACACTTGCAGGAGCCCTGGCGACCATGCGTAAGCGAAGTGGACCTTCCGAGGCAACGCCGTGCCTGGTGCTGCGGGTGGTCGATTATGGCGATGCCGACCGGATCGTGACCCTGCTGACGGCGGCACACGGCAAGATCTCGGCGCTCGCCAAAGGCGCTCGCTCGAGTCGGCGACGCTACGGCGCGGCCCTGTCCTCGTTTGGGTTTGGCGAAGCGATGCTAGAGGAGCGGCGCGGCCAGGATCTGTGGTCACTGTCCGACCTGCACGTCACCCGAGGCTTTCCCAACCTGCCCCTGGAGCTGTCCCGCTTCGGCCATGCCGCCTACGCCTGCGAGCTGTGTCTGCACCTGTGCCCACCCCACGTTCCCGAGCCCGAGGTCTTGCGCCTCCTGGTGACGCTGCTGGACTACCTGGATGGCTTGCCGATCGCCGAAAAGCCCTCGCCCTTGGCGCTGCGGATCTTTGAGCTGCGCCTGCTCGTGGCGGTGGGTCTGGCACTCCAGCTTTATGACTGTGCGGCGTGCGGCGGTCCGGTTCCGGCGGCGGAGCTGGTGCCCCTCGATGTGCGGCGCGGCGGCGTGCTGTGTGAGAGCTGCTTCCTGGGCCCCGTCCCCAGTCAGCTTGGACCCCAAGGCGGCGGTCTGACCTCGGCGCTGCGTGACCTGCTCGCCCAGCTTGAGACGCGCACGCTCGATCCCGCATCCTTTGCCGACCTGTCCGTGGACGCGACAAGCCAGCGCCAGGTTCGCGAGCTACTCCAGTCGGTCATCCAAAACCACCTCGGCCATGGCCTGAAAGCGGTCGAGTTCATCTCCAAGATGAACGCCTTTTCGTTTGATTCGTAAGACGGCAGCGGGACGCGGGAGCAGTCGGCTGATCGGTGGACTAGCGGGGGGCGGCAATCAGCCCGTGATGGGGGCTCTTTTCGAGCTCTTCTTTGAGGGTGGCGAGCTTGTGGTCGGCTTCGGCTTTGACCCGCTCTAGCTCTTTTACTTCCAGCTCTTTTTTGTGGCGCTCGGCTTCGGCGGCGTCGCTCTGGGCTTGCTCGGCGGTCAGCGCGGCCTGCTGGGCCTTGAGCTGGGCCAGCTCTAGCTCGGTCTGGGTAATCTCGTCTTGCACGGCGCGCAGCGTGGTCGGCCGTGCCGCTTGGCTGCGCTCGCTGGTTCGGAACAGCCCTTCGCCCGAGTCGCGGCCCGAGGTCGTGAAGGCTTGCTTTTTCGCCTCGCCACCGAGCGCTTGCCGCTCGCCGTTGACCTTGTCGAACAGCGGCTGAAGGGTCTTCACCCGGTAGGCATTCACCGCCGACAGTGCATCGCTGTAGGCGGTCTCGGAGGCGTCGCAGCGCTTGACCACCGTATCGACCACCGGCTTTTGCGCGACGATCTTGGCCAGCGGCGCGCCCGCCAGCACCCCTGGCCAGGTCCGCACCAGCTTCAGCTCTTCGCCGAGCTTGGGTCGGATGACGGCACTTGGTTTCTCGGTGCCAAACAGGGCCTTGGTGAGCGCCGCTTTGGGTCCACCAATCAGGTCCGTGCGCACCATCTGGCCGGTGTACAGCACCACCCGGTCGAGATCGAGATCGGACTCATCGCGCTCGGCCTCGGCGTCTTCGAGCGCGTCCATCAGCTTGCGCCAGACGACTTCGACCGTCTCGGTCTCTTTCAATAGGCCCTCAAAGACTGTCACCCAGGACTTGGACCAGGACCGCTGCCGCAGTCGGACCAGGGTGTAGCGCAGCTCGCGCCGCAGAGAAGCAATCGGAAGTCGTGAATCAAGGACTGGAATTCGCATGGGTTTCTCCAAAACAATGGGTTTCTAACCGCCCAAAAGTTCTAGCCCCGCGCAAAACGTTCGCCAGCACAGGGGGCCCATTTTCCGTCGCCAAAAAAATATTTCGAGCCAGCCGGAGCTGCGTACTTTCGGCGAGCAAATCGTGCAAAACCTGCGGGGACGCCGCGCCGCAAGCGTTGGAAAAGTTCAGACCGGGCGGTAGCGGCTACGGAGGTGTTTGAAAAGTGTGGAGAGTGTCGTAGCGGCGCTACGGGGGTGTTTGAAAAGTGTGGAAAGTGTCGTAGCGGCGCTACGGGGGTGTTTGAAAAGTGCGGAAAGTGTCGTAGCGGCGCTACGGGGGTTTTAGAAAAGTGTGGAAAGTGTCGTGGCGGCGCTACGGGGGTGTTTGAAAAGTGCGTACGGTGCCGTTGCGTTCATGGCGGCGCAAAAAGAGTGCAAACGGTGTCGTAGCGGCGCTACAGGGGTGTTTGAAAAGTGTGGAAGGTGCCGTAGCGGCGTCATGGCAGGTTTGCAGCAGTGCCAGCCGTGCCGTAGCGGTGTCTCGGCGGTGTGCTGCGAGCTTGGGCGGGTGCGGGGCTAGGCCCGGCCCAGCAGGAAATACGTGGCGAGCAGGCCCTTGCCCTTGATGGGGATTTTGCCGCGATGCTCAAAGCGGAAGCGATCGCGGAGGCACTCGTAGGTAGAGTCGGCGACTTGGATGCGACCGGGTTCGCCGGATGATTCCATGCGGCTGGCGACGTTGACGGTGTCGCCCCACAGGTCGTAGACGAACTTGCGAAAGCCGATGACGCCCGCGACGACCGGGCCGGTGCAGATGCCGATGCGCAGGGTGAGCGGCGGGCGACCGGGAAAGGCGAACTGCGAGATCGCGGCCAGCATCGCCAGCGCCATGTCGGCGATGGCCTCGGCGTGGTTCGGGGTGGGCAGCGGGACGCCGCCAACGACCATGTAGGCGTCCCCGATGGTCTTGATCTTTTCGAGCCCCAGGCGGTCGGCGATGCCATCGAAGGCCGAAAAAATCTCGTTGAGCGTGGCGACCACGTCCCCGGGTGGCAGGGTCGAGGTGGCGGCGGTGAAGCCGACGATATCGGCGAACAGCACGGTGGCCGACTCGAAGCGGTGCGAGATGCTGCCGCTGCTGCGCTTTAGTTCGTCGACGATCGCCCGGGGCAGGATGTTTAGCAGGATCTGCTCGGAGCACTCTTTTTCGACGCGCAGCGCTTCTTCTGCGAGATGGCGGGTCGAGACGTCGCGCACCACCATCACCACTTCGTCGGGGCCGCTCGGAACGACCCGTGCTTCGTAGTAGCCGGTGCGACCGCCGATGTGAAGCTGATAGCCAAAGGTCTGGGTCGACGAAGTGGCGAGCGAGGCCAAGGTCGCGTGCTCGTAGGCCTCGGCAATCGCGGCGGGGAGCACCTCACGAACGCGGCGACCGATGCGCTCTCCACGCGGGATGAGCACCGGAATGTCCTTGGCCCCCACAAAGTCGAGGTAGGTGCCATCGCGATGCAGCCGGATGATCAGATCGGGAACGGCACACACCAGCGCTTGGAGTCGTGCCGCTTCTGCGGTCAGTGCGGCATTTTCGACGACAAGTTTGTCAACTCGGGCCTGTAGGGCCGCTGAGTCATCCGAGCGATTGCCCATAAATCCATGGTACGAGCCGCGCCCAAATCCAGGGGCCAAAAAGCAAAAAGGCCGGTCCAGCGAACTGGAACCAGCCTTTTGAAGTGGAGCGGGAGAAGGGATTTGAACCCTCGACGTCCACCTTGGCAAGGTGGCACTCTACCACTGAGTTACTCCCGCGAAAGACGGAAGGCAGTCTATCGCCCTGCCGATCCAAGTCAATACAAAATTTTTGGAAATGTGCGGAGCGAGCGCGCCGATTCGTAGGGTCTTGTCGTGATCCATGAGGGTTGGGACTGGTTTGGGTCTGATTGTCGGCGTACTTTGATCTTGCGGGAGCCAGAAAAGGGCGCTTTTTCTGGGCTCGAGTTTCGTCCGGCACGGCGGCATGGTGCAGTGGCCAGATGCGGGACGTTGCGTGGGGAAGTGTGATGCGATTACAAAGGCTGGCAAACAACCTGGTGATGGGTTTTTTGGGCGTGGCTTTGTCCTTTTGGGGGTCGCCGTCGGCTCATGCGGTGTCGCCTCGGCTGCCGCAGGATGCGCTTCCGGTGCCGCTGGTCCGGCAGACCTCGGACTATAGCTGCGGTCCTGCGGTGCTGGTCGCGGTGCTGCGCTACTTCCAGGTGTGGGCCGGGCCAGAAACCAAGCTCCATCGGCTGCTCGGTACCTCGGTCGAGCAGGGCACACTTCCCGAGGCGCTGGCACTCGGAGCGCGACGCTTTGGGCTGCAAGCGTCGGTGGAGCAGCCGATGACGCTGGCGCAGCTTCAGGCGTCCCTGCGGGCGGGCAAGCCGGTGATCTTGGAGCTGCAAGCGTGGCGCGATCCCAAGGGTCGTCGTGAGTCGTGGCTGAACAACTGGGATGACGGGCACTACGTGGTGCTGATCGGGATGGACAACCAGTACTCGTACTTTATGGATCCGTCGACACCGGATGCCTATACCTACATACCTTTGCAGGAGCTGCTATCGCGCTGGCACGATGTAAACCCGCAGCGGGGACCGCGCAGCCAGCATGACTACCACCTGGGTGTGGTGATCTCGGCCCCCGCATCCATGGCGCACCGTCGCGGACTGCACACCAGAAGCGTGCGATCCATCGATCGATTGATTCACCTGGATTAGACCCACCAGCGCGCCTGTCGTAGGCAACGCCGGAACCGACTTGGCAAAGGGCCGAGGATGGGCATACCCTACGAGCACATGGCTCAAGACCTGACCGCAATCCTTGTGCCGCAGCCACCGCGCGGCCTTAACCCCGATACCATCGTCAACATCGTCGCCCAGAACGTCCCGCCGACTGCGTGGGTGCGCCTGTCGCCGCTTGAGAAGCTGGACATTCAGCAGCTCGAGGTCATGGATGGACAGACGGGTCTACCGGCGGTGTCTCCGGCGCTGCTCGTCGCGCTGTCGCAAAACGGCGGCAAGGCGATGTTTGTTCACGTCAACCACCAGGGCAAGCAGTCGCTTCTGCATGCGTTCGAAGACGGCATCGAAGTCGCTAGCTACACCGGCGAGCCGGGCGCAGGATTCGAAGCCGAGGTGCTCAAGCTGGTCGGCCACTCGATCGACGATGTGGTGGCAGCGGACGACGGCACCCGCGTCGGCTTCGGTCAAGCAGCGACCCGAACCGCCGCGCTGGTACGGGGACGACTGCTGATGGTGCCGCCGGGAACTCCGACGGGACTGGGCACCTTTGTGTTCCACGATCGCGGCTTCGATACCCCATCGAACCTGATCATCCCCGGTGATGCTCCGGCCGACACCACCCGTGCCGCGTTCTTCGCGTTCGACGGCAACCTCATTCACCAGGCGTTCAATCAGGTGCCGGGGCAGCAGCTCAGCCAGGTGATAACTGGCGCTCCCGAGGAAGTCCTGGGACCGCTGATGGAGCTGCGCGATCCCACCGCGAAGGCGCTGTCGGGACACCAGCAGCCGCTCGGACAAGCCAAAGATCACCCGGCGTGGCACACCCATGCCTTTGAACTTCTGGCGCTGTCGCACGCGGGCGTGTTTGCCGGTGGCGATACCCTGAAGTTTCTCGATGGCAAGCTGCTGTCGATCCTGAGCATTGGCGACGCAACGCCGATCATTGACGCCGATGACGCCGAGGATCTCGAAGAGATGGCGAGCGTGCTCGATGCCATGATCGAAGTGCTGCCGTGTCCGAAGCCGCCGGGTGGCTACGGTCCGCTGTTTGAAAACATCGGGCCGGAAGAGATCGGCGCGCTGGTGCCGTGGGCCAAGCCGGGTCAGCCCTACGATGGCGCGGTGTTTTTGCTCAAGCCGGATCGCATCCTCGAGCTGGCGCGAAGCTTTGACGCCAATCGCCTCGGGCAGCGGCTCGAAAAGTTCTGCCGGGCGCTGTATTCGGCCAAGGTCGGCGACGACGTGGTCGAGGAGGAATACCTCAAGTGGCGCAGCGACTGGGAGCAGAAGAGCCAGAAGGACATCGAGCGCCTGCTGCTCGCCTGGGCCGAGCTGCGCGTCGTCTGCGAGATCGCCGCCCAAAACCGCCTCAACGTCGGCCTCGCCGTCTACGGCTGAGCGGTCACGCGTTCCGCAGCCTCCGCCCGTTCGCGGCGGAGGGATCTCGACAGTCCCCAGGTCGACAGCCCGATTCCCAGCACCAGCAGCGCGTAGATCGTAAGGCCGTACCGTTTGTGCGGGCCGTAGAGCCAGTCGCGGGTCCATAGATCGATGCGCAGGCGGGCAAACTCGTCGCGCAGATCGAGCTGGGCGGGCAGGAGCTGTTTCCACGGCGCGTCGCGGTGGAGGTCGGGATCGTGGCGGAGCAGGTGGCGCAGCATCCACAGGTGGCCCGAGATCGGCGAAAACTGCGGGATGTAGTAGCCGAAGGCGTGGTGGTCTTCGCTCCACATCGGGTGAAAGGCTTGCCGCTGCACCGCCGCAAGGACGCGGCAGTAGTGATCCCAGTACAGCGCACTGCCCAGTCCGGCCACGCCCGCACCGAGCGATCCGGTGAGCGCGACCGCGAGCACCAAGCGGCTGCGCTGGGTCTGCCCAAGGTGCGAAAGCCATGGAACGGCCAGCAGCATCACGAGCGGAATCAGCGGCACCAAGTAGCGCGGCCCAAAACAGTAGCCGCCGTGCCACACCGGATACTTGGCCGAGATCGCGGCCACGGTCGCCACGGTGCCAAGCACCAGCCACGTCAGGCGGCGCTGCGTCCGAGCGGCGTGACCGATTCCGAGCAGGCTCAGGACCAGGGGCGGCGCATAGAAGAACAGACCTCGACCCGGTGACAAAAAGAGGCCATGCAGCCCGGCGAGCAAGTTGCCATCCAGCAGGCCAAGCTGCCCGGACTGATAGCCGGTGCGCAGCGGGTGGCCGGTCTTGACGTAGTTGTGGGCGAGCAGCAGCGCCAAGCCGGGCAGGGCCCCCAGGCTGGCGAGCAGTAGGTCACGGACGAGTGGGCCAAGTCCCCGCCTGTGCTGAGCGAGCAGATAGCAGCCCAGGCCGATGAGGATCACCGGCGCATAGACCAGCTTGGCGTTGAGGAGCAGGCCCGCGCCCAGCCCGGTGAGAAGCAGGCGGCCTCGGGAGGGTTGCTCACTGACTTGCAGGGCCAGATCGACAAACCACGTCAGCAGAAGGGTCTGGAGCGCTTCTCCGTACGAGCTGCGGGCATAGACCAGGCACAGCGTGGCAAAGGCGAGCAGCAGCGACAGCCCAATCGCCAGGCGGGGCGAGGCACCGTACCTCTGCGCCATGCGGGCAAACAGCGCGATCGCCATGGCCATCCACAGTGCCGACGAAAGATGCGAGGCAAACGCAAACCACGGGGCCTGCGGCAGACCGGGCAGCCGCCGCAGCGCTTTGTAGGTCAGATAGCTTGGCACCTGCCCGAGCGCGGTCCCCAGGGTGGCAAAGCCGTACTTTTTGCCCGAGCGCTCGACAAAAAAGTACGAGGGCGCGTTCAGGGAGATCGCCAGCTCATGGCGATCGACGATCGACTGCGTGGTCTGGTACGCGATGTTGGCATCAGCCCAGGGCGGCTCGCGGCCCGAGAGCAGCAGAAACGCGCAGAACAGAAGCACCGTCAGACGGGCGAACATGCGCGGAGGGTAACACTTTTGCAGCCAGCCTCGCTTACGGCATAGTGGAGAACCATGTTTGGCTCGCTTGCCTTTGGGCTCGCTTTGGCTGCTGCACCTGTGGTGGCCCAGTCCTTCAATCGGCCGCGCATGGGGGTGATTCCACTTGTGGCGGTGGCGCTGTTTGCCCTGTGGGTGGTGCTGCTGCGGTGGGCGCTGCCGGGGTTTGGTCGCAAGCTGCTGCGGGTGTTTGTGCTGCTGGCGGCGGCGACGGTGCTGCTGATGCTGCCGAGGGTGCTGTGGCGGTGGGCGGGGGCACCTCCGGGCTGGGTGACGGCGCTACATGGGCTGTTTTTGGGGCCGTCTACGGTGGTGCAGGTGGCGATGCTGGCGGGGCTTGTGACCTCGCCGCTGTGGGTGCCGCTGGGGCTGTGGGTGCAGCGACGGCTGCGCAAACAGCCGGTCGAGCCGAAGGTGGAGACGGCGCTTGCGAAGGTTCCGTTTGTGCCTCGGCGGGTGGTAAAGACGGTGCAGCCACTGCTTTCGCGGCGAGGGCTCTTGCAGACGCTGCCGTGGGTGCTGCCGGGTGGGGCGATGGTGGCGGCCAGCTACGGCGTGCTGTACGAGGCGGGGCACATTGCGCTGCGGCGGGTGCGGATCGCGATTCCGGGTCTACCGAAGGAGCTGTGGGGCTTTCGCATCGGGCAGGTGACGGACATTCATATCTCGCGGTTTCAGACGCAGCTAAAGCACCTGGAGCGCGGGATGGAGCTGCTCGCGGGCGAGAAGCTGGATCTGCTGTGTCCGACCGGCGATCTGTGTGACGAGCCGAGGCTGCACCTCGATACGCTGCGGCTGATCAAGCAGGTGCCGACGCGACTTGGGCACATTGCCTGTGTCGGCAACCACGAGCTGTACCTGGCGGACCGGGGGACGATCTCGCGGGCCTACGAAAAAGCGCAGATTCAGCTTCTGGAAGAAGAGTCGGCGCTGATCGGTGGGATTCGGCTGGCCGGGATTGGCTTTGCGCACTCGGGGCGGGTGCCTCGGCTTGATGAAAGCCTGGTACCGGGGCAGCTTGAGTCGGCGCTCAAAGACCGTCGCCAAGGTGAGCCGACGATTCTGCTCGCGCACCACCCGCATGTCTTTCCCCACGTCGAAGGCAAGGGCGTGGCGCTCCAGCTTTCGGGTCACACCCACGGCGGTCAGGTTGGATTCCTGGGCAAGTCGGTGTTAGAGCCGTTCTATCCGCTGATCCGTGGCCATTACCGGGGGCAGCACGATCCCTCGCAGCTCTTTGTGTCGGCCGGGCTCGGGCACTGGCTCCAGTTTCGCTTTGGCTGTCCCCCGGAAGTGGTGGTGATCGAGCTGGTCCCGGCGTAGCGCCGGCGGAGCGAGTCTCCCCTAAGGCCCGATCGTTACGACCAGGTGTCGTATTTGGAGAAGGTCATGACAAAGTCGGCGCGACCTTGGGTGGCGGAGCGGACGGCGGTGGAGTAGCCGAATAGGGCGCGTAGCGGTAGCTCGGCGATGACACAGCGGCGGTTGCCCCGAATGCCGACATCGAGGATCTGGGCCCGTCGTTGGTTGAGATCGCCAAGGACATCGCCGACGAACTCGTCAGGAACCACCACTTCGAGGTGCATGATCGGCTCGAGCAGGGCGGTGGTGGCGGCCTCACAGGCTTTGATGAGCGCCCGCGAACCGGCAATGCGCCAGCCGACGTCGGAGGCCACATCAAGCTTGGGCTCGACCGAAACCAGCACGGCTTCGATGTCGACGAGCTTGTTGCCCTTGGGACCGGAGCCCATCGCTTCGCGAATGCCACTGAGAGCGGCTTCGACACAGCCGGACAGGGCGCGCTGCAGCGCCGGAATCCAGTCGGGGGATGGTGGTGGCACCTCGCTGCGGACCAAAAGACCGGCCCCTCGTGCACGCGGGGAGACGCGGACGGTGGCGCGGCCAAAGAGCTGCTCGTCGTCACCAAGTCGCTCGAACAGGTGCTCGGCTTCGCCTGACCCGAGTACGGTTTCGTGATAGACGACCTGCGGCCTGCCGGTGCGAGCGACGACGTTGTATTCGCTGGCGAGTCGGTCGCGGGCAATTTCCAGGTGAAGCTCGCCCATTCCCGAGATCAGCGTCTGGCCGGTATCGGCATCCTCGCGAACGTGGAAGGTGGGATCTTCATCGGCAATCTTTTGCAGCGCCGACAGCATCTTTTCGGCATCAACGCTGGTGGCGGCCTCGACGGCCTGCGAGATCACCGGCTGATAGGTATCGATCTGCTCTAGGACAATCTGCGCCCTGGGATCGCAGAGCGTGTCGCCGGTGGCGGTGTCTTTTAAACCGAGGGCGAGGACAATGTTGCCGGCACCCGCTTGCTCGATCTTGTCGCGGCTGGCGGCGTGAACGGTGAACAGGCGCGAGATTTTTTCGACCCGACCGAGCGGCTTTTTGTCTGGGCTCTCTTGTTTCTTGTAGTCCTTGCCCTCTTTTTGGGGCGGACCGAGTCGTGGGTTGAAGACGTCGTCGCCGGACTTGAGGATGCCGGAGTAGATGCGCAGATAGACCGCCTTGCGACCGTCGAGCATGAAGATCTTGAAGGCCAGCGCACACAGCGGTGCTTTGTCATCGGATGGACGCGTCTCGGGTTCGCCGGTGCGGGGATTGATGCCCGTGATCGGCGGAACTTCGGTCGGGGCCGGCAGAAAGTCGATCACCGAATCGAGGAGTGGCTGCACGCCCCGGTTGCGCAGCGCCGAGCCACACAGCACCGGGACGGCCTTGCGAGCGAGGGTGACACGGCGAATTGCGGCCCGCAGGGTGGGAGCATCGACGGGGGAACCGGACAGGAACAGCTCGGCGATCGCATCATCGACTTCGCCGACGCGCTCGATGAGCTGCTCGCGAGCGGGGCCAATGATCGCCAGATCCTCTTCGGTGGGATCGCTGATCTCGGGCGGCTCATCTTCGTCTCCACTGTAGGTGACGCGCTTCTGCTCGATCAGGTCGTAGGCCCCGAGGAAGGTGTCCTCGGCCCCGATGGGTTCTTGGATGGGAATCGGGTAGGCCGCAAACGTCTTGCGAATGTCCTCCACCACCGAATCGAAGTTGGCCCCGACGCGGTCCATCTTGTTGACGAACACCATGCGCGGGACGTGGAACTTGTCGGCTTGGTGCCAGACGGTCTCGGTCTGGGGCTCGACCCCATCGACTGCCGACATGACAACGACGGCACCATCGAGGACACGCAGCGAGCGCTCGACTTCGATGGTGAAGTCGACGTGACCCGGTGTGTCGATGAGGTGGATGTCGTGGTTGCGCCAAGTAAACGAGGTCGCAGCGGCGGTGATGGTGATGCCGCGCTTGCGCTCCTCGGGCATCCAGTCCATCTGGGTGTTGCCGTCATCGACGTCGCCGACCTTGTGGATGCGTCCTGAATAAAACAGGAAGCGCTCGCTGACGGTGGTTTTGCCAGCGTCGATGTGGGCGATGATTCCGATGTTGCGAACGCGGTCGAGCTTCTTGCTCTTTTGGCCCGAGGCGGACGCTTTGGGCTCGCTCGTGGCGGGGGGAGGTGCCGAAGACATGTCGCGCAGTGTAGAGAGAAGTCGCTTGTCTGGCTAGGTGGTCGAAGAGGTCGAGTTGTCGCTGTCCTCTTCGCCGAGCTTGCGCAGGGTCACAAGGAAGCGCTTTTGGGCGGCGCTGTCCCGCACCGCGACAAAAACGGTGTCGTCGCCCGCGATGGTGCCGACGACCTCGGAATAGGCCAGGCGGTCGATGGCGGAACCGACGCGGCTGGCTTCTCCGGGCGGGGTGTGCAGGACGATCAGCGCGTCACCAGCGGGCGCACTCTCTAGGATCGACTCGCTCAGGATCGCGGTGAGCGCGTGACCACCAGCCTGGCCGACATGGAGCGTGCGTTGCGTCGGCCTGACGTAGACGCCGCCTTCTTTGCTGAGCCGGAGCGCCGCAATGTCTCGGCTGACCGAGGACTGGGTGACCTGCCAGCCTTCGGACACGAGCGCGTCTTTGACTTCCTCTTGGGTGCGCAGCTCACGAGAACTGACCAGCTCGAGCAGCTTGCGCAGTCGCAGGGCGCGGCGGCTCTTCATGACTGCGCCTCGGGGACTACCAGCGGGGCCTTCAGGGTCGTAAGCGCCTCGGCAAACCGGGTTCGGGCGTGGCTGGTCGCTTTTTGACAGCGACGCAGGCGGGCATGAAGCTTGGTGAGTCCCAGGTTGCCGATGCCTCCGGTGGAGCGGCGGCGACGGATCAAGTCCTTGGCGCTCGGTGGTGGAGTGTGCAGGGCGTCTTGCTTTAGCTCGGCGGCGACGTTGCGATAGGCGGTGCGGAAGGGCTCGCCGGACTCGACGCGGCGAATCACTTCATCGGTCACCAGCAGGTTGCCGCTTACCGCCGCCAAGCAGCGCTCTTTGTCGACGCCAAGCTTGGGTACCGCGAGCGCCATGATGTCGAGCATCTCGGCGGTGCGCTGGACGCCGCGCAGCAGCGGCTCTTTGAGTAGCTGAAAGTCGCGGTGATAGCCGGAGGTGAGCTTGCTACCCAGGAAGCGAAGCTGCGCGAGATCGCCGTCGAGTGCAGCGGCCCGGGCGCGGGTCAGCTCGAACACGTCGGGGTTGCGCTTGTGCGGCATCAGGCTCGAACCGGTGGCCAGGTCACCGGGCAGGATCAGAAAACCAAACTCCTCGGCGGAATACAGGCAGACATCGCTGGCAAGCCGCGACAGCTCATGCGCGAGCTGGGTACAGAAGAACAGCAGCGCCGACTCCAGCTTGCCGCGTCCGTTTTGAACCGCCGTCACGGTCTGCACGACGTCCGCAAAGCCGAGTGCGCGAGCGGTTGCCTCGCGGTTGAGCGCCAATGGCACGCCATAGCCCGCCGCGCTACCGAGTGGCGAGCGATCGAGCTGGGTGAGCAGCGAGGGTCCGGTTTCCAGCGTGTCGATCAGTCCTTCCGCAAACGCTGCCGCCCACAGACCCAGGGATGACGGCATGGCGCGGCGCTGGTGAGTAAAGCCGGGCCATAGCACCAGCCGATGTTGTGACGCAAAGCCCAGCAGGGCCGCCGCGAGCCGCGTCCCCAGTTCCAAAAGCCCCAGCAGCGCATCTTTGCCAAACAAGCGCACATCGCAGGCGATTTGGTCGTTGCGCGAGCGTCCGGTGTGCAGTCGTGCCCCCAGCTCGGGGTCGCGCTGGGAAAGCCACAGCTCGACGGCCGTGTGACCATCTTCATGTTCGCGGGCGATCGACAGCTCGCCGCGCTCAATCGCCGCCAGCGCCTCGACCAGATGGTTGTGGAGCTGCGCATGATCGCGTGGGGTCAAAAGGCCGGCACTGTGCAGTCCGGCGATGTGACCGAGGCTGCCGAGCACATCCCAGGTGAGCAAGCGACTGTCCCAGTGCGGATCGTCGCCGATGGTGTAGGACAGGGCGCGCTCGTTGGGTGGGGCGGACGGGGACCACAGGGTTGTCGGCGAAGGGGCTTGGCTCATGGAACGGCTCCGAGGGAATCTACTCCGAGCAGGGAACGCCAGTGGCGAGATAGCGCGTCGCCAGCGCGGCATAGAAAAGCCGGGCGGCGCGAACTTGATCGAGGGCCACCCACTCATCGGCGGTGTGCGAGACGCGACTGTCGCCAGGACCGCACTTGATGGCATCGAGATGGCGCAAAAAGACCCAGTCTGAACAGGTGGGGCTACCATAGCGACGGGCCGTTGGACTGAGTGCGAGCGCAGCGCTAAGTAGCGGTGAGCCTTCGGGCGTCTCACAGGGCTGGAGTCGCGACGAGGTCACCACGACCTGACTGCGTAGCGCGGCCTGAAGATATGGTCCAAGCTCGGCGTGAGCCCAGCTTGGCGTCGTGCGCAGGTCGAGCACGGCTTTGGCGGTCGGTGGTGTCACGTTGCGGGCGACGCCAGCCTCCAGCACGGTCGGGGTAATCGTCGGTTGTCCCAGCAGAGGATGCGGTCTTTCGGTACACAGCGACGGAAGCTTGAGCAGATCAGCGGCCAGCGTCAGCACGGCGGAGCGAGCCCCGCGCTCGGCGGCATAGGCGGCATGACACTGATCGCCGTGTGCAAGGAGATCAACCATCATCAGCCCCCGCTGCGCGACGGCCAGATCCAGCGAGGTCGGCTCTCCAACGATGGCGGCATCGAGTGGTCCGAGCCTGGGCACGGCGCGGGGCATGCTGGTGTCACGGGTTTCCTCGCAGAAGCCCAGCACGACCAGCAGACGGCCGCTTGGTGGACCACCGGCACGCATCACATCGAGCGCTGCTCCGATCATTGCCGCGACGCTGGCCTTGGCATCGTTGGATCCGCGACCCCACAGCCTGCCGTCTTCGATGGTGGGTTCAAACGGCGCACGGGTCCAGCCTTGACCAACGGGCACGGTGTCCAGATGCGAGACCAGCGCGAGGCTTTTACCGGGTTTGTCGCTGGAAAGCTCAATCGCGACCATCGCATCGTCGCGGCGAACCGGCAAGCCGTAGCGTATGGCGACTTGCTCGACGAGGGTGGCGACAGCCGCTTCATCCCCTGACACAGACGGCGTGCGCACCAGGTCGGCGAGCAGCGCGATCTCATCGAGAGCCCCGGAAGCTGCGCTAGCCAAGGAGTGCGGCAAGATCGACTCCCAGATAGGTCGCCTTTTCTTTCCGTCCGACGATCATCGTGCCGCATCCGGCACCGGTGAAGACCTCGAACAGCAGCGAATCGGGTGCCGCACCATCGATGATGTGGGTGCGCTCGACACCACCGGTGGCGGCGCGAATGCAGGCTTCGACCTTGGGACGCATGCCCCCAGCAATGGCCCCGCTGGCGAGTAGGCTGGCCAGATCGTCGGGGTCCGCGAAGGTGACGAGTGTCGCCGGGTTGTTGCGATCACGAAGCACACCGGGGGAGCTCGTGAGGAAAATGAGCTTCTGGGCGCGCAGAGCGACAGCCAGGCTTTCAGCAAGCGTGTCGGCGTTGACGTTAAAGACGCTGCCGTGCTCGTCGCCGGCCAGGCACGAGACCACCGGGATGTAACCCGCTTGCAGCAGCGTTTCCAGCACTCGCGGGTCGACGCGCTCGACATCCCCGACGTGTCCAAAGTCGACCAACTGTTCGTGGCCGTTGTCATCCACGACCTGAACGGGCGGGCGCTTGTGGGCGGAGACCAGCTCGGCGTCGACTCCCGATAGGCCAACAGCGCGTACGTGATGGGCCCGCAGTGCCGACAGCACCGCGACGTTGAGCTGACCGGCTACCGACATCACCACCGCTTCGAGAGCGATGTCATCGGTGACGCGGCGACCTGCGATGATCTTGGGCTCGCTGCCGAGGCGACGGGACAGTGCGCTGGCCTGAGGACCGCCACCATGGACGATCACCAGACGCACACCAAGCGACGACAGCAGTGACACCTGGGCGGCCACGCCAGCGAGCGCTTCGGCCTGATGTAACACCTCGCCCCCAAGCTTGACGACGAAGATTTGGTCGCGGTAGGCGCGCACGTAACGAAGCGCTCCCTTGAGGCCCGCAATGCCTTTGGCTGGCTCGATAGACACGGGAAAATCCTTTCGGCTTGGCGAAGCTCGCTACAGCGACATATCGCCGATGAGTTCAATGAGCAGGGCGCGCTGGACGTGGAGCCGGTTTTCGGCCTCGTCGACGACTGCCGAGCGGGGACCGTCGAGTACTGCATCGTCGATCTCGATGTTGCGGCGGACCGGCAGGCAATGCATGACAAAGCCGTCGCTCGATAGCTTGTTGCTGCGGGCTTCGGTCATGCGCCAGTCGTGACGGCCTTGGCGAAGCTCGGCTTCCTCGGCGGGACGACCGAAGCGTCCGAGAGCGCCCCACGACTTGACGTAGACCACATCCGCTCCATCGAGCGATTCGTCTAGCTGATGACTGACCGCGACACTGCCACCGCTTATGCCAGCGACTCTTTGGATCGTGGCCATGTCATCGGGGTCTAGCTCGTAGCCCGGTGGATGCGCGATGGTCAGGTTCATACCTTGGCTGACGGCAGCAATCGCCGCGCTGGCTGGCACCGCAGTCGGTAGCGGTTTGGGGTGATACGACCACATCAGCACGCACCGACGGCCTGCTGGGGTCGTGAGTCGCTCGCGTAGGGTCAGTGCGTCGGCGAGTCCTTGGCAGGGATGGCGACGGACGGACTCTAGGTTGATGACGGGCTTTTCACAGTAGTGGGCAAAGTCGCGCATGATGCGGTCCTCGCGCTCGACAGACCAGTCGCTGCCTTTGGGGAATGCGCGCAGAGCGACGGCATCGGCATAGCGACCGAGGACACGGGCTGCTTCAGCGATGTGCTCGACGGTGGTGCCGTCCATGACCACGCCTTTTTGGGTTTCCCAGGCCCAGCTTGTGCGGCCCGGTTCAAGGACCACCGCGTGGCCACCGTGCAGAAACATCGCGACCTCGAAGCTGGTCCGGGTGCGCAGGCTGGGATCGAGGAACACCATCGCCAGCACTTTTTGGGCAAGTGCGTCTTTGCGTTTGACCTCGCCGCGCTTGAGTCGTCCAGCCAAGTCGAGCAGCCGATGGAGCTCGCTTGGGGCCAGGTCGGCCATATCCAGAAAGTCTCGCTTTCCGATGGGGGGAACTGATAGTGGCGGCGTCATGACAGCACCTTGGCGAGGGCCTGGAGTAAAAGCTCCGCCTCGCTTCGCGAAAATGACAGCGGGGGCATCAGTCGCAGGACGCTCGGGTCCGAGGATGTGCCAACGATGATGTGGTGACGGAGCAGGGCGGTCTGTACCTCGACGGCAGGAAGGCGAAGGCGCAGACCGAGGAGCAGCCCGCGACCCTGGACGGCGGCCACTTTGTCGGTGCCGAGCGCGAGCGCTCCATGTCGCAGGAACTCGCCGATGGTGACCGCGTTTTCGCAAAGCCGCTCTTCATCCAGTACGGCGAGGGTGGCGAGCGCTGCCGCACAGGGAACTGGGCCCCCGCCAAACGTGCTGCCCAAGTCGCCCTGCTTGATATGGGCGGAGATGGCATCGGTGGTGAGGACCGCCGCAATCGGAAGCCCCGACGCCAGACCCTTGGCCAACGTGAGCAGGTCGGGTGTGATGCCGATCGACTCTGCGGTTGTGAAGGAACCGCAGCGACCGACGCCACACTGCACCTCGTCGAAGATCAGCTGGGCACCGCTGCGATCACAGGCCTTTCGCGCAGCAGCGATCAGCTCGACCGGCAAATCCCGCGCTCCGGTCAGGCCTTGGACGGGCTCTAGGATCACCCCGGCGATGGTGTCATCAACAGTCGCCAGCAGCGTCGCCGGGTCGTTCCATGGCACCTTGATCGACAGCGGGATTCCTGCTCGCCTCGCCCCGGCCATGTATTTTTCACCATCGGTGACCGCCAGAGTTGCGGCAGTTCGGCCATGCCAGCCACCCTCGATGGACACAAAGAGCTGTCGCCCCGTTATTTTGCGGGCAAGGTGCAGCGCGTTCTCGTTGGCCTCGGCCCCGGAGTTACACAGGAACACCTTCGTGAGTGGGGACGGACAGTGCGCGACAATGGCCGACGCCAGACGTTCCCGAATCGGATGCGGCAGAGCCGTCGAGTAGAACAGGAGCGACTCGGCCTGCTCGCAGATGGCCTGGACGACCTTGGGATGACAGTGTCCCGTCGAAGCCACCGCATGACCGCCGTACGCATCGAGCCAGCGCTGGCCCTGTTCGTCGTACAGCCACGAGCCTTGACCTCTCTGCGGATGCACCGGCAGTTGCGCATAGACCGGCAACAGCGCCGAAGTGCTCGATCGACTTAGCATGGGAACGCCCCCACCGCCTGGAGTCCGCCCGTTTCGGGCATCCCGAGCGCCAGGTTCATCGCTTGCACCGCCTGTCCGGCAGCACCTTTTAGTAAATTGTCAATAGCAATCGTCACTTGGATCTCTTTTCCGTCCGGGCTCTGGCAGGCGTGGAGCAGTGCGTAGCTGGAGCCGATGGCGTGGGTCAGCTCGGGTGGTTTGGGAAGGAGCCGCACGAGCGGTCGGGTTGCGTACGCGTCACTGAATGCCTGCTCGACCTTTCCTTTCGGAAGCGGCTCGGCCAAGGAGGCGTGGAGGGTCAGGTAGATGCCACGCACCATCGGTCCCGAGTGGGTGATGAGTCGTGCCATCGCATCGGGCCGTCCGGTCCACGCTCGCAGGCTGCCGAGAATCTCGGCCTCGTGACGGTGCGAAAACGACGAATAGGCAAACAGGTTGTGGGCACGAGCCGGGTGATGGGTGGTGTCACGCGGTTTGGCACCCGCTCCGCTCGATCCGGTGACGGCGAATAGCGCAGGCGTCGCCTGTCCCAGCAGGTTCCGCAGGGGGTACAGCGCAAGCTGCGCAGCCGTCGCAAAACAGCCCGGAGCGGCGATGGCAGTAGCTGAACGTAGCTGGTCTCCGACGACATCGCAGAGTCCATAGCGGAAACGGGGCAAAAGCTCCGGGGCCTTGTGCGGGCCATAGTAGCGAGCGTACAAATCGGCGTCAGCGACGCGAAAATCCGCCGCCAGATCGATCAGCAGGCGTGGGTGTTGTTCTAGTAGTGCTCCAACCAGGCAGGCCGACTCACCGTGCTCCAGGGCCATCATCACCACATCGTGGTGGCCGACGAGTGATGCCAGCTCTCCAGCGACAAATCGGTCTTGGGTGAGTGGGGCCAGCGTGGGATGAACGTCGGCAATGCCCTTTTTGTCCTGACTGCGACTGTGTGCCGTCACCTTGCCGACAAGCGGGTGTTGGTAGAGCAGGCGCAGCAGCTCCCCTCCGACGTAGCCACCGGCCCCGGCAACCAGCACTGCGAGAGGCCGAGTCACGCCTCGACCTCGCTGTCTCGAACATGGATCCTCTTTTTCGGTCCACGCTGTAGGGCTACTTCGACGGCCTTGCGCACCACCGTCACCAGGCCAGCCGCATCGCGCCGTGCGTTGTGGGCCGGGACATTCAAGTTGGTGCGGATGTAGTCGAGCCCGACTTCGTTATCGGTCGCGGGTCCAGTGAGCACCGTGGCTGAGATGCCGTAGTCACGGCGCAGGATTTCGACCGCGCCCCAGCAGCCAACCGGATCAGGGGCCGCCACCACCCACGCCCCCGCCGCCCCCCGCAGCTCCGGGTCGAGCAAAATGTCCTGAACGCCGTATTCCCCAAGGATGCCGTCGCCGAGTTCGGCGATGATGACATCGGGTTTCGACTCAGAGAGACGGTTGAAGATGCCCTTGGCGGTCCGGGTCGTGACGCCTGCTCTCGTCGATGCGAGACCGCTATCGGAAAAGGCCAGCGCGGTGATGGCCCCAGCGTCGAGCATCTGCAAGGTATCGCGCATCAGCGACACGCCGGTGAGCTTGCAGGCCGCAACCCGCAGACCGCCTCGCGAAAGGCCGCGGACCAGCTCGGTGGCGGCGTAGGTTTTGCCGGTGTTCATGCAGGTGCCAGCGACATAAATCACCGGGATCGTGCTGCGGAGATCATCGGCGGCGGGTACTGCTCCCTGACGGATGTGGGCGGGCTTGCCGACGCGATCAGATAGCTCGGGAAAGCTCAGGATGGCCCCGAGGACTTCGACGCGAAACGGTGCCCCCAGCTCGGGACTGGCCGAGGTACAGCGCCCGAGTACGCCGCCCAAGTTGAGCACGTGGAGCGTGTCCCCAACGGCGATGTGCGACGGAACTTCTCCCGCATAGCCGTGTAGTGCGCGCCGATTCCCAAGCGTGCCGGCCAGGATATCGCCCGAGCGCAGCGGCACCATCCGGCCACTCAAGTCCTCGACGGTGTTGTAGGTCGACTTGTCCTCCAAGATCCGGACGGCCAGGACGTAGCCTTCGGACGGATTGATCTGGTCACTGACGATGACATCGCGTCCCAAGTGGGCGTTGCGCGTCGAAGAGGCGATGCGGTCGAGCCGCACCCGAGTGGTGACCATCATCGGCGGTCCTCGCCTTCGGCTTGGCTAGACGCGGCGATGGACTCGGCGCGGGCCAGGGCACGGGCCGCCAGAAGCGGGGCCACTGCCGACACCCTTGCAAAGCCTCGCGCTTCCTCGCCGGACCACAGCAGGTTTTCTTCGCCATAGGTCGCCACCGCCCGATCGAGCAGCGACGCCGGACTGCGCGCTCCGGTGACTTGGAACCGCCCCGGTGACAGCCGCAGCCGCGTCTCGCCGGTCACCCGCTGCTGACTACTTTGCAGCAGTGCCTCGATGTCACGGAGCGCCGGGTCGAAATACTGGCCCTCATGGAGCCGGTCGCCATAAAAGCGCGCCAGGTGATCCTTCCAAAATCCTTGCCACTTGGTCTGCACCAGCTTTTCCAGCTCGCGGTGGGCCGCAATCAGCGTCAGCGCTGCGCCTGCCTCAAAGCCGACCCGACCCTTGATGCCGAGCACGGTCTCACCGACATGGATGCTGCGACCGATGCCGTACCGCTCACACAGCTCACCCAGGACGTCGACGAGCTGCGCGCCCGTATAGGTTTTGCCGTCCACCGACACTGGCACGCCTTTGTCCCAGCCAATTACGACATCCATCGGGGCGAGCGTCGGACTGGGCGGATCGAGCAGCTCACTCGGCGGACTCTGCCACGAGTCGTGCGTCCAGCCGCCCCCCCAGGTCGTCCCCCACAGTCCTCGATTCACCGAGTACGCCGTCGCTCGCTCCGGCACCGGCAAGCCGCGCTCGCGCAGGTAGGCGATCGACTCCTCGCGCTTCACTCCACCATCACGAATCGGCGTCACCACTTGCAGCTCGGGGGCCAGCACCCGCAGCGCCACGTCGAAGCGAATCTGGTCGTTGCCCGCACCCGTCGAGCCATGTGCCACCGCCTTGGCCCCAAGCTGCTTGGCGACTGCAATCACCGAGATCGCTTGCTGGGTGCGCTCGGCGGCCACCGATAGCGGATAGACCTCGCCACGCAGGACGTTGCCAAAGATCAGGTAGCGCACGAAGCGGTCAAACACCTGCTCGCGGGCATCGATGGCGGTGTGCGAGGCAGCTCCCACGGCGGCAGCCTGCTTGGCAATGGCGGCGCGCTCCGCCTCACTGGTGCCACCGGTGTCGACGAATACCGTGTGGACGATCCAGCCTGCGGCGCTCAGCTTGGGAACGCAGTATGACGTATCGAGTCCGCCCGAAAAGGCCAGCGCCAACGGGCCCAGTTTGTTTTGCATAATGCATATAGATGCACAATCTGAATTTGACGCACAAGCACTATTTTTCGGACACGGGGCTGGTCGATTTTAATGATTTCGTCGATATTTTGCTTTGACTTGACGCGTCATGTGATTCACCCTGGCCGCCTTCGAGGGCTGACTGTGGAACAGTGTAAGATGCATAAATGCATAACTGGAGCGACCGGATGAAGTTGGGTCTGGCAGATGGAACGGTGCTACGTGGGCGGTCGTTTGGCGCGCCAAAGGAAGCCCGTGGCGAGGTCGTTTTTCACACCGGCATGGTCGGTTACGTCGAGGCGCTGACCGATCCCTCCTACCGAGGCCAGATCCTGGTCTTGACCTATCCGCTGATCGGCAACTACGGCGTTCCGGCGGACGGTCTCGAATCGGATCGGATCCAGGTGCAGGGCCTGGTGGTGAGTCGCTACGCGCCCACGCACAGCCACTACGCGGCGGTGAAGAGCCTCGGAGACTGGTTATCCGCCTCGGGTGTTCCGGCGATCTCGGGCGTTGATACGCGGTCGCTGGTGCAAAAGCTACGTAGCCACGGCACGATGGCGGGGGCACTGCTCCACGACGAAACCGATGCGGCGCACGGGCTTGCCGAGTCGCCGGGGATTGCGATGCACGACGCGGTCAGCCTGGTCGAGCCGCACTCGATCGTCGAGCTGCCCGGCCCTGGTCCTCGCATTTTGGTGATTGATACCGGGGCCAAAGAGTCCATCATTCGCTCGCTGCGAGTGCGGGGGGCGGCGGTGATTCGGGCGGGGGCGAGCAGCAACTGGGAAGCGTATCTGTCGCGGGTGGACGGCGTGCTGCTTGGCAATGGGCCGGGCGATCCTCGCGATCAGGGGCCACTTATCGAGCGTCTGCGACGGGTGCTCGACCTGCGGCTGCCGACCTTTGGGATCTGTCTCGGCCATCAGCTCTTGGCGCGCTGTCTTGGTGGCGACACCTACAAGCTGCCGTTTGGTCATCGCTCGCACAATCAGCCGGTGCTCGAGGTCGGGACGCGGCGGGCGTACATCACCAGCCAGAATCACGGCTACGCGGTCGACGAAAAGACGCTGCCAAGCGACGTGGCCCCGTGGTTTAGAAACCTCAACGACGGCACCAGCGAGGGCATCCGCCACACGTCCGCGCCGTTTTCATCGGTCCAGTTTCATCCCGAGGCCGCTGCCGGACCGCGTGACACCGCCTATCTGTTCGACGACTTTCTGCGCACTGTCGCTGCATGTAAAGGGACGCGCCCATGACCGCTCCACACAGCCTGTCCGCCGATCTACCAATCGACCAGCCGGTGTTGCCCGAGCGTGTGCTGGTGCTTGGCTCGGGGGCGCTACAGATTGGCCAAGCGGGCGAGTTTGATTACTCGGGGTCGCAGGCCTGCAAGGCGCTGCGCGAGGAAGGCATCCGGGTCGTCCTCATCAATCCCAACATCGCGACGGTGCAGACCTCTGAAAAGCTGGCCGACGCGGTCTATTTTTTGCCGGTCGAGCCGAGCCTGGTCGAAGAGATCATCGTCCGTGAGCAGATCGACGCGATCCTGCTCGGCTTCGGCGGTCAGAGCGCGCTCAACTGTGGACTCAAGCTCGCCGACGAGGGCATCTTGGCTCGGCACGGCGTGCGCGTCCTTGGGACTTCGATCGAGACGATTCGGGCCTGCGAGGACCGCAAGCTGTTCGCCGACAAGCTGCGCGAGATCGACGTGCCGGTGGCGCGGGGCCAGGTCGCAACCTCCCTTGCCGAGGCGAAGACCGTGGCCGCCGAGATCGGCTATCCGCTGATCCTGCGGGCCGGATTTTCCCTGGGTGGTCGTGGCTCGGCGATTGTCAAAGGTCCACAGGAGCTGACGGCGGCGATCGAGCGAGCCCTGGCTGGCGTCGGGCAAGTGCTCCTCGAAGAGTGCCTGAGCGGCTGGAAAGAGATCGAGTACGAGCTGGTCCGCGACAAGGACAACAACTGCATCACCGTCTGCAACATGGAGAACTTCGACCCGATGGGCGTCCACACCGGCGAGTCCATCGTCGTTGCGCCCTCGCAGACACTCTCCGATGCGGACTATCAACTGCTGCGCGATGCGGCGATTGCGACGATTCGCCACTTGGGCATCGTCGGTGAGTGCAACATTCAGTTTGCGCTCGACCCCAAGGCGTCGCGGTTTCGGGTGATCGAGGTCAATCCTCGGCTGTCGCGATCGTCGGCGCTGGCCTCGAAGGCGACCGGCTATCCGCTGGCCTATGTCGGGGCCAAGCTCCAGCTTGGGCACTCGCTGCCTTCCCTGCGCAATGCCATCACCCGCACCACCACCGCTTGTTTCGAGCCCGCGCTCGACTACGTGGTGTGCAAGGTGCCGCGCTGGGATCTCGAAAAGTTTGCCGGTGCCGACCTGCGCATTGGCACCGAGATGAAGTCGGTCGGCGAGGTCATGGCAATCGGGCGCAGCTTCGGGGAAGCGCTGCAAAAAGCGCTGCGGATGCTGGAAGTCGGGGCCGATGGCTTTGATCCCAACCTGTATGCGCTGACCGATCGGGCCGCGGTGCTCGCCGAGATCTCGCCGCCCTCATCGCGCCGCATCTTTGCGCTGGCACGGGCTTTTGCGCTCGGGTTCACCGTGGAAGAAGTGGCGCAAGCGACCGCGATTGACCGCTTTTTCCTGCACGAGCTGTTCGAGCTACACGCGCTGCGCGACGAGCTGTCCGGTCACACCGCCGCCACGCTCGATGAGGAGCTTTTGCGACGGGCCAAGCAAGCGGGCTTTTCCGACGCCCAGATTGCCAAGCAGGGCCAGCCGGGCACCTCGGCCTTGGCGGTTCGTGACCGGCGGCGGCAGCTCGACATTTTGCCCAAGCTTCGTCAGATCGACACCCTCGCCGCCGAGTATCCGGCGCAGACCAACTACCTGTACCTGACCTATCACGCCGACTCTCACGACGTGCTGCCGTCGGACAAAAAGAAGCTGCTGCTGCTCGGCTCGGGCTGCTATCGGATTGGCTCGTCGGTCGAGTTTGACTGGAGCTGTGTCGGGGCGGCAGCGGCGGCCCGCGAGCTGGGTTATGAGGTGGCGCTGCTCAACTGCAATCCAGAGACGGTGAGCACCGACTACGACCTGTGCGACCGGCTGATCTTTGACGAAGTCTCGCTCGAAACGGTGCGCGAGCTGTGGGACTTCGAGTCGGCGGCTGGTGGCGGCCTGTGCGGCGTGCTGCTGGCGATGGGCGGACAGACCCCGAACCGGCTGGCGCTGCCCCTGTCCCAGGCCGGGATTCGGCTGCTCGGGACCGCGCCGGAGTCGATCGACTGTGCCGAGGATCGCGCCAAGTTTTCCGGTCTGTGCGACCAGCTCCACATCGATCAGCCGCGCTGGACCGAGGCCAAAGAGATGGCCAACCTCGACACGGCGGTTTCGGCCATCGGCGGCTATCCGGTGCTGGTCCGTCCCTCGTACGTGCTGTCGGGCGCGGCGATGCGGGTGGCGCACAGCGGACCAGAGCTGCGGCTCTATCTCGACGGGGCGACCCAGGTGACGCCGGAACACCCGGTGGTGGTCAGCAAGTACGAGCGCCACGCCCGCGAGATCGAGCTAGATGCCGTCGCCAAAGACGGCGAGATCCTGCTGTGGGCGATCTGTGAGCACATCGAGGACGCGGGCGTTCACTCGGGCGATGCGACCATGATGATTCCGCCTCAGGATTTGACCGTCGAGATGGTCCGCAAGGTGCGGCGGATTGGACGAGCGCTGTGCAAGGCGCTGCGGGTGACCGGGCCGGTGAACTTGCAGCTCCTCGCTCGCGATGATGAGGTCAAGGTCATCGAGTGCAACCTGCGGGCCTCGCGGAGCTTTCCGCTGGTGTCCAAGGCGCTCGGTGTTGACTTCATCGCGACGGCGACTCGGGCGATGCTGGGCGAGTCGGTGGTGCTGCCGCCGCTGCGCGATCCGCTCGACCTGGACTATGTGGTGGTCAAAGCGCCGATGTTTTCGTTTCGGCGACTGTCGGGGGCGGACCCGCTGCTTGGCGTCGAGATGGCGGCCACCGGCGAGGTCGGCTGCTTCGGTCATACCGTGGAAGAGGCGCTCGCCAAGGCGCTCCTATCGACCGGCTTTCGCTGGCCGAGGCGGGGCGTGCTGCTGTCGCTGGGAACGATGAGCGACAAGTACCTGCTGGTCGAGGAAGCACGGGTGCTGGCCGAGCTTGGGCTGCAAGTCTACGCGACGCCAGGCACTGCCGAGACCCTGCACGCCGAAGGCATCGCGTGTCAGACCGTCGACAAGGGGGAAGCCGGGCCAGGCTCCCAGGTGCTGCGGCTGCTGCGGGAAGGGGCGATCGACCTGGTCGTCAACATCCCGCGCAGCTTCGACAGCCAAGGTCGTCCCGATGGCGTGCTGATTCGACGGGCGGCGATTGACCTGGAGATTCCGCTGTACACCGACCTCCAGCTCGCCCGGGCGGTGGTCAAGATGCTGGCGCGGGTGACGCCGCCGTCCGCTGCCGGGCCGGGATCGCTGAAGGTGCTGCCCTGGAGCAGCTACCTGCACCCTTCGCCCTAGCCCGTAAAGAGGTCCGGTGACATCCAGCAAGCGGTGTAAACCGAGCCGAAGATGTCCCCGGACATCCAGCAAGCGGTGTAAACCGAGCTGAAGATGTCCCCGGACATCAAACAAGCGGTGTAAACCGAGCCAGGAGATGTCCCCGGACATCAAACAAGCGGTGTAAACCGAGCCGAAGATGTCCAGGGACATCCGAACCCCGCATGACTGGTGATAGAAGATGTCCAGGGACATCCGAACCCAGCGCATAGGCTGGTGCAAGAGGCGACACGACATGAACACGACGCATAGGCAGCACCTGGAGACGCTTGCGATTCACGCGGGACAGCCCGCCGAGCCGGTGACCGGAGCGATTACGCCGCCGGTGTTTATGACCTCGACCTATGTGCAGGACGGGCCGGGCGGGCACAAGGGCTACGAGTATTCGCGCACCCACAACCCGACGCGGCAGGCGCTCGAAGCGAACCTGGCGGCGCTGGAGGGGGGCACGCACGGGGTGGCGTTTGCCTCGGGCTGCGCGGCGACGACGACCATCCTGCACACGCTGTCGGCGGGCGATCATGTAGTGGCGGGCGACGACCTGTACGGCGGCACCTATCGCATCTTCGAGCGGGTGATGAAGCAGCTCGGGGTGTCCGTCAGCTACGTCGATCCGATGCGACCGGCGGCGTTCGGCGAGGCGATTCGCCCAAACACCAAGCTCGTGTGGATCGAGACGCCGACCAATCCCCTGCTCAAGCTGTGTGACATCGCACAGGTGGCGGCGATCTGCAAGACGGCGGGTCTGCCGCTGTTCGTCGACAACACCTTCATGTCACCGGTGCTGCAGCGGCCGCTCGAGCTGGGGGCGACGGCGGTGGTTCACTCGACCACCAAGTACATAAACGGCCATGCCGATGTCGTGGGCGGGGTGGTGGTGACGAGCGACGCTGCGCTGCACGAGCGGCTGCGCTTTTTGCAAAACGCAATCGGGGCGGTGCCGGGTCCGATGGACTGCTTCCTGGTGATGCGGGGGGTCAAGACCCTGCCTTTGCGGATGGCTCGTCACTGCGAAAATGGCCAGGCGATTGCCGAGTGGCTGGAATCGCAGATCGGGCGCGGACTCATCGAGCGGGTGATCTATCCGGGTCTGGCGTCGCATCCGCAGCATGCGCTGGCCAAACAGCAGATGCACGGCGCGGGCGGCATGATCAGCTTTGTCGTCGGCAGCGGTCGGCTTCCAGCCCTGGCGCGCTCGGTGAACATCCTGCGGGCGGTGAGGCTTATCGCCTGCGCCGAAAGCCTGGGTGGCGTCGAGTCGCTCATCGAGCATCCGGCGAGCATGACCCACGCCAGCATCCCCGTCGAGCAGCGCAACATCCTGGGGATCTCGGACGGGCTGATTCGACTGAGCGTCGGGATCGAGCACGTCGACGATCTGCGCGCCGATCTGGCCCAGGCCTTCGCCGCTGCCGAGTAGCGCGGGCGGCTTACGCCTCCGACAGCGAGGCGCGGGCCGACAAAAGCCAGGCGAGCGGAGTCCGCAGCACCGGACAGGCCACAAAGTCGAATCGCAGTCGGGCCGCCATGGCATACAGCCGCTGTTCCACGGCGAGCTGCTCGCTCACCGCGAGCCCAATTGGACAGGGTCGGCCTTGCGACTCGCTGCGCGCCGCTTGCAGCGTTCGTTCGAGCAGCGTCTCATCGGGCAGCGTGGTCAGTTCAATGGCAATCAGCGCCGACTGCTTGGCGAGCGCGGGTCGCTGCGCCAGCTCACTTTCGCTAAGCAGGATGCCATGGCTTTTTGGGACTTCGGGCAGCATGGATTCGACGACGATGGGCTGTGGCTCGCCGTCAGCGGTTGCCGTCGCGCCGTCGATTCGGAGCAGTCGTGCGACCGGCAGATTGCGGACGAGCTGGCGATCGTTGTTGGTCGAAAGTCGCGCCCAGATCGGAACCCGCGCCGAAGCCATCGCCCAGCCCGACAGGCGCGACAGGTCGGCGTCGTGCTGGACATGCGACAGCGTCAGCGGCAGCGCGCCCAGTAGCAAAAGGCCGCGATGACCGTCCAAGGTGACCGCGTCTCCCTGGCGCAGCGTAAATTCCCGCGTCGACACTTGTTGTTTGGCGATATCGACCCGCAGCGAGGAACAACCAACGATGGCGCAGCGACCCATGCCTCGTGCCACCACCGCCGCATGCGAGGTCATGCCGCCTCGGGTCGTCACCAGTCCCGCCGCCGCTTCAATGCCGACGATGTCATCGGTCGAGGTCTCGGCGCGGATCAAAATCGTCGCGATGCCTTTGCGGCGCTGGGCCGCCGCTTCCTGGGAAGTCAGTACGATCGGTCCGGCGGCGGCACCGGGCGAGGCGGGCAAGCCCCGAGCAATGGTGGGAGCACTGGCCTGCGGATCGACCATCGGCAACAGCAGCTCGGAAAAACGCTTGGGATCGCAGCGACGGAGCGCTTCTTCGGGCGAGATCATGCCCTCGCGGACCAGATCACTTGCCACCCGTACCATGGCCCGGGCCGAGCGCTTGCCCGAGCGGGTTTGCAGCAAAAACAGTTGCCCGCGCTCGATGGTGAACTCGACATCCTGCAAGTCGGCAAAGCGACGCTCGAGTGACGCCACCGCAGACGCGAGCTGCTGGTAAGCACCGGGAAGCAGCGCGGACAGCTCAGCAATCGGCCGGGGCGTAAATCCACCCGAAACCAGGTCATCGCCCTGCGCCTGGGGCAAAAACTCGCCGTACAGACCCGGCTCACCGCTGCGGGGATCCCGCGAAAAGACGACGCCCGTGGCAGAGTGTGGCCCCAAGTTGCCAAACACCATCAGTTGCAGCGTGACCGCCGTGCCGATGTGGACCGGAATGCCCTGCATGCGGCGATATTCCTCGGCACGCGGGTTGTGAAACGAGCGCAGCACAGCATAGACCGCTTCGCGGAGCTGGGTCCGGGCATCTTCGGGAACCTTCAACCCGGTGCGCTTGGCGATCACGTCCTGATACTGCTTGCACAGCTCCGCCAGATCCTCTGTCGACAGCTCTTCGTCTCGATTGACACCGCGCTTTTGCTTTTGCTCGAACAGCAACACCTCGAAAGGATCGGGAACCAGCACGCTGTCCGGCTTCAGTCCAAAGACCAGCGCCGCGTACTGGTGCAAAAAGCGTCGATAACAGTCCATCGCACAGCGGGCGTCACCGAGCCGTCGGGATAGCCCTGGCAGCACCGACTCGCTGATGCCGACATTGAGCAGCGAATCGAGCATGCCCGGCATCGACACACTGGCACCCGAACGCACCGACAGGAGCAGGGGACGGGCTGGATCACCGAGCGCCGCGTCGACGGAGTGACCCAGCTCGGCAAGCTGCGACTCGATGTGCTGCCAGAACTCTTCCGGAAAGCAGTCGTGGGCCAAAAAATGCGGCCACAGCGAGCACGGCAAGATCAGACCCGGTGGCACAGGTAAGCCAAGCTGCGCCATCACGCACAGCCCCGCCCCCTTCTGCCCGAGCAGCGCCGGATCGGGCACTGCCGGTGGTTTGCCATGCCCGTGCCCACAGGTGCCGGAGGAAAGCAGCACCACGTCGTCGAGCATTGTTTAGCCTACCGACTCCTCGACGATCTCACCGTCGTCGAGAGGCACCCCGTTTTGGGCGGCTTCCCGCAGCGCGGAGAGAGCGACCTCGCGATCGATCTCGGAAACGGCGATGCCGATCTCTCCGGACATGGCCAGCGGTGCCGGCAGTGAGTGCATTTGGCGATCGTGGATGACCGCGACCACGCCTTCGGCCGCGAGGATGTCATCGACGATCATTTGGGCCAGCAGGCGGCTGCGGGTGCGAAAAATCTCGACCTGCATGTCGACCTCGGGATCGTCACCGACCGGACTGCCCGTGGCTTCGTCGTTGTGAGGTGGCGTGCTGCCCGAGGCTGTGGAGCCAGACGAGGTGTGGTGTGGCTTTTGAGACATCGTGTTGTAAGGAGCTAACACGGCGGCCGTGCAGGGTCCAGATACCTTCTAGTTACCGAGTTCTACATTGTGAATCGCTAAGATGCGATGCTAACCTTCCCACTGGTGCACACTAGCTCAGCTCGCTTCACAGTAGGCTGACCCCTTCATGTGCCGAGGATGGTTGTGAAAAAACCTAACCAGTTTGGAAAATACTTCCTCTTCGACCGCGTCAGCACCGGCGGGATGGCCGAGATCTTCCGTGCGAAGACCGTCTCTCTCGAAGGCACCGAGCGCATTGTCGCCGTCAAGAAGATGATCGACCTGCTCACCGCCGACAAAGAGCTTACCTCGATGTTTATCGACGAGGCCAAGCTGGCGGTGCAGCTCAATCACCCCGGCATTTGCCAGGTGGTAGATTGGGGTAAGGTCGGTGAAAGCTACTTCATCGCGATGGAGTACGTCTTGGGGCAAGACCTCAAGTCGCTCTTTCAGCGCTGTAAGCAGCAGCTTCCCGATGGCACGCCGACCATGCCGCTCGCGCAGAGCTGCTTCATCGTGATGAAGCTGTGCGAGGCGCTCGACTACGCGCACAACAAGCAGGACTCGCTCGGAAACCCGCTCAATGTGGTGCATCGCGATGTCTCCCCGCAGAACGTGCTGGTCAGCTACGAAGGCGAGATCAAGCTGATCGACTTCGGGATTGCCAAGCAAAGTGCGACGCGGGAAACGCAGACCGAGGCGGGCGTGCTCAAGGGCAAGTTCGCCTATATGTCGCCGGAGCAGGTCAAAGGCGAGCTGCTCGATCGGCGCTCGGACGTGTTCGCGACCGGCATCGTGCTGTACGAGCTGCTCACCGGCGAGCGACTGTTTCCACCCGATCAAGAGCTGGCCGTCCTCGACAAGATCAAGAACGTCGAGGTACTACCGCCGACCGCCTATAACCGCAAAATCCCCGAAGAACTCGATCGCATCGTGATGAAGGCGCTCGCGGCCAAGCCGGAGGAGCGCTATCAGACGGCGATGGACCTGCATGCCGACCTCCAGTCGTTCCTGTACACCTCGGGCGAGTTCTTCTCGCGCAAGGACATGGCGGCGTGGATGAAGCGGGTGTTCCGCACCGAAATGGAAGCGGAGCAAAACGAGGTGGACGCGATTCGCGACACCAAGGTGGCGCTGCCAACGTCGGGAGCGGACTCGCTGCAGCGGGCCCGGGCGACGCTGTCGATGGCGGCGCTCAAGGCCGATCCCGGCGGTGGACTGCGCGGCTCGAAGGAGACCGGCAGCATTCAGGCCGTCAAGGCGACCGGTTCGATCAAGGCGTTTGCTCCAGACGGTGGTGCGCCGAGCGATTGGATGTCGACCAACGTGAAGACCGTCAAGACGGCGAGTTCGCCGCCAGCGGCCCCACGTGGTCAGGTCCAGAACATTGCCGAAGCTGCGGGGCTGATGCGCGACGTACAGCGCGGTGGGCGTCCGGCGAGTGCTTCCGGCAGCGCCACCAAGCTCAAGCCAGTGGGCAGGTCGGCACCGCCCGTGACCGAGGTTGCGTCCGAAGAAGACACGGCGGTTGATGGACCGATGGGGGCCGGAAAGATCGCCGAGCCGCGTTTTTCCGATGACAGCCTGGCGACCAAAGCGTTTCCGCAGCAAGACCGTGCGGCCTTCGACGCCGAGATGGAAGCCTCGCGGCGAGCCAACGGCGTGGTCCAGGCCCGAGACGCTGGCGATATCGAGACGCAGCAGTATAAGACCGTGGAAGAAGGCGGCGAGCGCGATCCTCTGGAAGGGGGTCCAACGGTGGCGGTGCCACCAGGGCAGCGCGTGCCGCAGACCATCGAAGAGATCATGGAGGTCAGCGCACCGACCATGCTCGAAGCAGCCAATCAGGCTGTGCTGGAGCCGCAGCGCTCGCGGGCCATTCCGGCTGTGGCACCCCCCCCGCCGCTGAATATGCCGGACTCGCTGGAGGTAGGAACCCGAGATGCGGCACCGCAGAAGCCCCAGGGCTCGAATACAGCCGCCCTGCTGTTGCTGCTGCTGCTACTGGCGATTGGTGGCGGTGGAGCGGCGTACTGGTTCCTGCTTCGTCCTGGCACGGTCGTGGTGATGGTCAATCCCGATCGTGACTTCGCGGTACTGGTGGATGGTAAGCCCGTTAGCGGGATGGACTCGTCGCCGGTGATCTTGCCGCTACCGCCGGGAACACACGCGGTGTCGGTGCAGCGGACCGGTTACAAGTCCTGGACGGACGCCGTGACGGTGCAGGCCGGTGAGACCGTACGTGTGAACGCGGCGCTGGTGGTGCTCACCCAGCAGACCGGTGGCTTTACCTTGGTTACGGAACCGGCGGGGGCGATGGTATTCCTCGACGGAGCCTCTTTGGGACAAGTGACGCCGATGCGGGTGGGTAGTGTGGCGGCGGGGCAGCATACGATCGAGCTACGGCTCGGTGCGCGCATCCTGACCCAGACGATTACCGTGGAAGCGGGCAAGACGGTCGACTTCAAGGTGCCGCTGCCGCCGGAGCCTGCGAGCAAGCCAGTGGGAGAGACGTCGCCGCCTGAGAAAGTGGCAGTGACGCCGCCTGTCAATTCGCCACCCGAAAAAGTGGCGGTGACGCCGCCTGTCAATCCGCCACCCGAAAAAGTGGCGGTGACGCCACCTGTCAATCCGCCGCCCGAAAAAGTGGCGGTGACGCCACCTGTCAATCCGCCGCCGGTGAAAGTGACACCGCCTGTGGCCGTGCAGCGGCCCGTGCAGCCTGAACGGACGCCGGAGCGGCATACGCCTCGTCCTCCACCACGTGTCGCTGACAAGCCAGTCCGCCCAGCGGGCAACATGGGCTTTCTGCGGATCAACTCGAAGCCGTGGACCAAGATCTATGTGGATGGGGTCGATACCAACCTGAACACCCCGCAGACCGCGTATCAGATGAGCCCAGGGATGCACCAGATCATGCTGTTTAACCCTGAGTTTGGAATCCGCGAGACGTTCTCGGTTCACATCATCGCGGGCGAGACGCAGACGGTCATCAAAGATTTCCGCAAGTAAGAGGGCACCGTGGACCCGCTGTCGCAGCCGCGATTTCTGGTCGGTCATTCGTCCGAGTCGCGAGGCGTGCTGCTGATTCACGGCTTTTCGGGGTCACCGTTCGAGCTGCACCTGCTCGCTGAGCGGCTCCACCAGGCTGGTTACCATGTTTCGGTGCCGCTGCTAGCGGGGCACCACCAGAGCCTGCGGGCGCTTGCGGAGAGCACCTGGCAAGACTGGCTGGCCTCGGCGGAGCAGGCATTGCTCAAGCTGCATGAGCGAATCTCGACCGCGACCTCGCAGCCGCCACAGCTTGCGGTGATCGGCTTTTCCATGGGCGGGCTGTTGGGTGTGGAGCTGGCGCGACGTTATCCGGTCCCGGCTGGTTCGCAGGATCTGGGGCGGCCCGCGGTGAAGGCGCTGGGCATTCTGGCAACGCCGCTGTGGCTGCCGAGCTGGCAGGAGCGGGCCATAATTCGGATGGCACGACACAGTGGTCTTCAGCGGCTCGCAGTGCCCAAGCTAGCTGGACGCGATGTGAAGGCGCGGGATCTGCCAAAAGCGCCGCTGCGGCCGTGGGGAATGCCGCTGCGGGCCCTGGCCAGTCTGATCGAGCTGATGCGGACCATGCGCGGACACCTCAGCGAGGTTCGTCAGCCCACGCTGTTGTCCTACGGCCTCCGCGATCACACCGTACCACCGACGTGTCTGGACGCGTTCGCGCAGGAGCTGGGGACACCTGCTGAGCACATCAAGCGGCTGGTCCTAACGGACTCGTTTCATATCTTGCCACTCGACGTCGAGCGCGAGCAGCTCTTTGCCGCCGTTGAGCAGCACCTTACGCGGTACCTGGCGAGCGCGGCACCGGGCTAGTTTTTCTTGTAGATGCTGCCCACATCGGTGAGAAGCCAGATGTTGTTCGCGTCGGCACCCCAGATGTCTTTGATGACTTCGGTGTTGGGGATGCCCATCACGGTGACGCGGGTCCAGTTGGTTCCATCGTGGCGCATGATCTGACCGCCATCGCCGCCGACCCAGATATCCGTTGCCGAGGCACCCCAGACCGCGTAGAGCTTGCCGATATTGGGGATGTTGTTCACCTTCGACCATCCGGTACCGTTCGATTTGCTGGCGATGCTGGTGTTGTTGTCGTAACCAACGGTGAGGATGTTGGAAGCGGAGAAACCCCAGACGGACCGAAGGACGGCACCGCCCGCCTGCGAGCAGCTCAGCTTGCTGATTGCTGTGTCGGTGATGTTGATGCAGTCATCGCTTGCGCCGACCGAAAAGAAGGTGCCGCCGATACCCCAGACACCGTTTTGGGTCGCCGGTTTGGGCGCAATGTTGTTGCTCTTGGTCCAGTTGGTCCCGTCGGAACGGAAGATGGCGTCGGCGCTGCCAGCCGCTACCACTTTGTTGGTCGCGCTTCCAAATACACCGAAGACATCGTTGGTGAGCGCAGCGCTGTTGGCCGTCCAGGCCAAGCCATTCCACTGATAGGCGGTCGGCCCGCTGCCCACGATCCAGCCATTGCTGGCGTCGAAGAACCACACATCGTTGAGATTTTGCGTGGTGGCCACACCAAGCGTTACCAGGGTCCAGGTTTTGCCGTCGATGGTTTTCGCGACTACGCCACCGTCTCCAACCGCAGTTAGGTTGGTCGCATTCCAGCCGAACAGGGCGTTGTTGGGCTTCTTGCCTCCGAGCGCGGTGACGTCTTGGCGAGTGAACGAGATCACCGGCAACGACAAATCGGGCGGCGGCAACAGATCCGGCGTACGCAGATCGGACAGCGCAAGGTCCGGCTCCTTCAGATCGGCCATTGCCAAATCGTCGCTGACCGAGAGGTCGGGATCGCCCAGGGTCGACGACAGCACATCCCAGTCAAAGCAACCCAAAATAAGCAGCGAGGCAATCGCCAGACGGCGCATTAGAAACTCCCCTGGAAGGCGAGGCTGCTCGGCGACAACGTGAGTGCCAGCTTGGGCCTCGCATCCATTTTTTTAAGCTCAATCGGTACGACTACGGCGGCGGTGGCCATGGCGGCAAACCCGATCGCGAGCAGAGAATATCCGACTGCACTCTGGGTTCGACCGACGCTGACGGCATCTGCGGTGCATGCTGTCCCGCAACTGGTCTGAAGCGAGTAATACGTCGAGTTGGCGGCACCGATGGCCCCCGCACCACCGAGGACCAGCAGAAGACCCGCACCACCCGTCACGGTCGCGATCCAAGGGACACGGCGCATTGACGAACGTTCGACGGGCTGTGACGAGCGGCCTTCCAGTTCATCGATCTGCTTGCGGATGCCGTCGGCATCGGGATCAGAAGGATTGGCGGCCAGAAATTGGCGGAAATGTCGGGCCGCGTCGTCTTTGCGACCCATCTTCGCTTCGCAGCGAGCGATGTTAAACAAGAGGTCCGGATGCTCGACGATTTGAAAGGCCGAGCTGAATTCAACCCAAGCCGCTTGGTACTTGCCCGCACTGTAGTAGGCCTGGCCTTTTTCAAAAAAGGCTCGTCCGGCAGCGAGGGCCTCGGGCGGGGGCGCGGGATTGTGCTTTTTGGTTCCCGAGTTCCCCGATGGTGGTTCAGATTCAGCAGCCACGGCAGAAGGTGCGGCGGTCCGTATGAAAAGCCAGAACGACAGCACGGCAACGCGTCGAGGAGCAGTTAGCATCACGCACTCGTAGAATATTTATTGTAGTGATAATTTCTAAATAATACGTCTTAAATGACGGCTCTATCGTCGGACCAGCGCGAAAATCAGACAGCGCGTAGGCGTAGACTGCCGCTAGGGAGCTGAGGCATTCTTTCGGCCCCGATGCGTAGAGCTCGCGCTTTTTTCACCAGCTTCTTTATCATCGCGTACACGATCTTCATGTCGGCGTTGGCCGTCGCCACCTGGCCCTTTTCGCCGCGTGGTGACCTGTTTCTGTACTTCGCCAAGGTCTGGTCGAGGGTCATCTTCGTCGTCGGCGGGATTCGTTGGCAGATGGTTGTCAGTGATCGCCTCGAACTCTCGAAGAGCTACCTGTACCTTTCGAATCACGAATCGCTGACGGACATTTTGGCTCTGTACGCGACGCTGCCGCAGAAGGTTGTGATGGTGGCCAAGCGCTCGCTGTTCATCCTGCCGGTGTTTAGCTGGGGGATGTGGCTGGCTGGCTTCATTTTTATCGACCGCAAGAACACCAAGGCGGCCTATGCGCGACTGCGGAGTGCCGACAAGCTGATTCGCAAAGGTCGGTCCGTGCTGGTTTTCCCAGAGGGAACTCGCGGCGATGGTGGGGAGCTGCTCAAGCTCAAGCGTGGCGGCTTCGCGCTGGCACAGGCCGCACAAATCGAGGTAGTTCCCGTCGGTATCTCGGGCACCGCTCAGGTCTTGCCTCGTGATAGCTTTCCGGTCTATCCAGGCAGTATCGCAGTGTGTATTGGCGAGCCCATCGCGCCGCCGTCGGCAGATGAAGAGCTTTCGGCCTACATGGATAGGATCCGTGGGGAGATCGACAAGCTGCGGATCAAGGCCAAAGCACTCGCCGCTACGAACACCCAGCCCACCGTCTGAGAGACGGAGGCTACAGGCCGCTGATGAGGTCGGTGGCGATGGTTAGCTGTTTGGAGCGCGATCGCGGCTGGTCTTCGGTTGACCCATGTCGCTGGAGCCCGGAGGAGAGTTGTCGACCCAGCGATAGCTAGGCTCGGGACGAATATCGACGTGGATGAAGCCAGCGTGTGGGTAGATGCCAATACCCATGCCGCCTGTGTCGAGACCTTCCACGAACGCCTTCAGTCGCGAGTCAGGCACTCCCGGAACACTCAGATCCGAGGCGCTACCGGCATAATGGAAGGACGTGGTCTTCTTCTGGTTGCGGAATCCCGAAACCAGGGTGAGTGGCTTCTGGAAGTGATCATAGACGTGCGAGATCACCTCAAACAGATGCGGATCGATCTGTTTTTCCGTCTGCGTTCGTCGGCACCGCCACACCCGGTTGAGCTGATCGAGGGCTTCCTCGTTGTAGCTACCGTCGGCGTTGTAGATGTTGACCGAGACGACGTGTTTTGGCTCATTGACCGAGGAAATCACGATGTTTCCGCTCGGACGGGCTGCGGGGCGACTGCGGAGCTGGGACTCGGCGGCAACCCAGCCAGAAAACACTGGACCCGAACGGCGGGCCTTCTTGGTTTTGGAGGAGGCAGCGGCAGCATCCGACCCGGCATTCGCCGAGAGCGGCGCAGCAATGAGCAACATCCCACATAGGAGATTCGAGAGTTTGCTCGAGAGTTTCACTGTTTCATTCCTCCGTCTGGCGAGGGTTGTAAAGGCGATTTCGTAAACAGTTCAGAGCCGTTTGATGTTCCGCAGAAGACCTCGTTCACAAGCCAAGATATGGGATAGACGCCAAAGAACCGAACCCCACCGTAGCTTTGCCTCCGCGAGATGGTCAACAAAAAACTTCTGTGAGTATGCCGATTTCCTGTGACGTGGCAGCGACGGATTTTCACTTGCAATTCCCTATCCTAAGGAGTCCACAGCGGAATCCGGTTGGGAATCCGTAGGGAGATGGTGAAGCTCAATTCCCAGACGCCCTGCGACCTCAAAGATACGGGCATCGCGATAGAACTCTCCGTACACCACACGCCGGACGCCGGAGTTGGCAATCGACTTAAAACACGACCAGCAAGGAGAGGCCGTTACATAGAGATCGGATCCATCGATGGCCACCCCATTTTTGGCGGCGTGAATGATCGCATTCTGTTCGGCATGAATGGTGGCGACACAGTGATCGGACTCGAGCATGTGTCCCACTTCATCGCAGTGTGGCATGCCGCGAATAGAGCCATTATATCCCGTCGACAAGATCGTTCGATCGCGCACGATGACGGCACCGACTTGCTTTCGAGAGCAGGTGGACCGCGAAGAGACGACCTTGGCGATGTCCATGAAGTACTCATCCCAGGATGCTCGACGCATTTAGGAGCCTGCTTTCTTGGAAAACGGACAGATTTCAAGCGATGGGAGTCGGTATGGGGGGGGTTCTGAGAGGACTCCCAACCGGTGTCGGAATCGAGCCCGCAATCCGTTGCTGAGCGTTCTGTGGAGTCGTTGGGTCATGAGGCTCAATCGGTCTTTCATTTCAACATTATCGATTCAAGTGACGGACAACCGGGTCTGCACGATCGCTCGGGGTAGTGTGTGCTTGAGGCGGCTATGGCTAACGTTCAGAAGGAATAACAAGAGAGCCCAAGTTTTGTTCCATAGGAATGAATCGTTGGGAAGTCAAGCTCTCGATTCGGCCAGGAGCTAGGGTGGGGACGGCTGGGCGCACCAGTTTGTGGACTTCGAGAGAGCGGATTCTAGAGCGTGGTATTCTGTGCCGTATGAGCAAGACCTATCGCTGCCCCGTCTGCGCGAACGAGGTCGATGTCGCCGCGACCATCTGTTCGAGCGCCGCTTGCCGGGCCGAGTTGGCATTTTGTTCCCACTGTCGGGACATCACCACCTACGTGTTGGTCGAGGAGAGACGCGGTCGGACGGCGCGCAACCTGTATCGATGTGATCGTTGTCAGCGACTCGGGGTCAAGTGTTACACATGGCTCTCGGGGGCCTACTGCAATGGGTTGGCACGGGCGGGTGACGCTGTGGACATGCCTTTGTGTTCCGGGTGTAGCGGTCGGGTTGCCGAGGTGTCACGCAACGTCATTGGCTGGACGCTGATCGGTGCGCTCGGCGGGCTCTTCAAGCGGAAGGGCGGCTGATGCCTGGGCCATCGCTACAGTTTGGAGAGGAAGAGGCGACGCAGGTGCTGCGGGCCTACGGGCTGCGGCTGATTGCGCTTGAGCGAATTTGGAAGGGCACAATCAGCCAGAATTTTCGCGTGCGGACGGATGTTGGCCCGATATTTTTGCGGGTGTCTCCGGGCCGTGCGGTGGCGGACGCCGAGTTCGAGACGCGACTCATCTGGCATCTTTTGTCCCACGGACTGCGGACGCCTGCGCTGTATCAGGCACACAATCGGCAAGGATTCGTGACGGTGCCGGGTCGACTCAAGGGACAAGTTGCGGGGCTGGCGATGGTCTATGAGTGGGTGGATGGCTACGAATTGACCGACGCGGAATATGACGAGCGGCATGCTCACGAAGTCGGCCAGCTTCTCGGTCAACTCCACTTGTGCACAGCGACGCTGCCGGTGCGGCGCGAGGGGATCTATACGCTGTCTCATCTGCAGCAGCGGCTGACCAAGTTGCGACGGCATCCGCGATGGACCGACGACCTATTGCCACTGCTGGAGCGACTCTCGCAGGAAGCGGACGGGCTGGCACGACAGCGGTTTGTGGCGTTGCCATCTGGTGTGGGTCACTGTGACCTATTTCCCGACAACGTTCTATTCCCCAGTGCGCGCTGTATGCGGCGAGCCCGTGCACGCAGTGAGCAGGGTCCATGGATGATTGATCTGGAACAGGCGGCGTGGACGACGCTGATCTATGACTTGGCGGTGTCGCTGCTTGCCTGCGCTGCACCGCTTCCGCAGATGAACGCGGCTGCCAAGGGCGGGGCAGAGGAACCAAAGCGCTGTGGCCCGATGCTGAGTTCGACCGCACGAGCGCTGGTAGCGGGTTATCAGCGGATGCGGCTGCTGACCGATGCTGAGTGGACGGCGCTGCCGGAGATGCTGCGGCTCGCGTGTGTGCGGTTTACGACGACGCGGCTGACCGATGTGCACTTGCGGGCATCCATCGACCAAGATGGTGAGACGAGCGTTGAGCCCAAGGAATCGTCAGACGAGAGGAAAACTCGTCGGTCCGCGGGCAAGGTTCACTCAAAAGACTATCGTGACTACGTCTATCGGCTCGATCGCCTAAAGGAAATCAGTCCCGAGGAACTCATCCACGGGCTGCGCTAGGCTGGGCCGGTGCGCTTGCCGAGTCTAACCGGGAGGCCAGCCCATCGGACGCCCGCCGAGTAGATGGACGTGTAGGTGGCGAACGGTCTGGCCGCCATCTTTGCCGGTGTTACAGACAAGACGGTAGCCGGTGGTAAGGCCGCGCTCATGGGCGATGTGGGTGGCGGCGACGACGATTTTGCCCAAAAGGGCGGATTGTCCGGCGGTGGCGGCCTCGCCCACATCCGCGAAGTGCTGACGGGGGATGATCAGGATGTGGTGGGCGGCCTGGGGATTTAGGTCCTGGAACGCCACAACCTCGCTGTCCTCATAGATGAGCGGCGTGGGAATCGAGCGGTCGGCAATTTTACAAAAAATGCAGTCGGGGCTCATGGCCGCTACGGTGCCGGTAGTGCGGTGGCGAAGTCAACCCACACCTCGCAGTGCTGGCGGAGCGTTGACAGGTCCGGTAGCCGGTCACTAAAGTGCCGGGCTGCTACGTCACTCTGTTTGGAAAGGACCGACGATGACCCCAGCCAGCGTTTCTAGATCGGCAGCGGTCTCGTCGACCAGGCCGCGCTACCTTGCTTTGTGCGCTCGTCACACCGAACCGCTTGTCGCCGCAGAGCTGATTGCTCTGCCCGAAGTGGCTGATGTCGAGGTTCGCAGTGGCGCAGTCGCATTTTCGGGCCCGAGAGCCGCGCTGTATCGAGCGAACCTGTATTCACGCTGTGCCTCGCGAATTCTGCGCGTGCTCGGTGACTATTCGTGCGGCGGTCCGGCGGATCTGTATGAAGCGGTGAGAACGCTGCCGTGGGAAGAGTTCGTCACGACCGATGGCACGCTGGCGGTCAGTGCGATGGGTGAAGCCCCGGGGCTTAGCAACAGCATGTTTACCGCGCTCAAGACCAAGGACGCTGTGGTGGATCGCTTTCGCGATCGGCTGGGGCGGCGGCCTGATGTCGATCCGCAGCGGCCTGACCTGCGCATCAACGTCCAGCTGTACGAAGGTCCGCGTGGCCCTCGCTGCATGGTCAGTCTGGATAGCTCGGACCCACCGCTGTATCAGCGTGGCTATCGGCAGCAGGGCGGACCGGCCCCACTCAAGGAAACCCTGGCAGCGGCCATCATTGCCCAAAGTGGTGAGCCGGTGCTGGGTGCGGCACCGATTGCGGAGGCGGTTCACACGGCCCCGCCACATCAGCAGCGATCGACGGCGATTGTTGATCTGTGCTGCGGGAGCGGGACGCTGCTTTCCGAGGCTGGGTTGTCGATGCTGAGGATGGCACCCGGGCTCAGTCGAGACTTCGGGTTTATGCACTGGCGTGACTTTGACGGCGGGTTGTGGCGCAAGCTGCAAATGGAGGCGCGCCAGAAGATTCGTCCCGCCAGCGAGGTGTTTCTATTCGGCTCGGACATCGATCCGCGGGCGCTGCGATCGGCGAGTCAGAACTTGCAAGCGGCGGGGCTGTATCGCTACTCACGGCTGACCCGCTGCGATTTGATCGATGCCGAGCCCCCGACCAATCAGCCGGGCATTGTGCTGTGCAATCCTCCGTACGGCGAACGAATGGGCGATGAGCGCGAGCTGGTGGAACTGTATCGAGCGCTGGGCGACACGCTGAAGCGTCGCTTTGTCGGCTATCGTGCCTACGTCTACACCGCGAACCTGCAATTGGCGCGGCAGATTGGGCTGCGTCCGTCGGCTCGACATGTCTTGTGGAATGGCATGCTCGAAGGGCGGCTGTTGCGATTTGATCTGTATTAGCCGCGATCGTACGTAGCCGGATCGCACAAACTCCCACGAGTGGGGCGGTTTTGCTAACGTCGAAGCCATGCGGAGACCGCTTCGGGGTGTGCGCCCCAGTTGGTTGACTTGTGGACTGCTCCTACTGGCCTGGTTGTTACTCGAGATTCCGTCGAGCCAAGCCGACGCAGTGGCTAAGCCGGGTTCGCCTCCCGCTCACTCGGCGCTGCCGACACCGGTCAGCTCGCCAAGCGTCGTTGTACAGCCTGTTGCCGTTGCGCCATCTGTGCCGGAACGAGCACGCGTGTCGTCGGAAACCTCGGGCTGCGCGAGCTTTGAGGGAAGTCGGCTCTTATCCGCCTACTTTGCTGTCGGAGAAATCGACAAAGGACGTGCCACTCTGGACGCTGTCCGGCAGAGCATCACCAGCCAAGATGTCTCCGTTCAGTTTTTGATCGCGACCGTTCCGGAGCCACGGCTCGGTTTCGATGGAACGATTGAGTCGATTACGCGTGCGCTCGAGGCGACCGGCTTTTTGCTGGATCGTTATCTGTTGCCATGGAGTGTATCCACCGATAAGCGAGTCGCCGACAGTGCTTGTCCTCTCGATCAGCCCGGGATTGCACTGTTTCATCGGGTCTCGAGCGCTCCGAACCAGCCCAGTGGTCCCACTCGACGCAGCCTGCTTTTGCTCTATATCGTGGGAGAGTCACCGGTCGCTGGCATTCACAAAAGTGCGTTCATTCGTGCCGTCGATGATTTGCAGCGCCTGCGGGAGATGCTGCCGCCTGCCCGTTGTGAGTCGTGTGGAGAGGTCCGCGTTGTCGGTCCAGCGTTCTCCGGCGGCGTAGTCTCGGTCGAGCAGCTTCTGAGCCACTATCCCGGGCTGTCGTTTCGAATGCTGTCGGGACGAGCCACCAATGGTGCGATTCGGGATCAGATTCAAAAATACGATGGTGGTGGGCGCAGTGTGCACTTTCAGGCAACGGTGATTCCGGACGAAGCGCTCCAGACCGAGTTCTTCTGTTATCTCACCGAAACACTCGGAGCCGATGAGCATGATGTGGCGCTGATCACCGAGTCCTCGACGGGATATGGCCAAGCCGTGATTGCCGCCAACGCTGATCAGAGCCAAGGTCTTCCGCCCAGCAATCCTCGCGTCTTTCCAGCGCGGCCCGTTCACAAAAGCAGTCATTGTAAGCGTCCGCACCGGCCCCGCCTGACGCTACCGGTACCGCTACACATTGCGCGTCTTCACAACACGGAGTCCAAGAGCTCGCCAAGCGGTACTCGCAACGAAGCGAGCGGGCTGCCCGAGTTTCTGCCGTCCCCGACGACTCGACCACTACCTACCATCCTCGATGACAGCCCACGCACCGACATCATGCCGACGCTGTCTCAGCGCACGGTCTCTGCGGCGGAGCGCTCGCTCGCTCATATCCTGACCACGATTTACGCCGAAAAGATTCGCTATGTCGGAATCATCGCCACCGACGTGCAAGACAAGCTCTTTTTGGCCCGGCAGATTCGCGCTTACAGCCCTGATGTCGTGCTGTTTACGTTCGAGAGCGACATTCTGTTTACCCATCCCGAGGCGCGTCCCTACCTCAAGGGAATGCTGGTGGTGTCGCCCTATCCGCTGTTTACCCGCAACCAGCAGTGGAGCTATCCGTTCCGAGGGCTGCGTCATCGACTCCAGTTTGCCAGCGATGCCGATCAAGGTGTGTACAACGCCACCGTCGCGCTGCTTGGTTATCCGGAGCAGCTTATCGAGTATTCGCAGGCGGCACCCGGCGTCGACAAGCCGCGCAGTCGTCCCGCAATCTGGGTGAGCGCTGTCGGCAATGACACCCTGTTTCCGCTCGCGTTTATCAAGGACTATGAGTCGGGCGGCTACGTCTACGAAAACCCGACGGTGCATCGCGCACAGTTTGAGTATCACTACTCTCCGTATCAGCAAGGCACGCTGAGCCTGCTGATGCTGCTCCTTGGCGGGATCGGACTGTGGTTTGTCGTCGGATATTTCTGGCATTACTACTATCCCGAACCGGAGCCCCCGTTTGTATTTTCTCTGCTCAAGATCTTTCGGCGGAGTAGCATTGTGCGCTCGCTGCTCGACGACGAGCTGGCTGAGCAAGAGTCGGCGCGCCAGCCGCTGTTCATTCTGTGTTTGTTTGTGCCGGCCTGGATTGCCTACTTTGCGTTGAACACTGCGCACTTTATGCAGCTTCGCGATGGCAATCTTGATGAGTTTCTCGACGAGAAACGGCTCTCTATGTGGGTCCGGTTGTGGTATCACTCCGGTCACATTGGGGTGTACCAAAACCTGTCGTGGAAGGTGCTGTGCATCGCGCTGTTTGGGGTGGTGGTGCAGCTCTCCTTTACGATTACTGCCATCGACGCTGCGCTTCATTACCTGTTTCCGAGCTGGCGTAAGCGGCTGCATGACAGCTTTCAGTCGCTTTGGCAGGCGATTTCTACGCGGACTCGCCGGATCGGAGTTGCCGGAGTCGCGCTGCTGCTATCCGGGCTGACCACTGCGGTCTTTTTTCTGTTTGTCGCGTTTGTGAACTACCTGCAAATCGACTTCAACCACCTGCTGTTTCTGCGGCGTAGTGCGCAGCCAGCATTTGGACTGTCTTCGATGGTGCCGCTGATGCTGCTCGGCTGCGGAGTCCAGCTCTTTGGCTACTGTGAGCTACAGCGGATTCGGCTGCTCGAAAAGCTAGCGACGGTGTATCTCGATCTGTTGGAGGAGCTGGAGGACGATCGTGGGCTTCGTCAAAAAATCTCGGAGATCGCGGCCCGGCTTGGCAGTCCATCGATGTGGCAGTTACTCGCTGGGCTTCTGCTCGCGCTGCTGCAAGCGGTGACGATGCTGTCCGAGCTGGTGTCGCTGGAGATTGCGCCGATGAACCTGTTGTTTCGGTTCCTGATTGCGCTGCAAGTGACGACGCTGGGCTTTGTGTTTTATCGATTTGTGCGGTTGTGGTCGGTGTTTCGCGACTTCTTGCATCATCTGGGACATCACCCACTGGCGCAGGCGCTGGAGCGATTGCCGCACAAGTTCATTCGCACCCTCGGAGCGCTGTTCTTGGAAGATCTCCCAGAGCTGACCCGTCGCGAGGCGGCGCAAGAGCACTTTCGATTGCTCGTCAATCACATGAACCAGCTCGATTTGGATCGAGACTTGCGGCCGCTGTCGACAGTCGATGACATCGAACAGATCAAGCTGCTGATGCAGAAGTTGCGCGAGCTGCAGCCCGATCTGGAAAAGGAGATGACGCTGAGCAGTAGCACGCCAGTATCGGTGGAGGTGGCGGATGCTCAGGTGGTGCGGGCCTCGCGACTGCTGACGAAGATCCTCAAGCGAGCGTGGCGGGCTCGACCTTTGCCGGGAGCGCTTCTTGCGGGGAAGCCGGGAGAGACGGTGCTCGGGGTCCGTCCTTCCCCCGATCAGAGCACTGCAGAGGTCTATCAGCACCTGGTGCCCGACACGCTTCACCTGTGGCTGCGGCTCGCCGAGGACTTTTTGGCGATTCAAGTGGTCAGCTACATCAACCGACTGTTTCCGCATCTGCGCAATGGGCTCCTCAACGTCACCGTCGGATTTGTTTTGCTGCTCCTTGCGCTCATCTCGTATCCGTTTCAGCCGCAACGCTATATGGTGCTGCTCTCCACCATGCTGCTGGTGGTGACGGGACCAACGACGCTGTATGTGCTGGCGCAGATGAACCGCGATGAGGTGCTGTCGCGCATCGCCAAGAGCCAGCCCGGCAAGCTGACCTGGGATCGCGCTTTTATCTCGCAGGTGGTGATCTACGGTGTGCTGCCGCTGCTCAGCTTGATTGCCACCCAGTTCCCCGAGGTACGAGGCGCGGCGTTTTCGTGGATTGAGACGGTGCTAAAGACTCTCAAGTAGCGCGGCCTGGGTCATCGTCCATCGCGGTTACATGCCGATACCGCGCCGAATGACCACCGAGCCCGCGCCCACGGACGGTTGATCGGACACGACGAGATCCAAAATTCCATCTTGATCCACATCGCCGACCGCGATGCCCGCCGGACGAATGACCCCCGGAAAATCGACCCGTTGGGAGTTCTGGAAGCTTCCGTTGCCCTTGCCTCGGAACAGGCTCAGGTTGCCCGACACGCCCGAGGTGTTGGCGACGATTACGTCCAAGAATCCGTCTCCATCGAGATCCGCCACAGCGAGCGCGGTCGGCGTGCCATCGAGGTCATAGCTACCGGCTGCACCTGCGTCGCCAAGCTGCGCTCCTGATGCTCCTTGCAGATACGTCAGCTTTCCGGTGGCAGCGACGTCATTGGTGACCACCACATCGCCAAGTCCATCGCGGTTGAAATCGCCACTCCCCACGGCATTGGGATTGATCTGATTGGTCTTGGCGGAAGTGAGCGCAAACAGTGGAGCTGTTGCCACACCTCGGTTTTGCAGTACCGAGACATTGCTTACGCCGAGCTGGTTGAGCCGATGCACGCCGACCGCATCCACTTTGCCATTGCCGTCGAGGTCGGTGGCGGTGAGTCCAATCAGCGTTGCCGCAGCGGTGCCGATTGCCGAGCCGAGTGTGAACGCGGCGGTTTTGTTTCCAAGCAGCAGCCCGAGGTTACCGCTTGTGGCAGCGGCGCTGTTTGCGGTCAGTAGGTCGAGGCTGCCATCGCCATTTGCATCGAGAGCAATCAGCGACACCGGCTGGCCACCTCCTGTCGGCGAGTTCACGGCGGTCGCCACCGAGCCCAGTCCATCCCCAAGGAGCACGCTCACCATGCTGGCTCCCGCGCTGGCCGTCGCCACATCGAGGTTGCCGTTGCCATCGAGATCCGCGATGACCAGCCCCAATGGTGAGCTTGCGACGGTGCGACTGACGGACACGCCGAAAGCGCCGCTGCCGCTGTTTTTGTGGACTTGTACGGTGCTGTTCGTCTGAAAAACCACGATGATCTCGGGAAAACCATCCTTGTTGAGATCGGCCACGCCCACGCTGCGCGGTCCGATGTCGGTGCCGGTGAGTGCTGTCGGGACATCGTAGGCCAGGGTGCTCAAGAAGTAGCGGAACGACTGGTTTTGGGTGGCAGACAGCCCGCTTGGGTTGGTGACGAGGACATCGACGAGGCCCGGTTTGCCTCGGCGCGCTGGGGTGGTGCAGGTGATGGTGGTGCCGTCCGCGCTGACCTGGATGCTTGATGCGATCGTGCCACCGACCCGAACCACTGCGCCGCTGCGAAAGCCGCTGCCGGTGAGCGTCAAGGTCGTGCCGCCTGCCGTGCCGCCGCTGCCGGGAGAGATGCTGCCAAGCTGGATTTGTTCGATCGGGGTCGCGTCGACTTCCGGCAGGTCCATTTGCGAGCCCAGATCCGCCATGTCTGCACTTCCGCTCGGTTTGCAAGCCAGGAGCAGCGTCGTCGCTACCGTCACAACCGATCCCGCCACAGCCAGCCGCCACCCCACGTGTGTTTCACTCATGGATGAGTCCCCCATTTGATTGGTGCGACCGCTCACGAAGAGCGTGCGCTGCCTCGAATTTTCGGCAGTGCCGAGCGCAACTGCTACTACTGGAGCGAATTTTTTCGAGTCGTTTTTCCTCTAAAAACCATATTTGGGTAAAATCTTCCCAAACTTGTTGACCTGAACATCTGATCCTCATAGCCTGAACGCATGTTTAGCAGTTCGGCGCGGATCGAATCGCCAGAACCGGCCCTCATCCGCAGCTTGTCGATGGACCCCGACGTCGCGCTACAGCGCCAAGTGGCGATCGCGCAGCTTCGGAAGGCCTGTCGCAACGAGCTGCACGAAACCACGGAACCACCGCTACCCACGGGTGTTTCGGTGATCGATCAAGCCCTGGCCGGCGGGCTGCCACGCGGTCAAATTGTCGAGGCAGTGGGCAGAGTCGGACGGCTGGCGCTGGCGCTGGCGGTGTTGGCTCAAGCGACCCAGAGACGAGAGCTGACGGCGCTCATTGATGGTGCCGATGCCCTCGATCCCTGCGGTGCTGCCGAGCAAGGTGTAGATCTGCGGCGAATGCTGTGGGCAAGGGTAAAAAATGGTAATGAAGCCTTGCGGGCAGCAGATATGGTGCTGGGGGCCGGAGGCATTTCTCTGGTCGTGCTTTACCTAGTCGAAACCAAAGATCCGCAGCAAGCCGTACGGGCGGCCTTGTGGTCGCGACTCACCCAACGAGCGCAGCGGGCCAAGGCGGCTGTACTGGTCTGTTGCGACAGACCCTTGGCGCAGAGCTTTGCCGTCGCGACGCTCGGTCTTCACGACGAAGGTGTTCGCTGGAAGCAGTCACCGGGTGGACGACAGCAGATCTTGCAAAGGCAGGCCCGTATCGAAGTGACGCGGAGCCGACTGGGCGCACCCGGCGATGTTCAGTCGTGGTGCTTGAGCAAATAGAGGTCCAAGTGATGTCACTGACCTGCGAGCGAGTTGCCTGTCTGTGGATTCCATCGTGGACACTCCAAGCGCTGCTACGGGTACGGCCCGAATTGCGGTCGCAGAAGCTGGTGGTCAGCGATGGGCTGTTGCCAACCTCGGTGGTGCTAGGGGCAACGCTACCGGTGCGGCAGATGGGCGTGCGGGTCGGGCAGACGGTGGCTCAAGCGCGGGCAGTGTGTGGTGAGCTACAGGTGCAGGTGCTCAGTGAAGCCAATCGGCAGGCGGCGCGAGATGCGCTGTACGACGTGGCTTCAGCGTTTTCTCCGAGCGTCGAGTGTGGCGATGGCTATGCACTGCTCGGGGTCGGCGATATGGCGAAGCTGTTTCCCGACGAAACAATGCTCGGGAAGGCGTTGCTGATTCAATCCGAGTCAGTGCGGTTGCACGGACGGGTGGCGATTGCCAGCCATGCCGCGACGGCGAAGCTGATTGCTCGGGCTCGCATAGATGTGACGGTGGTCGCTCCCGGGGAAGAAAAACTGTATCTGCGAGCGTTGCCGCTGTCGGTACTGCCCTTGACCGCTGCGCAGTCACTTTTGCTGTCACGCTTTGGACTTCGGACGCTTGGGGACTTTATCGCGCTCCCTCGGACCAAGCTGCCGGCGCGGTTGGGTAAGGATGGGCTGCGGCTGCACCGACTGGCGGCGGGGGAGGATGACTCACCGCTGCAACCGACGACACCGCCGGTCGAGATCCGCGAATCGATCGATCTCGATGAACCAGAGCACAACCTAGAGCCACTGCTGTTTTTGCTGCGTGGACTGGCCGACCGGATGATGGCGAGGCTGAAGGCGATGAGCCTGGCTTGCGGCGACTTTACCGTCGAGCTTTTGCAAAAGCCGCAGGGCGTTCAGCGTGTCGAGGTCAAGGTGGCGACGCCGACTCGTGAAGTGGCGACGCTGACCGAGCTTTTGCGGTTGTCGCTGTCGGCCCATCCTCCGGAGATGGCGGTGCGTGGGCTCTCGGTGCGGACGGTGGCGCAGCGTCCGCGTTCGCTGCAGCTTGGCTTGTTCGACGGCGAGCAGCTATTGCCCGAGCGACTGATGACGCTGCTCGGTCGACTGCAAGCACTGTGCGGAGAGGGTCGCGTCGGTCAGGCATCGGCGATGGATTCGCACCTTCCGGGTCTGTGTGAGGTGGTGCCGCTCAAGCTGCCGTCGAGCCGCGATCGAGACGAGGCCGTCGTGTCAGACCCACAGCACCGAATGGCTCTTCACATGCTGCGACCACCACGAGCGGCCACGGTGCGGATGAACGGCGCTCGACTGACACATCTACACAGTGACGGGCTGAGTGGGCCGGTGCTGCGAGCCGGTGGTCCCTATCGCATTCGTGGCAGCGTCGGAAATGAAGGCCTGCGCGACTACTACGATGTCGAGCTACCGGGGGGCGAGGCGCTGCGACTTTTCTTCGATCGCGACGAGGGCAACTGGTTCCTCGACGCACGCTACGACTAACGATGGTGGGTGAGTGATGAGTAGCAAAGAGTCCCCTTACGTCGAGCTGCGCTGCAAGAGCTGGTTCAGCTTTCTGCAGAGCACCGTGGACCCCGATGATCTCGCCAAAGCGGCCGTCTCAGCGGGATATCGTGCCGTCGGACTGATCGATTCTGGAAATGCCTCTGGCTTGCCGCGCTTCCACAAAGCAGCACGTCAGGAAGGACTGACTCCGATCCTCGGTGGAGAGGTCATCGTCGATGGTGCGCCGCTCGGTCTTCTGTGCGAGAGCGTCGAAGGCTACCGCAACCTGTGTCGGCTCATGACGACGCAGCACAGTGCAGCACGGGGCGGTCGCGGCCTGACGCTGTTCGATTTGGAATCGCATCACACCGGCCTGATCGCGCTGAGCGGTGGGGGCGAAGGCAAAGTGGGCAGCCTCATCGATCACGGAGACCTGGCTTTGGCCGAGCGCAAGCTCGATACGCTGAGCGGAATCTTTGGTCCCCAGAACCTGTATGTCGAGCTTCAGCTTCACTTGGATGAACGAGAGGATCGTCGCAATGCTGCGCTGACTGCGATGGCCGAGCACAAGCATCTGCCGCTGGTGCTGACCAATGACGTGCGCATGGTCGGCCGAGATCAGCTCCTACTACTCGATGCGCTGACCTGCGTGCGCGAAAAGGTGCAGTTGGCGGCGGCGGGGCGACGGCTCCTATCGAACGGAGAGCGCTTCCTAAAGCCCGCACATGAGATGGCTGAACTGCTTACCGATCTGCCGAAAGCGGTTCGTAACACCGTCGAAATTGCCGGTCGATGTAGCTTTTCTTTGGATGCACTCGGCTATCGCTTTCCGCAGTATCCGCTTCCGCATGGCGAGACGCAGGAGGAATTCCTTCGTGCGGTGGTGTTCGACGCTGCCGGAACCCGATTCCGTCCGTACGACCAGCGTGCCCGCGATCAGCTCGAGCGCGAGCTGGGTCTGATCTGCAAGCTAGGACTCACCGGCTACTTTCTGATCGTGTGGGATCTCATCGAGTTTTGTCGAAGTCGCGGAATCCTGGTGCAGGGTCGAGGTAGCGCCGCCAACTCTGCGGTCTGTTACGCGCTGGGAATCACCGCCTGCGATCCGCTAAAGATGGACCTGCTGTTCGAGCGATTCTTGTCCGAAGAACGCGGCGAGTGGCCCGACATTGACCTCGATTTACCGTCGGGAAGCCGCCGGGAAGAAGTGATCCAATACATCTATCGGAAGTACGGCGCGGCAGGATGCGGACTCACCGCGACGTTCACCACGTATCGCGCTCGTAGTGCGGTGCGTGACCTGGGGAAAATATTAGGCTTTTCAGATGACTCTATTTCCCAGCTTGCCAAAAAGCTGAGTCGTTTTGGTGATGAGTTTGGCAGTACCGGTTCTGGAATCGCCGATGCGGCCCCGACTCCATTTGTCGAGCACGTGCGCAGCGCGGGGCTTGATCCCAGCGAACCCAACGTCAAGCAGCTCATCAAACTCTATGACGAGATCCAAGACATCCCGCGCCACATTGGTCAACATCCCGGTGGCATGATCATCGCGGCGGGGCGGCTTGACGAGATCGTTCCGATCCAGCCAGCCTCGATGCCCGGACGAGCGATCATTCAGTGGGACAAAGACGACTGCGCCGATTTGGGAATCGTGAAGATTGATCTGCTCGGCTTGGGAATGATGGCCGTGCTGGAAGATGCCACCAAGATGGTTCCGTTTCACGACGGACAGCCATTTGATATGGCTGCTCTTCCCAAGGATGATCCAGCCGTCTACGCCATGATTTCCCGCGCTGATACGGTGGGAGTTTTTCAGGTTGAGAGCCGCGCTCAGATGTCTTGTCTGCCCCGGACTCGGCCCAGTAAATTCTACGATTTGGTGGTGCAGGTGGGGCTGATTCGACCCGGACCGATCGTCGGTAAGATGGTCCATCCGTACCTTCGGCGCTGTGCAAATGAAGAGCCGGTTTCCTTTCCTCATCCTTCGCTCATCCCAATCCTCCAGAGGACGTTGGGAATCCCTCTGTTTCAAGAACAGGTGATGCGGATGGCGATGGTTGCGGCTGGCTTTAGTGGCGGACTAGCCGATCAGCTTCGGCGCGCCATGGACAGCAAGCACGGCACCAAAAAAATGCGATCTCTCGTCGAAAAACTGCGAACCGGGATGGAGCAACGCGGCATCGGCAAAGAGGCGGCAGAGCAGATCGAGCAAGCCATTACCGCCTTTGCACAGTACGGATTTCCAGAGTCGCACGCGATCAGCTTTGCCTGGCTGACCTATGCCAGCGCATACCTAAAAGTCCATCATCCGGGGGTGTTCTACACGGCGCTACTGAATGCTTGGCCAATGGGTTTCTATCATCCATCGACGGTGATTCGCGATGCCCAGCGGCAAGGTGTGATCATCCGTCCGATCGATGTAAACACCTCACAGTGGCAATGCTCGATTGAGCACAGTGCTGATCGTGAAGTCGGGTACTGGACGGCAGACACGGTCGATAACGTGATTCCGTTTGATAGGAGTCCGTGGCATGCGGCACCGTTCGGAGTCCGGACACCACCGGTTTCCAAGGTGCTGCGGCTCGGTCTGCGTTACGTAAGTGGGCTGCGTCGTTCATCGGCAGAAGCACTCCTTGGGGCGCGAGGCGAACGGCCGTTTGGCGATATCGCGGATCTGATGAACCGCTGTCGGGCGTTGTCTCAAGAAGAGATTGCTCAGCTTGCCGAGCTAGGGGCCCTGTCCTCTCTGCAAAACAAGGCGAGTCGGCGTGAAGCGATGTGGCAAGTCAGCAAGTGGGAGCGGAGTAGCTCACTGTCCATCACGGAATCGGAACAGCAAGATCCTTCACCCTTGCGGGAAATGTCACAGATGGAAGAGCTGCAAGCCGACCTTCATGGCAGCGGGGTCACCGTCGGTCCACATCCCCTTGCACTGGTTCGAAGCGAGCTTTTGTCCTATGGCGTAGTGCGGCTAGGTGAACTGTCTCAAAGAAGCCACAAGAGTCAGGTACGTGTGGCCGGAATCTGCATCATTCGGCAGCGTCCTCCGACCGCCAAAGGATTTATGTTCCTGACGCTGGAAGACGAAAGTGGGTTGCTCAACGTAATTGTCAGCCCGCAACTATTGGCCGAGCAGAGGCCGGTGATTTACGGAACACGCAATTTGGTGATAGATGGTGTAATCGAAAAGAAAAACGACGCGGTGCAGCTTCGGGCGGAGCACATCCGCGACCTGGAGCAGGTACTCGCAGTGATCGGTAGAAAAAACGCCACGCAGTCCGATTAGAAAATGAAATCAGACTGATGGCAGAAGGCGGGAGTTATGCGGCGGCGTGGTTCTTGAGGAACGCGATCGTGCGGTCCCACGCTAGACGTGCGGACTCCTCGTGATAACTCTGCGGATCGGGCTTGCGCATGAAGCCGTGGCCTCCGGTGTAGAAGTGACACTCGAAGGAAACACCCGCTGCCCGAGCTTGCTCCACGACGGCTTGGACTTTCTCGGCCGGGACGTGGGCGTCGACCTGGGCGAAGTGTCCTAGAATCGGAGCCCGGAGACCGGCGAACTTCAAATACTTTGGCATTGGGAGTCCGTAAAAGGGAACCGCCGAGCGGATTCCGGCGATGTTACAGACAGCCGCGATCGCCATGGCACCACCGAGGCAAAATCCGGTGATCGAGATCGACCCGTTGCAACGCGCATCCCCTTGCAAATAGGCCACCGCTTTTTCCATCGTGATCAGCGCCTGATCGGTCTTCATCTGCATCACGAGTTGCATGGCTTCACCAGGATCAGCCGTCGACTTGCCCTCGTATAGATCGAGAGCCAGCGCAATGAATCCTTCGGCAGCAAAGCGCTCGGCGAGCCGCCTCATGTCGTCGTTGAGTCCCCACCACTCATGGCAAATGATGATCGCAGGGTGTGGACCGTCTCCCTTGGGGAGAGCAAGTGAGGCCATCGAAGGTCCGTTGGGAGTCGAAATCATCACGGTTTCAATCATCGCGAAACGTCTCCTTTGTTGGTCGGAGTAAGAGCAGGAATCAGTAGTCGATACCGTCGGTGGACAGGAATTCCTTATCCACCTTCAGACTCGGCAGATACTCCTCCTTGTCCCACAGATACACGTAGTGCGCGTAGATCCCGAGTAGCTTTTTCATGTACTCGCGAGTCTGGGTATACGGACAAAGCTCCACGAACTCATCGAGAGGACGATCGCCATGACGTCCCAGCCAACGAGTCATCGCTTTGGGGCCGGCGTTGAAGGAACCTCCGCCAAGAGCGATCTGTCCCTTGAACTTTTTCAGCAGTCGTCCGATGTACCAAGCTCCGAACTGAATGTTGCCATCGGGGTCATACAGGACATCATCGGTATACGGTCGCAAGATGTGGGGAGCAACCCGTCGACTCGTCGGAGGAATCATCTGCAACAGCCCAATCGCATCCGCATAGGAAACATCGTAGGGGTTGTATGCTGACTCCTTTTGCATGATCGAGTACAGGTAGCGCGGCGGATTCTCTCCGCTCGGGCCGTACTTTTCGATGAGCTGTCGATATGCCAGCGGATACATCGCATCCCAGAAATGACGCGCATCGGGAACTGCATGCGGGTCTTTGCGCAGCGCCGCACTCCCATGCACCTCTGCAAGCAGGTGCGGGCGACGGAAACTCTCGGCGCGATGATACATTGCGAATAGCACCGGGAGCGCTCTTCCGGTTCCATATTTCTGAATCAGCGAAGACTCGACTCGCTGCAGCTCCTGACCCGCTTCCGCCTTCATTCCAAACAGCAGTAGCTCTTCGGATCTGCGCAGCTTGTCATCGGCGAGCACTTGCTTGTCGGCAGGTTGTTGCCATTCGGGCAGGCCATCCGGACTCTGTCTCGCCGGATCGATGAACAGCGGAGTCTTCTGTCCTGCTTCACGGAGCCGGACCCGACTGAGCATGCCGTAATACGACAGTGGCTCTCGCTCGGCCAGCTTGCGGAGCACCGCCAAACCTTCGTTCGATTTCCCGAGCTTGAGCTGCGCGACGCCCGACCAGTACAGACCCTTGCTGCCGAGCAGACCGGACTTTTTGCCAATGCTTTCCAGCGACGGCAGTGCACCCGCGAAATCACCCAACAAATAGCGCGACCAGCCAATGTACCAGCGGGCTTCCTCGGCGAACGAGCTGCTACTGTAGCGACGGAGCATGTCTTCGAGGCTGGTGATCGCTTGCTGGTGATTGCTGCGGTTGTATTCGAGCCAACCGATGAGAAAGCTCGCTTCGGCAGAATATTTCGAGTGGGGATGGACCGACAGCATCTCGCGGTATCCCACGATCGCTTCATCGTCCCGATCGGCCCGTGACAACGCTCGTGCTCCGTGGAACATCGCGTCCGCCTGGCGATCCCCTTTCAGGCGCTTCGCCACCGTCAAAAGGAGCTGCGCCGCGCCGCCATAGTTGCGACGCATCCGATAAAAGGTCGTCCCGAGCCAGTAATCCACTTCGTCCCGCAGCGTCGGTGCAAGGTCAGGAGGCAGTCCCTGCAATTCAGCCACAGCCTCGGGCCACCGGCGACCAGAAAGTAGGTTTTTGGCCCGGTCGAGGTGCTCTTGAGCGTCGAGTTTCGCCTCGCGGTCGAGCTCGCGGAGCTTGATGAGCGCGGGCTCTGCCATCGGGTGCAGCGGATGATCGATGTACAGCTTGCGTAGCAGTTGCCGCGCTTCCTGACTTTGCTTCTCATCGCCGCTCGAGAGCAGCCCGGCTTGCCGGAAGCGCACCATGCCCAGATCGATCGTGCTCTTGGCGCTGCCGAGCACATTGCGATAGGCCGCTTCCGCTTCGGTCACCTTCCACAAGATGCGCAGACAGTCGGCGTTTCGTGCCCGCGCTTGCAGACCGAGTGGCGTTTCGGCGACCGCTTCAGCCGCCTTGAGATGCTTGCTGGCCTGATTGCACAGAGACGGTGTGGCGGACTCGACCGCCAGGAGGGCTTCACTATCCCCGAGAACAAACAGCAAATAGTCCCGGCTGCGATAATCCTTGAGCTGGTCGCTATCAGCAAATGGAGTCAGCAGGCTGCGGGTTCGCTCGTAGTCGCCGCTGTGATAGGCAACGATCGCTTTTTGGATGGTCGCGAGCCGCTTGTCGACAGGCGACGATTTTGCGGCCAGCCCGAGGCTGAGGCCAGGTACGACGAGCGCAGTCACCAGGGCCAACCGCCCGAGTCGCCGAGATAACCCACGTGGAAGCAAACAGGACACCACGCAGATGATAATCCGACGAACGATGCTCTGATCCGCCGAAACACGCGATCGCACCGCTAGGTGGACCGCTCACTCGGATGGCTGTTAGTGGCCGCTGACCATGGCGCTGATGACTTTGAGGAACTCCGGCTCATTGAGCGTGGAGGTGACGGCATAGCCGAGCCCGCGATCGCGAAACACTGCAACCTGGTAGCCCCGGCCATCGGGAAGCAGGATCTCGCGATTACCGATGATGGTGCGACGGGCCTTCAGATCCAGACCCTGGGGATCGAACACAAACACCGAAATCGGCTGCCCGCTCTGCTGATAGCGAAGCAACACCGCCTCGCGATCGCCTAGGTCTGCAAGTCGACCACCTTGCAGCACAGCGACGGGCTCAAGCTGCGGAGCGGGGACCATGAACGGTACTTTGCCAGCAAACCACGAGCGAACCTTTTCGGGTTCTCCTGTCACGTCGAGCGGGAGTGGTAGCTGATGGCGCGAGATCATGGCATCGACCACGATCGGACGGTCTGGGCGCGCTGTTTGCGACGGGCGAAGCGCTGGCATTAGCAGCAGCCCCGCCAGTGCCCCCGCAAGCAGCATGACCGCTGGCTGCTGCCACAATCGCGACAGCCACGATTCCTCTGTCGCGAGTTGTGATTGGTCTTCCGCGTCGAGACGCTGCGTAACCTTAGATCTCAATGCACTCGGAGCGGGGGCGTTTACCGCCTCGCGCAGCGCTTTGCGTAGCTCTCGACGAGCCTGCACCTGGCGATGACAGGCCTGACACTCGCCCAAATGGCGTTCGTGCTGGAGGCGGTCGGAAGCCAGAAGCTCTCCGTCTACCAGGCTTTCAAGGTCACGTTCGAGATCGCTACACTGCATGGCTGTGCGCTAGTTCTTGCTGCTTGCTCGTCGAGTAAGCGGGATGACTCGCCCTGGTTCTTGGGTCTTAGCGGCCGATTGGTCCTTGATAATACCGGAGCGGATCGCATGATCGCGCAGCGCACTTTGCAACAACCGACGGGCGCGGTGCAACCGACTCATGACGGTTCCCACGGGGCAGTCCATGATGTCGGCGATCTCGCGATAAGAAAATTCCTCTACATCGCTGAGTAGCACCGCGAGTCGAAAGTCCTCTGGCAGATCCGCCAAGGCCCGCGCAATCGTGTCGGACATCAGCCGAAAGCTGAGCGTGTCCTCGACGTTGTGTGCCGATTGGAACTGACTTTCCGACAGCGCCCCACTATCGCCGCGCTGCACCATCCCATTTGTCACGTCATGCTCCAGCACTCGGCGACGGTACTTATTGATAAAGGTGTTGGTCAGGATCTTGTAGAGCCAGGCCTTGCAGCGGGTGCCGGGCTGATACTGATCAAAGGCTCGGTACGCTTGGAGCACCGCGTCTTGGACCAAGTCCTCGGCGTCGCGTGGGTCTTGGGTCAATCGCAGTGCTGTCGAGTACAGGGCGTCCATATGGATGAGCGCTTCTTCCTCAAAACGCGCTCGCTGGGCGGTCGCCTGCTTTTTCGGACGATCGAACATACCCTTCATAACGTAGCCCTCTTGAATCCTATTCCAAGGGGAGAAGCCTCAATTTCTGAAAACAATCATTCCGTCGCTGCTGGAGCATGTTGCTCAGTTTTGCCGACGGTGGCCGCAATCTGTTGCTTCAGCCACAGGCAGAAGATCACACCCCAAGCACTGACTTTTCCGACGGGCGTTTTGCGGAAGAAAAAGCTGATCGGATTTCGGCTCGTCGAGAAGCCAACTGGGAGGAGTTTTTGGTCCGGCCAATTTCGGATGCGATGGGTTTTTTGCAGCGAATTTGGCGGATTTGGGGGTCTTGAGGTGTCAACTCGGACTCTTCCAAGCCGGAATCTTCATCAAGACTCAGTATTTGACCAGTCAACAAAGTGCTTGCTTGCGGAAACAAACAAATGTTTGTTTACACAACAAAGTACGGATTCTGCGACTCAAATGATTGACTCAAAACAGTGGCATAAATTGACGCTGTCCGTTGGCAGTGTGAGCCAGTTGGTGGAAGCGGCACTTCGTGATCAGTGCGATCTGCTGCTTAGCGAATTCGAGCTACTCGGGGTACTGCTGGACAGCAAAGAGCGGTCGCTACGGATGGGAGAACTGCGAGATCGTTTATTGATTACACCAAGTGGACTGACCCGGGTGGTGGATCGGTTGGTACAGCGGAAGCTACTCAAAAGAGCGGCCGTCACTCTCGATAAGCGAGGTTCTGCTGTGGCGCTCTTGCCACGCGGGCTGGCTTGTTACTTGCGGGCCAAGGATGTCTGTGATCAGACGCTTCGTTCGGTGTTGGCGGATCAGTTGTCGGCTTCTCAGCAGCGAGCACTCGTACAGGCACTTGGACAGTTGTCTTCGGTAGCCGAGCGAGCGACTGGGAGCGAATCCGTTATCAACCGAGTCAGGTAGGAAACGCTACGCTGATGCAGTCTGCGGTACAGTTGCTATCGGACTTGGGAGTTCTGCTGTAGGTCGCAGACGGAATCACCGATCGGATGCTCGTGGGCCCAATTCCGTCGATGGTCAGCTCGTAGGAATCGCCGTCTTTCAATAGCTCGGGACGACCCACGACATGCACCAGTAGCGCTCCACTGCTGGTATCAAGGGATATCTCGACAGAGAGCGGTCCGACGACGCGGCCGAAAAACTGAGCGGAGCTGCCATCGCGAGCAAGTTGGGTCTGGGCACAGACCTGGTTGCGACAGACGCTGAACCTGATGGCCAGCGGGTCGCTACTGCCAAGAGAGACAGTGTGCTGGTAGACCGCACCGCTTAGGCAACCGCTTGGGATGCAGATTACTCCGACGGCATTTCCCGATGGGGATACTGCGCCACTACTGCCGCATCCGGACCCAATGAGGCACAGGAGTCCACTGCCCAGAACCCAGCACAGCGTCTGCGAAAGGGCCGAAGACAGACAGCTCACGGACTACCCAAAGAGCGCGACACTCGATGGAGTACATAGCCGACGAGCATCTGCAGAGAGCCAGCCAGGGGAAAGGTGTGAATGACGCCGAAGCGTCGCAGTAGGATCATGGCCGCCCCACTGATGAGCAGGACGATTCCGAGGGTGGAGAGTGCGGTTCGCATCTGAATCACGGCTGATAGGTGAAGCGCAGCTCGAAGTCGCAGATGAAGAAGGTGTCTCCTTCATCAATGCGCTTGTTGTCGATGCGCATACCTTTGTATTCGATGCCGTTTGTCGACCCGAGATCCTTAATGTAGTAGATCCCATTGCGACGGAGTACTACGGCGTGTTGGCGGGAGATGTTGCCGTCTTTGATCGCCAGGTCAGCGGTCTTGCTGCCTCGTCCGATTACAAACTGATCTTTGTCGATGAGGACGCGCTGGCCTTGAAATAGTAGATACAGGGGGGGAGCGGGGCTCTCTGTTCCGGTTCCGCTCCAGCCGGGAGTTCCCGTCGGTGGTGTCGCTGGTCCAGCGGCAGGTGGGGGCGGAGGAAGCGCGTTCGCTCTGGGCATCGTTCCGAAGTTCGGACGCGGAACCGGAGGCAGATATCCCATGTTGGTCGCTGGCGTCGGACGCTCCACTGCTCCTGACGGGGAAGGTGTCGTCGACGGGGGCCGTTCAGGCCGATCGGCTCGTAGACCAGAGGGAGTGCCGGTGCTTCCTGCACTCGGTCCTGCGGTCGAAATCTGCGAGCCCGAGCTACCTCCCGATGGAACCTGATAGTTCTTCGAGCGGGCATAGATCCGCATGGCCTCATTCACAAGGTAATCAACCGAGCAGTCGAAGTCGGCGGCCATTGCCTCGAACGTCTCCCAAAGGGCGTCGCGGCAGTAGAAGTGGCGCATCGTCTTCTTGCTTTGGTCCATAGCGGTTACCTCGTCCTCACACCTTACTGCGATCGCCCGGGCACAAGGCTGCACACAAGCGAACTAGTGAGGCCACATAGCATGGCCGGTAGCCTAACCGTGCGGATCACAAAGGTCAAGGTAGCCCCCGAGAGTCAGTCGAGAGTCCTCCAGAGCCAAGCATCGATGATGGGCTCGTTTCCGTCGCAATTCCGTCAACAAATTGGCGCTTTACGGGTGACCTGTGATAACAAGCGGCGTCATTTTAGGAGCACTCAGGATGCACCAAGCTACTTCGCCAAGACGGACGCTTCACCCTACAGCATGGGCGACACCACGGGCCTGGGCCTACCTGCTGCCGGTGGGAGTTCTGGCGTTTGCTGCGCCGGCGCTCGGCAGCGACTTTGTGGATACGCGGCTCAACGTGACGCTGACCAATGAGAACGTGTTGGCGGCGCCCGGTGAGACGAATCCTCCGGTTCCGGGCTGGCGCTTCGATCGCCCGAACCAACTCGGCGTGCTCTTTTTCGATAACTACGACACGCGTTTTACCGGCTACGAGAGCTTGACGCACATCGTGCTCTATAAGGCGGTACAGCGTCAGCGGTGGGAAGCCGAGGCCGCCTACGTCCTGCGTCTGCTCCAGTTTTCCGACGTGAACCTATCGTCCATCGACGACGGTAGTTATATCAAGGTGAACTACTACTTCGACCCGACGCGGACCAAGAAGACCAACCTATCGGTGACGGCCTTCCCGCTAAACTCCGACCGAATGCGCCTTGGTTATTCGTGGCGTCTGTCGTGGGGTGGTTCGCCGATCTTTTTCAAAGCGAATCCTGACGTTCCGACCAACTTGAATCCGCCACCGACGCCGCCGGTTCCGGGTCTACGCATCCAGATTGCCGATGATCGCTGGTATGCGTACTTCGGGGCGAAGACCTCTGTGCTGCGCTATGAGCAGGATCAAGAGCTCCACTCCGTCTATGGGATCCTCGGTGGTGCCGGTGTCGATCTGGTGCCGGGGCACCTGCGGCTGGAGGCCAACGGCGGCTTTTTTGATCGAGGCACGATTCCGCGTGTGCTAACGCAGCGGCTGCCAGTGCAGACCTATGGCGTCTCGGTGCAGCTCTCGGCTTGGGATCGTTTGTCACCGTCGCTGTCGGCGGATACCGCGCTGTATCGTAATGATCCCAATAGTGCCGTTCGCTATCTGACGAAGCCGTTCTATACCCCCGGGGTGTCGTGGCTACTGATGAGCGAGTTTACGGCTGAGGCCACGACGCTCGAGAATCCCGACCAAGCCGAATCGAGCCGGGCGCAATGGGGACTGGCGGGCGACATTAACTTCCGGCTCCAGTACGGCAACTTCCGTTATCGACTCGATGCGATGTATCGGTCGTTGCAGTACCTGCTGGTGAACCAGCCGAGCTTGGTGCCCTTCCAGGACTTCCCCTCGGGTTCGGGCGTCGAGATACGTCCCGAGCTCTTCGCGGCGACCGGCTTTGATTATTACGTCGAAAAGTTGGGTACAACGATTGGGCTTACCGTTGGTGTCGATCGCCCTGCGAGCTACAAGCCACCGACCGCTGCGGTAAATCCGCTCGATTCGTCACCAGCCATCTTGGTCGTGCGCAACCAAGGCGATGTGGTGATCCTGCCGCAGGGCCAGGATACTCTTCCGGCGATTGCGACCAAGCTCGCAGCCCGGCAGGACTTCTTGGAGATGTTCGCGGTGATCGTCGAGACCTATTATCAGTACGATCCCAACGGTACGCGGCTCGTGACCGATCCGGTGACGCAGCTCAAGCAGCGGGTGTTTGAAAACCCCAATCGCCTTGGCTTTAACTTCACGCTCCAGGCGCGCTTCTGATCGACGATAATCGCAGCCTCCAAAGAGAGAACCGCATGACGACCAAGAGGACGTCCGATCCATCCACCACCGACTCACCGACACTGTCGAGCGAGTCGGCCCGTATCGATAGCACGCTGACCCTGGAGGCGATTCGTTCGCTCGCGCAGGTCATGAAGGACTTCGAGCTGTCGGAGCTGGAGCTTACCCAGCCGTCCGGCGAACGGCTTCGGCTGTGTGGACGTCGCACCGAGGTGGTGCAGGCCGCTCCAATCGTGCAGGCCGCTCCGATCGTGACGGCTGTGGCACCGGTGCAGGCTTCCTCGCCGCCGCCGGCAACCGGGAAGGCCAATCCTATCGACAAGAGCATCACCGTGATCACGGCACCTCTCGTCGGCACGTTCTACCGCTCGGCCAGCCCCGAATCACCGACGTTTACCGAGGTCGGCCAGCGTGTTCGCAAGGGGCAGACGCTGTGCATCATTGAAGCGATGAAGCTCATGAACGAGCTAGAGTCCGAGGTAGATGGCGTGGTGGTTGCGATCCTCGGGGAAAATGGACGGCCCGTCGAGTTTGGCGAGGCACTGTTCCAAATCAAGACTGGATGATCGTTCATGCGCTGGCGATCGCTCGGGCTGGCAGCTACGGTCCTGGTCGGGTGTCTTTGGGCAGGTCCGGCGCTCGCGCAGCCAAAGATTTGCGGCAACCAGAGTGCGCTCGGGGGCTGGAACCTCGATCAGTGTCCTCAGCTCAAAGATGATGGCGTCGGTGTGGATGAGTCAGCGGGCGATGGCATCTACTCGCTGGAGCTGAGCCTCGATCCAACAGCGCTGCTCGAATACAAGATCCTGCCGCAAGGGGTCTGGGCAGTGGCGCTTGGACAACAAGGGAGCTGCGACGGAGCTGGCAACCCGACGGGCAACGACACCGGCAACCTTCGCATCATCCGACCAGATGTCAGTCGTCCGGTTCGCTTCTATCTAGACACCCGCACGCTCGCCGACCCAAGCGATGCTTCGCCACCCGGGAATCGCTCGTTTGGTGACACGCTGATGACGCGCTCACCCGATGGAGCCTGCCCGCGCTGGTTCGCCGTGGGAGACTTCCAAAACCTGGTCGGCGTGAACGCGACTGCGGTCGAGTTGCAAGTGCTTCGGCCCGGAGTTTTCGTTGGCCGGCATACGGCAAGCAAGGCGCTGGCGGCAGGTTGGAAGTGGAAGATGATGGAGCAAGCTGCGACGGCACCTCGTGAGCTGGGGCCGAGCGGCTTTGCCTACGCGCCATGCTCGACGCCGAGTGCGCAGGTGTCGTCGTCGGTGATGCCGGGTGACTCGGTCTACTTTGTCATTGATACGCGCACTGGCCGAATGAGAACGGTGGTTTCAAGTTCTCCGCTGGATGGTTTTTCGTCGGATGGCACGCCGTTGTGTCCACCTGTGATCGACATGGCGAGCCCGATTCGGGATCTCGCGACGCCGATCGACGCTTCAGCAAGTGCCGACTTCAGTGCGACCGACGGGCCGCTTTCAACGGACGGAGGCCCGAGTCGTCCGCTGCCTGGAATCCACTGCGATTGTCAGCTTGGGCGAGGCCGCTCGGATCGTCCGCCGGCTGCGCTGCTTGTCTTGTCGCTTTTCCTCATGCTCCGTCGTCGTCGCGCCGCCTCGGCACGCTAGCTATCACTGCGGTCCGCGCCTTGTTGGCCGTCGCTCGTCCTCTCGCACGTTCGTGCCTGCCGCCATAGTCGTTCGATTTTCGACGGCATCCCTATTTTCCCGATGTCCTCCTACCTTGGGGCAATCACTAGCCAAATTGTAGGATTCGAAACTTCAGAAAAGATCACTGATACTCTTGGTGGGAGCCCTCGTCGGACTTGGGGTGCGGTAATTTTCCCAAATTATCGTCGGAAAAGTCAGATCCGAGAGCCCGCTAAGTCACGGTATCGCTTGTCGAAAAAGGTTTTTTAAATTGCGTGTTTTATGTGTTTTGATTTACAAAAATACGCAGACATATCATGGACCAAATCTATCGCTTGCGCCTGAAGGAGGCTCTTTATGAAGTTTCTTGAACGGTTTGGCCGTCGCCGCTCAGCGAGACTGCCGCTTGCAACCGCCTTGTCAGCGCTGGCCTATTTCTCCTTCGGAGCTGCCGAGGCAGAACCGAAGCTGCGTTACCAGATTGACCAGCGTGGAGACATGATCCTGCTGGGCAATACCCTCGGTTTCGACTGTCGACCGGGGATTCCCAAGCCGATCGTCGGGACGGTGGATGTCGCAAACTGCGGTACCAACATCGAGGACTCTTCGGCGGATGTCTGGTGGCGTGACGATTCCGGTGGCGGCGGAGGCGCGAGCGCCAGCATTGATGTCAAGGTTCCTGACGCACGGACCACTGCGGTGCTGAACCTTCCCGACGGGGCCAAGGTGACCTATGCGCGGCTCTATTGGGCCGGCACCTATGAGGAAAGCAGTCCTCCAGACGGCAAAGTGACGCTCGAGCGACCTGGTCAGCCGCCCCGGATGGTCGTTGCCGCTACGGCGGATATCGAGCGCAACTACATCGGCGGCAAGAGCTATCAGTCCTCTGCCGATATCACCGGACTCCTTCAGCAGTACGGGTCGGGTCCGTACCGAGTGACTGGTGTGCCGCGGATGCCAGCGGTCAACACCAACTCCGACGTCAATTACGCGACCTGGTCGATCGTGGTCTTTTATCAAAAGGACGGAGTGCCGATCCGCAACCTGACGCTGTGGGACGGACTGACGGGCGTCGTCGGTGGCACCAAGACCATGGTGAACCTATCGGGCTTCCGCGTCCCGATGGGCACCAAAATTGATGCCAAGCTCGCCACCGTTGCGTACGACGGTGACCACGACTACGACGGCGACTCGCTGAGCTTCAATGGCACGCGATTGGTCGATGGCACGACTGGCTCAGACAACAACTTCTTTAACAGCACGCGCACCTACTTGGGCCAACCATATACGCAGGTTGGGGACATGCCGCAGATGAGCGGTGAGCCGGGCAGCTTGATCGGACTCGATCTCGATGTCGTCGACGTCTCGCCGTACCTGAAGGCAAACGACACCCAAGCGACGATGGTCCTTGAGTCCACCAAGGAGGACATCGTGCTCCTTGGTGTGGTGGCGACGTCGATTGCCAGCACCAAGCCGATCATCGAGACGATCCTGACTTATCCCCAGGGCGTGAGCACCAAGCCGGGCGACATCATCGAGTTCACCTCGACCAGCCGCAACATTGGTGACGCGCCCGGTGGGGATATCATCATTGAGCAGAAGCTGCCACCCGGGCTGTCATACGTACCCGAGACGGTGCGAATGTACGTCGGTGCCGATACCAGTCTCAATGGGAGCAAGACCGACAAACCCGGTGACGATCAGGTCGAGTGGGATCCTCTGACGGGTACGCTGCGAATTCGAATCGGCAAGGGCGCGACAGCCACCAAGGGCGGAACCATCGATCCGACCGATCCGCCGGTGGTAGTGAAGTATCAGGTGCGAATCGACGATCGCGCTGCCGGGGAACTGCCGCTGCAGAGCAACACCACTACCACTCCGGTCGGCGGAGCCAGCTCTGGGCCGATCTCCTTCCCATCTGGAAATGGAGTAACTCCCAACGCGCCGACGATTGTGGTGGTTCCTCCGTGCGTGACCAACGACGACTGTAGCCTCGGAGCTCCCGTCTGTGACAGAAGTGGAGCCATGCCGCGCTGCACCGACGTTTGCGCGACGAATGCGGATTGCCAAGGCACTCCCGGTGGCACCGAGGTCTGCTCGGCGATGAACAAGTGCGTGCAGTGCAGCTCTGGCACTTCTTCCGCGTGCATTGCCTCTGGTCCGGGCAACCAGTGTATTGCGCCGGGCTTCTGTGGCTGCAATACGGACGCGGACTGCGGAGGCCGTTCCTGCGACGTTGTGACGCACCTGTGTCCGAAACCGGCGATCGATCTGTCGGTTGCGGTCCAACATGAGCCACAAGCTGCCCGACAGGACACGCCGCTCGTGTACGCAGTATCGATCAAGAATCAGAGCGGAGTGGCTGACCCAGGTCCACTCCGGGTCACCTTCGAAGTTCAGCGCGGTGCGTTCGTCGACAAACTGACGGCCCAGCCCGGCTGGCGCTGCTCACTAGTCGATCAGAAAGTTAGCTGCCTGCGCTACCGTCCGTTCCAGCCAGGAGACTCGACGCAGGTGGTGACGGTGACGGTGCTGCCGAGTGGTACTCCGGTATCTGATCCTCCATCGGTGACCATCACCGCAACGGTGGCATCGGATAGCTCGGTCGACCCGAACCCCGGCGACAACACCGTTGTCGAGACAACCGAACTCGGTGTGCTGCGCGTGGCGGGTGGTGGCCTGGGATGCTCCACCTCAGGGAGCGGTTCGGCAAGTGGCCTGTCTGGATTGCTCGCAGGGGTACTGCTGTCGCTGCTTGGTCTTTTCCGGCAGCGTCGCCGAGGCCAAGCGAACCACTAACGACCCGCACGAGGATTACTAAGCGCGCCACCTGTCCGTCGGTGGCTCGGTGCCTTTAAGGATATGGAGGGAAGCTGTGCGACCTCTTTTGCAACGCTCGATCTTTGCTTTTCTGGCTCTCGCCCTTGCTGCAGGGGCGGATGCCAACGCCCAGTCTCAGCCCAACCTGGGTTATCAGCTCAATCGGTACGAGCCGACCGCCGCCGGCGAGTGGTCGTTCGCGGTCGAGCATCCGTGGTATTCGTCGACCCGGCATTTTGCTGTTGGACTGACTCTTAACTATGCCCACCAGCCGCTGGTCCTTGGATATAAGGACAGCGCTGGGTTTACGCAGACTCAGTCGCTGGTGACTCACCAGATGATTGGGCACCTCGACGTGGCGGGCTCGTTTCTGGATCGAGTGCTTGTCACGGCCTCGCTGCCGGTGGTGATGCTCAGTCAAGGCTCGCTGATCGACAAGAATCCCGGCGAGGGCAGCTTCTCCGTGGGAGATCCTCGGATTGGGGCTCTCGCTAGGATTTATGGACAGCCGGGTAAGAGCACGTGGTCCGTGAGCGCGGGACTCGACTTGTGGATCCCGCTGCGTGGCATCACCGACTCGCTCCCGTCGATCGTTAGCGATCAGTCGGTGCGCGCCTTGCCCAAGGTCGTTTTTGCCGGCGTGTGGCGCAAGCTGATGTGGTCGGGCAGTCTCGGAGCGTTCATCCGTCCTGAGGCTCAAACCAAGCTCCCGCAGGAGTGGACCGGCATCGAGACAGGACGGGCCGCATCCGAGCTTCAGCTGGGCTTGCGGGGCATGTACTACGATCAGCAGCGACGGTTTGCGGTTGGTCCCGAGCTGCTGTTTGCCTCGGCGCTGGCGGGCAAGGACAGCTTCTCTCGCTATGGCACCAGTCTCGAAACGCTGATCACCGGGCACTACAACATCAAGGACATGATCCAGGTCGGGGCTGCGGTCGGGCTGGGCTTTGTGCGCCAGCCAGGAACGCCCGATGTTCGAGGGTTGCTCCGGGTGGCTTATGCACCGACGACCAAGCATGAGCCGGACGGTGATGGAGACGGCATTATCGACAAGTACGATGCTTGTCCGACGGAGCGTGGTGTCGCTAGTCGCGATCCGAAGAAGCACGGCTGCCCGGTCGAGCTCGATCGAGATGGCGATGGTGTGCCCGATAAGGCCGATCTCTGTCCGGATCTATCGAAGGGGGCTACACCCGATCCAGATCGCTTAGGCTGCCCGCTGCCCGAAAAACCGCAGCCGGAGCCCGATCGTGACGGAGACGGTGTGCCTGATCGCAACGATCAGTGCCCATCAGAGCCGCAAGGAACGTCCCCAGATCCGGCCCGCCTTGGCTGTCCAGCGACCGACAGCGATAAGGATGGTGTGCTCGATCCGGTCGATCAGTGTCTGTTCGAGCCGGCTGGCGCGAGCCCCGATCCGAACCGTCCCGGCTGTCCGATGGCTGACAAAGACCACGATCAGATCCCAGACGCCGATGACGCTTGTCCGGACAAGGCTGGCGCGCCAAACCTGGATAAGAAGCGCCACGGTTGCCCAAGCTCCGTCGAGATTCGTGGCTGCCAACTGGTGATCTTGCAACCGATCCAGTTCAAGCCCAATAGCGACATCATCAACGAAAAGGCCAGTAGTAAGGTGCTGACCGCCGTGTCCGATGCGCTCAAGGCGTCGCCAAACATCAAGCGACTCCGCATCGAAGGGCACACCGACACGCAGTGCCCGGCCAAGTTCCGCAAGACCTGCAAGACCTACAACCAGGATCTGTCGGAGCGTCGCGTGGTCAGTGTTCGCAAGTGGCTGATCAAGAGCGGCATCGAAGAGGGTCGTCTTGAGGGTAAGGCCTACGGTCAAGAGAAGCCGATCGCGCCGAATACTCCCGCTGGCTGGGGCAAAAATCGCCGTGTCGAGTTCCACCTCCCCGACTGCACCAGCGGCGGCACGTCGAACTAGCTAGCCTCGCCTGTCTTTTCTTCCCCCGCCGCGACAACTTGCCCATACTTGCCGCCCATGCAGCGAGCCCGGCGGGTGGTTGTCGTCTCAGCGCTCGGTTACTTCGTCGACATCCTCGATCTCTTTCTTTTCAACGTGGTAAGGCAGCCGAGCCTGCGGGATCTCGGCGTGGCCAGCGCCAACTCACTGCAGTGCGGGATGCGCCTGATGAATGCCCAGATGGTGGGGGTGCTCATCGGTGCGTTTGTGTGGGGCATTCTCGGCGATCGTTTGGGTCGGCTACGTGCGCTCTACGGTTCGATCCTGCTCTATTCAATCGGTACGATGGCCAACGGGATGGTCAGCTCGGTCGAAGCGTATGCGGTCTGTCGATTCCTTGCTGGACTTGGCCTCGCTGGAGAGCTTGGTGCGGCCGTGACGCTGGTCAGCGAAACCCTACCGCAGAATCGACGAGGACTCGGCACGACGGTGGTCGCTGGCTTCGGTCTGTGCGGAGGCGTGGTGGCGGCCCTGCTCGCCGAGTACCTGTCGTGGCGAACCTGTTACTTCATCGGCGGTGGTGCAGGCCTCATCTTGCTGTCGCTGCGTGTGACGCTAACCGAGCCAGCGGTGTTTATCGATTCCCAGCAGCAAGCCGTCAAACGAGGCAGCCTCGGGCTCTTGCTCGCGAGTGCGTCCCGTCGGAATCGCTTTCTCAAGCTGCTGTTGATCGGTCTGCCGGTTTGGTTCGTGGCTGGCATCCTCATCGCCTTTGCCCCGGAGCTGGCTACCTCGCTCGGCACCAACGGGGTGACTGCGTCGCGAGCGGTGCTGTATTCGTATGTAGGCGTGGCGATTGGCGATCTGCTGTGCGGTCTACTGTCGCAGTATCTGCGTAGTCGACGTCGGGCGATGATGCTGTCCTTGTCCGTGCTGGTCGTGGGGTTGGTGGTGCTGCTGCGCCTGCGCGAACTCAGCCCCGCGATGTACTACGTGGTCTGCTTTGGGCTTGGCCTGTCGACTGGTTATTGGGCGGTGCTAGTGACGACGGCGGCGGAGCAGTTTGGCACCAACCTGCGGGCGACGGTCGCAACCACCGTGCCGAATCTCGTGCGTGCGTCGGTGATTCCACTGAGTTTGCTGTATCAGCGAATGACACCGTCACTTGGAACGATTGAAACGGTGCGGCTGCTCGGCCTCGGCTGTGTCGCGCTGGCGGTGTTTGCGCTGTGGTCGCTGCCCGAGACGTATCACCGTGAGCTTGCCTTCCTAGAGCGCGATTCGACATTCTAATCGGCCCACGCGTGCAATCGAAGGTAGACCCATGGCACACAGTCCAAATTTGAGCGGAAAAACTTGTCTCATCACTGGGCCGACGCAAGGAATTGGCAAGGCGGCGACGCTCGCGATCGCCAAACTGGGAGCGAATCTGGTCCTGGTGGTTCGTGACGGACAACGCGGTCGCGACCTAGCCGATGAGATTCGCGCCGCCGGCAACCCAAACGTCGAGCTGATCATCGCCGACCTATCCAGCCAGGCCGAGGTCAGACGCGCTGCGGCGGAGTTTCTGGCTCGTCACGATCGACTACATCTGCTCATTAACAATGCCGGCGCGATCTTTATGGACCGTAAGGAGTCCGTCGATGGCTTGGAGATGACGCTGGCGCTCAATCACCTGGGCTATTTCTTGCTGACCAATCTACTCCTCGACGTATTGAAAAAAAGCGCACCGGCTCGCGTCGTTCATGTCGCGTCGCGGGCTCATGTCCGCGGCACCATTCGTTTCGACGACCTGCAATCGAAGCAGTCGTACGGTGGCTGGTCCGCCTACAGTCAGTCCAAGCTCGCTAACATTCTATTTTCCGCCGAACTGTCGCGACGACTCAGCGGCACAGGCGTGACCAGCAACTGCCTGCATCCCGGTGTGGTTTCGACCGGCTTTGGCAAAAACAACCGCGGACTGATGAGCTTCTTGATCAAGCTGTATTCGTCGTTTGCTCGAACTCCGGAAAAAGGTGCCGAAACCACCATTTTTCTGGCCACCAGCCCAGCGGTCGAAGGCATCTCGGGTCAGTATTTTTCCGACTGCAAAGCCGTCGAACCGTCCCCCGAAGCACGGGATCCGGAAGTCGCAAAGCGGCTGTGGCAAGTCAGTGCCCAGCTCACCGGAGTTGGGAAAGACTCTTGACACCGACGTCGGGTTCAATAGACTGCCCACTTACCGCCTTGATTTTGCAGGGCTTTTTGGTGTTGGCGCTCGGTACCGCGTCGTCGCCAATTTTCACCACAGAGACACAGATCGCCATCTCGTGTAAGGAGCTGGTTTACACATGTACGCAGTGATTGAGACCGGGGGAAAGCAGTATCGGGTACAGAAGGGTGACCTCGTTCGCGTCGAGAAGCTCACCGCGGCGAGCGGTGACAAGATCACCTTCCCGGTGCTGCTCGTTGCCGATGGCACCAACGTTCAGGTTGGCAAGCCAACGGTTGCTTCCGCCGCGGTCGTCGCGACCGTGCAAGGCAATGAGAAGGGCAAGAAGCTCATTGTCTTCAAGTACCGTCGTCGCAAGGGTTACCGTCGTAAGAACGGACACCGTCAAGAGTACACGGCGGTTCGTATCGACGAGATCAACGGCTAGTGTCGGTTGCGCCCCGAGGGAATCGCGGCGCACGGCAAGTGATTACAGGGAACTTCGATGGCTCATAAAAAAGGTCAAGGCTCCAGCCGAAACGGTCGTGACTCGAACCCGAAGATGCGTGGCGTCAAGCGCTACGATGGCGAGGTTGTCGCGGCTGGTAACATCCTGGTTCGCCAGGTTGGCACCGTTTATCATCCAGGTCGCAACGTCGGCCTCGGACGTGACTACACGCTGTTCGCGCTGATCGACGGTCAGGTCAAGTTCGAGACGTGGCGCGGCAATCGCTCGCGTGTTTCGGTGCTGCCGGTTCAAAAGACCGACGGCGCTGCATCCGCCAGCTAGTCAATCCTCTCAACTCGGCCCACTTCGGGTCGCACCTCTGCTTGCCCGACCGTTCACGTTGGCCGGGCCATAAATCCATGCAGTTTATCGACGAATGCTCGATTTTTGTCCGTGGCGGCGACGGCGGCGATGGCTGCGCGGCGTTTCGGCGTGAGCCGGGAAGGCCCCGTGGTGGTCCCGCAGGCGGTGATGGTGGGAGCGGTGGGTCGGTGATACTCGTTGCCGATCCGCAGCGCAGCACGCTTCTTGATCTCACCTACCGGCGAGAGTATCGCGCCGAGCGTGGACAAGCGGGTCAAGGACGTGACCGGTATGGCCGCGGTGGCGGGGATCTCATCATCGAGGTGCCTGCGGGCGTCGTCATCAAGGACAGCGATGGTACGGTCCTGTGTGATCTGACGACGCCGGGGCAGACGTTTGTGGCAGCGCAGGGTGGGCAGGGCGGTCGCGGAAACATTCATTTTGCCACCTCGACGTGGCAAGCGCCGGAGTTCGCGGAGCCGGGCACGCCCGGAGTTGAGCGTACTCTCACCCTTGAGCTGAAGCTGTTGGCCGATGTGGGGCTGCTTGGCTATCCGAACGTCGGCAAGTCTTCGTTGATTGCTCGGGTGTCGCGGGTTCGTCCAAAGATCGCCAACTATCCCTTTACGACGCTGGTGCCCAATCTGGGGGTCGTGTCGCTGCCTCTTGGGAGTCGCGTGAGCGATCGCAGCTTTGTGCTGGCCGATTTGCCCGGACTCATTGAAGGGGCGCACCAGGGTCACGGGCTTGGACACCGCTTCTTACGGCACCTGCAGCGGACCCGCGTGCTCATTCACCTGATTGAGTTGTCCGAAGAGCCGGGGCGCGATCCCCTGCACGACTTCGATACGCTCAATGAGGAGCTGCGGAAGTTCGATCCAGAGCTTGCGAATCGGCCACAGGTGGTTGCACTGGCGAAGCTGGATCTGACCGAACCCAGGGACGCGCTGGCAACGCTGCGGGCCGGGTTTGCGGCTCGAGGCATCGAGCTGTGGGCGATTTCGGCAGCCACCGGCGAAGGTGTGGCCGAGCTGATGGATGAAGTCTACCGACGAACAAGCGCTCTGCCTGTGCAATCCAGCAGTGCGGCGTAGTTGGCCGATTGGTCAAAAATGACCACGGGCTGCCCGCTTTGGACCACGGTGCCGCATGTCAGGCAAATGTTCTCCCACGGAAGATTTTGGTAATGGGTTGGCGTGACGCTTGCTCATGATTGGGCTCACTCGCTTCGCTGAGCGTACGGGGAACCCAATGAACCAGATCGCAGCCCAGGTTGAGCTCGGATGCACAGGTCACTCGGTGTTGTCGGCCCTCGATGTCACGTTGCTTCGGAAGTCGCGGGTTTTGTCGGCACTGAGCGATGAGGAGCTATCGCGTCTTCTGGCGGTGGCTCGGCCCGAGCTAGTCACGGCCTCGTCGATCATCGTTCCGCAGAGCACTCCGATCGACAATTTGCTGGTGATCACAAGCGGTACCGCCAAGGTCGTGATGACCGGTGCGTCCGGACGCGAAGTCACACTTGAGATGCTACGACCCGGTGATTTGATCGCCGAGACTTCGTTGCTGGATGGCTCACCAACGACCGCTTCCGTCGTGGCGCTCAGCGATGTCCATCTGCTTGCCCTCCCTCGCCATGCAGTGGTGCAGCTTCTTGGGCGCTATCCGCAGCTCACGCTGAGCCTGCTTTCGGAGATGGCGAACCGGATGCGCCGCGCTGAAGAGACGATTTTCGCGTTGGCCCTTCAAGACATCGAGGAGCGACTCTGTCGAATGCTGGTTCGGTTGGCTCGCGATGAGCGTAGCCCGGACCACCAGGGGGGCTTGTTGATGCGCCGCCGTCCGACCCAGCAAGAGCTGGCCAACATGGTTGGTGCGACACGGGAATCGGTGTCACGTTGTCTGACGACGCTGGCCCGAAAGGGTTTGGCGGTCTGTCAGGGCCGCAGCATGCTGCTTACCTCGCGGCTGCTGCGACGAGACAACGCCCTTTAACGTAGCGCTGCTTCGATCGCGCTGATGAGCTCCGTACTGTCAGGGCCGACCCGGCTGGAATACTGGGCGATGACCTGGCCATTTTTTCCAACCAGATACTTGTAGAAGTTCCATTTGGGCTCGCCGTGCTTGAGAGCTAGGAACTTGAACAGCGGTGAGGCAGCGGCCCCGGACACCGGACCCTTATCGAACAAGGGAAAGGTGACGCCGTAGCGAACTTTGCAAAACTTGGCGATTTCTTCACCGCTGCCGGGCTCTTGACGGAAGTCGTGCGAAGGAAAACCGAGCACCACCAGACCTTTGTCTCGGTATTTTGCGTACAGCGTCTCTAACCCAGCGTACTGACCGGTGTAGCCGCATTCAGACGCGGTGTTCACGATCAGCACGACCTTGCCTTTGTAGTCAGCGAACGAAACACTTTTGCCGTCGATCGACTTGGCACTGAGTGTGTGCAGGCTGTCCTGGGCCGCCGCTTGGGCGGGAGCGGACTTCGGAGCATCGGCCGCAGCGGGAGTCGTGACAGCAGGAATCAGGCTCATGAGCAGTACTCGCGACAGGTTGTTCATAGACGTTAGATTCCACCGTAGGACCATGGCGGTGCAAGCCTACCTCCCTTCGCGTGCGCATCATTTCGTGAGAAAACAGCCGTGTCGTTCGGCACCTACGCCGTTCGGCAGAAAAGGACAGATGCGATGCGTAAGGTGCGAAGAGAGCGCGTAGGCGAGCTCGATGTGGTGATTACGGGCGGCACCGATGGGGTAGGTGGGGGAGACGGTCCGCTCGTCGTGCTGCTGCATGGCTTTGGCGCGCCGGGAACCGATCTGGTGGGCTTGGCTCCGATGCTCAAGGTTCCACCGAAGACTCGGTTTGCCTTTCCGGCGGCACCCCTATCGCTGGTAGGGCCGGACGGGGGCTTCGGTGCGATGGGGATGATGGATGCGCGGGCGTGGTGGCTGATCGACATCGAGCGACTGCAAGGGCAGCTTATGACTGGTCAGTTCGAGCGGCTTGCGACCGAGGTTCCTGATGGTTTGCTGGCAGCACGGAGCAAGATCGAAAAAACGCTCGACGAACTAGAACGAAGGCTGCAGGTGCCCCCCGGTCAGACGGTGCTGGGAGGCTTTTCTCAAGGGGCGATGCTGTCGACGGACGTCATGCTGCGCAGTGGACGTAGACTGGCAGGCGTAGTCATTTGGTCGGGCACCGTCATCGCGGAAGCGGAGTGGCGACCGCTGCTGTCGTCGTGCCAGGGTTTGCCGATTTTGCAGAGTCATGGGGTGATGGACCCGCTCTTGCCATTTGAGGCGGCGGAGAGGCTGCGCAGTCATCTCGATGGTGCCGGTGCGAAGCTCGACTTCGTGGCGTTCCGGGGAGGACATGAGATTCCGGACCTGGTGCTCAGCAAGACCTCGGCCTTTCTGCAGCGCGTCCTTTTGGCGTAAAAGAGAAAGATGGCGTTTGCGCTGTCACCGGAGCGAACGGGACCACGACTAGGCTCCTCGCTGAGACAGATTCTGCTCGAGCAGATCGATGAAGCGCAGCGGCTGTTGGCGGTCACAGCTCCCACCGTGGAGATGGAGGCGGAGGCCATCCATGCGGCGCGGAAGGCCGGCAAGCGAGTGCGGACCATCGTGCGGCTTTTGTACTACGCGCTCGGTTCGTTGCAGGGTCGGGTGGTGGGCGAGCAGGTGGCCCATACAACGCGACAACTGTCGTCGGTCCGCGATGAGCAGATGCTGAGTGCGACGCTTACGAAGCTGCGGGACGAGACGGACGATGCCGAGCTATTGCAGCAAATCGAGCAGGTCTCGCGGTCGCTGCTGCCGTTGTCACAGGCTTCCATCGCGAACACGCTCCGCCGGCAGGTGTTACAGGAACTTCATGATGTGCGATCACGTGTAGACGGACTCGGGCTGGTACTGCCTCTCGGGAAAGCGATCACCAAGGGCGTGGCACGGTTGTGGCGACGGATGCGACAGGCATATCGAGTCGTTCACAGGGTGCCATCGACGGAAAACTTTCATCGAGTCCGAAAGCGGATCAAAGACTGTTTCTACACCGTGTGTTTGCTCCGGCCGCTGCGACCTCGGCGATTGGTCCATCTGAAGAAAAACCTCGAAAGGCTCGCCGATGATCTTGGCTTCGAGCATGACCTTGCGATCTTGGCGGAGCGTATTCGCTACGATCCGTTCGTTTCGGCGAGTAGCTCGGCGCACTTGCTGGCACATGTAGCGATTCGACGAGAGCGACTGCAGCACGCGGCGCATAGACAGGTCCGATCTCTGTTGCGATGGAGTCCGAAGCGACTGGCCAAAGTGATGTGTCGGACACTGCGAAAAGCGGACGTGGCTTAGAACTGGAGACGCATCTCGCCTTGAAGGACTTCGCGAACGCGGCCCTCGACCTGCACGGTGGTGCCATCACAGAACGCCCTGAGCAGCGAACGGCGACCAGGGGCACCCTCGATGGGTCCACGCGGCGGGCCTTGGTCGATCTCTAGCGCTTGGCCGGCCTGAAGCAACTTGTGGTGGTGCAGGTACACCGCGAGTGAGGCCGCCGCACTTCCCGTCGCTGGATCTTCGTTGGGCGCATCGTAGGCAAAAAAACGCGCTCGGACCTGGACCGCCGCATCGCTGCGAGGCGGGGCGCGAAACGCGAACGACAGAATTCCCAGCTCGGCACCGAGTGTCTTTTCAGCAACGACGACATCTCGGTAGCTGGCGTTGATTTCATCGATTTCTTCCACGGTCTGGATCGGGACTATCAGCTGCCGGGCACCGCCGCTTACCACCTGCGGAAATAGCACTCTGTCATCCGATGCCGAGGACGCGGAGAGCTGGGTCCGAAATCGATCCATGGGTAGGCCAAGTGCGGGCGACAACCAGGCGAGGCGCTCGTCGCTGATGGGCGATCCAGGGACGCTGATGCGATCGTGGGAAAACTGGGCCCGCTCGGGATGTTCACTTCCCGTTACCGTTACTGGAACGATACCCATGCCGGTTTCGAGTCGCACCGTGGTCTTTGGCGCAGCAAACCGCAGTCGTCCATTGAGCAGCACAGCGACGGCGGTACCAAGGAGTGGGTGCCCGGAAAACGGGATCTCTTTTGCCTGAGTAAAAATGCGCACTCGCAGATCCGCGATCTCGGGTTGAGTCGGAGGTAGGTAAAAGGTGGTCTCGGATAGGCTCAGCTCACGGGCTAGCGGCAGGTGAGCGTCCTCGGGTATGCCACTACCATCGAGAACTGCGAGCGGGTTACCCCCAAACGGTGCCTCTGCGAACACGTCTACCCAAACAAAAGGAACCGACCGCTTCATGGGCGTCACCATCTCTTGGACCTCCCTGGCGAGTCAAGCCGGGCCATACGAGTGAATTGGGTGCAGCGAATGACGTTGCCGGGCACGACCTAACGGATGCCCATGATGACTAGGCCGGCACCAAGGCCGACCGCGAACGCGATCGCCATCCCGAGGACCGCCGATGATGACAGTCCCTTCAGTGGCGACGGTGTTTTGCGTTTGCTGACCGTTCCGAGAAACTGCGTCTTGTCTCCGCGATCGGGCGCTATTTCCGCAATCTCGAGCAGTGCCTTCCGCAGCTCCTCGGCAGTTTGGAAGCGATCCTCGGGACGCTTGGCCATGCAGCGCTGCACCAGCTTGGCGAGCGCATCCGGGACGAGCCCGGCCCCGTGATCGCCTGCGGGAGACGGAACCTTCGTCACGTGCATGATCTCGAGTGTCTCGCGCGAAGTCTTGCCCAAGAACGGCACCTCGCCGGTGAGCAACTCGAACATGAGGACACCAACGGCGTACAGATCGGCTCGGCCATCGACCCGCTTGCCTTCGGCTTGTTCGGGGGCCATGTAGGCGGCGGAACCGAGTGCGATGCCCGCACGAGTGCGGTGTGCGACGGGGCCTGCGAACTGCGCAATGCCAAAGTCGACGATCTTAATGAAGTCGCTATCACCGCCCCGACGGACGACGACGATATTGTCTGGTTTCAAGTCGCGGTGTACGACGCCGACCTTGTGGGCTGCATCGAGCCCCGCGCAGACTTGGGAGGCGAGACGTGCGACGCGATGTGGTGCAATGACCCTCTCTCGCTGGAGCAGCTTGCGCAGGTCTTCTCCAGCGAGATACTCCATGACATACGCGACGACACCCTTCTGGGGATCGGCGACGAAGTCATAGACATCGACGAGGTGCTCGTCTCCAATCTGGGCGACGGCACGAGCTTCGCAGAACAGCCGTGACACCAGTTCAGGATCCCAGCCGTCGAGAACCTTGACAGCCGCCCGTCGACCGAGACGTTCGTGCTCAGCCAGGTAGACGCGGCCCATCGCACCCGCGCCCAGTAGTTTGAGCAAACGGTAGCCTCCGATGACCATGCCGGACCGTACATCCCGGGGTTGCTCAACCTGGCTCAGACAAAACCTCCCTGCGCAGAATACAAGAAAAACACTTGGTAATCAATCGGGCGGGAGGTGCGCAAGAAATCGGTCTTCGACCCCATCACCGATACAAAATGCCAGACCGGCGTCACGTAGCAGCCATTGGCGAGTTCGTTGTAAGGAATTAATTTAGCAATTTGAATTACTAAATTAGATCGCACGAGTGAACGAAGCTCACTCATGGCTTTCAGTCGAACGCGTGAGGGATGAACGAGCAGACCACGCGCTCGAGCGAGGGCGTGGTTCAGAGTTGGACTGGTCGGAGTTACTTCGGCGGGTTCTTGATGCGATCGTCGAGACCTTCGACCACGAACTTCTCGAGTTCGGGGATCTTGGTCACCGTCGTTCGGATGCGCTCAATCCGACGTACGTAGTCGCGACAAGCGAGCTGGTTCGGATCACCCACAGCGACGTTCTTGAGCAGATCGGTCGGCTGGATCGGGATCACGATGTCCTTCGGCAGACCCTTCGCGGGCTTTTCCTGGAACTGACCGCTCACCGAGGTACGGAAGCGCAGCTTCATCTCGCCCGGATCGCAGTTCGTCTCGCCTTCCTTCGGGCAAACAACGCCACCCAGCGTCGCAAGAATCGCCTGCGGGAGCTTCTGGCTATAGTCGAACGTCACACCGAGCGGCGGCGTCGGACCCTTGGCAGCGGCTTCGGCAGAGGCCTTGAAACACTTGACCAACACTTCGCGATCGTTCTTGGTCAGCGCGGCGTGGAGCTGCACTTCACGGAAGAACGCCGTCACGTTGTTGTAGTAGTCGAACATCGAGCGAACGAGCTTGCCGTTGAACGTTCCAAGGAGCGGCGTAAATAGCTTGTTCGTCGCTTCCGGCTCGGCGAGATCGAGGTTGGCCAGCTTGTCGAGCGTTTCCACCGATGGGGCTTCGCCAGGCTTTGTCTCTTTGAATGCATCGAGCGCCGACTTGACTCGTCCGCGAACGCCTTCGACTTCCTTCTTGATGTCTTTGGCTTTCTCGGTGCCCAGCTCGATGAACTCGTTTTGGCCCTTGATGAAGTTGACGGTATAGCCAACGAGCACGCCAAGCGCGCCCGCGACACCGATCCCGATGATGAGCCCGAGCGGACTCTTCTTCGCGCCGTCCTTGACCTCGTCAGCGTTGCCGGGCAGCGACTGACCGGCACCATAGAACGCGGCCAACGATGCTGCCATGGCCGCCTGCTGGGCAGCGTATGGATCGGGCTTGGGAGGCTCGACCGGTGCTGCAAAGCCCGGCGGCGGCGGGAATCCCGCAGGAGGCGGTACCATTCCCGGAGGAACGGGGACCGACCCCTGAGGAGGCGCTGCTGCTTGGCCCGGCATACCCGGAATCGGTGCCGGTGCGCCTGGAACCGCAGGACCCGCCGGAGCAGGGCCACCGCCCGCCTTTTTGACTCCGAGACGTGCTCTGAGGTCGTTGACGTTAGAACCACCTGGTTTGTTGTTCTCGGCCAAAGGCCCCCTCCGCTTGCCGGTCGACCGGCGTAGATGATTGGATTGGTGAAGATCCTACCCGGCCACCGACCACTGGTTGGAAAGCAGAGCCGACAGGTGCGAAACCCGCCAAGCGAGCCGTCGCTGTCGTCTGTTGCTTTGCCATCCGTCGGTGTACACGAGCTGAAACCGTGTCAGGAATTGCTAAATCCTACGGAGCACAGGCGCGCACTGTCAAGCATCGACAAGGAGTTGTCGCGGCGTTCACGGGCCGGGTGTGAACAGTCGTTCATGTTCTGACTCGTGAAAAAGCGTCTCCGTGAGGAAAATTGGCTGGGCCGGTAGTGGCCCGTGGCTTGCTGATTCTTGGCGCAAGAAACCGCTTCACTGGCTACTTCACTGGGAGAACATCCGATGCGCACCCTAGTCGCTGCTGCCCTGACCACCGCTACGCTGCTCTGTGCGTCCCCTCAAAGCGCCGAGGCGCAGGTTTTGTGGCGTCCTTGGTTCCGGCCGCGTGTGGTGTTCATGCCACCTCGCGTGGTCCTGCCAGTGGCTGCGCCACCCGTGATGATGGGGCCGCAGGTCTACGTCCAGCCATACCCGCAGACCTATTACTATCCGCCCCCGCCGCCACCGGTTTACGTGCAGCCCGCGCCGCCCCAGCAGGTGTACGTGCAGCCCGCACCCCAGCCGGTCTACGAGCAGCCTGCTCCAATGCAAGATGCGCCGCTGCCGCCGCCCCCAGTGTACATGCAGCCCCCACCGGCCCCGGTCTATGCTCAGCCCGCGCCGGTCTATGCGCCGCCGGTTCAAATGCAGCAGCCGTCTCCCCCGCCGGCCCCGGTTACAACGGTCGTTGTTCCGCAGCGTCCGCCGCAGCCACAGTGGAAGTCACGATTCGGCATCGGTGCTCGCTTTGTTGGCGCGGTGAGCACTGAAAACCAGGAATTCGCCGATCGCTTTACGCAGCTCGGCTTTGGCGGAGAGCTGCTGTATCGAGCCAATCGACGGATCGTGCTCGAGCTAGCTGGTGAGTATCAGAAGCGCATGAACAACGGCTTCGATCGTTACGACGTGCCGGTGACGCTGGGGATGCGGCTTCATATCGGCGCGCCGGACTGGGTGGTGTCGCCGTATTTCGTCGGTGCCGTGGGTGGGACGTACTCGAAGCTCGACTACGTCCGGAGCCAGGACAAGGCCTGGTTCCTCGACGGCCAACTCGGTGGTGGATTGGAGCTGCGACTTGGCCAGCACTTCGTTCTCAATGCCGATCTGCGAGGAGATGGTCGCTATCGGCTAAACGATCCAGATGCGACCACGCAGTCGACGCTCAAGGTGAATGGAGCGGTCCTAAGCCCGATGAGCAACCAATATGGACTTCAAGCGCGTCTCGGCGCGGCGGTCTACTTCTAGGAATTTCCTACCAGCTCCGTCGCCTGAAGCGGCGGGGTTGGTTAGCTTCGCGGTGGGCTGCACTGCAGCAGCGAGGCTACCGTCTTCGTCGAATCCTCGACGGGAATCATACAGACTTTGTAGTTCACTGCCGTTGGACAAGAAGCGGTGCCAGATACTTTGCAGCCGCGCTTTTCGCAGTCCTTGCGGGCGTTGAAAGTGTCCGAGCCGGAGTAGCGACAGTAGTTCTTGCACTGATCGCTGCTACCGCTGCCGCAGATGTAACAGCCATCGGCACGGGCGCTCGCGACGGAAAAGAAGGGGATGAGTGAAACGGTGAACAGAGCGAGACGGAGAATTGCGTTCATGTTGGACCTCCAGATGAGTGTGGGCACACCCCGATCTTTGACGGTTCGACAGCGCATGTCCTTACCCACTTTTTTCGATCAACTTGCCGGCTTTTTTCCAGCCCATGAGTCCTACTGGTAGGACAAACACGTTCTTGTAACCAAGCTTGATGGCGCTCACGGCACCAATGTGACAGGCGTGTCAATGCTCGTTGTAACAGTAGAAGACCAGCGACGTGTCCTTATCCGCGGGCAGGTCGGTCGGTTTGATTTCGTCATACTGGACCCAGGTGGCACCGGGCAGGTGGCCTTCCTTCCAGGTGTCGAGGCCGTTGTTGTCAAACACTGCCAACTTGAGCTTGCCGGCTTTCGCTTCAGCCATCTTGGCCGCAAGTTCATCAACGGTGAGCCGACCAAAGGCTTCCGTGGCTTCGCTCGGGCTGGCCGCCTTCGCAGGGACGCTAGCCGCTGTACCGGTCTGGTCGTTTTTTTGACAGCCGCCTACGACGAGCAGGCCGACAAATCCGCAAAGCAACAGGGCATGTCGATCGAGCATCGGTGACTCCATTGGGATGACTGTTTACGGGGGCAGTGGCACGCTCTGACACGAGCCGCCATGGCGAGGCACCGTTCCCACATAAATCGATCCCGAAAACAGGTATGGATACTCTTTATCGTAGCGGGCGGGTTCGTCGCCGAGAAGGTGCAAGAGGTGCTTCGGGGTGACACGAGCTTCGACTCGGTACGCTCCGGCTCCGCGCAGCGAAGTATCGAAGGTCAGCCCCGCTCCTTGCTGAAGTTGCCGGGCGGTGAGCTTTTGCTCGCTGACGATCTCTGCCTGCGTACTACCTGCCGCGACGAATAGGAGGCGTAGCGTCTCTACTACATCGTCTGTCCCATATCCCACGGGGAGAGGCTGCGGGGCGCGTACGACCAGCGTTGCACCTGGCTCGATGGCGTCTCCTAGTTCGGCACGGCTGCCGTCCTTCTTTTCGGCGAAAAAGTCGAAGCCGGCCGGTGGGCCAATGGCCTCGAACACGCCGAAGCCTCGACCCTTTTGCAGGGCCGCCGACAGATCGCTCGGCAAAAGCGGTTTGCCTGCCTGGACCAGCAGGTAGTTGGCAAACCAGCGCATCAATCGTCGATACGAATCGCCACGCTCCCCATCGGCCATCGCAGTTTTGAAGGTGTTTTCATGGATGTCCGAGCCAAACGTCGGTGCCAGTCGATAGCCCGCGCCGAGCAGCGAGTTGTAGTAGAGCCGCTCTTTGCTGTTGTCTTCCAAAAAGCCGAGCAGCGCGAGGTCCGGTTCGGGCCCACCTTGTTCCACCGGACGGGCTTCCAGCCACGGGGCCACACCCGCAAACGCCGCCAATCCATCGAGACCGAGATTGTTTTCGCGGATCTTCGGATCGAGGTTGGCGTGCAAGTTGTAGACCTCCATCCCATCGAGACCCGCCGCCGCCAGCGTGCACAGCTTGGTCATATCGCGTGACTCGCCGTGGGCCTGGAGCACGAGTCCTTGGGCGGCGTGAAAGGCGCGCACCGCATCGGGCGTATCGGCTCCCATCGCTTGTTTGCGTGCGGCCACGGTGTCGCCCAAGTGACGGTGCAGACCGACCGGCATCAGATCATTTTCGCCACCAACGGTCAGAAGCACCTGTTGATCGGTCGGCTTCCCTTGCTCGTCGAGGCAGCGCATTCGACCACCGACCAGATCGCTGCCGTCCATCACGGTTTCGTCGGAAAGCGTCCGATCGGTCAGAAACAGCTTGTCCCACGCGGCCTCGCCCATGTGGGTGGCGTGGTCGGTGAGCATGGCGAAGTCCTGCCCTGAGGCACAAAGCCCTCGACGGAGGTTGCGCAGACAGGGGGCGTTTGGTTGCCCACCGGGCTGCGGGTTGCCATCGCACGCATCGTGCGAATACACCGAGTGCAGGTGGATGATTCCGCGAACCGCTCGCAGCCCGCGTTTGCGCGCCGGAAAGTCGATGCGGTCCGTCGATATTTGCGTTTTTTGCCAGGTGATTCGAGGTGGCGGGGTAGGTTGCTCGTCGGGTGACGGCTTCTTTTCGCAGCCGAAACCAAGCATCGAGAGCGACATCACAGCGAGAGGAAGCACTGACTTTCGCATGATGGCCCGGACTATACGCCGACTTGCATGGTGGCTAGGAAGAAACCTATGCTGCGCGAAATGATGAAGCGCGAGCGGATCGTCGTCGCTCTATCGGGCGGTGTAGATAGTGCAACTTGTGCCGGACTCCTCGTCGAGCAGGGCCATGAAGTGGTTGGAATTTCGATGCGGCTTTACAACGCCAAAGGTACGGTCAGTGCGTCCGGAGGACGCTGCTGCGGCCCGCGTGATCTGGAGGACGCTCGTGTGGTCTGCGCGCACCTGGGAATCCCATTTTTCGTCGCGAATTATGAAGAGGAATTTCAGCGAACGGTCATTGACGATTTTGTCGCGACCTATCAGCGCGGTGAGACGCCAAACCCGTGTGTACGCTGCAATGAACAGGTGAAGTTTCTGCCTCTTTTGCATCGCGCACGGGGGCTCGGGGCGGCGGCACTGGCGACGGGACACTATGCTCAGCTCGATGGATCACCGGGAGAGAGGCGTCTGCGGCGAGGGGTCGATTCGCGCAAAGATCAGTCGTACTTTCTGTTTGGGATGCCACGGTCGGCGCTCGATTTTGTGCGGTTTCCACTCGGTGGCATGACCAAAGACGAGGTTCGGGGCCATGCGCGGCGGCTCGGGCTGCCCGTGTCGGAAAAGCCGGAATCGCAAGAGATCTGTTTCGTTCCCGATGGCGACTACGCGGGCTTTGTGGAACGACAAGGCGTGGTGGCGCGGGCCGACGGCGACATCGTGGATGAACAGGACCGTGTGCTGGGTCATCACGACGGCGTGCATCGCTACACGATCGGTCAGCGCCGAGGCCTGGGCTTTGGACTGGGTACACCGCAGTACGTCGTGGCGATCGATGCGCTCAAGCGCCGGGTACGGATCGGCCCCAAAGAGTCGCTGTACGCCGATCGGGCGCGAGTCACGGACGTCCGTTGGCTCGGTGAGTCGCCCGGTTCGCAGCTCCGCTGCGGGGTGCAGATTCGCTACCGCAGAGTGCCTCAAATGGCGACGCTACATCGAATAGATGATCGATCGGTGGATGTGCTGTTTGATGCGCCGGAACTGGCGGTTACCCCGGGTCAGGCTGCGGTCTTCTACGATGGGGATCGTGTGCTCGGGGGCGGCTTTATTGCGGAGGCGGGCGGTGCCGCTGGCGATCTAGCTTGCTCGGCTACGGCTTCTGGCGCTGAACCAGTACCCGCACCGTGACCTGCTCTGGGAGTGGTGTTCGGGTCGCCGTGAAGACTTGGCGCAGACACGCATCGAAGCCCGAGCGATAAACGACCTCGGGGGCTTGGGTAAGCTGCAAAGCCCCGCTCCGTTCGAGCCGTAGCGACGTTGGATACAGTCCCGGCAGATCGCTCAGCTCTTTTTCGGCGCACAGGCGCAACAGTTTTTCCTGGGCCGAGGTTCCACCCACGATCACAAAGTTCCGAATTAGCTTGAGTCCGACGCGGGATTTGGCGGGAAGCGGCGGGCTGGTCGCGACCTTCACGTCGCTCACGACGGGAGCCGCGGTGGTGTGCGAGCTGGCCGGAGAGGGAGCCGTTGGCGTTGCCATGATCGACGTCGCGATCGGCGGCGTGGCCTGGCCCGGCGGGGTTAGCGGCTGCGAGTTCGTTGGGACAGACGGCCTGCTTGGTGACGGTGAACGCAGGCCACTGTGCTGAGACAGGATCACGCCCACTGCGCCAAATCCAGCCAGCGAGGCGATGACCGCGACCGGCCACAGCCGACGACGTCGTGCCGCCGAAGGTTCGCGTTCGTACGCCGTTGGTGACACTTCCGATGGAGCTTGACGACGCGGGTTGGTCGGCAAGCTGCGCAGCTCGGACAGAAGCTCACGCAGCGACGGATAGCGTTCCTTGGGCTCCTTGGCCAGGGCTCGCCTGAGAATCGAGGACAGCATCGTCTGCGGCAGCGGCGTTGGGTCTTCGTACACCAGGCGCTGCATGGTGCGCATCATCGGCTCGCCGGGAATGAGGAACGCCGGACGGCCCGCTAGCATCTCGTACAGAACCGCCCCGAGCGCAAACTGATCGATGCGAAAGTCGCTCACGCTCTTTTGGCCGAGCGCCTGTTCTGGGGCCATGTAGCCCGGGGTGCCCATCAGCACCGAGTCGCGAGTGAGCGGCGTGCGGCCTTCCTCACACAGCTTGGCAATGCCAAAATCCAGGATCTGCACCAGGTCGCCACGCGGCCCAGGCACCAAAAACAGGTTATTGGGTTTTAGATCTCGGTGGATCACGCCTTGTTCGTGCGCGGCCAGCACGCCCTCGCACATCTGTCCAAATAGCTCGCTCGCTTCACCAACTGCGAATGGTCCGCAGCGCCGAATTCGAGAGGCCAGCGTCTCGCCTGCAAGGTAGTCCATGACCAGATACGGCCAGCCGTCCTCGGTCTGGTTCATGTCCACCACGCTGACGATGTGCGGGCTGCGCAGTCGTGCTAAGACCTCGGCTTCTCGACGAAACCGCTCGATCAGTTCCGGGCGAGTCGAGAGCTCCAGCTTTAAGACCTTGAGCGCGAAATGCCGAGGCAGACGGGTGTGGCGGACCAGATACACGTCGGCCATGCCGCCCGATCCGAGCGGACGTTCGATTACATACGTGCCAGATAGAGTCTGGCCAGGGACGAACATCGAGTGCCTTAGTACGAGGACTGATTGACGATTACGGCGATACGCTGCGCTTTTTGAGAAGAAATGGCAATGTCTGGGCCAGAGTTGGTCTTGCCGTCCACGGCACCAACGCTGATGGTGTCTGTGCTGTCGAGCCCGCTAATTGCTGAAGACACGGAGAATGTGCCATTCGGCAGTGGGTAGACAATTTGCAAGCTGGTGCCGCTGGCGACGATCATGTCGTCTAGGCCGTCGACATCCATATCTGCCAACGTGATCGCGGTCGGGACGCTGCCCGCTAGAGCACCGGTCAGCTTGGTGCTCAGGGTGGCGTCCAACGTAAGTGCGCCGCTCTGCTGTCCGAGGAAGACGTTCGCACCCGTGTCGGATATCGTCACCAAATCGACGCGTCCATCTCCATTGATATCGCCGAGCGCCACCTTCTGATCGGTGCGAGCGCTGCTGCCTCCTTGGAGCTGCTGGCGTCGATCGATCGGGCTCTGGTCGCTCGATTGATAGACGTACACCTCTTGGTCGGATTGGACCGCCAGCATCGTGCCTTTGGCATCGGTGGCCAGGCCCATGACCTTGGCAAAATCTGGCGTGATCGATAGCGGCGAACACTGCTCGGGGCTCAGCATGCACAAGTCGAGCTGAATCGCGTCGGGGGTCGATGTAGCGAACAGGTCACGACTGAACGTCACCAACCGATTGCCTTGTCGAACCGTGAGAGCCGGGCGATCGCTCCACGCGGCAAAGTTGATGTTGCCAAACGCCGCGCCGCGCGACATGAGCTGCCCCGACGAGAGCAAAAACTCGACGTAGTGCTGCGCACGACTGCCGCTACGCGGATACGAGGTAAACGCCCAGATTCCGCCGGTTGGCTTGACCACGATTCCGGCGGGGGTTTCGCCATCCTGCTTGGTATCGTAGGACACCGCCGGGTCGAACATCGGCTCGGAGTAGATGCGGATCGCGGCCGTCTCATCGGCGCTGCCTGGTCGGCTGACCACGACCTTGGCCTCGCCAAGTGAGATCATGGCCCCCGCGAGCATCTGTCCGGTGATGTGAACTTCCAGCACTCCGTCGCTGAGCGCACCCACCGAGACTTCTTTGGTGCCTTGTCGAAGTACAACCGTCCCCGCGCCGTTGCCAAGTCGAACGGTGACGTGTGCGCCGTCGACAGGGATTCGGATAGGCAGCACCTGGAGCTTGTCGGATGGTACCGGGCTCTGGTCGCAGCGTGGGTCCGTCGGATCTTTGTCGCACAGGCTCACCGCGCACGAGGACAGCGCCATGGTCAGCCCAAACAATGCAAGCCCAAGCCTTGTGATCGTCATTTTGCCGCCTCCGCCGACGCGCTTTCCTTCGGCTGGGGCTTCGATTCCGGCCACAGCAGCGTCAGAACCGTACCCACCGTGAACGCGCCCGCCATCACATAGCCCACCGACGACGGAATCTTGTTGTCGAGGACGCAAATTTTGGTTACTCCCGGCGATGCTGAGCAATCCATCGTGGTCGGGTTGCCATCAGTGGCCGTCAGTGCGACCGCGCCGATCAGCGAACCAAGCGCCAGTCCGCCGAGCACTCCAGCCAAGATCTTGCGTTTTGGACTGAGTCCTGGCCCATGTGAGGTCGGCGCGAGCTGCGGCTTTTGGACCACCTCGATCGCGGGGGTTGGCTTAAGAATCGGTTCCGGCTGTTTTGCTTGAGTCGGTGCCGGACCGCCCGTGACCACCGCCAACGGTTCATCGACCGGAGCCTGTGCCGTAGGCCACGGTTGCTTGAGCGTGCCCGCTGCCTGGGTCTGAGCCTGGGTCTGAGCCTGGATCTGAGCCTGAGCCGTCGCTGGTTTGGCTGGATCGCTGCCGAGTGTGATGGGAGGCTTGTCGGCCTTGGCCACGACAGGGGCTTGGGTCGCCGGAGCCGTGCCTCGGAATTCAGCCAGTGCTCGCGCAAACAGCTCGCTCAGTCGCTGCGAGAGCAGCTCGGGCGTACAGCGATCACAGTCGCTGGATAGCTCCGAGGCCTTCATCTTCGAAAAGTCATACAGCAGCACACCGAGTGACTGACCGCCGCCCTTGACCTTTTGCACCGTGCCAGCGAGCACCAGATCCGAACCCTTCGTCGCTGCCAGCGCCATCAGGCATTCCTGCTGCATACATTTGCGTTCGCTGTTGGACAGATCGGTGCTGGGGATGAGCTGCTCGCCCGATTTCACCATCCGATCTTGGGCGACCCGTAGCAGACGTGGATCCGGCTTGCCCTCCTTGAGTACCGACAAGAGCAGGATCTTCTCCTTGGCGTGTGAGACGAGTGGCAGGGCCAGGAGCGCTAGTCCAAGCAGCGAAGCCAGCCACAGCCGACTTCGCGCCACCCACGACGTACGCTTAGCATCACGGATGATCACAAGATTCCTCCAAGGGTGATCATGGCAGGGCGGGTGGGGTATAAGTCAAGATCCGTTCTCGAAATTTCGTTCTAAGGTCGCGGATTTGCGAGTGCAACAGTCGCCCGGTCTGAGATGAACCTCACTCCAAACCGTTGGGACCGGCTGTCACCGCTCCTGCTGGAGTGGATGGCTGATGGACGTGTCCGAAGCCCGGAAGGTCGAGCGCTTGCATCTTGCGATACTCGGGGGCTAGACCGCGTCGGGAGAGCAGCTCACGCTTTTCCAGATACGCCTGCACCGTCGACACATACGTGGCATGCGACCATGTGAGAGGGGACACCGACAGCGGTGCTCCGTTATAAGGATGAACCTGTTCGGCCAGGACTCCCGATGGGAGCTTGTGTGCGTCCGTCCAGCGCAGCACGGCCTGTGCTTCCTGTAGCTCATCCAGGCTGCGCGCTTTTGCGATCAAGTAGTCCGCTTGCCACAGCGTGCAGATGATCCACGGATTCCCTGGCACCTTGTCCACTTCCGAAGAAATCTGGTGGTAGTAGTCCCCCGGATAGCGCGCTACACCTCCCACATCGGTCTTGCAGGTAAGGCCAGCCGCTACTTGCGTTTGAGTCGCGACCACTCTGGGATCATCCGCCGCATACGCGCCAAAGTAGAATAGACCCCACAGCGACGCATCGAGCGCTCCGTCCACTTCGATGGAACGCGAAGGAGTGACGTTGATCATCCGTGCAAAGCGACCCAGCTCGGGGCGAAACAAGAATGCATCCATTCCTTCGCGAATCTCGCTTGCGGCCTGGCTGTAGCGTCGTGCGTTGTCTTCCTCTCCGAACGTTCGGGCAAACTCTGCTGCCGCTTGCAGACCCGCGTAAACAGCAGCACAGGTAAAGGACAGAATGCCGCGTCGTTCCTCCCACAGATCGTAGCTGGGAGCCGGAAGTTTGGTGAGCGGCTCTCTGTAGCGCACCATAAAATCGGCGGCCTTGCGAATCAGTCGCCCATACAGAGGCTTCACCGACTCGAGATCCCGATAACGCTGAAAGTGCTTCCACAGTGCCCATACCACAAGAGCAGTCTCATCTTCCTGAATCGGAATCTGCGGCACCCCACCCACAATCCATGGATGCCACGATGAGGCCAGGGACTTGTCGGGGTTGTACTTGTGAAGCAGGAATCCATCCTGGGTGAGTACGTCCGCACAAAACTGGAAGAAGCGCAGCGACACTTCGGGATATCCGGACAGATCGAGCGCATGTGCGACCAATGCTCCATCGCGAGGCCAGAGATAACTGTAGGTATCTCGGTTGAACTGCGTCACATCGCTGTCATTGGCAGCAATGATCGCGCCATGGTTGTCGATCTGCGTGCGGAGGATCAGCAACGATCGCCGATAGAGATCCACAAGTGGCTCAGACAGCTCCGCGAAGTCGATCGGTTCCTTCCGGACCCACAACCGCCAATAGGCGCGGGTCCGTTCGAGAAAAGACTGCGGACCCCGTTCCTTTACCTTGGCATTGACCTCGTGAAGTCCATCCCAGCGTCCGGCCCAGGCGTGCGCGGCGATCATCCAAAAGTAGACGGTCTTGCTTTTTCCTGTCGGAATCCATGTGTGGGCAGCGACCACCGAATCGACGGTTCCTTGCGCGATCGGATTGCCGGATAGGATTCCGTCATCCTCGGCATCACGCCACGTTCCTTCTCGACCAGGGAATCCCTTTTGCCCGATCGCGTAGTGCTGTACGCCGACCTCGCCATCGCACATGAGGTTGATCAGGAAGTAGCGCTCGCCCTTGTAATGCACCACGGTGTTATTTCGAGGATCGAACGCTGCGGTGTCGCCGATCTCGGACTCACTGATGCGAAAATCCTGATGGAAGAACAGCCGCACCTCGGAGGCGACCGGGTTGAGGTTGTCGATGTCAATCCGTCGCACCATCAGAGACTCGTGAAAATCGACGCAGTCCGACAGATGAAGTGTGACCCCTAGCTCTTGATGGGACAGCGTCACCTGCGTGAGCAGAGTGTCCGCTTCGTAACCGAGCTTGATGTCCCAGCCTTCGCGTAGACCAACCCAGCGGAACTTCTGATTGACCATCACGCCGAAGCGGAATACGTGTCCACCGGCGTGATTTTCCTTTCCCACGAAGGGATAGTAGATATCGCGAATCCGGTACTCGGAGTCGAAGTTGATAAGGAGCTGTCCGTTCCCAATCGGTAGATCGCGAGGCATGGTCCTCCACTTCCCTCCTCATACGCAGACAAGGGATATCTACCTATCGTAAGTTACCGACGGGAAACGTGTCAACGACGTCTTTTACGGAAGCTCCACGACCTCACCGCGGCTTGGAATGTAGACGTCGTGGCCGAGCGCGGTGATCGCTTCCTTGAGAGGGTGCTGCGCCTCGGGCTCGCCGTGAACGAGGAAGATTCGCCGGTTTGTGCCGCAAGCCTTCACGAACGCCAGTAGATCGTTGCGATCGGCGTGAGCGCTAAACTCGGTCAGCACCTCGACCTGTGCCCGTAGATCGCGCTGGACCCCCCAAATCTTGATCTGTGGTCGTCGTTCGATGATTCGTCTGCCGAGTGTGTGTTGCGCCATAAAGCCCACGATAAGGATCGTGTTTCGTTCGTCCTCAACATGGTTTCGCAGGTGGTGAAGGATGCGTCCCGCTTCCGCCATTCCCGACGCTGAGATAATGATCGCTGGCCCCTTCAGATCGTTGAGTCGCAGCGACTCTTCGCGAGAGCTGACAAAATGCGCTCCCGCAAAACCGAATACCTCACCGTGCTCTTCCAGGAACACTCGAGTCTCTGCATCAAAACATTCCGGATGCAGCTTAAAGACTTCAGTGACACTGATCGCGAGCGGTGAGTCGATATACACCGGTATGGGCGGCAACCGTCCCTGTTTGGTCAGCGAGTTGAGCGCGTAGATCAGCTCCTGGGTTCGTCCGACCGCAAACGCTGGCACGATCACTTTGCCGCCTCTGTGAATCGTTTCACGGATCACGTGCTCTAGATCATCGTGCATCTGTTCCACAGATGCGTGGACGCGATTTCCGTACGTACTTTCCATGATCACGTAATCAATGGGAGTCGGCGGAAACTCCGGGTCGCGAATGATCGGGAGACCTTTGCGTCCGAGATCTCCGGAAAATACCAGGCGACGGGTCTGACCATTTTCCTCCACATCCAGAATGACCTCCGCCGAGCCTAGGATGTGACCGGAGTTGATAAGCTGTGCCGTCACTCCTTTGAGTGGCTGAAATGGTCGATGGTAGGGCACTCCGATGAACTGGCCGAGCGCTCGTACTACATCTTCTTCATCGTAGATCGGAGCGATCGGAGTGAAATCGGGATCATCCTGATACTTGCGATTCAGGTACGTCGCGTCGCTTTCCTGAATTCGAGCGGAGTCGCGGAGCATGTACGCGCACAGGTCACGGGTTGCCGGAGTGGCATAGATCGAGCCCAAGAATCCTGACTTCACCAGCGTAGGAATGTTCCCGGAGTGATCGATGTGGGCATGCGTCAAGATCGCCACATCTGCAGAGACCACATTCGGAGGCAATCTGCGATTGCGCTGCCGCGATTCCTCACGTCGCCCTTGGAAAAAACCACAGTCGATGAGAATCGTTCCCTGTGCTAGTTCCAGTAAGTACATCGACCCTGTGACTTCCTGAGCTGCCCCCAAAAACCGTACCCGCATGAGATTTGCCTTTTTTCCTTGGGAACCAAACGTCCGACAATCAAGGGAGCACAGAACAGAGTCGATCACAAGTGTGCAGTAGCCACCCTACTGAAGGGTCGAGTTTGTGACCTGTGGCGTACCACTACCGAGGAAAAAGATTCCTTTGTAGCCCGCAGTCTCGAAACCCTGGCTCGGATTGCCGCTTAGGAAGGAGTCTTTGATGATGAGCGATCCGGTGCGATTATTGCTGACAAAGAAGATCGCGCCGCCACCCTCTTTCGCGGTGTTGCCGGTCATCTTGACCCCGCATAGGCTCAGCGTAAACAAATTGCCGTCGCAGTAGATGGCACCCCCACTGCCTCCGCCAGGAGTTCCAGATTTCGGAGGATTGGCACCCACGCCGATGGCCGCGTTCTGTACGAACAGACTATTGATGACGGTGTGTGAAACGCCGATGCTCGATAGTCCGCTGCCATTGGAGCCGCTGTTGCCCAGTCCGGAATCGCCGCCAAACGTACTACTTACCACGTACACAGGGAGTCCCATGGATTGGTTAAGAGAGCGAATGGCCGCGCCACCCACGTCGGGTCCAGTGTCATCCACCACGTTGCGGAAGAAGCGGGAATTGACGACCTTCAGGCGTCCGCCGCTCGCAAAGATGGCACCCCCACCACCTGGATTCAGACCTTTCGCATTCCCATCCACAAACGTCAGATTCTGAACCGTGAGCAATGGATGATCCTGATCATTACAGTGATTGGTTGTCCACTTCTGTGCCTGGTCGCAGGTGTTCTGGTACAGAATCCGAACCTTGCCGCCGCCGCTCAGGGTGATCTTGCCGCCGCCATCAATGACGATCTTCGGCCCCTTGTCATTAAAGATTTTCGCGGTTTGGGTCATCGTGATGGTCATCGGATCGGGGCCGCAGTTAAAGGTGATCACTCCGCCTTTGGCGACTGCGCCAACCACCGCATCCGAGGTGCAGCTAGCCGGAGTTCCGGTGCCGATGACCGTGGTGGGGGCGGTGATCGACTCGGCCTGGGCTTCGGCTGGAATCGCACATTTGCCATCAGGATTTCCCGCCGCCGGAGTGCTAGATGGCAGCGGCCCCAGATCGCTGACCGTCTCGCTTCCGAGATCCATCATCGTGACCGAAGAAGAGTCGCAGCCCGACATTCCGCTGCAAAACAGAGTACTTAGGAATGCGCAAGCCCATCGATAGGACCGCAGATTGATATGCGACATAGATACCTCCGCTTGGAGTGTACCTTGGCGGATGCTACTTCCACCACCGCGACCTCGATTGCACCGAAATCCTTTGGAGCTGCGTCCCTTCCGGGAGGTCTTCGATCCAAAGCTCATTCCAGCGCGGTCGTGACTTGATTTCGCCACGATCCAGCAGGAAGGACAGCCGTTTCTGCGGGCTCGGTTCAGCCAGTAGACGCCGTCCGTTCCAGCGGACGACCACGGCGGAGTCTTGCCCCCTAAAATCACCCTCCACCACCAAGCGGAGCGGCTCTGACATCACCAGCGGGACCACCACCCGGACCTTGCGTGCCACATTCCCAAGCGATGCCGGCTGATCTATTGGGAGCAGTCCTTCCACGATCTGAGCAGGGCGTTCTGCGACGACAAACTGCGGAACGAGAACAAAATCGCGGATTCGCCAGTCGCGCTCGTTTAGGAAGTTACCCAGGATATTTTCCACGCTAACGAGCGGGGTTCGATAGACCAGCGCATAGACAGTAGACGCCGGTTGCAAAAACGGATAGCCCGTCCGTTCTAACGTACGCGCCAACCATTCGGGCCCCTTGGCCCAGCGAATCCAGGTCGCCGCAGAGTATGCGCCACCGCTTGACGATTTGGTTCGCCGCGTGCGCACCCACTCCACCAAAACGAAGTTCTGAATGACGAACAGAACCAGCACCCCCCACAAGAGCTTGGGAAAAAATCTACGGCTCCCTTTCTGCTCCAGTACGGCATACAGAGCCCCGATTCCTAGCGCCAGAATCACGATCGCATCGGTGTAACGTCGTGGCCCAAACGACCAGCTTCCATGGAAGTCCCATGCGCTCGAGTTCACATACAGTTCCACCAGAGCCGTCAGCACGAGTGGTAGCGTAAACCCGATCCAGCGTCGCAGAGCGACCATCAATCCGGCCACCGCAAGGTACATCGCCGGAACCCACGGAAAGATCCCGGTCCGCATCGAAAACAAGGACTCGACGATCGCGGGACTCGACCACAGAAAGTGTCCGGACTGCTGCGGGGCCCGGAAACTGCCGTAGTAGTGAATCCACAGCAGAACTTGTGGCAAAAATGTCAGCGCGGCAATGCCAAGAACGGCGACCCCCTTACCGAACAGAGGGAGCAGATTTTTGCGTGGTCCTCGACACAGAATGACCAGCATTTGGGAAAGCAAAGTCAGCGCGATCGGCAACATCCAGATCGCTTCCTGTGGCCTCTGCAGCGCAGCAAAGCCCGACCAGGCTCCCAGGATCACGCAGCGCTTCAGCGTCAAATCGTCCCGGTAACGATCCCAAGCATCGACCAGTAGGGTGACCGCAAAGAATGCGGTTGCATGTTGGTAGAGCGGCTGTGTGGTCAGATACCACAAAAGGGGTGAAGCCAGTACCGCACCGACGATCGCGAAGCGCGCTCCGCCAAGTCCAACGTGACGACGAAGCAACACAAACAGAGTCCGGATGCCCCACATTCCTGCGGCCAGACTCCCGATCCCTGCCATGTACAGATCGGCCTCTGTACGACCGGTGAAGGGCTGCTTCCCATCGATGGAGGGAACAAGCAAAGACAGTAGGAATCCGATGCCAGGAATCGCGGCCAGCTTGTGCAGCAGCAGTCCTAACAGATAGAAGGGCAACCAAAACACCACCGGCCCGATGGGACAGGGATTGGCCACGAGCCCGGTTATCTCGCGACCGAGCGGCGTGATCCATTCTGCGGCAGGCTTGGCCAGATCGAACGAGTGATGCAGCAAAAGTCCCGGCAGATACATAAAGCCAAGGAATCCATCCCCTGAGCCTTTGCCCTGAAAAATGCCGCGTGTCGCTCGGTAGTGAACGACTAGTACGATCCACAAAAGCCACACCGACCAGTCGATGCTGCGCAGCCAGCCGAGTAGGCGTTCCCGTCGGGAGCGTCTCTGCGTCGCGCCGTCCATGGTGTGCCGCGAATCGTTCTCTGTCATCGAAGGTGCCGCAGAGATTGAAGCGACCCCTTGCCGACTGTCAACGAACTTCATGCTCGACTTACCGTGAATGACGTCAACCGGCTGGTATCCCCCACCGCGAAAACCCCGCTTGCCCGCGAGGCGTCCAACTGCTACACATCCGGGCCGTGACTGCACCCGCTTCGACGTCTGACACCACCTTAGGTAACAACTCTCACGCGGCTCGTTGGCCCGGTCGTGACCGTCGCCCCGTTCGCGTTCGCATCGCTCCGTCACCGACCGGAGATCCGCACGTAGGAACCGCCTACATTGCGCTGTTTAACTACGTGTTTGCCAAGAAACACGGCGGGCAGTTTATCCTGCGGATCGAGGACACTGATCAGACTCGCTCGACGCTGGCTAGCGAGGAGGCGATTCTGCGAGCACTCCGCTGGGTCGGCTTGCAGTGGGATGAAGGCCCTGACTGTGGGGGTCCGTTCGGACCGTATCGTCAGTCGGAGCGCACCGCGATCTATCAGCAGCACTCCCAAGCGCTGGTCGACAAAGGCGCGGCCTATCGTTGTTTCTGTTCCGCTGAACGATTGGAAGCGTCGCGGCGGGCGCGAATGGCCGAGGGTAAGTCTCCTGGGTACGATCGGCTCTGCCGGTATCTGACCAAAGAGGAAGTCTCTGCTCGGCTCGCTGCCGGAGACAAGTACGTGATCCGCTTGGCGATGCCGCTGACCGGAGAGACGCGCTTCTTTGACGGTCTGCGTGGCGACATCGTGATCGACAACGCTACGATCGATGATCAAGTGCTGCTCAAGTCGGATGGTTTTCCGACCTATCACTTGGCAAACGTCGTCGACGATCACCTGATGCAGGTTAGCCATGTGATTCGGGCCGAGGAGTGGATCATTAGTACTCCGAAACACATCCAGCTCTATCTGGCGTTTGGTTGGGAACCGCCAGCATTTCTTCATATGCCGCTGCTTCGCAATCCCGATCGCTCCAAGATCAGCAAGCGAAAGAACCCGGTGTCGCTCGACTACTATCGCGACGCGGGCTTCTTTCCGGAAGCACTCCTGAACTTCCTATCCCTGATGGGATTTGCGTTTGGTGGAGACCGCGAAAAGTTCACGCTGGCAGAGATGATCGAGGTCTTTGACTGGACCAAAGTGTCTGCGGGAGAGCCGGTGTTCGATCTGCAAAAGCTCACCTGGCTCAACGGTCTGTACCTGCACGAAATGACGCCCGAGACCCTGCTGTCACGCCTGCGTGCGTGGCGTCTGTCCGACGAGTATTTGCTCAAGCTGATTCCTCTCGAAAAGGAACGGATTGAGCGCATGGATCAGTTCATTCCGGCTGCGAGCTTTTTCCTGACCGGGGATCTCGACTACACCGGAATCATTCCCTCGCTCATTCCCAAGAATCGAGATCAGCTACAGACCAGCCAGGCGCTGTCCGATCTGACCGACTTTTTGGAAGAGCAAGTTCGTCACGGCTGGACCCATGAAGCGCTCGAAAAAGCCTGTCGGGATTTCTGTGAGAAGACCGGCTGGAAGACCAAAGAGCTGTTCATGCCGATCCGGATCGCAGTGACTGGAAGGGCCGCCTCTCCCCCGCTGTTCGAAACGATGGTGGCGATTGGAAAAGACCTGACCCGACGGCGGCTGCGACTCGCTGCGCAGGCACTCCTTACCTATTCTGCTCCGGTGCCCGCAGGGACTCCTGCTGCCGTGCCAGCCGCGCCAGCGACGAAGAATCCGCCATCTGCAAAGCCGAACAAGTCCTCCTAACCGCGTAGGAACACAGTGAGCGAAGGACACTTGGGAGTGCTGCGTAGGATTCCACTACTCGGCTTTTTGCTGACTGCTTGGGAGTCCTTTGACCAGCAAGCGGCGGACTATCGAGCGACACTTTCCCCATCGCAAAATGCTGCGGAGGTCCGGCGGATTCGCGAGATTTTGCTGGTCGGTGCGATCTTTCTTACGCTCGGCTATTCGATCGGCGATCGTCCTTTTTTCGAGCAAATGTTCGGTCCGGCCATTGCGAAGCGACCTCGACTCGAACACTTCCATGAGCTGCTCAGTTTCACCTACTGGAGCTGCGCCAAGCTGCTTGGTTACGGGATCTTTCCGGCGCTGCACCTGCTACTACGCGGTGAGAAACTCAACGAGTACGGACTATCTGTTCGTGGCGCTACGGTGGTGGATGCACGAGTGAGGCTGCCTTGGGCGAGGATGTATCTCATCCTGCTGGCCGGAATTCTGCCGCTCGTGTTTGTGGCGAGCTTTACTCAGACCTTCCAGCACAGTTATCCCTTTTATCAAAAGGCGGGTCGCAGTCTGCTCGACTTTGTGGTTTGGGAAATCGAGTACCTGTCGACCTTCATCGCCGTCGAGTACTTTTTCCGAGGCTATCTGCTGTTCGGACTCCGTCGCTACCTAGGGAGCCTGGCGTTGTTTGTCTCGATGGTTCCGTACTGCTTGATCCACGTGCTAAAGCCAGCCCCCGAAGCCGTCGGATCGATCTTTGCGGGACTGCTGCTTGGAACGCTGGCGCTGTGTACGGGCTCGCTGTGGTCGGGAGTGCTGCTTCACATCTCGGTGGCGCTGTCGATGGATCTGCTGGCGTCGTGGCAGTCCGGCCGACTGCCGCACCTGTAAGCGGGATCGGGCACTCCTTCGGGGGTTCAGACCGTGGCCTGAACTGGCTCGGCGGGGGTCTGGCCGCTGATGAATCGCTCGATCAGCACAGCGATCCGGGGTGGCATCCGCAGAAATCGAATCGCCATGGCACGCGAGTAACGACCGGCCCCGAGTACCACTCCTTCTAAGCACAGCACCTCTGGGCTGCCGGGAAGCTCCAGTTCCACCGTGACCGAAAGATGGGGAACATCGGGTTCCAAGACGCGATGGACCAGCATGCCGCCCCGGCTGATATTTACGCCTCGGCAGACATGCGGCTGTCCATCAATGTACTTGTTGAGCAGGATGTCGATCGGTCTGCGCGGGTCTTGTCGCTGATCGTTCTTCATGGTCGCTACCTCTTGGAAACCTACATCTGCCCGATATGTAGGGCAGATGTAAGATACGACCCCACTAGCGACCGCTCAAATTTTTCCTACTTAGCCATCTGAACAATCGAGAAAGAAGCCGCATCGGGAGCAGCGCATCTTGCAGCCGCGATCGACCAGCTCGGTGCCGCAGCCGGGACAGATTCGGTGGCTTTGCACGATGAGCTCGGCGGTGTGTTCGGTTTTGGCGCGAGGCGTCAGATCGTGAGTTCTTGTCGGCTCGTGTGGCAGTGCTGGTCGAGGTGTGGGTGGCTGGCTCATGGTCTCCCCTCGCCGACGCAAGCTAACCTTTTTGGAAAATGCCACCAACGGCAAAAGTCCTGGGCTGATAAAATGGGTACTTGGGGCGACTCCGATCTGAATCGGAAGCGATGGCAGACCGTGCGGCCAAGGTGAGGGGGACATGCCGACCAGCGATAGACACTCTAGAACGCCAGCAGGTGAGCAGTGAGTCTCAGTGACTCAGCGCGCTCGCAGTTGGCGCTTGCGGTGGATCTTCGCGAGGCAGTGGTGCTGCTGGTCGATGACACGCCGCGGGAAGCAGAAGATCTGCTGATTGCGCTGACGGAAGCTGGGCTCAAGGTGCTGGTGGCGGACAGCGGGCCGGCGGCCAAGCAGAAGCTGATGCGCGAGCCGGTGGACCTGGTGCTGGTCGATTTGAAGCGGGCCGATATGGACAGCTTCGAGTTGTGTCGTCAGCTCAAGGTGCCACCGCAGACCCGCCTGATTCCGGTGTTGTTTCTGTCGGCGCGGAGCGAGGTCGATGCCAAGATTCGGGCGTTCCGCGTGGGGGCGAGCGACTTCCTCGATGAGGCGCTCGATTTTTCGGAGCTGCTGGTTCGCATCGAGTACCACATTCGAGGCGGTCGTCGACTGCGCGAAATGGAGCGCGAAAAAAACGAACTCCACCGGGAGCTGCGTGAGCTGAAAAAAGAGCGCGACAAGCACATCGCTCCACTTCCGATCTACACCAACCTGGCGGAGCTGCCGAGCGGCTTTGTCCTCGACAACAAGTATCGGCTGGAGAGCCTGATCGGCACCGGCGGATTTGGCGTGGTCTATCGAGCCACGCATGTGCAGCTTCAGCGACAGGTCGCGGTCAAAGTGTTCAGGCCGCTCACCAACCTCAGCACCGAGGACTCACTCCGTCGCTTTCGTCATGAGGGAGCATCCGCCAGTCGGCTCCAGCACCCCAATGCGGTGACGGTGCTCGACTCAGGCGTGGCGCTGGGTGGCATTCCCTATCTGGCGATGGAGCTGCTCATCGGACGAACGCTCGCCGAGGAGCTCAAAGAGCGCCGAGTGCTGAGCCTGCAGCGAACGATCCAGATCATTCTGCCCGTGTGCGATGTGCTGATCGAAGCTCACGCTGCGACGCTGGTTCACCGCGACATCAAGCCCGAGAACGTGTTTTTGCACCGGACTCGGTCTGGCGAAGTCGTCAAGATCCTCGACTTTGGCATTGCCAAGATGCTGGGCGATGGCAACGAACTGGATCGGAAGCTGATGACCGCTGGTGGTGGGATCATCGGCACCCCGACGTATATGGCACCCGAGCGACTTCGTCAGGGGCCCTACGATGGTCGGAGCGATGTCTACAGCGTCGGCGTGATGATGTATCAGATGCTTTCCGGTCGGCTGCCGTTTAACAGCGACAAGGAGAGCTACGTCGAGATCGTGCTGGGACACCTCAACCAGCCGGTGCCTCCGCTCGTTGGTGGGGCGTCGCCGATACCCGGATTCTTGACCCAAGTGGTCATGCGGACCCTTGAAAAAGATCCGGCGCTGCGCCCGACGGCGCGAGAGCTGCTAACAGATCTGGTGCGAGTGGCTCGCTATTCAATAGATGGAGGGGCTCCATCGGGAGAACTGGCGCTACCACGGACGGCACAGCTGCACCCCGGCAACATGGGCTTTGATAGTGAAGCCGACAAGACCGGGGAAGTGGTAGCCGTGAGCCTGGAGTCCACCAATCCGTCGGCGAAGACCCTGCCTCCGGCGACGGCAGGCTCGGCACACAATCGGACCATTGAGGAAGAGCCGCCCAAGCCGCTTTCCAATGAGCACACCCAAGAGTTCGTTCGTCCCGGGAAGAGTGGTAGCTAGTCGAGGGGTGGCCCTCGTCTCCCAGGGTTCATCTGCCGTCTTTCGGAACTCTGTGGTTTAATCGTCGCGTGAAGCGGTTTTTCCTAACATTCACTGTTGCGATCGCACTCGGCGGCGTTGTCCATGCAGCCGAGCCCGTGCCTCCATCCACTGCTGCCCCCAGCACCTCGGGTTCTGCCCCGGGGACTACTTCTGCAGCGGCCAGCGGGGACGCTCTGAACTTCGACCTGTTCGATGAAGGATCGAAGGGGGCCGATGGAAAAGCCCAAGATCCGGCGGTTGCCGCCGCAGCGGCAGCCAAAGAGGCGGCGCGGGTGGCACAGATCGAAAAGACCGGGAAGGTCCGTCGCGCCATGCTCGTGACGCACCAAGCGCTCGGGTTTACCACCCTGGCGGTGATGGCCGCTACGCTTGCGGTGGGGCAGGTAAACTACCAGGCGCGCTATAACGGCTTTCACAACGGAAACGATTACGATCGTTTTGCACCCGCTCACTTGGGTTTGGGAATTAGCAGTACGCTGCTCTTCGCGACGCTCGGGGCGCTGGGCTGGGCGGCACCGAATCCTTACCCGAAGCCGATCCGGCTCGACACCGCGATGGTTCACAAAGTGGCGATGTCGCTGGCAACTGCGGGGATGGTGACGCAACTGATCCTTGGTCCGCTGACGACGTGGAAAGAGGGATCGCTGCAGCAGCGCGATATGGCGCTCGGGCACCTTATCGTCGGATATGCGACGTGGGGATTTATGGCAACGGGCGTGATTGCCTACGTGTTCTAAGGGGTAGCTGATGTCTTGTTCTCGACGGTCCGTCCTGTTAGGAATTGCTGCGACGACGGCCGCCAGCTTGTGCGGTGGCTGTGGAATTAATGTGGATGCTCCACCGAGCATTGCTGGCAAGCTCGACGAAAATCCTGCTTCGGCCAACTACGCCATGATCGCTGTTTCACTGGCGGAAAACCCGGCGCTGCTATCGGCGGGTGGTGCCTTGATCGTGACAGTGCCTGCGGGCAATCGGCCTTTTATGGTGCCGTCGGGCGGTGTGCTGCTCCTGAGACGGACGGAGAGCAATAGTGCAGATGACTTCGTCGCCGTCGATGCACTGTGTCCTCATGCGGGCTGCCCGCTAGGTTATGCGAAGCAAGACGACGTGATCGCTTGCCCATGTCACGGATCGACGTTTTTGGCGGTTGGCACGGCGACCGAGTGTATTGGGGCGCTGCAACGCGGACCGGCCAAGAGCAGCGTGCAGGCATTCTTGGTGACACTCGATAAGGCGAGCCAGACGGTCTATATCGACCTGCGTTCCTCGCCTAGCTGCGGCAGTTTTACCCCGACGGTGAGCGGCGGGAAGGTGACCCTGCCGTTCGTGAGCGTTCCCGACCTGATGACAGTCGGCGGCTCATGGACAGGGGCCCCACAGGGGCTTGGCGATACCCTGATTGTGTTTCGGCAGAGCGCGACCGTAGCGTTGGCCTTGTCTGCGATCTGTACACACCAGCGCTGTCTGGTTGGTTTAAATGCCAGCAAGAGCGGTCTGTTTTGTCCGTGTCATCAGTCTTCGTTCACGCTGGCTGGTGCGGTCACGGGCGGTCCCGCTCCGACGGCGCTGAAGAAGTATACCGCTATGGTGATGGCAGACTCGGTGGTCGTCACGGTCGTGTAACGCCCAGCAACGGTCGCGAAGGCGGCTGTTCTGTCCGGTCGGTTACTGGGTACTCGGGCCCGGCGGGCTGACGGTCCAAGTGCGAAAAACCTCTGCGACGACCGCGCTGGTGCTGGCGGTTGGCACCCCACACAGGATGAGCAGCTTCTGGCCGCGACGGGCGACCGCGAAGGTTCGATCGCCACTCGTGCGCTCGAATAGCTGGGTCTTGCCGGGTTGCGGCAGTTTGTCGCCGGTCTTACCGGTGAGGCTTAGGATGAGCTTCTGAGCGGCCTGTTCGGCTTCGTCGGCATCCTTTTCGGTATCCCAGCCTGACAACACCGCCACGAGCGGCAGGGTCTCGCCTGGTTGAGACAGCGAAACGAGCAGATCGCCTCCCCATCCTGCGGCGGCTTGCTCGGCGTCCCGTTCGGATTGTGCTCTGGCAAACCAGACCTTCCACATGAGCTCGCCGAGTACGTCCCGTCGCTGTTCTTTGTACAGTGGCAGGCTGGCGAGCGTCGTGGCGGTGATTCGCCACGGTTTTTCCCCGCTCAGGTACTTGTCGGGATGCATCACCTGTTCGGTCGATACCGGCGGATCACGGAACACTGCATCAATCCGCGACCACGGCTTATCGCTGCGCACCGCCGCGACAAACTCCAGGCCGGCCGCATACGGAAACATCAGGCTCTCGCGAAGAACCGGTGGGGCTTGCTGAAGCGAAGGCGTCGAGGACAGCGCCAACTGCATCATCTGACGTCCGAGCCGAGCGAGCACTGTGGGTAGCTGCGCCGACTCTGCGCCCATACCTCGTGCTGCAAACTCCATCATTACGGCGGTGCCATCGCCTTCGACCACTGCCGCTTGCGCAAGTTGCCGATCGCCTTCGCTCTTGAGCGGCCGCGCCAGCTTCTTTAGGTCAAAATGTTGATCTTGAAGGGCGTGCTGGATCTCATGCGCCAATGCCGGACGCTGCATGTCGACAGGTAACCAGTCGGCAATGTAGAGCGTCTTGCGGTAGGGATCGTAAAATCCAGCGACCTGTTCCGACAGCAGATCGAACAGTAGTTTTTCGTAATCAGCATCGACAGGAAGCAGGCCCAAGCGTTTGAGGACCAGCGCCTCGCCTTTGACCTCATCCGGAGAGTAGTCGTTGTGGATACGCTCCTTGAGTCGCAACGTGATCTCCTGTCGACTGAGGACACCACGTGCGAAGCTACTCTTGCTCTGCAGGCCACGGATCGCCACCACTTTGCGGGTGATCTCGTCGACCGCTCCCAGCAGAGCTTGCGATCCAGCCTTGACTTCGCTCGTCGCGGCGGGCGGCGGTGCGGTTTCCCCGTCACCTCGGCTTAGCGACGAAAAGGCTAGCAGCCCGCATGCCGCGAGTAGAAGAGATCCTTGGCGACGCACAGCCGACCGACCGGTAAGCCTAGACGAGCGCAGAGCAGCAAAACAAGAAGCCATATGTTGAGAGCTTAACCAAACTTCGTCGGTCTTGCTATGTTGCGTGCGCCATGGAACGAGGAGCGCCGAGCCGAACCCACGCAATGAGGGTGGCGCTGGTAAGCGAGTACTACTATCCGGACATTGGCGGCATGCCAGAGCATGTTCATCAGCTCGGCCGGTCTCTTGCAGCCCTCGGACACTCGGTGACGGTCATCACCACGGAGCTTCCGGGGAATGTTGATCTGCCGCTTGAGACGCCGTTCGAGGTCGTGCGACTCGGTCGTGCCAGCCCGCCGCTCATCACCAATGGGTCACTATCGCTGGCTGCGGTCGGCTTTGGTCTGCGGCGGCGTCTTTCGCGCTTGTTTGCCGAACGACGCTTCGATGTCATTCATGTCCACGCTCCGATATTTCCGACGCTGGCGCTGCTTGCGATCGCATGTGCGCCGGCGGAATCGGTGTTGGTCGGGACACTCCATACGCACTTTATCGATTCGTCGGTGCTGCGCTTTTTTCGGACACCGCTTCAGCGCTATCTGGATGCGCTCGACGGGCTCATTGCGGTCAGTGACACGGCGCTCGAGAGCATGCAGCGGATCGGCTTTCGCTGTGATGCTGAGATCATTCCAAATGGTGTGGATCTGGATGGGTGGCGCAGTGGCCGTCGAATACCATCGCTACGAGGCCAAGCGGACCTGGTGTTACTTTCCCAAGCCCGACTCGAACCACGCAACCGCATCGAGACGGTGATTGCGGCGCAGCGGCTGCTTCACGATGACGGCCACAAGCTGCGATTTCAGATCCTTGGGGAGGGGCCACGCCGACGGGAGCTGGCCATCCAAGCGGCCGGACTCGATACCGTCTTCGCTGGAGCGGTGGTTGCGGCCCGGGCAGACTATGCCGCATCGGCGGACGTATTCTGCTTCACCGCCGAGATCGCCTCTCACCCGATGTCATTGATCGAAGGGATGGCCGCAGGTCTACCGATCGTGGCGCATCCGATCGCCGGCGTTCGAGAACTGATTCGCGATGGAGTGGACGGACTGTTGGTTCCGCTGGGTGATGTGGTCGGTTACGCGAGAGCGCTTCGTTTACTCGGGCAGTCACCGACGTTACGCCAGAACCTAGCGCACATGGCGCAGCAACGGGTTGCCCCGTTTGGGTGGCCTCAGATCGCAGCGCGCATTGAAGCGACCTATCGTAGGCTTCTCGACGAGCGAACGATTCGGTTTAGTGGGATGGTGGCGTCGTCTGGGCTTTGGGATTAGTGCCCGCCGCTTGCCACGGTGCGCTCCCGACCTGCGTGCGCACCGGTGAACCGTCAGCCAAGGCATCGGCTCCAGCAACGACGATCTGATCACTGGCTTTGAGACCGGTCAGGATTTCCAGATAGCTGCCTCCGTCGACCCCAATCGTGACACTGCGTCGTTGGGCCTTTCCTCCTTCGACGACAAAGAGGAATCGTTGAGCACCGGAGAGCTGCACCGCCGTTTCTGGCACCGTCACGCTTTGCTTGTGCAGACCGACCTGGATGCGCGCTCGTCCATACATCCCGGGGCGGAGCTTTCCGTCACTATTGGGCAGATGGACCTCGGCATCGAGCGTGCGGGTCAGCGGATCGAAGCCGGGTGACAGCCGAACCACGGTGCCGCTCCACTCATCGCCGGGCCGTGCGTCGACTTCGACGAGGACTCTTTGATTTACCGCCACCTGCGACGACTCTTGCTCACGGACCGGGATGAACAGGCGGAGCGTATCGACCCTACCAACGGTCAGGATCGCGCCAGTCTGAGGTCCAACGAGCGCTCCGGCATCGAACCGTCGCTGCATGACCACCCCATCGAATGGCGCGTCGAGCCTGGTTTCCCCAAGACGCACCGCCACCGCTTGAAGTTGCGCTCGCGCCGCCGACTCTTGCGCTTCCGCTTGCGTCAGAGCAGTGGCGCTCTGCTGCAATTCTTGCGTAGAAACCACTCCCGCTGGTGCCAGCGCGCCGATCCGGCTGCGATTGACTCTTGCTTGCTCGACCGTCGCTTCGGCTTGCTGAAGCTGTCCCCGCGCCGCCTGGAGCTGATCCGGCAGCTCGCTCGGTCTTACCAGCGCGAGAAGTTGTCCCTTTTTGACCACATCACCTCTGTCGACCAGGACGGTGCTGAGGTAGCCGACCTGCTTCGACATCAAGTCGGCCTGTTCCCGTGGGCGCAAATCGACGGGAGCACGAATTTCGACGGCAACGTCTCGCACCGTGGGTTGTGACACCATCACCAGCGGCGGTGGACGCCCGGGCCGCTTGTCCGCCGAGCCTTGGTCGCAGCTTGCTGAAAACACCAGCAGACAAAACGCGAGAATCGATCGTCGCACGATGCCAACGCTTATCACGCGCCGAAAAATCGGTCGAGGTCTTCCGGCCAAGGCCATGCTCGGGCTATCGTGCCGCGCCAGAAAACCAAGGAGCCCCTGTCATGCAAGAGATTCGCTTCGACGATGTGACCACCCTTCAGCAGCGTGTGGGTGAGCCATGGAGCCCGTGGGGTACCGAAGTCACGGTCACCCAAGACATGATCAACCGCTTTGCCGACGTGACTTTCGATCACCAGTGGATTCATATCGACGTCGAGCGCGCCCAGAAGGAAAGCCCGCTTAAGACCACCATCGCCCACGGCTTTTTCGTGTTGAGCTTGGTGCCACACCTTCGTCAGCGTTCCGACATGCAGGTCGTCGGTTATCGCAATGTCCTAAATTACGGTGCCGACAAGCTCCGCTTCATTAGTCCAGTACCGGCGGGATCCGTCCTTCATGCACGCTGTCGGGTCGTCGCGGTGGATGCCAAGCCGAAGGGTACGCTGGTCACCGAGGAGATAGAAATTGCGGTCGTTGGACAAGAGCGTCCCGCGTTGACTTACACGATGCTGATGCTGTTTCAGCCGTAGCGAGGTTAGCCGATGGCGGCACGGTCAAGTCGGTCGATCACGGCTCGCCAGTCGTTGTCTTGATTTGGACGTAGTACAACGATGCTGCGCACCTGTTTGTCATCGAGCCGGTGTAGCGCCGCATAGAGATCGACGGCGTACGCATCCGGTGCTGCCGGTAGGATTTCGAGGTGATCACACAAGGCGGCCACCGACGGCAACGGCTGATGAGTAATGAGCCCACGGGGCTCGGGCAGGTGGGCCACCGATCGGGCATCATCCTCGCGGACGAGGTACAGCGGGGCGGACGGCGCATAGTGGCGGCTGAGCATTCCTGGCGACGGCAGTGGTCCTCCCGGCGTTTCCTTCGACCAGCTCGGGAGCTGCAAATCGGGCAGCTCTTCGAGGAGTAGCCGTAGCGGCAGGGCACCCGGGCGCAGCAGGCGCGGCGGACTGTGGGTCAGGTCCACCACCGTCGATTCAATCCCGAGCCGACATGGCCCTCCATCGAGGATCATCGGGAGCTGTGGCAGGCTGCGTTGGACGTGCAGGGCCGTCGTGGGCGACACCGATTCGCTGCGGTTGGCACTTGGGGCGGCCAGCGGTAGTTGTACGGCTTGCAGCAGCGCGAGCGCCACCGGATGAGCCGGGACGCGAATCGCGACCGAATCGAGGCCCGCACTAACCACTGACGGAATGAGCGCTCCACGCGGCATCACGATCGACAGCGGACCTGGCCAAAAGCGCTGTGCCAGTTTCTCGGCCTGCGGGGACCAGCTTGCGGCGATCTGCTTGGCGGAGGCGATGTCGGGAACGTGAACAATCAGCGGATTGTGTCGAGGTCGACCTTTCTGCTCATAAATGCGCAATACCGCCTGTTCATTTGTCGCATCTGCTCCGAGACCATAGACGGTTTCGGTGGGAAACGCGCAGACCTCTCCCGCCCGCAGCAGCAGCACCGCACGCTCGAGAGAATCTGGACCCACGGGAAGGATCGGTGCCAGCGTCATCGTTCACGCATTCCGTTTCCGTCGTCGCAGCCATCGCTGAAGCAGCCGCCCTGTCAAGCCGACCACGGGGAGCAGCCCCAGCAGCGAGCCCGTTCCAGGCGAAGCGCCCACAACGCAGCCACATCCCGTCGGAGTAAATGACGTCGAGCCGCCTGGACCGGTTGGATCGACGGCCACCGGACAGCCATCCGCTGCTGCGCAAGACAAGGACAGCGTGATGTTTTGAGCGATCCGGGGGCCGCCCGCGTTCACTAGCATCACGTGATGGCTCTGGTTGCGAGCAAGTGCCACGGTGGCGGTCCAGCTGTTGTTGGCCATGCCTAGCTGCACGTCGACGAGCCGATCATAGGTACCGTTCCCTTTGGTGTCCCAAGTGACCGGCATGCCTCCGGAACGAACCGCGAGCTGGAGCTTGGGCGCGAGCGAGGTCGCGCTAGGGTCGATGCTGTTACAGACCGCTCCCGCAGGTAGCGTGGTGAACGAGAAAGTCACCGTATCCGCCGATGCTGGCATGTCGAAGCGCCACTGTGCATGGCCCGGCCAGATTTTCTTCGCATCCGAGTCGAGGCAGAGCATGCGATGAGGAGTCTGTACCTTGATGACTCGGTCGCATTGGCTAAGCACGCCATGAAGGGTCAGGGCTTCGGTGGTCTTCTGCGCAGCATCAGCCCCGAGGGTTGCCGTTTGCCTTGTGACTTCATCGACAAAGATCTGGGCCAGTTCGGTCATCGATGGTCCCGCGATCGTGCCTTCGAGCGCAGTGAGCACCGCTTGATCGAACGCGGTTCGTTTCTGGACCGCGGCCGCGCTGGTATCGAGTGGATCGCCGGTGACGGCTTTGCGCGCACGCCACAGAGCGCCCGAAAACGGATTGGCGTCCTCATGGACTTCACCGACGCGGTCGTTGCTACAGTGCAGGGTGTTATCGAGATCGCGTAGGCCCGCGCCCGGCAGGCCCGTGAAGTTGTTCTTCGCGTATTCACCGACAGGGCTGTTACCGGTCAAAGCGGAAGAAAAATAGTCGGCCAGGCCTTCGTTCATTGCCCCGGGATCGTCGCTGATGCCAAATCCATCGAGACCAACCGAGATGGTCAGCTTGTTCCGCGACGAAATCATCGCGTGCGTAAACTCGTGATAGATGACGTCCGCATCCATCGAGTAGTTGGCTTTTGCGCCCATACCAAACGCGATCATGTCGCCGGGCATACCGAGGATGAAGTTGCTGTAGCCGCCGCCGACGTCTCCCGGAGAAAAGAACGCGTTTTCGAACGGGCTGAGTGGAAACGCGGGGTTTGTGGCCTGGGCGGAGTTGTTCAAGTTCGGCATGCACAGGTTGGTCAGCAGCGGGAATGGTCGAGGGGCACCTCCCGTCGAGATTTTTAGCCGAAAGTCATTTACACCCATACCCGCGAACAGCGTGCGGAAGCGCGTGTAGACATTGGCGCTGTGCCAGTACATGTGCGCTTCGCCGAACGAGTTCTTGTTGGCGTCGTTCTTCGTGGGGCAACGACCATCGCTGGCACCGATGAGTGGTGAGAACTGGTTGTAGTCGCCAGCGGCGGTCGCCAGGCTCTGCATCGGCTCGCACAGGTGAATCGGGGTGGTGCCTCCGCCGGGAATTCGCAACGTCATGTTGTCGATGCAGTTGAGGCCCCGCAGCAGGGTACTGGTCAGTGCTCGTGCGCCACTTCCCGTTGGTGCAAAGGGTCCGGTGTCTCCGCTCGGGATGGCCGATGCATCGACGTTGCTGGTCGTTGCGGGGTTGTAGCGATACACGCCAAACTGGTTCAGAAACTTGAGCCGCTCGACGCGCCGAATCAGATCGCCGGTGTGTGCATCGACCAGGTATTGGGCGTGCTCCAGTGCCGACAAATCGATTCGAGACACCACATAGGCCAATCGTCCGCTCTGATTGTCGATGATTAGCTCAGGGTCACCGACCGTGCCCGCTCCAAGGGCGCGCACCGCCCGCTGCGCATCCTCCGGCGTGAGCGACGGAATCGGATTGATTCTTGCCAGTACCTCGCTCGGAACTACGTCGCGGGCCAGTCGCACCACCTGGCCCTCCGCAGAAATTCGCACTACTAGATCGCTTGCCCACACCGTCAGCCCGAGGTGTCGTTGTGCGTAGCGAACCACATGGCCATTTCCAACTGGAACCAGCTCTGCCGGGGCCAGATCGCTTGGAACCAAATTGGGATCGGTGCGACGTAGCTCGATAAGATAGCGCTCGGCAACGGTCAGCGGATCGGTGCCAGGAGCCGGCGAGGACAGCGCACCTACCAGCAGTCGAGGCGTCCCGTCAGCAGCTCGTGAAAGCACGGACTTACCACCGCTTGGCGGAACACCAGACCCAGCGGTGGCCGCAGCCAGCGCATCCGGGCAGGACATTGGAATCCAAAGCGAAAGCGAGGCCAGAGCCCAGAGCCGCGAAAAACGCGAAGTTCGCATAGGACGCTCCTTGCACGCCATTTGGTGATCGGCGCAGTGTGGGGGATGCTTAGCAGATATTGTCAGGCGGCAAAGCCACAAAATCACGCGGTGAGTCAGCGGCGATCGGGAATTTTTCGCTTGCGTCTATTCTGCTTCCGAAGAAAATCCCTCCGGCCCATCCCTGTGGCTGGATGCGGCCTGTGGAGCCAATATCGTGATTTCCGATCTCTCTCGCGTCCGTAACATCGGGATCTCCGCGCACATCGACAGCGGTAAGACCACGCTCACCGAACGAATCCTCTTCTATACCAAGCGCATCCACGCCATCCATGAAGTCAAAGGCAAGGATGGTGTTGGCGCAAAGATGGACAGTATGGATCTTGAGCGTGAGCGCGGCATCACCATCCAGAGCGCGGCGACTTACTGTTCGTGGAAGAACCACCACGTCAACATCATCGACACCCCGGGACACGTCGACTTCACAATTGAAGTCGAGCGCGCACTGCGAGTTCTCGATGGTGCCATCCTCGTGCTGTGTTCGGTGGCCGGTGTCCAGAGTCAGTCGCTCACCGTTGATCGCCAGATGCGGCGTTACCGTGTTCCGCGCATCGCCTTTATTAATAAATGCGATCGCACAGGCGCGAACCCGCTGCGCGTCAAGAATCAGCTTCGCGAGAAGCTGGGGCACAACCCGGTGCTACTCCAGTTGCCGATCGGACTTGAAGACAAGTTCGAAGGCGTCATCGACCTGATCACCATGGAAGCGGTTACGTTCTCCGGTGACAACGGCGAGGAGATCCACCGCAACCCGATCCCGGCGGACATGAAGTCGCAGGCCGACAAGGCTCGCGAGGAAATGCTCGACACGGTCTCGATGTTTTCGGATGCGCTCACCGAAGCGATCCTTGAGGACCGGGTCACCCCGGAGCTGATCCGTGAAGCGATTCGTCGCGGCACGCTGGATCTGAAGCTCACGCCGGTGATGATGGGTTCCGCCTATAAGAACAGGGCTGTTCAGCTCCTGCTCGACGGCGTGACCTACTATCTTCCCTGTCCGTCAGATGTCGAAAACGAGGCGATCGACATCGACAGTGCTGAAAGCAAGAAGATCAAGCTGGCGTCGGATCCGACCCTTCCAACGGTGGCGCTGGCGTTCAAGCTGGAAGACGGGCGCTACGGCCAGCTCACCTACATGCGCATCTACCAAGGTGCGATGAAAAAAGAAGACGTCATCCAGAACACCCGCACCGGCAAAAAGGTGAAGGTGGCTCGTCTGGTTCGTATGCACTCCGATGATAAGGAGGACATCAACGACGCCGGCCCGGGTGACATCGTGGCCATGTTCGGCATCGACTGTAACTCGGGCGACACGTTCACCAATGGCTGGAACGTGGCGATGACCTCGATGTACGTGCCTGATCCGGTCATCAAGCTGGCGATTAAGCCGGCGGACCAGAAGGCGCAGATGAACATGTCGAAGGCCATCCAGCGCTTCACCAAGGAAGACCCGACGCTGCGATGCGAGGTCGATCCAGAAAGTGGAGAGACGCTGCTGGCGGGCATGGGCGAGCTTCATCTCGACGTCTACATCGAACGCATGAAGCGTGAGTACAACGCGGTTGTACAAGTGTCGCCGCCGCAGGTTGCTTACCGTGAGACGGTGACTCAGCGTGCCGACTATAACTACACCCACAAGAAGCAGACGGGTGGTTCTGGTCAGTACGGTAAGGTCATGGGCTACATTGAGCCGTGTGCCGAGCAGGACTTCGAATTTGTCGACGAAGTGACCGGCGGTACGGTTCCTCGCGAGTTCATCGCCAGCGTCGAAAAGGGCTTTAAGTCGATGGTCGCCAAGGGACAGCTCATCGGCTTCCCTGTGGTGAACGTCCGGGTCTGCCTGAACGACGGTGGTTCGCATGCCGTCGACTCATCGGACATCGCTTTCCAAGAAGCAGCGCGTGGTGCCTGGCGCGAGGTCTATCAGAAGGCTAAGCCGCATATCCTAGAGCCGATCATGAAGGTTGCGCTGGAAGGACCGAGCGACTATCAGGGCAACATGTTGTCGACGCTGATGGCTCGTCGAGGTATGATCATCGGAACTACCGAGTCCGATGGTATGTCGACGGTCGAAGCAGAGGTTCCGCTGGCCGAAATGTTCGGTTATGCGACGACCCTGCGCTCGGCGACCCAGGGCAAGGCCGAGTTCTCGATGGAGTTTTCGCGCTACGCCCCCGTCCCGACCAGCATCGCCGAAGAGCTGATTGCCAAGGCGAAAGCGAAGGCCGGCGAGAAGAAGAAGTAGCCAGGAGGCCACCCATGTATCGCAAAGATGTGAACGAACGGAGCCCGCTACGGATTCTTGAGAAATCGAGCCACGGTGGCCTTGGTCGCGGCAACCTTGGTGTTGCCATGGCACGGGCTGGCGTTGGTAAGACCGCGTTCCTGGTGCATGTTGCGCTCGACGACCTGATGCGCGACCGCAAGGTTTTGCACGTCTCGCTGGATTCTCCCGTTGACCACGTCAAGAGCTGGTACGACGCGGTGTTCCAGGATCTGGTCAAGACCGCCGAACTGACCGATCAGACCGCCACTCAGGAACTGATCAACAAGAACCGGATCATTCAGGCCTACAGCCTGCATGGTCACGGCGGAGCCAACGAGTTTTCGATCGCCAAGCTCAAGCACTCGATCGAGCTACTGTCGCAGCATGCGCAGTTTGTGCCCGATGTGGTCATGATCGATGCCTACGACTGGTCGCGGGCGACGCTTGAAGAGGCTGCCGAGCTGCGTGCGCTGGCGAAGCAGTTGAACGTCGAGTTGTGGATGACGGCGTTGACCCACCGACATCAAACGGGCCCGGATGCGCCGGATAAGGTGCCGCCGCCGTGCGATCGCTTCGCTAGCCTGATCAGCCTGGTGGTGTTCCTCCAGCCCATCGACAAGAACCTGTCGGTGCGACTGCTGAAGGATCACGATAACGAGGTGGTCTGCGACACGCATTTGATGCTGCATCCGGACACCATGCGGCTCGTCGATGAGCGTGCGCCGAACTCGCCGGCCAGCGACCTTCCTCCGTCGGCGTATACACTTCTATCGGGTGGAGCGATTGGGGCCGAAGCGGAGTTTGGGGCTTGCGCTGAGCGGTACGGACTCAAGGAAGAGAACTACTCGTTCGAAGGTCACCCCGTGGCCCGGACCCGTGGTCTTCGACTGCTGACGAACGAAGAGCTCCGCGACGGTGATGTCAGCTTGGCTTATGTATCGGCGACGATGCACCGGCCGTATCACCAGAACCCGACGCTGCGCAAGGTGCTCCAGAGCATTTGGCATCAGGTGAACTCCTCGCAAGAGGTGTTCATCATCGGAGTCATTCAGCGTGACGACACCGTCAAGGGCGGGACTGGTTGGGCGGCAGAGTTAGCTCGTCATCAGGGCAAGCCGCTCCACGTCTACGACCAAGAGCGTCGCTCCTGGTTCACCTGGAGCCATACCGCCCGGCAGTGGCAGGCCTCGAAACCGGCCATTACCCACAGTAGGTTCACCGGCACTGGCACGCGCAGCCTGAGCGATGACGGACGTGCTGCGATCGTCGAGTTGTTTGCGCACAGTTTTGGCGCGAACCGCACGGGCCGCTCGGGTCCGATCAAGGCCTAGGCTCGCTGACTGCACCGTCGACACATCGTCTTCTGGCACAGCGGCTCGGGCCCGCTCGGACGCTGTGGCTGATTCTGTTCTGGTTTCTTGCTTTCTCCTCTACGAACGCGAGCGCTCATCAGTCGAGCGTCGTCTACCTCCAGATTGTTCCCAATCGGCACACCCTGAGCGTCACGCTGCGGATCGCCAATAGTGATCTGTACGAGGCATTGTCGTTACCGAGCGATCGGGCGATTCGCCCCGACGAGGCGATCGCAAACCGGGAACGTCTGGCTGGCTATGTGAGGTCGAAAATCACGGTCGAAAACGTGGGACGGCCGTGTCCGGGTCGGCTCGTTGCCAGCGTGCTGAGTGAGCGCCAGGGCGGATTCTTTATCGTCGACACCTTCGATTTCGAGTGTCCGTCCTCGGTTGAGGATGTGCGGCTGACTTACAACCTGTTCTTCGATCTGGACCCGCGACATCAGGGCTTGGCGCGCATCGAGCTGGATGGCCAGAGCCGTGAGTACATTTTTCGTGATGGCAATCGGACGCTGCCATTGCAACGACCGCTCGGTGTGCTCGATTACGTGCTCGACTATCTCCGACTGGGCGTCGAGCACATTTTTACTGGCTACGATCATCTGGCGTTTCTCGTCGGACTGCTGCTGCTGGTCGGAAGCTTGTGGCGGACGAGTTCGCGACGGGAAGCGCTGGGCTACGTGCTGCGCGTGGTGACAGCGTTTACGGTTGCTCACTCGCTGACGCTCGTGCTGTCGGCGCTGCGGATTGTGAGCTTACCCAGTCGATTGGTAGAGTCTGCTATTGCGCTGTCGATCGGCTACGTGGCAGTCGAGAACATCCTGTTGTCGACGGGCAAGCGGCGCGGGCGGCTGGCCTTTGGATTTGGTCTGGTGCACGGGCTCGGTTTCGCAGCGGTGCTGAGCGAGCTCGGGTTACCCAAAACCGGACTGATGGCATCGCTGCTTTCGTTCAATGTGGGCGTTGAGCTGGGCCAGCTAACGGTCGTGCTGCTGGCGCTTCCTTTGCTCGCTGCGCTGTCGCGTTGGCGGGGCTATCAGAGCTATGTCGTGCGTGGTGGCAGCTTCGTGCTGCTGCTGATGTCGCTAATCTGGTTTGTCGAAAGAGCTTTTGATATGCAGTTGCTGAGCCGAGTGGCCCACTAAGGCGAGTAGTCAGTCAGTGGGTTTCCGGCAGGTGATTGAGATGGGCGACGATCGGACCACGCTGCGCGACGCAAGAAATCCGGTTGACGACCACCGCCGGACACTCGTAACGTAAAAACCCAAGTAAGCACCGACGAAGTTTTTTAAAGGAGCCTGACCGACATGGCCACGATGATTACCGAGGAATGCATCAACTGCGGCGCTTGTGAGCCGGAGTGTCCGAACGAAGCGATCTCTGAGGGTGAGGATGTGTATGTGATCGATCCTCAACTTTGCACCGAGTGCGTTGGCTTTCACGGGCACGAAGCCTGTCAGGCCGTCTGCCCGGTCGAGTGCTGCGTTCCCGATCCGAATAACACTGAGACGGAAGCAGTTCTCCATCAGCGCGCTCTGAAGCTACATCCGGACGACAAGACGATCCCCCCGCTGGCTGAACTTGACGGCAAGACGTCGCGTTTCCGCAACGACAAAGCGAAGCACTAAGCCGCTCGCGGTGAAAAAGCCGCGTTCCGGTGTGCAAAGAAACTTCCCCTCGCTAGCGTCCCTTCGTAAGATCCCAGTTGTTCGAGAGCGGTTCTCGTCGAGAACCATGGGCCCGGTCCAGCACGCGAACCGGAGAGGGATCACATGCCCGCGATTACGATTGATGCGAATGAAGCCGTCGCCAAAGTTGCGCACCGGCTGAGCGAAGTCGTTGCGATTTATCCCATCACGCCTGCCTCGGCGATGGGCGAGCTGGCCGATGAATGGTCGACTCAGGGCTGCAAAAATCTGTGGGGAGAGGTGCCTCGCGTCGTTGAGATGCAATCGGAAGCCGGGGCGATCGGAGCGGTTCACGGCGCGCTCCAAGCAGGGTCACTTGCGACGACCTTCACGGCGTCTCAGGGCCTGCTGCTGATGATCCCGAGCATGTTCAAGATCGCCGGTGAACTGCTACCGATGGTCTTGCATGTCGCTGCGCGGACCGTCGCGACCCATGCCTTGTCCATCTTCTGCGATCACTCCGATGTGATGGCCTGTCGTTCGACGGGATTTGCGATGCTGTGCGCGGGATCGGTGCAGGAGGCGCAGGATCTAGCGGCAATTTCGCACGCGACGACTTTGACGACGCGTGTTCCGATTCTTCACTTTTTCGACGGTTTTCGAACCTCGCATGAGATCGCCAAGATTGAGCCACTCGACGACGAGACTCTGAGGCGATTGATGTCAGCCGAAGCCATTGCGGCCGTGCGCGAGCGGGCGATGACCCCGGATCGGCCGGTGCTCCGTGGTACCGCGCAAAATCCCGACGCTTTTTTCCAAGCGCGAGAGGCCTGCAATCCTTTTTACGAGGCATTTCCGACGGTACTTCGCCAGACGCTCGAGCGGTTTGCTGAGCTGACCGGGCGGCGCTATCGACTGTTTGATTACGTCGGACATCCCGAGGCTGAGCGCGTGATCGTGACGATGGGCTCATCGGCCGAGTGCGTTCATGAAACCGTCGAGTGGCTGCAGCAGCGCGGCGAGCGGGTCGGGGTGCTGAAAGTGCGCTTGTTTCGGCCTTGGATCGTCGCTGACTTTGCGGCGGCGTTGCCCAGGACGGTGCGTTCGATGGCGGTGCTCGATCGCACCAAAGAGCCTGGCGCGGTGGGCGATCCCCTCTATTTGGATGTGGTCACTGCGCTCAGCGAAGCGGTCGGCGATGGCTTGTTCCCTCAGCTTCCCCGCGTGATTGCCGGTCGCTACGGTTTGTCGTCGAAGGAATTCACTCCGGCGATGGTGCTCACCGTGTTTGACGAACTGGCCCAGGTTTCGCCACGTCGCCATTTTGTCGTTGGAATCAATGACGATGTCAGCCGCCGCTCGCTCGACTACGACGAGTCGATGCGGATCGAGCCCGCCGAGGTGGTGCGGGCGGTGTTCTTCGGCCTTGGCTCGGATGGTACCGTCGGCAGCAACAAAAACACGATCAAGATCATCGGCGAGGAAACCGACCACTTCGCCCAAGGCTATTTCGTGTACGACTCACGCAAGGCCGGGGCAGTCACGGTTTCGCACCTTCGATTTGGACCTAATCCAATTCGATCGTCGTACAAGATCCAACGCGCCAGCTTCATTGCCTGTCATCAACCGCAGCTCCTTGATCGCTACGAGATCGCGGAACTCGCCGAGGACGGTGCGACGCTGCTGCTCAATGCGCCATGGTCTCCGGAGCGTGCGTTCGACATGCTGCCACGAGAAGTGCAGGCGCTCCTTATCACTCGCAAGATGCGCTTGTTCGTGATTGACGGTCAGCGCGTCGCTGAGGCGGCGGGTCTCGGGCGAATGATCAGCACGGTGATGCAGACGTGCTTTTTTGCGCTGTCGGGAGTGCTGCCCAAAGAGATAGCGCTTGCCAAGATTCGTCACGCGGCCGAAAAGTCCTACGGCAAGCGAGGTACCGAAGTCGTTCGCCGCAATCTGGCCGCCATCGATGCCACGCTCGAAAGTCTCGTCGAGATCACCGTTCCTGCGCAGCCGACCTCGCGGCGGCCACGGCCCGACATTGTGCCCCGCACGGCACCTGATTTTGTTCAGCGAGTGACGGCGCTTCTGCTCGCGGGCCACGGCGATCATCTGCCGGTGAGCGCGTTTCCCGTCGATGGAACATGGTCGCTCGGCACCGCGAGCTACGACCGCCGCAGCTTGGCGTTACAGATGCCGTCGTGGGACGCGAGTGTTTGTATTCAGTGCAACAAGTGCGCACTGATCTGCCCTCATGCGGCGATTCGCACCACGATCTTCGATGAAAAACACCTGACACTGGCACCGGCGGGCTTTCACGCGGTCGACTACAAAGAACGCGACGCCGCACCGGGCACCAAGTTCCGGGTGCAGGTGGCTCCCGACGATTGCACTGGCTGTGGATTGTGTGTGCAGTTTTGTCCGGCGAAGGACAAGAGCAACCCTCGTCACAAAGCGATCGACATGGTGCCCGCCGAGCCGCTCAAGCCCGTCGAGCGTACGACATTCGAGTACTTCCAGAGCCTGCCCCTGCCCGACCGTCGCACCGTCCATTTGGATGTGAAGGGCAGTCAGCTTCTAGAGCCGCTGTTTGAGTTTTCTGGGGCCTGCGCGGGCTGTGGCGAGACGCCGTATCTGAAGCTGCTGACTCAGCTCTTTGGGGATCGGTTGATGGTGGCCAATGCCACGGGCTGCTCGTCGATTTATGGCGGGAACCTACCGACGACGCCATGGAGCAAGAATCGCGACGGACGGGGACCGGCGTGGGCGAACTCACTGTTCGAGGACAACGCCGAGTTTGGACTGGGCTTCCGGCTGTCGCTCGATGCGCATGCGGGATACGCGCAAAGCCTGCTGCGGTCGCTCGCGAGTGAGCTGGGGGATGAGCTTGTGACGAGCCTGCTGACCGCCAGGCAGGATGGTGAGTCGGCGATTGCGGAGCAACGGGCGCGGGTCGTCGAACTGAAACAGCGGCTCCAGCGCTTGTCCGGGCTCGAAGCGCAGCTCCTGCTTCCGCTATCGGACTACCTGGTCAAAAAGAGCGTCTGGATCGTTGGTGGCGACGGCTGGGCCTACGACATCGGCTTTGGAGGACTCGACCATGTGATCGCGTCGGGACAGGATGTGAACCTGTTGGTCCTGGACACCGAGGTTTACTCGAACACCGGTGGTCAGCAGAGCAAGTCCACGCCGATCGGTGCCGCCGCCAAATTTGCCGCTGCTGGCAAAGAGCTGCCGAAGAAAGACCTCGGGATGCACGCGATGATGTACGGTCACGTCTACGTCGCTCGCGTCGCGATGGGGGCCAAGGACGCGCAGACGGTGAAGGCTTTCATCGAAGCAGAGAGCTATCCCGGACCATCGCTCATCATCGCCTACAGCCACTGCATTGCGCACGGCTACGATCTCTCGCAAGGGGCCGAGCAGCAGCGGCTGGCGGTCGACTCCGGGGTCTGGCCGCTGTATCGATTCGATCCGCGGCGGCTCGATGTGGGTGAACCTCCGCTCAAGCTGGATGCGACACCGGGTAAGACGCGGGTGCAGCAGTACATGGCGGGCGAGGGTCGCTTCCGCATGGTCGAGTTGGCGGATCCGCAGCGCTATCGCGAGCTACTCAAAGCTGCGGAGCGCGACGTGGCGATGCGCCGGGCCATGTACGAACACCTGCAAAGCCTGAGGATTCAGGCACCCGGTGCCAAGCCAGAGGTCAAGCTGAGCGACAGCAAGCCCGTCGGATCAGGGAGTCACGGACAATGAACCTTGCCACAAGCTATTTGGGTCTACCGCTTGCTCATCCGCTGGTGCCGGGCGCGTCGCCTCTCGCCGATGATCTCGACAGCGTCAAACGGCTGGAGGATGCGGGCGCGGCCGCGATCGTGATGCGCTCGCTGTTCGAGGAGCAGCTTTCCCAGGAATCGCTCGGGGCTGCTCGTCATCTCGATGGGCACTCGGAGTCCTATGGCGAAGCGCTGAGCTACTTCCCATCGACGAACGTGTTCGCACTGCGGGCCGATGCCTATTTGGAACAGCTCCGCCGCATTCGTAGCTCGACTTCGGTGCCAGTGATTGCTTCGCTCAACGGCACGACGCCCGGGGGCTGGCTCGACTACGCCCGTCAGATCGAACAAGCCGGAGCGCACGCCCTGGAGCTGAACCTGTATTCGCTGCCATCTTCGCCGGAACTAAGCGCGTCGGACATCGAGCGCGGCCAGCTTCAGATCATCTCCTCGGTGGTACAGAGCGTGCGGATTCCGATCGCGGTCAAGCTGTCGCCGTTTTATACGAGCCTGCCGAACTTCGTGGCCGGCATCGCACGGACCGGGGCTCGCGGGGTGATCTTGTTCAACCGCTTCTATCAGCCCGATATCGACATCGAAGCACTCGACAACCGGCTCGATCTGCACTTATCGGACTCTTCGGAGCTTCTGCTGCGGCTGCGTTGGCTGGCGATTGTCTCGCCGCACTGTGAGCTATCGCTGGCGTGCTCGGGCGGGGTGCATTCGGCCACGGATGCGGTGAAGGCCGTGATGGCGGGCGCTCATTCGGTCCAGATCGTGTCGGCGCTGCTCAAGCATGGACCCGGCCATCTGCGCAAAATCCTCGACGAGCTGACCCGCTGGCTGACCGAGCACGAGTATGAATCGATGGCACAGCTTTGCGGCAGCATGAATCACTCTCGCTCGCCCAATCCATCCGCCTACGAGCGGGCCAATTACATCCGTTTGCTCAGTAGCTTTCATACCGAATCCTGAGGCTGCTCGACGGAGTACTCGGCCGATTAAAAAAAATGCGGCCAAAAATTTGCGCTCTAGTCATGCGCCCATAGCATGGGCTGCGTGTCCTTATCGGCCGATGTCACACATGGTTTCGCATCGCACACACTTCCACATAGTGCGCCGTTAGCCATACGTACATCGCGTCTAGGAGCAACCACTCCTGAGTCGTCTGATAGGTCGTCGCTGACCACTTCGACCGCTGGGGATAGCGATCTTATCTTTCCAACAGAAAGTGAGATCGGCGATGCTATTGAGTTTGTGTCACAGCCGACAGCTCTTTCCCCAGCACGGCCTTTTGTGAAGTGGGCCGGTGGTAAGCGTCAGCTCTTGCCTGATCTTCTACATCGGGTGCCGCAGTCTTTTCGCCACTACCACGAGCCCTTCGTCGGTGGTGGGGCGTTGTTCTTCTCGCTCTGCGAGCAACGGCGACTCGATGGCAAAGCGGTGCGACTCACCGACATAAACGTCGAACTCATCAATACATATCGGATTGTACGTGACCGAGTTGAGACCTTGATCTCGCTTCTGTCCACGTTCAAGAACGACGAGCGCTTCTATTACAACATTAGAGCGCTGGATCTAAAGCAGCTTGACCCGGTGCAGCGAGCGGCCCGGTTTATCTTTCTGAACAAAACTTGCTTCAACGGGCTGTTCCGCGAAAATCGCCAGGGGCGGTTTAACGTACCGTTTGGTCATTACAAGCAAGCTCAGATCTGTGCGCCAAATGATTTGCGTGCAGCCAGTTTTGCGTTGCGCGGGGTGTGCCTGGAAGTCGCTAGCTTCAAAGATATCGAGGCTGCGTGTCAGTCAGGTGACTTTGTGTATTGCGATCCACCGTATGCACCGGTGAGCCGCACGGCCTCGTTCACTGCCTATAATGGTGGGGGCTTCGGCGATGAGGATCAGCAGCGACTCGCCGATGTGGTCCGTGTATTGGGCGAGCGCGGCGTGCATGTGCTTCTGTCAAACTCGGCCGTTCCGCTGACCTATGCGCTATATCGCGAGCTGCACGTCGAGGAAGTACTGGCGCGGCGAGCGATCAACTCGCGTGGCGATCGACGGGGTCGGGTGCCCGAGCTTCTTGTCGCTGCGGGTCCACTGGCCGCCGAGTTGTTGTCGCGACGCGAAGTGGGTTCAGTAGCTGCCGCAACCATCGCGGAATAATCCGTCGTTTACGCCAGCTTCGTCGTTGCTACACTGCTCGCGATGAATCGCGGCGTTCTGTGTGGCCTGTTGTGCGTCAGCGCCTCTTGCTCCCTATCGGAGTCGTACCTTGTGCCGAGCAAGGCGATCGAGCTCGTGTCGAGCCAATCGCCCGAGCAGAGACCCCGTGCCCAGCTCGCTGCGCTGCGTGAAGCCGATCGAGCGCCGGTGCTGATTCGCTATCGTGCGCTGCAGTGGAGCGAAGAGACGCTGCGTCGAGCCGAGGCGACTCCGATGAAGCTCGCACGAGTGCGAGCAGCCAAGGTCAATCCGCTGCTTATCGTCGGTGGAACGATTTTGGCGCTTGGTGTTCCTCACCTGACGCTGGGGATGGCTGCTGCGCTCGATCTGCCCAAGGGAGAAACCAAGTCCGCCGATCCCATTGGTTCCAGCGTGGCTCTCGGTATTGGCGGATTACATTTTTTCGTCGGCGGATTGCTGATGGTGCTGGGTGAGCGCAATCCCAACATCGAGCCGACTGAACCGACCCTGGTACAGGCCTATTTGCGTGGTGAGATTCCAACCGCAACGGCCGCTCCCGACGTGGTGACTCCCGAAGGTCAGGTGCCTCCGCCGCGTGAGCCGCCACGGCAAGGTTCCTACAACGTCCCGCTTTCGCCTGAGGACGGTAAGTAGTAATACCTGCTCACGATGATTGCCCGCTATACCCGTCCCGAACTGGCTGCCCTGTGGAGTGAGTCTCGACGACTCGCGCTGTTTTTAGAGGTCGAGCTGGCTGCAACCGCGGCGCTTGAGGCGGCTCCGTCTAGCCCGATTCCCGCCGGCACCGCCACGCGGCTGCGGCAGCTTTCCGCTCAGAATGGTCCGCTTGATCCGGTCCGCGTTGCTGAGATTGAACGTCGTACCCAGCACGAGCTGCTCGCATTTTTGGAGCATGTCGAGGAGCGGCTTGGTGCGGAGGCACGCTGGCTGCACTTTGGACTCACTTCATCCGATGTGCTGGACACCGTGCTGGCGCTCCAGCTTCGCGAGGCGACCCAAATCATCATCCGAGGCATTGATGAGCAACTTTTGCCCGCATTGCGACGGCAAGCGACCGCTCATCAGCACACCCCCATGATCGGTCGCACCCATGGCATCTTCGCCGAGCCGATCGCTGCCGGGCTGGTGTTCCTGGGTAGCTATGCCGAAATCGAGCGTGCCAAGGTTCGAATCCAGCGTGCCCAAAAGTCAATCGCGGTCGGAAAGCTATCTGGTGCGGTGGGAATCTATGGCAGTGGTAGCGTCACTCCCGACGTCGAACAAGCTGCTCTGTCGAGCCTTGGACTGACCGCCGAGACAGTTGCTACGCAGGTCGTGGCTCGTGACCGCCATGCCGAGCTGTTGTGGTCGCTGTCGTTGCTCGGTGCGGCGATCGAGCGGCTGTCGATGAATCTGCGACACCTTCAGCGCAGCGAAGTCTCGGAGGTCGAAGAGGCCTTTTCACCTGGTCAGAAGGGCAGCTCGGCCATGCCCCACAAAAAGAACCCGATTTCTGCGGAAAATCTGTGTGGCTTGGCGCGGCTGTTGCGTGCGAACGCTAGTGCTTCCGTCGAGAACATTGCGCTCTGGCATGAGCGCGACATTTCTCATTCCTCGGTGGAGCGGGTGATCATGCCGGACAGCACGACGCTGTGCGATTACATGGTGCACAGGGCTGCTCGGCTTATCGGAGGGCTCACGGTGCGAGCGGACCGCATGAGTCACAATCTGGCTCACGGTGGCGACCTGTACGCCTCGGAAAAGGTGATGCTTCAGCTCGTGCGGACGGGTCTTTCCCGTCAGAGCGCGTATGAACTCGTCCAGCGCCACGCTTTGGCTTGTGTAGCCGAGCGATCAGGTGATAGGTCGGGCGATTTGGCGTCCTTTCAAGATCGGCTGGCTGCGGACCCGCAAGTTACCGATCGCCTATCACCGGACGTGCTGCTCGCGTGTTTCGAAATCTCGACGCAGCTTCAGCATGTTCCGAGGATCTTCTCCCGTACCCTTGCAGACTAACAGCCCACCGACGACAACACGGAACCACGCTTGGGTATTTGTTCATCTAAGTAGCGAAAAAGCTTGATAGAAAAAATGCTCGACCCGTCTTTGCTAGCATCCGCTGGCTGTGCAAGAATCCTTGACTGAGGCGACAGCAGCCTCGATTGAACCCGTATGGACGACTTTCACTGCTCCTTCTGTGGCAAGAGGCGTCGCGAAGTCCGCAAGCTCATCAGCGGTCCGCGCGTCTTCATCTGCGACGAGTGCGTCGCCCTCTGCAACGACATTCTCTCGAAAGAGGATGCGCAAGAGCGGCCGCGCTATCCCAAGCCCGCCGAAATCACCGAGGAGCTCGACAAGTACGTCGTCGGGCAGGGGCGTGCCAAAAAGACGCTCGCGGTGTCGGTCTACAACCACTATAAGCGGCTGATGTCGCGTGGTCGGGCTGGCGACGTTGAGGTCCATAAGGGCAACGTATTGCTCATTGGCCCCACTGGCTGTGGCAAGACCTTGCTCGCGCAGACGCTGGCGAAGAAGCTCGATGTGCCGTTTGCGATCGCGGACGCTACGACCCTGACCGAAGCGGGTTACGTCGGTGAGGATGTCGAGAGTGTCATCAAGGCGCTGTATCGCAACGCTGGTGGCGACATCGAAAAAGCTCAGCGCGGCATCGTCTGCATCGACGAGATCGACAAGATCTCCCGCAAGGGCGGCGGACCGTCGGTAACTCGCGACGTTAGCGGTGAAGGCGTGCAGCAGGCACTACTCAAGCTGCTCGAAGGTAAACACGCGACGATTACCCCGGATGGGGCTCGCAACCGTCCGCAACAGGAGCTGATTCAGGTCGATACGACCGACATTCTGTTTATCTGCTGCGGCGCGTTTAATGGACTTGAAGACACCATACGACGTCGCGTTTCCGAGCGTGGCATGGGCTTTGGTGCCCGCATCGCGGCGCGCAACGACGAGGACAAAGACGCGCTGCGTGCGCAGGTCCGCACCGAGGATTTGATCAAATACGGCATGATCCCGGAGTTCCTCGGGCGCCTACCGATCATCGTCTCGTGCGACTCACTCGATGAAAATGCTCTCGCGGAAGTGTTGTGGAAGCCCAAGAACGCGCTGACGAAACAGTATGCGCGGCTGTTCGAGATGGAGGGCGTCCAGCTTCGCTTCACCGACGATGCGCTCCAGGCCGTGGCCCGCGAGGCATACCGTCGCAAGTCCGGCGCTCGTGGCCTTCGAGCGATCATGGAAGAGGTCATGCTCGAGGTGATGTATGAGATCCCGTCGATGACCGGTGTTCGCGAGTGTGTCATCAACGCCGACGTGATCACGAACCACGAGCAGCCCCAGCTCATCCGCGAAAAGAAGGCCAGCTAGGCTTTCGCTCCTACTTCCAAATTGGACTCAGTCTGATTGCTTCGGATCGCCTGTCGGTGTCTAGCCGAGGGTGGATTGGTACGATTGGACTATGTCTTCCGGTGGCCGAGGATGCGGTGCTCTCCCTCGCCAACGTCGTAACGTTCATCGAGAAAGAGGGACAGACTCGATGGGGGATCCGGGATGGGTTCACCGGGGCTGGTCATCGAAAACACGAAGCCTTGGGGGGCCACCAGAGGCTCTGCGAACGGAAACCACTTGGGGAGCGGTAGTGCGGCGCGAGAAACCACGATTCCAAACCCGGTTGGCAACCTGGTGGCATCTTCGGCGAACACTTCGAACGACAGCCCCAGCTCGCGTCGGATGGTTAGCAGGAACGCGGCCTTTTTGCCGATGCGCTCACTCAGGGTGATCCGGAGATCGGGACGGCACAGTGCGCAAAGCACGCCCGGAAAGCCAGCACCGCTTCCCACGTCAAGGAGTGTCGGAGAGGGCAGCTCGGACGCTGGCGGCAATCGTCCTACCAGCGCCAAGCTATCGAGGAAGTGACGACGTACCACTTGCTCCCGGCCAAGAACCGCGGTCAAGTTGATCTTGCGACCCCACAGTTCGAGAAGCTCGGTGTAGCGCGCCAGCTTCGCGAGATCGGAATCCCTGAGGGTGATACCCTGCTGCCCCGCGCCAGAAAGCAGCAACTTGGCCAGTCGCGAAAGGCCGCTCGCCGGACTATCCTCGGACGCCTGCATCGCTGGAACTCATGTCAGAGGTGCCAGCATCAGCACTGCCACCGTCGGTCATTCCACCGTCACCAGTACCACCGTCAGCGCTGGGCGCGCAGCAACGGCTCTTTTCGGTCGGACAGGCGCTCTTTTCGGATCCGGCACGATGTTGCGGAAAGGTCATCGCACCGGTGGCGCAATCCTGGCCTTCTGCGACGCAGTAGCTGCTCGCTGGGCATTCGGGGCCACGTGCGACGCAGACGCTCTCTGGGGTGAGACACTGAGCAACAAGATCGGCCGACGGTGAGACATATGTTCCACACACCACCGTGACATCGAGTGGACCCGGAGCGCTCGCGCCCATGGTCCATGTTCCTGCAGCACCCGACTCCCCTGGGGTGTACGACAAGCGGCACGCTGGCCCCGTCGAACAGCTATCACACTGACCTTGAAGAGGACCAGACTTGCGGACCAGGTAGCAGGCTCGCGGGAAGCTGCACAGCCCGAGTAGCGACGGATTTTGGCCCGGCGTGGTCGTGGTATCGGTGCAGTACACACCGACAGCACAGGAGAGCACGAGCAGTATCGACAACCCGAGTCGACGGCGTCGGGCCGGATATGTGGTTCGGATTGTCACTTGTTTGCGGCTGCCTTATCGTTGCTGCTGCTCATGGCGGCCAGCAGCGTCGTGAGCAGCTGCTGGGCTTGCAGCATGTAATCGTTGACGGCTTTGCCGGTCCGCTCGGCGTCTTTGGCCTTGAGTCCAGCAATGACATCGCGGTGGCACTTGCGCTGAATCGCCGCCGCTGGTGTGACCTGCGCGAAGAACGCCGCATGAGCCTGGACGGCAACCCGAATGGTGTTGATGAGAAGCTGAAAGACGCGGTTTCGAGCGATTCGGGTCAGCTCGAGATAAAACTCAAAGTCGAGCTTCAGCATCTCGTCGGGCGTCACATCCGCATCGGCTTTCTTGGCCACCTCTTCGAGTCGGACGATGTCTTCAGCGACGGCCCGTTCGGCGGCAAGCTGTGCAACGTCTCGAGCGAAGATGCGGCGGAACTCCAGCACGTCGCCCAAAATATCGGCGTTCGGAATCCCATCCGGAGTCCCCGTCACCAGGTGCGACACCAACTCAACGCCGGCTGTTTCCATGAACGGCAGCACCCGAGTGCCATCGCCCTGCCGCGTCTTGACCAAGCCCATTTGCTCGAGCGACTTGATTGCTTCGCGCAACGATGCGCGGTTGACACCTAGATCTTCAGCGAGCTTCCGCTCGGGAGGGAGCTTGTCACCGATGCCATAGACACCGCGCAGAATCAGGCTGCGCAGCTGTTGAACAATTTCTTCAGCAACACGTTGCTTACCAATAGGTTTCAGCATCGCGGGCAGGGTAGCAGGTTTGAGGAAAAGTGGAACAGCTACAAAACCGGTACCTGCTCGGAGGATTGGTTGGACGGTTCAGAGACGAAAATCGCTGGTTTAGCAGGTGAAGGACATGTCAGCGCGGTTGTTGCCTTCGTTGCATTCGCTGGTCTGACCAGATCCCGATCCATTGTCGTCAGCCGCGATTGTGACCGTATGGGTTCCGCTTTGGCTCAGCGGGCCGGCGCAGCTCACCACGGTACATCCACCGGGCGAAAGCGCTTCTTTGGTGAGCGCCGTGCAGAGAAGCTGGCTGCCCTCGTAGAACGAAATGGGCGTGCCGTCGACTACGGGTGCCGTGCCGCGATTGCAAATCGAGGTCGACAACTGGACCATGTTTCCCTGACACACGCCGGTGCCTTTGCTGCCTCCCTGCGCTGTGACGTCACCGGCTGCGGATGGGCTGACCTTGCCCTGGACGTTCATGCGGAAGTTATTGAGTCCTGCGACGTCCCAGTTGCGGGCCCACTGGCTGGTTTTCGCGATGACGCCTTTGTCGTCCACGCCGGTGATCGAGTAGGTGTGTTGACTCCACAGCGGTCGCGAGGCCACCCAGCGGTCCGCTCCATCACCAAAGACGCGAATGCCGGTTCGCTTGCCGGTGAAGGCCGCTTGGCAGGTGTTGGCGGTGCCGGGCACGCCAGCGGTGGGAGCCCGACAGACGAAGCCTCCACCGACGCTCTGAGTATTGCATTCGGCATCACCGGTGCAGCGGCAGTAACCCTGATTGCATCCAATCGCGTTGGGACAGTCGGCGTTGGTGGTGCAGCGCAGTCCCTTGAAGTACGGATCGACGGCAGGGCACGAAACCGAGCAGTTTTCGTTCGAGGGAACGATCAGCTTGCTGCGAAAGTTGCCGACGACGTCAGCGACGACTGGATACTCGTTCCAGGTACACGAGGAGTGAGCCTGTGAGAACAGGATTTCGCCGGTCTTGCCCGAGTAGATGCGCGCAAAGCACTCGTCCGCGTAGATCGCTTCAGCGGTGCCGTCGCCCTCGAAGTCAAACAACGAGGAACCGGTGATATTCGAGCTGACATCCTGGGACAGGTTGCTCCAGAGCAGGCGGTCGGTTCGTTTGCTCGGGCAGAATTTGTCCTCGGCACCCGCGACGCAGTCGGGATCGAATACGGTGTACGAGCTGGAACCAGCGGCAGCAAATTCCGCTCTACCATCATTATCGAAGTCGCCGACGGTTGGAGGACCACCACCCGTTGAGCCAGGCAAGCTGAGCGGGCCAAATACCGTCGCGCCGTCTTTGGATACGATCCAAGCGCGGCCACTCATGATGACGGCGATCTCGGCGATGCCGTCCGCAATGTTGCGATCGATGGTGGTTCCGTTTGGGACTCCGAAGTCAGCGACGGCGACGTAACCGCGAGCGAGGGTGATGCCTGCGGGCAGAGGCAGATCGCGATCCTTTTTCCACTTCGCAGCGGTCTTGTCCCACGAATAAATTACCGTCGGAGCGATCAGGTTTGGAATGCCATCGCGATCAATATCAGCAACGACGGAAAACTGACCCACGTCCTGAGCGCTGGTACGAAGATTGGCGCTGGAGTCAATGAGCGTTCCGGTGCTGCTATAGACGAAGCCCTCGGCGATAATCTCTGGCTTTCCATCGTCATCGAGATCGTGAATGGCCGGACCTGTCCACTCGCAGAGCCCGGCGAACGGGTTGTGATCCACTCCTGCGTTGGTCTTAGAAACCCACATCGTCACGAACTTGTTTTGGGTTCGATCGAAGCGGAAGGCGATCAGCCCGCCTGTCGCCGAGTACGCCACAATGTCTGCCGCTCCATCGCCATCGAGATCGCCGATCGCGGGAGTGGCCGCTCCGTTGACTGGCGTCGGAATCGTGAACTGCTGATTGCAGCTTCGACCGTCGAGAACCCGTAGAATGCCGTAGTTCCCACCAGCCAGGCCGCAACTCCCGTCGGTGCCGCTATAGGTGTTGACCAGGATTGACGGACGGGTGGTGATAAACTCTGACCCACGTCCGGCAAAGTTAAAGTCTACGACGAGCGGTGTGGACAACACTTGCTTGTGGTTGGGGTACGGATCGCCGGCCAGGGGCTTTTGCCACTCACAGAAAATCTGCGGTGACAAAAGGCCCGCTGGGACCAGTCGTTCACAGGTCGGGTTGTTCACGTGATCCCCAGCGTAGGGTGCGCAGCGTCCGCTCAGGCAGTACTGATCGCTGGGACAGTCGTTGTCTCCGGCGCAAGTCATTTTCGAGACACAGACCGCGTCGATGCAGTCCTGATCGTCCGCGCAGCCGGGATCGCAGAGCGAGGTACCCGAGCCCACTTCTGAGCCTGAGCAGCTTGGTTGAAGCAAGGAAATCGCGAGCGCGGACGCAGCAACGATCGATGGAAACACAGCACGCAAAGTAAGCTTACGGCTCATGGTGGCCCCTCCCAGGGATCATCGGTGTTCCTTACGAAACGAAGGAAAACCGGTACAAGCAATACTAATACTCTGCCATCATACGACGAGGGGCGGGAGGCGGTGTAGAGTCGATGCTACGCACCGCCTCGACGATCGCAAGCAGCGGATGCGAGGCTCGCAAGATATCTTCTTGGGAAGGCGCGATCTGTATGTTACGAATCGAGCACACCGCCGTAACCGTGGCACGTGCAAAATTTTGTGTATTTAGCTACATGACTTGCGTTAAAGTAGCCGAGAAACTCACCTCTGGTCATCTGAGGCGGGCGGTCTTCCTGACCGACGCCCACGGGCCCGCAGTCGAGCTTGCAATGGTCTAACCAGCATGTCGAACGCCGAACACCGCCCCGTTTCCGACACCTTCTTTTCGCGCCTGCGATTTCGCTTGGCCACGCTGCTCCTTGCTGCTGGCCTGTGTGTTACGCAGGCGGCGAGTGCCCAGGACGCCTCACGCAATGCCCTGGACATCAACCGCTTCGCGCCGGCCTTTGGTACAGGTCGCTTGGTTACGCAGGATCTTGCAGAACTGCTGCCGCGCTTCGAGATTGCGCCGCAGCTATTTCTGCACTACTCGCGCAACCCTCTTTACCTGTACATGGGGAACGAGCCGAAGTTTCCCCTGATCGAGAACCGACTGACCGGCGATCTCGGCATTGCGGTCGGCATTCCGATTCGGGGTACCGGGCGTCTGCAGTTTGGTCTCAGCCTGCCGGTTACGTTCTGGCAGACCGGCCAGGTCAGCAAGATCGGCGAGATGTTCTCCGATCCGGCGATCCTGAGTCGACTGCCGAATCAGGATCCGAAGTCGATTGGTCAGGAAGACCTGCGGTTCCAGGTCAAGGCCGTGTTCCTCAACGGCAAGTGGGGCGGTCTCGGCTTTGCCGGTGACCTCAAACTACCCACCGGAGACACCAATAGCTTCTTGGGTTCGCCGCTTCCGACCGGGAACCTAAAGCTTCTATTCCACTTGAACCTGTGGCGCTTCACCTTCGTCCTGAACCCAGGCGTGTACTTGGCACAGGCGCAGCAGATAGCGTTCACCAGCGTGGGTAACTCGTTGACGGTAGGCGGTGGTCTGAACCTTCGCGTCGTCAACTGGAACCACGGCTCACTCGACGTGATGACGGAAGTCTTCGGTCTGGCGAACTTCAAGTTCCGTTCGCTGGGAGAGACCCCGCTCGAAGCGACCGTGGCGGGCCGTATCAACGTCGAGACACAGACCGCCGGCGACTTCCACATCTACCTAGGTGCTGGTCCCGGTATCCCGGCCACTGGCGGTAGCAAGGGCATTGGTTCTCCTGACGTGCGTGCGTACGCGGGCTTGGTGTGGTCGTGGAACAAAAAGCCGACGCCACCACCGCCACCACCACCGCCGCCAGCTCCGGACTGCCGCTGCCGTGGAGCCAACTGTCCATGCATCCCGGGTGTGAATTGCCAGTGTACGCCGGGTGTCAACTGTCCGTGTAAGCCAGGCGTCGATTGTCCGTGTACTCCGGGCAAAGACTGCGTCTGTGAGGATGGCAAGACCTGCGCTTGTACGCCAGGCGTCAACTGCCCCTGCACGCCAGGCGTCAACTGTCTGTGCAAGCCGGGTGTCGATTGTCCGAAGAAGAACATCAAGATCGCCGGCTCGCTGTTCGAGTTCGATAGCCCCGATCTAACCGCCACGGGACTCGATACGATTCGGATGTCGATTGATGCGATCGCGGATCACATCAATAAGGGCAACAAGATTCGCATCGAAGGCCACACCGATAACGTCGGTGGGCTCGACTACAACACGCGGCTGTCTCATGACCGTGCGCAGAGCGTGGCCAAGTTCATCCGTGACGAGCTTCGTGGCAAGGGCATCCCGACCGACGTCGCAGACAGGAGCGTCTTGGTGGGCTGGTACGCCTTCAACTGCAAGGCACTGGCTGACTGGGTGTTACCGGCGAAGAGCAAGCTGACGCCGGTCCTCAAGTCGCAGCGCGATAAGGACAATGAGCCGAACCGTCGCGTCGAAATCAACCTGTGGCCCGACGACAGCATCAAGTGCTTCGTCCCGCGGCCCCCACAGTGAGAGCAGAGGACGCGATGAAAGGGAATCGGAGAGAAATAGCCATGCGGCAAGTCCGTTTGAACTCGCCTGTGGTGGTCGTTCCGACGAGCGGTCAGAGGTCGAGCACGCGGCGCGCCAGCATTTTGGCTGGGATCGTCGCTTGCGGGCTGGGGCTTCTGACCACCGTGACCGGATATGCCCAGGCACAGAATCCGGCCGGTGCGCCAAGTGCTCGTAGCAATGCGCTGCCACCAGTGAACTACCCAATTGATGAGTTTGGGACCAGCCAGGTGCCAAACTCTGTACCGATGACACCGATCCAGCAGCCACGCGCCACGAGCGACAAGGCTTGCTGCACCCCTGGCAAGGACTGCCCGTGTACGGCCGGAAAAGACTGCGCTTGTACGCCGGGTGTCAATTGCCCGTGTACGCCGGGTAAAGACTGTGCGTGCACCCCTGGCGTGAACTGTCCGGCCCGACCACCGCTGCGCGCTGACTTCTGTACCCCGGGTAAGAACTGCCCGTGTAGCGGCGACAATTGTCGGTACTGCACGCCCGGCAAGGACTGTCCGTGTACGCCGTTTATCAACTGCCCTGACGACCACGGCGTGATCTTTGAAAAGAACACGTCGCAACTGAGCGAGGACAATCGTCAGAAACTGGTTCGTGCGGTTGAGGAGCTGAAGAAGCTGCCCGAGGGCGAGAGGATTCGCATCGAAGGTCACACCACGCCGTCTGAGTCAAATGGTGTGCCGCCGGCTCGGCTCAAGCTGTCACAAGAGCGAGCCAAAGCCGTCGAGCAAGCCCTGCTTAGCGGTGGTTTGCCACCGACGCGGATTGAGGCAACCCTTGGTTGGGGTGGACTCTGTCCCGAGGTCGTCGCAGTCGAAGACGAAAAGAATCGTAGGGTACGGTTCCATTTTTCAAACGAGCCGACGCTGTGTGCGCATCCGGAAAACCAGCGTCGTCCTGCTCGCTTGCCACCACCGTTTAAGCGACCGGCCAAGCCTGGTGCCAAGCCTGCCGCGACGGGTGCCAAGCCTGCCGTGACGGGTGCCAAGCCTGCCACGAATCCGGCACAGGCAGCGCCGAAGCCTGCCACGAATCCGGCACAGGCAGCGCCGAAGCCTGCCGTCAAGCCGCCAGCGCCTGCTCGCTAATCATTCGCGAGCTTTTGCTTCTGCCTTCCGGCTGGAGCTTTCTTCATGTTGGTAAAGCTAACCGCGAAGTCCAATCTGGATAGCGATCGGGAAAACGACCCGGTCGCAATGCTTTTGGCTTGCCACCGACGAATCCGTGACCATTTGGCGCTCGCGAAGCGGGTCGTTGATGCCATTGAACCCACCTCGGAAGAAGTGGTCGAAGCCGCTGCATCGCTGATTCGGTACTTCGGTCAGGCGTTGCCGCTCCATATCCTCGATGAGGATGAAACGCTGCGGGATGCGCTGCGAGGGCGAGAGCTGGCTTCAGATGTTTGGCAAGCGATGGCAACGATGACGGCTGAGCACGCGGTGATAGAGCCTGCCATTCACGAAGCGCTTGGTCAGTGGCGACAATTGACCGAGCAGCCACTGCTACTTTCGACGCTGCGAGAAGATCTAGGACGATTGACACTGCTACTTTCGACGCTGCTCGATGCGCATTTGGAAGCGGAAGAGCGACTGATATTCCCGGCGGTGGCGAAGGCGCTGACGGCGGAAGAGCGGGCGGAATTGGCGCGGCTTATGCGGCAGAGACGACAAGCGGGCGCGAGCTAATTGGGTAGTTCGGATAGCACTTCTGCGGCGGTGTCGAGATCCTGGCCTGCTTGATTGAGATCGTCGACGACAGACTTCAGGTCTTCACCGAGCTTGCTGGCACCGACCGAGCGATGACGGACTGCCGCCAGGCGTAGCCGCTCTAGGGTTGCCACTTGGTTGTGCAACCGGGCGATGGCACGCTCTCGACCCTTGGCAATGTCGGCCAAGTACGCGAGCTGCTCGTCAATCGCTGCCAGAGCGCGGGAATACTCGCTGCGCACGCTTTCATCGGTGGTAGCAGCGACCCGACTTTCCAGATCCTTCTTTCGCTCGCCAAGCTGAGTGCGGTCGGTTTTTTGGGCCTGTGACTCAATGTCCTGCCACCGTTTGCCGAAGCGACCGATTTTCTTGACGAGCTGTTCCGCGGCGCTGCGTGCGCCCGGATGCTCTTCGAGGCTGTCCGCGGCTTCTTGATAGGTTGTGAGCGCTTGTCGGACCAGTTGTGAGAGCTCATCGTTTGCATCGAGCGGAGGCAGCAGGCCACGCAGGTCACTGTCAACGGGATCAACCTTGACGACCAGGTGCCGAGCGATCGTCGATGCGCCGATCAGCAACCCGAAGCAGCCTCCGGCGATCAGGTTGCTGAGCCACAGCGGCTGATTGAGCAGCAGCCCATGGGCCTCCATCGACTCGGGGAGAAGCTGTGCGCCCAGCGACAGTAAGGTTCCGACCAGTGCGGTGAGCAGCGCCTGCCACCGAGAGAGCCCGCCTTGGACCAGGTAACCGGCCAGCAGCAGTGACCACATCAGCATCGTCGGCGTTGCCGCGGTTGGCCCTAGACGTGAACCCCAAAGAGTCACCCCCGCGCCGACCGCCGTCGTACCGAGCAGCCACAGTGCCTGTCGTTTGGTCCGGGCGGGCACCGCCGCCGCTCCGATCAGCGCCAAGCTGGTTGCACCATACAGCCACGACCAACTGCCTTGGAGGGTCGAGACTTGGCCCAGATAGCTTGAGCTTGGTGCCATTACCGTGTGACACAGGCCCAATAAGCCACCTGCCACCACGGTTCTGACCACGTTCCATTGAAATGCCACATGACTGTCGATCGCCAAACTTCTCTTCATGCCTCGATCAACGCATATTCTGTCCGTGCGGTCTAGAACGCCCAGAATATTTCCCGTCGGTGAATGAGATTTTTTCACCGGACTGAAAGCAGATGATTCAAAGCCCTCTTCTTCAGCGGCCGCTTCCCCTATTGCGGGCACTCCGATCGCAGTCCTCGCCGATCGTGTGGGATGGCGGGATCGGGACCGCGCTGATTTCACGCGGGCTCGACCTGGCTGCGGAGCCACCGGAAGCCTGGCTGTGGTCGCATCGGGAAGAGGTGGAGGCGGTGCATCGCGGTTTTGCGTCGGCACGGGTCGATGTGCTGCAGACCAACTCCTTCGGTTTGGTGAGGCTGTTGGCCTCGGATTCGTTGCCAAAGCAGCCAACGGGTGGGCGATCGCTGAACGACTGGGTGCAGAGGAGTGTCGAGCTTGCGTGCGAGGCACTGAATCCAGCGGTCGAGAGGCCGGCCTGGGTGGTGGCCTCGGTTGGACCGACGGGCATGGTTGGGTTTGATCCCGGTCGGCTCGGCGCATTGTACGGCGAGGTAGCGACGGCCTTCGCCAGTCAACGGGTCGCGGCGCTGCACCTTGAGACTTGCTTTGACGCAAGCGAGCTACGGGTGGCAGTGCGGGCCATTCGTGCGGCTGTGCCAGAGCTGCCACTGTTTGTGTCACTCACGGTGACTCATGGCCAGCTTGGCCTTGAGACGCCGCTCGGGGTGCCGCTTGCCCGAATGCTGCGCGAGCTCGAGGATGAACCGCCAGCTCTGATCGGCGTGAACTGCTCGCAGAATGCGGAGCGAATGCGCGGGGCGGTGGCCGCGCTGGCGAAGTGGGCCCAAACGGCAGGACGGGCCATTCCTGTGCTGGCCCGGCCGCAGCTTCACAACGGGACACCGGACTGCAAAAGGCCGCCGAAACCGATCGCTCCTCCAAAATTTGCTACCGAGCTACTAGGGCTACTTGACGAGGGTGCGACGGCAATCGGCGGCTGCTGTGGGGTGACCGCAGCGCATTTGGCAGCGGTTCGGCAGACGATTGAGGGTTTCCTTTCGCCGCCGAGCACGCTATGAAGCAAAAATCTACACAAGGAGGCCCGGATGCTGACCCTCATGGCGGTTTGCCACATCCTGCTCCTGACTCTGTCCGCGACCCCCGATGTGGGAACCGAATCGGGTCGGGCGGCGGTGTTTGGCTATGAAAACGATACGCTCGCGGGGGGGCCGCTGGCGTGTACCGGGAAGCTGCTGCGGCCTGGCCAGCTCGTGTGTGCACACCGCACGTTGCCGTGTGGCACTCGGCTTGTCGTTCAGAACTTGTCCACCCAGCGACTCGCGACGTGCCGGGTGCTCGATCGGGGACCGTACGGGGCGAAGCTGCCCGGCGGTCGGTTTGTCATCAAGCGTACTGTCGGACAGCGCGGCACCTGGCGGGGCGTGGTGGATGTGTCGCCATCGGTCGCGGCACGGCTCGGAATGCGGCACAGCGTGGCCAACGTGCGGCTGATTTACTTGAAGGGGAAAGACGCGACCGACCGAGCGCGACGACCGGCGAGCCTCGGCTAACTTCTCTGCGAGGCTCGGTGGGATTGCGGGCTACAAGGTAGGCTGAGGTGGGGTAGCGCGATTACTCGAAGAGCTGCGGACCGGCCTTGCCGGGAGATCCAGCCGGGGCCTGCTTGAAACTACCGGCGAGCGTTGCCGTGCCACCATTGCCACCGACGCCAAATGCGCCGTTGCTGGCCTGGACGCCATTGGTGACGACCGTCGACATCTTTGCATAGATGCCGTAGCTCGGACCGCCAGTACCACCGGCTCCACCACCGGAGTTCCCACCGATTCCGCCGTTACCGCCACGAGCACCCGCAGTGGCATCACCCGAGCCACCGCCATTGCCACCACCACCGCCAGCCAGGCCGCCGGTTGCTCCATTGCCGCCCTTGCCGCCGTCACCAGCCCGACCGCTTGCTACCGTGCCACCATTGAGGGTCACGGTGCTTGCGTAAGAGTAAACGCCAAACGAGCCGCCGCCGCCACCGCCGCCTTTGGCTGCCGCCGCGCCGCAGCCACCGCCGCCGCCACCGCCGCCGCCACCACCTTTATCCGTTGCGCACGGGAAAGAACCTGAACCACCGCCGCCACCGCCGCCGCCACCGCCACCACCACCGTGTGTGCCAGCGGTGCCGTCACCACCGGCCGCCGGGTTGTATCCTGCCGCCGTCATGGCTCCCGCTGCTGCCGCTTGAGCCCCGAGCGTACCGTCTGTGCCTGGGGCACCATCCTTGCCCTGCGAACCTGCGGAAGCTCCGCCGAATGGACAACTCCAGTAGGAGCCGCCACCGCCGCCACCGCCACCGGCACCGTTGCCAGCAGAGCTCGCGCCGCCGGTGCCGGTTATGCCACTGTTGGAGTCGCAGCCACCATCGCCGCCTTTTCCACCCGAGTTGTTGCAAGAACCCGTGCCGCCCGCGCCAGCGAGACCTTGGTTCTGACATGCACCACAGCTACCCGTGCAGCCATTCAGTCCGGCGGTCGCCGTCTTGCCATCGATGCCAGCGGTGCCGTTGGTACCGACTGCACCGGTCATGCCATTGCCAGAGGTGATTTTGGCTTGGCCGATGATCACCGGGCCTGAGCTGTTGGCGACGAAGACTCCGTAGCTCGACTGTCCTGGGGCGGTGCCATCGGCGGACTTGACCGATACCAGCTCTAGGTGGGTTTCCTTGTTGAGATTGTTCGCAGTGACCGCAGTCGGGCCGCCCTGGATCTGAGAGTCATTGGCAGCGCTGCGGCTCCACAGGTTGCCCGAGTCATAGCCGCCGTAGACGTTGATGCCAGCAACAAGGGTGACCGAGCCAGCATAGATGCCCTTGTCGAGATAGACCCCCGCCTTGCTCTGCTGCTGGGCGAGCTTGATGGCCTGGGGGATGGTCTTGACCGGGTTTTCGCGAGTACCGGCGAACGTGTCATCGCCGTTTGGCGAAGCGAAGATGGCGTTGCTCGCGTCTCCATCGATGCCGTCGCAGTTGTTGTCGACGAACATCGAGTCCGGAACGTCGGGATCCGGAGTCTTCAGGCAGGTCAGGTCGCTGCCAGGAGGAGGTCCATCATCCGAGCCACCATCCACAATGTTGCCCATGTAGTCGGTGTTCGAGCCCGCACATCCGTTCCACAGCGCGCTGGCTGCAAGACCGGCAGCGATGCCGACGAAGCTCAGACGTCGTACGACGCGACTTAAGGTTCCCAAAGCTCGCTCTGACCGCATGTGCCCTCCTAAGGCTGGTTAAGTGACTAGAGACGGTCCGAGCAGTTTATCAAATGAAAAATAAGTAATACAGATCACATAAAAGACAAAGGATAAGAGAGACTTCAGCGGGGTCCATGTCATGCCTAGGCCCGCCAACCGGTACCCAAGCGCGGTCTCTATAGGCCGAGTGACTGAGGCACCTTGACATTGCCGCACCTCTCGATATTGTCGCCCCTGCTGTGAAGCGTACGATAAAAGTCCACATCGCTGGTCAGCCATACCAGGTCAGAAGCGATGCCGACGAAGCGTACGTCCAGTCGTTGGCAGAAATGGTGAATGGGCGCGTTGCCGCGCTCCTCGGTAATCGACAAGTCGCAACCCAGTCAGACATGGTCCTAACCGCTCTTCAGTTGGCCGACGAGCTTGAGCATGAGCGTGGCGCGCAAAAAGCGCTGCGTGTGCAGGTTCGTGAGCATGCGCGACGGATGCTCGACTATCTGCGGCGACTTGCCGAGGCTCCAGCGAAGGGCTAGGTGGCTCGGTGGCTGTTTCTCACACCGATTCTGGGTCCACAAAGGACGACAAAGCCAAGCTACGCAGTGAGCTGCGCCGTCGTCGTTCCGAGTTGGGATTTGCCGTTGGGAGCGTGGAGTCACAGCGTGCCGCTTCCGCCGTGGCTGACGCGACGCTAAGGATCCCGGCGGTGCAAAATGCGCGGAGCATCGCGGTCTACGCCGCCCGAGGCAAAGAGTTCGATCCATCGTTGATCGTCGAGCGACTGCGCCCAGGCCAGGTTGTGAGCTATCCCCGGGTGGTCACTTATGATCCTCCGGCATTGGCGTTTCATGCGGTGTCGCTGCCCGAGCTGGTGCCGGCAGGATTTGATCTCTTAGAGCCTGACCCGACGGCAGAGCTGGCTCCGTCGATCGATGTGTTTGTCGTACCGGGGCTGGGTTTCGATCGTGGTGGTCGACGGCTCGGTCAGGGCAAGGGCTTTTACGATGCGGCACTACGGCGAACTCCGTCGGCGGTGCGCGTCGGGATTGGCTACGATTTCCAGCTTGTTTCCGAAATCCCCGTCGAGGAGTGTGATGAGCCGCTGGACTTCATCATCACCCCGACGCAAAAACTGGCGACCGGGGCCAGGGCGAGTGTGTTCCGGTCCGCTAAGGAGGACATATCGTGACGATCGCCGTAGGCATCGCCCTCTGTATTTTGGGGGTTGTCCTGGGCGTTGTGCTAGCGCAGCGGCTGTCTCCTGCACCGAGAGGAGAACAGGCCGAGGACGCACGACAGCACTTGCTTGATGCGGCTCGAACAGAGGCCGAGCAGATCAAGCGTGACGCGCAGGTTGAGTCAAAAGAACTGTTGCTAAGAGCGCAGGAGACCGCTGAAGCGGAGCTGCGTGTCCGTCGAGAAGAGATCGAGCGCGAGTCTCAGCGGCTTGGGAAGCAAGAGGCGGCGCAGACTCGGAAGGCGGAGATCTTGGCCTCTCGCGAGGAGGAACAGAGTCGTCGGGATCGCAACATCCAAAACCGCGAGCAAGCCGCCGAGCAATCGGCGAAGCGGGCGGAAGATATTGCCGAGCAAGCCGCCAAACGATTGGAACAGATTGCTGGGCTATCCGTCGATCAGGCGCGGGCCAAGCTGGCAGATGAGGTGCGTGAGGATGCGCGCCGACTGGCCGCCATCGATGTGAAGCGCATCGAAGAAGAATACCGTCTGCAAGCCGAGGAGCGCGCCAAGACCATTATCGGAACGGCAGTGCAGCGTTATGCCAGCGAATACGTCGCGGAAAAGACGGTGAGCGTGGTGCCGCTGCCCTCCGATGACATGAAGGGGCGGATCATCGGTCGCGAAGGGCGGAACATTCGGGCTCTGGAAGCTGCGACGGGTATTGACCTGATTATCGACGACACTCCTGAGGCGGTGATCATCTCCTGTTTCAATCCGGTCCGACGCGAGATCGCCAAACTGGCGCTGTCTCGACTGATTGCGGACGGGCGGATTCATCCGACCCGAATCGAAGAATCAGTGCAGAAGGCCTCGGAGGAGATCGATCAGCTCTGTAAGGAAGCGGGCGAACAGGCGGCGTTCGATCTGGGCCTGCACAAGATGCATCCAGAGCTTCTGCGCACACTCGGAAAACTCAAATTTCGTACTGCCGGGGCACAGAACCTACTGCAGCACAGCATTGAAGTCGGCTGGCTGGCCGGCGCGATGGCCGCCGAACTGAACATCAACGTCAAGCTGGCCAGGCGGGCGGGTCTGCTTCACGACATCGGGCGAGCGGTCGATCAGGATACCGAGGGCTCGCATGCGATGGTGGGTGCGTCGCTGTGTAAGAAACTTGGCGAGCCGCCGAAGGTCGTCGATGCGGTCGCCTCGCACCACGGAGAACGACCACCGACAGGAGCGCTAGATTATCTGGTGGATGCGGCGAACGTGCTATCGAACTCGCGGCCTGGGGCCCGGCGGGAGCAGCTGGAGTCGTACATTCAGCGGCTCACCAACTTGGAAAAGCTCTGTCAGAGCATTCCCGGCGTCGACAAAGCCTACGCGATCCAAGCCGGTCGAGAGCTACGCATCCTGGTCGAAAACGACAAGATCTCCGACGAACAAGCGGTTCTTCTGTCTCGAGACATCACCCGCAAGATCGAAGAGGAAGCGACCTATCCTGGCCAAGTTCGCGTGTGCGTGATTCGCGAGACCCGCTCGACGGATTACGCTCGATAGCTCCGACTACTTGACCGGCGCGAACTCGTCGACCTCTTCCTTCTTCTTCTTCGGCTTCTTCAACTTCACTGGCTTCGTCGGGGCTTGGGGCACAGCCTCGAGCTTGAACTCTTGATTGAAGTCCTGATCGCGCTCGAGGACCACCGTTTTGTCCTGATAGCCGGCCAAGCGGAGGATGACGCCGACCTTGCCACCCACAGGTGCTTGCTCCGATCGCCAGGGCGTCTGTCCAAGCACGGAGTCGTCCGAGGTCCGAATGATCTGTACACCCGGAGGATCAGTCTTGATCTCCCACACCACCTGCTTCGGGGCTGCGGGCTTGGTGACGCGGGCAGGCGGAGGATCACCGTTGCCGGTCCGTAGCACAAACACAATCCCGATCACCGACAGTACGGTAGCCATCGTTACCGGGATCAGCAGCCGCTTGACGCCCGAGCGAGCGCCGCCCATCTTGGTCGGGTCATGGGTCTGACCAACCCCGAGTAGTGACGGACGAGACGAAGTATTGGGACCAGTTGCCTCGGCCGGTGCAGGGTTTATGACCTGCCCACCGTGTGGCCCACTTTGGCCGGGCTGCCCTTGCGGATAGCCTTGGTGCATGCCCTGCTGCCCGTGCATGCCTTGCTGCATACCCGGATAGCCGCCCTGCATCATCGCCGCCTGCATTTGCATCATCGGGTAGCCACCCGACTGCATCTGCCCACCTTGCGCCATCATCTGCTGGGCTTGCTGAATGTCCTGAAGCCGTAAGATCGGCATCGCGCCGGTCGCGAGGCTCTGACCACCGAGCTGTCCAAGCCGTGCCACGACATCGGCCATCGACGGTCGCTCGTCAGCCTTCTTGAGCAGCATTTGCAGGACCAGCTCTTCGACCTTTGGCGGGACTTTCGGTTCGATCTCACGGAGCTTGGGCGGCTCGTGATAGATGTGCATCGCCATCAGTGCTCCGGTGCCTTCAGCGTCGAACGGAGGCTTTCCGGTGAGCATGATAAACATAATGATGCCGAGGGCATATACGTCGGTCTTGGCGTCGACCTGGCCCGATCCTTTGCACTGCTCCGGCGACATATACCGGGGGGTGCCCATGACCTCGCCCATCTGAGTGAGGCCCTTGGTCTGTTGATCGTCGGTGATCTTGGCGATACCGAAGTCGAGAACCTTGGCTCGTTCACCACCAGGGGCCTCGGAGTCCGGCACGATGATCACGTTGTCCGGCTTCAAGTCACGATGGATGATGCCTTTGGTGTGCGCGGCGGCGAGAGCAGCACCGATTTGGCGACCGATGCGGAGTGCGTCGAAGCCAAACGGCCCGGCCGTGCGCTTGATTCGCGACGACAGCGACTCGCCCTCGAGGTACTCCATCACGATGTAGGCGGTGCCATCGGGCATCTCGCCATAGTCGAAGCTACCGACGACGCCAGGATGCGAGACGATGTTTACCGCGCGTGCTTCATTAAAGAAGCGAGTGACGACGTTTTTGTCTTTGGAAAATTGGGACTTGAGCACCTTGACCGCGACACGGCGACCAATCGTCTCGTGCACAGCTTCGAAGACGCTGCCCATGCCGCCGTCGCCGATCTTGCGGACGACTTTGTAATGTCCAACGAGTTGACCGATCATGGTGCCCTGTCAGGGGAAGAAAATCCCCACTACCCCTACTGCGCATCGTACCACGCTGAGACGATTTTTGGCGCATGTGTCCCAAATGGGACGCCGATCCTTGGGCAAGTGTGGGCACCGGCAGCACCTTTCGCGGAGTTGGAGATCGTTTTTTGGCCTGTAAATGCGGGTCGGTTGCGGGGCTTGTCGCGAGATCGAGCCCAGAGGCGATTCGACCTGCTTCCAGATTGCACTTGGCGGCAGATTGTCGTATCCGCTGTGCGTGACGCAGATGAAGGACATACAGAAGGCCGCGCTGGATGAGGCGTGTGTGCTCGCCCAGAATCGCGCTTTCTATGCGGCACTTCGCGACCGCGACGCCGATCTGATGGAACAGGTGTGGTCGCAGTGCGCGCAGGTGTCGTGCATTCATCCCGGTTGGCAGCCACTGCGGGGTCGCGACATGGTCATGGCGAGCTGGGAGACGATCCTCAACCAGTCAAATTTGCCGGCGATCTACCCCGAGGAAGCGAGCGTTCAGCTCTGTGGTGATACGGCGCTGGTGGTCTGCGAAGAGTCGTTTCGAGAGGGTCGGTTGGTTGCCACCAACATCTTCATTCGGGAAGCCGACGATTGGCGACTTTTGCACCATCAAGCCGGGCCGCTAAACTCCGAGTCGGATTTGGATGACGATCTGTTCGATGATGGCGATGCCGACTCGCTGACGGTGCTCGATGATCACGATTTGGCCGCGCAGTCTGGTGAGCAGGTTCCGCTGCGTCCCGACGATCTCGATGCGACAGGGGCTCATTCTTCCGGGGATGACCTGCTTGCGCTGTATGTGTCGCGACGCGGTCCACGACGCTTTATCAATTAGTCCGACGGTCGGTGTGCAACCGTGTGACTTAGTCGGGGAGCGATCCTTCGAGATCGAAGTCGAGCTTCGCGGGTTTACGACTGAGTACAAAGTAAGTCTCAAAGGTACCGGTCGCTCGCGGTGCCAGCTTGGTGCCGCTGACGAACGCGAAGGCTTGATCGAGCGGGCGACCATGGCTGTCGCGAGCGAGCGCGATCACCTTCACAAACTCTTGGGTGACATCTTCGTCGTTGCGAATGGTTCCGACGAGCCTCACGAGCGGCGGCAGCACGGTCATACGATGTGAAAGCAGCGTCAACTTGCCGCTCTCGCAGTGATCGAGGCACGCTGTTAGCTCGACAGAAGCACTGGCTTCGGCAAAGGGCGAGGCCTTCCTGACCAGCACCTTAAATGGTGTGCTCGAATGGGGACTGAGTACAGATCGCTCGGTTGCGCGACGGATCGTCGCGAGGAGCTGCGTCCGGCCCCGATTCCACAGTGAGATCGCAATGAGTGGGTGGTCGAGCGGGCTGTCACCGGTGTTCTTGAGCATGCCCACGAACCAGATGTCACCCGACGAACGGATCGGAGTTAGGTCCAGCACCTCTGCGGACAGTGACAGTGGCTTGGGACTCGTTGGAGCGATCGGCGCGCTGGGGCTGGATGGGCTGACGGTAAGGCCCTGATCCAGGCTGACCCCCTGTTGGTTCAACATGGCCCGCACCGATCGACGACGCTCCTGTGGGGTTTGCGGGCGTGGAGGTGGGGGCGGTGCAGAGTCGCTGTAGTCGCTTTGTGCCGCCTCGAAGCTTCGTCTGTCGGCCTGAGGCGAGGCAGTCCGAGCGTGCTCGAGCGCAAAAGTCGATGGTTTGGAAAGCGACCGTTGCGTGGTGATCGAGTGCGTCGCTCGAGAGAATTGCTCACGGCCACGCAGGAAGCCGACGATTGCAAACAGCCCTAGAAGGACAACGATGGCAACGGCGATGGCAAAGCGAGTTCGCCGGGCACGGAAGGCCGGTAGCTCAGAGGGGGGCTGAACCTGCATGGGTACAGCCTCCAGGGTAACGTGCGGCGGAGCCAGCAGTCACTTCCAGGTGGCCGACCGAGGTGGTCGGAGATTACTTGGCGGCGGGCTTGGCGGGTGCAGCGGGCTTGGTGGCGGGTTTGCCAGCGGTCTTCGGGGTCTGGGTGAGAGCCTCTTTCGAGACACGCTCGATGGTGACTTTGACGATCTTCACATCGGTCATCGGGCGATCCATCTGGGTCCGGGGCACGCCCGCAATCTTGGTGACGAGCGCGACCTCTGGGCAGTGACCGAAAATCTGATAGTGACCGCCTGCGGCACCGCCGTCATCGAGCGGAGGCTGCGGCTGCTCGGTGATGAAGAACTGCGAACCAGCGGTGTTGGGGCCCCGGTTCGCCATCGCCATCACGCCGCCTCGATCGAATTTGTTCGGTGCGTTCTTTTCATCCTGGATGGTGTAGCCGGGTTCTCCGGTGCCGTTGCCCTTGATGTCGCCGCCCTGGATCATGAAGGTCGGAATGACGCGGTGGAAAGTCAGCCCGTCATAGAAGGCGCGCTTTTCCCAGACACCGGTGGTGGGGTTTAGGAACGGGCGCAGACCACGAGCCAGGCCGACAAAGTTAGCAACGGTAAGCGGCGCGTTCTGTTCGAACAGCTCGCAGTGAAAAGTACCCAGCGAGGTTTCGATGGTCGCGGTCAGCGTGCCTTTGCCAGTGAGGCCCTTGGTGGCCTCCTCGAGCCCGAACTTGCCAGCTACGGGATCTGGCGCGGCTCCGTAGGCCGAGCCGTTGAGCCCAAGCAGGGTAAGAGCAAGCGGTGCGATAAGGTCTGCGATCTTCATGGCGTGTTCTCCTCGGAATGGAAAAGGGATGTCGTTTTGACGAATCAGGCACCGTGTCCGTCAGCCGGCGCTTTGTGCATAAATCCGGGCCGCCGATACGTGCCGATAGGCGAAGCAGCGGAGGCGCAAGCGGAGTAGGCGGGACAGCAGCTCGGTCCGTGGCTCTGATTTTTGTCGCGCAAAGCGAACCTGCTCACGGACGGCATCGGCTGCCTCTCGGGGATGAAACAGCAGCGCTCGACCAAAACACAGCGATGGCTTGCGATCCGGGTCGGGAATCAAGCGCGCCTCGAACAGATCATCGGTGGTGACGCCAGGCAAACGCCTTCGTTCGTCGACGGAAAATCGACCACCACCGATCAGGTCATCGAGAAGCAGTCCTTGTGGCAAAAAGCGTACGACCTGGAACAGGCTGCGATGAGACGAGCGCAGCGCCAACAGATGTGGACGCTTGGGATCGAAGGGTGGCCTCTCTCGCAGTTGTCGTTCAACGCGGGTCAGGCCTTCGTGATCGCGCTGTTCGAACAAAAACCACTCAACAAAGGCATCGCTGCGCTCGGAGTACAGCTCGTGGTCGGGTTCAACCTGGCCGGTCAGCATCGAAAAGGTACGCCGTGCCTCGACGAGCAAGGCGGCATCGCTGGTCGTCGACTGAACTAGCTCATCAAAGACCGACCACAGCATGTCGCACTACAGCGGACGGCACAGTCCAGCACCCGAGCAGGTGCCAAAGACGTTGGAGCACGCTTGCCCAGTCGGGCAGTTGGATTGACTGGCCCCGAGGTCGCAGAGTTTGCGGCACCGCTGGGTGGCTTTGCTATCGGTGACGTAGGGTCGATCGCACTGCAGGCCGTCCTGGCATTCATCGGCAAACAGACAGGCAGAGCCTTCGGGTTTGGGGGTTACGCTCGGAATCGGCAAGCATAGGTTTCCGGCGTAGCGATCTCCCGTCGGGAAGCTGCTCAAGTAGCGACAGCTTAGAGTCGCTCCGCTACTGTCCTGCGGGCAGGTTGCACCCAGCTTGCAGGTCGGATAGCAGATGCCCGAGCGGTCGTCCTCGTAAGCCTGGCGAACACAGCCACCATCGAGGCCCGCAGGGCTGGACAACACCGTTTTGCAGGTCGTCGGGTCGGTCGGGTTGCAGGTCATGCTCGGGAAACGGGGCAGGCAGGCGCTGACCGTGTCGAGAAACATGCACAGGTAGTCGGTCTTGCGGCAGGTGACGGCGTCTTTGCATCCTGCGACGCAGTAGGCCCCAGCGGAGGGCGGAAAACTCAGGCAGTAGTTGTCGGTACCGCAGTCGGTGTCTCCACCGCACAACGCTGAGCAGTAACCACCGGGGGTGGCCGCGCCCTTGGCATTGTTTAGCAAGTTCGCCTTGAAACACACCCGCTGCCCGCTACCTTGAAGACAGTCACCGTCTTTCGTACATGGGCTGCCGATGTCGCCGGGCTTGATGGTGCGACCGGTGCCGCTGCTGCCCAGGTCCACCGGGGTGTTCACAGATCCATCGCAGGTCTGGCGCATGTCGGCGGGTGGCTTGGACATGTCGCTGAGGTCAGGCAATGCCGGCCCTGGCTCGTCACAGCCATGTTGACCGAGGGCCAGCGTCACCGCTCCCCACAAAACCAAGCGAGGGGCGAGGCGCACGAACGAAGAAGGCAGCATCAGCGAGAGCTCCACAGTTGCCAGCGGGAGTAGCAGTGAATCCTCACCGGGTCAAGAAAGCTTGGCGTGGGCTCGACGGCGAAAGAAAAATCGCGAGGGAAACTTTGCACGCGTCTGGTAGTGAGCGTTATTGTGCGGTCGGCTGCCCGATGGCCACCTTTCTCTCGTCGGTGCTAGCAACCTGGAGTGTAAAGAATGGATAATGGTTCTGCCGCAAAAACCCAGCGCTTACCCAGCGAAGCCACCCACTTAACGCCGGTCGGGTTGCCATCTATCAGTGAGCGTCCGGGTTTGCTCGGTCATCCTCGCGATTTTTGGACGCTGGCGTTCGTCGAACTCTGGGAGCGGTTTGGTTTCTTTCTGATGATGTCGCTGCTCGTGCTGTACATGAACGAGCGCCTGCACTTATCGGAAGAGGAGTCGGTGAAGTGGTTTGGCTACTACATCACTGCGGTGTACTTTTCGCCGCTGCTCGGCGGATACATCGCGGAGCGCGGCCTGAGCCGTCCGGTGTGGGTTGCGATCGGAGCTGCGCTTCTGTCCATCGGCTACTTTGGGTTTGCGCTGGCGTCGCGGGAGACGATGCTGCTGTGGTTCGGGTTGCTCGTTCTCGGCAACGGGCTGTTTAAGCCCAATATTGCGACGCTGGTGGGGAGCCTGTATGCGCCGGGCGATCCGAGACGAGACGGGGCCTTTTCGTACTTTTACTTCGCAGTCAACGTCGGCGGAGCGATCTCTCCGCTGATTGGCGGATTTCTGCGCATGCACTTTGGTTGGCGGGTTGCGTTTTCGGCGGCAGGGGCTGGACTCATTTTGGCCGTGGTGGTCCTGCTTCGCTTTGCGCGTCGCTACAAGCCTCGCGATCATGCCCATGCCGTGGTCGCTGGGGCCCCGGAGCACACGACCTCCGCACCTCGACGGGTCGCCGCGCTGCTTTTGATCAGTGCCTGTGCGCTGCCGTTTTGGACGGCGATCATGCAATCAGGAACCTCGCTGGCGCTGTGGGCACGAGACAACACCGATCGTTCGCTGTCGCTGCTGGGCGGTTCGAGCGAGTTTGCGCCGGAACAGTTCGCGAGCCTGGGTAGCTGGTTCATCATCCTGCTGACGGTGCCGCTGACTGCAGTGCTGGAGCGAGTCAACCGCGGCCGAGGTGTTCACAGCGCGGTAAAAATTGTGGTGGGCCTGGTGCTGGCGGCGACGGCCTTTGGGCTGATGAGCTTGTGCGCAGCCAAGAGCGGGGTGGGGCGGGCGAGTATGCTGTGGCTGGTTGGATACTACTTCGTGTTTACTCTCGGAGAGCTGATGCTGTCACCGGTGGGTCTGTCGATCGTCAGCAAGCTGGCACCACCGCGCTGGGTCGGCGTGATGATTGGGGTGTGGCTCTTGTCGACCGCCAGCGGCAACCTGCTGGTGAGTCTGCTTGGGCGGTATTGGGCACGCTGGTCGCACGCGCAGTATTTCGCGGTGATTTCGGTGGGACTTCTGTCTTCGGCAGTGCTGATGCTGTCGCAAATGAGATGGTTGAAGAGAGTTATCCCGTCGCAGCAGTCGTAAGCAGGTCGGTAAGTAGCCCTCGGGCAAGCTGGAGCCGATCGGCGCGTTCCTTATCTCCCACCCATGAGCGCTGGAGCCTCTGATCCGGCGTGAGACGCCAAGCGGACTTGGGCTTGCTGACGAGCTTGGCAACCTTGAGTGCGTCGAGCGGTGTGTCATCGCGAAGACTCAATCCGAGCCGTGACTCGGTCAGCTCCAGAGACGCGCAGCGCAGCTTCCGGGCCAGCGCTTTGACCACCATGAGGTCGCCGAGACACCTGACCTCGTCGGGGAGGCTGCCGTATCGGTCGGAGAGTTCGGTGAGTACGTCGGCCACTTGCTCTTCATCCTCGGCGAGCCCGAGCTTGCGATAGAAATCGAGCCGCTGGCCGGTATCTGGCAAAAATTCCTCGGGAATATAGGCGAGCAGGTCACAGGTCAGATCCGGATCGAGCGGTCGTTCGAGCGGTTGACCACGCAGCTCAGCGACGGCTTCTTCGAGCATGCGGGTATACATCTCGAAGCCCACCGCCGCGATGGTGCCCGACTGTCGCGTCCCGAGGAGATCGCCCGCGCCGCGAATCTCTAGGTCGTGGCTGGCGATGGAAAATCCCGATCCCAGATCCGAAAATCGCTGAAGGACGTGCAGTCGCTGCTTGGCATCAGCGGTCATGTTGGCTTCGGGCGGAATGAGTAGGTAACAAAAGGCACGCTGCGTCGAGCGACCGATCCGACCGCGAAGCTGATAAAGCTGCGACAGGCCAAAGGTATCGGCCCTATCGACGAACATGGTGTTGGCGCGGGGAATATCGAGGCCGCTTTCGATGATGGTGGTACACAGCAGCACATCGGCGCGACCCTCGACGAAATCGAGCATCACTTGTTCTAATTCCTCGGCTTCCATTTGGCCGTGACCGACGCGGACTCGCAATCCGGGGCACAGCTCTTGGAGACGACGGGCCCACTTGCCAATGGTTTCGACCCGGTTGTGGACGAAGAAGACCTGCCCACCGCGTTTGAGCTCGCGCTGGATGCCATCGCGGATGAGATCGTCCGATTCACGCGCTACGATCGTGCGAATCGCCAGTCGATCGGCCGGTGCCGTCGAGATGATCGAAATTTCACGAATGCCCGACAGCGCCATGTGCAGTGTGCGCGGAATCGGTGTTGCCGTCAGAGTGAGCGTGTCCACCTGAGAGCGAAACTGCCGCAGCCTCTCCTTGTGCTTGACACCGAAGCGCTGTTCTTCGTCGACGATCACCAATCCCAGGTCGCGGAAGCGAACGTCCGTCGATAGCAACCGATGAGTGCCGACGACAATATCGAGCTTGCCCTCGCTGAGATCCTTAAGTTCCTTGAGCTGCTCGCTGCGTGATCGGAACCGCGATAGCGACGCTACTGTGACGGGCAGGGTCTGCATCCGGCTGGCAAATGTCGCCGCATGCTGCTCGACGAGCACTGTGGTTGGCGCGAGCACCGCGACCTGTTTTCCAGCGAGCACCGCTTTCACCGCCGCACGCATGGCCACTTCGGTCTTTCCGTATCCGACATCGCCGCAGACCAAGCGATCCATCGGTCGGCCCTGTTCCATATCACCAAGCACATCGCCAATGGCCCGCTCTTGGTCCGGAGTTTCCTCGAACGGGAAGGTCGCTTCGAACTCCGAAAAGAGCTGCTCCGCATCGCTATCGAGCACAAACGCATGACCGGGCAGCGCCTGCCGTTGAGCGTAGATTTTCAGCAACTCCTCGGCGACTTGCTGGATCTCGCGGACGACTTTGCTACGTGTTTTTTGCCACGTCTCGCCGCCCATGCGGTCGAGCTTCGGCGTCATGCCCTCGGCCCCGACGTAGCGCTGCACCTCGCTCAGTCGCCACACCGGCAGGTAGAGCTGCCCACCGTCATATTCGATGTGCATAAAGTCGATCGCGACGCCGCCCGAGCGCACCGGTAGCTTGGTGAGCCCGCGATAACGTCCGACGCCATGCAGCGGATGCACGACGTAGCCACCGACCTCCAGGTTCTTGAGATCGCCTAGCGACGGTTTCTTTGAGGTCTTGGTCGCCTTGCGAATCGCTTTTTCGCCAAAAATCTCGGCTTCCGAAAAAATCGACACTCGATCGAGTGGCAGATCGATGCCGCGCAAAAGCGGTCCAACCCGGATTTCCAGTCGTCCGAGCAGCGTTGGATCGCTGTCGAGCGAAGCGATGCAGCGTCTCGCCACTCTTTTGTTCCACGGCGAGCGATGACAGACCGGGTCGATGCAACACCGGTTTAAGTCCATAGCCACGAAGCAGCGCTTCCAGCCGTTCCGCACCCTGCAAGCTGCCAGCGACGATCACCGAGCGCACGCCGTCGTCCTGATGCTTGCGAAGCACGCTGACCAGCGGTTTTAAGATGTGCTCGTGTTTTTCCTTCTGACCGCGCTGGAGCTCGGCGGCCAGTAGTCGATGATCTTCGCCACACAGCTTCACCGTCGGGACGCCTGAGTCCTCACCAGCAATTACCAGGGGATCCAGCTCGACGCACAGGCTCGACTTGGCATCGCCACCGCGGAGCAGCGACTTTAGCTCGGCAGCATCTAGAAAAAATTCGGAGGGTGGGAACGTTAGCTTGTGCTCAGCCAGCCGTTTTTGATGGGCGGCGTCCCCGTCGCGGTGAAGATCCGAGAGCGAGTCATAGAGTCGATGTGATTCGACGACGACGAAGGTGGTCTGCTCCGGCAGATAGTCCCGAATCGAGGCCATCCGAGAATGAAAGGCCGGAATCAGCGACTCGACGCCGAAGAAGTCCGCGCCCGATTCGACTTGCTCGAGCACCTGCCGGGTTCGTGACGACGGATGCACCGCTAGATCGCCAACCTCCAGCAGGCGTTCGCGCAGCCTGTGCCCTTTGGTGAGGATCGTCTCTCGCACCGGGTGGATGTAAATCTCGTCGGTTTTGCGCAGGGTGCGTTGCGAGGTCGGATCGTAAAACCGCAACGTCTCGACGAGATCACCGTAGAACTCGATCCGGACCGGGAACCGATAGAGCGGTACGAACACATCGAGCACACCGCCTCGTACGGCGTATGTTCCCGGATCTTCACAGACGGGCGCACGGGTGTAACCGCCTTGAGCCAGGCGCTTGATGGTCTGATCGCGATCAAGCTCTTCTTCCGCAGCGATGATGTCGACGAGATCCGCAAACGACTCCTTTGGCACAACCTTGCGGGCCAGCGCTTCCACCGACGCGACAACGACTTGGGCGGACAGCAAACTGCCTTGAGACAGTCGAAACAGCGTCGACATCCGCGATAGGACGGCGGCACGCTCCGGTGAGGCATCGTCCCACGGCGTTACATCGAGCGCCGGCAGCCCGATCACCGGGTCCGATGCTGCCGGATCGTCGCTCGATTGACCGCGATGCAGAAAAAACTGCAAGTCCTTGCGAAGTGCTCGAGCGGAATGTTCGTCGGCTACCACCGCGACCAAAGGCAAAGACTTGGCGGGCAAGCTCTCGACGAGCCGCGAAATGAGCAAGGCTTGCAGCGGGCCGACTGCTCCCAGACAACGGAGCAGACGACTGCCGTCTTTCGCAAACGAAAGAAGCCGAGGCAGTGCAGCGCGTACGGGCGAGACCGGCAGGTCGTCGCTATCGACCGGTTCCATGGCGCGGCGTTATACCGCATTGCCGAGCGCGGAGTCGGCAAAGTAAAGTGACCGTATGCGTACAGTCCTTTGGTTCGCTGTTTTGGGTCTGCTGGGAGTTGCCTCACCAGTTGTGGCAGTTGCTGACGACAAGTCCGCCGAAGCTGCCAAGCCGCCGCTGCCCGATTTGCCCGCGCCGTCCGATGTAGCGGGACCACCTGCTGACGGTGAAAAGAGCAAAACCGGTCTGGTGAGCAAGGTGCTCACCAAGGGCACTGGGTCGGCTCATCCAACGGCTGGCTGCGAGGTCAAGGTCCGCTACTCCGGCTGGATGACCGACGGCAAACTGTTCGATACCTCGGAAAAAAAGGGCGCGGGGTTTGTGGCCCAGTTTCCGATCGACCTGCTCATCAAAGGCTGGCAAGAGGGGCTGAAGCTGATGGTGCCGGGCGAAAAACGTCGGATGTGGATTCCGTCTGACCAGGCCTACGGAGACACGCCGCGTCGACCGGGTGGCCCGCACGGGATGCTGGTGTTCGATGTCGAGCTGGTGGATGTCGTTGCGGCACCTACCAAGCCCGCCAAAAAAGGCAAAAAGTAGGCCACCATGACCATCGCACGCGCAGTGGCTGCGTGCGTCGCGTCGCTGCTCTGCGTCGTGGCTTGCAACCGAATCGATTACGCGGCTGGACCGCTGCCGACCGCGCCGCCGCTGCCGCCGCTCGCCGAACCGCTCAGTCAAGTGACAGAGGGTCGCGCCGTTCTGTTTGCAATCCATGAACAGCGTGCCGTGCCGCTGTACTGTCACGATCGCGGACAGCGTCGGCTCGGCGCAGACTGTGTGGCGCTGCTGCCGGCTACCATTGAGGCACGTCTACCGAGCACGGCGATGATCTCGCTGCGGCTTGCGGGGCTGAGCCACTGCACGCTCGATGGCAAGCCGCAGCCAGCGTTCGATTTGATCGGAGCTGCCGCACGCGACGTAGAGCCGCTGGTATTGCTGTGGTCTGACGTGGCGTATCCGGTTCTGTTTGTACCGCCCGTGCCGCTGGAGCACATGCCCGAGACGCCAAGCCAGCTTCGCGGGATGCGAGATGTCTGTGGTGAGCTGGGAAAGAAGCAGATCGGTCAAACAACGCCCGCAACGCCGCTGACGACCTGGCTGGTGGATCTTGATGGAGACGGGGTTCGCGAGCGACTCGATGACGTGCGCTGCGTGGGTGGTGCGAACAAAGCGCTGGCTGCTCAGGTGGTGTTTCTGACGCCAGGTCGACGACCCGAGCGCACCGTGCCGTTGCGAATCAGCACCTCAGCGTCGACGCAGCTGCGCTTTGATGCAGTGATGGACGTGGACTCAAACGGCGTCCCGGAGGTCGTGGTGAGCACCTGGTCACCCACGAGTCATCGCATCGAGGTGTCGCATTTGCGAAACTCCGGTCTCGAATCGTTGGGCGAGCTGGCCTGTACGACCAGCGCAACCCCCGTTCGTCCCTAGCGGCCGCTGGGGCTGGGCAACTGACTTGAAAATCGCCGCCGATTTTGTGCAAAAGTGCGCCCATCAAAGCCCATGGGGAGAGCGCACATGACAAAGATTGGCCTGTCGATTTTGCTTGTTGGTTCCGTTGGTCTGGTTGGCTGTACCGAGTCCCGCAAAGCGTGGAAGCGCGACGATACGTCGTCGGAGCTGGTTGATCGCCAAAAAGACCTTTGTACGGAATATGCGATGGGCAAAGTGCCGTGGCGAGCGGGGATGTCCGGCGATGAAAAGTCCGAGGTCAAAGCGCGGGTCGACGATCATTTCCGTCGCTGCATGAGTCTGAACGGATTTCACGAGCAAGAGACGACCGATTACAAGTAGTCGATCCCAGCGAGTGGTGGCCTGCCGGTTCGAGACGGCGCGGAGCGTGCTGTGATGAACAAAGCGCCGATAGCTATCTTTGGGACCAGCTCGCATGCGGGCAAGACCACCCTGGTCGCCGGGCTGTGTCGACTGTATGCGCGACGAGGGCTGCGAGTGGCACCACTCAAGTCGCAGAACATGTCGCTCAACTCCTATGCGACGGCGATGGGCGAAGAGATTGCGCGTTCGACGGCGGTGCAGGCACGGGCCGCCAAGCAGGTTCCGACGGTGGCGATGAACCCGATCCTGCTCAAACCGAAGGCCGACGATCTGAGCCAGCTCATCGTCCTCGGCAAGCCATACGCCGACGTGAGCTCGGCGGAGTACTTCGGGTCGGACAAGCTGCAATCCCTAAAGTGGCAAGCCATCGACGCGGCGATTGCGATGCTGCGACGTGACTATGATCTAATCGTCGTCGAGGGTGCCGGAAGCTGTGCCGAGCCCAACCTGCGGGCGCTCGATGTGGTCAATTTTGGGCTGGCGAGTCGACTCGACGCAGACGTACACATCGTCACCGATATCGACAAAGGTGGGGTGTTCGCGGACATCCTTGGCACGCTGCGCGTGTTGTCGTTGACCGAGCCGAGTGATGCGGCCAGAGTGCGCGGCTTTCTCATCAACAAGTTTCGCGGCGATCCCAAGATCCTCGACGGTGGACTCGACTTTGTTCGACCCCACATTGGCACCGCCAGCCTGGGCGTTCTGCCTTATCTGGATCTGTCGATCGAGGAAGAGGATCGGATTCGCCCTCGTCGCTGTCTTCATCCGGAGATCGACATCGCGATCCTGTATTTGCCACACATCGCCAACGCCACCGATTTCGAGCACCTGTCCGCTGAGGAACATGTGTCGTTGCGATTTGTCCGGCGAGTCGATGAGCTGGGTGCTCCGGACGCGATCATCGTGCCGGGATCAAAAAACACCGTCTGGGATCTCGACTATCTGCGGCGCTGCGGACTGGCCGATGAGCTGCTTTTTCAGGCGGGCAAGACACCCCTTATCGGCATTTGCGGTGGCTTTGAGATGCTCGGCGGTACGCTGTTCGATCCTGATCAGACTGAGTCCAACATGGGCTCGGTGCCCGGCCTTGGGTTGCTGGCGATCGACTTTGCGTTTCAGCGCGACAAGCTGGTGCGTCCCTGTCGCTACTCGCCGAGTCCGCACAACCCGCTCGGCGACGCGGGCGACATCGAGGGCTACGAGATCCACACGGGCAAGCCGCTGTATCGCGGGGCTCTTCCTCTGTTTCAAAGCGATGCTGGGCCCGACGGAGCGATTGATGTCGAACGGCAGATTTGGGGAACTTTCGTTCACGATCTGTGGAAAAACGCTCGCTTTACTCGTGCTTTTGTCGACTGGCTGCGGGTTCGCAAGGGACTACACAAGCTGACCGCGCCACTGCCGAACCATAGCGATCGATTCGAGCAGAGCATTGAGCGTTTGGCCGACGCGATCGAGGCGCTGGGAATCTTCCGATGAGGTGGTTTGTCAATAGTGCCTGTATCGCCGCGGCCCTGGTCATGGCGACGCTGGCACAGGCCGAAGCACCGAGCCGCGCTGCTCCGCTCTCGGTCCCAGTGAAAATTGGGACTACCTACAACATGGCGCAGACCGCGCTCGCGCTGCCGGGTGGCCGGGTGGCCGTTGGACGATGGGATGGCTCGCTGCAGCTTTGGCAGGTGCCAGAACCGGGAGCGCTTCACGGGCCTCGGCTTCGTCAATCACAGCCAACGCCGTCGGGGGAAGGCGTGCAGATGCTGGCGGCTCTTGACGGTGGGCGGCTCGTCTCCGGGCATGATGAGCAGTCACTGGCGGTGTGGAGCCATCAAGCCGATGGGCTGTCGCTGCGCAGCCTGGTCGAGTTTGATCCGAAGTTTGGTGCAGCGACGAGCGCAAGCCAGTTCCGGGTCGGCTCAGATCCCATATTGGTCGTGGGTCACGAGTCCGGCTTTGTCACGCTGTGGCGAATCGGCCGCTGGAGCGTGTCGTTGGCCGGGCAGATCGATGTCCACTCACCTCATCCGGTGCCGAGCCCGTTCCCCCTGCGCCACATCCGTGCGGTGCTTCCGTGGCGAGAGGAGGCGGTGATCACTGGCTCGGAAGATGGAGATCTGACGATGCTTCAGCTTCGGGCAAGCGAGGCTGGGCTTTTGGCGGCGGTCGTGGCTCGGATTCGCTACAACCCGTCGGCGAAGCGTGGCGTAAACGGCCTGGCACTGGTCGACAATCTGCTGGCAGTCACAAGCTGTGCCGTGGGTGAGCGCGAGCCCAATCTCCATCTTTTGCGGGTCGAACCGGGGCGCTTGGTCCCGCTCGATGCTGCCCGTCTGAAACAGGATGAAAAATCGGCGCAGGTGTTTTCCTTTTCGGTGGTGGGCACAAGCCACCCAATCGGGCCGGTGTTTTGGGTCAGCACGCAGGAGGGCTTGGTCTGGCAGCTACGCGTGGAGAGCGACAAGCTTCGGGTGGTAGGTCAAGTTCCCGTCGCCAACAGCCTGGGGGCCGCGCTAGTCTATGTGAAGGAGCGGCAATTGCTGGTTGCGGTGGGGCACGAGGCAACGGTACTAAAGGTCCCCTAAACATGATGACGCCTACCTACATTCGGTTGCTGATGGGCAAGCGGGCCATGCGGTGGTTCTGTGCGTTCGTCCTGTGGGCGATTGCGGGAACGGCGCAGGCTGGATTTCCGGTCCGAATCACCGATGGAGAAGGCCGTACCGTTGAACTGGCCAAGCAGCCGCAGCGGATCGTGGTGCTCGGGCCTGCGCTTTACGCCTACATGCTGGTCGACCTGGGTGCGGCCTCACGGGTGGTCGGGATCACCCAGTCCACTGACAATCCTGTCGAGGTTCAGTCCGCACTGCTGCTCGGACAGCCCCTGGCACCGGATCTGGAGCGCATCGTGAAGTTACAGCCCGATTTGGTGTTGGGCGGGACCGAAAGCGTTCACAAGCAGCTCGCCGCGCTGTCGATTGTGGCGTACGCCGGGGGACGGTCTGGGGCCGGGATGCAAGGTAGCCAGGATGTCTTTGCGCTGCTGCGGACCGTCGGACAATTGGTTGATGGAGACACCCGGTCTGCGGAGCGCTTGATCGAACAGACCCGCGCCGAGATGGCGGCAATCGAATCCAAGCTCCATGGCTCGTCGCGGTCGCGGGTGGCCGTGCTCTATGCCGGGCCTCGTGGCAATCTGTTCGCCGCTGGAGCGGAGACTCCCGAGGACGAGCTGGTCGAGCGGTGTGCCGCGAAGAATGTGTTCGGGCACCTGCGCCACCACAAGCCCGTGAGTGCGGAAGAGCTGCTGCGTCAGCAGCCAGACGTGATCTTGATCGATCAGAACCAGTTGCCGCTGCTTACCGCCCAGGCCGTGCTACAGAGCGTGCCAGCGGTGCGTAGCCGACGCGTGTTTGGCATCAATGCGGCGGTCCATGGTTCGTCGCGACTGGGCTTGGCACTGCGATCGTACGCGCAACGAATCCACCCGAGCGCGTTTCCGCCGTAAGCTGTGCCGATGTCGGGTCGGAATGTCGGGCAGTGGGGAACCCTCCTTTTGCTGCTGTTGGCGTCGGTGGTGGTGTCCTGTTTGATCGGCTCGGTGCATGTGCCGCTCGGGGACGTCATTCCCGGTTTTTGGGCTCGTCTACAGGGTCACGCCGAGGGAGAGTCGCCGCTGGTCACCATTTTTTTTGATCTGCGGCTGCCTCGGGTCTTGCTGGGGGTCGTCTGTGGAGCGGCGCTATCGCTGTCAGGCGGTGTCATGCAAGGTGTGTTTCGCAATCCGCTCGCCGATCCGTACGTGCTCGGCACGGTGAGTGGGGCGACCTTTGGCGCGGCGGTCGTGATCTTGCTCCATCGCGAGGGCTCGCTGGTCGCGCTGCCGCTCGGGGCGTTCTTGGGCGCACTGTTGTCGACGGCGATTCTACTTTTGGCATCGGAGCTGCGACTGCAGCTCTACTTTGACCAAGGCGCATTGATTCTCGTTGGGGTGGCGCTGGGCTCGCTGTTGTCGGCGCTTACGGGCATCGTGCTGTTCGCGAGCCAAACCGATCAAGTCCAGAGCTTGGTCTATTGGCTATTCGGAAGTCTGGCGACAGGTCAGTGGCCAACCTTGGGGCTGTTAACGGTGCTGGCCATTCCGACGGCGCTGCTGTTGATCCGACAGGCTCGTGTGCTCGATGTGCTCTCGCTCGGCGATTCGATGGCGCAGCACCTGGGGGTTCAGGTCGCACGCCATAAGCGACAACTGCTGCTCTTGTCGTCACTGCTCACCGCACTGGTGGTGGCGGCGTGTGGAACGATCGGTTTTGTGGGCCTGGTGGTGCCGCATATCATGCGGCGGATCGTCGGACCGTCTCATCGCCGGTTGTTGCTGGCGACGATCCTGTTTGGCGGGGCATTTCTGCCGCTGTGCGACACGGTGGCACGCTCGCTGCTGGCTCCGATCGAGATTCCTGTCGGCATTCTCACGGCGCTGGTGGGTGTGCCGTTTTTTCTGTCGCTGCTCCTGCGGCGCTCAAGGTTGGGGACACTGACATGATCGTCGCTCGAGAGCTTGGATTCTCCTACGGCGACCGCTCGGTGTTTGCTCGGCTGGACTTGGAGCTGCGACCCGGCGAGCTGCTCGCGCTGATCGGTCCAAATGGTGCCGGCAAGACCACGCTGATTCATGTGCTGTCGGGCTTGCAAAGACCAGCGACGGGGTCAGTGTTTCTTTGCGACGCTGACGGGAAGCATGATCTTTCGACGCTCGATCCGGAATCTCGGGCACGTCGGCTGGCCGTCGTCGAGCAATCAGTCATTCCAGCGTTTGATTTCACGGTCTGCGAGTTGGTCGCAATGGGTCGCTATCCTCACCGTCACGAGGACGTGGACCACGATGCCGTGGTGAAAGACTCGCTGTCGGCCGTTGGTGTCGCGGACCTAGCCAATCGGCGTTTCGGCGAGCTGTCGGCCGGAGAGAGGCAGCGGGTGCTCCTGGCGCTTGCCTTGGCGCAGAAGCCCAACGTGCTGCTACTCGATGAGCCGCTGGCTCACCTGGATCCGAAACATCAGGTCGGCATGCTGACGCTGATTCGTCGATTGGCAACGGAAGGTCTGGCGGTGCTGTGGTCGGTGCATGATTTGAACATGGCCAGACAAGCCGATCGGGTCGCCCTGCTCGCTCAAGGCCGACTGCTGGCCTGCGGGGCTCCGAGTGAGGTGTTGACCGTTCCGCTGCTGGAAGCCGCGTATGACACGCCGCTGCACTTGGTCCCGACCCAGGACGGGAGTCCGGCGCTGATTGTGTTTGGAAGCAGTTGCGCCGACTAGTTACGGGGTGCCGTGGAGGATGAGCGCATCGCCGGAGGTGCGCACCCCGACGATGTAAATGTCCGTCTCGCTGGTACCGAAGATCCCGTACAGGCTCTGAGAGAGATCGGAGCGGAGCTGGGTTGCAGCCAGGTTGCTGTCGAACCGGACGATCAGGCCATTGTAGGCGACTGCGTACGATCGACCCGAAGCGCTCGTCCAGACGGCGTTGAATTCATTGTTGCCCGGATCGATCTTGACCGTTCCTGGCTTCCAACTGCCCATCGCGTAGCGCACCGCCAAGCCTTTGGTGCCGACCGCCACCGCCGAATCGGCGTTGAGCGCGGACACTCCATACAGTGCATCAGCGCGGCCCATCGTCGAGCCCGCGAGGTCGGTGTACTGGTAGTTCTGCCAGACGCCACTGCGGCGTACGCCGACCCAGCCGCGCTGGCCAACCGCGAACACGGTTCCGCCTGAGTACGACACAGAAAACACGGTAATTCCCGCCGGGAGCGCTTGCTCGGAGGTCCAGGTTCCATTGCTGCCGGTCGGACCCGAGCGCTTCCAGACCTTACCGTTTTCGCTACCTGCCCACAGCTCGCCCGCGGTGCCGCCTGCCGAGACAGACCAGACGGTGTCGGTTGGCTGAAGGGTCAGGCCCATGGCATCGCCGCTCCAGGTCGCGCCTCGTCGCCACGCCCCAGGATTTTGGCCGACCGCCCAGGTGCCATTTCCCGCAAATCCAGTGACCCCGTGCAGGCTGATCGCGGTTGGTGAGGCTTCTTGGCCCCAACTGGTGCCAGAACGGGTCAGAATCACGCCCGATTGACCCACCGCGAAGGTTTGGTTGGCAGCCCCTGACCAGACCCCGTAAAGCTCCTGTCGAATCGTTCCGGTGGTGGCTTCTGGGGTCCAGCGCAACGTCGGTGGTGGTCCCGATAGATCTGGCATCGTCAGGTCCGGTGGTCCGCCCTGATCCATCAACGATCCGTCATCCACACCACCGTCGACAAGGGGGCTTTCCAGCGAGACGGTTGCCTCGATGTGGGCACCTTCCGGCCAGGTGAATCCGGGCGGAGTGCTTCCCGAGGCTTGGTCGGCAGAGGCGCGCACACCGGTCACAGTGACGCCAGAGACGCTCGTTGACGAAACACCCGAAGGTGGCACCACGCGCAAGGTCAGCGGCAGGTCGATGTTGCCACTGGTCGTGCCGACTCGGTTGTTGCCACCTGGCTGCGTTAGCTCGGTCCGCAGCTCGTCAAACGGTCCTTGTCCGAGCACCGTCAGAGCCAGACAGCTTCCCGGAACGTCGTCGCAGACAGCCTTTTTCTGACAGCTCGTCGAAAGCGAAATGGCCCACAACAACGCCAGTCGACCAAAAGTTCGTGTACCAAGCCCCGTCATTGCCACGTTACCTCTCGATACGATGCCATCGTGGGACGCGATAGACCGACGCCCAGGCCGACGCCGAGCGCGACCACCGCAGCCCCTGTCGCTGTCCAGAACCACCACTTTTTATAAAACGGAGCAGCGCCCTCTGCTCCCGATTCACGTTTAGCTTGCGGCGTTATCTGTAGTTTTCGCCGTTCTTCGACAATTGCTGCCTCGATCGAGGCCCGATCCGTGGCATCCGGTGAGTCGCGCAGATACGCCTCATAGTATTCGATCGCTTTGGCCGGCTGTCCGAGCGCTCGATAGGTCAGCGCCAGGTTATACAGAAACGCCGGATGCGGTTTGAGCTTGTTGCCTTCCTCAAACGCCGCTGCAGCCTCCAGGAAGCGCCGATTCTTAAACAACTCGGCACCACGGCCATAAGCTTGCTTGGCGGCCACATCCGGGTCTTGCGCCGTCGCATGCGCAGGGCTTGTGCCATTGACCACGAGTGTGAAAACGAGCGCAAAAATAAACCGACAGAGAAGCATGGGGGGAAACTTAGCGTTGTGAGGTAGTTCTGTCACCTACGTTGGTGTCTGCGGGCAGACGTGAGGAGCGAACCGCTATCAGCTTGCGCTAGACTGTGAGCTCGAGTAGCAGACAGGTTCCAACATGTCGCAGATGGCAGCGCTTCCCCAGTCCCCGTGGTTTTCCGTCGTCGGTGGTCCTCCGCCTGCCGAGGAAGTGTTAAGGACGGTGATGTTATCGCTGGTGCTTCCGCTCGGCGGCCTGTGTGTGGGGCTGCTGTTGCCCGAGCCATGGCGGCTGCCGTTTGCGGTGTTGTCAACGGCGGCGATGGTCCCTTTGTTTCTGCTGCTGCGGGTGCGGTGGCGGACCCGTCAGCAGATTCGAATCTTCGGAAACGTTGTCGAGCACCGCGATGGTGCGGAGGTGACGCGGGTGGCACTGACGCGAGCCGTGGTGTCGGCAGCGGCAGCCCCGCCGGGCATGCTGGTGATGGTGCTCGATGATGGGCGGCAGCAAGTGACCGTGGCCAGACGGGCCGATCTCCAGGAGCTGTCGGGCCTACCGCCTTGTCTCGGGCCGTATCTCGAGCTGGATCCCGAGGACTTCGAGATCATTCGGTTGGCTGCAAACCGGCCTTACGCCCAGGCGTAACACCGGTGAGTGGCCGGACTAGCGCTTGAGCGTGATCTCGATCGTCGAATCGTCTAGCTCGACGGTCGACTCGGTATCCGCCACAGCAAGTGGAGACGGCGACAGCGTGGACAGCGTTTCGGCACAAATCTGTTCGCCAAGGCGCTGAATCGCGGCTGCGGCTACTTCATCGCTGGTCACATAGCCGACGGTGACGCGGTCCGAAACCTTGCAGCCGGCCTTTTTGCGGAGTTCACCGATGGCGCGGACGAGCTCGCGGGCAATTCCTCGGTCGCGCAGCTCCGGCGTAATTTCGGTGGTGATGCCAACGACCAAGCCGTCTTCAGTGCGTGCCGCAAGTCCTTCGGCAGACTGCGCTGAAAGCAAGATTTCATCGGAAAGTAGCTCGATCGGACCTTCCTGCGTCGCCATCACGATCGGACGTTCGCCAAGCACCAGCATTGCGACGTGTTTGACTTGCTCCACAGAAAACTGCGCCAGTGCGTCCTGGATCAGCTTGACCCGTTTGCCGAGCTTTTTGCCAAGCTTGGGCAGGTTCGGACGAAGCGTGTAGCGGACGAGTTCTTGGCCTTCCTCGGCGAACGATACTTCTTCGACGTTGAGTTCTTCGCAGACCTCTTGCCGAAATCGCTCAATTGCTCGACGAGCTGTCGCCGAGGGGACTTGGACGAGCGCAGCCTTCAGCGGCTGTCTCGTCTTCAGGTTCTGATCCTGCCTAGCCGCCCGCCCGAGGGAAACCACCTTGAGCGCGACCTCCATTTCTGAGCGAAGCTGCTCAGTCTGCGCAAGCAGCACACTGTCCGCCTCTGGCCACCGCGACAGATGGACCGACAATGTGGCTTGCGGATCGGTGCGTCGCTTCAGGTTTTGCCACAGCTCCTCGGCGATAAATGGTGCAAACGGTGCAACAAGCTGCGCGATGGTGATAAGGCAGGTGTGCAGCGTTTGATAGGCTGCCCGCTTGTCTCGTTCGACGGAACCGCCCACCTCGCCACCCGGTCCGTCAAGGCTCGACCAAAACCGATCTCGACAGCGACGCACATACCAGTTGGAGAGGATGTCGACAAAGTCGGCAATGCCGCGAGCCGATTGCGTGATGTCGTAGCGCTCGAGACCCGCTGTGGTGCTTTGGACGAGCCGCTGCAGCGAGCCCAAGATCCATAGGTCGATGAGCGGTCGTTCCGACGTCGGAATCTCATCCTTGCCGAGCCGATCGAACTCGACCTCTGCGTACGTGACGTAGAAGCTGTAACAGTTCCACAGCGTCAGCAGGAATTGCCGCAGGGACTTTTGCACCAGCGTCTGCGAGAACCGTCGCGGCTGACCTGGGGGCGACGCGGTGTACAGGTAATAGCGCAGCGCGTCGGCACCCTCGGCATCAAGCACCGTCCACGGATCGACGATGTTACCGAGGCGCTTGGACATCTTGCGGCCTTGATCGTCCAGGATGTGTCCAAGCACGATGCAGTTTTCAAACGCCGGTCCGCCGCGCAAAAGGACGCCGAGCGCATGCAGCGTGTAGAACCAGCCTCGGGTCTGATCGACGCCTTCACTGATAAATGCCGCCGGAAAGAGCTGCGAGAAGTTGTCTTTGTGCTCGAACGGATAGTGATGTTGCGCAAACGGCATCGCGCCAGAGTCAAACCAGCAGTCGATCACATCGCGGATACGACGACGGGTTCCACCTTGGCAGCCGGTGCAGGACCAATGAAGCGAGTCGACGTAAGGACGATGGAGATCGAATGCCTCATCGGTGCTGACGTTGCGATTCATGCGTGCAGATAGCTCCGCGATGCTGCCGATGCACTCGACGTCACCGCAGCCGTCGCAGATCCACAGCGGCAGCGGCGTGCCCCAATAGCGCTCACGAGAGATGGCCCAGTCGACGTTGTTGCGCAGCCAGTCGCCGAATCGTCCATCGCGGATGTGCTCGGGATACCAACCGATGCGCTGGTTTTGTTCGAGGAGCTGGTCGCGGACGGCGGTGGTTTTGATGTACCAGCTGGTCTTGGCGAAATAGAGCAGTGGCGTGTCACAGCGCCAACAAAATGGGTAGCTGTGACGGATGCGCCCCGACGACCACAGAAGGCCTCGTTCCTTCAAATCGCGAATGATGAGCGGATCGGCTTCCTTGAAGAACTTGCCCGCAAACTTCGGTAGCGCTGACAGTACCAGGCCATCGAGTCCAACGGAAAACAGCACGGGTAGATCGTGGCGGCGCCCGACCTCTAAGTCGCCGTAGGCGGGGGCGATGTGGACGATGCCGGTGCCCTCGGAAGCTTCGACGGTGGAGTCAGTCAGGGTGCGATAAGCGTTGGCTGTGTCGACGGGCTGGCCGTGCAGGTTGACGTGACAGTCGAACAACGGCTGATAGCGCAGACCGACGAGATCGGCTCCCAGGAGGTGTGCGGCGACGCACTCGGCTTTGCTTCCTTTGAGCACCGAATCGGCCTGGCTGGCGAGAAGGATCAGGTATTCCTCGGGCCGCTTGTCATCGCCGGGAATCTTGTAACAGCCATAGCTGGCCTTGTCGCTGAGCGCGGCGGCCGTGTTGGCCGGTAGTGTCCACGGCGTCGTCGTCCAGATCATCACCGAGACGTTGCCGTCGCCGGTCACTTCGGGCGAGCAGGGCAGCTTCTGGCCAGGCAAGAGCCGCAGCCTCACGAACACCGAAGGATCTTCGACATCCTCTTTCATGCCCTGGCCCGCTTCCGCCTCGGCCAGCGAGGTGCCACAGCGCGGACAATGCTTGGTCACTTTGTAGTCGCGGACGAGCAGGCTCCGATCCCACAGCGTTTTTAACAGCGACCAGCACGTCTCGATGTAGTCGTTGTCGAGGGTGCGATAGGGGTGCTCGGTGTCGACCCAGAACGCGATTCGCTCGGTCAGCTTGTCCCAGTCGCCGATGTAGCGGAAGACGCTCTCGCGACACTGACGATTAAACTCGGCGATACCCAGCTCTTCGATTTGCTGCTTACCGCGCAGACCGAGCCGCTTTTCGACCTCGACTTCGACGGGCAGACCGTGACAATCCCAGCCTGCTTTGCGCGGCACCCGATAGCCCCGCATCGTCTTGTAGCGAGGAATCACGTCCTTAAAAGCGCGGGCCAGGACGTGGTGAATACCCGGTTTGCCGTTGGCCGTTGGTGGGCCTTCATAGAACACGAACAGAGGCTTGGGCTGGTCGGTCTGTGGGTCTAGCTCTGCCAAGCTCTTTTCGAACACTTTGCTGGTCTGCCAGAAACCGAGGATCTTCTCCTCGAGCTTGGGAAAACTCTGCTTGGTATCGACGGGATAAAAGGGCGAACTCATGGTGGCGCGCAGCATACCAGTTTGCTTGGAAAGTGGAGTCTCCCCGAGCCACCGTCGTTGACACTCCGCCGGGCGACCTTTACCCTCACTGCGGTAACGATGTCAGCCGCTCCCGACGAAAAGTCTTCGAAACCTAACGTGCCTGCTGCTTCCCGTGCTGGACAGACTGTGGCGGACATCACCGGACCGCTGTTTGGACGCCGTCTTCTCATTGTCGCTGGGAAGGGGGGAGTCGGCCGGACCACGGTTGCTTGTGCGCTGGCAGCGTTGGCGGCTCGGGGTGGCAAGCGGGTGCTTTTGGCCCAGACCCGGAGCAAAAATCGACTGCGCGAGCTATTCGGCGTGGATCGTGATTTTTCAGAGGTCGCGCAAGTACGCGACAACCTCTGGGCGGTCAATATGACGCCCGAGTCGTCGCTGCGTGAGTACGGCATGATGGTCATGCACTCGTCGTTTTTGTACAGGCAGGTGTTCGAGCGCGACGTGGTGCGGGCTTTTTTGCGGGCGGTGCCGGGGTTGTACGACTACGCGATGCTCGGCAAGACCTGGTTTCACACCACCGAGCAGGTCGGTGGTCGGCCGCGCTACGATCTGGTGATTCTCGACGGACCGGCGACCGGGCACATCTTGACGCTGCTGCGCATTCCCAAGGTCATCCTCGATACGATTCCCGAGGGACCGATGACCGGGCCGGCTCGTGACAACTGGAGCCTGCTCACCGATCCGAAGCGCTGTCTGACCGTACTTACGACGCTGGCCGAGGATTTGCCGGTGACCGAGACCCTTCAGCTTGCCCAAGGTCTGCGCGAGCTTCAGTTGCCATGTGGTCCGGTGGTGGTCAATCGGCTCTATCCACCGCGGCTGTCGAGCGGTCTGCCGAAGCTCGGCTTTGATGAGCTGCTGCGCTCGGAAGCGGCCATGCACGATGAGTCGCTGGGTCCAGTACTGCGGGCGGCGCGGCTGCACCGACAGCGTGCGCATCTTAACGAACACCATGTGGCGAGACTCCGCAAAGAGTTGCCGCTGCCGCAGCTTCATCTGCCCTACTTGTTTAGCGAGACGTTTGGCAAGGACGCGATCGACGAGCTAGGTGATCGACTAGAGGGTCAAATCGAAGCCTTCGATCTCGCCAATCGTTCGTCCTGAGCCGCTGCGCCCATTCGGCCAAATTCGCCAAAATCTCCCGAAATTCTCTGAATTCTCACCACAGTCGGCGGCCCAGCCCGCCCAAGCTTCCGTAATGCTCGACGAACCGCTGCACAATTGAGCATTTGTCAGCAAAGTGGTGTGCCAAAAAACTGTGCACTTTCGCTGTTTTGTATCAGGTGATACAAAAAAATTAACGGTTTTTGGGGTGGAAACCTCCGTCGCTTTCAAAGTACGCTATCCCTATGGGACCCCGGTCGCTTGCGTGCATGCTCCCTCAGGAGCTAGTGCCGCAGATGCGTGCGCTTGCTGAAACCGTTTTTCGCCTTGTTCGCCGTGACAAGAGCCAGACTGCCGTTCATTTGGTCAGTCGGCTCTTGAGCGAGCTGGATCTCCAGCAGCGGGAGGCGAGCGAAAGTGAACGCGAGCAGCGTGCCTATCTACTGAACTTGCGGGGCGTCATTTATGCGCAGCGCAACCAGGAACAGACGGCGCTAGCCGATCTGACGGCGGCGCACCAGCAATCCCCACTGTGGGCGGTGCCACTTTACAACCTCGGGCTGTGTCACAAAAAGGCGCGGCGCTGGACCGAAACGGCGGAGTCACTGTCGCTGGCGCTGGCTGGGCTGCGTAAGCAGGCCGGTCGGTTGACCAGTACCAGCGCGCTGGCGCAAGGCTCCGGGTTGAGTCGCTCGGTGCTGTGGAACCTGGGTCTGGCTCAGACCTCACTTGGGAAGCTCGACGAAGCGCGGACCTGCTGGCAGGCGTGTGGGCTGCTCGCGGGTCGTCCCGGAGGCGCGAGTGACTTGGGGCTTGCTCAGCTGTCGCTACCAACGACTGGGCCGTACTCCGTCGAGCGGGTGTGGGTGCAGCGGGTTGATCCGGTGCGAGCACGCATCCTGTCGGTCGTGCGCTATGGTGCCTCGTGTCAGTTCGGCGATGTGGTGCTGTGCGATACCCAAGGCCAGGGCAGCTTCTGCGACGGTCTGACCGGGGCCGATGGCGAAGAGTCGCTACCCGAGGAGTCGAGCAATGGCCTGGTCTTTATCGAACCCATCGAGTCCGCTGGCTATGCGCTTCATGTCGTCCAAGGTCCATCGGCGTCACCGTCACAGGCGATGTCGCTCACCGAGAGACTGCGCGAGCACGGCCTGCATATCGAGGTGTGGTCGCTGACGATGCGCCTACCGGGCAGCAGCTCTCCGCCCGAAGGAGAAGATCGCAGTGTGCCGCTGTGCGCTGGCTTGGTGATCCCGGCCGGGCCGATGAAAGAGGCGGTGCCGCTCGGACCCATTCGGCTGTCAGACGGAGAAATTCCCTCCGCGCTGCTTCCGAACGATGCCCAACGAACCGCTGAAAAAGCCGTCACCGTACTCAACAATGCCGCCCGTGATCTCGGGCTATCGCTGTATTCACCATCGCTGATGGATGCCGCTGGCGATGAATTGGGTGCTGCTCGTCACCGTCGAGCCATCCGTCGCAGCGCAGTCGGGTGATGGTCGGTCGTTCCCGCTAGCGTCCTCATCTATCGCCACCGCAAAACCAGACGAAAAGGCTCTTGGCCGAGAGGCCGGCTTCGCGCTAGGTTCCAAACTCTCACGAGGGAACCATGTCGAAGGCCTTGCCGATTGCTGCCTCGCTCGGGCTCGCTGCCCTGTCGCTCACCGGCTGTCACAGCGACTACGGTGACGATTTTCCAACCACCGCCATCATGAACGGAGGCGATTGGCGCGACGAGGTGATCTACCAGATCATCATCGACCGCTTCGCCGACGGTGATATCAACAACAACCACCGCGTCATGCCGAGCGCACTCGGGCGCTATCAGGGCGGCGACTGGCAAGGTGTCATCGACCATCTCGACTACCTGGACTCACTCGGGGTGACGGCGCTGTGGATCTCGCCCATCGTCAAAAACATCGACTACGATGCTGGCTTCGATGGCTACCACGGCTATTGGACTCAGTCCTTCACCAAAATCAGCCCGCATTTTGGATCACCCGCCAAGCTGCGTGAGCTTGTCGACAAGGCCCACCAGCACAAGATGAAGGTGGTCCTGGATATCGTTACCAACCACGTCGGACAGCTCTTCTATTACGACATCAATGGCAACGGTCAACCCGACGAGATCGTGACCGGCTCGCAGTCGCTCGATACCGTCGATCCGCTCGCTCGGCTTACTCGTGCCGATGAGTATGATCCCGACTTTGATCGTCGCGGCATCCAGGGACAAAACGGACTGGGACCGGCCGGACCCGCCAACATCCGCTTTCTCAACATGCCCGAGATCAACCGCGTTGTGCCTGACCCGATTCGATTCGGAGACGGTGAGGACGACGTGCTCGATTTCGCGAGAACGGGCATCTACAACCGTCGTGGCCGCGTCACCAACTACGATCGCTGGGAACACCTGACAACTGGGGATTTTCCCGGCGGGCTCAAAGATCTCGATACCCGTCGCAACGACGTTCGCAAAGGTCTGATTCGGGCATTTGCCGAGATGATTCGGCGCTACGACTTCGACGGCTTCCGCATCGACACCCTGAAGCATGTCGAGCACGAGTTCTGGCAAGAGTTCGCTCCAGCCATTCGAAAGTACGCCCGTGGTGAGCAGTCCATTTACGGCGTCGAGCCGCTCAGCCAGCCGAAGAAGAACTGGTTCATGTTCGGCGAAGCCTTCGACGGAGACGACCAGCTCCTCGGCGAATTTACCTACAACAACGAGGTCGATTCGGTCTTCTACTTTTCTCAGAAGTTTCAGGTCTATCAAGACACCGTCAAGTGCAGCGGGCCGACGAGCAAGACGGCGCGGTTATGGAACGATCGGCTCCGGTTCGATACCGCGACGATGACCCCGGCGGTACACGCCCAGTTCCGCAACCAAGGTCGATTCAAGACCATCGATGGTGATTCACTGCCGGATCCGGTGGCGGGTAAGCCGATCTACAACCAGACTCCGATTCCCGGCGGTGCCGTCGATAGCCAAGGTATGGGCATTGCCCCGTCGCGATTGCTCGTCAACTTTCTCGATAACCACGATGTGTCGCGCTTTTTGTCGTCGATAGACGGCTGCTACGTCGATGGCAAAGAGGCCCTCCGTCGACTGCACAACGCGGTGTCGCTGCTGTACACCCAGGACGGCATTCCCTGCATTTACTACGGTACTGAGCAGGAATTTTCCGGCGGCAATGATCCGGCCAACCGCGAGCGCATGTTCGACAAACTCCTAAACAACGTCTATCGCGGTGGTGCGACGGCGCAGCGCGAGACGATGGGGCAGTCAGGTTTCTCGACAGACGGTGACACGTTTAAGTGGCTGTCGCATCTGGCCGCTGTGCGCAAGGCCTCCGAGGTATTGCGTCGCGGCGATCTCAAAGTGACCTGGGCCACCGATCGAACCGGCAGTGAGTCCGATGCTGGCATTTTGGCCTTCACCCGGACCTACAACGGCAAGACCGCACTCGTGGTGACCAACGTCCACAACAGCCAGACCAGCTCGACCGAGTTTTCGGGGACGCAGATGAAGGTACCGTTTTCATCGGGTACGCTCGTCGATGTGCTGGGTGACCCGCTCGATACCACCAAAGAATCATCTTATGTGGTACCAGCAACGGGAACCATCGCTGTGCGGGTTTCCTCGCGAGCCACCAAGGTGTTGATGCTCGCCGCTGACGCCCAAGCTGTGAAGGATCAGCTAGCGCGAAAGTAGCAAGGCTTCGACATCGAACAAGGTGTCGACGATTTGGTGGGCCTGCGACTGATCTTGACCGTAGCGGTTGCCTTCGCGGACGCCGATGCAGTGCATTCCAGCGTTTCGTGCGGAGCTGATCCCGGCCGTTGAATCTTCGACGGCGACGCAGTGTTCTGGGCGAACGCCGAGCGTGTCGGCAGCCTGTTTGTAGGGGATTGGAGACGGCTTGCCTTGCGGATATTCCCCGGCGCACAGCGTCAGCTTGAAGCAGTCGGTGAGCCCCAGTGCATCAATCATCAGATTTGCCTCGGAGCGCGTCGATCCGGTCACTAGCGCAACCGGCCAGCGGGCAGCGATTCGACGGACGACCTCACGCGCACCGGGCAGTTCGCTGGCACCGTTACGGGCAAACAGCGTCAAGCGAGCTTGAAAGACTGCCTCTTCAAATTCTGCGGCCGACCACGGCAAGCCGCCTCCCGCTTTGATGAAACTGTAGATTTCGCCAAAGCCGTGACCAACGACAAAATCGCGCTCTCTGGCCGACAGGGGCCGCCCAAGCGGTCGCAGGGCCAGCTCCAAGGAGTCGGCAGCTTCTCCTTCACTGTCGACGAGCGTGCCATCAAGATCAAAACAAACTGCCGCGATTTCAAGACCCATCGTCATTCTGGTTGTTCTCTGTGCTTGGCCGACTGCGAGGCGTTTTCTTGGGTGAAGTTGTCGACGCTCAGCAGTTGCCTACGTGCCCATCACACTAAACGGTACGCGAAAGAGTCCAAAAATTTGTTATCTATTTGCCGCTGTACATCGCGTGCTCCTCGGCCCGAGTGGCGAAACTGGTAAACGCAGAGGACTTAAAATCCTTAGCCGTAACTGGCGTGTGGGTTCGATTCCCGCCTCGGGCACAATCCGCTCTGACCGCGAGATGCTTGCTTTTTGGTTCCATCATCCTACATTGCCCACATGGAACCGCTGAGCTTCCCCGATGCATCCGTCTCGCTGCCAACTGCTGGTGAGCGTCGGCGTGTTCGGCTAGACCGTCGCAGCCACTCGCGCTTGCCGTTACGCGTCGCGGTACGTCAGCAGATTCTAAGCCGCGAGCCACTGTTTGGCGTGGCGCTGGCTCAGTCGTCGGATGTTGGTCTTGGTGGGATGCGCATCTGGCGACGCTGCGAGCCGAGTGAAGAGCTTTTGTCGATTGGTACAGAGCTGCTGATTTCGTTCGAGCTACCGGGGGGCGCGGCGCTGCTCGAGCTGCCATGCACGGTCGCGTTCGACGAGGCCCAGGGCCGCAACCGCGACTATCGAATGACTGGTGTGTCGTTTTCGTCGCTGTCCGCCGAGCAAGAGGAGCAGCTGACACGTTTTCTCAGCCTCCCGGAACACCAGCATCCTGAGACGTAGCCGCATCGCTGCTGTCTTTGATGTGGAGCGCGAGCTGATACAGCTTGCGGCGTGGCTGTCCCGTCAGAACCGTGAGCGCGGTGGCAATGTCTTTGGCGCTCTCTCCCTTGGCGACCCGACGGCGGATTTCCTGTTCGACGTCCAGTGAATCAGCGGACAGGGGAACTTCGGTGCTGCCCGAGCCAGAGACAAGGAGTGTGATTTCTCCACGCGGCGGCTGCTCGACCAGATTTTTGGCGAGCATTGCGAGCGTTCCTCGTCGATGTTCCTCAAACAGCTTGGTCAGCTCGCGAGCCACCACGGCGTTTCGATCATCGCCGAGTGCTTGCGCAAGGTCAGCCACCGTCCGTGCCACCCGCTCCGGCGATTCGTAAAAAATGAGCGTGCCCGGTTCGTGTCGTAGCGAGCCAAACAACCGCAGGCGTTCGCCTTCACTACGGGGCGGAAAACCGACGAATAGAAATCGGTCACTTGGCAGGCCCGAGGCCACCAAGGCGTGTAGCGCTGCACTGGGGCCTGGGATGACCTCGACACGAATGTGGTGCTGATGTGCCGCTGAGACGAGACGCTGACCTGGATCCGAGACACCAGGCATCCCTGCCTCGGAAATCAGCGCTACCGTCTTGCCCGCCAGTAGCATCGCGATGACCTCGTCCGTGCGTTGCGACTCGTTGCCTGCGAAAAAACTGACGATCTTGGCTGGTGGCTGACCCGCTCTCACCTGGTGGTGAGTCAGTAGGTGTTGTGCCGCCCGCGTATCTTCTGCCGCAATGACCTCGACGGAAGAGAGCACGCGCAGCGCTCGGATGGTGATGTCGTCCATGTTGCCAATCGGTGTTCCGACGACAAACAGCTTGCCTGGTCTGGATTCGCTCATCCGAGTGCGTAACTTTCGAAGTGATGGGGAAAAAGGCCGTTTGCGTCAGTGAGTCGCAAGCAGTGAGAGTAGCTCTGGTCCCGTCTGAGAAATATCGCCTGCTCCGAGGGTGATCACGATATCTCCAGGAAGCACAAGGTTACATAGCTCACTGGCCAGCTTGGTGCGATCTGCGACGTGCCGGACCGCGTGGTGCCCATGGGCTCGAATGCGTTCGACGAGAACAGCACTGCTCACGTGGGGAATCGGCGTTTCTCCGGCCGGGTAGATATCGGTGATGATCACGTTGTCAGCAGCGTCGAAAGCTCGCGAAAACTCATCGAGGAGATCCCGAGTGCGGGTGTAGCGATGAGGCTGAAATGCCACGATGAGGCGTCGACCCGGAAAGCCGGTGCGGGCACCTGCGAGGGTGGCACGGACTTCGGCGGGGTGGTGGCCGTAGTCATCGACAACCATGATTTCATCTCCGTCACGGATGACCCGGCCGCGCACGGTGAAGCGTCGACCTACGCCGCCGAAGCTGCGCAGCGCCTCTTGGAAGGTCACAAACGGGATGCCCAAAAAGTCTGATACGGCCAGCGCCGCCAACGCATTTTGCACATTGTGGGCACCGGGCATCGGAAGCTCGACAGGGCCGAGGCGTTCGCCATGGCGGAGTGCCACGAAACGGCTGCTGAGCCCAGAAAACAGCAGATCTTCGGCTCGGTAACTGGCTCCCAGCGTCAGTCCGTAGGTAATGACTTTCCGACTGACCGCCGGAATCATCGCTCGCACCGTCGGATGGTCTTGGCACAGCACGGCACGTCCGTAGAACGGCACCTTGTCGATGAAGTCGCGGAATGCGGCCAGCAATCGGTCGAAGTCCCCGTAGTGGTCCAAGTGTTCAGGATCAATGTTGGTGACAACCGCCACCGTCGGCATTAGGTGCAAAAATGAGCCGTCCGACTCGTCTGCCTCGGCTACCAGATACTCGGAGCGACCCAGTCGAGCATTGCTACCGAGCGCGGGCAGTTTGCCGCCAATCACTGCCGTTGGGTCGAGTCCTGCGTAATGTAGCACCGTGGCAATCAGCGACGAAGTAGTGGTCTTCCCGTGAGAGCCGGCGATGGCGATGCCATAGCGTAGCCGCATCAACTCGGCCAGCATCTCGGCGCGACGAATCACAGGGATGCCTCGGGCGCGAGCCGTTACCACTTCGGGATTGTTCGCCTGGACAGCGCTAGAGATGACCACCACATCTAGCTCTCCGTCGAGAAGATCCAAATTGCGGTCGGTGTGCCCTTCACGAATCTCTGCCCCAAGGCTACTCAATCGTTCGGTCACGTCGGACAGCTTGCGATCGCTGCCAGAGACTCGACAGCCCAGGCCGAGGAGGATCTCTGCGATTCCGGACATGCCAATGCCGCCAACACCGACGAAGTGAGCGCGGGTTGAAGGCCGCCTGCGGGTAAACAGCGTCATGGTGGGAAAACCTACCACAATCGGCCACTGTACAAAGCGCGCTACAGTGCTCGGGATGAGCAGTGGAGGAGTTACCTTTTGGGCCAAGGCGCTACTGGTTGCCGTCGTGGCAATGACCACTGAGCGGGCTGTGGCGCATGGCGATCCCGATCATCCCGAGGTATCAGCCAAAGTCGAGCTGTGGGGACCGTTGATTAGCGAGTTGTCGCCGCATTCATTTTCAGTCCACGTCGGAGTAGTTGATGGAAAAGCACGGGCGGCGACGCTGCGGGTCGACGATGTTACGGATCGTCGCTCGGAATCTGCTGCTGCGCTGCGCTCGGTGGTGAGCCCGGCTGCGGTCTGGCACACGCTGCGGGTCGACGGGCTTCAGCCAGCCCGTCGCTATCGCTATCAGCTCTTCGTCGACGGATTGACCTCTCTCGGCGGGGAAGTCAGCACGGCCCCGCCGATCGGAGACTCTCGGCCCGTGCTCCTGGCGGTATTTGGCGATGAGCAGGCCAGTCCGAACAACGATTCGGTAAGCTCGCGCTCGATCATCCAGGCTGTGCTGTCCGAGTCGCCCGACTTGGTCATTGGTACCGGCGATTTGGTGGGCGAAGGCGGGAGCGAGGATGACTGGCGTGAGCTTTCCACGACCCATGGTCCGCTGTGGTCGCAACTCCTTTACTTACCCGCCCTTGGCAACCATGAGTTGATCGGTGATTCCGACGCGAGCTTCTTTCGCAAGCTGCTTCCCCAGGCCGCGAGTCGTTTCTACGCGGCGCGCTACGGCTTTGTGCAACTGATTTTCCTCGATGGAAACCGACCGGGCTCACCGGAGCAGACCCGCTTTCTGGCAATGGAGCTCAAGAAATCCGAAAGCGATCCGTCGGTACGGGCCAAGCTCGTAGTGCTGCATCAGCCGCCGCTATCGATGGGTCTGCACTGCGGCACCTCTAGCAGCATGCATGACTGGATGTCGCTGTTTGAGCGACATCACGTCGACGCAGTGTTGGCCGGACACGACCACGCCTACGAACGACTCGAGAGAAACGGCGTACCCTACTTTGTGTCGGGTGGCGGCGGGGCCAAGCTCTACGATCAGTCGCCCTGTGGCGAACCCGACGAACCCGCGCTGCAGCGTTACGAATCGGCCCATCATTACGTCATGATCGAACTGCGACCGCTTGAGGGCCGCGTCGCGGTCAGCATTCGAGCCCAGGCTCCGCAAGGTCTGCCTTTTGATCGAGTGACGTTACCGATTGTGCGGAATACCGTCGGGGCGCTTCGGCTTGATGCTGCCAATCAAGGGCCGCCGCGTCGTTTTCATCGTGGCTATCTTCGCTACGTCATTCGGCACCACGGGTTACAGCTGGGGGTGGCGCTTTTGTTTGGCGCAGTAATCGTCGCTGCGTGGCGGTATGGTCGTCGTCGATCGCCGTGATACACTGCACTGATGCGGATAGGTTCTCGACTTGCTTCGCTGGCAATTTCCGATATCCGAGCGATGACGATCGCGTGTCAGGCCAAGGGTGGCATCAACCTGGGCCAAGGCGTCTGTGACTTACCGACGCCACCTCCGGTTGCTCGTGGGGCGATTCGAGCGATCGAGGACCAGCTCGCAACGTATGCGCACCCGATGGGCATCGCCGAGCTTCGGCAGGCCGTCGCAAAGAAGGTGCAGTCGTTCTACGGTGTCACCTACGATCCCAACTCCGAGGTCGTGATTACCAGTGGAGCGACCGGTGGCTTCGCCGCTAGCGTTCTCGCTTTGTGTGAGCCGGGCGACGAAATCATCCTGTTCGAGCCGTATTACGGATACCACCTCAACACGGTGCTGTCGCTCGGGCTTAAGCCAGTACTGGTGCCCCTGAGGCCACCGACGTGGGACATCCAGAGGGAAGCGCTCGAGCGAGCGGTGACGAGCAAGACCCGTGCGATCGTAATCTGCACTCCGTCGAATCCTGGCGGCAAGGTGTTGTCCGCGAGCGAGCGTGAGCTACTCGCCGATTTTTGCGAGAGCCACGATCTGATCGCTTTCTGTGACGAGATCTACGAGCACATCGTTTTCGACGGGAAGCTCCACATGCCGCTCCAGAAGCTGCCGCAGATGCGCTCGCGCTGTGTGACGCTGACCGGGCTGTCGAAGACCTTTTCGATCACCGGCTGGCGAATCGGCTATCTGACCACCACTGCCGAGGCTGCCCGCCGGATCGCGATTGCACACGATCTGCTCTACGTATGTGCTCCGACGCCACTCCAGTACGGCTCCCTGGCCGGCCTGGTCGAGACGCCACGGCCCTACTACGACGAGCTGTCCGCAATGTATCAAAAGAAGCGCGACATCTTGTGCCAGGCGCTCGAGGACTCGGGGCTCACCCCGTACTGGCCGACGGGCGCTTACTATGTGCTCGCTGATGTCCGCAAGCTCGAGTGTGCGACGGCGAGAGATGCGGCGATGAAGCTGCTCGACGACGTGGGAATTGCTGCGATTTCCGGGTCGAGCTTCTACCAAGATCCCATCGGAGAAACGATGCTGCGGTTCTGTTTCGCCAAGCCCGATGACGTGCTGCAAGAGGCCGCTGCTCGATTGCGTCGGCTGGTGTGACGCTCTGGCGGTCGTCGCTCATCCCGACACCGGCCTTTCGGCGGTGGTTATGATTTGCTAGGCTTCGCCGCCATGTCTAGCTCGACTGCAATGCCGACCTCACTTTCAGCGGCCTGCGCCCAGATTGGCCGCCGGGCCGCGCAAGCGCTGAGTGACAAGTTTCCGGGCCAAGCCGCGATTCCAGCGGAGCTGCCGCTTCTGCCCGCCTCGAAGCCCGAGTTTGGGGATCTCCAGATCAACGCCTGTTTGCAACTCGCCAAGCCGCTCGGACAGAAACCGCGCGATTTGGCGCAGCTTGCGCTGGCGGCGCTCGTTTCCCATCCGGCGGTCGCCAAAGCCGAAATTGCTGGCCCCGGCTACGTCAACGTCTTCCTGACCGATGAGTTTGTGTCGGGTTGTTTGACGCAGCTCGCGAGCGATCCTCATCACGGCATCGAGCAGCTACATCTCGGCAAGTGTGTGGTGGTGGATTACTCCTCCCCAAACATCGCCAAGCCGATGCACATTGGGCACATCCGATCGACGATTATTGGCGATGCGCTCAAGCGGGTGTTTTCCGCCGTCGGTTATCGAGTGGTTGCTGACAATCACCTGGGCGACTGGGGTACTCAGTTTGGAAAGCTGATCGTCGCCTATCGCAACTGGCTCGACGAACAAGCCTTTGCCAGCGATCCAATCGGCGAGCTGGTGCGGCTGTATCAAAAATTCGTCAGTGAGGAAAAAGCGCAGGCAGATGCGCTTCAACTGGCTCGTCCGGCGAAGACCGCTGACGATGAAGAGGACGATGATGCCGGTGTGCAGGTGACACCGCTCCTTGCTGCGGCCCGGGCCGAGCTCGCAAAGTTGCAACAGGGAGACGCGGCGAACCTGGCGCTGTGGAAGCGCTTTGTGACGGTGTCGCTTGCGGAGTTCGAGAAGACCTACGCCCGTCTCGGGGTGAAGTTCGATACCGTATACGGCGAAAGCCACTATCACCCTCGGCTGGCACCTCTCGTCGCTGAACTGCTGCAAAAAGGGATTGCCGAGGAAAGCCGAGGGGCAGTGATCTGCAACGTCGACGGCGCGCCGGCACCGCTGCTCATCCGCAAAGCCGACGGCTCGTTTCTCTACGGAACTACCGACCTGGCGACGATTGAGCAGCGAGTTCGCGATTATCAGCCTGAGCGAATCCTTTATACCGTCGGTATCCCGCAGCAGCTTCACTTCCAACAGGTGTTCTTCGTCGCTCGCAAGATGGGCTTCACCTGTTCGCTGGAGCACATCAGCTTTGGCTCGATGCGCTTCAAGGACAAAGACGGCAATTACACCACCGGATCGACTCGCAAAGGCAATGTGCCGCTGCTCGACGAGTTTCTAGATCTGGCAACGGAGAGAGCGGCGGAGGTGGCACGGCAGAAGAACGCCGATTTGTCCCAAGCCGAGCTTGCCGAAGTGTCGCGGGTCGTCGGGATTGGTGCGATCAAGTACAACGACCTGTCCCGAGATCGCTCGCAGGATATCCACTTTGATCTCGATAAGGCGCTGGCGCTCGACGGTAATACCGCACCGTATATGCAATATGCATATGCGCGACTGCGCTCGATCGCCCGTCGTGCCACCACCGAGGGAGTGAAGATGGCGGAGGTGGTGACCATCGTCGAGCCCGCGGAGCGACGATTGGCGCGACGACTGCTTGACTACTCGGCGGTCGTCGAGACGGTGGCCCGTACGGCGCGTCCTCACCACCTGTGCGAGTACTTGTTCGATCTGGCGGGCGTCGTCAGCAACTTCTACAACGAAGTTCCGGTCCTCAAGGCGGAACCTTTGGCACGAGCGTCGCGAGTGAAGCTGCTTTCGATCGTGGCAGAGACCCTTCGGCATGGCCTGTCGCTGCTCGGGATTGAAGTGCCAGAGCGGATGTAGGGATTAGCGTGACGGCTGGGTCATGTCCTCGGGCAGTCGCGCAAGCAGGGCGGTCACCCACGCCGCTAGCCCGAGCGCTTGCGGCTGCGTCGGATCGATCAAGCGGTGTGCCGAATAGCCGTCGAGACGAAGCCGAGGGACGCTGCTGACGCGCAGCACAAACGGCGCAAAGCGCAGGTTGCGATGGGTCAAAATGTGCCCAAACGGTGGCAGCGTCGCCGCGTTTTCGACGGAAAGATCGACTCCAAGGCGCAGCTTGATCAGGCGCTTGAGCCCAGCCATTTCAGTCTCTTCGTCCTCCAGTGTCAGCGTCGGCGGTTCCCACAGGCCACCCCATAGCCCCAGCTCTGGGCGACGGACCAGTAGCACCTCGGTTCCGTGACAGAGCATCAGCGTGACCAAGCGGACGGTCGGACTGACGCGCTGCGCTTTGGGTGGTGGATAGTCTTCGGGATTGCCCACTTGGCGCACAGCACACTGGCTGGCGAGCGGACAGGTCAGACAAATCGGACGACGCGGCAGACAGACCGTAGCCCCCAGCTCCATGAGCGATTGGTTGAGATCACCGGGGTCGTTTGAAGTCGCTGCGAAGGTTGCCGGAGGCAGCAGCGATTCGGCCAAAGACCAGTAGCGCCTTTTACCACCCGCTGAATCTGGCCGCTCGTCAAGTAAAAACAATCGGCTCAGCACCCGAATGACATTTCCGTCGAGAATGGGAGCCGCTTGGCCTAGCGCAATCGAGCGAATCGCCCCGGCCGTGTACGGACCAATTCCCGGCAGAGCAGCGATTGCCTCGGGGTCGTGTGGAAACTCGCCACCGTGCAGATCGCGAATGTGCTGCGCGGCTTTGTGAAGGTTGCGTGCCCGCGAGTAGTAGCCAAGCCCGCTCCAGTGCGACAGAACGTCATCCAGAGGTGCCGCCGCCAGAGCCGACACCGTTGGAAATCGCGCCATGAAGCGCGAAAAATAGCCCTTCACTGTCTCGGTCCGGGTTTGCTGCAGCATGATCTCGGACACCCAAATGGCGTACGGATCACGCTCTTTTCGCCATGGCAGATCGCGATGTCCGGCCCGAAACCAAGCCAGCAGAGACTCTCGAATCGACCGAAATCGAACCGAACTCTGCTGTGAAAAAGGCGAACAAGCGTCGTGGGCGGCGAGGATTTCTGGCAGGGCGTCTTCGCTCCGACTCGCCACCACTGCTCCTAGCTGGCCTCGTGCTCGACGACGATCACGGTGCCGATGCCACCACGGACCGCGAAGTCACCTTCGACGCGGAGCCGACGAGGCTTGATGGCGGCGATGATGTCGTCGGCGATCTGGTTGGTGACTTTTTCGTGAAAGGCCCCTTCGTCGCGGTACGACCACAGGTACATCTTGAGCGACTTCAGCTCGATGCACAGCTCGCCCGGCACATAACTGATGCAAAACGTCGCAAAGTCCGGCTGGCCGGTCAGTGGGCACAGACAGGTGAACTCGGGGCAGTCAAAGCGAATTTCGTAATCGCGACCGGGACGTGGGTTCGCGAACGTCTCAAGGTTTTTGGAGGGGCGGGACGCCATGGCCGGGATTCATAGTCGGCGGCGACGCTTCTGTAAAGACCTCGCTGCGCCGCTTGTGGGAAAAGTGCGCGGTCAACGCTTTGGCTTGCGGCCGCCCTTTTTTGAATCGGACTTGGCGTTGCGCTTGGGCTCTGAGGACTTCGATTTTCTGTCGTGAGACCGATCCGATTTGCCCGAGCGACTCTTTTCATGCGGCGATTTCTTCGAGCCTGGGGCGGCTTTGCTCTTCGCGTGGGCGATTTTCTTCGCCATTGGTACCGTCGACTCCGCACCGAGCAGCGACAGTTCAATTCGCCTCTGCGGCACCGACACCGAGTCAATCCGAACCCGAACCTGATCGCCCAGGCCAAGACTCTTGCCGAGTCGAGGCGCTTCGTAGCGCAGCGTCTTTTCGTTAAGCTCGTAGTCTTCGTCCAGTCGCTCGCTGCGAACCAGGCCCTCCACATACGGCTCGTCGATTTCGATGAACAGGCCGGCCGTGGTCACGCCGGAGATGCTTCCCGAAAACTCCTCGCCGATGCGCTCCCGCATCAGCAGCGCTCGATACAGATCGACCACTTGGCGCTCGACTTCCATCGCTCGTCTCTCACGCAGCGATGAATCATCGGCCCACAGCTTCATCTCTTTGCGAGGCGGCCACTCGCCGTAGACCTTGCCAGCGGGTAGCGACTCTTGCTGCAACATCAGCTTCAGCAGCCGATGGATGACGAGGTCGGGATACCGACGAATCGGCGACGTAAAGTGTAGGTAGCGACGTGCTCCCAAGCCGAAGTGCCCGACATTGTCGACGGAGTACACCGCTTGATTAAGAGAGCGCAGCACCAAATACGACAGCGACCGCTCGCACGCCTGACCTTTGATCGTTTCCAGAAACGTGCGCAGGACCAGCGGATCGTCGGCTGACTCGGGATCGATCGGGAAGCCAAAGCTCGTCGCCAGCTCCGCCAGTCGTTCCAGCGGTTCTCGGCGAGGAGGCGCATGAATTCGCCAAAGCACATCGAGTCCTCGCTCGGCAAAGTACTCGGCGATGGCTTCGTTTGCCGCGAGCATCGCATCTTCGATCATCTGATAGGCGCGCCGCACCAGCGCGTCGGCTCGCGAGCGCTTCACCGTCACCACCAGGCGTGGATCGTCCGCCGCTAGGATGACCTTTGCTTCAGGCAAGTCGAAGTCGAGTCCGCCTCGTCGCTCGCGCTGGCCACGTAGACGCGCTGCCACCTCCTGCAGCAGCTTGAGCTGTGGCAGAAAGGCTTGATAGTGTTCGTGTTTGCTGCTTGGCTCGCCAAACAGCACCGTCGCTACTCCCGCATAGTCAAAGCGCGCTCGTGATCGAATCACCGCCGCCATCAGCTTGCGTCCGACGACAAAGCCGTGCCTATCGATATCAAGCCGAGCCACCATTGCCAGCCGCTCGACTTTGGGATTGAGCGAACAGATTCCGGCCGACAGCGGCAATGGCAGCATCGACACGACGCGATCCGGTAGATACACCGACACGCCGCGCCGCTCTGCCTCGCGATCGGTGGCTGTACCTGGCCGTACATAGTGGGAGACATCAGCGACGGCTACCCACAAACGGAGGAGTCCCGGTTCCGGTCCCAGCTCAACGCACACTGCATCATCAAAGTCGCGAGCCGTCTCGGGATCGATGGTGACAAACGGTACGTGACGGAGATCCTCGCGATTGACCACGTCGGCTTCGGTGACAAATTCTGGCACGGTGGTCGCTTCAGCCTGAACCGCCGCAGGGAATTTTTCCTCGACCTCTTCACAGGCCAGGATTTTTTCGATCTCGGTCTTGGGATCGTCGGGTGCGCCGAGTATCGCGAGCAAGCGAGCGCACATGGGCTCACGTTCACTCTGCGGGTATTCGGTGATCTCGGCGACTACGGCCTTCCCGACCGCACTGCTTGGCGTTTCACCTTCGAGAAATACCCGAGCCTGGATGCGCGGATCGTCGGGTCGGAGCATCGCTTGGTACGCGATGATTTCAACAGTGCCGGTGAGTCGGGCTCGGCCTCGCTCGATGATGGAAAGGACACGACCCTCTGGGCCACGGAAGCCTTGCCAGATCTTGAGCGCGACTTTGTCTCGATCCATGGCCACGCCTCGGTAGCGCGCTGCCACGAACACGTTGTCGCCACCGTCGTCACGCTGCACGAAACCAAAGCCGCCAGGATGAACCAAGATTCTCCCGTACACTGTATCGGCAGGTAGGGGTGGCAGCGCAGGTGTCGGGACTGGTGGGCGAGATGCTACATCGGGTTTCGCGAACGCAGGCACTGGCACCACTTGCTCGAGAGCGACGGTGCCAGAGAGCGAATAGCGTTTCCCGGGACCGCGCTCGATCTGTCCGGCTTCGATGAGCTCAGCGAGGAGCCGGCGAACGCGATGGCGGGTTTTCTTGTCGGCCCCACTGCGTTCGACGATCTCCGTCGCTTTCATGCCGAGGGGATGACTGGAGTTGCTGAGAAGCCGAAGGATGCCATCGGCACTCACTGCGTCGTTCGAAGCTAAGTCGATCGTGCGTTCAGCAGCACCAGTGGACGGTTGGGGTTGGAGAGCGAAAGGGGTGCTGACAGAAGGAACTCTGTCCTCGGATTCTACGTCTGATTTTACGGACACGGATCGGAAGGAAGGTTGAAGCGTTGATAAGGGAGCACGGACCGAAAGGAGCGAGCTCGTGACGACAAAGACTACGAATCTTAGATCGGAATTATCTGTGCGCAAGGCATGTCTACGAAAAGCGCTCGATAGATCACGACAACTTGATGTTCGCCTTGCGGGGAAGGTTTCGAGGTCTACGCTTGTTACAAGGATCACAAGCAGCGCTTCACCTGCTCCCAGTTCGATCGTCTGGTGCGTATGGGGTTGAGGGTTAGGAAATCTGAGACACCGTGAGGAATCGGTAGGTTCGGCACCTTTAGAAGAGAAGTTCGTGCGGATAGAAGGCGGTGTGGTGACTGGACGTCCAATGCAGAAGTAGTGCGAAGGCCAGAAGGTTGCAGTCCGTAGCGGGAACGTACAACAGAGGTGACGCGGCTGCTCGTGGGCAAAGTGTCCGTCGAGCGGAAGATTGACCTTAAGCAGGGGCTAGTGCCCCGGAGACGAGCCTATGAGTCGTTATCAAGATGCACTGGCACGAAACGATGTAGACGATGCTGAGTCGCTGGAGCATGAACTCCATGAGCCGGAACCCGTTCATGAGGAAGAGGGCGGACCCACCAACGACCCGGTACGGATGTATCTGAAACGACTGGGAGATGTTCCGCTGCTGACGCGAGAGGGAGAAGTGGCGGTAGGTCGACGCATGGCGGAAGGGAAGCGGCTGGTTTTGCTCGCGGTCCTGTCCTGCCATCAGTCGATGGTTGAGCTACTGGCTGTGAAGGAAAGACTGCTGACAGGTACGCTGCGGGTTCGTGATGTCGTTTCCGATTCGGAAGTGGATCAGGAGGAGGATCCTGATGCCGAGGCACACGATGCGCTCTGTTTGCAGCGACTGATCTCACAGTTTGATGCAATTGCCAGTCGTTACGCAGAGATCCAGAAGAAGCAAAGGCTGCTGCGTTCGCGACGGCCGATTTCCGCAGGTCGTCGACAGCAAGTGACTCTGCAGCTCGGTCAGCTTCGCGACCAACTGGTTGAGGAAGTCGCCTCGATTCGGTTCCATCCCCGTCTGATAGAGGCGCTTTCGGAACGCGCAAAGACGATGGCCGAGAAAGCCGGTCAGATGGAGCACAGTCTCAGGCAGCTCGAGTCGCGTGCGGGAATGCCGGTGGCAGCGCTGCGCTCGCTCGTCGTTGACCTCGACAAACAGAGCGAAGCACAAAGACGCTCCCTCTATCGCAAGTTGGGTCTTCGTGGAGAAGAACTCACCGCACTGCAGCGAGAGGCAGATGAGACACTCGCCGAAATTGCCAAGCTGGAGCGAGAGTCGCGCCTTGAGCATTCGGAGTTGGTGAAGCTCTGTGATGAAATCTCACTTGGAGAACGATTGGCGAATCGGGCTCGTCGGGAACTGCTGGAGGCGAACCTCCGACTCGTGGTGTCCATTGCCAAGAAGTACACCAATCACGGGATGCAGTTTCTAGACTTGATTCAGGAAGGCAACCTGGGACTGATGCGCGCCGTGGACAAATTTGAGTACCAGCGCGGCTACAAGTTCTCGACGTACGCGACATGGTGGATCCGTCAGGCGATCACCCGAGGCATCTTCGACCAGTCGAGAACGATTCGTATACCGGTTCATGTCTTCGAGACAGCGCGCAAGCTGTTCCGGATTACAAACGAGCTATCTCGCCAGATTGGCCGTGATCCGAGTCCTGAGGAGATTGCCGAAGCGAGCAACTTGCCGCTGAGCAAGGTCCGCCAGGTGCTAAAAGTCGCCTCGCGGGAGCCGCTGTCACTAGAGACACCGAGTCCGGTGCGAGAAGGATCAAACCTCGGTGACATGATTGAAGATCCGAATCTTCCTTCACCTTCGGATTCTTTGATCGATGCCACACTTGTGCATCAGACGCGAGCGGTGCTCAAGCTGCTCCCCGTGCGCGAGCGCCGGATCTTGCGGATGCGTTATGGGATTGAGCAGGAGGGGGACAAGACCCTGGAGGAAATCGGACAGAACTTCGGTTTGTCACGCGAGCGGATTCGTCAAATCGAAGTTCAAGCGCTGCGCAAGCTGCGACACGCCGCAAACTCTCGGCACCTTAAGTCGTTTGTCGAGCCATAGCATTGGGGAATGAGGGAAGCCGTTTCGCGGCACTCACTTACTTGTAATGACACCACAGCCGATGCGCGCACCGGAGTTTCCCGAAGGCTGCGTGCGAAGATCGTCCGGCTTCTCGTGCAGTACAATCGCACGCCCTACCACCGACGTCTCTCCTGCTATCACCGTGATTCCCTTTAGGACGGCCTCCAAGCGACCAGTTCCATCCGCAGCAATCGTGATGTTCCCGAGATCACCTGCGTGTCGCGGGTTCTGATCCATCCCACCGTGATCCATTTTCTGCGGGTTGAAGTGCGGACCGGCTGAAGCAGCGTCCGCTGCTGAGCAGTCACCCTTGTCGTGGATGTGAAGACCGTGCTCACCCGGGGTGGCACCTTTGACGTTGACGACGACGCGGATTGTTTCTGCTTCTTGGGTAAAGGTGGCGTCACCGGTGATCGTGCTGCCGCTGCGTGCTTCGAGCGTCGCGACCGCATCGGCCTTGGCCCCCGAATCACCACCACCTGGCTTGACCTGCGGTCCCGGACAACCCGTACTAGTGGCGAGTAGACAGCACCCAAAGAGGAATCCCCAAAGACCGGTGTTGTGCGTGAGCTTCATCAGTTCTACTCCTTGCAGTGCAGATCCAGAGCAGTGTCTCAGATCTGGGAACAATTGGTCAGGGTGTGCAGCGCTTCTGCTTCACAGCGCCTCGAGTTCGGACAGTAGCTCTCCAAGAGCGTGGCGGTTGCCGGCTTGCTGTGCTTTCTCTACGCCGAGCTGCAGAACCGCTTTGGCTTTCTGGGAATCACCTAGCTCGCCAGCCAACAGCTTTCCATACATCAGGTACTGCGGGACGTAGCTGGGATGCTTAGCCATCAGTGACTCAAAACTTGCGGCTGCCTCGGCAAAGTTCCCTTGGCTGCGCTGCTCGAGAGCAAGCCCATAGAGCGGAAACGGATCCCCAGGCATCAGTTCAACGAAACGCTTCAGCTCTTCGAGCCGTTCCGACATGGTTTGTGTCCTGTGTGGTGATTGGAGGCAGTGGACAATCTGTCCACATTGCGTGAGGTGGGCGCTGCGGAATGCTCAAAGTGGTATGCCATGGCAATCACTCCGATGAAGCGCCGGGAAAGGTTCCGCTGAAGTGGGAACCAATCAAGGAGAGAGGAAGACTAGGCCGAAACCTGGTAGGTGCTGCCGGGCTTGCCAGTCATCTTGGTGCGCTTGATCTTGCCCGACTTCACCAGGTTGGTGAGATTGTTTTCGGCTTTGCCGCGACGGCCACTGGTTTCCCAGTGCTTGCGAATCTCTTCGGTGGAAGCACCACCAGTGGACTGGAGGAACCTGATGATGAGCTCATCCCCAGTGATTTCGAACTTGCCGGACTTCACTCCCTTGCGGCTCTTGGCCTTCTTGGGAGCCTTCGCAGCCTTGGGAGCCTTGGGAGCCTTCGCAGCCTTGGGAGCCGCAGCCTTCTTGCCAGCCTTGCGGCCGCCCTTCTTTGCCGGGGCCTTCGCAGGCTTGGTCGCGGCGGCCTCTCCGGTTGCCGACTTACCCTTGCCCTTCACTTTGCCGCGCTTGCCACCACGGGCAGAAGCAGCTCCCGCAGAGGCGATGCCGAACTCCTTGAAGGTCTGATCAATTTCGGCAATCGAATCGATGTGGTGCTGCCGCTCCACAACCATCTGGCTAACCAGCCGCTGTAGTTCCTGAGCCGAGGTCTTCGGCTTGGCAGCAGCGGGAGTACGGCGAGCAGGAGCCTTCTTAGTAGCAGCAGCTTTGGTGCGGGAGGTCTTCTTTGGCATCTTCTTATCCCCAATTCCTTTCGTTAATACACGCTGAGATGAAACTTACACAACTCGCGTTTCAGGTACAAGCAGATACCTTCCTTTTTTTGCAAAAGGAATGCTCTGGGATGATTCCCAGAGGCCCCCCTTGTGGTTCGGACTGGCTCCGTGTACACGGTGGATGCGGTCGCGGAATGGCTGCGGATGGAGACGGTGATGAGTGAAGGAACTGGTGTGATGAAGCTTCGCGTAGGGCAGCAGCTCAAGGTCATGGCAAGTCAGCTTGCTCCAAGTGGAGCAGGAGTGGTCACGGAACACCTTCCTTCACCGCTTCATGTGCGAAACTTGCTTCCATCCGAACAAGCAATCGTGGTGGTGCAGCATGTGAGTCGCCATGGCGGACCCGCGCACGCGGTGATTCAGCGACGGAATACATGTTCCGAGGATCGGGTCATACCAAGCTGCTCCAGATTTGGTCCGTGCGGAGGTTGTGCGGTGCTGCACCTTTCGTACGAAGCGCAGCTCGCTTGGAAGTCGCGTACGGTCCGGGATGAGTTGGTACCACTTTGCGCTCCTGTGAACCCCTGCGTCGCAGCACCTTCCCCATGGGACTATCGCACGCGGGTAAAACTGGTGGCGACTTCCCACCCACAGCGAAAACTTCTGCTGGGTGCATTCGCTCCGCGTTCGCACAACGTGCTGGACATCGCGGGCTGCCAGACCAATCGGCAGACGCTGATGGCGGTGGCGAAAACGGTGGCAGAGCAAGCGGCTGCACTTGGTGTTGCACCGTATGATGAGGTGACAGCGGAAGGCTCACTGCGCTACCTGCTGTTGCGTGAAGTGGACAGTGGGGCGGTCCAGGTGAGCTTGGTGATGGCGGATCGACCCGTCCAACTATCCGCGCTGGTGGATGCGGTGGTGCGACAGCACACGTGCGTCCAATCCGTCGTGCTGCATCACAACGCCAGCCGGGGCAATGCACTGCTGCCCGCAGGTTCAGCCAGCGGTGGGTCAGCAGGCTCGGAGGCCGGGCTTGAGGACGACCACGAGCTGGGATCTGTCGACACAGACGAGGTACTGTTTGGAGAACCTTTTCTTTGGGAAGATCTAGAGGTGAGACTGCGGGTTTCCGCCCGTTCCTTTTTGCAGGTCAACCGGCAGGTGGCGCGGCTTATCTACCGCGATGTCGCCAGGCTGCTTGCCCACCTGGAGCCCGAAACGATCCTGGATTTGTACTGTGGGGTATCCGGGCTGGGACGTACGGTGCTCGCAGAGCATCCGCGAGCGAGACTGATTGGCATTGAGCTGAGCCCGTCCTCGATTGCCGATGCACAGGCTTCTGCAACGAGCGCAGGACTATCGCCTGAACGTGCGCGATTCTACGTGGGCAAAGTGGAAGAGGTGCTGCCCCAGGTGGACTTGTGCTCGCAAACAGCAGACGGACGACTGGTTGCGCTCATCAATCCGCCACGCCGAGGTTGTACAGAAGCCGCACTGCAAGCACTCCACGCAGTGTCGCCTTCTTACATTATCTATATGAGCTGTAGTCCGAGCAGCTTGCTGCGCGACCTCATCTGGTTGCGTGAGCATGGGTACGCGACGCAACAGGTCACGCCGTACGACATGCATCCGGGAACTCCGCACATTGAATGTGTGGCACTGTTACAGCGGCAATAGCCACTTCCCTTGCTCCGGCAGTCCATGTACGTTGCACGCATGCACATCGGACGTTTGCCTACAGTTGCCCGCTTCGATTCTCGACGACAAACCGGCACTTTTCGCCGGGCTCGACTGGGAACCTTATCGCTCATTGTTGGCGTGACGGCGGCCCTCGGTTGCGGCGTGCCCAGTGGTGTCGAGGAAGGCGAGCCCAGTACCTCACCGACCGTTTCCCAAGAAGGCAGCGATGCCTGTCGGGACTCCGGTGCGTTGTCACCGTCCGGTCTCACGATCATTGGTGGGGACCAGGTGATCCTGCCAAGTTCACGCTGCGGCAAAAAGAAGCCCATCGGTGAGGCGCTCGGGGCCAATGGTCGGCACATCCTGTTCGTGAACTACGAAGGCGCAGACATCCGAGTGGGTGATAACTCGCTCGAAAACGATGGCATTCGCGACACTGGGTTTAAGAACCAAGGTGTGGTCGAGCTGGATGCGTTTGATCCGGCCAACGACAAACGCGCCGAAGCCATCATGAAGATCCACAAGCAAGTGCAGAAGTGGTACGCGGACTTCGATGTGGATGTGGTGATGAGCCGTCCGCTCAGCGGCGATTACCAGATGACACTCGTGGGTGGAGACAAGAGCGACATCGGACTCGGCGGTTCGATCGTGGGTATCTCGCCCGGTGACTGTAAGAACAACAATGAAACGAACCTGAACTTCGCGTTCTCGCGGTCCCTGCGGGAAAATCCGGATCAGGTTGCGGTCACCATCGCGCACGAGGCCGGTCACGCCTACGGTCTGGGGCACGTCCAGAACATGAAGGACATCATGTATCCCAGCGTGTCGGTGGTAGACGGATTTCTGGGCGGGCTTGCTGCCGATCCGGGACCGTGCGGCTTCAAGATGGGTGACTATCAAGACAGTAAAAAGGTGCTGATCGAAAACCTGGGGGCGCGGCAGGGAGAAGCGCCGGGAACGGGCAGTCCTCCTACGTTGAAGCTGCTGAGTCCGCAAGAGGGTGAGTCGGTCGGCAAAGATCTGACGATAGCTGTTCAGTCCGCTGCGGAAAAAGGGATCGATCACATCACACTCAGCGTTAGTCGTGTCGATGGCGGCAAGGCGCGAGGTGCTCATCCGGTCGCAGAGCTTCGACCGCCACAGTCGGTGGCTCAGATTCGCCTATCGAGCGCGGGCTCGTATCAAGTGACTGCTACCGCGTATGATCGAGTGGGCAACATCACTCAGTCGCAGGTTCGCTTTGTGGCGGCGACTCCAACTTGCGCGGCTCCAAATGACTGCGCACCTGGACAGAAGTGCCAGAACAACACCTGCGTCACGCCGGCCCCAACGCCACCGAGTCCGGCCGGAATGGGCGATGATGGTCTGCGTCCGTATGGCCAAGCGTGTGACAAGAGCAGCGATTGCAAAGGTGGACTGTGCGCCATTACATCGGTTGGACAGATCTGCACCCACTACTGCACCACGGATCGGCTGTGCGCGGGCGGACTGGAGTGCGTCGATGGAACCTGTCTGCCCCAGATGTACAGCCGCGCTACGCCGAAGGTTGGAGCACTCGGTGGCAAGTGCAGTCGTAACCAAGACTGCGCAACCGGCGAATGCAGCGCACCCTCTGCGGACCCCAAAGCGCCACGTTACTGCACCAAGGTTTGTGATGCGGAGGTCGGCTGGTCCTGCCCGGCCACCATGGAGTGCGTACAGACAGATGGTGCGACCGGCAACAAGACTCGCTGTGTGACGCTTGGCACCGGAGCCATGGGAGAGGGCGCTTCGGGCTGTTCGGTTGCGGATCCGGCTGCTGCGTCTGAGTCGAGTGCGGTCCGTCTATTCGGTGGCTCGGCTGCTCTGGTCCTGCTCGGTCTGTGGGCTGCGACCCGCCGTCGTCGTCGTGGTCCAGCCCTGTAGCTTGTGTCCGCTGCGGGCTTGCGCCCTCTTTCCTTCTCCGCGCTTGGAGCTGTGCAGATGCGTCCTTCCTCCCGACTGGCTTATCTGGGCGCGGTGCTGACCGCGTGTGCTGCTTCTCCCACTGACAATCCGGACCTGATGACGCCACCGACTGGTGAGGTCTGTCTGTACGACAAAGCCCCGCTACCAAGCGGTATTGGCGAACGGATCATGCCGGGACAAGTCTTGGCCGGAATCGCAGAGTCGCGGATCGATCTGCCGGTGGGAACGCCGCTCGGAGGCTTCACTTCGCGGATGAAAGCGCTCGGTGGGCACTCTCCCGATGACCGACGGAGTCCTCATGCCAAGGCGTTTGTGCCATCGGCGGGCGTGCAGACCACACCACTCATCCGAGCCCTGTTTCTACAAGCGGGCAACGAGCCGACGATCCTGGTGAAGGCAGACTTGTGTGTGGCGTTCGACCGCTTGGTGTTCGATCTCGAAAAGGAACTGACTGCGGCAGGAATGCCAAATGCGCGTGGTCGGGTGATTGTGTCGAGTAGCCACACTCATGCCGGACCGGGGACATTCCAAGGGACATTCCATCTGTCGCTCGGCTTTGATCTGTTTCAAGAGGAGCAGTATCAGCGGCTGCTGCAGTCTGCGGCGCAAGCGGTGTTGGCAGCGCGCAAGGCTGCGCGTCCGGCCAAGCTGGGAGCGGGGATTTGGGATGGTTGGGATCGTGCGGATGAGATCTACGGAGATCGCCGCAGCGACGATGATAACCTCCCCGGACCCGATGGTAAGCCGACAGGGAAGAACAAGGAGCAGCGACTCCTTGTCCTGCGGATTGATGATGAAACGAATCAGCCACTCGCGGTGGTGACGAGCTTCCCGATGCACGGTACGGTGGGCGGCGATGACAATCCGCTCATCTCGACCGATGCCACTGGACACGTCGAGTTGGCGCTAGAAGAGCGCTTCGATCGGCCCGTGCTGGTGATGCACCTCCAAGGTCCGGCGGGTGATGTGTCGCCGCGTGGTCGGGGCGGACTTGCGCGTTGCGATGGCAAGACCACGCTCTGTACCAACTTTGCGCGGATGGAATCGATCGGAGAGTTGGCTGCACCACGCATTGTCGATCTGTGGCAAGCGGTGAAGACGAGCTCTACAGCGGCACTAGAAGTCGTGACCCGATCGGTGCGAAACGGTCGTGACATCAGCGTTCGCAACGGTCTCACGTACACTCCGTTTGATCCGTCTCGCGAGGTCGACTCGAGCCGTTCCGCGATTTTTAACGACGATGGGTCGGCTCGGGGACCGATCTCGCAGTTCAACGTGCCGGTGGCTGCCGGTCTGTGTGGTGACAAGAAGGTGTCTCTTCCGGTCGACGGAATCAACGGGGCCAAAGGCGTTCCGTATGCATCCTGTGCAGAGCTGGGAGCGGCGCAGAAGTTCATCGCGGCGATCCTCAAAGTTCCGGAGCCGCCGCTGCCGACCTGCGAGACCACCCGCACCACGCTGAGCGCGCTCCGACTGTCTGGGATTCCGCTGCTGCTGCGGAGTCAAACCGGCGGCGGTTCACCAACCGATGACAAGCTCGATAGCGAGACGCTGCTCTTGGCGACGCTGCCCGGTGAGCCGGTGACGCGGCTGGCTAATGAACTGCGGCGGCGCTCTCCAGCAGGAGAGGCGCGCACCTTCGTGGTTGGCTATGCCCAAGGGCATGTTGGCTATTTGCTCGATGTCGAAAACTGGCTGCAGGGTGGCTATGAGCCCTCGATCAACATCTTTGGACCTCTTGAAGGCGAGTGGCTGATGGAGCGCTCGGTGGACCTGCTGCGACTGGTGGCAAGCCCCGAGCGAGAGGATGTCGAAGCCGCTGGCCTGGGCAGTCCAATGGTGGGTGGGCGTTTTGACCGGCTCCGGTTCGAGCCGCGAATGAAGCAGACCGTTTCGATCGCCGCCTCAAGCCAGGCCGGACAAGTACCCACGAGCATCCCGAGCGACTTGTACGTACGAACCCACAGCAGCCTACCTACCCAGGCGCAACCCACTCCATCGATTCAGCGGGTCAGCGGACGCGCTACGTTTGTGTTCTTTGGCGGCGATGCCGAGGAGGATTTGCCGCAGGTCAGCCTTGAGCGCGAGACGATGCCGGGGAGTGGTGTCTATGCCGAAGTGCGAAATCGCACAGGCCGGGTGGTTGGCAGTCGAGGCCGTGATGTGTTGCTTACCTACACGCCGTCTCCCATCGACGTCGAGCCAGGAAAAGCCCAAGCCCATTATTGGGCGGCAGAGTGGCAAGCGGTCGGTTGGTCGACGGGCACAGCAATCGGACTTTCTGCCGCACTGGCGGTCCCAGTCGGGCGCTATCGGCTCAGCGCAGTTGGCAAGAGCGGCGGAAAGTCCTACCAGGTGAGCAGCCAGCCGTTTGTGGTCACTGCCGATGAGGCGCTGAAGCTGACCGCAACCCGCAGCGGTGTGCGAATTTCCGGCCAGGCGTTCTATCCGGTCGGTGCCGGTTACCGACTGCTTAGCCTATCCGGACCCAGCGACGGAAATGTCCCGGCGAGCTCTGGTCTAAAGCTGGTGCTGAAGAGCCGCAAAGACGGCAAGAGCGAGTCCCTGTCACCGACAGTAACCGACGGTAACTTTGCGGTCGATGCAACCGTGGATATGAGTGCGGGAGCGGTGATCGACGTCGAGGATGCCGCTGGAAATCACGGCACCCTCGTCGTCAATTGATCACTAGTTGGTCGAGCCAGCCCACACTCGATACGAGATGTAGACCTGATCGCCGATCTGCGGACGGTAGTTGGTGCCGTAGAACACGATCGCCTTCGACGCCGGGTCATAGTCGAAGCCGTCGAGCCGCGAGCGCGGAACGTCGGTGTTGCGGACGTTCACCTTGATGGTGCTCGTGATGGGCGAGCGAAGCAGCTTGTACTGGCTGGCTGCTCCGGCCACGGCATCGACGATGCGGTTCATGCCCGCGTCAATATCGGCCTGGTTGAAGGTGGTCGAGATCGGGATCGCTGCGCCACCGCTTGTCTCGATCACGCAGCGTGGCAGGTCCGCCACGTTGAGCGTCGTTGAGCAGTTGCGAGTGGTATTGACCGGCACGTACCCGAACAGCAGCACGTTGTTGCGCTTGTAGTAGTTGACGATATTGGCCAAGGTCTGGGTGTTGTAGACCGAGCCGTACGCCATCATGGTGTCGGCGTCTTTGGCCGTCTGGAAATAGCGGCTGAAGTCGTTCGACCCCGGCTCATCGGTGACGGCGAAAACTACCTTGGTGGCACCGGATCGGAAGATTTGGTCCGGGAGGGTGATCCCCATCGCCGCGTTCTTCTTGAACTGATCGTGAAGGACGACGCCGGCGGCAATCGGTTCCTCGGAGCCACCGCTCATTGGGTAAGGGCTGAGCGTCTCGGTTGCATCCAGCGGGCACTTGCCAAGGCCGTTCGAGGTCACCTGGCGACACAGATCGAGCGCTGGCGTTGCGCTGGTGCCGTTTATGAACTTGAAGCCCGGCGTGGTGAAGTTGATGGGCGTCTCGCCTGCAGAGACGACGCCGACTCGCATGTCGACACCCGCGTTCTTCAATCGGTTGACGAAGGCGTTGGCGGTGTTGCCTAGTGCCGTCTGGTACGGTCCCATCGATCCCGAGACGTCGACGGTCCACAGGAAGTCAGCAAACGGGTTGCGATCGGCCTTGAAGCCCTGGCAGCGGAAGTCGAGCGTCTTGTTCGGGGTCGCGACGCCCGTCGAGTTGGTCAGGTCGTTGACTCGGATCGCAGTCGGTTTGCTGGCATCGTCGTACAGCGTGCGGGGTGATACAGCGACGATGATGTCGACCGCGCCGGTACGACGGACGGTGGTGATATCGAGGTAAAATTCGGCAGATGCTCCGACGGAGGCCCCACCTGGGGCAGCCATACCAATGAAGCCATTCACGAGCTGGTCACGTAGCCGCGATGCATTTACACCGGCTCCGGTGGTTATTCGATACGTCGAGGTGACCGCGGGAAAGTTCTCGTGGGTGGTCAGGGCGCGACCGACGAGAACCGGAATGACGGCAGTACCAGCGATCTTCGGCAGCTCGGTGGTGATGACGGCTTCTGCAGCGGTGGCGTCGGCGCGAACGTCGGCGGTGGCGGTCAGCTTCGACACCGAAAGACCGGCGACGCTGGCCAAGGAGTCATCCACGATAATGGCACCGGCGTTGTTGGGCGCGGTCACCTTCTTGTCGACGCCGAAGATCGGATCGTAGCCAAGCTGGTGCGAGGCCCCCGACACTTGGTCGATGGTGACCATCCCGAGTCCGTCGGGACGGCAGATCTTCGATCCCGTGTCCTTGTCAGAGCCGCCATCGCCATCGGTGTCAAACAGCCGGGGGTCTGTCTCGCCGCTGACGCCGTCGATCGTGCCATCGAAGTTGAGATCCTCTTGGCCGTCAGGGACGCCATCGCCATCGCTGTCCGACTTGGCCGGGTCGAGTCCCTTGCAGGTCTCTCCGGCCATGCAGTCGGCGTCGCTGGTGCAGACCGGTGCCGGTCGACGCTGTGAGAAGTTATCGGTGGCGATGCACGCCTTGGGATAGGCAAACTCGACACTGTCGGGAACGCCATCGTTGTCCGAGTCCGAGGAATTCGGATTTGCCCCTGCTGCAACCTCTTGGCCGTCGAGTACGCCGTCGCCGTCGGAGTCACCGTTGTTGGGATCGGTGCCGAGGCTGCACTCGACATCGTCGGTCAGACCATCGCTATCGCTGTCCACGCCTGACAAGCAGGTGCTGCCGCTGATGCTGTTATCGCCACAAGTCGCGGTTACAAGCAAAAACAAAGGGTTAATCAACCACCGGTATTTAGTACGATTCATGAGCGCTCCCCTGAAGAGTTAATGGTCTGGTTCAAGGCAGTGTTCTTCGTCTGAAGAGTCATCGCCGAGCCGCCAGTTTTGGCGGGTGACGCTCTAATTTTACATATAAATATAATGTATAAAAAAATACATTTAAATTGTGAACATAACTACCACATAGGCAGCGACGAGCCTTTGGCAATACAGCGCAGTGGTGAGCAGAGGAGTTGGTTACGACCCAAACCGGCCACCGGAGATGGTGCAGGAGAAAACGAGGCTAGAACCAGGGGAGGGGGCGGGGACAAACCCCGTCAGCTCGGCGCCCACCGAGAAGGAGAGGAGCCTCGAACCGGGGCGGCGGTTTCGAGGGGGCGCCGAGCCAACGAGCCGTTTACTTGCAGCAGGTGAACTTGGCGTGACGGAACTGGCTCAGGGCTCCGCATGGATCGTAGCCACCAAATGCGGTGAGCTTGAGGCCTCGCGAACTGCAGAGCTTGTCAGCCTCGGTCTTGAGGGCCATTTCTGACTGACATGACATTCCATCACCAACAATGCTGCTCACGCAGGTCGAAGGCGGAGGAGGCGGCGGCGGTGGCATGACTGAGTCGCAGCACTCTGCCTGGGCAGAGCCGAAGCCACCCATTGCGCAGGGTCTGTCTAGCTTGAGATCATTCAGCGTCCGCATCTTGGTCGAGCAGAGCGTGACGGCCTCGCGCTTCCAAACGTCGGGTAGGCGACATACTCCTGCTCCAGGGACAGGACTCCACTCACATCGAACCGGAGGAGGAGGCGGCGGCGGTGGAGGAGTTGCGCCACAGCACTCGACCTTGACGTCGAGGTGGCCGGTGCGGCAAGGAGTGCCGAAGCCGAGGCTCCTGACGGAAGCGCCCTTGGCCTTACAGACGGCCTCAGCGCGAGCTTTCCAGGAGCCGTCATCGACGCAAGCGCCCATCGGATCCTTGAGAGCTTCCGAGAAACACATCCCGGGAGGAGGAGGCGGCGGCGGTGGAGGAGTTGCGCCACAGCACTCGACCTTGACGTCGAGGTGGCCGGTGCGGCAAGG
>JBGAUT010000089.1:0-8861 GCA_044228505.1 Polyangia bacterium | reverse complement strand
CCTCAAGAAGCGCCCAGTCGTTCACCGCGAACATGACGTTGTCCATCGCGGATCGCGAAAGCAGACCGGCAGGGGCTTCGGCACCACTTGCCCCCGGTTCACTCGTAGCGCTCACACCAGAGCCGACCGGAATGGTCGTCGCCGCAAACAATGAAAAGCGAAAACTGTCGGCAAATTTATGAGAGTAAAAACCGCCGAGCAGCATGTTGGTCGAAGCGACACCGCACTTGGTCAGCGTCGTCTTTGGCTGCATCGTGGTCGGATCGACCGAGGTCTGGTCTTCGCAGTTGTCGGCCCCTGCTTCATCCCCCGTGATGCGCGGCGGACGATTCCCAACCACACCGAACCGGAAGATTCCCATCCACGAAGGATGAAAGCGATAGCCGATGGTAGGCAGAAACGCGCCGGTGAAGCCGTTCTCAAACCGCTCGGGCTGACCTGCTGCGGCAATGTTCTGTTGGTAGAACGCGAACACGGTGTCGAGGCGCAGCACCGTCACTGGAACAATGGGACGGAGTCCAAACGGTAGCGAATAGGGGGACGGTGGTGAAACGGGTGCCGGAGCGGTAACCGGCGGCTGTTCGGAAGGGACCGGTGCGGGCGCAACAGGAACGGGCTTGGCCACAGGTGCCACGGAATCTCCGCCGGGTACGAGTGGATAGGGAGCTGGCGGCGGAATGTTGGTCATCGGCGATGGTGGTGGAACCAGCGCTTGATCGGAGCTGGGAGTCTGTCCCTGTCCACTTTGCGCAATCGCAGTCGGTACTCCAAGTAGATACACCGCCGCAACGGCGAGCAGAGATGCCCAAGTGTGTCTATTTTCAACAGAAGTAGTCATCAAGAGTCTCCTCGTCCAGCGTGACAAAGATGTCCATTCGCATCCGTCGCAGTTGCGCTGGAACGATCGCGACGTAACAACGCTAGGCAGGAAGCAGAGTCGAGAGAGGAATCGACACTTCCTCATGCGGCGCGGAAGGACAGGTCATGGGCTCACTGTCATCAGCCAACTCGGACGATAGATCTGGGCCAATTACTGGAAGATGGCGGCCCATCTGCGGCATCTCCCAGTTTTGCTCGACAAAGTCAGCCTTGATCCACTCTGTCAGTAGTCCGGCCAAGCAGACGAAGTACGGGTGGAAAGAGCGGTCCCTCAATTTGTCCGCAAAGGCACAGACCCAACGTCCCAGGTGATCCTGCATAAAGGTCTGCCGGGCCGCACGGACTATTGTCACAGCTTCCTCGGATTCGGGAGAGGAGTCTTCAGAATGTAGCGCTTCCTTGAGACAGAGGAACGCCGCAAACTCAAGCTGTGCACCGATGTGGTCAGGCACTTCTCCCTCTCGACCACCGCTGCGGAGTCCGAACGCTTCATAGAGAGCGGCAAGCTGTCCCAGCCCCGGTCCGAGATCTCCCCCAGTGTAAGCGCGCTCATGCGGACTCACCGCGACCGCTTGTGCAAACAGCCGATTGTACTCTGCACACAGATCGTCATCGACCAGAGGTAGCAGCGCAGAGGCAATCTGTGACAACTCCTTGGGCGAATCTTGCTCCTCCAGGAATGCCTCGCGTAGCTCCTCTGTCTGCGGGTATCGGAATGCCGTCGCCAGCAGGCGATACCCTTCAGCACGAAGCAGAGCCTTTTGGTCCATCACGGCAGCACCACTTTCACAAACGGTGCCCAGTGTTTGCGTCCGCCTACGTTCTGATTGCTGCCATCCCACACCGCAAAACCCATCATCGCTTTACCGCTCTGGAACATTGGATTCGAGCGATCCGAGGACTGACGTGGCAACGCAATCACCACCGTCCACTTCCCGTCCTTCCACACCCCTTTGCCCTGTGCGTCTTGGTAGGTGTGATCGGCAAGAGAGCCAAACCCTTCCGCTTGTAGTTCCTCAACCGGCCACTTGCGGAAGACCTTGCTCACCGGATTCCCAGCCGCAACGCCCGGCAGATAACGCCGAGCATTGTCCGATTCGAACGCTTCACTGACGGGATACGGCATTCCTCCCGAAACAAACGGTGGACGATCCGAAACAAAGCCCGGATGGTAGTCCTGCACATCGGCACGACCGTGATCGACATCCCGCTGCCACACCGCCTTCCAGTGACAGATGTAGACTGGGTTTGCGGGGTCTCCCATCATCGGGTTGGTCTTTTCGGCATCACCAAGCGGAACTTCGACCGCCACACCATCGCTGAACTTGTCGATTTCAAGCTTTTCGTCCAGCGTCGGATCATCCCACTCCAGCCGTACCGCGAGAAAGCGGGCATCAGCGAGCGCACGCACCCGCAGTTCCTTTACGCTTTGCTTGATCAGGTTGGGATAGGCCACCGTCTGCGGAAGCACGGTCACCGAGGTCTCTGGCATGTTGTTCCAGGCAACCGAGAGCGGATCGGACAACGGAACCTCACCCACCGCCACTGCCCGGATCTCTCCCGTCAACTTGCTGGGACCAGCTTCATGCTCACCCGATGGACAGCCCGCCAGCGTACCAAGGAGCAGCAGCGTTCCGAAGGAATGTTTCGATGTCATAGCAGTACTCCTTGGCTCCTCAGGTGATGTTCAAGCGGACCACGCCATGCTTTTTATCGAAGATCTCTCGCGCAAAGAACGGCTCGGTAAACGGAACGCGAACCGCCTCTTGCGACATACCGTCATAACCGACCGCATGATCTTTGTCGGTCTTGAACTTGTGGATGATCTTCGGCGTGTTCCCAAACATTAGGAGTGCCGCCAGAAGCTGCTTATCCGCTGGTGCGCTGCGATACGTCTTCAGTGCTTCCTCGACGCCCGGACCGAACATCTGTTGCAAAAACAGACGCGGCACATGCAGCGGCGGAATGTAGTAGACGTTCGGCTCTGTGCCAAACTGCGGATACAGCGGCAGTGCGATCTTCTTGATGCGCACCAAATAGTCGATCGGGTTGTCCGCCTTCTCCTCCCCCGGTTTCGACAGAAAGCCCTGCAAACGGATCTTACCGATGCAAGTCTTGACGCACTGAGGCTGCTCACCCTGCTCGATGAGAGGGAAGCATCCGATGCACTTTTCCGAAACCCGCGTGACCATGTTGTAAAAGATTTTCTTGTACGGACACGCCTTCACGCACTCGCGATAGCCTCGACAGCGCGACTGATCAACCAGTACGATTCCGTCTTCTGGACGCTTGTAAATTGCCTTGCGCGGACACGCCGACAGACACCCCGGATAGGTGCAGTGGTTGCAGATTCGCGCCAGATAAAACATCCAGGTGTTGTGGATGTTCTGGAAAAACGCACCACGCTGCACATCCCCGGAGCAGACATCTTCTCCCAAGTTCGGAGAGGTGTAGTCCTCTTCCTCCGGCAGATATCCGAGCACGCGCTCACCCGGAGGTGCTGCCTCGAAGATGGTCTTGCCGTTGTACTTGCCGTCCTGCCACTCTCCCGGACCGAGCATCTCTAGGAGCTTCACATCCCAACCGTGCGGGAAAAAGCCATAGGGCTTGGTCTCGACGTTGTTGTAGAAGATGTGTTCCTGTCCCTTGCCAGCAGTCCAGGTGGTTTTACACGCCACTGTACAGGTCTGACACTCGATGCACTTGTTGGTGTCAAAGATGTACGCGATCTGCCGATTCGGTCGCGAGCCCTCATAGGGGTACTCCATCTCGCGGCCCAGTTGGATGTTTTCTACTTTGCTCATGGCCGCTCCCTCCTACTTGGTGGAAACAAACTCGCCCTTGATGAATCGCTTCAGCGCTTCGGTTTCATGACCCGGAGTGAGTCCCTTTTGCGCCGGTCGCCACAGCCCCTTGCCACCGATTCCGCCGGCTTCTGCACGGGTGATCTTTACGAACGACTCACGCGGTGCTCCCGTCGGACAGTAGACATCTGGCTCAAACCCCTGACCGACTTGCTGGGTAAAGGAATTCTTACGCACCATGGTATCGGTCATCATCGTTGGTTTGATGAAGCTCCGGGTGCAGCTCTGGTGACCACCGTACCGGAACAGCGCTTGGTATCCGGTCTCGGGATTGCGCGCCAGTCCGTACTGGTTGGTCTCGTGTCCTTTGATCGATCCGTAGGTTGCACCGTACATGTTGTGCCACATCCGAGTCACACCACGCGGCGTTCCTGGATAGAAGCGGAGTCGCACCAGGAGTCGTCCGAGCTTCTTGTCCTCTGCCGTAGCCTTCTCTGGATTGCGGAACGGACGATCTTGGGGGTCTGCATCGATCCAGACATAGTCACCGTCTTCACAGCCCAGCTCTCGCGCATCATCGGGATGGACTTCGACATAACCCTCTGTCACGTAGGGACTGCGCGGATCGTGACGGAGCATGTCGCCAAACGGGCCGAACCAGATCGCGATGATGTCGGTATCGACCGGCGTGGTATGCGCACCGTGACGATACTTCGGAGTGTGGAACAGATACCGATACGTCGGATCTGCCTTCTGGAGTGGATGCTTGGTGAGCTTTAGTTCATCCCAGCTCTTGACCACATGCCGGGCTTGCCGCGTATCGCCATCAATCTGATCTCGCGACACTCCGTACTGCTCAGGAGTCTTCGGGTTGATCGCCGGATGAGGCTTGGCCATGATCACGTTCGGCTCATAGAACGTCGAGTCGATCGGCTCCCGGTGAACCGGCAGGTTTTCGCCGGAGTCACGGAACTCCTTTTCATCGCGATACAGCTCAATTCGCCCAGTCCGCGTATACCACGGCTTGTCTTCGTAGGCTTGCTCCCAACCGACGATCTTGGGATAGGTACGAGACATGATGATGGTCGGAATGCCCTTCTTCGCGTTGCTTTCACACTCTAGGAAGTTGAGCCCGTGCGCCATGTTCGACAGGTTGAACACCCGCTGAAGGTAATTATCGACCTGGCCTTCGTACACGAAGTGCCACATGTCATGGAAGCGCTTGTCCCCCGTCAGCTTCCCAAGTGCGGCAGCTACTCCCGCTGAACACTCGATGTCACTCCGCGTGTTGTAGATGCGATCGATCGGAGTGCGCGGAAACACCGAGATGAACGGATTGGTCACGCTAGCGGTGCAGTCTGGATGCTTGAACTCCGCCCACGAATCGACCGGAAATACCACGTCAGCATATTCGCAAGAAGCAGTCCACCACCACTCGTTCACCACCACCATGTCGGTCTTGGGAAGGACGTTTACCACCGTCTCGAAGTGACCCTTGGCATTGCCAATCAGGGAGTTCGAGTTCGACACCCAGATCGCCTTCGAAGGAGTCGGAATGTGCGTCTGTCCGGTCAGCAGCTCCTTGCCCATGTGCAGGATGTGATCGGAGTGGTTCCAGTAGTGAACCGACTCGAACTTCAGGAACGACTTTTGCCGCGCTGGCTTGCTCGGGTCTAGCTCCACATCAAACGGATTTTCCAGCGAGTACTGAGTCAGTCCGTTAAAGTACGCGGTGCGGTAGTTACCGGCATATGAACCAATATTACCACCGACGAAGCCGATGTTGCGAGTGAGCGATGCCAGATAGAAGATCGTGCGGTCCTTCAGGTCGTTGTTGAAGAACTGATTCGGACCCATTCCGCAGGCGAAGAACGTCTTCTCTTTGTTCGCCGCGATCTCCCGCGCAATCGTTAGGATTCCGTCCTTCGGTGCCCACGTAATCGCTTCCACCGCTTCCGGTGCAAAGTTATCGATCACGTACTGTTTCAGCAGCGAAAACACGGGCTGACACTTCACGGTCTTACCGCTGGTCAGCGTGACCTCGAACTCTCCTTCGAGAGCGGGTATCATTGCGCGTTTTTTGAACTTGCCACCGACCTCATCACGCGACACCGCTTCTGGCTTCTTGCTCTTTTCATTCCAGATCACAAACGGCTCAAACTTGTCGAGCATCGCTTCAGGAATGAGCGTGTCTTTTTGCAAAAGAGCGCCCGGAGCTTTCTCGCCTTTCTTGATAATCTGCGCGGCCAGACCCGTGGTGAGTTTCAGTCCCGCCACATCTTTTGCGCCGAGTCGCTCCATGGTATCCATACGAATCAGCGACGGCAAATCCGTATACGCACGGACATACTCGGCATCGTACAGGTTCTCTTTAAGGATGACGTGCGCAAAGCCCAGCGCGAGCGCCGGAGTTACACCCGGACGAACAATCAACGCCATGTCGGCCTTGTTCATCGTTGCGGAGTACTCTGCTGCAATCACCGCAACCTTGGTTCCCTTGAGCCGCGCTTCCGTGAGCCAGTGGGCATCCGGCATCTTGGTGGTGATCCAGTTCATGCCCCACACCACGATCAGCTTGGCATGCTCGGCCATCGACAGATCGCAGTCGACCGTCTGTTGTCCAGTGACCATCGGGTGGCCCGGCGGCAGATCGGTATGCCACGTATAGTTGTCCCAGCCACGCGCACCCAGCGCTTCCTCGGGACCGACCTTACGGACAAAGGCATCGAGCAGAGCCAGCGTATTCGCAAAGCGGTACTGGCCAAAGATGCGAGTGATACCCAGCAGTGGCATTCCGCCACGCATCTTGATGACCTGCGTACCGATTCCCTTCGCGGCGGCCACCATGTGGTGATCGTAGCCCTGAGACTCCAGCCACTTCTTCCCCTGCTCTCCGCTGTAGTTGCTGGCGACGTTGTGCAAGCCCTTGGCGACCAGCGCAAAGGCATCGTCCCACGAAACCCGCACAAACGGCTCTTTGCCGCGCTGCAAGTACTTCAGATCCAGCTTCCCCGTTGCCTGATCACGGGGGAATCCGTCCTTGGCCCACTGCATAAAGCCCTTGCGGACCAGAGGATAGCGACAGCGACGGTCTCCGTAGAAACGACGGACCAGCGCCAGGCCTTTTTGACAGCAGCGAGGATCCCAGCGATGGGATGACTTCATTCCACCCAGATCCGCCGCTTCTCCGTATCCGAACGTGGGGCCGATACGGACAATCGTTCCGGAACGGACATAGGCGCGCAGTAGACAGTTGTGGGTGTCGTTCGGCGCACAGGTAAACGTAAACGTCGAATCATAGGCGTACAGGTCGCGATAGATCCGCTCCCATCCCCGATTGGGATACGCTTTGAGTGGGTTTTCAACGTTGAGCGGCTCTAGGAAGTTGAACGCCCAGCCTTTTTGGGCCACCGCTCCAGCAGCAACACCAGCCGAGGCCCCGAGAGCGGTCAAAAATGAGCGGCGGGAAAATTTTGACGAAGACATGTTGCGCCTCACCTCACTAGGAGTTGTTCATGTTGCTGCCATATATTAGGCATTTATTATGCCTAATTTTAACTGCAGCCATGGACCACAAGCCTCTGTTTCTTACGTGCCCGGTTTGACTAAACAAGCATTTTAAATGCCTCTTTTAAGGCAAAAAATGCGCTCCGCAGCTACATCATCCGTGTCCCAATAATTACTCTCAGAGTTACTTATTATTGGATACACTCGCAGCCAACTTCACCACCGCCCGGCAACTGCGCTCTGTCGGGCAGCAGTGTTTGCTTACTTCGCGAGGCCGCGCACATGCGCGACCAGGGCGTTTACAACCTCGGTCTTCTCTGCAAGATCCGGATTGGGAGGCATGGCCGGGCTCTTCCCAACCGCGCCACCACCGTTCTTGATGATATTGGCCAGATAGTCATCCTTCACGGAGTCCGCCCAGGCCTTGTCTTGGAAGTTACGCGGTTTCGGAGTCAGACCTGCCGATCCCGGGCCATCGCCAGCGCCCTGCGCCCCATGGCAAACCGTGCAGCGACTGGAGAAAATCTCTGCCGCCTCTTGCTTGGCAGCCGGCGAGATGACAGGAGCCGAACTGCCGCCACTCTTGGTACAAGCAGAGGATGCAGTGAGAGCGAACAGAGCGAGGCCAGCAAAGACGATCTTGGGGGTCATGGTATCTACCTCTTCAAGTTCTGAGAAATCAGCGGCGCCTTTTCATCCTCGAACTGAGCGATTGCACGAAGCGTTGTACGACGGAGAAACTCCGCGACCCGCTCGCGTTCCTCGGTCCAGAAGCAGTGCGCCGGACAGTTACGTTCATCTGAGCATGCAGCGGTGCCCAGCATACAGCGGCGCTGCGCGATGGGATCATCGAATACCTCGCAGATCTCAAACAGAGTCACTTCTTCTGCCGGTCGTGCGAGCGATACACCACCACTTGTTCCACGCTGTGTGGTCAGGAACCCCTTCCTCGCCAGCGTGTGCACAATCTTGGCCAGATACGCGGGTGGGATGCCCGTCGCCTTGGCGATGTCGCGTACGAACTGTGCCCCTGGCTGCTTTTGGTAGCGGCTCAGGTGTCCGAGAGCGGCGATCGCGTATCCAACCGTCTGACTCAGCATGTCTACGACCATTAGGCGACTTAACGACCATGATGTCAATTGATAAGTTTATCTTTTGACAACCATGTCGTTTTATCGCTTGTCCACCTTCTTCCCGGGCTGAACTGGTCTACACAGCTACTGATTGACCGGCTTGGCACGAGTAGGAAACGATGCGCCGCACATGAGCAACCAGTCGCTCAATCCCAGAGGAAGGAACACGATGATAAGAAGCACCATGACGACCATCAGCCTGACGCTGAGCTGCGCGGTGGCTCGGTTGCAATCAACCTCAGACCGGCGAAGCGGGACAAGCAGGCATGCGGGGTGAGGCGGGCCTCCCAGGGGATAAGGGCGACAAAGGCGACAAGGGCGATAAAGGCGACACCGGCCCGATGGGCCCGATCGGCTTGACCGGCACCAAAGGGGACAAAGGCGACACCGGTCCGCAGGGAGCCGCCGGGATGACCGGTCCGCAAGGTCCGACGGGAATGACTGGTCCGCAAGGAGCAACGGGGGCCAAGGGCGATCCAGGTGCGCCCGGTAGTGTTGGGGCCAAGGGCGACAAAGGCGATCCCGGCCCGCAAGGTCC
>JBGAUT010000088.1:0-9525 GCA_044228505.1 Polyangia bacterium | reverse complement strand
GGTGAAGCCCGAGCCAGCGAAGGTTGTGGCGGCAGTGAAGCCCGAGCCAGGCAAGCTGGCGCTCAAGGCGACGCCGCCAGCGCTCAAACCTGCCGCGGTGAAGCCGGCGATTGCGGCGGTGCGACCGGTGGTAGCGGCCAAGACGACGGCGACAGCCGCTGCAACGCCTGAGGGGCAGGCCGCCTTGCGTGACGCCCAGCAAGCGTTCGTGCGCGGCGACAGGCAGCAAGCGCTGGCGATGGCGCTGGGTGTGACGCGGCGGGGCGGTGAGGATGCCGCAAGCGCGTGGCGTTTCGTTGGTGGAGCGGCCTGTAGCAGCCGTCAAGCCGCGCTTGCGACGACCGCCTATCGCAACATGAAGTCACCCGATGCGCGCCGTACGCTGGTCGACCTGTGTCAGCGCAACGGGCTGCCCTTCGCGGGCGGCCAGTTCACCTCTGACTAACGAGTCTCTCCCCGGATTGTCCTTTTGCTCTTCCTTACAAGTGGCTGGATTTCGCACCGAGTGGGCCCATCGTGGGCCTACCGCTGCGTTCCCAATATCAGACGTAGTCTTACCCGCCGGCCGCTTCGCTAGTTCTGGCAATTAGTTGTTTTTTTGTGTCTACAGATGCAAAAAAATCTCTGTATAATCTGCGTATTGTCATCCTTTCTCGTCGGGAGCCAATGAAGACCCACGTCAACTTCATCTGCTGGGGGGCAACCATCTTTGGCGCTGCACTGGGGCTTTTCGAAGGAAGCGCCCATGCGCAGCAGCGAGTGGCACTCGGTGATACCGCGCTCCATGGAGGAGTTCGCGATAGCCGTATGGGCCGCAGCGAGCCGACGGTCACTGTGGAGCCTCTCGATCATCTGCCCCGGCTTCGACCCGTGCTGCGGGGTGCCCTGTATCGCTCGGGAACTCCGAGTGAAGCGGCGCTCTCTCACCTATGTGAACGAGGCTGGAAGCGGGTTTACTCTCTGTACGGCGAACACACCACCCAGACTGGACCGCGCAATGTCAACATGCTGCGCTACGGTCGGGACGTAAGGAACTGCCAAACCGAAAACACCCCCCGTACGATCGAGTGGCGCTCCGCTCCGTCCGCTAGGCTGCGGACGCTGCCCAATATCTTCCGTGATGTGCTCGAGAGCATTCGCAATCCCGAAAAGGGTCCGGTGCTGGTGCACTGCTGGAATGGGCTGCACTACGCAGGGATGGTATCGGCCCTGGCGCTGCGTCAGTTCTGTGGGTTCTCCGTGGAACAAGCGGAATCGTACTGGCGCGCCAATGCCAACCGGGGGGCCAACTATCCGCTCATTATCGCCAACATTCACAGCTTCAAGCCGATTCCAGGGCTGGCGCTGACCCCAGCGGAGCAGCAGACCCTGTGCCCAGACGTCTCGACGAGTTACATGTTGCCGACGGATAACATTGTCGCGGCAGCGCTGATTCATCGTGGCCGTGGTGGCAGTCACAACCCACCGATCCCGCCACTGCGCAATGCGGTTGAATCTTCCGAAGGCAGTGCTTCGAGTGGTTCAGTAGGCACGCCGGTGCGAACCAACAGCGGGGACCGAGCTCCGGTGCCCGCTTCCGCAAGTCCTGCTGCGACCTCTGGGGCAACCAGCGAGAACACCGCTCCGCTGGCTCCTACTGTTGGTCCAAAGCTCGCCTCCCGTCGCTCTTAGTACACCTTCAATGTGGGTTGGTCGACCGGAATAAGAAGCTTCTAAAAAGCTTCTTATTGCTCGAATCGCCACGCTCTATCGCAAACCTGCCGACCCAAGGTGTGAAGGCGCAGGCTACGTCCCTGCGTTCGGGTGGTGCTGTGAATCGCTGTAGCAATGGGCGGTTGGCTATGCGAAAGTCCGCGACGAACAAGGAGGTCCACAATGCGACTACGGTCGATTTTCGCTTGGCTGGCTTCGGCTTGCTTGGGAGTGTCTCTGCTCGGCTGCGGGGGGATGTCCGACAAACCACTAGACGACGAAATCACCGATGGAACGCCGTCTTTGCCAACGCTGCCGCCGCTGGGGGCCGCGATCACCGCGCCTGCCAAGACCTGGACCTGGGTTCCCTTTGCCGACGCGGTCTGCGATGACGGCACCCCTACCGGTATTGGAATCAGCCTGTCCCCGGGGAGTAATGACCTGCTGATTTTCATGCAGGGAGGCGGCGCGTGTTGGGACTACCAGAGCTGCGCGGTGGCCAATTCTTCGACGCATGGACCATTTTCAGAGGCGCAGTTTCAATCGACCAAGCTCCTCTTTTCAATCGGCTCGATCCTTGACCGCAACGCCAAGACGCCGTTTCGGGACTTTAACCTGGTCTACGTTCCGTATTGCACGGGTGACGTCCATGCCGGTGACAACGTGATGACGTACGAATCGGGGATGGGGGCTCAGCGAGTGATCCATCACAAAGGCAGACCGAATCTGATCGCGTTTCTCCGGCGGATCGCCGCGACGATCCCTGCACCTGGAAAGCTGGTCGTGACAGGCAGCAGCGCTGGCGGCTTTGGATCGGCGCTAAACCATGATGTGGTGCGGGCGTTCTTTCCGAAGGCGAAGTCGTATCTGCTGGATGACAGCGGGCCTCCGATGATTGGCGATGCCATTCCCAAGGATCTTCGCGCCAAGTGGTTTGCGTCCTGGCGGCTCGATCAGACGTTGTCCAGGCTGTGTCCGGAGTGTGATCGCGACTTCTCAACGCTGGTGCCGATTCTGGCCAAGCGCTATCCGAGCGATCGGATGGCACTCCTTTCGTATACCCAAGACGGCGTGATTCGGAAGTTCTTTGGGGACCAGAGCGCGATGCAGTTTCAGCAGAACCTGACCACCATGTCGACGACGCTGCTCGACCCCTTACCGAACTTTCGCTACTACTTTGCTGCGGGAACCGGCCACACCTTTCTGTTTACGCCTGCCCTTACCACCGTCAAAGGCGTGTCTCTGCTGAGCTGGATCACCCAGATGGGAACCGATGATCCCAAGTGGAATTCGGTGACTCCGTAACCGTGAATCTGCTGTGATATGGTCCCGCGCATGCGGAACCAATCCTCGCCATTCCTTCGCTTGTCTCGACGCTCCCTTCGACACACACGCTGGCTGTCCCTCTGTTTCGTCCCACTGCTGAGCTGCACCACCAGCTCCGACTCGCCGTCGATGGATGATCCAGTCATGCTCGACATGAGCAAGCCGCCTCCTCCGATGTGCCGCACTGGCCAAGTCGCGACGGTCGGCGAGGCGTTCTTTGAGGACATCTCCGATAAGAGCGGGATTCGCGTGGCCAACTACACGCCGATGCCACCGATGGCGATTCCCATCAACGATCACAGTCGGCTTGCCTTCGCAGATCTCAACGGGGATGGCTACGACGACATCGTGATGCATAGCTTGTTTCCGAACCCCCAAAAGGGGATTCCGTTCGAGCACCTGATCTTCCTAAATAACCAAGATGGCACCTTCCGTGACGCAAGTGATGAGTCGGGCTTGCGGAGGATTCAATCGGGATTCTTCGCGTTCGGGGACGTCGACAACGATGGGGATCAGGATGCGTTCGCGGGGCTCGATATTCCGCTTTCGGGACAGAATCATCAGATCCTCCTAAACGATGGCAAAGGTCACTTTACTGCCAAGCCAAACTCGGGAGTCGAAGCGGCGATGGGGGATAGCACGGTGACTGGCAACGCGCTGTTTGCCGATTGGAATGGCGACGGAAAGCTCGATCTGTTTTTGGGAAACGGACAGACCGGATATGCGGCGGCTGACCAGCTCTTCTTTGGCAAAGGAGACGGTACGTTTACCGAAGTGACGAAGACGAACCTGGTCGGTGCAAATCCGGAACGACCCACCAACGGTCTTGTTACGTGTGACTACGACAATGATGGGGATCTCGATATCTTTGTTTCTACCTACGGTGTCAGCGTCGAATTGGGGCAGGACATCTTGTGGGAAAACGACGGCAAGGGATCCTTCAAAAACGTCGCGGTGGAGCGTGGCTTTGCGGCCCAAGGAACGGGCAACTACTGGCAGGACAGCACCGGGCGCGGCACCACGCTAGAGCCCGGCAAGGATCCCGCTACCTACATGGGAGGCAATGGCTTTGGGCTGGACTGTCAGGACATAAATGGCGACGGATACGCCGACATTTTCCAGACCAACATCTCGCATCCTTCGGAAACGGAGTACACCCGCAAGTGGAGCGATCCCTCTTTGCTCCTCATCAACCAGGGGCCAAGTGGGAAGTACTCCTTTGTGAACGAATTTTTGAAACGGGGTCTGCCGTATAACGAAGGCGATGTCGATGGCTCGACCGTCGACTTTGACAACGACGGCCGCTTCGAAATGGCGATGTCGCGGGATACCAAGTACGAAGGGTCGTTCATGATGGTGGATCAGAAATCATGGTTTGGCCTCATGCACCAGCTTCCGGACGGAAAATTCGAAAGCGTGGGCTACAAAAGCGGTATCAATGACGACTCCCAGATGCCGATGTGGAAGCGGATGAAGGGGGCCCAAAATCATGCTTGGAGCGACATCGATCACGATGGAGCGCCGGATCTGCTGGTCGGTGGTAGGGATCAAGGCGGAGGTCGTCCCAACTTCCTGTTCCGCAACAAGATCGGCAGCCAGAATGCTTGGCTGGGAATCCGCTTGCGCGGCGATGGCAAACAGGTGAACCGCGATGCGCTTGGTGCCAAAGTGACGGTGGAAGTGGCTGACCAGAAAGTAGTGCGCGAGCTGAAGTCGAGCCGAGGCACCTACAACTCCGCAGACAGCCGGGCCCTGCTCTTCGGACTGGCCGACGCATCCTGTCCGGCCACCGTCACAGTGCGCTGGCCGAACGGCAAGACGGATACCTTCCGAGAGGTGGCGCTTCGCCGTTATCTCACCATCGATATGGACACCGGAATCCAGACCAAATAGTTCAGCTACTGCGCAGCGCTCGAATCTGTTAATCTCACGGCATGTCGACGCTGCGCTGGCTTTCTGGTTTGCTCCTGCTGGTCGCCTGTGGTGATCACGACCCGAGCGCCATGATCGTGGCCCCGGAGGTTCCCCCGGTGGTTCCGAAGCCGCCAGCCATTCACATCGTGCTGCGCGATGGCGACAGCATGATGCCCATGCCAGGTCGGGCAATCATCTATCCGGTCGGGTCGACTCCCAAACCGGACTTCAAATCTGATGGCGCGACGGCGAGCGTGATTGCACAAGGAGTCATTGGTGCGCCGGAAGGAGTCCTGCTGGTCACCGGAGAGGGTACGGTTGGGGTTCCCGCAGGAACCTATGATCTGCTGCTGCTACAAGGAACCGAGTACGAGTCTGTTCGCAAGACGGTGACTGTGGCAGCCGACGCGGTGACGCAGGTGGATGTGACGCTGGAGCACTCCGTGAAGACGGATGGATGGCTGGCTGCGGACATGCATCTTCACAGTAGGCGCAGCTTTGATTCCAAGCTCTTGGCGGCGCATCGCGTCGTGTCCGAGGTCGTCTCGGGAGTCCACGTTCTGGTGCCCACCGAGCATGGCTTCCACTACGACTTCAGCGATTTGATTAAATCGCTCGATTACGGACAGCGGGCGGTATCGATTCCGGGCAGTGAGTACAATTTCCAAGGAGGACACGCTGGCATCTATCCAGTGGTCTACGATCCGACAGGGCCATTTTTGGGCGCGCCTCCGTGGCAGGAGTGGCCGAAGCCGAACATGGCCGATCCGGAGACGTACTTTCCCTTGATTCATCAGCAAGCCGGAAGTCCCCTGGTCATCATCAATCATCCACGCTTACCGCCTGACCTGGGATACTTCCTGAACATTCGTTGGCGTCCGGGACTGCCGCTCTCGACGGCCGGACTGTTCGACGGGATAGAGGTCCTAAACGGCTATGCCATGCGGCCTCCGGATGTGGCAGATCTGCTGCACGACTGGTTCACGCTACTGAATCAAGGACTCCGGGTGGTCGGCTTGGGAAACAGTGACAGCCATCGCATTGACTGGCTGCGCGCTGGGTATCCGCGAACCTGGCTCCAGTTCCCAACGAGCGAGCCATCGCGCCTTCTGCCCTCGGATCTTCGTGAAGCCATCTTGAAGATGCGCGCCGTCGCCAGCAATGGTCCGTTTGTCATGCTGTCAGTCGATGGCAAAGGACTTGGGGAGACAGTCTCTGTGAACGGAGGGATGATCACCGCTACCATCACGGCCGATGCACCAGGCTGGGTCGATCTCACCCGGCTTCAGATCTATCGCAATGGCGTGCTCGCGCAGGAGATTCCCATCACGGGCCGAAAACATCCGGCCCTGTCTATCCAGGTGCCGCTCAATGTGACTGCGGATGGCTGGATTGTGGTGCTGGCGCTCGGTGATCTGCCGCTGCCGCCCGATGTGATTGGGGCCGTCAATGGCGGGCAGGCGCTGCCGATTGCATTCACCAATCCGATCTGGCTCGATGCCGATGGGGATGGCAAAGTGACTCCCTCGAAGATGGTGCCGCCGCGTCCGCTGCCCTGGAAACAGGCGGCGCTCAAAGCGGGATCGGAGCGCGGTCAGATCCTAGAACTGCTGCACGCTCCGCTTGATTGTGAGCCGTTCGAGTATCCGGAGTGGCTGCAGTAGAACTCCCAACCAGGACTCCCAAGAGTCTCTTCTCAGACTCCTTCGCGTCTCCCAATCGCAGTTCCTAGGACAGCTCGCGGGTGATGCGCTGGACCACCTCGGTGACCGCCGCATCCACGTTGGCGCTGAGCCCTTCACCGGGACCAACATCCGACGCGCCAATTCCGTAGATCACAAGGGAAGCAGGAAGCTGCCCGAGCGCTCGACCCAGATCGATGATCTGAGTCAGCGTGAGCGCATGCGAGGAAGTGCTCGGTAGGGAAGGGAGGGAGAACTCTGGCCCTTCGAGTCGGCACACCTGACCTTCGGGAAGATCGACCACCGCATCGATCAGGATGACCTGTTGAGCCGCCGAAAAGACTGCGAGTAGCTCCGCAACATCGGCGCTCGACTCGCGGACCACGATGGCCGGTGGCAAGGTGGCACGTAGCCGACGCGAGGCAACGATTCCGGCACCATCGTCGCGACGGAGCGGATTGCCTAGACCCACCACATAAATGGAACGAGCAGACAACTACCGAAGGGAAATGAGAGACAGCTTACTTCTTGGGAGCGGGCTTGCCGGGCTCGCCGAAGCCAGCGAAAAGCTCGACGCTGGTGAGGGTCGATCGCTTGCTCTGGGCCTTCTTGCGGCGCTGGCCGGCCTTCTGATGGTGCCGCTTGCGGCGAGCCTCGGTGCTGGTGGTGTTCGACATCGGAATACTCCCGTTTGAGATGTAAAGGTGTGCGGCGAGAAAACCGCCGTAAGGGCCGCAGTCTGAATGTAGGAATCGGCTCTTGTCAAGGACTTAGAAGTCGGACGGCTGCGCACAGGCTCGGGGACAAGCGGCGGTGTCGACGGTGCCGCGACCGGGCATGATCGAGAACACTTTTCCGTCGGACAGGACCATGATGTCGCCGTTTTGGTCGGTCCGGAAGTAGTGGACGCCGCTGGACCGCAGCTTGTCGAGCGTCTGGCAGTGCGGATGGCCGAAGTTGTTGGGGTCGGCGGGGCCGCCCGAGCTGATGAGCGCGTAGCTTGGGGCGATCGCTTTGAGCAGGCTGGTTCCCGTCGCGTTACAGCTTCCGTGGTGGCCGACCTTGAGCACGTTGGCCGAAAGCTGCATCGGGAAGTTCATATATAGGTTCTTTTCGGCCTCGGTCTGCGCATCTCCGGTGAGCAGCATCGAAAAGTTGCCGTAGCGCAGTCTCAGAATCGCCGAGGTGTTGTTGATGCCGGTGCCGTCGTTTTGGGGATACGGGGTATCCGTGACCCCGAGCACCTGCAGGTCGAGCTTGGGATCGAGCAGCAGGCTTTGGTTAAAAGTCAGGCTGCGGTAGCGACACCCCGCCGTATCGCGAATGTACTGGTAGCCGGGAATGTCTGGGCGGGCAAAGCCTGGATCGAAGACCCGGGCCTCGCAGTCCTTCGGCAACAGCCCGATCGCAGTGCCAAGCCCGGTGTAGTGATCCGAGTGACCGTGCGACAAGATCACGTAGTCGACGCGGGTGATGTTGAGCTTTTTCAGATAGTCGGCGTAGTTGCCGGTGCGATCCGGGCCACCGTCGAGAGCGATCACCACCCCACTTGGGGTTTTGATGACCATGCCGTCGCCTTGTCCGACATCCACCATGTGGATGGCCAGCGAGGCGGCCTGGTCCACCATGGCTGGATTGTCGACGAAGGTTGCCGGTCCCGACGTCTGGGGTGCGTCACAGCCACAGAAGAAGCCAGCGAGGAGGATGCCGAACCATCGGGTGCTGCTCATGATCGCAGCATGCCTCAGTCGGGCATGGGCTTACCACCAGGGGATGCATCGTAGCGGGATAATTTGGGAGCTGCCTAGGTGGCCAGCACGCTGCGTAGGTCGGCGAGCCAGCGCTGGGCATGGTTTGGGTCGGGGCGACGCTCGGGCTCGTCGAGCAGTAGCTCATACAAGAGATCACCGATGAGCGCCGGTACGCTCGTTCCCAGATCGGCCAGCTTTCGGCTTGGCACCCCGTACGACGGCAAGCTCCCGGTCAGAAGCGAGTACAGCAAAAGACCGTAGACGTAGACCTGGCTGTTGCGAACGTGTTCAGCGCGGGCGCTCCCGGTTTCCGGAGACTGCAAGATCGGAGAGGGTCGATGGTTTTCGGCACTGGTCGCCACGAGCAGCCGCGTGGCCATCCCAAGCAGAGCCAGCGGATCGGCGTACAGCCACACCTCCCGCAGCGGCAGTTGACCTTCGCGACGGGTGGTATCGCGCTGCACCCTGCGATCGAGTTCGGCGCAGATCTGCGCAACCAGATCGAGCGCCAGCGGCACCGGCGGGGCACCGTAGATGACCAAAAACTCGCTCAAGAACAGCCCACAGCCGAGCGGCACCGAAAGCAGCCGATCACCTGAAGGAAGCTCTCGCAGAAGCGTGCCGCCGGTCGGGTTCGAATAGGGATGGGTGCGCAGCAGGCGCGACTCGGCAGCCAGGATCGAGAGCCAGCGGTCATGGTGCAGCGCATCAGGCGGCAGCACTTTGAGCACCACGGTCGCCGACAGCTCCTCATGATCGGCCCAATAGAGCTTGAGCGGACCGATCCGGCCAATCGGGCAGCGCACCCGAAAGGGGCGAAATTTGTCGGAAAGCGCCGAAAACTGGGCGTCCTTGGCCAAAAATCGCGCCCGCGCTTGTCCCGCCAGCACCAGATCACCGTTTTGCAAGGGACGGCGCTCTCCCACCAGGCGGATCCCTGCCGCCCACGTACCTTGATCCTTGGACAGGTCTTCGATGTGGAGCGCCTCGCCCTCGGCAAAGACCCGGGCATGCTGACGCGAGGTGGCCGGGTCTTCGGTGTTGATCAGGCAGCCGCGTGAACGCCCCAGGTACCCCCCAGCTTCGGGAATCGGCAGTAGCTCGGTTTCCCCGTCCTCGCTCACGATCAGAAAGTGTGCACCCGAGGCGGGCGGTGGGGG
>JBGAUT010000087.1:0-9809 GCA_044228505.1 Polyangia bacterium | reverse complement strand
CTAGAGCGGATGAGCCGCCGACTCCTGTGAATACTGCCGCAGCGACCCACACCGAGCTGGGAAAGGGCTTCTTCACGCAAGGCCGCTACGACCTGGCGCGGCTCGAGTTCGAGGGTGCCTATGCGCTGTCTAAGGAAGTCGACCTGCTCTACAACCTCGCGCTTTGTTGGGAGCGGGAAGGCCGACCTCGCGAGGCTGCCGAGGCATATGAGCGCTACTTACGAGAAAAGCCAGAAGATCGGGAGACGGCGCAGAAGCTCGCTCGACTGAAAGAGCAGGTACAGCCAGTGCCCAAAGAGCGACTGCGCCCACGTCAAAAGCTCGGGATTGCGCTGCTAACCGGCGGCGGCGTGGCACTGGTTTCGGCGCTGGCGCTTGGGATTGTCACCGATAGAGATCGGCAGCAGCTCGTCGCGGGCAACATCACCTATCGCGAGGCGCAGGCTCTCGCCGACCGAGCCATGACGGAACGCAGTGCGACGATCGGGCTGGCGGTTGTCGGCGGAGCGTTGGTTGTCGGCGGTCTGGTGCCTACGGTATGGTGATCGGCGTCTTCACGAGCGCGGCTTGAAACGCGGCCAGCGCTTCGGGGCCGAGCTGCTTGATTGCGGCAAGGATCTCCATGGGAGTGAGCGCCGGTGCGGTGGTTCCACTGGTCGATACAGCGGGCAAGGCAAGTGGTGGCACCGGGTCGGCATCCGTGGCGAGCAGAGATGCTGATTGAAACCGTGACTGGTCCACGTCGGGCAACTCAGACAGTTCTCGGGCGGGCATCCAAGGCACGACGCGAGAGGCCAGCTCCTCGATCTGACAGGCGAGCGGCGGCAGCGCGGGCTTCAGTCGCCGGTACGATTTCATCGCCCGATCGACTGCCTTGTTTCGCATGTCGCGAGCGAACGAGACGAAGATCGGCTTGGCGATCTTCTGTACTCCACCACCGGCAAGCACCCATTCCATGATGTAGGTGGTCTTCAGTGGCACGAGCGGCAGTTCTAACGGTCGAAGTCGAAAGTAGTCCGTGCCGGGCTTGGAACGATCCCATCGCTGCGAGCCATGCAGTGGCAACATCAAGTCCAGCTCTCGACAGTACATACGATAGCCAATCGCCGTCTTGGGGGGAGGCGGAGTCAAAAGGGTCGCCGTGAAGCCCACGGTGTCTTCTTTGCCACGAGGACTGTCCCGTTCTCGTCGGGCTTCTCTTGCCACCTTGGTAGAACAAAGGTCCGAGTGAAAGATGTGGTTCTCACGTCTTGGAGCAAAGTCAATCCCACACTCAGGATTAGCACATTTTATTTTTGGTTTCATGCCAACGAATTATATCACGAATTCATATCGCTCGACCTACCATTCGACCTGCTATTCGACCTTGCACTGGATCTAGCGCCCAAGCGTACACTCAATCTTGCTACTGGACCGACCAATCGACACATCGCCGGACCTAACACTCAATCGACTATCCGATTGACCCATCGACACTACCCTCGACCTAACACTGAACCTTACTCAGCACCGTACACTCGGGGGACACTCGATTGTCGCTCGACCTTCACTCAAAGATCGACGCTTATCGTCGCAGAGGGTCCAATTTTCGTGGCTCGTTCGGGTGTCGATTGAGGTGTCGGTTCAGTGCGCAATCGAGGTGTCGGTTCAGTGTACGGTGCTGAGTAAGGTTCAGTGTTAGGTCCAGGGTAGTATCGGATAGCTCATCCGGTGGTCGATTGGGATATAGGTCGATTGTGTCATCGAGTGGTAAGGCCGAGTGGTCGATTGTGCAGTCGACCACTCATGGATTGACCAAAAGGAGGGCTTGACGCTTTTTGAAATTGGCGCAGTTTTGTAATCAAAGTTACGCATGACAACCGATTCAGACTTTGCATCCACAGTGCGTTCGCACGCGCAAGCACTGTCCGGCTCTCAGTATTATTTCCTTTGGTCCACCAATGGTCGCTACCCGTCCTCAGCAGCCTGGCCGCTGGAACCGTTTGCAGCACCGATCGCGCCCCCCGGTGAGTACAGTCTGGGGTTTCTCCACGAGCTACACGATCCGCTTCAGATTCCGCCGCTGCGTGGGTATATGCCGACGGTGCGGCTCGCAGGAGGAGCGGGTGCCATTGCGAAGAATACCGTTCCCAGCCAGTCGCTTACGCCCAAGCCGACCGACTCGCTATCCAATGATCCAACTCATCATAAAGACCGGGTCGAACATGCCCGTATGCGGCTTGCTGACGATTTGGTGCTAAATACGCAGCTCGTTGGGAAGCAAATTACGCTGCATCAAGAATTGGGCGAAATGGCGCTGATGGCGCGGCACTGGCGGCAAGAGTCGGTGCAGACCTCTCAATCCTCCTTTGAAACGCTGCGGGAGCTGACGAAGCAGACCGCAGGGCAGGCCCACGAGCTGGCCCAGACGATCTCGCGACACCGCGAGTGGATGCTTCACGAGATCGAGGAAGCGGGTCGAGCGAAGGCCGAGGCCATTTCTGCCAAGCCCGTCGATGCCCGGTCGCAATTTCTGGGCTTTGTGACGGAAACCATCGGGCTCGTGAAGAGTCTGGGCGACGGAACGGGCAAAGGTGGGCTCGACGCGCTGAGTGCGCTGGTGGGGCCGAAGGCGGAAGACCTGACGGCGAAGCGCAAGGAGCTGGCCGAGAAGGAACGCGAGCTGGCCGAACTGCGCGAGCAAGAGGCGAAGCAGCGCAGCGACAACGCGCAGCGCGAGCTGGACAAAGAACGCGAAGCCCAGCAGCTCCGAGAGCGCGAACAGGCACGGCAGAGCGAGTCTCTCCGGCGTGAGATGGAGACGCTGCGCGATGAGCTGCGCACCCAGCAGCGTGAGCTGGCAGAGGCCCGACAGAGCATGGCGACCAAGCCACTGCCGCAATCGCCGTTTGTCGACTCAGCACCAGCAGAAACAACCGCGCTGGTCCCGACCAAAAAGCGTCCGCGCCGCAGCAAGGGAAAGAAGGGTTCATGAGCGCGACCAACCATCTCAAGGCTCTCGGCATTCGGGCTACCGCGACTTCCGAAGAGTTGAAAAGTGCGTTTCGTCGGCGCTGTCGCGAGACGCACCCGGACAGTGGGGGAAGTCGTGTCGCCTTCGAGGCAGTGACCGAGGCATACGAGATTCTCTGTGACGCGAAGCGACGCGAGCAATGGGAACAGAGCTATCGGTCCATCGCAGAGTCGGCTGGCCTCGTCGTCTGCCTCGTCTGCTATGCGATCAATCGCGTGCGCCCGATGCGCTCGGACGAGTGCGCCGCTTGTGCGGCTTGTCGCACGCCGCTGGAGATTACGCCAGAGGCGCAAAAGGAACGCTACACCCAGGAAATGCGGCAACACCTGGGGAAGCTCCTTCATACGGTTGGCTCAGAAGGTGGATCACTTGCGCAAGACATGGTGAAAGCGGCGGCGAACGGAATTCGCCGGAAGCTAGGAATCAAAAGGCAAGATTAATGTGGAAATCACGCGCCGATAAGAAATTACCGCCTCGCTTTTGGTCTGACTTTTTGGCCATGGTCAACACGATTTATCCCCAGGCGACTTTGGATGAACCAACTAAAGCAGAGCTTTATCAGCTTGTCTGGGAAGAGTGGCAAAATGGCATACAAAATCATCAGATCGTGAAGCAGATTTGCTCATGCGAAAAGAGTCAGGTGGTTCCCTCCGAAGCGGCGAGGCAGCGGCTTACACGCCATCGTGGAATTGCTCGACCGCCGATTGGCGCTGTGCCTGGTGAAGTTTTCGGATTAGAGAGCTTACGCGATAGCACGCCGATATCTCGACTGATGGCCAAGCTGGCAGTGTTAGAGGCGAGGCTTGATCGGGAATACCAGAAAAAGAAGGTCGATAACCTGATGGTTCTGCAACTCAAGCGGGACCACGAGAAGCTAACCACGGAGCTGGCGGCAGCCCGTGATGCGGCCTACTGGTCTACGCCGATGGCTGCGCGCCCGGCTACGCGCCCGGCTACGCCCCGACAGTCTGCCAAGAGTCGGACGGTCGCTGTCGAAAGCCCAGCGTCGGAGTATGGGCAGGCGGTCAACGGGCTGCCGATGGCTAGGGCCGTGGAGCCCTTGCAACTTGCGACGACGGCTCCCGACGCTGACCTGGAACCGGCCATCGACGACGACATCGCAGCGGAGCTGATGAACTCGTGGGCGAAAACGACCAAATAGATGCTGCACAGCACCGATGTACTCGAGTCTGCCCACCGTCGAATGGTGGACGCGCACCCGGACGGACGAGCCACGATCGATCGGTGGTTCGATACACATCGCAACCGACTGCTGCCGCTCGTGACAGCGCTGGTGAAGCAGTCCGCCCGATCGCCCGAGCGGTTTACGGCCTCGGCGGACCAAGGGGAGCGGGTGGTCGCCGAGCTGCTCGACCGACTGCATGCACTTCCTGACCTGCAAGCCTGGGCGCACAAATACGCCGAGATCCTGAAGCTGCTGGTGCGGTCGATTGTCGGCTCGCTTGGGCAGGCGCAGGAAGTCGCCGAGCCGCCAGCATCGACAGGACCACTTCCGACCGATTGGCCCCGCACCGCTGGAGAGCGACTGGCAGCCAACGTGACCGCGATCCGAATCGTGGCGTCCGGTCGCACACCCACCGCAGCAGAACGCAGTGCGCTTCTACGCTACACAGGCAACGGTGGCCTGTCGCTGGAGCGCTTGGTCGAGCAAGTTCCCGCTGAGTGGGTTCCTGATAGCAAGGCGCTGGTCGACGAGTATTTCACCCCGCCCGCGCTGGCCGTCGCGCTGGCGGCGCTGCTCGTAGCCATCGTGCCGCTCTCCACACTGTCTGGTCCGGCACTAGAGCCATCCGCTGGCATCGGTCGATTCCTTGGCGCGTTTGCGGCCCGTCCAGAAATGGCCGGACTGAGCTGGTTCGCGGTGGAATACAGCAAGCTCTCTGCGGCGATCTGCCGACTGCTGTATCCCTTCGCGCAAGTCTTCAATCAGCCGTTTGAGCAGTGGCTCGTCGATACCTACAACCAAGTCGCGGGCACGCTCGCGCTGGTGGTGACGAATCCGCCCTATGGGAAACGCGGAGCCAATAAGACCCTCGATCCCGACAAGGACTACCGCGAGGATGTGGCCTATTTGTACTTTGTCCGTCGAGCGTTTGACCTGTTGCGACCCGGCGGCATCGGCGTGGCGCTGGTCCCTGGCGGGTTTCTGACGGCTACGACCGGACCTGTCGCAACCGCCCGAGAGCGGGTGCTGCTGCGCCATCACTTGCTGTGCGCCTATCGACTTCCCAGCTCGCTGTATCCCGGTGCCGATGTGGTGACGGACTTGTCGATTTGGCGCTCTCGGGGCGGTGAGTTAAGCGGCATCTTGCCCGAGGACGAAGCGATAGCGCGGGGCCAGTATTTCGCACTGACGCCGCAAGCCATCCTCGGTACCGAGACGACCTCGAAGCGAGGGCGATACCAAGTCGTCGGCAACTTCACGATGCTGCCGTACCCGGTGCTGCGCGAGGAATGCACGAGCTGCGGCGTGCAGCCCTACCTGCGGCCCATCAAGGCCATCGTCCATCCCGAGGACAGCCTGCGTCCTGAGCTTCAGCTCGCCAACGCACTCGGCAAGCGTGTCGAGCGATACACCAGCCTGATTGCGGCGGCGAAGGAAAGCACCCTGGTGCTGGCCGTCGGCTTGCATCACGAGCTGGTGCTTGCGGTGTCCGACTGGCACCAGAGTCGACGCGACCTGCTCGGTGAGTTTCGACCTCGGCACGACCGAGAGCTGCTCGGGGCTGCGAACAAGGTGCCGGGCATCGCCGCGCTGCTCGGGGTGTTTGACGATAGTGGGCTGACCACTGCGTTTCTGACCCCGCCTGCCTATACGCCGTCGTATCACGGACCATCGACGATCGCTGCACACGCGGAGTGGCTCTATTCCAAGCACCGACGGCTCACCCTCTCGGCACTGCACCAATTTCGCTTGGAGCTTGGGAATCGCGAAACCGTCGATGACTTGGAGCAAGCTCTCGTTGCGCAGGACTGGTGTGAAGACTGGCCGGAAGGCATGGACGCCGAGTGGCTGCCAGCCCAGGACTACTACAGCGGTGAGCTAACGCCGCGACTGAGCCGCTCCCGTGCCACCGGGGGCCAGCGTGCTGTCGCACAGACTGCCAAGCTCATCGAGCTAATTGGTACGCCGACCATCGAGGATGCCGCGCCGACGATACGAGCCGCATGGCTGCCCACCGAGGTCACGCAGGCGTTCCTTGCGCAGCGACTCCGCATCGAGGTTCCCGAGCTGCACTGGTTCCGGGCGCTGCTCAAGCCGGTCGGCATCGACTATTCCGAACTCGGAAAGCTCGACGAGAGCCTGCAAACCGCGATTGGCTTCATCAATCACGACCTGACGTGGTTCCACCCCACCTATAGCAAGCAGACCGATCCAGCGAGTGGTGTCGAAGAGACAGCCGAGGCCGCCCTTGATCGAGCACGGGTTGAGTATGTCACGTCGATCAACAGCGCGTTTCTGCAATGGCTACCAACTACGCAATATCAGGAGCAGATCCTAACCGCCTATAAGCGGATCTTCCTTGGTTATCGTCAGCCGCAGTATCCACAAAATCCGCTACCGATTGCGCGATGGGGGAGCAAGATCAAGCTCAAACCTCACCAAGAAGCAGGCGCTTGGCGTCTAATTCGTAACAACGGTGGACTGAGTGCGTTCGATGTCGGGGTCGGTAAGACGCTGACTGGAATTGCCACCATGGCCTATCTTCGTGAGATTGGGCGGGCACGTAGGCCACTGATCATCGTTCCGAATACCATCGTGTGGAAATGGCATCGCGAGATCCTCCGTGCCCTGCCGGATTATCGCGTGGTGGTGATTGGCTCAGTTCGCTATCTCGGTCGAAATGGCATCTATCAGTCGCGACTCGACGAACGGGCTGAGCGGCTGGCCAAATGGACAGAGTTTAAGCTGGGTCTATACGACTGCGCGCTCTGCACGTTCTCAGTCTTTGCGGCTACGGGTATCACCGAAGACTCGCTACGGCTGATGGTGGAGGAAACGCCAAGCCTACTGCGTCAAGTCGGAATCAAAGGGGCCAAGCTCGCAAGCGATATCGAAAAGCTGGACGAGCTGTATGAAAAGCGTACCGAGCTGGCCAATAAGCTGACCGCGCTGCGGGCGGAGCTGGAGGGGGCCGCGCCAAGCGGACTGTCAGACGACGACGATGAGGACGAGGAGAGCGACGATGGCGACTAGAAAGAAGCCCAAGGCCAAGCCGCCTCGCTCCCGAGAAGTCGTCGAGAAGGCCATCGCAGCCGCCACCTTGAGCTTGGGCCGAATGGATCGACGCCTGGCGAGGCTGTCCACCATCAAGGGACGACTCGAAGCGGCAGCGAACCAGACCGAGCGGCGACGCGCCATCAACAACGAGTCGATCAACGAGTGGATCGCTGAGTTTCGAGAGGACAGCGAGGGGACGAGCGACGGCATCGACTTTGAATCGCTGGGCGTTGACCTGCTGATTCTCGACGAAGCGCAGAACATGAAGAACTTGTGGCCCGTCGAGCGCCGCGAGGGTGGTGTTCCAAAGTATTTGGGAGCCATCTCCGAGGGCAGTAACCGAGCGATGTCGTTTGCGCTGCGGGCGTTTCTGACGCAGCGATTTACCGGCGGCAGTGGCGTGATTTTGCTATCGGCCACACCCGCGAAGAACTCACCGCTGGAGTTTTATACGCTCCTCCAGTTCGTGGATCACTATTGCTGGGTCAAGCGGGGTATCAACAACAATGACGACTTTATTGATCGCTATCTACGTTTAGAGATTCGGCCCATTTTGAAGCCAGACGGCACGATCGAGAGTCGGTCTGCGGTGGTTGGCTTTATGATTCTTTATGAACTGCGAGACATCGTATTTCGATTTGGAGACTTTAAGGACGCCAAAGATGTCGGCTTGGTAATGCCCGAAACCAGGCGGCATCAAGTGTTTATCCCGATGAACGAGGAGCAGCGCAGCAAGTATCAGCGCTATCGGACCGAGTACGAGAAGATCATCACCTCGCGGGATTTCAAAGAACGCTATCGAGCGCTCGCCATCCTATCGGCGATGGGCATGGTGGCGTTACACCCAGAGCTTGATCAACCACCCGTCACTCGATCTCGCAGCGGCAGCATGAAAGAGAAGCGGGGTTGGACCTGGAACAATGCGAAGGACTTTGTCCATCCAGCATCGCCGAAGCTGACGAGAGCGGTTGAGATCGTCATGCAGAAGCCGCTGTGTGGCCATATTATCTTCTGCGATCCCGTCGGTATCCATCGTGTGCTGCGCGACTTGCTGGTCGCTGCGGGCGTTGATCCCTCTCGGATTGCGGTGCTCAATGCGGACCGAGCACCCAAGCCCTTACAGCGTCAGGAAATCGCTGATGGGTTCAATGGTCAGCCTGCGATCATCGACCCCGAGACGGGACGAGTCGAGCAAGAAGCCGTCGAGCCGATTTACGACATTGTGATCGCGAATGCCGTCGCTTATGAGGGAATCGATCTACAAGTTCGCACCTGTGATGTCATTCACTTGGATCTGCCGATGGAGCCCGCCACCTTGCAACAGCGCAATGGCCGGGCTGTCCGTCAAGGCAATATGCAATCGGTGGTAGATATCTATTATCTGCTATCTGAAAAGTCCTATGACGCGATCAAGCTGGGATTGATTACCGGCAAGCTACGCTGGATGTCGGATATCCTCAAAGGAGCCGATCGCGAAACCAACAATCCCGCTGCCGGTATGGACCTCAGCGTCGAGGATATGTTGCTGATGCTGGCCGACGACCCGGAAGCGGCCAAGGCGGCACTTGCGGCCATCAAGCTGCGGGCCGACGTGGAGCGCCGAGAGAATGCGTCGAAGCGGGCGTGGCAGCGACTCGGCAACCTCATCTCGTATCTGCGGATGGCGGTGTCGCGAGAAGACGAGCTGGAACGGGAGCAGGCACGCAAGCAGGCGCTCGACGAAGTCGTCTATTTGCGGTCTGTGCCGTCGGACTTGTGGCCGTGGCTGTGGGTTGTCGAGCAAGTGCTGGCAGGGGTGCCGACGACCACGATCTCGGTATCGACAGCAGAATCGACCGGCGCAGCGGTGATGAAGAGTCGGCCCATTTGGGACGGGCTGTATCTGGAAATCGGCCCAGGACGGGGCCTGCACTTCGCAGCGGTGACGGCAGGCGGGTATTCCTATCGGGTCGACGGCAGCCACGTATGGGAGCGACCCAAGTACGGGATGTTGCCGAAGTTGGATGCGCTGGTGATGGGGCAGTCGCCGCCGGAAGCGTTTCGGCTTTCGCCGCCGGACGACTCGCCGCGCTGGCGCAAGACCCTGACGGACAGCATTGGCAAGAGTGCGTGGTCCTCGGATCTGGCGTGGCTCGGTCTGTTTGCCGCGCCGGACGCTTGGCGGGCGACCGTTTGGGTCGATTACGGCGCTGCGGTCGTCGCGGCCATCGGTCGAAACAGCGAGATGCCGACGCGATCTGGGGACACCGTGGTCTTTGCGTCGGGGGGCAGTGTGGCCGAGGTCATTCCGCCGACTGACGCTGGCTTTGCCGAGCTGCTGGGCCGCATATCGAATGGTCGCCATCGATATGCCAAGGCCAACGAAGTCGCGCTGGCGTGGTGGGGACGTGAGTTCCCGCGTGGCTTCGTCGATGACCGCGAGTTGGTGCTGCTGTCGGTTGCGGGGGCTGCGGCGACGCTCCTTCGGGGCGAGCCGGGTGCGCTGGCGGGCTTTGTGGCTGCGGAAACAGCACCGCGACGATGGCAGGTTGGGCATGGACCTACGCAGGCGGT
>JBGAUT010000086.1:0-10307 GCA_044228505.1 Polyangia bacterium | reverse complement strand
CATCAGCCATGACCTGGGCGTGGTTTCGGAGGTGTGCTCGGTCGTGGCGGTGATGTATGCGGGGCAAATCGTCGAGCAGGCCGGTAGCCACGCTCTGTTTCGGACCCCGCTGCATCCCTATACCGCTGGGCTGTTGCAGGCGGTGCCGAGACTGCATGGTGGACGAGCTCGTCTTCAGGAGATTCCCGGTCGAGTGCCGCGTCTTGACGAAATGCCGAGAGGCTGTCGATTTGCGGAGCGCTGTCCCAAAGTCACACAACACTGTCGCGACGAGGCCCCATTGCTACGCTCGCTCAACGGTGACGGGGTAGATGTGCCGCTCGCGCATCTGGTGCGCTGTCACTATCCTCTCGACGATGTCCGCAGCGAGGGCCGCGCATGAGCAATCTCCTCGAGATCGAGAACCTGTGTAAGCACTACCCGCTCGGGCGACGGCTATTCCATAAGTCCGATGTGGTCCGTGCCGTCGAAGATATTTCGCTGACGATTCCGGCCGGTCAAAATCTAGGGCTGGTCGGTGAGTCGGGCTGCGGTAAGTCGACGCTGGGCCGCACCGTGCTGAGACTCGTCGAGCCAACCTCGGGGCTGGTGCGCATTGATGGTGTCGACGTGACAGCACTCACGGGCCGCGAACTCGTGGCGTTTCGGCGACGGGCGCAGATGATTTTCCAAGATCCATACGGCTCGCTCAACCCGCGAATGACCGTCGGACAGACGCTGATCGAGCCGCTGCGTATCCACGATTTGTGCGCGGACTCTGCTGCGGAGCGTCTTCGGATCGTCGAGCTGCTCAATCAAGTCGGTTTGCCCGAATCCAGCTTCGATCGCTATCCGCACGAATTTTCCGGCGGCCAGCGGCAGCGAATCGTGATCGCCCGGGCACTGGCCGTCGACCCGAAGCTGGTCGTCGCTGATGAGCCAGTGAGCGCGCTCGATGTGTCGATTCAGGCCCAGATTGTGAACTTGCTTCGCGACGTGCAGGAAAAGAAGGGTCTTACTTACCTCTTTATCTCGCATGACCTGAAGGTGGTGCAGCATCTGTGCGACCAGGTGGCGGTCATGTATTTGGGCCGCCTGGTTGAGCGAGCAACAACGGCGGCACTGTTTTCACGACCTCTTCATCCCTATACCCAAGCGCTGATTGCGGCGATCCCTCGGCCACCTGATGCACCGTCGCTGCCTGGCGCACATGCGGGTGTCGTTCCGCTCACTTACCGGCCGCGGGCGCTGCTCTTGGGCGGAGATCCTCCCTCGCTGCTGTCGCCGCCCACCGGTTGCGCATTCCATCCACGCTGTCGCCGCTATGAAGAGGCCGGTCGCCCCGCGATTTGTCAGAAAGAGCGCCCACCGCTGGTGACAATTTCCGTCGGAAAAGCCGGTTCGCTGCCCTCGCAAGTGGCTTGTCATCTCCAAAACTTAGGGCAGCCAGGGTAGGCTTTCGCACATGGCGCAAACCGATCGCGATTCGCAGGCTTCTAGTGCAGCCTATGATTCTTTCGACGATTTTCTGCAGACGGCGATCAAGGACTATTCCGATCGTGGCTGGCAGAGGCCAAATTTTGTGGCGCTGCTGATTGCTTCGGGACAGTCGGCGAGCATGGCCAAAAATGCTCTCTCGACGGGAGATGGGCTAAAGACGGTGGCAATTGGTACCGTCGGGGTGATGGCGATTCGCGTCATCCTGATGCGGGTTCTGGCCGGACCGATTGGGCTGATTCTCACGGGCGTGTCGCTGGTTGGGCTGGTGACGTTTTTTGTGCGCCACCAGCGTGAGATTGTCAGCAAGACGGCCCGCTTCCGAGAGCTGATCGAGCGGACAAGGGCATCCTTCGATGACGCTCAGACGGGCTACCGGCAGAATCGCATGGATGCACGCGAGCGCAACCTCATGATCGACGGTCTGCTCAAGCGCTTCCTGCGAGAGTGTGACGAGATTTAGTCCAACACTTACTCGACCGGCAAAAAGCCGCTGTCACGGAGTAGGCGTCGGCCTTCTGTGGAAAACAGCAGCTCGGCGAAGTCTGTGGCTGGGCTTTCCTCTCCATCTGCGATTACGGCCAGCGACTGCACGATCGGCGGGTGCAGACTCAGCGGAACTTCCACAAAGCGCCCCGATCGTCCCGCCAGACTGCGGGCGATGATGGCCACGTCGGCATTTCCACTTTCGGCAAACTGCTGCGCTTGACGTACGTTTTCCGCGTAGATAAGTCGTCTCGACAGCCCTTCGAAGACGCCAACTTTGCGCAGCGCTGCGACAGCGGCGTGTCCGTAGGGCGCGTGCTCAGGGTTGGCAACGGCAATTCGGAGGTTTGAGGTCTGCGCTAGCTCGGCCAAGCTCTGCGGCAGTGGTCCATCTCCGGCCGTCCAGATGCTGAGCTGCCCACGTGCGTAGTCACGAATCGACTGCGGTCGCAGCCGACCCTTTTTTCGCAGGCGCTCAATGTGTTCACTGCTCGCCGATGCAAATAGATCGAAGGGCGCACCGTGTTCGATCTGTTTGGTCAGTACACCAGAGGCGGCGAAGCTGAGCACGACCTCACGGCCATACTTTTGCCGAAAGCGCTCTGCGAGTACCGAGAAAACCGGCTCGACATCTGCCGCCGCAGCGACGCGCAGCGGTCGCACACCCGGCGTCTGTGTCGATTTCGAGCATGCGACAGACACAGTCCAACAGATCGAGAACAAGGCAGAGCGTCGATTCATGGCAAGTCACAGAGGCATCGACTTTTGCATAGATGGGATGCACTCGTGCGGCGCAGCATGGCAAGGCGCGGTCGACGATGCAAGCCGTAGGCCATCAGAATTTGCGTGAGACGTCGGCTCGTGGGTAACTCAAGTCCTATGCAGGGCGACAGCGAAGCAAACGTGGTTGCGATATCTCCCGAGCCCAGTGCCAAGAGTCGGAGCGTGGCGGCCGATAGCGCTCCAGCGACAAGCAGCAGCGGGCTCGATGGGCGACAGATATTCTTTCTCTTCGTTGGCAGTGCGGTATTTGCGTGTCTGGTCTTTGCGATCGGTGTCTTCGTCGGTCGTCGGATCGAGCGAGGAGCCGCCGCGCAGGCTGCTCAGCAGTCCGCATCCGATCCATTGGCAATCCTCGATGAGATCGCCAATGCGGAGGAGTCCCTGACTTTCCATCGGACTTTGGCGAACTCGACCGATATTCCAGCAGCCCGTCCGGTCCGATCCGCTTCCTCACCGAGTCATGGCAGCGAAGGCAGCGCGCATTCGGCCCCCTCGTCTCCGCCCGTCCTCCACTAGGGGCCGTTTGGCGATGCCGAAATGAGGTTCGGGGCCGGAGATGAAGTTCGTCCGGTATCAGTACCGGACTTGCTGCTGCGTCCGTACCGACGAGATAAGATTTGCGCGAAGCCGTCTTCGGGTCCAACCGAGACGACGTGAAAACCGAGCTTCGTAATCTCGCGCTGGGCAGCAGCTTCGGCCCGCTCAGATTCCCAGGAAAAGATTGTTGCGGCGCGAGATCCTTCTTCGTCGAGAAGGAGCGCTTTCGGGAGATAGGCTCGCGCTTCGGGCCGGACGCACAGAAGCCCAAGTCCTCGACGACGACACAGGGATACTGACTGTTTGAGCCGTGGTTCGTCGAGGGAAAGCCCGAGCAAGTCCGAGATCAGTACCACCTGAGCACCGGGCATCGCCGTCGCTAACTCGAGTGCTTGAGCGAGTCCACGGGCGCGTTCAGTCGCGGACCGCTGTCCGTAGGGCAGCTCGATCCCGCGCTCACGACAGAACATGCGTAGGAGCTGATCGTCACTTGGCGGGCTGGTTCCACGGGATTTGTCTTCTCGTAGCAGACGACGTACGGCTTGGACCACTTGGGTGCGCGAGATCCGCTCTCCGCTCGGTGCCACCGCGACCTGCGCCCAAGCTGCGGCATCATCGGCCGGAGGTGGGCCTGGCAAGCGGGTTTCGATCGCCTCTTGTTGACGCAGATAGCGTGCTACCGCCGCGAAGAGTTCCCCGTCAGTCATCGCCACAAAGGAGGGCTCAACTATATGCATGACATCGAGCAGTTTTTCGCTGAGTCGGCGTCGCAGAACCGGGCCGTCGCCGGCTTTCAGGTGGTGATAGACCTCGCCGTCGAAAGCGATGAAACCCAGACGGTCGCTTCCCTCGAGAACCGACCGCGCATAACTTAGGCACAGCTCGAGCGCATGATCGAGCTTCCATTGACCGGGCATGCCTTCACGCATCGTCACGCCGATGTCGAGTAGCAGGTAGTGCACACGCATCGTCTCGCGCTCGAGCTCTTTGACCAGCGGGCGACCATTTGGCGAGCGAGCGGTCGCTTTCCACGCGATCAATTTGTAGGGATCACCCGGCACGTACTCACGCAGCTCGCGCAGATCTCCGCCGAGTCCACGTTGACGCAGAGAGTGAACCCCGATCCGTTGCTCCGAAACACCGACGGGAGAACGAGCGATATCAAGTACCACTCGAGGCTGTTGACGAGGCAGAACCTTTAGCTTGAGCGCGGAGGGAAAGTACGCTTCCAACGTGTACAGGCCGAGCGGATCACTCAGTCTTACCGTCGCACCGTGAATGAACCACTCCCCGGCCTGTGACACCAGCAGCTCAAGCTGGGCCGCAGCCTCGCTGTGGGCTGGCAGATCCAACGGCTCGATCCGAGAGCGAGGCAGCACACAGCGTGAGCCAAAGATTCGCAGCTCGCTCACCCGCAGCTTGAGCGGCGAAAGGTTGCGAAGCGTAAGCTGCACTCCGACGGGGCGTAGCGCGACCAGACCTTCGCTGGTTGCGGCGCGAGGCAGCCACCACAACAGCTCTAGATGCCTTCGCCACAGCAGCGACACGCGTAGCGCAAAGCCAACGTAGCTTGCACACAACAGCGATAGCGCAGTGAGCCCGAGCGCTGAAATCGACCACTGCCCGACCGCCACACCCAAAACGAGCAGGAACAACCCGACGGACAGCAGATAGCCACCGTTGGTGTGCAGCGTTGGGAATCGGCCTTTTGCCATTGAGTGCTAGCGGCCTTTTTCCGTCGCTGGCTTCGATCGCCGCTGTTCGCTCGGCCGTACCGCAACTTGACCGAGCGCTTCTTGGACCACGCTCACCGGACTCACCGCTTCCATTTCCGCTTCAGGGATTAGCATGAGCCGGTGAGCAATCACTGGTGGTGCCAGTGCTTTGACGTCGTCGGGTAACACGTAGTCGCGGCCCAGCATCAGCGCTCGCGCTCTTGCCGAGTGAAGCAGGGCCAGGGCCGCACGAGGAGATGCTCCGATGGCCACTCGCCGATGACGCCGCGTAAAGTGGATCAAATCGAGCACGTAATCGAGCACCTCATCATCGATGTGTACTCGGCCCGCCATGCCTTGCAGCTCGATGATCGCTTGAGGCGACAGGACCGTGCGCACCGTTGGACGAGGTTGTGAATAGGTCCGCAGCATCTGCTTTTCTGCATTCGGCTCTGGATAACTCACAAACAGCTTCATTAAGAATCGGTCGAGCTGCGCCTCCGGTAGCTGATAGGTACCCTCGTGTTCGACGGGATTCTGCGTTGCCACGACCATGAACGGCTGCGCCATCGTCCGAGTCTGACCTTCCAGAGTCACCTGTCCCTCGGCCATCGCCTCCAGCAGCGCCGACTGCGTTTTCGGCGGTGCCCGATTGATTTCGTCGCCGAGAATGATCTGCGCAAAAATCGGCCCCTCTCGCAGCTCAAACGAGCCTTTGGCTTGGTCGAGGATGTACGAGCCGGTGATGTCCGATGGCAGCAGGTCCGGAGTAAACTGGATTCGCTTAAAATCACAGCCCAGGACCTGTGAGAATCCCTTCGCCAGCGTCGTTTTCGCCACGCCGGGCACACCTTCCAAGAGGATGTGACTCCGGCTGAGCAGACCAATCAGCAGCCCTTGGGTCAGTCCCGGGTTACCGATGAATACCTTGCCGACCTCTTCGACGACAGCCTGACAGAGCTCGGCGGCCTGCATCAGGCTTTGTGGGTGGATTGCGTTCCCTTCCATCACCTATCGCCACTCCTTACGCATGGGTCTTTCGGTCTAGCTCGGCAAATAGCGCCGTCGCCAGCTTGTACCACTCGGCCAGCTTTCTTTCGGAGATCTGTGTGCGCAGAAGCTGCGCCGGACTACTCGGTGAATGTCCCTCGCGCAGCGAACGCAGACCTTTCCACAGCTTAAAGCCAAGCTCACCAGCGAGTGGGCTGACTTTTTCGCTGAGCCGGTCGCGCACCAACTTTGGGTCGATCGGATTGCCATCACTGAAACTGTTCGGTGGCAGATACGGTGCCAGTCGGAGCAGCGTCTCTTCGCGAATCAGTGTGGCTGGATAGATAAATCCCCAGGTCACCTGACCAGCTCCGCCCGCATAGCGCTGCACCGACGCAAAAAGACCGGTGTCCGGAGGTCTTACTGGCTGCGCAAACGCACTGTCCTGAGGCGATCCCGGCAGCGGCAGGTATTTCAAGAAAAGCAGCAAGGAAGCGACGCAGAACAGCAGACCCAGTAGGGTGACAACTTCTGGATCGTCGGGCTTGCCGCGACCCTTGAGTGTTTGCTGAATGTTCAAGTTGGCACCGCCGAGCGCCCGATTGAGCTTATCCGGCAAGTCGTGTCCTGAATCACTCGACGGTGCCCCAATCAGGGCCGCTGGTGGGGTGCCAAGCTGTGCAAACGGTCCGTAGATCAGCACCAGCCGATCTTGCTGCAATCGACAGATGTCAACGATGAGATGGGCTGCAAACTCTCGGTTACCGGGCAGCTCGAGCATGTTGTTGATAAACACGCTGGGATCGGCGATCGCCACCAGCCGTCCGTGACCAACGGCGGTCTCAATCACCAGCGCTGCGCCGGGTGCAAAGGCGTAGGTGGCGGGCAAGCTACTGACGAAATACGAAGAGTGGTTTGCGAGAAGCTCGCTCGCGGCCTTGCCGAGCGAAGTCGAGCGAATCGGCGTGGCAATCGGCAAGCTGTGATCGGGCCTGTACCAGCGAACGCCACTTGGCCAGGGCTCGCTGACACGGCGAATGCCCAGCTTGTCGAGAACTCGTTCAGACTTGCCATAGTCATCGGCAAGAATCAGTCGTCCCCCCGCCGCGAGGAACGCAGTGGTCGAACTCTCATCAAGAGCCGTTTGTGGATGCAGCACTAGCAGCACATCTTGTCCATCGAGACTTGACCAATCGAGCGTCCTTCGTACCTGCATCGGACAGCCCAAGTCGTCGGCCAACCTTTTCAGATCCGACAGCCCGTTCCAACCCTTGTGGCCGACATGAAAGTCTCGTCCGATCGAGGTCGAGTCCGCCGTCGCAGTGCCTGGAACCAAAATGCCGAGAACAGCGCTCACGGCCAGCGTGGCCAGCCATATCAGTGCAGGCCACCGCTTCATGGGTCGCGTTCCGACAGCGACAACCGAGCCAGCTCACTGCCGACCCACAGCGTCGCAATGCCGATTACCGTTAGCATTCCCGCCGCCACATAGTCGCGGCGAGCCAAGTGAGCAATGCATTGCCAGAAAAATACAAGACTACTGACGAGCAGCAGGCCACATAGGATTTGAAAATAAGGCAGCTTGCGCATCGTCAGCTACTTCCCTGGGCTCTAGAGGCTAAAGACGAGGAGCGCTGCCATTCCGAGCAGCGCAACCGCCATGGCGACATACAACTGGGGTCTTGGCCGTCCTCGCCGTGCAGCTTGTCGCAGCTTGGACAGCTCACCGCGAAGCGCCGCATCGTGGCCGATGTGCAGCTTGAGCGGCCGCATCACCCCAAAATAGAACAGCGATGCCCACAACATCGTCACCGCAGCCAAGATGGTGGCTTGCAGAGACGCCACTTTTGACATGCTCCCGACGAGACGCAGGAACTGTCGCACGTTTGGCTGATGCAAGCAGATTGCATACAGCATCAGGCTTGGCATGGCCACGCACAGGGCCTGCAGTAGCCAATGTGTAGCGGATCTCCGACGGAATTTCTGTGACGCTGGCGGTGCCTCGATGGCTGTGACCTCCCAGGTTGAAGCCGTCAGGCTGAGTGCTGGTCCGAACGCAGGCTCTTTTGCCAGCAAGTTGCATGTCGTCGCTAAGTACGCAGCAAACACGGACAACTTCAACACCACCGCCAGCAGCGGGTGTAGGCGATCGTGGGCAACAGAGCCCAGTGCATCGACCGACGTTAGCAGCAGCGGAAATCCGACCAGCAACGCCACCTGCGCCCAGACCTGTCGATGAAATCGCAATCCCAACAGCAGTAGCAGGATCGGTAACGGCGTGACCGCATACAGCCACTGCGGGGCTGTACCATGGGCAAGCCACAACGGGACCACCTGCAAAAGCAGCCACAAATTGATCCCCAGCACCGTCGGTGCAAGCGGCATGCGGCGATGATATCACAGCGCTACCGTTGGAACGGTGCGTAAGGGTTAGTGGTTCTGCAGACCGCGCAGCAGCACGGACGGCAGCGCTGGCATCGCTGTGAAAGTCCGGTGGAGCGTTGCCCGAGCCGATAGTGAATCCAAAAGGACCGGAGATGCGTGGCCGTCGATCGGTCGTGACCTCAATTTGAGACCGTGCAGATGGGAATCTCGCTGTCGGTCCATGGCTGGGCTGCGCCAAGGGTTCCAAGGAGGATCTACCGCCGTCAGAGCTGGTAAGCGAAGCGCGTCGCTGTCGGTCCATTGCCGACGGGGAAAAACGGCGCTAGAGTGCAAAAATGCTCTTAAGAAGCCCACGCACACACCGAAGTCTCGTGATCTCGCTCGGGGTTTGGGTCGCGATGATGGAGTTATCGTCGTCTCGGCTCGCAGCGGCTCCACCTGCGCCCACTCGTCCAGCGCCACAGACGCAGAAAAACCACGGTGAAGCCAACCCAACGAAGGTTGTTCCCGGTGAGAAAGTGAGGCTGGCTCTACTCGAACTGGGCTCTCAGCGGATGGCGGCGGGTCGATTTGATGAAGCGGTCAAGGCATTTTCCGACGTGGCCGTCCAACATCCGACTGACCCCAAGCCGCTCTATATGCGAGGCGAGTGCTATCGAAAAATGGGTCGGTTCAAAGAAGCCGAAGCCGATCTTCGAGCTGCAATCAAGCTCGACCCAAGCGGCAAAGATGAACAGATGGTGGTGGTCATGGCGGAGCTTGGCGCGGTGCTATCCGACGCAGGGCGAGCCGCCGAAGCGATCGAAGTGCTGGAGCAAGCGGTCAGGGCCCGGCCCGATATGTTCGAATCTCACTACAACCTTGGCGTTGCCCATGAATCGCTGAAACACTGGCCCGAGGCGATCGCTGCGTACGGAAGAGCGATCAAGCTGAAACCGCAGGATTCGAACCCACGCGCCAGTCAAGCTGATGCGCAGTACAATCTTGCGGTCGTTTACCGTCGAGCGGGCAAACTGGAAGAAGCGGTCGCACCAGCTCGCGAGGCGGTGCAGCTTGCTCCAGATCGGCCCCACGCGCATCTCAACTTGGGGATGTTGCTGTCCGATACGAAGCGATTCGACGAAGCGGTCGGTGAGCTGATGGCCGCTGCTCAACTCGCCGATGAACAGTACCGGTTGAGCAAAGCGGCGGAAGATCGCGAAGAGGCTCGACAGGTGCTTCATCGGTCGTATTGGCGGCTCGGTGTGGTCCAGAATCGTCGTGAACAGCCCGCTGAATCTGTCGCTGCACTCGAAAAAGCCAAGGCCCTTCAGTCCTCGCCGGAGGTGCTGACCGATCTGGGACTGGCTCGTCGCAAAAAAGGTGACATCGTCCGAGCGGAGGCAGAGTTTCGAGCTGCGCTCGCGCAGAATCCCAAATTGCACTCGGCCCGCCTGCATCTTGCGTCAACTCTTGCGAGCACAGGTCGGTGCGACGATGCGGTGAGAGAGTTGGCACTGCTGCCGCCCGACCCTCAGCTTGTCGAGACCACCAATCGAATCAAGCAGCGCTGTGACTACGATCGACAAATGAAAGCGCGTGGTGCAGGTCCATAAATGGTCGAATTCTCAGCGATGATCGGTCAAAGAGAGCCACAGCGCGTCATTAGTTCCGACGGTGAGTAAAAAAAGTGAACGATTTGGAGGATTTATCCTTGACCCACGCGCTGATGCGAGTAGAGTCCTTCACCTGTCGCCGCGGCGGTGCCGCGAATCAGCCAAGTCTCAGTAAATAAAGCGAATAAAAAAGCTTGACGCGCTGAAAAAAGTTGATAGATTGGCCACCCCGAGCTGATGAAAAATCAGAGCCGGCGAATAGATTTGGTCCTTGAAAACTGAATAGCGAGAAGCAGGGAAGAAAACATACAAGTACCCTGTCGAATCATTGATTCGGCAA
>JBGAUT010000085.1:0-10697 GCA_044228505.1 Polyangia bacterium | reverse complement strand
ATGCCGCAGCCGACGCAGCCGCCTGTGCATCAGCGACCGAGCTTCGAGCAGCGCCCGCAGCCCGCGCCGATGCCGCAGCCGACGCAGCCGCCTGTGCATCAGCGACCGAGCTTCGAGCAGCGCCCGCAGCCCGCGCCGATGCCGCATCAGGCTCCGGTGTTCCAGCACCCGACGCCCGCGCCGCACTCAGGCCCAGGCCCAGGCCCAGGCCCGGCACCAGGTCCGGGGGGGCGTCCGCACCGTCAACATCCCTAGCCTGAGTGTGTCATGATGTTTCGCTTCGCCTCGCAGTTCCTGATCCTTCTAGCACTGTGCAGCGCTGGCTGTCTCAAGCCCTTGCCGCTCCGGGATGAGCTGGTGATGGCCGAGGTCTTGCGTCGGTACGGGGACTTCTACCCCACCGATGCCGCCCAGCGACCCGAGGTGGGGTTGGTTCGCCCGCGCTTCGGGGTGCCGGTGATCGCCCAGGTGGGGACGCCGTTCATCGTCGAGGTGCTTCAGCAACCGGGGGCCCAGCCACCGCATGCCGCCCTGCTTCGTCCCGATGCTGATATTGACGCCGGCCGAGGCTGTCTACGCGGCCAGCCTTCCCCCATGTGTTTTGCGCTCGACCTAGAAGTTGCCGAGACGCGACCGATGGCGAAAGGCTCTGCGTGGGTGGTCTATCGCGCCACGGCGCGGGATGTGCTCCTGCCCGGCGGCTACGACTTGGTGCTCATGGACGAGCGATCGGCCGTGCAGCGCAGTCCCCACTCGGTGTGGCTGCGTGCCGATGACCCGGAACGGATCGATCGGCCTCGCGTCGCCCATCTGTCTGATCTGCACGTCGGCAAAGGCAACTCTCGCCATGCCGGTCAAATCCTCGAGCGGCTGTTTGCGATCGTCACCGAGGTCAACCAACTGAAGCCGGACTTGGTGGTGGTGACGGGGGACTTGGTGGATCGCGGGCAGACCGAGGGCCTTCAGTTTGGTGCCCAGCAGGTACTGCGCCACGTCAACGCGCCGGTGCTGGTGGTCATGGGGAACCATGACATCGAGTTCGGCTTCTTTCGCTGGCCGGTTCGTCGCTATGGCGCGGGCTGGGTTCACTTTGCACAGGCGTTTCATCCGCTGCTCCACTATTCGGTGCCGCTGGGTGGCTATGACTTCGTGGGCTTCGACAGTGGCCCGGCGGTGCGGTCGTTCCGCATCCTGACCCGAGGTCTGCATCGCGATAGCCTCGATACCTTGCGCAAGGACGTGGACAGCGCGGCGGCACGGGGGCGTCGGGGGGTGGTGATGTTCTCGCATGCGCCATCACGGGCGGTCCTAAACAAGAGCGTCAACCCGACCGGGTCGGGCTTCTTTGGGAGAATGGACCAGGGTCGCGCTGAGTTCGAGCGGCTCATGATTGACGGAGGGCGTCAGGGCTTGCAGGTGCTTCATCTGGCCGGTCATACCCACTGGTCAGACGTGTTCGATCTGGTGCCGCGTGGCAAACGGATGAGCTTTTTGCCGTGGCGCGATGCCTCGCCTTGTCTGCGGCCACTGCTCGGTTCGGTGGGGATTGTGACCACCCAGGCGGCAGCGCATGCCGGGGTCTCGGGCAAAAAGAACGCACGGGGCTATGGCTATTCGCTGATCGAGCTGGGTGGGGAGTTTCCGCGGGTGGCGACCATGCAGCACGGCGTCGGACGACCCACCGAGTGTTCCGATGCCGAGCTGTTTGACCTGGCACAACGGACCAACGGCAAAGGTCGACGTAGCGTGGGTCTATAGCAACTCTTTGGCTTTGTAGGAATTGGGCGGACTGCGATGGCACTGCCGAATCGACTGTGGCTTCCGGATGGCGGTCAGGAGCTGCCAACCTTTGCTCCCTTTTTACCGCGTGTGGCCTCGGAGTCGGTGGTGTTTCCACTGGGGCAGCGCTGGCGGCGTCGTGCCGTACTGGCCGGAACCGAGGGACAGCCTGAACGGACGGTGCTGGTGGAGTGGTTCAGCGTGTCCGATCTGCATCCCGCCCAGATCGAGCCACTGCGCGGCTTCTGTCACATCAACCTGCTGCGGCTGCATCAGTTTGGTCAGTCAGACGGGCAGACCGCCTATGCCATCAGCGAGGCTCCGCTTGGGCTAGACCTGGCGACGATTGCTAAGACCGCTCAGGTCAAGCTGCCGGCCTGGTGGGCGGTGGCGGTGCTGTGCGATGCGGCTCGTGGGCTGCGGATGCTGCACCAGTTTCTGGCAGGGCGTGGGGTTCCGCGAGGTCACGGGGCGGTCGACGCGAGCAGCCTGTTTGTCAGCGCGTCGGGACGGGTGCAAGTCCTGACGTTTGCGCCGCTCATGAAGGTGTCGTTGACCGAGGACTCGATAGCGCCAGAGGTTCGTCATGGGGCTCGGTTCGCAACGGCGGCCTCGGATGTCTACTCGCTGGCGGCCCTGCTGCTGGCGCTGCCGCTCGACCGGCCACTGCCCGACGCGCTGCTGCGGCTGCTTAGGCGCTGTCAAACCCCACACGCGGAAAAGCGGCCGACGATGTCGCTGCTGTGCGAGACGCTCGCTGAGGCACGCTGGCTGCTCGGGGCCCCGCTTAACCTGGCCGAGCGGCTGGGGAGTGAGCTCAGCCGCCTGCTACCCGCCACAAGGAGCCGCGATCTAGCAGATGGTGACTGGGGCAGTATCGGGCCGGTTACGTTTGGGCCTTTGCCAAAAACGCTGTATCCACTATCACCCACCGCCGTGTCGCTATCGGCCACCTGGGATGCCGCACCAGCTGTCGATCTGGCCCTTCCGCCGCCGCGGGCGTGGTCGTGGCGGTGGACCCTGGCGGTGGCGCTTGCGACCGTGGCGGGTGGGGCGCTCGCCTGGCTCGTCGATCGCGGGGTAGTGAGCGCGCCACGACCACAGCCCACGGTCAGCCAACCCGTTGGGAAGCTTGCGGCTCTGGCCCCTCAGCAGTCGTTGCCGGAGCGGCTCCTTGTGCGAGCGGGAGAAAAGGGCCAGCTCGGAGGGTTGCGGTGCCAGATCCTGCGCAGTGCTTCGAGCGTGAAGGGACTTCGGCTGACGCTGCTGCTGGTAAACGGGACCACTCGGTCGCTGCTGCTCGATCCGATGTCGCTGCGGGTCAGCGCCGCGTCCGATGCGCAGTCGTTTGCACCCGAGCCGATTGCCGCGCTGGTCCTTCCTCCGGGTTTGATGCAGACGGTCGAGCTGCGCTTCGTGATGCCGCAGCTACCTGCCGGTGGTCTGCGACTCTGGCTGCAACCCTGAGCGTTTCGTGTTCGTGCGCTGTGGCACGGCGGGCACGATCGTGATATTGCCGCCGCGATGGCGGTAACCCCGTGAAGCGTGCTCTGCAGGTCGTTCCAAACCCAGTCAAGGTGAGGGTGGTACGAATCCTTGGGTCGGTGATGGCGGCGCTGCTGCTGCTGTTGTGGCTTGTGCGGGACTGGCCGCTGGGCGCGCTGGGACTTGCCATCGGCTGTGGCGCAATCGGTGGGTATGTCGGGTGGTGTCGGTGGCCACGCTGGCGGTGGGGGATTTCGGCCGCCAACCTTGGTGAGCTGCCACAGCCGCCCGGTCAGGTTGTGCGGCTGACGTTCGATGATGGGCCGACGCTCGGGGTCACGGACGTGGTGCTTGATCTGCTGGCCGAGCACGGGGTGACGGCGTCGTTCTTCATGCTGGTGAAGAAAGCGTCGGCGCATCCCGACCTGGTGAAGCGAGTCTTGGCCGAGGGGCACATCCTGGGGCTGCATGGCGAGGATCACCGCTTGCCGTTTTTCCGCAGTGCGTTGGAGCTGACCGAGTCGCTCGAGCGGGCGCGGGCCAAGCTGGAGCAGATCGCCGGTCAGCGGATCGAGCTGTATCGTCCGAGCCATGGCGCAAAGAACCTGGCGCTGCTACGGGCGGTGCGGACGCTCGGACTGCGGCTGTGCTTCTGGGACTATGGGGTGTGGGATACCGATGCGCCGCCGAGTGAAGTGCTGCTGGCTCGCCTGCGGGCCACGCTGCCGACCGCTGCCGAGCTGGTGGCGTCACCGCAGCAAATCGGCCCGGTGGTGCTGCTTCATGATGGACTCGGCGACCTACCGGGGATACCACCGCATGCGCGAACCATGACCGAGGCACTCGGAGCGCTGCTGCCGCAGATGAGCCGACCGCCGATGCCGATGCCGATGCCGATGATGAGAGAGAGTTGATGACCCAGCAGGTGGTGAGCCCAGAGAGCAGTCGAGAACCGACCCCCAGGCCGTCGCGGAGCTTGAGGTGGGCGCTTGCGGCCTGGATTCTGGGGATGGTGCTCATCCAAGGTCTTGGTGCCTCGACCAAAGATCGGCTGGCGGCAGAGCGTGATTACTACGCGGGCACGCTGGGACATCGGCCTGCGGACATCGTGCGAGCGGTGCGGGCCTACCTGGCCGATGCCAACGACATGCGTCGCTACTACGCCTACGCGAACGCGTTTTTGGGCAAACCCTATTACGCCTACTACGTGCGCAGCGCCGCGTCGTGGAATGCCGAGTTTCGCAGCGATGCTCCGCCGCAAAAGGAGGACGGGACGCTGGTGACTCCGTCGTCGATGCAGTTGCCGTATCGCGACTACTTGGTCGAGTACCCGCCGGGGGTGTTTCTGGCCACGCTGCCACCGGCCCTGCTGCTGCCAGCCGGGGACTACGGGGATGCCTACTGCACGCTGTTCACGGTGGAGATGGCGCTGCTGCTGAGCGGGGCGATCGGGCTGTGCCTGCGGCTGCGGGTGTACTTGCCCGGCCATGAATCAGCACTGCGGCCTACCTCTGCTGCGCTGTGGGCGGCCGCTGCGATGGGGTGTTTCGGCATTGGGGCCATCGCCACCCATCGCTTCGATCCGGTGATTGGGCTGTTGCTGGTGGCGATCGGACTGGCGGCGTGTTCGGAGCGCTGGCTGCTCGGCGGTGCCTTGCTGGGACTCGCGGTGGTGAGCAAAGGAGTCCCGCTCCTGGTTGCTCCGGTGTGGCTTGTGTACCTGATGAGCAGAGCGCAGCTTGGCGGTCCGCAGAGACTGTCCGTTTTGGTCGGAAAAGCGCTGCTCGGAGCTACCTTGGTCGGGCTCCTGTTTTCGATACCGATGTTTCTGTGGACTGGGCTGTCGATGTTCGATGCCCTGCGCTATCACGCCGACCGGCCGCTTCAGATCGAGAGTACCGGTGCCGCGATCTTGGGAATGCTGCAAGCGAGCTATCCGGGCACGATCAAGTCGGTGTCTTCCTTCGGCTCGATGAACGTGGTGCCGCACGGAAGCACGCTGGCCGGAGTCGATGCCCTGCTGAAACGGTCGCACTGGCCGCTGACCGGCCTCGGAATCATCGCGGTCGTGGTGCAGCTGGCGGTGCGCATGAAGCGAGCGGTGGTCCGCAAGGATCTGGCACAGCTTACCGAGCTGGCGCTGCGCGGGCAGTGCGCAGTGATGGTGCTGTTCATGGTGTTTGCACGCATGTTAAGCCCACAGTATTTGATCTGGATTCTGCCCCTGGGGTTACTGCTATCCCTACGAGTGAGCCGAGGGCTGACCGGGCTGCTTTTGTTCGTCTTTTGTCTCTCCCAAGTCATCGTGAGCGGGCTCGGGGGACCGATGATTGCGCTTCGGCCCTGGGCTTTTGCGATTCTGTTTGTGCGCAACGGGCTGCTGCTCGGCTGGTCGGTGTGGCTTTTGCGCGCTCCCCTTCGTTGATGCATCTGGCTTCGAGAGTCGGCGTTTCAGCTTTGCAGTGAGGGATGTCCAGCGGGCCACAATCCGGGTCTTCAGGCTGTGTCGTCCCCAGATCCAGTTGCGCAGATAGCTGCCGAGCGCTTCGACCTGATTTTCCAGCCGCACCAGGAGCAGCGCGAGTCGCGAGCGGAGCGTTCCGCTACCGATCATCAAACGGTAGGAATACTCCTCCTGCACGTGCCAGTCGTATTTGTACGTTTCATCGCCACGGGTAAAGTCAAAGGCACGGCAGCCTTCCGCAATCGCGGTCTCGATGGCGTGTGACAGAAGCACGGTACCGGGACTGTAGCGAGCGAGCGAGATATCAAAGCCGCAGTTATAGAACATCATGAGATCGCCAAAGCGGAAGCAGTACAGGACCGCTTTGATCTCCTCACCGATGCGGATTCTGTGGAGACGGAGCCAGCCTTGGGACTGAAATCCTCGGGCGACTTCCTGATGCCACGCTTGCACCCCTGGATCTGAGAACGCACCGGAGACCCCACGGCTCTCCCAGCGCATGGCGTGAAGACGGAAGAATGCGGTCATGGTGGCCGCTACATCATCGGTTTGAGTCGTCTCGATGACTGCCTGATAGTCACGAACCATCTGCTTTCGACCGCGTGAGATGTTGGACCGCATCTTGCGCGTCAGCAGAGCCAGATAGTCATCCCAGGTGCGGGGAAGCACAGACTGAGGACAGCGACGACAGATCAGGAGATCCATCTGCAATGAATCGCTGCGGGTGCCAGTGCGCGTAAGTGTTGAGCCTTCGCGGAGGAAGACAAAGTCGGTCAAATCCCAGCTCTGTTTGTGGGACTCCAGGTGGCGTAGGAAGGCCTGCCAGCACTCTTCCTCACGACCAGCCACCGCCAGCATGGCATTATAGTCCGACCCTGGCGCACCCATAAACGCGAGCCGACGAATCGGCAGTTTCAAAAGCCGTGTCTCGACCAGGGGGAGCAGCGCGACCAGCCTGCCGTTCTCGCGAGCGGTGTAGACACAGAGCGACCCCTGGCGATAGTGACACCACCAGGGATAGACCCACTCCCAGCTCTGAAACGGGGTCGCCTCTAGGGACTGCGCAAGCAGTGTGGTCCATTCTGTCTGTAGTGCCAGTAGGGCGTGTTCATCGCGAACTTCATTCAAGCTGAGCATCAGGAGGTCCTAAGCGAAAGCAAATAAGAGATCTAAAGGATGCCTCTATTTGTGATCATGGGGATGGCTGCGCTGGGTCACCGGAATGTCGCCGATAGATGGGAACACCGCTGACCACAGCGACCAGGTCATAACTTGCCTTGATGAGTGCAGCGAGCTTGGGGTAGCGGGCGATCGGATGCCGATCAAAGCGATCAAAGCGACCTGCTGCGCTGTCGACAACAAACAGTGGAGGGTGCTGCTGTAGGTCTTGCAGAAGCTGTTCCCAGGCACGAGGAATGATGTGGGACTCTGTATCGGTGGCATCGACGTCGGTCAGGTGTCCGCCCCAGATCTTTCCGGTGTGGTAGTTGCAGAACACGAAGCGGGTACCGATGACCCGATGGGCGAAGGAGTAGATCTCAGGGGCTGCACCCCACACAAAGATACGATCCTGTGGTGTGCTGTGGTTGCGAACGTAGGCACCTACCGCTTGTGCAGCGGTTTGTTCTCGCCGTCCGTTAGGAGTGATGTCGACCCAACGGATGGCCACGATGGCAAAGGCAGTACACAGCAAGCAAGTCAGGCCTACGCTCACTGCCAACTGGTGCGGAATCCGTCCCCGCTGGCCGTCAAGGAGTGCGAGGAGACCAGGCAGCGTGAGCAGGCTGAGCGGTGGCAGAGCCATCAGGAAGTAGCTAAAGAAGAATCGCCCTCCGAGTCCACAGACCGCAAGCATGAGGCCTAGCCACACCCATACGAACCCAGGGAGTCGCTTGTCAGAGGGAACCATAAAGCACAGCAGCAGCGGCAGCCACGAACCACCCACCACCAGCAGTGCGCGCAGCGCCAGCCACGCCGATTCTTTGGCTTCGATGGTAGACAGATAGTGCTGGTTAAAGCCCCAACCCCAGAACAGAAACTCGGACCAAATCCCTTGATACACAAAGTAGCCGAGGTAGAGGGTCGCAAACAGACCAAAGCCGATCACCAAGGAGGCCAGGCGCAGCACGACGATTCCCCATGGCTGCTGGACTCTGCGCTGATTGAACAAAAGGGCCATCGCCCAAGCCGCCCCCGCGACGGCTCCCTGATACTTGTAGGCACCCGCCAGTCCGGTCAGAAACCCGGCGAGCACCAGCAACAAGAGTCCTTGTCCCCGTTTCCGGGATGACCGATCCACAGACGACTGAACCAGCACTGCGGCCGCCGTCAGAGGAAGGTTTAGGAATAGCTCGGTATCCGGTGGGTAGTGATGACTGCCAATTCCTACGCAGGCGTACAGCACATAGATAAGGCCCGCTATCCAGCCACGCTGGTCACCCATCAGTCGCTTGCCGAGCTGCGCAAGGAGTAGTCCGCACAGTGCAATTACCGCGACAAACACCATCCGAACGGCGAGCAGATTGTATTCTCCACAGAGCGCGAATACGAGCGCGTAGGTGACCGAGATTCCTGCTGGCTTGTGATCCACGGCATCAAGATACGGCAGTCCACCGTGGAGATAGCGGGTCGCCATGGCTGCGTAGGTTGGCTCATCATGACCAAGATGCGGAACCACAAAGTAGGCCATCCTGGTGAGCAGCGTTACCGTGAACAGGAGTAGGAACAGACTGAGTGGTCGCATGGCCAGAGCGGACAGAAAGCGCCCCATCCGCGTGGCCTTCAGAACCGATTTTGTCGTCGAATGACCCATTGGGACGGCACACTCTATGAGCCTGCGAACTACGTGTCAACAGCGGCTTCGCTGTCGGAGCCGACAGTGATTGGAGGGGGCGATGACGCTTACTTGCTCGCCTGTGCTGTGAGTCCGCGTACAAACACCAAGCTGAGTCCGAGGTTTACGCCGTACTCAAACAGAGGCTCTAGTTTGTACAGCTGACGGATGAGCAGACTGCCGCGATCGTAGGCGACGCTCGACTTGAAAATGAGCTGCATGCGCGGCCCGCCGCTCGGACGGACATCGAAGCGCATTCTGGCACCACGGAGGTCTCCCGAAAGGCCCAGCATGTCAACGCTGCTATCGCTCAGCCGGACTCCAAACTGAGTGACGAAGGACAAAAGTGGAACACTCTGTTCTAGCTCCACAAGAGGCATGCCGTCTGGTGAACCCGCACTCCGGCTCTTGGTAATCGAGGGCACACTGCTAGACCAAGATGCCGGTTCGGACAGACTACGGAGCAGCGCTTGCTTGCTGACCGAGGACTCACTGATCAGGGTCAACTCGGCCAGTCGTCCCTGGTTTTTGCGCAGTAGCATCACCACTCCTTTGTCGAGCAGGAATCCGTAGCTCGCCTCTCCGGTTTGTGGAGCTGTCTGCGGCTGAAATCCGGTTGCGAGCTGCTCGGCCCTGGCCTTAAACGTAAGGAGTGGCGTCATCTGTCCGATCATGGACAGTCCGTATTCCAAGGTGGGGACGCGCTGGATGAGTCGATCGATCGGATAGCCAGAGTGGAGGACGTCGGTATATCCCGACAGGACAACAATGGTACCTCCGGCATAGGGAACAAACTCCCAGCGATGCCAGGTTGGCCCTGTTGGGGCCGGATCGTAGAGATCTACAGCGGCTGCCGCTTGACCGACCTCTGCTTTGTGCAGCAGGAAGCGGGAGGTCCCTCCCACGGTAGTAATTGGGTACGAAAACTCATACAGATGATCGTAGGTACCATCGGGGTTGTGCTGCACCTGGGACTTGGTCATGTTGCGGACAAAGTCCTTGTACTGCTCGGGATGAATCACGACCTCGCGGGTGAGAGCTGGGGGTGCTGCAACCCACGCCATGATCGTGATTTGCTTCATTTGTCCGCTGGGCAAGGACTCCAGCAGGACCAGATCGCTCTGGCGAAGCAGCGGACCCAGGGCCGCCGCTTTGTCAGCAGCAATGGCCGTCCGAGTAGCGGGCACCGGCATGGCGAAACAGGGAGGCGCTGAGAGCCAGGCAAACAGGAAGAACAGAAACAAGCCGCCGTGTTTGGGGGTCAGTCGTTGTCGCAGCATTTGGTGGATCTTCATCGCTCGTTTTCCTGTAAATGCAAGCCCCGATCCATGATCGGGTGAGCGTGTCGTTAGCGGTAAGACGGGATGAGCCACTCTGGGATTCAGGTGATTCCGCGTGGTTGCGTTCTGTTCGTGATCCGGGTAGGTTGCGCTCGATCTGACGACCCATGTGGAAGACGATTCAGGAATGGATGACGCAACTGCTTTCGGCAGATCTGCGATTTGTACTGATCGGCGTCTGCGTGTACTGGCTGGGGGCAGTAGCGGTGGCAATGCGCTGGAGATCGCTACTTCATGGGCTGTCCTGTTCTGTATCTTTGCGGGAAGCGATACTGGCCAACTTGGCGTTTACCTTCGTCAACAACGTGACTCCCGGTCGAGTCGGAGGTGAGATCCTGCGTGTCGCCATTCTGCGCCGCCGGACCCAGGTCGACTGGCAGCGTGCGGCAGCGGCGAGCATGTACGACCGGCTGGTCGATCTGACTGGGGTGCCGCTGATTGTACTGCTTTCTCTTCCGGCGCTCCCGCTGCTGGTTGGGAGAGTTCGGCTCTTGCTCAGCAAGCTTCCCCTTGCCCGGTTGACGCCGTTCCTACTCGGAATCGCTCTGGCCGGATTGGTGGCCGTGCTGCTTGTTCGTCGAGCACCGCAGTTTCGGGATCGTCTACGACGACTGGTGAGTAGCTTGGAACCGTGGGTGATGCCTCGACGGAGTCTTCTCCAATCGATGGGCTGGTCGTGGATGGTCTGGCTGCTCGATGCGACCCGACTTCTGATCGCAGCACTGGCCTTTCGGTGTGTACTCGGCCCGTCGCAGGCGGCTGCTTTGTCGCTGGCCTACAATATCGGTGCGGCGGT
>JBGAUT010000084.1:0-11891 GCA_044228505.1 Polyangia bacterium | reverse complement strand
AGTTGGCTCTGGTGTCAGTGCCGCGAGTGAGCCGGGAGCGAGTGCCGCCGAAGCCCCTGCCGGTCTGCTTTCGCGATCTGCGATGGACAACGTCATGTTCGCGGTGAACGACTGGGCGCTGCTTGAGGGACTGGACCTTGCGTATATTGGCCACAAGCTGACGGTGCAGGCTGAAGTCACCTTCTTCGAGCTGTTCCGCGTTCGCAACGAAGCCGCCAACGTGGATGTGTACAAAGTCAACTTCACGGCGGGTCTACACGTTGGTTATTTCCTCGCCAGCTTCCTGTCGTTTGGGGCCGAAGTTCGCTACCAGCGCTGGCTGAGCGATCCGAAGTCCGTGGTGGCCGATGAGGCCAATGCCGACAAGGGTCTGCCGGTGCAAGGTCTGCGTCAGAATCTGTCGCTGGCCGTCGGGCCTCGTTTTCACATCAAGCTCCCCGGTGGTCGCTGGCTCCGGCCTGCGCTGGCCTACGAACCGGGACTTGCCGGCCTGCTGTCGACCCGCAAATACCACACCCTACAGGTCGACATTCCCATCTTGTTCTGACGGGTGCTACCGACTCTAGCGTGGAACGGCGTGCTTTTTTGATACCCTAGAGGCATGTCGGTAGGTCAATTCGTCGCTTCAGCCCTCCTAAGCATCGTGGTGAGTGCGACCACCGTGGTGGTCATGCAGCTCTACGTAACTCCCAAGCTTCCGGTTGTGACTGTCGAGGTTCCGCAAGTGTCGGGGCTGACGACGGACCAGGCGCGGGCGATCACTGAGCCGCTCGGGCTGCTCCTTGTCCTAGACGGAGAAAAAATTCCCGACGGAGACAAAGTGCAAACGGGGTCTCTGTTCGAGCAAAAACCGCTCAAGGGCTCGCGGCTGACCCATGGCGGGGAGGTCCACGCCTTTATTGCCATTCCGCCCCAGTTGTCGACCGTTCCTGCGCTGGTCGGACAAGTAGTGGCTGCTGCCGAACAGCAGCTTCAGGTGGCGGGCCTGCGGCTGGGGACCGTGACGGAGGAGATCTCCGCGACGATTCCACCAGGACAGGTGATCTCGACGAGGCCGGCTGCCGGAGAGAAGCTGCGCAAGAATGAGCCAGTGAGCCTGGTCGTCTCGAAAGCCCAAGAACAAGTCGAGATTCCGTCTCTCAAAGGACGCACCGTCGGTGGGGCCCGGCAAATGCTGGAACAACTTGGACTTGTGCTCGGGGACATTCGCAAGGGCACCGATGACAATGCGGCAGATGGTGCGATCCTCCGGCAGAGTCCGGCGGCTGGCACAAAGGTTGCGAAAGGTCAGAAGGTCGATTTGGTCATCAACGACTAACGACGGCGTGAACCCGCTCGCCTTCCGGCTGCGTCTCCATCGCAACCTGCTGCTTTCCATAGGAGTATGAACGTCATGTCCACGGACACCTCCCAAGCCCCGACCACCGCGCCGATTCGGTCACCGCGTCGTGGGCTCAAGATATTCGTGCTTTCCGTCGGAGCATTGCTTCTGACGCTGTTGACCGTGGTGGTCGTCGTAGGTTTCGCCGTCGACCTGGGGTCACTGGTACGGAGTCGAGTCGTCGCCGCGCTACCCGAAGTCCAAAAGAAAATCGGGCGCGAGGTGACCGTCGGTACGGTCAGTTTGCGGCTGCTGCCACGGGTTCGTCTGCGCATCGCCGATGTGAAAATCCACGGTCAGCCTGGCAAAACCGGAGTGCTCGCTGAGCCGCTCGTGCAGATCGGCAGCATCGAGGCCGAGGTCAAGGTGTGGCCGGCTCTGCTGTCTCTGGGCGGACGGGTTGTCGTCTCGCGGGTCGAAATCTCTGATGGCAAGGTCCAGGTGGTACGGCTGTCCGGCGGGCGGCTGTCGTATGAGGACGTGCTCGACACGCTGGCGACGCAGCCAAAGGATGACACCCCGCTCACCCAGGCACAGATCGACCGGCTGGCCGGCCTGTTTATCGAGCGGGCCGCTCTGAAGCAGTCCGAGGTTCTCTTCCACGATTGGTCAGGAGCGAAGCCGACTCCGCCGCTGAAGATTGGCGCGATTGATTTTTCCGTTACAGACGGTCAGCTTTTTGGACCGACGACGCTGGCGCTCGATATGGCGATTCTGACGCTGTCGCAGAACTTCCACCTCGGGATGGTGGTCGGGCCGATGCCTCGTGATCTCAAGCTCGACGCGCCGTGGACAGTGCTGCGCAGGCTGGAACTTCGGCTCCAGCCGCTCCAGATCGATCCCCTGCTTGCGTTTTTGCCGTCCTCGACGGGCACCACCCTGGAACGAGCGCTCGTCGAAGCGAACCTGCTGATCGTATCGCCGGAGTCGAGCGGCAAGTTTACCGTGACGGCCAAAGGCGGGCTGCGTGGACTCCAGCTCCGCGAGCAGGGCGTTCCGGCGCGGCTGTATAGCTTGTCCAAGGGCACCCCGACCGACGTGATGGTCAGCGCGAACCTTGATATGAGCATGCTGGCGGGCGACCTGAAGATCGACAACGCCCGCCTTGATATCGCCGATATGAACATTACGGCGGCTGCAGATCTGCGCAACCTGTGGAATAGCCCGGCGGTTCATTCGCTGAACGTCGCATCCCGTGGCTTGAAGCTGGAGCGACTGCTCGCGCTATTGCCGAAGACCGCGATTCCGGAAAAGACGGTCCTGTCTGGGCCGATTTCGATCAGTGGTTCGGCCTCGGGCACTCCGACAGCGGCGGATGTGAAGCTCCAGCTTGATATGACAGAGTCGAGCATTGCGACCCCGGCGCTACTCAAGCCGACCGGCATGCCGCTTACCCTGGGGCTGGCGGGAGTGGTCAAAAATCCCGGCTTCCGCGTCGATCGGTTTGGGCTCCTGCTCGGACCTTTGTCTTTGCTGCTCCACGGTGAGCTGCGGAGTGCCAAAGATTTCGATCTGACCCTCGACAGCGGTACCGTCGATCTCGACAAGCTGCTGCGACTCCTGCCGTCCGTCAGCGAAGGCCTGGCTGGGGGTGGCGGCAAGAAGAAGAAAAAAGGGCCAACCATCGACGGTGATCTTCGGATTAGCGGCGCGATGTCGCACAAGGGCGAGCAGTTCTCGGCGCATGCCAAGGTCAAGATGCAGAACGCCGACTTCGAGCAAGATGGGCTCGATCTGTCGGGAAGCGCGGAGCTATCGGCAGAGGTCAAGCAGTCTCCCTCGATGTCGTCGGTCGATGCCAACCTCGACTTGACTCCGGCGGCTTTGCACGTCTCGGGCAGTGTCGACAAAGATCGTGGCGTGCCCATGCGACTGTCGCTCGCGGCGCAGAAGACACCGCAGCTTGTGACCATCAAGAACGCGCAGATGGAGCTACCCGGTGGACTCGTCAAGCTGGTCGGTAGCGCAGATCTGACGAAGAAATACCTGGATATGAAGATCCCGCTGGTGGAGCTAGACCTTGCCAAGCTCGCCAAGGTGGTTCCATCGCTGCGCGAAGGTGCGGGCGGAGCGCTGTTCGAGAGCAAGCTGACGTTGGCACTTAGCGCGACCGGCAACCCCGAGCAGCTTGGCTCGGTTCACGCCAAGCTCGATTCGTTCAAGATGCAGGTCGCGGGCGGCACCATCCTCGGTGGTGCCAGCGTCACCGGGCTCGATTCGCCGCGCAAGGCCAGCTTCGACTTCACGGCCGATTACCTCGATCTCGACAAGATCCTGGGTGACAAAAAGGGCGGCGATGACGAAGACGCAGCCCCGAGCAAAGAGATCCAAGTGCCCAAGATCCTCAAGTCCCTGGAGGCCGATGGTCGCATCAAGGTTGCGGCGGGCAAGCTCAAGGGGCAGACGATGCGCGACTTCCTGCTCGATCTGACGCTGTCAGGCGGCAAGCTGACGCTGCGGGCGTTGACCATGCAGGCGCTCGGCGGCGCGGTATCGCTGACCGGGACGACCTTCGATTTCGGGCCGAGCCGTCCGCGCTTTGCGGTGAAGGCGAAGTTCGACAAGGTCGACATCCAGAACGTGCTCGCGTTCAAGTCGAACGACCTGGCCAAAAAGCTGACCGGGCAGGGCTCGATGGACATCTCTGCCGACGGGCAAGGACTGCGCTGGGAAGACATCGCGCCTCGGCTGGTGGGCCAGCTCAACATGGGCATCACCGATGGGAAGCTGACGACCGCCAAGCTGGGCTCGCAGGTCATTGCGCCGCTGGCCCAGCGGCTGGGAATCGGGGGTGGAACGTCCGATGAGCGAGAGATGTCGCTGAAGAACCTGACCGCGCAGCTTCACATCATCGATGGAAGACTTACGACGACCACCCCGCTTCGCTTCAATACCGAGGAAGGAGCGATTGCGCTCTCTGGTTCGATTGGGCTGGATAAGACGCTCAACTTGCTCGGTGACTTGCAGCTACAACCGCAGGTGATCTCTGCGATTACGGGAGGCAAGGTTGTGCCAGCAGGTCCAGTCCCGGTGTCGCTGCGCATTCTCGGTAATCTATCCAAGCCCGAGTTCCAGCTCGCCGATCCCGTCAAGACCCTGGCGGCTCTCACGGGAGCGATTGCGCGTGGTCGCGGCCAAGAGTTGCTCAACAAAGCCGGAGGACAGCTCGGAGGACAGCTCGGAGGACAGCTCGGTGGACAGCTTGGCAATGCCTTGTCCGGGAAAGCCGGTGGTGGCCCAAGTGGCGGACTGCCCAGTCTGCCAACGAACTTGCCAACGAACTTGCCGACGAGCTTGCCGACCACGCAGCCGGGTACAAACCAGACGGCACCTGCGAACAACGTGCAGCAGCAGCTTCAAGATGCGCAAAAGAAGTTGCAGCAGCGTGGTGGACTCCCAGGACTGTTTGGTCGTTAATCGCAGCGAGCCGCTCCCCCCCTTCGTTTTTGAGGAACCGCCATGTTCGGACTGATGCAAGACCGTCCGCTCCTTGTCTCTTCCCTCATCGAGTATGCCGACCGCATCCACGGCGATACCGAGATCATCTCGCGCTGTGCCGAGGGCATCCATCGTGGTACCTGGCGCACCATCCATGCTCGGGCCAAGCAGCTCGCCAAGGCACTGCTGGCGCTTGGCGTGAAGCCCGGAGATCGCGTCGCGACGCTGGCCTGGAACAGCCACCGCCACTTGGAGCTGTACTACGCGGTGTCGGGCATCGGGGCGGTGCTACATACCGTCAACCCGCGCCTGTTTCCCGAGCAGCTTACCTATATCCTGAATCACGCCGAGGACCAGTTGGTGTTCTTCGACGGTGCGTTTCTGCCATTGATTGACAAACTACGGCCGCATCTGCCGACGGTGAAGCAGTACGTGCTGCTTGCAGATGAGGGCGCGACGGAAAAAGCCCAAGCGCAGCATCCCTATGTTTCCTCGTACGAGGCCCTGCTTGCGGCGCAGTCGACCGACTTTGCGTGGCCGGTGTTCGATGAAAATACCGCTGCGGCACTTTGTTACACCTCGGGCACGACCGGAAATCCCAAGGGGGTCTTGTACAGTCATCGCTCGACGGTGCTTCATGCGTTGGCGTCCTGTATGAAGGACATCTTGGGCTTGTCGAGCCGCGAGTGTGTGCTGCTCATCGTGCCGATGTTCCATGCCTGCGGCTGGGGCGTGCCGTATTCAGCGGCGATGGCGGGGGCCAAAGTGGTCTTCCCAGGGGCTGCACTCGACGGACCGAGCGTCTGTGAGCTGCTCAATCACGAGGAGTGTACGCTGTCGATGGGGGTGCCGACGGTGTGGCTCGGCCTGCTCGCCCACCTGGACAAGCATCCGGAATCGAAGCCCAAGCACTTAAAGCGGATGCTGATTGGGGGCTCGGCGGCGGCACGGTCGCTAATGGCCCGGCTGGAAAGCGAGCTGTCCGTCGACGTCATCCATCTGTGGGGCATGACCGAGATGAGCCCGGTCGGTACCGGAGCGCTGCGCCCGCGACGTTGGGACTCGATGTCGACCGACGAAAAGCTCGACCTGAAGGTCAAACAAGGCCGCGTGATGTGGGGCGTCGAGATGAAGATCGTCGACGACAACGGCGTCGAGCTACCTCACGATGGCAAGGCCTTCGGCATGGTCAAGGTCCGTGGTCCATGGATTGCGAAGAGCTACTTCCGGGGCGAAGGTGGTGAGATCGTCGATGCAGACGGCTTCTTTTCGACCGGCGACGTAGCCACCCTGGACCCCGAGGGCTACATGCAGATCACCGACCGCGCCAAAGATGTCATCAAGAGCGGCGGCGAGTGGATTTCCTCGATCGATCTCGAAAACGCGGCACTCGCCCACCCGGCGGTGCAAGAGGCGGCGGTCATTGGCATCGCCCACCCGACGTGGCAAGAGCGACCCCTGCTTCTGGCGGTATTGAAGTCGGGTTCGACGACCACTCGTGATGAACTGCTATCGGTGCTCGCCCAGAAGGTTGCCAAGTGGTGGCTGCCCGACGACATCTTGTTCGTCAGCGAGCTGCCTCATACCGCGACCGGCAAGCTCAATAAGCTCAAGCTGCGCGAGCTGTATCAGCACCACAAGCTGCCGACCTAACCTCATCGCTCGGCGCGGAATCGGCAGACGGGGTGGACCCAGATCGGGTCTGCCAGGTCGGGTGAAGCTCATCGGCAAATAGTGCATCGAGCATCGCGTCGATTTCAGGATCAGCCGATGGGGCAGTTTGGCTGGGACGGGCCGCAAGCTTGGCAAGGTGCATAAGCACCTTGGGTATTGCTGCTTTTCCGACGGGTCAAATTTATCTCGGGCGATTTTTTTGATAGCTTCGCCGCTCGTCGCTATCTTGTGGGCCGCTTTTGTCCAAACGTTTCAAGAGGCCATAAGAGAGTCGAATCCATGGGTCGAGTGATTGCAGTTGCCAACCAAAAGGGTGGAGTTGGGAAGACCACCACCACCGTGAATCTCGCTGCTTCTCTCGCCGAAGAAGGCCAGAAGGTTCTGGTCGTGGACTTCGACCCCCAGGGAAATGCCACGTCGGGGCTCGGCTTCGTGCGTGGTGCCGTCGAACAGGGGGTCTATCATGCGCTCATCGACAAGGTGTCGCTCCGCGAGCTGACCCAGCTTACCGTGCTGCCGACGCTGTGGCTGGTTCCCTCGACCGCCGATTTGGCGGGTGCCGAGGTCGAGCTGGTGAGCGTCGAGCGCCGTGAGTGGCAGCTCCATGACGCGCTCAATGAGGTCCGTAGTCGCTACGACTTCATCTTGATTGACTGTCCGCCATCGCTCGGGCTTTTGACGCTGAACGCGCTGGTCGCTGCCGATGGTGTGCTCGTCCCGATGCAGTGCGAGTACTTTGCGCTCGAAGGCCTGTCGTATCTGCTATCGACGCTCGACAAGGTGCGCGGGCTGTGGAATCCCAGCCTGCAGCTCGAAGGCATCTTGCTGACGATGGTGGATAGCCGGACGAGCCTGATGCAGCAGGTCGAAAACGAAGTGCGTGGACACTTTGGTCCCAAGGTCTACAAGACGCTGGTGCCGCGTAACATCCGTCTTTCAGAAGCCCCATCGCACGGTCTGCCGATTTTGAAATACGACCCGGCGTCGCGTGGCTCGTATGCCTATAGCCAGCTCGCCAAAGAGTTTCTCGAACGGCAGAGTGCCCCGCTCTCTGATGCGGAGCGACCTCTCAGCCAAGGAGCGCCGTGATGGACAAGCGAAAGGCGCTCGGGCGTGGCCTGGGTGCGCTGATTCCGAACCTGCCCGCTGCCGTTCATCAAACGCCGGTCCTCGTCGATGACAATCCGGGGACAAGTGGCGCAGCGAGCGTGGGCAGTCAGTCCGGCTCGGTAAAGCCACAAGTGGCGCGGCGTGACTTTTTCTTCTGTCCCATCGAGGAAATCGCTCCAGCGGTCGATAACCCTCGGCAGCGCTTCGATGAGCAGCGGTTGGAAGAGCTGGCCGCGTCGATTCGTGCCCAAGGGCTGGTGCAGCCGCTCGTGGTACGGATGCGGACCGCCGAAGACAAGCTCGGCGAAGGCAGCTTTGTGTTGATTGCCGGTGAGCGTCGCTGGCGAGCGAGCCAAAAGGCCGGTCTCAAAGACGTTCCAGTCGTCGTCAAAGATGTCAGTGCCGCCCAAGCGTTCGAGCTGGCGCTTGTCGAAAACCTTCAGCGCGAAGACCTAAACCCGATCGAAGAAGCCGAGGCCTATCGGCGACTGTCCGACGAGTTTGGCTACACCCAAGAAGAGCTGGCGCGGCGGGTGGGACGAGAGCGGGCGACCGTGGCGAACTCGCTGCGACTGCTCAAGCTGCCAAACCGGGTGCGCGAGCAGGTGGCGACCGGACAGCTGGCGATGGGTCATGCGCGGGCGCTGCTCGGGCTGGAAGATACCCGAGCCATCGAGGACAGCGCCGACCACGTGGTCAAAAAGGAACTCTCGGTGCGGCAGACCGAGGAGCTTGTCCGGCGGGCGCAAAAACCGGCGGGCAAGGACAAGCCGCAAAAAGAAGCGCCCAAAGCCTCATCGTCGGTTCGCGATGTCGAAGAGCGGCTCCAGCGAGCACTTGGGGCGCGGGTCCATCTTCGTCAAAAGACCCCGCAGAGTGGCGTCATCGAAATCCAATATCACTCGCTCGATCAGCTCGATGGTCTGCTGCTCACCCTGTGCGGCGAACAGCGCGAGTAACGCAGTCCTACGTCCCGATGATGCGACCGAGACTGCCCGGTTGATACTCGCTACCAACGGCGGCAATCTGGCGAACAGATGGTTCGACACCGGGATCGACATCCGCCAGGGTGGGCAGCGGCGGCACAAAGATGCTGCGCCGAATCCTCCGGTCTAGGGTGATGAGCGGCGCGGCAGCGGGGGCTACCGGCGCGCTCTTTTTTGCGCCCTGTCCTTCCGGCAGCGAGATTCCGACTTGGGTGACGGCTCGAACCGGGGCGGCGGGCTGCTCGAAGCCGTCGGCGGTATCGACCGCAAGCGGTGCGCTGGCCACGCCTTCGCCAAGTGACTCCACTTCAAGCTGGGCCACCTCATCGAGCAGCTCGCTCTGCGTCGCGACGTTGGCGAAGAGCTGCCAAGAGGGCAGTGGGGCCAAGGGCTCGTCAGGGCTCTGTTCATCAGAGGCGGCCATGTCAGTCCATGTTACCTCGGTCCCCGTGGCCTGGGCTACGTGCGATATAATGACGCATGACCCGAGCGCGTGCGGTCTGCCTGGTGTTCCCACCGCACTGGTATTACGCAGCGGTTCCGGCGGACCTGGTCTATACCGGCTCGTACCTGCTTCGCCACAATGTGCCGCTGCGCCTGTACGACCTCTCGGCCGGACTGCTGCATCATCACTTGGCGGGCACCCCCGGCTACGAGGCGCTGCGGCAGCGGGACACCTACCTATCACCCGAGCGCTATAACCAGGCGAGCGAGCAGGTCGAAGCAACCCTGTCGCGGCTGTCTGACCGCCTGCGCACCCAGTACAGCTTTGGCGCGCTGCGCTTTGCCGATGTCGATGAGCAGCACGTGCCCTCGGCGCTGGCGGTCGGGCTGCTGCCCCAGCGCAATCCGGCGCTCGGGTTTCTGCAAAGCAGCCTCGAGTCGATCTTGCGGCCCGATCCGGTGCTGATTGGGGTGGCGCTGGTCCATCCCGACCAGCTTGTGCAGACCCTTTTGCTCGGACGACTGCTTCGTCAGGCGGGCTACAAGGGCTTTTTGGTGGTGTACGGTGCCCACGAAGACGTGCTGTCCCCCGAAGACCTCCTCGAAGACCTGCTGCCCGCCCCAGGCGAGCCGCTGCACCGCCTGTTTGATGACTTCGACGGGGCAATCATTGGTGAAGCCGAAAGCGCGCTGCTCCTACTCCATGGGGCGCTCTCGGCGGGGCAGTCGCTCGAAGGCGTACCCAGCCTGCTGGCCCCCAAACACGGCCTGTCCGGTGTTCCCACTCGCGGTCGCGAAAAGCTGCGCACCCTGTCTCGCCCCGAGTTTTCGCTCGTCGACCCCAGGATCTACCCCTATCCCGAGCCAGTCGTCGATGTCCGCATGTCACGCGGCTGCCCCTGGAACCGCTGCACCTTCTGCGCCATCACCATGCATCAAGAGGGCTACCGCGCCCTGCCTGTGCCCGAGGTCGAGCCGGACCTCCTGGCCGCTCACCGCACCTTGCGCAGCACCTTCTTTCGCTTTCGAGACGACCTGCTCACCCCGAAACAGCTTCAGTCGCTGTCCCAGGTGATGCGGCGGCTGCCGTTTTCAGCGCGCTTTTCGGTGCGCAGTCGCTTCGAGCCGGATCTCACCCGCGAGGTACTGGCCGAGGCGCAGCAGGCCGGGCTTGAAGAAATCTGGCTCGGGCTGGAGTCGGCCTCGCCACGGGTGCGCAGCCTGATGCAAAAAGGCGTCGAGCAGGACGTGGTCGAGCGCATCCTCGATGACGCCGGAGCGCTTGGGCTGCGGGTGCGGGCGCTGTGCCTGCTTGGCTTCCCCGGCGAGACGCCTGCCGAGCTGCGCCACACCATCGACTTTCTCGACCAGCACCAGATGCAGCTTGCCAGTGCCGCGCTCACGCCGTTTCTGCTGATGCGCCGCTCGCCGCTCGGTCAAGACCCCCAGCGCGCCGGGGTTCAGATCCTGCCCGACAAAAGGCCCCGTCACGAGCGACTGAGTGCCGTCCTGTCAGCCACCTGGCCCGGTGCTCCCAGCAAGGACGAGCTAGCTGCCCTCCTTGATGAAGCCAGTGCGCGACTCGGCGAGCGCTTCCTCGACATGAGCTACGGCCCAAGCCTGGCCCACGCCCTCATCCACCACTCGGTCCGCCGCCGAGGCTGGCCCAAAGTCGCCACCACCTTGCCGATTGTGATCGACTGACCGCCATTGGTGGGTCGGGATTTATGTAGGTTCAGCCTGGGGGTGTTTGTATCCTCATTGAGGATGCTGCTCCAGATTGGTTCGCTCATCAAAAACACCTATAAGGTGGTGAGACTGGCGGCTCGTGGTGGGATGGCGCTCCTGTACGAAGTCCATCACCAAGAGTTGGATCTACCGCTGGCGCTCAAGGTCTTGCTGTGTAATCGCAGTACTGAGCCAGAGCAGGTTCGCTACTTTTTGGATGAGGCGCGGGCGGTGGCGCGACTTCAGCGCGAGCTTTCCGGCGTTCCGTTCCTGGTTGATCTGGGCGAAATCGAGGGCCACCCCTACGCCGTAATGGAGTGGCTGCAGGGCGAGACCCTTGCGGAACGGTTGCGGCGTCAAGGTCCGCTTGGAATCAGTGCCGCGCTGACGGTCGTTGAGCAGGTGGCACGGGTGCTTGCGGTCGCCCACCGGCACGGCATCGTTCACCGAGACGTGAAGCCGCTCAACTTGATGCTGTGTCGGCAGGCTGCGATGGACGACGGTCCGGTGGAAGTCGTCAAGGTGCTCGACTTTGGGATTGCGCGGGTGCCGCCACGTACCGGTCAGGAGCGACCGGAGACTCAGCCTGGTACGCTGCTTGGAAGTCCCGAGTACATGGCTCCTGAGCAAGCGCGCGGTGATGCCACTGCGGTCGGGCCCGCCACAGATCAGTACGCGCTGGCGATGTTGACCTATGCGATGCTACGTGGGCAGAGTGCCTTCCCGTTGACCGAAGGCAGTCCTGAAGCGTTCATTCGTCATCTTCAGATCATTACTCAACAGCCTCCGCCCCCACTGCCCTTGCATGTGGGTTCCCACGTGGAACAGGTGATCCTACGCGGCCTGGCCAAGCAGCCCCAAGATCGTTTTGCCAGCGTGATCGAATGGGTGCATGCGCTGCGAGCCGCCAAAGAGGCGGGCGAGCGAGCGCCGACCCGTCGTAGTGACGGATCATCGAGTGCGCAGCAGGAAGCTCTCCTTGCGACGATTCCGCCACTGGTTCCATCCCAAGTCTTGGAAACCACCGAAGCGCCGGGGTTGATCTTCAGGCTGTTAAACTGCGGTACGCGGACAACTTGGGTCTTCGCGGCGGTTGGATAGGTGTTCTGAAGACCGCTACAGCTTGCACC
>JBGAUT010000083.1:0-12209 GCA_044228505.1 Polyangia bacterium | reverse complement strand
GCCCACCAGCGCCAGCGCCCCGAGCATCACATCAATGATCGACTTGGGATCCTCAATGCGCAGAATATGATCGGGCGTGGTATCAAAGAAATCGTCACCGTCGCGAACCAGCCGCTGTGATGCTGGTTTCGGAAGTGGGCGGGAAAACGCCAGTCTCGGTGCTTGTCGTCGAGATAGAATCGCACTTGAGAACTGGTTTCCTAGCATGGCCATCCAGCGTTCCTGAGGGATGAATCCGAGGTGCCGTCGTGACAGACATCACTGCACCTTGCCTCGGACATCCGGGAACGCCACGCCGATCGGATCGATGACATTCAGAGCCGACAGGCGCAGGCTCTTGGGGCTCGCGGAAAGTTGCGTGCGCATTTGCAATGGCAACGCTTTGCCTGGGAATCCAGGGAAGCCGGTGAAGCCGATTGCCCCACAGTCAAGCTGCCCACACCTTGCAGATCCACAACCTGTAGAGCCACAGTGGCGGACAGTTGCAGCTTGAACCGCTTGCCCTGAGGCGCACTGTCCTGGCAGGCAGCAAGCTGCATACCCTTATCGAACAGAACGTCTCTCCCATCCGAAAAGTCAGGAGACACATTCCCTACAACCGATTGAGAATGCTGGGGAAGCGTTGGAGCCACATCGAGGTCAGGCGGATCTGTTCCTCCGCCGTTTGGTTGGGTTGCGCCGGCTCCGCTGGCCGCTTTAGCTGGCCCGCTTATTCGATGGTCGCCGACGGGTGTTCAGTTCGGCAACCGTGGCCCGCGCCTCGGCCTCGCTTTTCAAGATCAGCACCGTGGGGCGCTTGTCCTTGCGCAGGGAATAGATCGCCCGTGTCATCAATCCGACCAGCACAAACATCAGCGAGGACGCATCGAACCCGAGCACCGCCTCCAGTGTGTGCGTCTGTGCCCACTGCGAGATCCAGCGCCGCACCGGCGGTTCTAGAGTCTTTACGGTATGCAGATCGAGCAGTTGATAGCAGTGTCCCTGCGTCTTTAGCACATCCTCGATCACGTCGTGAACGAGCTTGATCTCCTCCATCGAAATGGCCCCCCGATAGCGACAGATGACCATGTCCCCTTCGACGTCGATACGATGCGCTCCGATTTGATGCTCTTCTGCCTTCATCATCACCTCTTTCGAGGTCAGTGCCACGCTCCGGCGGCTACGCATCCTCCCCCCCCAAACTCCCAACGTCCTACATCTCTCTTTTTGCCCCAACGGAGGGTCGACGATGCACCTCGATCGCAGTGCCGCATTATCACCTACCCCAAGGCGGACTGAACAGGATTCTGCGGCACCAAGCCCCCGCACCGGACCCACAGAGTGTGTTTGGAGCATAGTGAGTCGCGAAAGCCAAGTGTGCACCCGATCGGCTGGTACAACCTAGGGCAAGGCGGAGCAGTAGTAGGATGTGTGCTTCGCTGTCCAAAACGGCTGCTTTGCGCTACCGCTTGCGGGCCACCCCAGCAACCGCATGAGAGAGCTGTGGATCGGCAAACAAGAGTTCCTCGGAGCCATCGGGATGCCAAGACGCCGAATAGACAACACCTGGCTCGACCAGCTCCAGTCCGTCAAACAGTGCTTCCACCTCGACCCGGGAACGGTGCCGCAGAGGACTCTTAAATGACGCATACAGTCTCTCTGCAGTCTGGGTGATCTCAAGCGGAATCCCATCCAACGTGCTGTGGCTCAGTGCAAGCTGGCTGTCTGTTGCCATGCTCTGTCGCAGGCAGCTCAGGATTGAGCGCACCTCTGATTCTTCAGGAAAGAAGTGAAACACTGCCCCACAGATCAGCCCGAGCGGCTGGGATAGATCGAGTAGCCGACGCGCCTCGCGGTGGGCGAAGATCTCTGGGAGTTGGCGCAGATCGCCCTGAATCATCGCTGCCCGATCGTTGCTTGCGAGGATCTCAACCCCATGCGCCACTGCGACCGGGTCCATGTCCACGTAGAGGATGCGGGCCTGGGGGCAGCGCTCCTGAGCGACTTCGTGTACGTTGCCGGTTGCCGGAATCCCCGACCCGATGTCAAGAAACTGCCGGATGCCGCTTTCGATCATAAAACGAACTGCTCGCCGAAGAAAACCCCGGTTCACCTGCGCCGCCATGCGCGCCTGCGGAAATATCGAGAGAATCTGCTCAGCGACGATCCGATCCGGCTCGAAGTGATGGCAGCCCCCAAGCATGTAGTCGTAGATCCGAGCCGAAGTTGGACGGGTTCTGTCGATCGTATCGTGCATCTTCATCTGTCTCTCTGTTTGCAGGTCTGCTCATCGCGCTCCGTTCGCCCATGACTCGTTCGGAGTGCGCTCAGTTCCGCGCTGTGCAGTACATCATCACGTCCGTGGCCGGCTGCAGCGATCCGCCAAGTCCGCTCGCACGGAACTCTTTGCCTGCAACGGGTCGTGGGCTAAACCGCTGTAGGAACATCGCCAAGGTAAGCTGCGCGTTCATCAGGCCAAACTGATCGCCAATGCACAGCCGAGGGCCGCCACCGAAGGGGATGTATTGTCCGCGTGGCCAACTCGATTCACTGCCATCGAATCGCTCGGGATCAAAGGAGTCGGGCCGATTCCATAGCGCAGGATCTCGATGTACCGCGTAGATGTTGATACACAGAAACGCTCCCTTAGGAATCGCGTAGCCGTCAATCACATCATCTTCCAACGCGGTACGCGGCATCAACCACCCGGCGGGATACAGGCGCAGCGTCTCCTGAACCACCTGCCGAAGATACTTGAGCTTCGGAACGTCATCGAGCGTGGGCTTGCGTGATCCCAGTACACCATCGACCTCATCCTGCGCTTTCCGGAGTGCTTCCGGACTTCGGGACAGGCAATCTAGTGCCCAGGTTTTGGTGCGTGATGTGGAATCGTGCCCGGCAAAAAACATGGTGACGATCTCATCGCGTACGTGCTTGTTAAGGAGCAGCTCCCCAGTCTCGGGATGACGGGTGTTGAGCAGCACGTTGAGGAGGTCTTTGGACGGGCCTGCCTGGGTGCGTCGCTTCTGCATCAGCCGGTACACTGCTTCATCAAGCCGACGGATCCCGCGCCGATAGGCAAGCTCGCTCGGAATGGGAAGGTACTTGGGCAGAAAGAAAAATAGCATCCGCGTCATCGCGAAGGCGAACGCATTCATCATCGACTCGCGCAGCTCCTGAGCTTCAGAGTCTGTGACTCTGACCCCAAACAGACTGCGCAGGAGCACGTCCTCGGACAAGCGCGCCATGATGCGGGAAATCGCCAGCGGGGCTCCGTTCTGAGCCAGCAAAGACAGACCGTCCAGTCCTTCGCTGATGCTGTCCACGATCTCACCTACCATCGCGTTCAGATTCCCACGCTGAAAGATGGGTTGGAGCAGGCGGCGATCCTCTATCCAGCGCGCATCATCAATCGTTACGAGTGAATCTCCAAACAACCGGCGGATCTGCTGCCACATTCCATTTTCACCCTTCGGATACTGCCGCCACTTTTCGTGCAGAACGTACGAAATCTGGCGCGGGTGAGTCAGCATATAGACCTGAAAGGGCCCAAACGGAATCCGCAGCACGGCCCCACTATGTTGATGAGCGAGTCGCGTCATCGTGCGCAGAGGGTCGACGAGCAACCCCGGTAGCGCACCAACGATGGGCAGCCCTTTTGCATCGACCGGTGGGCGGACAGAAAGGCTACTGTTTTGCATGTATTCTCTCCCGTTAAGATCCGCTCAAATCGCTTCGAGATGAAGCAGGACGTCCTGCTTGGGTTGTAGAGAAACCATGGCTTTGAGCTCGATGGGCGCGCTGCTTTGAAGTCGAAAGCGAAAGCGCCGCATGAACTCGCCAACAAACATCTGTCCGAACAGGAGTCCGATGTGTTTTCCGATGCACAAGTGCGGTCCTAGACCAAAAGGCAAATACGCACCCCGATGACTGGGAGCGGCGTCAGACCCCATGAACCGATTCGGATCAAAGACTTCGGCCTGGGGCCAAAACTGCGGATGACGATGGGTCAAGTACGGACAAAGAAACACGAAGCTGCCACGCGGCACCCTGATTCCACCCACGACATCATCCGTGACCGCCAGACGCACGGTGAGCCACAGCGGCACATATAGACGCAATGACTCTTCAAGAACCGCTCGGGTAAACAACAGCGACGAGGCGTTTTCGTACGTCACGGCACCGCCCTGAAGCTGCGCGCTGAGTTCATCGCGGGCCCTCTGTTCCAGATCTGGGTGCTGGCACAGCATCGCCAAGCTCCAGCCAAGCATCAGCGAGGGCCCATCCTGCGTACCCACAATCATCGTGGCGATCTCATCGCGAACTTGGGACAGCGCGTTCTTGTCGCCCGACTGGATGGGAAAAGACATCAGCAGCAGATTGAGTAGATCGTCTCGGTCTGCAGGCTGTTTCAACCGCTCTTCGATGATTCGATACACGATCGAATCGATCACCTGTACAGCATCGCGAAATCGGCGCTGCCCTGGCACAGGAAGCCAGGACGGAAGAAACGAGGTCCACAGCAGCTTGTCAACGCGCTCGAAGGAGTCCTTGAGCGCAACCAAGAGATCATCAAGCTCGCGAGGCGAAATCGCGCTGCCAAACATGGCCCGCAGAAAGACCTGCGAAACCATGCGGCGCATTTCCTTGAACAGTAGAATCGAGCGTCGACCCTGGACTACCTCTGCACGCAGGGCATCAAGCAGATCGCGGATGGAATTTGCCACAATGGTAGACAGATCAAGCAGTCGGCTGCGATGAAACTGGGGCTGCATGGCTCGCCGGTTTCTGCGCCAGAACTCACCATCCGTAGTCCCGATTCCTCTTCCCACCAGCGCCTGAGCGGCCTGCCACAGACTCGATTCCTTGGTGTAGATCTGCGCCTTGTCGACCAAGATTTCCTGTACGTGATCAGGATGCGTGAACAGGTAGCACTCACTGGGACCGATGCGCAGGCGAACCGAGTCTCCGTGCTGGCGTGAAGCCTCTGTGAGCGTCCGCAGTGGATCGACAAAGAGCTGAGGAATCAGGCCCACCAGCGGTAGTCCGGCAGCAAGAGGTGGCTGCGACAAGTGGAGGTCTGGAATCGTCTGCCCCAGGGCCTGGTGAGTGTTGATGTCAGTCATTCGGAAGTCACTCCTCGGAAAAGTGAAATGTTGGGAGACTACGACACAAATACGAACGCACTTCCTACGTAGAGGCAGTAAAGGTATTCGTAGAAACGATACGTCTGATGGTCTGCAGCCGTGCGACCCACTTCGGGAGGACACAGGAGTCGTGCTGTCACGACACACTCCAAAGCCGTGATGGCGATAGCAACCACTCCACCTGGCAGGGTGTCGAGCGCGGTTCGCATATGCAGCAGATAAGCCATCGGCAGCCAGCCAATCAGCCCGATGCTGACCAGGATTCTCGCGGGCCTCTCTCCCAATGCAATCGGCAGCGTCTTTCGTCCCATCACGCGATCACCGGCAATGTCGCGAAAGTCCTGGATCGGGCTCGTAAGTGCCACAAATCCAGCGATGGTGAGCACTGCATGCCAAACTGACGGAGTGAGCGGCGCGGCCATCTCCCATGCAGCACAGAGCATCGCTGTGGCCCCCACTGACATCGGCAAGCAGTTCTTGAAAAACCAGTGCAGATGCCCATAGAAGTTCAGCAGAAGATAGGTGGTCGCCCACAGGACTGCCCAGCGCAAGACTCCGAGCCGCCAGCCCAGCAGTACAAACAGAGCAGTGACCACCACCAGTCTCACGGTGGCACCATTCGGCGAGACCATGCCGGCTGGCAGCGGTCGCTCTGGCTTATTGACACGGTCTTCTTCGATGCCCGCGATCTGGTTCGCCAGCGTATGACCGTATAAGTACAAGCAGAAATAGCACACGCTTCGGAGCAGAATCTGGATGCTCGATCCAAGGTCCACCGGAGCATGTCGCAAGGCTACTGCAGTGAACGCCACACCGGGAATCACCCCAGCCCAAATGTCATTTTGCATGAAGCGCCAACCAAGGTAGAGCTCTCGCGTTGGCAAACGTAGCAGGACAGACAGCGCCCGAGCGACGGTTGACATGATGTCACTTGTCCGCATGAGCAGCTCCGATCGTGCGCATGATTTGTTCGCAGAGAGACTCCAGAAGACCAAGGATTGGCGTGGGCGAAGTGGCCGCCACTGCGCACAACTCAGTGATGCGGCTCTTGATCTCGCAGAGCAGAGACCGCATCTTCGCAAAGCTCGCGTTGGTTCCCAGATAGGCCATCGCGTTCGGCCGTCCATGTGCAGCATCCTGGCCAACCGGTTTGCCCGCCAGCTCGGGCAGACCATGCAGATCCAGACAATCATCTGCGAGCTGGTACCACCGACCCATGAGCTGTCCAACGTATGCCCAGTCCTTGGTGTGTGCTGAACCCGCTACGACGGCTCCTGCTTCGCAGGCAAACTGAAACAGCGCCGCCGTCTTCATGTCTTGGTACCGCTCGATCAGCGCCGGGGTCAGACACGGAGTGCCAAGGCTCTGTTCCATGCTCTGACCACCAATAAGACCCGATGCAGAGCCGGTTGCACGTCCGAGCAATCGCACCACCTGTAGCGCTCTGTCCGCAAGCAGCGGAGCAGCGCCTGCAAGACTCTCAAACGCGAGCGTAAGCAGCGCATCACCTGTCAGCACTGCCATCGGAGTCCCACACAGGACATGCACGGTCGGTCGTCCTCGACGAGTGGCGGCATCATCGAAACAGGGGAGATCGTCATGAACAAGTGAAGCGGCGTGAACAAGCTCCACCGCGCAGGCAGCACTGAGCGCGAGATCGAACGCTTGCAGATCGGCACCGCAGGCCCCCGCGATCAGTACAAGAAGCTGTGGACGGATCCGCTTGCCACCTGAAAACACCGCATGATGCATCGCACGGTGGAGGGGCTGCGGGTGCATCTCTATGGATGGCACCAACCGTTGCAGTCGATCCTCGATGCACTCTCCCAAACAAACTGGCAGTGAAGTCATACTGTGACGAGCAGACGCGACAGACTCTTGAAGGACGAAAGGCTGCGGCATGTCTTCTCCTACAACTGTGGCCGTCATCTTGCGGCGTGGTTTGCTGTCCTAGACCCGCCACACCATGCCTTTGGGCAAGCCAAACGGACGCGGATTCCGATTGGTCGGCTTTGCTGCCTCCCCTGCTTGCTCCGACCCAAATGACAACACTTCCCCTCCGCGACGCTGCCGGAGCCTCGCTCTTCCTTCCGTTCCCACTACGTCCCAGCGTCTCATCTCGCTGACAAGTCCCAGCCGCAGGCGCTTCCCGCGTACTTCCCGATCCACTTCAAGGGAACAGTTGCTCGATGGAAGGCTGGCTTGAGACATTATCGAACAGACTGGCACTCCACTCGCCTGCGAGCGTCCAGCCCAGTCCTGTACGATACCCAAAAGCGAAGGTTGCAAGCTTGCCCCCGGAGTCCAGGAGCGATGTCAATACAACCTTGGGCTTGTAAGCTGAGACTTGCTTGAAGCGCACACCCGATTGGGCGATGAACCGCTGCGTTAAGAATGCTGTATAGCCCCTGCCAAGCTGCCCTCAACGGTAAAGACGCAAGCCAGCAAACCAAGTGTCGCCCCGCTTCCTCTTCCATTTTGGGAGTCATTTGACGGACATAGGGAGTCTTCCCGGAGTCGAGAAGGAGTCCTCCCAAACAGACCCCCGCGCATGGCGATTTGCGTGACAAATTGCCCCCCTCGCTACCCGCTGAACAGGCCGTCTCTCATTCGTAGGAAAGCGGGCTCCGGGTGAACAGTGCGCGTGGAGGGATGTGAGAGGCTAAGCCGGGATGTCGACGCAGATTTTTGCGAACCAGAACGCTCCTAGCAATCGTGGGTTCACTATTGTATTTTCTGCCTGCTGTTGCGTTGTTCTGGAACCCTTCTCGGTATGAGCCGAGTTTCATTGGAGTCACGATGTCCACGACCCACCTGGCACAAACCACTGACTTTGCATTCGTCGATGAGTTGATGACGTACGGAGAAGACTACCAGCCACAACCGGGGGACATCGTTTCGTGTGATGACCTACGGACCACAACTGGGGAACCACTTCCGGGAGAGACCGCCACGGTGGTTTCGAGGGAAGAGGACACGTTGATGCTCATGGACCCGGGTACCGGACAGCAACTGGAGGTTGCCTCTGACTCTTGGTTCCACGTCGTGGAATCACCTGCGGTCACAGCGATCTGGGAAAAGCACCTGAGGAATCCTTTACCAGATGGAGTGGCGTTCGCAGATGGACTGGTCGATGCCGAACTGGTGGCGCGATTGCGGGCGGATGTCCAGCGGCTGATTGACATGGAACCCGTCGACTATCACCCCGGATCAGGAACCAAAGTGCGCGATCTGGTTCATCCATCCCTGTTTCCATATATCGAAGGACGCTCCGTGCTGCTTCATCCTGCCAAGCAGCGTGAGACGCCCAGCTACGATCGCTTTGGTCGCCCGTTCGAGAGCTCTCGCTATCAGTGGCTTCCCACTCCTTTTCGCATCGCCGAAAACGGTACGGTGACTGTCTCGTCCTACATCAACAACCTGGATCGGAATCGGCATCCCTCCACGTACGATGACCTGGCCGCACTGCTGGCAACGGCGCTGCCGCTCATCGAAAGTGTGGCGGGCTACGTCGAAAGCACCAAGTTTTGGCAGGAGGACTGTGATGGCGTCGAGCACGAAGGGGAGCTACCAGAGAGCGTGGACGAAACCCAGCGCGCCGCTCCTCCGATGTCGCTGCGTGGACGCGAGATTCTGGTCATTCCCAAGATTGTCGAGTACCGACTTGGAGCTGGAGAGACACACGAAGGGGTGTGGCACGTTGAAGGAATGAGTCACGAGCACATCATCGCCACCTGCGTCTATATTCTGGACCGTGATGAGGCTCTCGAAGGCGGTGAGCTTCGCTTCAAACGTGCCTATACCCTGGAAGAAGCGGGGCGTCTGTTTTGGAACATCGCCCAGTGCCGGCCGCGACCCGTCGAGCAGCTCGTGGATGAAGGTACGATTCCGGTGGGAAGTGTGGCCACTCCGCAGGGTCGGCTCGTGGTCTTCCCCAACTCACATATCCATAAACTCAGCACTCTGTCTGTGGTAGCAGGTACTCCCGAAGCACGGCGCCGGGTGATCGTGTTCTGGCTGGTGGACCCAAGCGTCACCATTTCATCGACCGCGGAGGTGCCAGCTCAGCAAGGGACCATTCCGTACGAAGAAGCGCTGACCGTGCGACTGGAGCTTATGGAGGAACGCAAACGCCACAAGCAGACGCTGAACGTTCGCGCCGTGAGCCTGTGCGAGCACTAGGAGCCGCTGCGGAACTGGGGGGAGGGCTCTGTTTCAAACACAGCGGCGGTGCCTAGCAGAGCTCGGCTTGGAAGGTGGATGGTGGTCGATGTGTGAGCCATGACCACTCAGTAGGTCTCCTTTGCGAGCCACTTATTGAAAGGCCCCACTGGTCGAGGCTTGCTTCCGGGCCTATAATAGGAATGTATAATCTGTCTATTCTGGAGGGGCGTCCTGATCCGTTGTAGGTCGGTGTAGTGGTTGCGCTTTGCGCAGCTCCCCGCTCGGATCGAACGAGCTCGCACCAGCGAATGAAGTGTTTTTTCACAAGGTGTAATCGTCATGCCCACGTTTGATACCGACCGGAAACCCCAAGCGATTGGGCCTTGGTCGTACCCAAAAGCGAATGCGGAACCCCAAGTGGTCCATCCGCCGGATGCGGTGGCTCAGTCGAAGTATGGTCCAATCGGAGGAGGGCCTCCGGTTGCGGCCCAAGTAGCCGGTCCAGCGAAGACCACCCAACCGATTGGGGGAGGAGGCTGGGAAGGTGCAGCCAAAGGAGCGCTCATCGGAGCAGCGGTTGGCTCTGTGCTTGGGCCGGTTGGGAATGTGGTGGGTGGAATCGTTGGAGGCGTCGCAGGCGGACTGCTCGGTCACAGAGGCGATCAGAAAGATCAGGCCCCTTCTGTCGAAGGCAGCAAGATTACGGAAGCAGATCGCAAGCATGCCGAGCAGGCACGCGACACGCTCTCCAAGCAGCTCGAAAAGCTCGACATGAGTCCGGCCAAGAAAGATCAGGTACTGGCGCAGTGCAAGGGACTCTCTGGTGACGCTCTGGTGGAGCACATGCGCATCATCGAACATGCGATGACCACCGATAATGCGGACCGAGCGCTCAGTGCCTATGCCGATATCACACGGATGGCTGCCGACGACAAGAAGCACGGGGGACGGATCACCACGGATATCCTTGGTTCACTGGTCAGCGGAGTTGCCGATCGGCGAACCGACTCTGATCGCGGACAGGAAGGCATTCTGGGGGCCCGGCAAGCGCGTGAGGCAACAGAGGCTCTGCTCAAGATGAGTGATGGTGACTTCAAGCGCACCACCGAGCTCCTGCAAGAGGCAGGAAAAGGGGCGGATGGAAAGCTGGTCAAAGGGTCCGATGCGGGGGCAGAGAAGGCTCTGCTGCTGCAGGCGTTGGCTGCCCGAAGGGATGACTTCAAGGGCGGAGATGTCAAGCAGGACCTAGACGCGGTGGCCCAGTTTGCTGGTGAGATCCGGGGCCAGGAACGCAAAGAGCTGATCCGAACCACGACCGCGATCGATGTCGATAACGAAAACACCTCTACCCTCAATCCAAATGGAATGAAGGACGGTGATACTCGAAACGATAACGACGGGTTGTTCCAGCGCTACTCCCAAGCCTGTGGACCCACCACCGCGCAGATGACAAAGGCCGCTGCCGATCCGATCTATGCCCGTGCTTTGCACAAGAGCGGATTCAATGATCCCGGCCAAGACAACCAAGCGGCCAAGGAACAGAAAGAGATTCTCGAACGATTGGGGGGCGCAGATGGCACTCCTGATCAGGCAATTTCCAGGCTGGGTCAAAAGGTACGTACCGACTTTAGTACCGACAGCAAAATGCTGCTCAAGAGTGGTGCCATCACCGACGGAGATTTCAAGCTTCTACGTGACTATGCTGATGGCAAGTCGTTGGCCAAAGGACAAGAAGCAGAACTTACCAAAGCCCTCGACAGAATGCGAGCTGGTAACAAAGGACACCCTACCGAAGCAGAGTTTGCTGCGATGCGCGACAATGCCACCCGCAAAGAAGGCGATGGCATGTACTTGGATGACGCACTAAACGATCATACCAAGCCCGCAACTCATGTGAACTACACATTCCACAATGCCCAGGATGCAACCGGCGCGATCAGCGGCGCAGAGATGAACAACTGGGCAGACAAACTACGTGATGGACAGGATGTGCCCCTGCGGGTCGGTTGGACGGGTGGCGGTGGTCACTTTATGACCTGCACGGACGTCCGTGGCAAAGGAGACGATCGCCGCTTCTTGATCTCCGATCCATGGACCGGTGTCACTTCCTGGGTTCAAGAAAAGGCCATCAAGGACGGTTCTTGGACCAAGACGTTTGATGGGGGTCCAGGTGCACTCACGCACTTGTACTATGAGTAGATTTCCACTATGGACTCAGGGATGCTGGCTCGCCGCGGTATGCTCAAACAAGGAATGGCCATGATTGCAATCGTACTGCTCTGTGCTCCTGGTGATGACGCAGTGGGAGGAAGCCCAGCCCACGGACCGTCTTGGCGAGAAGTTGCGGCTCGTTCACAGTCGTTTGGTCCGCAGGATCTTAGCGAGGCAGCAGAGCGCATCGAACACCTTCCGCCCAAGGTCTCCGCTGGGGCACGGAATCTGCTCACGCAGATGGCATCGGTGTCGCTTGATGCGGCTGGTCTGCGCAAGGCACTGGAACTACTCGATCGGGAGCTGCCCGGTTACTTCAAATACGGTCCAGCAGAGCGTCCGGGACAAGACCATCCACACGGAACCGCAGTCCGTCGGGCAGCACTGCTGCTGGTTCACGGACTGCTGGTGGGGGCTGGTGCTCGCGCCCAGAGTCACAACTCACCGGAGTCAGCCACCGCCGGAATGATCCGGGCCTTACGGGCCTGCAAGAGCTTTCGAGAGATCGAGCGTACGCGTCTAGAAGAAGAGCTCATGCTCGCAGTCACTTCGAAGATCTATTTCGCAGCAGAGAAGCTAATGGAGCATCCCGCCGATCCTCCCAAGTAGGGCCGACCAGAAGCAGGACTCTTCCCCGTAGCTTCTCCTCGGTATCGGGAAGATCATCCAGGCTTTCGTAACGGGCAGAATAGTATCGGGCGAAATGAC
>JBGAUT010000082.1:0-12223 GCA_044228505.1 Polyangia bacterium | reverse complement strand
GTCACGGCGTGCGGACTCGCTGTCACGGCGTGGCGAACTCGCGGTCACCGCGTGACGAGCAGTGGGGACGGGGTGACGAGCAGTGGGGACGGGGTGACGAGCAGTGGGGACGGGGTGACGAGCAGTCCGCATGGCGTGACGAGCAGTCCGCATGGCGTGACGAGCAGTGGGGACGGGGGGGACGACGGGTCGGCACGGGGTGACGAGCTGGGCGCACGGCGTGCCAGCGGGTTTGCACGGGGTGCCAGCGGGATTGCACGGGGTGCCAGCGGGTTTGTCTGCGGTGCTGACGGCGACTCCCGGCGCGAGGCGTGCGGGAGTCGTGAGCCGGTGGGGTCAGCCGGTGGGAGCGGAACCGAGTCGGCTAGTGCTGGTACGACTGATTGCGGAGCAGGTCGCGGTTGGCCTGGTTCGACAGATCGAAGCCGTTCGCCTTGTAGAAGGTCGAGTTGGCTTCGTTGCTACAAGACGCATCGTTTGCCGCTAGGCGGCTCGGGCAGACGCGCTGCACGTATTGAAGATCCGTCTCGCCCGGCGTAAGCGTCGAGTCGGCGGTGGCCCAGCGGGTGTGGCGGATGCAGTGCGCGCCATCCGGTCGCCAGTCGGCTTCGAGGGTGTTGCCGCCGATGTTGTCCGGGTTTTGAATGCCGAGGGCGTCGTAGACATCGATCGGGGTGCCGTTGCGGGTGTGAGAAATACCGTTGCCGCAGTAGTCGGCACGGACGAGTCGCTGACAAGCCTGATGCGAGGTGCTGATGTTTCGGTATTTCGTGGATGAACTGTAGGTCTCTGGGTAGGCGGTGTCCCAGGGCTTGAATCCCCACAAGGCGCATTTGGCGATCGCGGCATTGACGCAGCCAAAAGAAAAGCGCGACTGGTCCTCATCTTCGTCATAGGTCGGATGCAGATACGCTTTCATGATGGGCATTGCAGCAATCGGATTCCCACCGGTATCGGTTCCGCAAACCCATTCCCAGGTAGATCCGTTGTAGTATTTGAGGTTGTACAGATACACACCTGCGACACTGTTCCAGGTGATCCCGTCGACCCTCAAGTCCATCGTTCCGCCATCGGTGAGGTTGCCGACCATATTAATGCCGGTGAGTGCGGTGCCATCGACCTCGACGCCTTGGTCGGAAGGGGTGGCTTTCATGCTCGTTCCAGTATATCCGATACCGGAATAGCTGACGCCGTTCTTGCTGATACCGTTCTTGCTGATGCCGTTCTTGCTGATGCCGTTCTTGCTGATGCCGTTGACACTGGCGCTATTGTCCACAGCGGAATTAAGCCACTGCGCGGCGATGTCCTGATCAGACACACCATTGAGGTCGTTCGGACTACAGCCGCTCGAGACCGCCACACCGACGCACAGACCTAACAAACCAATTGTAGTTTTCATAAACATCCTCCTTCTGTGACGCATCGCATGTTGCGTGCCAATGGGTGTGAACACCGGTTGGGTAAGGAATGCCGGACTGTACCAACTGGTACACGCTGTATTGGTTCCGAGCGGAGGTCTGTGCGGACAGCTCAGCGGAAGGACTGGAGAAATCGATTGGTTGCCGATTTGGCGAGACCAGAGCACTTGTGGTGGGATGAAGACCAGCGGGAGGAGGCGGGGACTGTCGTCTGGGGTCAATTGTCCGAAGGCATGGTATGGCGACCCCTAGCGCTTTGGTGGCCAAGATGCACAGATGCGGAGGGAGTTGTCGTTGGCTCGCTGGTTGTCGGGAATCACGACTCGATTCGAGCTACGACCGGTGAGAGCATCAAAAAAGTAGCTGCCTCCGCGTGCCACAACTTCATCCTTGCCTAGCACGGAGCCAGTCATTTCCCAGTGGTTTCCCACCATGTCAAACACCTGGAACGGACTTGCAGAGAGCGAGTGACTGCCTACGGTGTCTGGGCCCATCACACCGGTCCTGCCGGTTTGGTAAGTGGTATCGAAGTTCGCATCTTCGATGGCCAGGGTGTCACCGTGAGGATACTCGCGCTCGTCCGCGCCTTTCGCGGCCCGCTCCCACTCGGCTTCGCTACATACCTGAGCACCGTGCAACCGACCCGAAGCCTTCAGCCATTCCGCGTAGGCTACTCCATCGGCGTACGAGATTCCTCCCACCGGAAAGCGGAGCCAGTCTTGACGGTGCCTGGGTCCGGATGTCGGTAGCTCGATGGGCTCACCGCGTTTGGCGATGAGAACCTTGTCTTGGGGCTGAATCTTGAGCACCCATCCTGATTTGACATCTTCTGCTAGCTCCAGAATGCCACCAGCCGCGCCTCGTGCTGCGTGTGGCAGGCGTAGCTGCCGTTCCTTGGCTGGTAGTGATTCCAAGAACTCGATCCAGTCGCCGAAGGTGGTCTCGTTCTGAGCGATCAGGTAGCTATCGAGCACGACCGGGTGAAGCGGTGCCGTGCCAAAAAACGTCTTGCGCAGGTTGTCGTCTTCGCCGTAGCCGAACAGGAAGCGGCCTTTGGGGATAAAGACGTAGCCTGCGGGGACTTCGCTGCGGGTCGGCATCGGGACTTCGATGCGGAGCTGCTCATCTCGCTCGACCAGCAGCGGATAGCGAACGTCGACCCGTCCCGCTGCGGTCAGTGTCAGCAGATACGAGCCCGGCTCAAGCGACACATCGAACAGCGGGGTGACACCCAAGTCTTTGGCCGGCGTCAGGGCCTTGCGACCATTCTTTTCGTCGAAATAGCGCTGAAGCTGAACTTGCGCACCGAGGGGTGAGGTCGAGATGGTGACCTTGGCGGGGGACTTCCAGCGCTGCTGCAGGGTGCCTCTTACATCGTAGAGCGCCATGCGCTCGAGCAGGTCGTCGCGTTTTTGGCGCTGGCGATCGCGATCGCGGTCGGAGTTGCTGGCGCGCTGGTACAGGGCCTGGGCGAGCTGCTCGCGGACATCGGCTCGGGTGGCATCGAGCATCAGCGCCGACTCCAAGATCTGGGCGGCGCGATTGTAGATTCGGTCGGCCTTTTGTGCGGACTCGCGGGCCTTGGACCACACCGCTTCGCCGTCGTCTTTGTGCTTGCCGTCAAACTGCGCGAAGGACTCGTTGCGCAGTCGGATCGTGTCCTGATCCTGCTGGGCCGCCTCGCGGAGGACTCCCCGTGCATCTTCGACGAGCGCGTTGATCCGTCCTTCCAGCTTGCGCCGGGCGGTAATCTGCACGCCGATGTAGGCGGCGATCAGCAGCACAGGAATCGTCAGCAGCGCGGCACGCTTCAGCAGTTGTCCCCGCTGCATCGCTGCTTTCGAGGCCTTGATAAACTCTTCTTCTTTGGGGCTTATGTCCTCGGGCTCAAGCAGGGCCAGCTCGGCGAGCTGTTTGGCTGCCCACAGGGCGTCGCGGCTTCTGTGCAGGCGGTTCCACTCCAGGCTGGCTTGTTCGAGGCGATGCATCACCGCTCGCCGCTCTGCGTTTTCTTCGAGCCAGCGCTTGAGCGTGCCCCAGCCCTTGAGCAGCGCCTCGTGCGCCACTTCGTAGGCCGCGCCGTCCGGGGTCTCGCGGGCGACCAGCAGTCGGCCCCGCACGAGCAGCTCGAGGACACTTTTGGCGTCGGAGTCGTTCCAGGTCAGCTCCTCGGCGGTGCGGCGAGCGCGGGTGCCATCGATCGTGACCAGCGACATCAGCAGCCGTCGGGCCAGCGGTCGCCGCTCCATCGGCAGCGAACCAATCAGGTGGTCGGCATGGCGAGCCAGCGCGCCCATGACGCCGCCGATCGACTCCAGCGCCTTGGCGGTGATGCGGTTGCCCTGCCGGACATCCCACAGCTCGGCCAGCGCAAACTGGAGCAGCGGTAGCCCGGCGTCGCTCTCTGCCGTGGACGCCACCAGCGAGTCGACCATCTCTTCGGTTTCGAACGTGACGCCCTTGAGCCGGGCCGGGCCGATCACGGCTTCGCGCAGCTTGTCGGGGCCCATGGGACGCAGCAGGTACAGCCCACGGTTCACTTCGTCGCCAATACCGGGCACCGTGGCCACTCGAGACACAAAGTCGGCGCGCACGGTGCCAAGGAGTCGCAGCTCTCCGGACTTGCCGGCCAGTGCTCCCAGCGCTTCCCCGACCAGCTTGGCCTGATGCGGGTCGGCGATGGTCACGAGCTCCTCCATCTGATCGACGAAAATCAGAAGGCCGGTGCCGGCCGGCAGCAGGCCGCGCAGCACCCGAGGAAACGACTGGGGATCGGTCTTGATGGCTGCCAGCAGTGGCTGCTCGTCTCGGCCAATCGCGGTGGCCACGGCTTCGCACAGCGCCAGCAGTGGTTGCCGACCCGGCACCAGCGTGGCGATTTGATAGGTGGTACTTCCCAGACCGCCTTCCCGAATGATCGGCACCACGCCAGCGCGACAGACCGAGGACTTACCGACGCCCGAGTCGGCGGCCACGACCACAAAGGACTCGGTGCGCAGCCGATCGACCAGCGTGCCGATTTCGGACTGACGACCGAAGAACAGGGCACGGTGCTGCGATTCGAAGGGCAGCAGACCGCGATAGGGGTTGCCTTCGGGGACGGCATGACCTTGCGCGGATGGCTGAAGCTGCTCGAAGGCTTCGCGGAGTTCATCGGCGGATTGGAATCGGCGACTTGGATCGCGCTGTAGACACTTGTCGATCACCGCTGCCAAGCGCGGATCGACAGACTCGGCCATCGACAGCAGTGGCGGAGCGTCTGTCGTCGTGACCATCCGATGTAGCTCGACGAGCGAGGTGTTGTAGTGAGGTGGCTTGCCCAGGCAGAGTTCGTAGAGCACCGCTCCCAAAGAGTAGATGTCCGACTGCCGAGAGGCCGGGTCGCCTTCGAACACCTCCGGGGCCATGTACAGGGGCGTACCCTTGATGGTGCTCGACTTTTCCAGCGGGTCGGCGCGCCACAGTTCGTCGGGAATCTGCGACTGCTCCACGTGCTCTTTGCCGAAGGCTGCGGCGAGTCGGTTTTGGGTCGAGTAGCGCTGTCGAATCGACTCGTCTGTCGATGGGATGTTCACCGTGACCGGCGGCTCTGATGGGGGCTTGGCTGGGCGTAAGCGGGCCTGCGGCGTTGCTTGTGATGACAGCGAGAGCACGGCCGCCTTGGCCTCTTTCTCCGCATGTTCGCGGTCGGCTTGGCTGATGAGACCGTTTGGGGTGCTGGTCCCGGCCATCGTCGCCGCAAGCAGGTCCACAGACTCGGTGACCCGGCGTTGTTCGTCGGTGAGCTTCTCGAGTTCCTGGATCGGCACTACATCGATCGTCTGGGACTGATTGGTGTCGAGCAGCTTGGCCAGCCCGAAGTCGAGTAGCTTGGCCCCACCGCCGTCGTTTGGCAGCATGACGTTGCCAGGCTTGAGATCACGGTGGAGCACGCCTCGCCGATGAGCGGCTGCCAGTCCGCGTGACAGCCCGATTGCCAGATCGAGCACCTGTTGCCACGGGAACGGCTTTTTCGCCCGCTCTAGGCTCTGACCACGGATGTACTCTTGGATGATATAGGGGCGACCCTCGATCTCACCGACCCGGTAGACGGTGACGACGTTGGGGTGCTGGAGTCGCGCAGCGGCGCGGGCTTCGGTCAGGAACTGTTCCCGAGACACTGCGTCGGGATTGATCGCCGAGATGAACTTGATGGCGACGGCCCGGTCGAGCAGCATGTCGTGCCCGAGGTAGACCGCACCCATTCCACCTCGTCCCAGGGGCCAAAGCAGGCGATACTCGTCGAACGCCTTGGGAGGCGACCAGTGCTGGACTGTGCTGACTTTGACTTCCGAGGCCGTCCCCATGTCATCCACTAAGTAAGCGCGCTGGCAGCACTTTACCGTCGCATCATAGAGGTGCCTGGGTCAACAGGCATCCTGTCTGCTCGTTTTGATGCTGCCCGCAAGCGGTTAGACGCAGAGGTGCAATTGCGATGCCGATGGACCGATTGTGCGGTTCGGGATGCTAGTGCGACTTGGGCTTCCGTTGTCCACGCAGAAACGACAACAGGTTCTCTGTCGCGGCTTGTACGGCTTGCGAAAGCGCCTGGCTTTCGAGGTCAGCCACCTGGGATTTGCTGACACGGGCCGCACTATCCCGAGGAGAAAATGTGCTGGCCCCACCCGAGACGATGCCGACGACCCGCTTGCCCGGTAGCAGCGAGATCGTCACGTTGATGTCGCAGGAGACTTCCAGCTCGCCACGCGGGGTGGTGCGCTTTTGCAGGCTGGTGACGCTGCTCTCGATGGCAAAGGCGGACTCGCCAGCTTCAATGGCCTTGGCGTCATCACGCAGATCGATGTCAGCGCTGTTTTTTAGCTCGCGAGTAAACTCGTCGCGGAGGCGCTGCGGGAGTCCGACAATGGAGGTAGCGACCTTCGAGCCTGCGCCTTTGCCAGGTGGGCTGATGAGAACCACCAGCTTTTCCAGTGGTTGAGCGGCCAGCTTGGTGAGCTTGTCCACGGCCGCTTCGGCCTTCTGTTTGACGCCGGCGTTTTCGTCATGGGTGGCTGCCCGAAGTGCCGACAGGGATGCCGGTGTGCCCAGCGTGGCGAGCGCATCGGCACAAGCGGCGCGAACGATGGGACTGCGGTCGGCAAGTAGCGCCTTCATCAGCGGTTCCAAGGCCACCGTAACGTCGAGTTTGCTGATACGAATCGCTGCTTGCCGCCGCGCCTCGGGGTCTGGGCCATGATGGAGTGTCTGGATGAGCGCAGCATCGCGGCTCTGGGCGAACCCCTGCTGCGGCATCACGCACAGACCTGATGAGACAAACAGTGCGACGAGCGCGCCCCAAAACGTCAGATACGAGCGCATACGCAACGATAGAAAGATGGCTGTTGGACGACGATCCACAGGTATCCCCAGGGCGAGGCCCGATTAGATGCAGCGTAGCGAAATCCGTCAAGGCGATCGGTCGCTTTTGAGCGTGGTTCCCTGCCGAAATTAAATCGAATCGCTTGCTTCGATGAGGAGGCCATCACGGACGTATTGTCGACCGCCTACCCACACCGAACGCACCGGGTTTCCGCCAAGCTGCTGGCAAACCTGGCGATAGTGGTCCGCCTCCCACAACACCAAGTCGGCCCGATCGCCCACGCGGAGCTGACCTCGGTCACGGTGGCCGATCGAGTGCGCAGCGTTGACGGTCACGGCCAGCCACGCTTCGGCGCAAGACAGTCCCATCTGCGTACAGGCGAGCGACATCATCAGTGGTTGCGACTGAGAATAGGAGCTGCCCGGATTGCAGTCCGTGCCGAGTGCCAGCCGCACGCCATCGTGACGCAGCGCCACCGCATCCGGCCATGGCAAACGCAGGGTGAGAGCGGCACCCGGCAGCAGGTTGGCGATGGTGCCGCTTGCCGCCAGTGCCTCTCGACCTGCGCCATCGAGCTGTTCGAGATGTTCGACGGACAGCGCGCCGAGTCGAGCCGCTGCCGCCGCTGCTCCGGTGTAAGTGAATTGCTCGGCATGACAGCGCAGCCCCAGCCTCGCGTGCTTGCCTGCTTCGAAGAGCTGCAGCGTCTCAGCCAGTGTGAACGCTCCGACATCGCAGTAGACGTCCACCGCTTCGGCCCCAATCGCCTTCGCAGCGGTGAAGGCCATCGCCAAGTCCATCACCAGCCGCGCCCGCATCGCACCCTCCTGGGCCTCGGGGGGCGGAACATGACACAAAAACGTCGGTGAGACAGTACACGGGTGGTCGTGCGCTACCGCCGAGATCAACCGCAGCAGTCGTAGCTCCGCGCCGGGCCAAAGGCCATAGCCGCTCTTTACCTCGCAGGCGGTGGTTCCAAGCTGCAGCGCGTTGTGAAGTCGAGCGCGTAGACCGGAGGAGAGCTCCTCATCGCTGGCTGCGCTGGTGGATCGCACGGTCGAAACGATCCCACCACCTTGGGCAGCGATGGTCTGGTAGCTCGCGCCGAGGTTGCGCAGCTCGAACTCACGACTGCGATCCCCGGCCCACAGCAGATGGGTGTGGGGATCGCACAGACCCGGCGTGACGAGCTGTCCACGCGCCGTCTCGACCAACACCGGTTGCGGCAACAGATGGATCGCGGGGGCCTCGTGGCTGGGGCCAGCGAAGTGAATCTTGCCGTCGATCACCACCAGCGTTGCATCTTGTACCAGCCCGAGCGCTGATTCCGCCCTGGCCACCTGCTCGCTGCGCGTTGCGCCGTTTTCTGTGGGACCGGCCGCCGTGAGCAGCTCTCCAATGTCGCGTAGCACCCATGTTGCCATGGCGGAGACGATGCCTTGTCGGTCCCGCGCAAGGCAACCTAAGTTGTAGGTAGCTCGACGGTGAAGCAGGTTCCTCGGCCCTCTGCGAGTGGGCTTTTTAGCATCAGCTGGCCACCATGCCGTGAGATGACTTCGAGGCTGAGCGCGAGACCGAGGCCGGTGCCACCTTTTTTGGTCGTGAAGAACGGCTCGAAGATTTGGCGGTGACGTTCCTTCGGAATGCCGGGGCCATTGTCGATGATGTCGACCGCGATCCCTGGGCGCTCGTGCGCTCCGGTGCCGGTCAGACGGCTGCCGATCGTGAGCTTCCGTTCGCTGGGTGGTTGCTCGGCCATCGCTTCGGCTGCGTTGCGAATCAAGTTGAGCAGCACTTGTCGCAGTTGATTGTCATCGGCCATCACCTTCGGAATGGCATCGGCGAGCGCTAGCGTGACGGTAACCCCGCGACGACCTAGCTCCTCTTGGAGGAAGCCGTGCAGGCTGGTCAGCATGGCGTTTACCTCGGCGGGTTCTAGGCGAGGCTCCGGCAGCCTGGCAAAGCGCAGGTACTGCTCGGTGATGTCCGTCAAGCGATCGACTTCCTTGACGATCGCTTGAGCGATCTTGCGCGCTTCGCTGTCGTCGTCGGCAAAGTCGTCGGCCAAGAGCTCCGCGTTCAGGCCGATGGAAGTGAGCGGGTTGCGAATTTCGTGGGTGATCTGCGCGGCCATCTTGCCAACCGCAGCAAGCTGCTCGGAGCGGCGGAGGCGTTCCTCACGTTCGGCGAGGGCTGCGGCCATCGCATTGAACTCACGCCCGAGTTCCCCCACTTCGTCGGGAGAATCCGCCTGGACCCGCTCGCGATAGTTTCCACGGGCGACCTCTTTGGCACTATCGGATAGCCGCCGAAGCGGTCGGAGCGTGGCTTGCACCAGCAGCAGCACCACCAAGCTACACAGCGTCGCCATCAGCGCGAGCCCAACGGTCAGGAGCCCAGCCCGGGCTTCATACCGCGAGCCCGCGTTGACCACCTCGATCACTTTGTTGGTCAGATTCGACGAGAGCTGCTGAAGCAGCCGAGCCGCCTGCTCTTCACCCTGCACTGCCGACGGCAGAGGCAAAGCGTCGGTCACCGTGTACAGTTCCGATAGCGCTCTCAATCGGGCCTGCACTTGTTCCAAAAAGAGAGCGTCTGCGATCGGTAGGTTGCGGCGCAGCTCATCGACATGCTGCTGGGTGGTTTGCAGCCGCACTTGTCGCAGCTTGCGATCGACCGCTACCTCATCGCTCAGGCGCGGTCCCTTGTCTGGGTCGAGCAGCCGCCTTTGGAGGTTCGCTTGAATCGTTTGTTGGTCCTGAAGCTCCAGCCGCAAGTTGGAATAGCCGAGCGCGACCAGCCGAAGCTGCTGTCCCAGAGTATGTACCGCCCACGCTCCATAGACGGTCGCCGCTCCAAACGTGAGAAGCACCACCACAAAGCCAAGCAAAATCTTGCTGCGTATCGACAGCCGAAGCACTCGCCGCCCCTTGCACCGGAAAATTTGTGAAGGACTCAGGATATAATCCAGCCGGAGATAAAATTGCGAACCGAGTCGATGCCTTTGCTCAGCATGCGCTCGCGATCCTGTCTTCGCTGGCTTGTGTCAGCGGTGCTCGTTGGAGCTGCTCCAGCTACCCAGGCCGCTCCGACCTCCGTGGGACTCTTGGCGGTGGATGGCTCTGCGGTCGAGCCTGGCATGGGCGCGATCGTCACCGATGCACTCCGACGAAATCTGCCCCAGCTTCATGGCATGCGGATCGAGCCGCGCACCCAAGATCTCGCCGAGGTCAAGATGGTGTTCGGCTGCAATGACGAGCGGGCCGACTGCATGACCAAGGTGGGTCGCAACCTGGAGGTCAGTCGGCTGATCTACGGCTCGATCCGGAAGCAGGGTGGGGCCTACGTGGTACTCGTCAGGCAGCTCAATGTCTCGGATGGTACGGTCGAGAAAACGCTGAGCGAGTCCGTTCCGAAGCAGATCTTGATGCAACCGAGCATCCGGCTCGACGAGTTGTGTCAGCGTTGGCTTCGCTCCCTACTCGTAGAAGGGCTCCGTGGCGGTGTCGACGTCAACAGCAGTCCACCCGGTGCACTTGTCTTCATCGATGGTGAGGCAGTCGGCCGCACCCCGTTTTCCAGCACCACGCTCGATGTCGGCCATCATGTCATCAAGCTGGAACTGACGGGCTACGACCAGGTCGTCAAGACCGTGCAGGTTCGCGGAAATCAAACCACCAGCCTCGATGAGCAGCTCCTCAATCGAGCGGTCTGGCCGTCGGACACAGCCTCTGAAAAGCCAGCTCATCCCATCAACTGGGTGCCGATCCTGCGCTATTCCTCCTACGCGCTGTATGGTCTGGCTGCTGTGACCGCCGTGGCAGCGATCGGCAGTTGGGGCGCGATGACCAAGGCCGAGGACCGAGCGAGCGGTCACATCGACAACCTTCTCACCGAGCTAGGTCCACGGGCCGCCGACTATTCGGGCTTCTTCACCAATCGCGGCAAGCTTTCGACCTGCCAAGGCCCTGGCTCTCTCGTCGGGAATCCATCCTACGACGGCTATCTCACGGAGTGCCAACAGGGCAATCGCCTGGCCAGTGCGGCCACGGGCTTGTGGATTGCGGCGGGCACCTTCGGGGTCGTCGGCTTGACCAGCATGCTAACTGCACACTTTTTAAGAAAAAATGAGGCCCTCGTGACTCGCAAAGCGAGCGGACAGCCGATCAGCGTGCGGGTTCTCCCGTCGATCGTTCCCAACGGAGCCATGGTTCATGCGGCAATCGACTTCTAACGCGCTCGGCGATCACCAGCCGAGCGCATCGTTCAAGCGATCGGGCTCCCCACATCATTCTGGGAGATTGGTGCCTATCCCGATCGCACTGATGCTTGTGCTCGGCGCGTGCGTGACGAGCAAGAGTCCCGCCGGCCAACGCGTTGGACCGATGGGTGAGGCAGAGCTAGCCGCCAAACGGCTGCAACAGCCACTCGACACGCATCTGTGCAAAGCGGTGGTCTACCCGACTGCGCGGCCCGATTGGAAAATCTCTCGTGTGGTTTCACTGCAAGGTAGGGGCACCAACTTTCAGGCCGCCTTAGAGGCCCTTTGCCGAGAGGCGGATGGGCATCGGCTTCCAGCCGTCGTCGATCTCTATTACGAGCGCGCCGTTACTGCATGGTCCCCAAACCACGCGATTCGAGGTACGGCCGTTCGCTACGGCGAAGGTTTTGAACCGCCACCAGCCCCGGAGATGGGCAGCATCAAACCCCCGGATATGCCGAAATCCACCGACGAGGAACCCGCTCCTTCTGGAGAAGCCGTTCCGACCAAGTGAATCGATCGGCAACGACCAAGGAACGGCGAAATCGGCGACTTGGCCCACTTGGACAAGGTTATTGGGGTCCATCCCCCCGCGAAACGCATCGCAAAACAATAATCAACAGCAGCTAGTTGAGCCATTCTCCGACGGGAGTGAATTTTTTTGAAAATAATCTGTTGACCCCTCCAAATGGCTGGGGTAGATAACTTCTCACTTCGGCGCGGTTCGGCCAGCAGCAAAGCCAGACGAAAAGTTTGGTGGTTGCTGTTGGTGCAGTTGCGCTGGAACAAGTTTGGTCCTTGAAAACTGAATAGCGAGAAGCAGGGAAGAAAACATACAAGTACCCTGTCGAATCATTGATTCGGCAACGGTTCAAACATCTCAATTGGAGAGTTTGATCCTGGCTCAGAGCGAACGTTAGCGGCAGGCTTAACACATGCAAGTCGAGCGAGAAAGGGGCTTCGGCTCCGAGTAAAGCGGCGGACGGGTGCGTAACACGTGGATAATCTGCCTCGTGGCGGGGGACAACAGTCCGAAAGGACTGCTAATACCGCATGTCAGGTCGGAAACTCCGGTTTCTGACGAAAAAGAGGGCGCCCGCAAGGGGCTCTCACCACGAGATGAGTCCGCGTCCCATCAGCTAGTTGGCGGTGTAATAGACCACCAAGGCTTAGACGGGTAGCTGG
>JBGAUT010000081.1:0-12326 GCA_044228505.1 Polyangia bacterium | reverse complement strand
GCTAATTGACAAAGTTACAGACCCCCCCCCAGCGTCGCTGGGACTTCTTTGGAAATCCTCGCCCGACTGGCAGCGGCTCGGAAATCGGCGCGGTTGAGTATGTCCCAACCCAGTGAGTGCAAGCCAATCTACGCAGGCGATAGGAGCAGGACGGACGGCGGACTGACCAATAGCCCCCTACTCCACCCGATACACGAAGTCGCCTTTTTCGCTTACGGAGATGTGGACGGAGCCGACTTTTTGGCCGGTGGCCATGCGGGCGAGGAGGTCGCGGGATAGCTCGGGGAGGATGGTCCGGGTGAGGATGTGGTCGACGTTGCGGGCGCCGGTGTGGACTTCGGTGCAGCGGCTGGCGATGGCGGTGACTAGGCTTTCGTCGTAGGTCAGCTCGGCGCGGTGGTTTTCCTTGAGGCGGCCTTTGATGCGGCCTAGCTGCATGCGGATGATGGAGCGCATGACCTCGTCGCGGATGGGGTAGTAGGGGACGACGACGGTGCGACCGAGGAAGGCATCCTGGAAGACCTTGCTGAGCGCGGGACGGAGGGCCTGGCCGAACTTGTCGGGGTCGGGGCTGGTCTCGGGGTCGGCGGTGAGGCTGTGGATGAGGTCGCTGCCGATGTTGGAGGTCATCAGGATGAGGGTGTTGCGGAAGTCGACCTCGATGCCGGTGGCGTCGCTGAGCATGCCGCGATCGAAGACCTGATAGAAGATCTCCATCACGTCGGGGTGGGCCTTTTCGACCTCGTCGAGGAGCACGATGGTGTAGGGCTTGCGACGGACCGCCTCGGTGAGAATGCCGCCCTCGTCAGAGCCTACGTAGCCGTGCGGAGAGCCGGTCAGCCCCGAGACGCGGTACTGTTCCTGATACTCCGACATGTTGAGGGTGACCATGTTGCGCTCGCCGCCGTAGAGCGCCTCGGCGAGAGCCAGCGCCGTCTCGGTCTTGCCGACGCCGCTCGGGCCGATGAGCAGGAACACCCCGATGGGACGACGACGATCCTCGAGTCCGGCTCGGCTGGTGCGGATGCGCTGACAGATGGCTTCCAGGGCGTGGTCTTGGCCGACAACCCGCTGCCGCAGCACCTCCGGCAGCCGCAGCACCGCTTCGATGTCGTCCTTGACCATCCGCCCCAGCGGAATCCCGGTCCAGCCCGAGATCACCGTGGCAATGGTCGGCGCGTCGACAAAGGCATGCACGAGCGGTTCCTTGCCTTGAATCGTAGACAGCTCGGCACGACGGGTCTTGAGCTGCTCGATGAGCGTTGCTTTCTCTTCATTCGGTAGCTCGCCCGAAAGCCGCGACATCAGCCCGCTCAGCTCGGCAACGAGCGCCTTTTCTTGGTCCCAGCGCTGCGTCAGCGCATCGAGCGTCGCACGCTCCGTTTCACGCAGCTTGCCCAGCCGGTCGAGTCGCTCTCCGAAGTCACCGCCGACGCTGACCTCGCGCAGCAGCGCTTCCTTTTCGGCATCGAGCGCGGCAATCCGGCTGCGGCTAAAGTCAATCGGCGGAGGCGTCGAGCCTTGGCTGAGCGCCACCCGAGCCGCGGCAGTCGCCAGCACCGACACCGCTTTATCCGGTAGGTGCCGGTCGGCGACATAGCGATGAGACAGCCGCACCGACGACTCCACCGCTTCATCGAGAATCCGTACCTTGTGATGTTTTTCGAACGCGGAAACCAGGCCGCGCAGCATGATGATGGCCTGATCCACCGACGGCTCCCCGCACTTGACGAGCTGAAACCGCCGGGCCAGCGCCGCGTCCTTTTCAAAGTACTTTTTGTACTCGTTCCAGGTGGTGGCCGCGATGGTGCGCAGCTCTCCCCGAGCCAGCGCCGGCTTGAGCAGGTTGGCGGCATCGCCCTGTCCGGCTGCCCCACCCGCCCCAATCAGGGTATGCGCCTCGTCGATAAACAGGATGATCGGCTTGAGAGAGGCCTTGACCTCGTCGATGACTGCCTTTAGGCGCGACTCAAACTCGCCGCGCATGCCCGCGCCAGCCTGCAGCAGTCCCAGATCCAAGATGCGCAACGTCACGTCTTTGAGCGGCGGCGGCACATCGCCCTTGACCACGCGCAGCGCCAATCCCTCGACGATGGCCGTCTTACCGACACCGGCTTCACCGACGATGATGGGGTTGTTTTGGCGACGCCGGGTGAGGATGTCGATGACCTGCTGCACTTCCGTAAAGCGCTCGAGCACGGGGTCGATATCGCCCTTGCGCGCCCGCTCGGTCAGGTCGACGGTGAACTGCTCAAGCTTGGTCCCTCCGGGGCCTTTGCCCCCCGCCGCAGTCTCAGCAGCACCACCCGCTACGGCGGACGGACCGCGCTCGTCTTCGGCACTGCCTTTGGTCAGCGTCGCAAACTTGCTCAAAAGCTCGTCGAGCGGCAGATCCGCCAGGGCCGGCACACTGTCTCGGACCACCTGGCCCAGCTCATCTTCGCGGAGCAGCGCCAGCAGCATGTGACCCGAGCGCACCCGCACCGCCCCAAACTCGATGCTTCCAATCAGCCACGACTCGCGCAGCAGCAGCGGAATCCGCCGAGACAGGGTCGGGGCCCGATTGTTGCCGGTCGGATAGCGACCGAGCGCCCGCTCCAGCTCCCTTGCGACCCGCCCCGGCTCGATGTTGTAGTGACGAAAGATGCGCAAAAGGTCGCTGTCCTGACCCTCACACAGCTTCAGCAGGTAGTGCTCAACGTCGACGGAGTGATGGGTTCGCGACACACACAGGCCGAGCGCCGACTCCAGGGCATTGCGGCAGTGGTCGTTGAGCTTGTCGGTTAACGCTCGTAGGTTTAACTGGCTCATGCTCAAACCCCCTTCTCGGTGGCAAGGCCGGTGAGAGTACCGGCAAAGATGGTGTCGGAAAGTCCGCTGACTCGCTCCTCATCGAGAAGCCAGGCGGTATGTCCAAGCTGTGGCGCGAAGTTCCCTTCGGCACCCAGCACGCAGCCCGAGATGTCGCCCGGTGCCAGTAGTAGCTGAATGTCAAAGTCGATATCGGGTCCAGCAATCAGGCGCACAAGCTGCACAAGCTGTCGAAACAAGCGACCCTCACTCCCACCTTGTGAAGCGGGCAGCAGCGACTCGTATGTTTCGGGAGACAGCGGCCCAATCGTGACCCGAAACTTGGCATCGGGCACAAACGCTTCGTCTCCCAAGATCGCGTTGTCTCCAAGTCCGCACGAGGTCTCGCCAAGCTGAGTCCACAGCTCTGGCGGAATCGGATAGGAATCCCCCACAAACTGCTGCACCCGCACCGGAAGATCGAGCCACTCGACGAGAATCTCCGTCAACGTGTTGACCGATCGCGGCATGTGACCGAGCACTCCGGCATAAAACAGGAGCCCATCATCGGGGAACTCCTGTCGCCCGAGCAGTCCCGGCGTACCCATCCCAATCAGGCTGTACAGATAGCGCGTCAGGTCGTCCGGCTGCGGATTCGTAGCATCGGCAGGCCGCAGCATCCGCTGCTCGACCTGGACCGCAAAGCGTGGCTTTTTCCACGCCCGATGCAGCAGGCTCACCAGTCGGTGATGGAACAGATCCAGAAAGTCGCGCAGCGTCGGGTCGGGTCGCCGCTCTCCGTGACTCCGGACGCGATCAATGATGCGGGCGGTGTAGTGACGTGGCAGCACGCCCATCGGCCCGGTCAGACCCATAAACGTCACCGTCATCTCGGCAGGATGGCGCAGCGACGGCTCGATGCTGTCTTTGGGCGGAACAATGACGTGCTCTTGCGCAGCCGCATCGTAGGCAGGAGGAACGATCTCGCTCTGCGGAAAGGTGAGTGACGCATGGGCGCGGAAATGAACGACTTCGTCGGTGGGATCTTCAAAATAGCCCACCGGACGCCGCTCGGGAAGGAGTCGCTCGAGCAGTCGCACCGCTTGGTGAAACGAAAAGCGATAGCCCTGCTCATACAGCAGATCGAGGATCGCCAGATCGGACAGAGTCGGCCAGGCGCGCAGGTCCGGCTCGTCGCTGCCTTCGGCGTCTACAGGAGGAGTTGATCGCCCGCTCGCGGAGGCCATCGGGTCAGCTCCTCTCCTTGGGTATCGACTGCCACAAGCTGCGTAAACGAATTGATCGAGGCATAGCGACCGAAGAAACGATCCAGCACACTCGCCAGCAGGAGCAAGCTCGTCCCGCGAAAGTTTTGCCGATTCAGCGACATGCGCACTTGCAGACCGCGCACGGGGCTCGAAAGACCCTGAGGACAGGCGGCAATCCGTACGGTTTTTACGTCGGTGATGCCTTGGATCTGCTGAAGCAACCAGTCGCCACTATGGGCCGTGGTATGGGAAGCATGCAGGAGCAAGATCTCGCGCAGCGCGGCCACCGCATCCCCCGAACGACCGTCCGCACTGTCATCGCCCATCGACAGATAGTTGAGCGACAGATGCGACACCAGACGCCACGCGGTCTCCCGCAGAAGTCCCGGCTGATGGGTCGGGCTCGGGGGCTCAAGCGCCAGCACCGCCGACACCGCCGAGGCATCCCCGGTATCGAGCGTAAAGTCCGGATGGGCTTCGGTCTTGCTCGGTAGGTTGCCGTTGGTACACAGCGTCGAGACCAGCACTCTGCTGACGGCTGGCTGGTCTTTGCGGAGCCCCAGATCCACAAACGACAAAAAGACCTCGCTGCGCTGGCGATCCTTCACCGTGGTGGCGCGGCGATGGGTCACGTAGTGGCCACTCACCTGATTCGGCGGCCCCGCATGACGCAGGGAATACAGCGGCGTAAACGTCTCTGTGCCGTCGCTGCTGCTGACTCCCAAGACACTGTGGACTTCGTAGGCTTCGGGATCGTTGGCGTTCGGCTCGACCAAATATTCGGTGCGCTGATGATCGATCACCAGCTCTTCGGCCGTGCGCGGAAACAGATTCACCGCTGGCGTGCAGCCGAGTCGAAAGCTATCGGCGGCATAGCGACGATTGGGACCGGGATGGCGCTTCAGCAAAAACAGCACCTCGATCGCCGCCCCCAGGCCCGCTTCGGCCAGCTCGCGTAGATCGAGATCAAAAAACAGGAATCGCTTCGGACACGCGAAGTACTCCTGAAGCAAGCGATAGCCATCGAGCGACCGTGGACCACTTGGCAACAGCGCTTCGTCACGCGCAAAGCCCGCTTGCTGCATCGTCAGCGGAAACACCACCGAGCCACCGTCTTTGCTCCGCACCACCACCGAGCTGGTCTGTCCCACCAGCAGATCGTACAGCTCGAACTGATCGGCACCGTGCAGATACAAGCGCAGCTTCGCTTGCTCGCCGATCTGTGGACGATCGAACAGCTCGCGTAGCAGCGCGGTAAAGGAACCGGTCCGGCAGCGCAGATCCAACCGCAGCACCGCCGCGACATCTTGCGAAAGCCCCAGTCGACCCGGCTGATCGAGGCGCGGCTCTCCCACTTGAATCGGCCACAACGTCACCGGCTGCGCGGTCCGAAAGCGACAGGTCGCTCCATCTACGGGTCGCGTTTCCAGCAGGCTCCCACGCGGAATCAGGACCGGCCGATCGAGCTTGGGATCGGGCGCAAACTGGACGATAGCCATCGACGGAATCGGTGCCAGAAGCTGCGGAGCGACCACCCCCAGCAGGGCCGCCGTCAGCTCCGGAAAGTCATCATCCAGGTGCCGATGAACGCCTGCGGCGACAAACGCAAACGCTTGGATCAGCCGCTCGACATGGGGGTCGGGACACTCTTCGGTGCTGGGGTCTGCGCCCAGCATCAGCCGCCGTGCTGCCCGGGGATGTTTGACGGCAAAGTCCGCAGCCTGCTTGCGCACATAGCGCAGCTCATTTTCATAGTAACGAAACAGATCGTCAGCCACGGCCGGACCCTTTCTCCAGCGACAGTCCCGACGCAATGCGAATGGTCTGGGGATAACGAGACAGGGTTGCGTCGAGAAGCACGCTCTCGGGAAGGGGATCCACCCGCAGCTCGGCAAAGATCCGAAACGCATAGGGGACCAAGCTGGCGTCGAGGCTCTTTTCCGCCTCATCCACCACCTCTTCCACCCGGACATGCACCAGTCGGGGCTCAAAGCGGCGAATCGCCAGCTCGATCTCGCGTTTCACCTGGAGCCGGTCTTCCTTGGACTTCCCAAGGAGACCCGCCCGGGTCATGCCGTACTGCAGCAGGGAGTCACGCAGCTCCACACAGTCTTCCGGTAGCGCCTGCGGTTCGGCACGCGCCGTGTTGACGAGATCGTTGAGATCACGCACCACGCTGCGCTCCAGCTCGGCGATGCTGACCGACCAGTCTTCGCTGCTCGCATCACCCTCGTAGTGGTCATCGAGAAGTCGATCGAGCAGCGACGGACGGTTCAGGCCTGACATGACTCCCTTTTGCTGCTAGCTGTAGTCTTGGTTGGTGTCGCGGTCCCACCCCTTGATGATCGCCGCCTCGGTCTTGCTGGCCGCGTCCGGGGTGAACTCCCACTTGATCTTGCCGAAGCTCAGCGACACATCCTCCAGCGGACGATTCGAACCCGACTCCAAACGCGAGTCGAACTTCGAGACGTACACGTCCTCGATGGTGATCTTCATGTACTTGTTGCGGGTGTTGGCACCGGCAGCACCAGCGGCCATCAAGTGCAGCTCCGCCTTCTTGATGTAGTTTCCGGAAGCGCATAGATGCGCCAGGAACGGACTCGACTTGTCCTGCTGCTTGGTGATCTTGATGTCTTCCCACTCGGCCCGGCCCTGAGCACGCCGCCCGGTGCTTCCCGAGGTCGGATTGTTTATCGGCTGGCTCAGGTTGTGGGTGTAGGAAATGATCTCGATCCAGTCCTTGTGGTCCTTATCGACGCTCTGACCCTTCACACCATCGATTTGGATATATGCATCAGACATGTTCCTGCTCCTTCGCGTGTGTGAACTTCTGGTTGAGGCCGCAGACCGTGCCTGCGGCCGTGACTACCGAATCGCCACCTACCCCTTGGCTTTGGGTAGCTCAGCGACCATCGAAACCCCCGCAGTCAGGCCACGGAACGGGATATGCGGGGCAAGATAGATCTTGGCGGAGTAGTAGCCCGGCTTGCCCTTGATCTCGCGGACCTCCACCGATGCAGAGCGCAGCGGCTTCGAGGCCTTGATTGACTGCTTGGCATCCGGATTGTCGACCGCATAGCTCATCACCCACGAGTGCAGGTATTCCTGAAGCTGCTGCGGAGTCACAAACGAGCCCTGTTTGTCGCGACAAATCGCCTTGATGTAGTGGGTAAAGCGCGAGGCCGCCAGGATGCAGCGCAGATCCGCCGAGATCGCCTCATTGGCGTTGGCCGACTCGTCGATGAACTCCTTGGGCTTTTTGCAGCTTGGCGCATCGACAAACACCGCAAAGTCGGTGTTCTCGTACATCACGAGCGGCACCATTCCGAGCTTGATCAGCTCTCCGGCGCGCCGCTCTTGCACGATCACTTCCGCCGGACACTTGACCTTCTTCGACCCAGAGTCCGTTTCGAAGGTGTGCAGCGGCAGACCCTTGACCTGACCGCCACCCTCCAGACCGCAGATCGCCATGTGCCAGCCGTACTCCGCAAACGCCGCCGTGATCCGCGCCGCCAGCGCATACGCCGCACTGCCCCACAGGTACTTGCTGTGATCGCGACCATCGACATCTTCTTGGAACCGGAACGCCTCGATCGGGTTCTTTTCCGGATCATAGGGAAGACGCATCAGGACGTGCGGCAGCGCCAGGCTGACGTAGCGCGCATCGTCGGACTTCCGGAACTCCGCCCACTTGATGTAGTCGGGGTTTAGGTTGACGTCGAAAATCTTGGCGAGATCCCGCTCTTCGGGCAGCGCCGAAAAACTCTTCATCCCAAACAGCTTGGGACTCGCTGCCGAGATAAACGGAGCATGTGCCGCCGCCGCCACTTCCGACATCTTGGTCAGCAGCTCGACATCCTGCGGTCGCCAGTCAAACTCGTAGTCACCGACCAGCGCTCCGTACGGAACCGCGTTGTAGGTATCGTACGGACTGTAGATCTTCTTAAAGAGCTGGCTCTGGTCAAACTCAATCGCAGTGGTGAGATCCTTGTACAGCTCCTGCTTGGTGACGTTGAGCACCCGCAGCTTGAGCATCTCACCGGTCTCCGACTCCATCACCAGATAGCGCAGGCCACGCCAGGACGCCTCCAGCTTCTGGTAGTCGGGATGATGCAGCACCGCATTGACCTGCGCGCTGAGCAGTCGATCGAGGTACGCAATGCGGTCTTTGAGCGCCGCCACCACGTCCTTGGACACCGAGACTTGTTTGCTCAGAACCTGCGCCACCAGGGTGTCGATGTTGGCCTTGAGCTGCGGCTGTACCGAGTCGTCGTACTGCGCCAGCACCTCGTCCAGGAGGCCCTTTTGTTTGTCGTTATATGCGACTTCCGCTTGGGCGGTCTGTGCGGCCTGGGTTGCATCAGCCATTGGTAACCTCTCGACCACCCGCGCTGGCGCTCGCAATCGCCTGGTCCGCTTCCTTCAGGAGCTGCTCCAGACGGTTTGTCACTTCATCTTTGCCATCAATGCGTGCCACCAGCGCCGCAAGCTGCTGGCGCAGGTTGAGCAGCTCGTTCAGCGCCGGCACCTGCTTGGCCACCCCATCGGGAGAGAAGTGATCCATGGACGGAAAGTCCAGCTCGACCTTGAGCTGGCTGCCATCGTTCTTGAGCTTGTTTTCCACCAGCAGATCGAGGTGTGGACTCACGTCCTTTTGCAGCTTGCCAAAGTTGTCGCGGTCCACATCCAGAAATTCCCGCTTGCCGAGCGCTGGCAGCGGATGCTTCGGCTGTCCCGACAGATCGGCCATCACTCCCATAAGGAATGGCAGCGAGCGCTTGGCGATGGCATCGCCGACCTCGACCTTATATTCGATGTGCATGATCTCGGGGCGAACTCGCCCAGTCTTTTCCTGGATGCTCATCAACGACTCCTCATGGGCCTACGCTACTCCTTAGCGGCAGGCTTGGTCATGTCCAGCGTCTTGTAAATTGATTCGAGCTGATCGTTCTTGTCGACCATCTCGGTAAGCCACTGTTGTAGCGAGCCCCGCGCCCAGCGCTGTGCCCGTCGCAACAGATGCGGCACCGGACTCAGGGGTTCACTGGCATCAAAGTAGGCCGCCACCTGTTCGAGCATGCGCAGCGCCTCCGCCCGATTGCGCGGACCACCACTCGGTCCCGCAGTCCCCGCCGCACTGCTCCCATCCGGTACACTCCCAGCGTCTTGTGCTGGGCCAGACTCACCCAGTCCACCGCGCAGCAGCTCCAGAATCCGACGGATGCGACCAAAGGTCGGCGGATCCTCGGCATAGCGCGGCTTCAGCTCCGTAACGGTCTGGGTCACCGCCGCAAGTGCCTCCGTAAGTCCGCTCGCCACCTGCCGCACCTGCTCGCGATCCGTGGCACTCGGGAGCGGCGTCTCCCGCAGATCTTGCTCAAGCTGTTGATCCAGCCACTCCAAGCGACTGCGTCGCATGTCGGCATCACTTGGAAACAGCGACTCTGCGAACTGACCATGCAGCCCGCACAGCAGCTCCAACCCGTCGCGCAGACCGTCGATTCCTGCCGTCTTCACCAGCGCCCGAACCAGCCACACCGCCACCTCGAGATCCTTGCTCTCTGATTCGAGGATGTGCCAGGCGCGCTGCTTCACATCGGCCCAGTTCGCGGGGGCACCTTCTTGCCCGGCTTTGTCCTGATAGCGGCGATCGTCCTTTATCACTCCTTGGAGCTGCGCATAGGAGTTGATCTTGGTGCTTTCCCGCAGATCCGTGCCCGTCGAAGACTTCCCGGCAATCGGCTGAAGCAGCGCCAGAAGCTGCGCACGTCGCTCAGGCTGCGGTGCCATCTTGCTTGCCTCCGTCTAGCTGCACAAGGTCAAGCGCCAGCAGCGACACCTGCGCGTCACCCAACAGCAGCACCCGCTGTCCCAAACACAGCACCGGCTCGGCCAGCTCGGTCCGGGTGGTGGTCATGCGAGCAAGCTGCACCTCGGACCTGGGATCATGTTCAGAGCCCGGATAACGCACCGGCACAAACACCGGCCGAACGCCCTGGCCCCAATCAACCATCGCAGGCGCGAAAATCAAATCCCGCAGCTTGGTCGGCGGATAGATCCGCAGGCTCTGCAACTTCGAGAGCGGTAACCACAGATACTCATCGCCTAGGTGTGCTTCAAGCACCGCCGCAAAGCGATCATCGGCATCGCGAAGATCCGCAAACGGAACCCCCCCACGCACTCCGCTCACTGCGGGTCGGCTGCTCTCCGCTTGATCGAGCATCGCGGCCGCTTCCTGCGGCTTTCCATCCGCCAGAAGTCGAATCGCTGCCAGATAGGGTCCGAGCGCTGCATCCCCGAGCGGCAGAGTCGGCGGCGCGCCCCCGGCCAGGAACTCTCGCCGCTTGGCCTCGGCTGCGAGCAGCTTGCGGTACAGGACCACGCCCTCGGCAACCTCCACGCTCTCATCCGCCATCACCGCCAGCGTATGATCTGCGCGCTGCCATTCCCCGATCACGCACAGCAACTCGAACAGCGAGGTCCGCAACCGATAGTCCTGCGGGTTGTCCTTGACCTCAAGTTGTAGCGCGGCCTTCGCTTCGGCCAAGCGACCGGATCGAATCAGTTCTTGGCTACTCAACGCTGTTTCGCTTTCTTTCGAGGCTGAATGATCGGACGGCTCATTGTCGCCGTCAAGTGCTCGAAGGAATATTACTTATTCTGCTGACTCCAATTTGATCACGATAGACAAACTCCGCCAGGTCTCCGATTTGAATCCGGTCCTGATCTTGCAGCGCAATCGCACCGAGCAGCTTCATGCCATTGACGAACACGTGGTGGGTTCGTTGCGAGGAAGACACCACATAACGTCCTTGCCCGGTCCGGTCAAAGTGCAGCTCACACAAAGGCTCGCTCGGTCCATCGCCAAGCGAGCAGGTCTGCGGTCCCGACAGGCCGATGCCAAGGGTCAGTTGATTCCCGAGCGGAACCGTCTGGCCACGCAGCGGACCGCTCTGTCCCACGAGCGCGGGACCGAGCATTGGGGGGGATGCCAGGGTGGCACGTTTTCGGCGCTTTCGACCCCACCACACCGTCAGAGCAGACGCCACCGCCAGCGCCGCCAATCCCAGCCCAATCAGCCACCACAGCGAGCGCCGCAGCGGAGGTGCCAGCACGTAACAGGTGTTCGAGTAGCCCTCCCCACAGCGCAGCCGCAGGTGCCTGGGACCACCGTCCTTGTCCCTCCACAGCTTGCGGTCGAAGGTCACCACCTCGGCAGAGATCAGCTCATGTGCCAGCGCCGCAAACTGGGGCTCTAGATCGGACAGCGTCCGCGCCCAGCGCGCCGTACCTCCGCCATGCCGAGCCAGTTCCCCCAGGTTGCGCAGCGGTCCCCGAACATCTCGCGGTGAAAACGCCACCGGAAAGATCGGCATGTGCTGCTCGGCCAGATCGATTCCAACCTCTTGAAACAGGCGTCGATCCATCACCGGGTTATAGCCATCGGCAAGCACCACCAGCACCCGTCGCGCCCCGGAATCGGGAAGCGCAGTCAGCACCGATTGGCCCTGCCGCACGGCCCGCACGAGCTGGAGTTCTCCCTCACTCACCGCACTGTACCGGTCGACGAGGCCTTGCAGATACGACAGGGGCCGAAATCCAATCGGTGGTTCGACTCGATTCCCAAACTGCCACAGCTCACCCTGGCTCTCGGGAGGGAGGGCCCGCAGAAACCCCCGCAGCGCCGCTCGAATCGCATCGGTCGCCGGTGCGTAGGCAGAGGAACCTTCTACCAGCAACACAAAGTAGAGCTTCTTTTCCCCCTGCAAAAGCGGCCGCCGATGGATCGGGCGAGCCAACTGTCCGGGCAGAAACTCCAGCTCGACCCGTGGATCGGACAGGAGCTGTCCTTGCAGATCGACCTGCGTCACCAACGCCCGAATCCCGTCGCTGCTGACGCTCGGTTGCTCGATCCGACACAGGGGCCGGCTCGCCCCTGCCGCAAGGTGAGTCCCTCCCACCAGAGCAGCGAACAGCACCCCGGACAGCCATCCCGGCCCGGATTCGCGCAGGCGGTTTGCCGCACGTTTCGCTGCTCGCCATCTCATCGACTCGCATCATACCCGGCCAGCGGATGGTGTCAGCGGGGGATTCCACAGACTTGCTGCGCAGAGTCCCTGCGTAGGCCGCACCTTTTCACATTCGACCGCCCAGAGTCCCCGTGTCAGCCGCTGCCTTTCACATTCGACCGCCCAGAGTCCCCGTGTCAGCCGCTGCCTTTCACATTCGACCGCCCAGAGTCCCCGCGTAAGCCGCTGCCTTTCACAT
>JBGAUT010000080.1:0-12628 GCA_044228505.1 Polyangia bacterium | reverse complement strand
CTCTTGAGCTTGCTTCCGATGAAGCGGACCGGGCCGAAAACGCTTCGCGGCGACCGACTGTTTCTCGACGCGGTGATTTATCGACTCAAGACCGGCGTGCCGTGGCACGACCTCCCCGAGCGGTTCGGCCCGTGGAAGTCGGTTTACAATCGGTTTGCCAACTGGTCTCGACGAGGGTTGTGGCGGCGCATTTTTGAGTCGCTACAGCTCGACGTCGATGACGAGGGTTCGATCGTCGACGCTTCCATCGTCCGTGCGCACCAAGACGCTGCGGGCGGAAAAGGAGGGTCCAAACCAATTGTTTAGGTCGCTGTCACGGCGGTTTTTCGACGAAGATTCACGTCGTCGTGGACCTGCGCGGGCGGCCTCTGTTTGTCACGCTGACGCCCGGCCAGCGTCACGAAACCACCCTCGCCCAGCAGCTCATCGAGCACGCGCAAGGCCGGGCATTCCTCGCGGACACCGCCTCAGTGGCTCAATTTGGGACGGCCCCTAGTAGTTGAATTGTCGAAGCAGTGGCTTCGATGGCGGCGGTCGCTCAGTCCGTGGCATCGCGATGAGCTTCAGACACCCGCCGATCGGTGCCAGCAGCTCTCCCTCTGTATCGAACCGCGAGCCGTCACCCATTCGACGCCATGCGGTTTGGGTTACAGACCCAAGCTGCTGGGTTGCGAGCGGCCGCTAGGCTGCAGAGGCACTGTTTTTGCCGCGACCGTAGTACTGATCGAAGCGTCCATCGAGGAGCTGCTGGACCTGGGCAGGCCACCAGTGGCTGTGTCCCTTCGGTGTCGTGTATCCAGCTTCCATGAGGTACCGTGCCAGCTTTGGGAAGCCAGGTCTTTCCCATGGCTCGTCCGGAATCCGTAGCTCGTGTTCGCGGCGCAAGCGCTCCAACATATTCTCTAGGAATTTTTTTGGAGTCAGATGCTTGGCTTCCTCACAGCGTGAAATGAGTCCCCGCACGCTGCGCTCTGTGAACTTGCTTCCCTTGAGTGGCACGAAGTTCTGTTCGTTCAACAACACCGCGATCTGCTTCGGTGTGTGTCCATTGCTGTGAAGGTCTAAAATGCGTTCCTTCAGATCATGATCGGAGTGAGGACGTGGATTGTGGGGTCGAGGTTTGTGCCAGCTCAAACGCAGTCGCAAGTTGTAGATGAGGCTCTTGGTCCACGTCTCACCTTGCGGCGGTTTGACACCTTCTGCGTTCAACCGCGAAGCCATGTCCGAGATGCTGACTCGCTCGGTATTCCATGAGCGAAGCTTCTGGAGAACGGCTTGCTCCGATGGTTCCTCCACCAGTAGTCGGAATCGGGGATTGTCCGGTGCCGGGGTGGCCCGCATTCCGTACGGCACCTTCCCAAAGTGATAGCCCCGACTTCGCAGGTGGCGGATCGCCTCTCTTGTTCGTTCTCCGGTGGCTTCGCGTTCCATCTGCGCAAACACGAGGAGGATGCTGACGAGCGCTCGTCCTAGGGAGGAGTCAAGTTTGATCGACTCCCGAATCGCAACCAGCTCCTTTCGACCGTCTTTGAAGTAGCGTTCATATAGCTCGCAGAAGTGTTTGATCGAGCGACTGAGCCGATCAAACTTGAGCACAACCAAGATGTCCGCTGAGTTCTGAAGCTGCTCTAGTGCGGCCCCAAGACCTGGTCGCTGGTCTTTGCCACCGGAGATCACGTCCCGGTAGATCTTGAGCAGGGTATAGCCATGGGCGGCGCAATACTGCTCGATCGCGGCGGTCTGCGCATCCAGGGATAGACCATCGGCAGCCTGCATATCGGTGGACACACGTACATAACCTACAGCACGACGCATAGTTTTCTATGTTATTGCAAATTCAAAGACTTATGTCTGCCTATTCCTGTTGAGCTTCAAATTATGTAGTGGTGACGAGGTGTGTGTATCGGAGCAGATGTGCTCTTTGGGTGTTTAGCTGCCACCGTCTATAAAGGTCGCTGCTGCCCTTCGCTTATGCATAATTGTGTTGAAAATCGGTATATTTCAATATGGGACAACCGCCTTCAGGGAGAAAGGTCTGACAGCAGTGGACTCTTTTGGCTGAATTTGTCGATAATTACCTCTGAATGGTCCACAAGCCACCCAGCAGGGATCCCAAGTCTAGTGCGGTGCCCGCAGCGGGGCATGGTACTGCGGAATCATCCGTAGGCGGTGCCCAGACCGGGGCTGAGGGCGCAACTCCAGCTCAATCGTCTGAGCCTGCGGACGAATATCTAGGGAAGACATTTGGCAAGTATCGGGTGACCAAACGCCTAGGCAACGGTGGAATGGCGGTTGTTTACCTCGCCGATGACTTGGTCATGAAGCGGCAAGTAGCGATCAAGTTCTTGTCGAGTATGTTTTTTCACAAGCCTGCTGCCATCGAGCGGTTCATGCGCGAGGCACAGGTTGCGGGTCGTCTGAACCACCCCAACATCATCGCCATCCACGATGTCTCTCGCGAGGAGCACGCTTGCTACATCGTGATGGAGCTTTTGTCACCGGGTAGTGCCGGTCAGCACCTGAAGCACAAAGGCCCGTATTACTGGGTCGTGGCCACACGAATCATTGCCGACTGCTGCGCTGCTTTGAAGGTTGCTCACGACGCTGGCGTGATCCACCGAGACATTAAGCCTGATCAGCGGTTGACCGTCTGGGATGCGCGGTGACGATGCCGACCTGCGATGGTGGCGAGGGGGGAAGTGGAGTGGGGCGGGCACACGTGCGGTGGGTTTGTCGAGCGACGAATCCCCGCTTTTTTCGTTTCCCGATACCAGATTCGCCGCTATCCTCGGTGCCCTTATGCTCCAAGCTGGAATCGTCGGTCTACCGAACGTAGGCAAATCCACCCTGTTTAACGCCGTCACCCGCACTCGCAAAGCAGAGGCGGCCAACTATCCTTTCTGCACCATCGAGCCCAATCAGGGCGTGGTCGTCGTACCCGATGAGCGATTGGCCGTTCTCTCGAAGCTTAGTGGATCGAAGAAGCTCGTTCCTGCAGCGATCGAGTTTGTGGACATCGCGGGTCTTGTGAAAGGGGCCAGCAAAGGGGAAGGACTCGGCAACAAGTTCCTGAGCCACATTCGCGAAGTCGATGCCATCGTGCACGTCGTGCGCTGCTTCGAGAATGGCGACATCACCCATGTCGATGGCACCGTCGACCCGATTCGCGACATTGAGGTGATCAACACGGAGTTGATTCTAGCGGACCTGGAGGCTGTGACTCGTCGCAAGGAGCGCAGCGAGAAACGGGCGAAGCAGAACGATAAGGATGCCAAGGCGGAATACGCGCTGTGCGAGAAGTTGCTGCCGCACCTCGATGCGATGAAACCCGCGATCACGTTGGAATTGAGCGATGAGGAACGCAAGCTGCTGAAGAGCTTCTTTCTGCTCAGTGCGAAGCCGTGCATCTATGCCTGCAATGTCGCCGAGTCGGAGCTGGCGGCAGCGGTCAAGGATCCCGACAAACATCCGTTGGTGTCTCGTGTTCGGGAGTACGTAAAGCACGCTCATGCGGCCAGTGCGTGCGTGGTGAGTGCTGCGATTGAGGCCGAACTGGGCGAGTTACCGGAAGAAGATGCCAAGGCCTACCTAACGGACCTGGGTGTGGAAGATAGTGGAGTGAACTTGCTCATCAAGAGCGTCTACTCCCTGCTCGGTCTGCAGACGTACCTCACCACGGGCGAAAAAGAGACCCGCGCCTGGACGATTACCAAGGGGATGAAGGCACCGCAGGCTGCTGGCGTCATCCATGGGGACTTCGAGCGCGGCTTCATCGCTGCCCAGATTGTCCATTACGATGACTTGGTTGCATTCGGCTCTGAAGCGAAAGCGAGGGAAGCCGGAAAGCTGCGTATCGAAGGCAAGGAATACGTGATGCGTGACGGCGACGTCGTAGAGTGGCGCTTCAACGTCTGAGTCCGGAAGCTGCTGCATGAACGGCCGGCGGTCGGGGTTACACCGCCGTGGATCTTATTCCGTGTACTCGATCTTGTACTTGTCTAGCTTGCGATACAGCGTCCGTCGATCGATGCCCAGCACTTCTGCGGCGCGGGTATGGTTCTGACCTAGCTCATCTAGCACACGCAGGATGTGAACGCGTTCCACTTCATCGAGTGTTCGTGGGCCGCCGGTGCGCTCGGCCCCGGCTACCTTGGTCAGTCCAGTGATGTGAGGAGGTAGGTCTTCTAGCCCGAGCACTGGAGGTCTTCCGATGGTGAGCGCGCACTCGACGGCGTTCTGTAACTCTCGGATGTTGCCGGGCCAAGAATAGGATTGCAGTCTGCGCAGTGCTTCGCTGGAAAACTGACAAGCCGTGTTCTCTGGCGCGAGCTGCCGAAGGAAGCTTTCAATGAGGAGAGGAATGTCCTCACGACGTTCACTCAACTCTGGCAGATAGACGTTTACGACGTTCAATCGATAGTACAAGTCCTCGCGGAACTCACCACGGCGCACCGCTTCGGTAATGTCCCTGTTGGTGGCTGCAATGATGCGAACGTCAACGTCGATGTTCTCTCTGCCGCCGACTCGACGGATGGTCCGTTCCTGCAGCGTTCGCAGCAGCATGGTCTGCAGGTCCGGCTTCAGCGACTGGACCTCATCGAGAAAGAGCGTCCCTCCCGCTGCCGTTTCCAGCAGACCCTTCTTCATCTCTGTCGCACCCGTGAAGGACCCCTTCTGATGGCCAAATAGCTCCGATGCGACCAGTTGTTCAGGAAGCGCTCCGCAGTTGATATCAACAAACGCCTTTCCAGCACGATGACTGTGATAGTGGAGCGCTCGTGCGACCAACTCTTTGCCAGTTCCGGTTCGTCCGGAGATGAGCACGGTGGCTTGGCTCGGAGCGGCTCGCTCAATGATATGGAACACGCGCTGCATCGCCGCAGACTGTCCGATGATGCGATCAAAGCGATGGCGCTCTCGCACCTGCGACTCGAGCTGTTGTAGTCGTGTTCGCGTGGCACGACTCGCCAAAGCTCGTTCCATCCGTCCCTGCAGGTCGAGCAGATGGAGTGGCTTTGTTACATAGTCATCCGCTCCCAGCTTGATACAGGACACCGCTTGGTCGATCGAGCTAAAGGCCGTCATCATGACGACGGTGACTTCGGGAAATCGCGATCGCACAGTGGACAGTAGGTCGATTCCGCTCATGCCCGGCAGATTGATGTCGCTGAGGATCAGATCTGGAGTGTCTTCCTCTAACATCTTCATGGCCTGCTCGGCGTCTGGAGCAAACCGCAGGTTCAGACCAAGTCGGGACAGAAACCCACGGACGATCAGCACTTGGTCATGATCGTCCTCCACGACCAAGACGCTGGAATGAGACTTCTTCATTGCGTCTGCTCTCTCACTTTTAACTGCACAGGTTCCATTCATCAGGCTCGGTGTGATGGGATTACCAGCAGGTCCACATCATGACGCCACAGAGTCTCCCATTTTGGGCTCGCACGGCAAGGAGGAGCGCAAGAGCGCCTCGGTTTCCGCAAAAATGCCTCGGTTGGGAGGCAACAGGCTGGTATCTTTCGCCAACCACCCACGGAATAGGCCTGGCATGTGGGTTGCTTTACCGGGAACCAATGATAAACGTCCATCCTCAGCTACGGGATGGGTCAAGGAGCAATTGATGTTGAGTATGAAATCTCTCGTGACTGTGGGCGTTGCGCTGTGTGGCGTCCTCATGGTTTCGGATGCGGCTCACGCCCAGGTGGTGGAGGTCAAGCAAGAGTTCGGTAAGTTGGAGGACATCAAGACGGTGGTTTGGAAGGCGTCGGCCTCGGCCGGTTTCTCGATCAGCACCGGCAATGCCAGCGTCATGACCCTCACCGGCGGATTTGCCGCGTCGCGAAATGACGGCACCAACAAGATCGCGCTGGGCCTGAAGGGGATCTACGGTCTCACCGATATCGCGGTCTACACAGAGGGTACCGGTAACATGTTGGCCGACAGCGACAGTGAGTTGTCGGTGATGCGAAAGACGACCGCGGCACTGCTGCTTGGCACCTTCCGGTACGATCGCTTCTTCTCGAAGAGCAACTCGGGCTACATCACCGCCTCGGCCGGCTTGGACAATCCAGCCTCCAAGCGATTCATGGGCGGCGGTCAGATTGGTTACGCACGGCAAATCGTGAATACCAAGATGCACCTGCTGAGCGCTGAACTTGGTTATGACTTTAACTTCACCAACTATATTGCGCCGGAAGCCCCACCAGCGGGATTTGTTGAGAACGTCTTTCTTCACTCAGCGCGTATCTTTGCTGGCTATGTTCTTTCGGTAGCAGATCATACTACCGTGGAAGCCAACGTCGAGGCGCTCATCAACTTTAACGTTGCACATATCGGAGATCGCGATGTGGGCGCGGCCCAAGCGACCCGAGTCAACGGCCAACTGGCATTTACCACCAAGATCTGGAAGTCACTGAGCCTGCGTGCCGCGTCGATGCTTCGCTACAACAACGCTCCCGGTCTGACGACGCTGTTCCCGTTCGCTCCTGATTTTCCGGGACGCTACAACCAGAAGCTAGACACCCTGACCGAACTGCAGCTTGTTGTTAACTTCATCTAACCCTTCCCAAGGAGGCGTCCATGACTTCTTCTACTTACGCACGCCTTGGTGGGCCGTCTTTGCTGCTGTCCGCCATCGCATTGCTTACCACCGTCGAGAAATCCGCACATGCAGAGATCGATGCGGGAGTTTTCGCAGGCGTACACTTCTTTCATGACGACAACCGACTGGGACGACTGAACACTGCCACGGCAACCAATGGTTTGGACCACAGTGGAATCATCGCTCTGCGGATTGCCTATGTGCCTATTCCTAGGTTGGCGATTGAAGCAGAACTGGGGATTATTCCCACGAGCAGCCATGACGGCTCATCGCGGGTGGGAGTGATGGCAGCACGGGGTCACTTGCTGCTGAACCTGCTGACCGGGCGGGTTCGTCCGTTCTTGCTGGCCGGTGGCGGTGGTATGTTTGCGATGCCGTCGACGGGCTCGAAGCTTACCCAGGATGCGGAAGGTGCCTTGCACCTGGGTGCTGGGTTGCAGGCCGACATAGCGAAGGGCTGGGGACTGCGACTCGATGGCCGGGCGGTGTTCCCGCAGGGGATTTCGCAAGCACTGACCACTGAGGGCGAAGTTCTGCTCGGGTTCTATGGCCGATTCGATGTCAAGGGGACTGCCTCTGCGCCGCCAGCCGTGGTGACGCCTGCTGCACAGACACCAGTACCGGTTGTGCCACCTCCGGTCGTGGATACCGATGGCGATGGAATCGTCGACTCGCTGGACAAGTGTCCTGCAGCGGTGGGGCTACCGGTCAACGGCGGTTGTCCAGATGTCGATGGGGATGGCGATGGGGTCGTCGACCGACTAGACAAATGTCCTGCAGAGGCTGGCATAAAGGAAAATGACGGCTGTGCGGACAAAGACAGCGATGGAGACGGCATCGTCGATCGACTGGACAAGTGTCCGGATCAGGCCGAGACGAAAAACCAGTTTCAGGATGAAGATGGTTGTCCCGATGAACTGCCCAAGGCAATCGCTCAGTTCACCGGTGCGATCGCGGGCATTGCCTTTGAGCCGAATCGGGCCATCATCACGCCTGCATCCAAGCCGGTGCTGGACAAGGCGGTTGCGGTGCTGAAGGAACATCAGAGCGTGCGGATTCAGATCGCCGGTCATACGGACAATGCTGGGCCAGCCGACAAGAACCGGATGCTGTCTCAGCAGCGCGCCGAGGCCGTTCGTCAGTACTTCATCGATCAGGGCGTTGATGGAACGCGACTGACGGCGGTCGGCTTTGGACCAGACACGCCACTGGCCGACAACGCCACTCCCGCGGGGCGAGCCAAGAATCGTCGCGTCGAGTTTACCCTCCTTCCCCCAAGCTAGTATTTCGCGCCGGGAGGATCTCTTTTCCGGCTGTGAAAAAGTAGCCACCGCTCCCGCAAGTTCTGATAGATAGATTCGACGCAGTTTGTTGCACGGGCAACAATCTTGCGGGCGCTGTTCTATGAGCGAACGTAGTGCTTCTCCCCATCCTGGCGGCTGGATGGTCGTCCGGTCCGGCCTTTTGCTGGCCGCATGCGTCGGAGACGTGTCGTCCAATGAAACCAATGAAGAACCCGACCAGCGGAGCGTCTCTCTCTCGGCCCGCGCTCGTTCAGTGCGGCACACGCTCACTCGGCCCGCTACACAGATTCACTAGGCATCTCCGTTGATGATTCAGAAGAAAATCTGCATGCTCGGTTCGTTCGCGGTGGGCAAGACGAGCCTCGTGGCTCGGTTCGTGCATAGCGTCTTCTCCGAGAAGTACCTCACGACCATCGGAGTTAAGGTGGACAAGAAGTTGGTGACGCTTGGCGAAGGCCGTCCGGATGTCTCGATGCTGCTGTGGGATATCTACGGAGATGATGATTTTCAAGCGGTGCGTCCTTCCTTTCTGCGTGGGAGCTCGGGATACCTGCTGGTCGCTGATGGCACACGTGCGCGGTCGATCGATCGACTCCTTGTTTTGCACAAGCTGGCCAAGGACACGGTCGGAGACGTGCCGTTTCTGATCCTTCTAAACAAAGTAGATTTGGTAAACGAGTGGGCGCTGAGCGACCGAGAGGAGCGCAGTCTGGCCGAGCTGGGCTCCGTGCTTCGGACGAGTGCGAAAACCGGGCAGGGCGTTGAAGAGGCGTTCCGGCAGTTGGCCATTCGCATGGTATCGGCTGGTTGAGCCATGAGCGATCGACCCGAGGAAGTCCTATCAAGATTCTGTGCCAGCCTGGATCAGTTGATTCTGCTGCGCACTGTGGGGCCGGAAGACTCCTTTCAGATCATAGGCGTGGCCCCACCCTGGCTCGGTCGATTCATTCCTGAGCATGGAAATACTCTTTCTGAAAGACTCTTATCGGACACGTTTCCGTTTGTAGAAAACTATCTGTTTGATGCCAAGCTAGCGTGGCAGCGTGGGCAGGGGGAACGCACAGATCCTGCGATTTGGAGCGAGGTTGATCGGTTAGGGGTCGAGCTGCTGCTCCAAGTGTCTGCGCATCAACTGGGGAATCATCGGATTCTGCTTATCGAAGGTAGCCAGGAGCGGCTCCAAGAGAAAGCATCTCTGCTGCAGCAAGCTCGGATCGGTGAGCTTGCGCATGACCGTCTGCAGCAAGATGTGCAGAAGCGCGATATTTTGTTCCACTGTATCGTGCATGACTTTGCGACACCACTGTCTGCGGTGGCAGGGGCGCTGCAGCTATTGGCCATGGAGAGCTTAGAGCCAGCCGCGCAGGAGCTGGTGCAGTCTGGGCTCCGTGCAGTGGTTCATCAGGAATCCCTGATTCGTGATGTCTTGGACGTGTTCCGGTTCGATATGGGGGAAGGGTCTGCCGATGAGCTATCGACACAGGCCCCGGACCTGCGCGCCTGCGTCATCAACACTGTGAGATTGCTTCAGCCCAAAGCCAGCTGGCGAAGAATCGCGCTCCGCTTGGAGCAGCAAGGGGATGGGCCACTTCGGGTGTTGGGTGAGCGTTCACGTCTGGAGCGCGTGCTTGCGAACCTGATCGACAATGCGCTGCGCTATGCCCCGGCAGGCTCCACCGTGGTCGTGGGAATGCAGCAAACCGACCAGGATGTTTGTGTGACGGTAGACGATGAAGGACCCGGAGTTGCGCCGGAGCTGGCGGGTTCTCTGTTTGAGAAATTTGCCCGCGACCGACGAAATGGCGGCAAGGCCGGATTGGGTCTGTACTTCTGCCGAATGACTGTGGAGCGCTGGAAGGGGACGATTGGTTACTTGGCACGCGCCGAAACAGGCGCACGGTTTTGGTTCCGCTTGCCACGAGTAACCGGCTAGCCGGTGGTTACAGCATGCTCTTGAGCACCGAGAGCAGGCCAGACTGCTGCGGCTCAGTGAGCGCACTCCCATCCGCCTTGGCTTTATCAGTCGCGGCCTGGAGACCGGCTTTGGCTGCTTCTTCTTTCTGGGTGGCCATGGCCGCTGCATCTTGTGTGGCGCTCGTGGCCGTGGTGGACGCCTTGCTCAGGTAGTTGCGTGCTGCAGTGACGGCAACCTGAATCAGGGTGTCCTTGATGCCAAGGTTCTGGGAGGCCGCAGCCACCGCTGGGTCCGCAGCAGTCGCCGACGCTCCGGCTCCTCCTGACATCGTGGCACATCCATTTAGCACGCCCGCAAGCATCAAAACGCTCAGAATTCGCATGGTCATCCTCGGCTCCTGTCTCGATTGGTTAGTGTCAGAGCTATTCTACTCTGAATCCCGCCACTCTCTGTAAAGCTCATCCTGACTCTCTACTGGATGGTACTTTGCATGGGTCATGCCAAAGACGTCCAGTCTGCAAAAGACACTCGGTTGCGTCGCCGAGGAGTCTGCGAGCGAATGCTCATTGAGGCAATTTGGCCGCAAGCGGGGCGGTTTGGCAGGCTGGCCATAGGGCCGCGAGTTCACCCGGTTTGCCGATTGCGAAGGACGTCGACGCGAATCTGTGTTATGGCCTGGGCCTTGCATTCGGACTGGCTGTACGCTGCGGCAGACCCACATTCAAGCATGTTGATGGATGAGAGGACCCCTTGAAGAACCGACCTCGTGTGAACCCCTGGTTATTTCTATTTGCGGCTGGACTGACTTCATTGGCAGCGGCCACTGCTACTGCACAGTCCACCCAAACTGGATTCTCACTGAACCGTTACGAGCCGACGTCAGCGGGTGAGTGGTCGTTTTGGGTTGATCATCCCTGGTATTCCTCGACACGGTACTTCGCCGCTGGAATCACCCTCAACTACGGGCACAACCCGCTCGTGTTTGGTGTGGATACCGGCACCTCGGTCGAAAAGACCGTCAACGTGGTCGAGCATCAGCTCCTTGGACACGTCGATTTGGCCGGTTCGTTTCTCGACCGCGTTCTGATCACGGCCACTCTGCCCGTGACGCTGTTAGAACGAGGGACACCGGCTGGTGGTGTGGAGCCGACTCAGGGAGTCGTGGTGGGGGATCCTCGGGTCGGGCTTTGGCTGCGTCTGTTTGGACAGCCCTACCGAAGCGGAATTTCCATGAGCATCGGTGCCAACGCGTGGATTCCGCTGCGTCAGTTCACCAGCAGTGGAGTCTCTGGTACATCCAGCGATTCCCACTTCCGGGTGATGCCAAAGCTGGTGCTTGGTGGGCTGGCGAGCCGCTTTATGTGGTCGCTGACCGGTGGGTTTTTGTATCGCGCACCGGCGCAGATTGGCACGGCTGATCCCAAAGGCAGCACGGTGGGTTCAGAGCTCCAGATTGGTCTGGCGCTCGCATATGCTGACACCGTACGCCGATTTGCGATCGGGCCTGAAGCGCTCCTGAGCACGACGCTGCTCGGCAACGACACGGTGCAGCCAAAGCCCTTTACGTCGGACTACACCAGCCTGGAGCTACTGCTGGGTCTTCATTACAACATCGCCCGCGCAGTGAACATTGGTTTGGCGGGTGGCGTGGGACTGTTGCGAATTCCGGGGACTCCGGACTTCCGTGGCCTATTCCGCTTGGCGTATGCCCCGATTCGCAAAGAGGAGCCGCTCGATCGCGACCGCGATGGAATTCCTGATGTCAGCGATGCCTGTCCTGATGTTGCGGGTATCTCAAGCTGGAACGCCAAGCTGAATGGCTGTCCGGATCGGGACAAAGATGGGGTGGTCGATCAGCTCGACCTATGCCCGACCGTTCCCGCTGGGCTGCGTCCCGATCCAAACCAGCTCGGCTGCCCGATTGGGGATCGCGACAAGGACGGAGTGATCGATCCAGATGATCTCTGTCCAGATGTTCACAAAGGCGAACGTCCGGACTCGGCTCGAACTGGTTGTCCAATGGGAGATCGTGATCAGGATGGCGTCTTGGATGCCGATGATCTGTGCCCGGATAACCACAAGGGGGTCACCCCTGATCCGGTCAAACTCGGCTGTCCTGCAGAGGACCGCGATGGGGATGGCGTGTTTGATTATCAGGATCGCTGCCCAGACGTTCCGCAAGGTGCTCGACCTGACCCGAACCAGCCCGGTTGTCCGGTTCCTGATCGCGACAATGACACGGTGCCCGATCCGGTGGACGCTTGCCCGGACAAGCCTGGTGCTCCGCACCCGGATGCCAGCAAGAATGGATGCCCGGGCCTCGTAGAGGTCAAGGGAGGACAGCTCATCGTTGTTCAGCCGGTGTTTTTTGCGACGAACCGCGATGTGATCTTGGCCAAGAGCTTCCCGGTTCTGCAATCGGTGGCCGATGCACTGATCGCGACTCCGGCGATTCGCAAGCTATCGATACAGGGTCACACCGATGATCGCGGCAGGTATGAGTACAACGTAGACTTGTCCGCCCGTCGTGCGAAGAGCGTACTTACTTGGCTGACCACCAATGGCGGAATTGCTGCGGACCGTTTGGAGTCGCAGGGCTTTGGCCCCGATAAGCCCATTGCCGACAACGCCACACCGCAAGGTCGCGAAAAGAACCGCCGCGTCGAATTCTTGATCCTCGATCCGGCCAGTGGCATCAACGTCAAGGTTTTGGATGCCAATCAAGTGGCGGTACCTGATTCTCCAGACCAGAGCGATAAGTCGTCTCGGATACCCCGAGGGCGATAGCCAATCGCGAACGAAGTGTAC
>JBGAUT010000007.1:0-215113 GCA_044228505.1 Polyangia bacterium | reverse complement strand
GCTGCGGGCGGCGATCCGAAGTCACGTCGATGCCGCGGCGGCGGCTGGCCAAGCTGACCCCGGCAAGCAGAAGTCGCTGCTGCGCAAGGCGATCGAGGTCTATAAGCAGGCCAAGACCGCTGATGCCAAAGCCCATATTCAAGAGCTGCAAGAGCGTCTGCGCTAGCATGGCGCGTGGTTCCAAAGCGCGAGTCTTCCCCTCGGCTACGGCCGTGGAGTAGAGTGGAGCGGTTGAGGGGAACTGCCCATGAGTGAAGCCGTAAGCAGCTCTGTCCGCATCATCCTGCAGCACTGGGCGTACAACATGACGCTCCTTCACAACTTCGGGGTGAGCTACCCAGGCTTTGGCTACACCGAGGAAGAGAAGCAGCAGCTCGGCGTTCTGGCCAAGGGCGTATCAATGTCGGGCCACCTTGGCTTCGGCTCGCTCAACGCGCTGTACTTCTTTGCGCTGGCTGGGTTTGTGATGGGTTATGGCGCGATCCCGCTGGCGTTTTTGCTCGACCCCACGCATCAGTCCGCGGGTGTGTTTTTCGGCTGCATGGGCCTGGGGATTGCGGTCGGGATCGGGCTCGGAGTTCCGACGGCCATGGGGCTCACCGCGTTGACGCTTCGCCTGATTGGGAAGGAACCGCAGCCCACCGAGGTAAGTGAGCAGGTGATCTCGGCCCTGTATCGAAAGATGCACCGTCAGCTCATGCGGGCCGCCATCGTGGCCGGAGTGCTGATTGGGCCGTGGGTGCTGTTTGGAATGACGCAGGTGGGCGGGCAGTTTATGGAGCTGCTGAAGAGAGTCGTGGTGACCCTCTCGCCGTTTGTCGCAGTGCTGTTGATTCTGTCGGCGCTGTTGCGCGGCACCAAGAAGTACTAGCTGCGCAACGCTTGGCGTTCGCTGACCGATTAGGTCTCGGGCGGTTGCTTGGTGAGCTTGGACTCTAGCTCATCGACACGTTGGCGCAGCCGGGCCACTTCTTTTTCGAGCGCTGCGAATGGTGACAGGCTTTCGACTACCCCGTGGATGCGGTCGTCGACCTTGTGCTGCCAGTCTTCGAGCGCGACCTGCCAGCGCTCCATGAACTCACGCACCGCCGATGGGTTGTCGGTATTGAGCGTACGCCGCAGGGGATCGGTCGACTCGTCGCTGTCCCCTGGTCGCGGCTCACCGTCGCCTTTGCGGAAGACGCTGCGGACCCGCGCTTGGGCCTGCTGGGCGAGTTCCTGCAGCGACGCTCCGCCTGATTGGATGAGCTGACGCATGGCACCGAGTGAGATGAAGTTCTTCTGGCGCTTCTCTTCCTCGAAGATGATTTGTGCGAGCGTGACCGAGGTCAGATCCTCTTTGCTGCTGTTGTCGAGAACCTGAACCTCTTCGCCCTGACGAATCATCAGCGCGATCTGTTCGAGGGTCACATACTGGCTGGCCTGCGTGTCGTAGAGCTTGCGATTGGTGTAGCGCTTGATGATGCGCGGATCTGGCATGCGAGGGGCCTCTAGGCCTTGTCAGCGACCTTGTCGGTCGTGCCTTTGCCGGAATCACCAAGCTCCTTCTTGGGCGTGACGTCCAGCTCGCTGCCGGTATCCGCCGCCTTCTTGAAGTTCTTGATGCTGCGACCGAGTGCATCGCCAATCTGCGGCAGCTTGCCCGCTCCAAAGATGATGAGGACGATCACCAGGATGATGACGAGTTCCGTCGCTCCTAGACCAAACATATGAACGCTCCTTCGCGGGCCTTTATACCCGGTCATGGTAAAGCGAGCCAGAAACAAAGGCGAGGCACTACCGGGCTGCTTCAAATGCACCGCGAGACAGCTTGGTTGCTGGGCGGGCGGTGCCGATCATGTCAACCGTGGGGACGATGTTCTTGCCGCCATCGACGAACTGGCTGAGACCACCATCGCGAACGCGGGGGTCTGCCATTTGTTTGAGGCTGTAGTCTCCGAACGTAACTGGCGCGTTAAAGACATCGGAAAACACCAGGTCGGTGGCGTTGTTATCACCGGTCAGCGTCGAGTCGTCCGAGCCCAAGTACTTCTGGGCGCTGCTGCGACAGTCCGCGTGAACGTAGGTGTTGCCGCCGCTTGGCGTAACGCTGTTCAAAAACAAGCTGTTTACAATGGAGACAGTGCCGGTCGCCGGAATGCAGTCGAGCAGCAGCGCTTTGCGGGTGGTGGATGCGCTCTCTTGGCGAGCGAACGTGCTGTTGACAATTCGACCCGGCGTCGTCGCAGTGGCGTTACGGACCCAGATGCCCGAAAACGTCCCGGGGGCCATCGGCTTGTTGTTGTTAAACACCGTGTTGACGATGTCAAACTTGGTGCCGTCGAGATCCATTGCTAGCAGGTTGCCAGTGTTGACGAGCCCATTGTAGCGGTCGCGAGGGCCCTCACCGATCCATGACTGATCGATGAACAGCTCACAGCCGGGTGACGACTGTATGCCCACATCGGTTTGACCGATCAGGGTGCGGAGGATGCGCACTTTGGTGGCATTGCCGCCCGCGACGCAGGCTACGCCGACTTTGCTGTCTTTGATGAGTAGACCTTCGAGCGTGACACTTGATCCGGCCTCCACTCGAAGCACGGTGCCGTTTGAGTTGGTGAGGATGGCATTGGGAATCTTGTCTTTCCCGGCTGGGTCGGGTGGTGAGTAATCAGCCAAGGTGCTGACGATGTGGACCTCTGGCAGACCAGGCACGGGCCGCACGGTAATGAGTGCCGTCGACATCACTTGACCGAGTCGGAGATAGGGCTTCTGGGCACCCACCTCGGTCAGCTTGTCTTGGACGGTACACGTTCCGGTGCAGCTTACCGGGTCCACGCTGACGATGCGGTCCTGGGGGACGCACATGCCGCTGAGCAGGGTCTGTCCCGTAGGGAGTGTGCTCAGGGTATCGTCTTTGACGCAGATACCATCCCGAGAGTTTGCTGCCGAGTCGCATTCGCTGTGACGCATGCAGGCACGACAAGCCCGGCTCGTGTCCTCGCAATAAGGCCTGGCTTTGTCGGTACACTCTTTCGAGGTCTTGCACTCCACGCAGCGGCCGACATCGCAGATCGGGGTGCCGGTTTGCTTCGAGCAGTCGCTGGTGGCACCACAGGCGAAGCAGCGACCCTGCGGGCTACAGTTCGGACGGTCGGTCGGGCAATCGCTCGAGACGGAGCACTCCGTCAGTTCGCACTTACCCACGGTGGCATTCGCGGCGACCTTGCAAAAGCGTCCGTCTTCGCAGGGCAGGTCGGGCACACGACACTGGTCCAGATTCCGACGTTCACAGCCGGAGATCCCAAGAAGTGCGGAAACCAAGCCAACTAGCGAACGCATGTGCATCGCAGCATCCTCGACCTGAGCAGGGCTCCCGCTGATTTTTGCGCCCGATGCTGCGGAGCGCAAGGAACTTCGCTAGAGCCTCGTTCGTCCGCGCTTCAATTCGGCAGAGCGCTAGGCCGGTCGTTTGCCGCTGCGACGGCTTTTGCTCGTCAGAGTCGACCAAGATGGATCATCACCCAGCATCGCAGTCAGGCGCTCGCGAACGACCGCTTCGATCTGCACGGCACTTGGCAGCTTGAGGACGTCTTCGGCCAGTGTGCGTGCTTGAGCCGCAGAGAGCTGACGGAGCAGCCGGCGCACCCGAGGCAGCGACGCCGCATTCATCGACAGATCGTCAAGTCCCAGCCCGAGGAGGATCACCGTTAGCAGTGGTTCACCGGCCAGCTCTCCACACATCCCGACGCGGCGTCCGGCTGCATGGGCCGCATCGACCGTGTGCTTCACCATTCGCAGCACGGCTGGGTGCAGCGGCTGATACAGGTAGCCGACGTGTTCGTTGAGCCGATCGAGCGCCAACGAGTACTGGATGAGATCGTTTGTGCCAATCGACATAAAGTCGACTTCTTGGGCCAAGTGATCCGCCACCATCACCGCTGATGGCATCTCGATCATGATTCCAATCGGAATGCGCTCTGAAAACGCGATGCCTTCTTGGCGTAGCTCGCAGCGGCATTCCTCGAGTAGTGCCTTGGCCTGGGCCAGCTCTTCCACGCCACTGACCATCGGGAACATGATGCGCATCGTGCCGTGCACCGAGGCCCGCAGCAGTCCCCGAAGCTGAGCCTTAAAGAACGACGGCTCTTTCAAACACAGCCGGAGCGAGCGCAGCCCGAGTGCCGGATTCGGCTCCGCTTCGCTGCTCTGGTTGGCCCCGGCAATCCGACTGAGGAACGGTGCCACTTTATCGACGCCGAGGTCGAAGGTGCGAAACGTCGCTTCATAGGGGGCCACGCGACGCAGCACGCCTCGGGCATGCATAAAGTGTTCATCTTCGCGCGGAAAATCGTCGCGGTCGAGGAACAGAAACTCGGTCCGATAGAGGCCAATGCCCTCGGCCCCATACTCGAGAGCAATCGGCACTTCGTCGGGCAGCTCGATGTTGGCCACCAAGCGCAGCCTCACTCCGTCGGTTGTCTCGGCGGGAGAGTCTCGCTCGGCCAGAAGCTGCTGGACCTTCGCATGCTCGGTGCGTGCTTGCTGCTTGTAGTCGTCGATCATCCCCTGGCTGGGACAGAGCACGACTTCGCCGCGATTGCCGTCGACGATGAGCAGATCACCAGTGCCGACGGCTTCCGTGATGTCATCGAGGCCGACGACCGCCGGGATGCCAAAGGCCTGAGCCAGAATCGAGGTATGGGAAGTGCGACCGCCCGCATCGGTGATGAGCGCTGCGATTTGATGGCGGTGAAGGTGCACGGTATCGGCGGGCGACAGATCATGCGCTACCACCACTGCACCGAGTGGCGGCTGCCAGACCGTACCCACGCCTGCATCGAGCAGGTTGCGTAGTACTTGTTCTCCGACGAACGCCACGTCGCTCTTGCGCTCGCGGAAGTAGGGCAGGTCGATGGCGTCGAAGCGCTGCTGAATCTCCGCTACCGTCTTGCGGAGCGCCCACTCCACGTTGAGCTTTTCATCACGGATGCGCCGGCGAGTTGGCCCAAGCAAGTGCTCGTCGCGCAGGATAAGCTGGTGGGCTTCCAAGATGACGCTGCTATCGCTCTCGTCGCTTTCCTTGAGCTTGCGTTTGAGCCGCTCAAGCTGCATGTCGGCGAGCGCCACGGCTTCGTCGAGTCGGACCAGTTCCGCGGTGATTTCTTCGGGAAGAAGATGGCGACGAGGGGTTGGTTGGCGGCGTCGATCGATGACAAACGCCTGCCCGACGGCAATGCCCGACGCGGCAGCAATGCCTACGCGGACTTCGGGCGCAAGAGGACGAACGGGTTCCCTGACTGCAGGATAAGGACCACTTTCGTCACCAAGTCCCATTGGCATCCTTAGTTTTCACCGAACCCGGAATTTACCAGCTCAGTGAGAGTCTGGAGACATTCCTTTGCATCATCGCCATCACAAGAAACCACGATCTCGCTTTTGATCGATGCCACCAGCAGTAGCACCCCCATGATGCTTTTGCCGTTGACCTCTTGGTCGTCTTTCTTGACGGTGACGTTGCATCGGTACTTGTTCGCCGCCTGAACAAAACGTGTCGAGGCCCGGGCGTGTAGTCCCGCTTTGTTAACGATCTTGAGCTTTGCTGACAGCATCATCGTTGCTACTCGACGTGAATGGATTTGGTTCCAGTGAGTACAAGCGTCGACCCCAAAGAGGCCGGTCCTGTGCTGCGATCGGCCGTGGCGAGCTTGAGCAGCATCGGCATGTTCAGCCCGGTGACGACGTGGCCTTTGTCGCTGCACTTGCCACAGCACAGCCGAGCGGGGGTACTGCCGACGAGATCGACCAGGAACAAAACATCTTCCCAGTTCCTGACCCCAAGCTCGGAGACGGCTCGGTCAATCTTGTCGTTGACCGTATCTTGATCGTCGTCGGGGTGAATCCCGATAGCGGTCACCATCGGCAGCTGCATATGCAAAAACGCTTGGGCGGCGTCCAGCATGTCCGCGCCGGCCCGTCCGTGTGTAACAACCACCACAGCAGTATACGGGGCGCTCATGGTTCTCTCCCTCGACCCAGCTCGCGATGTCTAACAGTAATTTGATACCTTGTGCCGAGTCGATTGAAAAGATCCACTACCAACGCCACCGACCGGTGCTGGCCGCCGGTGCAGCCGATCGCCAGTGTGACGTACGACTTCCCTTCGCGCTGCGCTCGCGGCAGGTAGAAGTCGATCAGGTCTTGGGCCTTGGCCAAAAACGTCTGCGCGTCGGGCTGCGACAGAACGTAATTCGACACTGGATCGGCCAGGCCGGTCTGGCTGGACAGTTCCGGGATAAAGAAGGGATTGGGCAAAAACCGAACGTCGAGAACCAAATCGGCTTCGACGGGCAGGCCGTATTTGTAACCAAACGACAGCAGCGTTAGCGCCAGGGGCTGGCCGGTGCGGCCATAGCGCTCTTGGATGACCCCTTTTAGCTGATGGACGTTGAGCGCGCCGGTATCAACGACGGCATGCGCTTCCTCCCGTAGTGGCAAAAGCTCACGGCGTTCGTGGGCGATCGCTGCCCGCAGGTCGTCCCCATGGAGGGGATGCCGCCGTCTGGTTTCGGAAAAGCGCCGCAGCAGCACATCGTCGGGGGCATCGAGGAACAGGATTTCTAGCGCATGCCCGGCCCCACGAAGCTCGTGCATTTCCTGACGAAATCCCGACAGAAACTCGCCTTCGCGAGCATCAATCACCAGCGCCGCCTTCTGCTGGCCGGTCTTGCCGAGGAGCAGCAAAAACTGGGGCAGCAGCGGTAGCGGAAGGTTGTCGACGCAGTAATAGCCGATGTCTTCGAGTGCCCGCAGTGCTGTTGATTTGCCTCCACCCGAGACGCCCGTCACCACCAGGATATGCATGCTTGGTTGTTCCGCTGACATGGACAATCCTTGGGGTTCTTGCGAGACGTACGAAGTTACTTACTCGACGTCTTCTGGGCTGACGAGTCCGCTCTGTGGTCGGCTCTGCTGCATGGCCACCGCGAGTCGATCTTGAAATTCACGCGCCGAGTGGATGCCTTGTTGCTTGAGTAGCTGATTGCGGGCGGCTACCTCGATGATCGCGGCGATGTTGCGGCCCGGGCGAACCGGGATCTTGAGCAAGGGCAGGGCGACGTCGAGGATTGCGTAGCGCAGATCGTCGATGCCGAGCCGATCGTATTCATCGTCGGAGTTCCAGTCACTCAGCTCGATCACCAGGTCGATTTTTTTGGCGTCGCGCACCGAGGCGATACCAAACAGATCTTTGATACTCAGGATGCCAAGGCCCCGAACCTCCATGTGATGCTTGAGGATTTCGCTGCAGGAACCGATCACGATATCGGGCATCCGTTTCCGGATTTCGATTACGTCATCGGCTACGAGTCGATGTCCTCGCAGGACCAAATCGAGCGCGGCTTCGCTCTTGCCAACCCCGGACTTGCCAAGGAGTAGCACGCCCACTCCGAGCACATCGACGAGGACTCCATGGATGGTCGTTCCGGGGGCTAGTCGGTTTTCCAACAGCCGCGTTACGCGATTGATGAACAGCGATGACATCAGCGGCGTCGTCAGGACCGGTACCCCGAGCTCTTCGCAGAACCCAAGTAGCTCGCTCGGAGCTTCCAGACCACGCGTGATGACAATGCAGCAGGGCCGGACACTGGCCAGCGATTGCGCGCCCCGCTTACGGGCCTCTTCTTCAAGGCTTTTGAAGAACGAGATCTCGGTGAGTCCGAGAACCTGCATTCGTTCCGGGTGAACGTGCTGGACGTAGCCAGTCAGCGCCAGTCCCTGCTTCTGAATGCGCGAGCCGCCGATCTTGCGAAATAGCCCCGCTTTGCCGCCGATTGCGGTCAGGGCCAGGCCCGATTCAGCGTCGAGCAAGCTATGTACAGCAACCCCTGGCATTAGCTTGGGTACTTTTGATCTTCTTCTGCGATCAGTCGGAACAGCTCACCCGCCGTCGGTGCACGCAGCAGCTTGGCGCGGAAGTCAGCATCTTTGAAGACTCGGCTGATCCGCGCCAGCGCTTTGAGATGCAGTCCAGCGGAGCTTTCGGGGGCGATCAAGACAAAGAACAGGTGAGTTGGTTTGCCGTCGAGCGAGTCGAACGCTACGCCGGGTGTCGAGCGACCGACACAGCCGATCATCCGCGTCGCACCTTCGATTTTGCCGTGCGGGATGGCAATGTCTTCGCCGATGGCGGTCGTGGCGAGCTGTTCTCTCTCGGTGAGGATGCGATTTAAGGTGCTCGCATCGAGGCCTGGCTGAGTCTTCGCCAAGTGGCGCGAAAACTCGGCCAAGACTTGGGCTTTGCTACGCCCACTCAGCTCGGGAAGCACTAGCTCGGGCCTGATGAGATCAACCAGCTTCATCTGTTGCCTGTCGCCTTGCCCATCGCTGCCTTGAGACTACTTCTCTTGATGAGAGGTCTCGATCAGACCATAGGTATCGTCGTTACGCCTATACACCACGTTGATGTCGTGGGTCAGCACGTTGTGGAAGACCAAGAACGGGTCGTGCTGAAGGTTCATCCGCATAATAGCCTCTTCGACAGTCATTGGGACGGCGACGAACTTTTGTTCGCGAATTACACGCGGTCCTGACTGCTGGCTGGGTGCTTCCGGTGGGCTTGGCGGGCTTGGCGGTTCAACGCTGGCATCCGGCTCCATCGAGACAACTCGGTGGAGAATCTGGCGATGCGGACCTTGCTGCGGCTTGTGATCGCGGATGCGGTCCTTGAAACGGCGGAGCTGCCGTTCGATCTTCGCCATCACCAGATCGATGGACGAGTGCATGTCTTCGGTCGCTTCGTCACCCTTTACGACCAAGCCGTTGTGCAGCGTGATCAGGACATCGACGTCGAAAAGATACCCTCGCTGCTGAGCGAACACGATGTGCGCCTTGATCGGATCGGGGAAGTACTTATTGATCCGTTCCAGCTTCTCGCGGGCGTAGTCCTTCAGAATCTCGCTTGGGTCGACGTTTCGGAAAGTAAAAGCAACCTGCATGACACTCCCCTCCTCTCGTTTCAGGGCTCAGAGATGATTTGATTCACCCGCTGTGCCGCTCGCTTCTACGTCTGTTCCGCACTATTCGTCAATCGACAAAAGTCACGCTGAACGGCCCGGACAGTTCTTTGCGCAACACTTAGCGCAATTTGGGGGCTCGCGCTAAAACGACTGCTTGCGCTGTCCCGACGGCAAAATCCCGAGCTGTTCCCGATACTTGGCCACTGTGCGACGGGCAATTTCGATCTGATGCTTTTGCCGCAGCAGCTCGACGATTTTCTGATCCGAGTACGGATTCTTACTATTTTCGCCGCTGACCAGGGTCTTGATGAAGCCCTTCACCGACTCCGAGGCGATGTCGTCCTGCCCACCCTCGCGGTTGATGCCGATGTTGAAGAAATACTTCAGCTCGAACAGCCCCTGCGGCGTGTGGACGTACTTGTTGGCGGTGGCGCGGCTGATCGTCGATTCGTGCATGCCGATGTCGTTGGCGACGTCTCGCAGGATGAGCGGTTTTAAACAGCCAGCACCCTTTTCAAAGAAGTCGCGCTGGAACTTGAGGATCGACTCGGTGACCTTGATGATCGTGCGCTGCCGCTGCTGAATGCTGTCGATCAGCCACTTGGCCGAGCGGAGCCGCTCCTGCACGTATTCCCGGGCCGCCTTGTTGTCCTTGTCTTTGTCCTTCATTGTCTCGAGGTAGTACCGACTGATGCGCAGCTTGGGCATGCCGTCGTCGTTTACCGCGACGAAGTACTTGTCGCCGACCTTGTGGATGTAGACGTCGGGCGTGATGTACTGCGGCTGCTCGGTACTAAACTCACGGCCAGGACGAGGATCGAGTCGCTGAATATCCTTGGCCGCTTCGTACACGTCCTCGACGTCGACCTTGAGCTTCTTGGCGATCTTGTCCCAGTTCTTCTTTTCCAGGTCCGCCATATGCTCAGTCAGCATCTTGACGAGCACTTCGTCGTCGATGCCGTGCATTTCGGCCTGCACCAGCAGACACTCTTGCAGGTTGCGCGCCCCACAGCCCCAGGGATCGAAGCGCTGCACTCGCTTGAGCGCACGCTCGGCGATTTCGAGGCTGACTTCGCACTCCTCGGCGACCTCGGCGAGCGGCGGATCGGTGAAGTATCCGTCCGAGTTTAAGCTGCCGATGATGTACTGCGCGACGACCTCTTCCTCTTTCGAGGGACGGGCCAAGCGCAGTTGTTCCATCAAATGATCTTCAAGGGAGCGACCGCTGCGCAGCGTCTGTCCGGCCGAAGGCATCTCCTCGCCATCGGGCCGCTCGATCGCGGGCAGCACCGGTGCGGTGGCGGAGTTTTCAAGGAAGGTCGTCCAATCGACCTCCGTGGTGGGCTGGCCATCGACCGGTACTTCCTTGCCTGCTTCCGACACTTCCTTGGCGACCGGCTGAGCGATCGGCTGCTCCGTCTCTCCGATCGACTCCTCATGGTCCGTAGGCTCATCGCGCAGGTGCTCGGTATCGGTGTCGCCTGCGTCCTCAAGAAGTGGATTCTCCTTCAGTTCTTCCTGAACCTGTTCGACGAGCTCGGTCCGCGCCATCTGCAGCAGCTTGATCGCCATCTGCAACTGGGGCGTCATGACCATCGACATTTGCTGTCGAATGCTCTGTTCCATCTTCATGGACATGGCGACTATCGTCCTCCGACCTTCTGGAACCAGGCTACACCGTGAGAGTCATCGGTACTAGCTTGATTAATGACTGGCGGTATACATCTTGCATGCAAGCAAAGACAAGCGCTTGCGGCAGAGGCTTGACGAAGGGAAGAATTCGACGCTGGTGGGAGCGCATGGGCGGCGACGCGATGGGACGTCGCCGGGCGGGACTACTCGGCTTGAAAAGACGTCTTTTCGATGAAGAAGCGGTTTTGCTTGGTGATGAGCCAAAACAGGTACAGGCCGAAGGTCAGGGGCACCAAGATCACCTGAAGCATCAGGACGAACAGCTCTCCTCCCTCGCCGGTAAAGTCGCCCCGGTAGCGTCGGCCGCCGATATAGACGCCGGTGTTCTTCATGAAGAACTTCTCTAGGTTGACCTGGAACCACGGCAGGTAGATGCCGAAGGTGATCATGCTCAGGAATCCGCCGAGGAGGAAGGTGCCGACCAGACCGCCACCGGTGCCAACGAAGTCGAGCTTGCCGATCTCCTGTTCGCCCTTGAGGATGCGGGTCTTGTCGTAGAAGCGCTTGCGCATGTCACAGGCTGCCCAGGCTGCGTAGATGCCAAAGGTGATGCTGGTGAGTAGCCCGTTGATGAGCATCGGCACAAACAGCTCGCCGCCCTTGCCGGTGTAATCGAGCCGATAGCGGGTGCCATCGGGCGCGACCGCCTGGCTGTTGTTCATGAAGTAGCGCATGACGTTGGCGACGTACCACGGGCCATAGATACCGAAGGTCAGTCCCACCAGGATCGCCGAGAGAAAGACCTCGACAAAGCACAGGAAGCCAGTGCCCGTAAACTCGGGGGTAAGAACGCCACTCGGCGTATGGATACGCACGCGGGAGTAGAAATAGCGCTGTGCCCCGGCGACGACCCACGGATAGGCCAGACCGGCGGTGAAGATGAGCAGCAGCATGGCGAGGATGCCGCTACCAATGATCTCGGTTGGCTTGCCGAGGTATTCCATTCTCACGTGGGGCGATGCCCCCCCCGTGGCCGTCGCACCCGGTGTGGGCGCTAGCTGTGCTTTGATGTCTTGTGGAAGCCCGCTGTCCGTCTCCATGCCAATCTCCCGATGAAAGTGAGTTGCGAACGGCGGAGCCTTTGATGCGTCAAAGTGCTTACCCAAACCGCCATTCACGACGTTATCGGACAGTATCCAGTGCTTGGTGAGCGGAAAACAGCGCTTTTGTCGAAGTTACTGTTCTTCCTCTTCGGTCACTGGATCTTCGTCGGAGCTGGTGCAGAAGTTGGGGCGCTTTTTGCTGGCTTGTTGGCTACGCACGGGCCCGAGCGGTGGAATGCTGACTTTCCGCTGCTTTTGCACCTCAAGCCGACGGTCGATGAGCGACTTGGGATAACGGCCACCGGGCAACTTCGCCAACTGCTCCAGCAGCTTGGTCCAGCCTCCGTTTGGAAGTGTTGGCTCTGGTAGAAGCGCCAGCAGCGCAACCAGCTGATCCACCTTGATCGAATCCGGCTTGGGCTGGGTCAGCTCATCGGCGAGCGTTGGAATTAGCACGTTGTCACGCATCAGCGGCCCATCCGCCGGATCGTGCTGACAGTACTGGAGCCGGGTCGACAGCCGCACCAGCAGTGGTTCGATTGCAACCCTTGGACCCTGAAAAGTCGACCGCAGCGCTCTTTCGAAGATGCCTCGGCTCTTGCCTAGGTTCGACACCACGAAGCCAAGCACCCGCACGCGGCACTCCGAATCACAGGCGGTGCCGGCCAGATATCCTTCGACGTAGGCTTGGAGCCGCGACCGCAGCGCCTTGTCGGCTTCCGTATCGGTGGAGAACTCGTTACTGGCCACTGCCAACGACAGCGTTGCCACGAGTCGGGCACCGGCGTTTTTCGACATCACCTTTTCGATGCGATCCCAGATGCGGCGCTCGTAGAGATCGTGCAGGAACGGCGAAAACAGGCCGACCAAACGGAATAGGTTGGGATAGACCGATCGCTCATCCGCCATCAGGTTGACCGGGGAGCCCGGATCGTCCAGGGCGTTGGGGTCTTCCAGGTTGTCCATCATGGTCAGCGCCAACGATGCCGACCGCTCGGACATTTTGTCGGTACTACACTGCGAGACGAGCTGTGACGACACACCGTAGCGTTGCTCACAGGTTACGACGTACGCAGCTTCGAGCCGCCGATAGTACTGCTCGTCTTTGCGATCGATGTTGGTCAGCACGCTGCGCATGTACTCGGGATTGTCGCGACCCAGCTCTAGCGCATAGGAAACGGCGACGTCAGGTTCCAAGATGCTGCCGCGCAGCAGGGACAGAAGGACACCATAGCGCTGCTCAACGGTATCTCCGCCACGAGCGGTCAGCGTCTTCAGGTTTTCCGACAGAATTTTGGCTCGCTCAATCCGCCAGCTGTTGTCGGCCTGTTCTCGCGCAATCTTCATCTGCGCTTCGGCTTGCTTCTTTTGGAGGTCGCCTTGGTTGCACTGATACGTAGAGGTGACCGCCAGACCGGCGATGCCGATCACAAAGCTGGAAACGACGTTGGTGTTGGCCGAAACAAACTCAGCGAAGCCGCCGCGCGGCTTTGCGGGCGGAACGGCTGCTACCACGGGCGTCGTGACGGCTGGCGGAGGCGGGGTAGGAGGCGGGCTTGGAGGAGCGACCGCAGCGTCAGTCTTGGCGCTGTCCGCTGTCTGACTGCTGGGCTGCGAGAAGTTCTGTGAACCACGGCCTTTGGTCGATCTCCCCATCAATTTCAGTATCTAACTGCGGCCTGGGCCGGTAAAGCGCCACGCGCTATCGAGAGATGAGATACGTCAACAAGTCGCCGGTGACGCGCTGACGGACTTGCTCGCTCTGATCCATCCGCTCGAGAGCGCGCAGGAGCGCTCGCTCCGCCCCTGCGGGCTTGTGCTGCTCGAAGAAGTGCACCACGTCGTCCCGGTGGGAGGCCCGCATCCGTCCAAGCGCTTCCACCACCCGAGACACGCCCATGTCTCCGAAGCGCTCCCGCAGAGTCGGCCAGTGCAGCTTTAGGAACTCCCACGCCGCCTGTTGCGAGTGACGGAATGACAGCAGTTGCGACAGGATCGCCGACACCGCTTCCTGTGGAATCAGCCCCTGAAGAATCAGGTTGAGGGTGCGATCGGTCAGTGCGGGCAGGCGAAATTGCGACAGCGTGTGTAGGTAGCGGGCGACTTCTTGCGGCGTCTTGTCGGCGGCCTTGCGCGCTTGAAAGGTTTCAACCCAGCGATCGTAGCGGGCCTCGTCACCGAATTTGGCAGCAATGGCGACAAACGATCCGGCCAAGTTGGGATCGACGGCACGGGGATTTGCCTGCTCCGCCGCGGCAAACTGCTCGGCGGTGCCGATCACGGAGGCCACCCGCGCCATCGAAGCCAGCGTGCCGATGCAGATCGCACGACGCTGAATATCGTTTTGGGGCTCACCTGCGAGGGGCGCAAAGCCCAGGGACTGTAGCTGGGGCGCGAACCACTGCTCGGCCAGTTGCCGCAGCTTGCGTCGGGCCTCTTTATCACCCGAGTCCTTGACGATCAGGTCGAGGGCGTCGAGGCGCTCGGCGAGGACGCGCAGCACGTTGTGATTCTGCGTCGAAGAACAGGCCGACAGCACCGCGACAAAGCTAGTGATCGACACGCTGCCATTGCGAACCAGCGCCCACTGATCTTCGAGCAGGCCGACCTGCTCGACCGGCGACAACACAGAGGTCGCGAGCGGTCGCAGTTTGGCCAACGTGGCTTCTGCGATCCGCTGACGATAGAAACCGATCTCGTCTTGGTTTCCGTAGATCCAGCGAATCGCTCCCTTGCTGGGCAGTTCGACCCGCTGCGCTCGTCGGTCGAAGATAAAGCGATGCGCCTTGACGCCTTCGTCATCGGCATAGCGCACCGTCATGGGGATGCTCCAGATCTGATCGCCGGGCTTGCTGTGCGAGTCGGAAAAGAAGCGCTCTTGGTGAAGCTCAACCAGTGTGGTTCCGGCCTCTTCGACGAGCGCGATATCGACCACCGGATAGCCTGCCTGCGCCACCCAGGTGTGCATCAGCGTATGGACCGGCAGCGAGCTGGCTCTTTCGAGTGAGCGCCACAGATCGGGCCCGCACGCGTTGCCGTACTGGAACTCTTTCATGTAGCTGCGAAGGCCTTCGCGGAAGGGATCTTCACCGAGGAAGTTTTCAAGCATCCGCATCACCGCGCAGCCCTTCTGATAGGTGATCGAGTCAAACATCTCGATCGCCTCATCCGGCGTCTCGACCGGCGTCCAGATCGGGTGAGTGCTGTGGAGCGCGTCGTCGAAGAGCACTCGGCTCTTGTCCTCGATGAAGTCGTTCCAGACCTCGTAGCTCGGGTTGATCGCGTGGCACGCTTTGTGGGCCATCCACTCGGCGAACGCTTCGTTTAGCCACAGGTCGTCCCACCAGCGCATGGTCACGACGTTGCCGAACCACATGTGCGCCATCTCGTGGGCGATCACCAGCGCGATGACTTTTTCCTGTCGCCACGAAGCCGTGCCGGGCTCCATCAGCAGGAGGTTTTGACGGAACAGCACCAGGCCGATGTTTTCCATCGCGCCCGCGTCAAATCCCGGCACCGCGACCTGATCGTACTTGCCAAATGGGAAGGGGAAATCGAAGTACTCCTCGAACCACGGTAGGACGCGGCTCGTGAAGCCCTTGGCAAAGTGGGTCTGTTTGCCCTTGCCGCTGGGCGCATAGACCTTGAGTGGCACATCACGCACGTAGTCGGCTTGCTCGGCTTCGAAGTCACCGACTACCACTGCCGCCAGATAAGAGGATACCGGTTTGGTCTCGGCAAACTCGAAGACCTGCTCCCCGTGGCTCGAAAACTGCTGCTGGAGCACCCCATTGCTGAGCGCGGTCACGCCGGGCCCGGTGCGAAGCGTCCAGCGCAGTCCTGCTTTGAAAGCGGGCTCATCGAAACAGGGAAAAATCGCACGGGCATCGGTGGCTTCGCACTGCGAGCACACCGCACTGTGGACACCATCGGAACCCAGATACAGACCGTGCATGCTCGGTGCCAGTCGTCCCGAAAACACCAACAACGCCCGAGCCCGTCCAACGGGTAGCGGCCGCTCCAGCAGCAGCGTGATCGTCTCTTGCTCAGGTTGGTAGCTCACCAGGGCGCTGTCGGTTTCCCCGAACATGGCGCTTATTTCGGCCCGTGTCACCTCTAGGTGGCGCGAGTGGAGGACGATCGCCTCCGTCTGAGAAGTGATCTCCAGTTCGATCGTGACCGTGCCGGAAAATTCAACGCGGCTCGGGTCGGTGCTGAGATCGATGTGGTAGGAAAGAGGACGAACGTGAGACGGCAGTCGAAATGCGCGGGCGCTCATAGATCTGAGACATTAACGCAGCTTGAGTTTGCCTCCGCGAAATTTGTGTAGAGTTCGTCAAGTTCCCTATCTGGCTGGCTTCTTATGGAGATCGAGATGGTATCGGCACATCCTTCGGCAACAGTAGGCCTGGCGATCGCACTCAAACGTCGTCGGGCGGCGTTGAATCAGGCACTGACGAGTCGGCTGGGGGGGCGAGCGTTGCTGGTATCCGCGGGGCGGGCCCCATCCCGGAACTATCCCGACAACACCCATGAGTTTCGAGCCAGCAGTCACTTTCTGTTCCTGGCGGGCTTGCCGATCGAGGGTGCGGCGCTGCTGCTCGCCGGTGGACAGTCGACGCTCTTTGTCCATCGCAGCACGGAAGCGGATGCGCTGTGGCATGGTGAAACCGCGAGCCCAGAGTCGATTCAGGCGGCTACCGCCGTTGATCAGGTTCGTTACTTGGACGAACTCGAGCAGGTGACCGCCTCTTGGCCGGGGCTTTTGCAACTTCCCCTGCGGACCAGTCCAGCGTCAGCCAGCGCGGACGAGCTGCTACTGCTCGATGCAATGATCGAGCTTCGCCTTTGTCACGACGAGCACGGGATTTCGGAGATCCGGCGGGCGGCGGCGGTCACGGTGCGTGCCCATCGTGCGGGGATGGCGGCGACTCGTCCGGGCGTACGGGTCAGTTATGTGCGGGCCGCGATGGAGCGGGAGATCCTCGCCGAAGACTTCACCAATGCGTACGGCAGCATCGTCACCACGAGCGGTGAAGTCCTACACACTCGCGAGCGGCGCGGACTCTGCGGCCCAAGTGACCTCCTGCTAGCGGACGTGGGGGCAGAGAGCGACCTAGGATGGGCCAGTGATGTGACCCGTACCTGGCCGACTGGCGGAAGGTTTTCGCCCAGCCAGCGCGCTGTCTACGATCTGGTGCTTGATTCGCAGCTTGCCGCGATCGCCAAGGTCCAGCCGGGGGTTCGTTATCGCGACATCCACCTTGCGGCGTGCCGGGTCTTGGTCTCGGGCCTGCGGGATCTGGGTTTGCTGGTGGGGGAGATCGACGGTCTTCTCGAGCGCGGCGCGCATGGGCTGTTTTTCCCGCACGGCATCGGTCACCTGCTCGGCCTGGATGTCCACGACATGGAGGACTTCGGCGATCGTGCCGGTTATGCGGCCGGTCGAACACGAAGCGAGCAGTTTGGGCTGTGCTACCTGCGGCTTGATCGAGACTTGTTGCCCGGCATGGTGGTTACGATTGAGCCCGGCCTCTACTTCGTTCCAGCGATCTTGCGGAGTGAGCGGCTGTTGGCCCCGCTGCGTGGTGATTTCCGGGCGGACAAGCTTGCGCAGTTTGCCGATGTCCGGGGCATTCGCATCGAGGATGATGTGCTGGTAACCGACAGCGGCTGCGAGGTCTTGACCGCCTCGCTGGAGAAGCGCGCTGCGGACATTGAAGCGCTTGTCGGTCAATCCTCCTCGGCTTGCTGATTGGCGTTGTGAGGGGTGGTGGTAGACTGCGCGTATGTTTGGACTCGGGCCCACCGAACTCATTGTGATCTTGGTCATCGGGCTGCTCGTCCTCGGACCTGAGCGGATTCCTGCCGTGGCAAGCAGCCTTGGCAAGGCGATCCGTAGCTTCCGCCGAGCGACTCGCGACCTGCGTGACCAGATCGATATCGAAGACGATGTACGTCGTCCGTTTGAAGACCTGCGCGCCGCTCTCCGCGACGAGCCGCCGCCTCCCCCGCCGTTCGTGACGCCGACGATTGCGCCCCCGCTCGACCCGCCACTGGCGGTTCCCGTTGAGGGTGCGGATGCAGCAGAGCCGGCGGCAGCGCTGACTCCACTGGAACCAGGCGTGACTTCACTTGTGGCTGGGTCCGCGCCAGACGCAATGGATGGGATGAGTGATCCACCACCGGGCGGAGTTTCTCCGCATGAATCACCGGTCACGGTGACGGCAGAGCCGGTCTCCGTCTCCCAGGGTCCGTCCATCGAGGGCAGTAAGTAAATGAGCGAACACGTCGACGCCTTGGACTTGGAACCTGGGGTCGCTGAAGAGCGACGGATGCCATTTCTGGAGCATCTCGCCGAGCTGCGCGATCGGATTCGCAACGCAGTGATTGCGATCATGCTGGCGGCGGTCGCCTGCTACCTGGTGCGTGGCGTGCTATTCCAGCTTCTGGCGAGGCCGCTGCTGACCGCATTTCGGATCGCCAAGCAAAAAGGCGTCGCCGGTCAGCTCATCTTCACAAGCCCAGTAGAGGCTTTTTTGGTCCTACTGAAGACGGCGCTGGTGTCGGCCATCTTTGTTGCGTCACCGATGATCTTCTATCAGCTCTGGGCTTTCATCTCGCCTGGGCTGTACTCCCACGAAAAGCGCTGGGCCCTGCCGTTTGTGGTCGTTTCGGTCGGTCTGTTCGTTGGTGGGGGTTTGTTTTGCTACTACTTTGTGTTGCCGCCCGGCTACGAGTTCTTTCTGACGGCGGCCACCGATGCAAGCGTCCAGCTCATGAAGGAGATCGGCTCCGACATTGCGATTGCTGACGCCGTGCAAATTCGGCCGCTAATCAGCATGGAAGAGTACTTTGGCCTGACGCTGATGCTGCTGCTTGTGTTCGGTGTCGTTTTCGAGCTGCCGCTGGTGCTTTCGGTGTTGGCGATGCTCGGGATCGTCTCGGCCAAGTCGCTGTGGCGTTTCAATCGCTACGCGATCCTCATCTTCGCGATTGCCGGAGCGGTGCTGACCCCCGGGGACTTGGTCATTGGTCAGCTTGCGATGGCGGGTTCTCTGACGGTTCTATACAACCTGAGCATCTGCATCGCCTGGCTGGTCGAGCGCAAGCGCACGGCTGCCGCTCAGTCCGATGACGAAGACCCCAGCGACCCAGCCGAACCCGGCACGGCGCTTCAGAAGATCGAAAAACCGTAGCGAAGGGGATGTGGAACTTCGAACGGGCAGGTGGGGACGTAGCAGGAAGGTGCTAGAAGCGGAGGCCGACGCCGGCGCTGATGGTGTGCTGAGCGCCAGAGACGTCCTTCGGGCAGACGGTGGTGCCATCGGAAGCATCGGAGCGGCAGGCTGCCGCCGAGCCGGAGGGCGCAGCACCGATCTTGGTCGGGAAGTCGCTTGGGCCGAACTGACCATCGCCGTTCTTGTCGAAGCCGTTGTCCACGCCCGCGCCCGTGAACGCGTACGACACGGTGACGGAGATGATGGCGTAGTGGAAGTTGATACCGCCAAACACGCGCCAGCGGAAAATGTCGCCCTGGGTGGGGAACACGACCTTTTGAGCCAAGGCATCCGACGCCGAAATGGCGGTCGATCCGGGGGCCTGACCTCGGTATAGATCGACGTTCGGGGCGGTGTCGACAACCTGGCTGCGGACGATCGACCACAGACCGCCGCCGCCGACGTACGGCTCCAACGTGAAGGTGCCGCCGACGCCAAAGGCCTTCGACATCAGGCCTTCTGCCGTGATGATGGTCATGTCGACCTGGGGCGTGCCGGACAGCCGAGTGACCGTCGCACGGGCCGCCAGCGAGGGAATCGGGATGTCGTGGTAGCCCTCGTGAAGCGCCAGCTTGAAGTAGCCGTTCAGACCGTAGATACCCGACTGCACCAGGTTCGAGCCGCCGAAGCCAAGCTCAACACCAATCGGGAACAGCAACGGCCAGATGCCCTTGCGGATCATGATCGAGGCCACCGGCAGGAAGCTGCCGCTGACGTGCCTCACGCCGCCTTGGGTCTTGGTTCCGTCGGGCTGTGCGAAGCCACCCCAGTACGGTGCCTTGTCCTTGATCGACGTCGTGGCCACATCGAACGTAAAGTGGAAGCCCGAGTAGCCAACGGTGTCGGCTGGGTCGAGTCCCGGTACCGCCATGACGGCCGAGAGTTCGGACAAAAGCGACCGATACATCGACTGCTCATAGAGCGTCGGATCGTAGCTCTGTCCCGAAACCGGCTTCCGAGGAGCGATCAGACACTCGACGGAGAGGTCATTCGATACCTCGGTGGATTGGTTCGGGCAGGATGCTTGCGCATTCCCGCTCTGCGCCAACATACCCAGCGCAATTGCGCCCGCAACAACAGCCTTGGGTGAACGATAGAGGTTACGCATGCTCGCAAATGAGTGTACGACTTTCAAAATTCCCGTGTCAATCAGCGCTCTCGTCGCGACGGGCGGCACGGAATCGCTGGGGTTTTCGGTCGTGTCGAAAAGCAAAGCCTCGACGAGAATTCGACGCGCTGGTGTATAGTTCGGCCATGAGCACGGCTTCTGACGAAAGCGGAGTTCCTTCTTCGTCTGCTGGCGAGGCAGTAGCAGCCCTGGTTGCCCCGCCCGCAGTCCCTGTGGCCCAGCCCCCGGCCGCCCCTGTGGCGGTCACATACAGCGAGATCTTGTATGAGGTTCGCGCTGGGGTCGCTCAGATCACGCTCAACCGGCCCGAGCGGCGCAATCCCATCGGGGCGAGCACTGTCGGTGAGCTGTTACATGCACTCGACCGAGCGAAGCGCGATCAGTCTGTCAAAGTGGTGGTGCTCACCGGCGCGGGGAAGGTCTTTTCGGCGGGCGGCGACTTGAATCAAATGGGCGGCGGCGGCAATCCCCTGCAAGCCGGACCCTCCGAAAACCGCCTGGCAGGCACGTTTGTCGATCTCAACCTGATGCTGACCGGCCAGGGGATTGGCAAGCCTACGATCGCCAAGGTCAACGGTCACGCGATGGCCGGCGGACTCGGCTTGGTGGTCGCTTGCGACTTGGCGATTGCTGCCGATGACGCGCAGTTTGCGACCCCCGAGGTAAACGTCGGGCTGTGGCCGATGATGATCATGGCGACGATCTTTCGGAACGTGCCGCGCAAGCGAGCGATGGAGCTGATCCTGACCGGCGATCGAGTCGATGCGGCTGCGGCGGAAAAGATGGGCCTTATCACCCGAGCGGTACCGCGAGATCGACTCGATGCCGAGGTCCAGGCGCTGTGCGACAAGCTCTGTCAAAAGAGCCCGCTCGTCATGCAGCTTGGGGTCGACGCCTTCCATAAGATGCAGGATCTGGAGCTTGAGCCCGCGCTGCGATTTCTCGAAGGCGAGCTGATTCGAGTGCTCGGTACCGAGGACGCGGGCGAGGGGCTGATGGCGTTTTTGCAGAAGCGCAAGCCCGAGTGGAAGGGGCGCTAGCCCGAGGCAAAGCTCGTGCCCGCTGCAACTGGCATTTCGTCGATTTCGGCGCTGCTCGCGGCGCTGTGCGCGGTGATAGGTGGTGCCGTGCTGCTGTCGGGGCGGCGGCGTCCGTCCCATCGCACCTTCCTGTACTTTTCGACGAGCCTGTTTCTGTGGCACCTGTTTTCGGTCTTTCTCCATCTGCGGGTACCGCTCGCGCTCGCGGCGCTTTTGTTTGTGCCGGTGAGCTTGCTCATGTTCCTGCGGACCTGGCTGCGCGAGAGCGTGACGAGTGTTGACCTACCGGCGCGTGGGGCACCGCGAACGATCTGGGCCCTGCTCGTCTTGGGTGAGCTGTTTCTCTTCTATTCCTATTCAGTGAGCGGTGATCCCAGCCGGGCCTGGGCCGAAAAGATCCCCTACGTGCTCAAAGCGCTGGTGGTGCCGAGCCTGTATCTGGCGCTGAGCCCACTTTGGCAGGTCTATCGTCAGACGGTATCCCGCGTCGACAAGCGGCGGCTTTTGTACTTGATCGGCATGGGACTGCTCGCGATCACCGTCACGGTCTGGGAACACCTGCCGACGCCGATCGGGCGGGGTGGGGCGGCGCTCGGGACGGTGCTGTCGATCATCTATCTGTACTTTTTGCACCAGACCCTGTTTCTCGATCGGCTGCTCGACATCAACGAGTTGCTCGGGCGGGTGGTGGTGCTGTCGGTGTTCGTGCTGCTGCTGTCCGCCGTGCATATGCTGCTGACGTCCATCCTGCACATCGAAGCCAACCAAGTGGTGACGGTGGTGGCGTTCGTGATGCTCATCTTGTACGAGCCGCTGCGACGGTTCCTCGAAGCCCAGGTCCATCGTCTGACCACCCGCGAGCGCTTCGAGCAGATGCAGCGCCTCGCTGACTTAAAGAGCGCGCTGCCAAACGTCATCGAGCCCAGGGAAGCGGTGCGGGCGGTGCTGGCGGTGCTGGAAGAGACGCGGCGACTGACCACGGCGGCGGTGTATTTGCTAGAACCGGAAGGCAACGGCTATGAGCTGGCCGGGCACTTTGGCAGTCGTCCGGTCGAGCGGCTCGATGCGGCGGCGCGCCGGCCCCTGTTGTTTCGCCTGGTTTCGGCGCGGCAGCCGGTGACGCTCGAACAGCTTGAGCGCGAGCACGATCTGCTGACGGGACGGCGCGGCACGGTGGCCGATCTGGAAGCACTCGATGCGATTGCTCGCACGCTGGTCGAGCTGCAAGCCGGGGCGGTGATTGGCATCTATCCCAGCCGCAGCATCGAGTCTTCCCGGCGCGCCTCCACGGTGAGCGGCGCACTACTTCGGGTCAGTGAAGACAGCGCCTTTGTGCCGAGCGAGCAGCTCATCGGATTTTTGTGCATCAAAGATGATCGCTCACGGGATGCGTTCGCCTCGGCAGAGCTGGACATCCTCGCGGCGATTGCGGCGCAGCTTGGCATCACGGTCCAAAACTCGCAGCTCTACGAGCGGATGAAAGAGCGCGATCGGCTGGCGGCGATCGGACAGATGGCGGCGGGCCTGGCGCACGAGATTCGCAATCCACTCGGCGCGATCAAAGGTGCGGCGGAGTTCATTGCCCCCGATGCGGACGGTCGGCTGCCCGAGGATGCGGGGGATTTCGTGCGCATCGTCATCGAGGAGACCCGGCGGCTCAATCGGGTGGTATCGCAGTTTCTCGACTACGCTCGGCCCTGGCGCGGCGATGACAGCCCGCTCGATGTAAGCGACGTCATCCGGAAGACGGTGGTGGTGTTAAAGCAGATCATCGAAGAGCAGGCCTTGTCGCAGCCCGGTACGCTGTCGCCCGCGATCGTACTAGAGCTATTGCCCGACTTGCCAAAGGTTCGAGGGGATGCCGAGCAGCTTCGTCAGGTGTTCTTGAACCTGGCACTGAATGCCGTGCAGGCGATGGCCGACAAGACCGATGACACCGCGACGCTCACGATCACCACCGCGCTCCGTCCGGTCGGGCGACTCGGCACCGTTTCCCAAAACGTCGAGATTCGCTTCCAAGACAAGGGCTCGGGCATCGATCCGCAGGCGATGAAGAACCTGTTCATCCCGTTTTTCACCACCAAAGAGCGCGGCACCGGCCTTGGACTCCCCATCAGCCAGCGCATCATCGAAAACCACGGCGGCTTCATCGAAGCCCGCAACCGCCCCGGTGGCGGTGCCACCTTCATCGTCGTCCTGCCCTGCGCATAACGCGACCGGTCGGTACGGCAGAGGAGGGGGGAGTCGTGGATGCGGCCAGATTTGCCAGTCACCGGGCGAAGGCGCTAGGGTCAGCCCATGATCGAAGACGACAACACCGCCACGCCCGCGCCGACCCAGGCGGAGCTGCTCGCGGTAGAGATCGGAGACTGGGCCCCACTCGGCGGCGATGTTCGCTTGGAGCTGGCAGGCCGCAGGACGGTCCTGGTCGGCAGAAATGGCTCAGGAAAGTCGGCGCTGCTGTTCGGGATTTTTTGGGGTGGCGGCGTGGCCTGTGGGCAATTCTCGGCCATAGCTCGGCAACGCCCAGATTTTCCCTCGGTACCGATGCGGTTTTTGTGTGAACACCGAGATGCCCAAGGCGAGATGTGGGCGTACCAATATCGATTGGGCAAGCGAATCGAGGAGAGCGCTTGGAATCAGCGAGATGCTGTCTGGGTAGATACGGACCTGCGGCGATCAGATCGAGAGCGCCTGGTGATGTCTTTTCGGGAGATGAACTGGCTTCTCGCAGGCATTCCCCGGCACCAGACCTTTGTGCGTGGCAAGCAGGTCGTAAGCGTGACGGAGAATGTGGATGGCGGCGGCTTTCGCGTCGCGTATCTCAACCAGACCGAGCCCGTTCTAGGAAGGCTGGCCGAGCAGCTTGTATTGGCTCACTACAGTAGTCATGAAGGAGAGCTTGCCGAACTCGCGGAGCTAGGCCGCCGGATTGGAGCGTGGCAGACGTTGCAGGTGGAGACGTATCGAGGCCGCGAAGAGAAAGACTCCATCGCGGCGGTGTCGATCGATGGCGTAGATCTAGGCTTGGTTGCAGATGGTACCCAGCGAGTCACCGGCATGCTGTGGGATCTCGTTCGTTCGGCCAGGACCACTTGCAAGCTGCTCTTGGTTGATGAACCCGAGACGGGCGTGCATCCGGGGCTTTTGGCGGGGCTGCTCGATACGATTGATGCGTATTCGATCGATCGGCAGGTGATCGTTTCGACGCACTCGCCGCAGGTGGTGAGCTGGGCCAAGCCCCAAGAGCTGCGGGTGGTGACACGCGAGGCAGGGAAGACCCAGGTGCGTCCGCTCAGCGAGCAGCAGGTGGCGCAGTTCCTAAAGTACCTGCACGACCAGACGCTGGGCGAGTTTGTCTACTCGGGAGCGCTGGATGATGAGGGATAGGCGCGACTTCAAGATCGGCATCCTGGCCGAAGATCTGACTGACTGTCGCACGCTCGAGGTCTTGGTCGGGCGGCTGCTCCAAGGACACGGCAAGACGGCGTCGTTTGCCCGGCGAGGGAAAGACGGCTGCGCCAACCTCCGACGCAAAGCCAGGGCCTGGATGGGCGAGTTGACGGATGTCGGCTGCTCGGCGCTCATTCTGGTTCACGACCTGGATCGCAATGACGAAACGGAGCTGCATGGTCGGCTGTCGCAGATTCCGGTGCCACGCGGTGTGCTCCATCACATCTGCATTCCCGTCGAAGAACTGGAGGCGTGGTTTTGGTCCTGCCCGACTGCACTCGATCGAGTGGCACCGGGACAAGGCAAGGCGAGGGCAAGACCGTCCCCGCACCTGCTGGCCAAGCCCAAGGAGTCGCTGATCCGACTGTCGGCAAGTCAGCATGGCGGCAAGGCTCGCTACACCACCCAGCAGAATCCAGAGCTTGCGGCGCTGCTCGACCTAGACCTTTGTGCGCAACGCTGTCTCTCGTTTCGTGACCTGAGCACCTTCATTGCTGCGTCGGTTGTGCAGGTGAGCTAGTCCGCGTCAAAGTCCAGAGTGTCGGTGCAGTCAGGGACGCTTTTTTTGGGCCGTTCACTTTTTGTGAAACGGTGCGGGAGCGGCGCGCTGACACGATTTGGATTTTTCAAACGGGTGCGTGAACGTCACCGCAGCGTTTGAACTTTGCAAACAGTGCGGTGACGCCGCTACGACGCCGTTTGAGCTTTGCAAACAGTGCGGTGACGCCGCTACGATAGCGTTTGAACTTTGTAAAAAGTGCGGTGACGCCGCTACGACACCGTTTGAACTTTGCAAACGGTGCGGTGACGCCGCTACCACAGCATTTGTACTTTTCTACGGACCTCGGGGCGTCCCCGGCAGCGATTGAACTTTGCAAACGTGTCGGTAGAGCCGCCCCGGCAGCGATTGAACTTTGCAAACGTGTCGGTAGAGCCGTCCCGGCCGTGTTTGCACAGTTTGGCGCGGCTGGTGATGAGGGCTCGGCGTTACCGGCGAAAGCCGCGCTTTAGGTCATCGAGATCGGCGTGAGCGTGGGCCAGCTCCAGGCGGGTCGCTTCCAGCTCGCGGGTCAGCTCGGCGATGCGCATGATCGCGGGCTTGACGGCGGCTTGCAGCTCCAGCTCGCGCTGATCGCGCTTTTTGAGCATGTCGGTGAGCCGCTCGATTTCCTTGCGCAGCGGACCTTCGGTGGAGATCCGACCGGCTTCGCTGGCCTCTAGCTCGGCGATACGGGCCTTGTGCTTGTCGAGCTGTTTGGTGGCTTCGGCAAGCTGGCGGGCCAGCTCCTCACTGCGCAGATCGGTCTTGGTCGACAGCCGATCCCGCAGCTCTTTGCCCAGCTCATCGACTTTGGCGGTGAGCGACTCTTTGGCCTGGCCGAGATCGGCAATCACATCGTGCAAGCGCTCGATTTCGTCCTGGGCTTCGTCGCGGAGCCGCTTGGCCCGGTCTTCGGCTTCTTGGGCGATGCCGACTTCCCGCCGCAGCAGCGCTTGCTCCTCGATCATCTGTTTGATCTGCGCCCGCGACTGCTTGAGCGCATCGGTCGTCGCCGACATCATCGACAGATCAGCGGACTCGGCCGCTTCTTCGCGCTCGACAAGCTGAATCTGAAGTCCACCGCAGCGAACCCAGTCTTGTGGCTTGAGCGACTCTTGCTGGATGCGGCGACCGTTGAGCAGCGTTCCGTAGGTGGAACCCACATCGCTCACTTCATAGCCGTTATCGTCCCGACGCCGAAACACGACGTGATGACGAGACAGTCGGCGATCATCGCTGCGGAGGGTGTTGTCCTTGGCTCGACCCACGCTCACCGGCTGGCTCCCTAGTCGCAGCTCCAGGGTAAGCCCCTCCTCGGTGGCGATCACAAGACTCGCAGGCATAGCCCCCATCATATCGCGAGGTCTGCCTGCTGCGAATCGGGTCGCGACTTAGTGGTGAAGCACGCTGCGTCCGCGACGGCGTGGGCGAGCGGCTTGGGATGCAGAAAGGCCATCGTAGACGACTTTTCCATCCACTACCGTGAGCATCACCTTGCGGCGGGGCAGATCGCTGGGAGGCTGCTCTTTGTCATCGAGCACGAGCTTGCCTTCCAGGACCGTCAGGTCGGCCATCATTCCGACGGCAACGCGTCCGAGCTTGTCTTCGGCAAAGGCGGCATAGGCGGCATCACTGGTAAACAGGCGAACGGCTTCTCCCACCGAGAGCGCATCCGCCGTGGGCTTTGCCGCAGGCGCTGTGAGCCCTCGCCATAACGCTGCATGCAGCGCGAGTCGGGGATCGGCTTCCTCCACGGGAAAGTCCGAACCACCACAGATTCGCGCCCCAGAGCTTAGTAGCCCACGCCAGGCATAGGCCAGCCGATTGCGCTCGGGACCGAGCCGCTCGATGGCCCACGGCCCGTCGCTTACCGCGTGCTGCGGCTGCATCGAGGCGATCACCCCCAGCTCCTGGAATCGTCGGTGGGACAGCACCTCTTCGCTGAGCACTTGGGCATGTTCGATGCGGAAGCGGGCGTTGCGTTCGGCCCGTACCCCGGCGCGCTGATAGGCATCGAGCACCAGGTTGACGGCGCGGTCACCAATGGCGTGGGTTGCGAGCTGGTAGCCGTGGACGAGCGCCCAGCGCGCCATCATCTCGATGTGATCGGGCGACGTCAGCAAAAGTCCGGTGTTTTTGGGATCATCGCTGTAGGGCTGCTCCAGCGCGGCCCCGCGAGAACCAAGCGCTCCGTCCATGAACAGCTTGATCCCGCGCAGCGTGAAGTGGCTGCTGTGTTCCGGGGGTCCAAGTCGCTCCGACAGTCGGCCCAGCTCGGTGCGATAGGCCAGCGAGTGCGGCATCTGCTGGAGCTTCGACGGTATCGGATCCTCGGCGTAGGCATAGACCCGCAGCGGCAGTCGGCCTTGCTCGGCGAGCCGACGATAGGCCGCGATCGCATCGGGGCCGAGCCCCATCTCATGCACGGCGGTGAGTCCATGCGCGGTGACGTAGCCACTGGCGCGAACGATGGCGGCTTCTAGATCGGGGCCTGACGGTTGCGGCAAGACTCGCTCGATCAGGTCCATGGCGTTGTCGATGAGCACCCCGGTGGGCTCGCCGCTGTCATCGCGAAGAATCCGGCCCCCGGCGACCTCGGCGGTCTTGCGGGTGATGCCCGCTTGCTGGAGCGCCACGCTGCTCGCCCAGCCGGCGTGGCCATCAATGCGTCGCAGCCACACCGGACGACCAGCGGCTGCCGCATCGAGTGCGCGGAGTGCCGCCACATCGGGAAACACGGGTGGATGGAAGCGGTTCTGATCCCAGCCGCGACCGAAGATCCACCCCTTGTCGCCGCTGCTAGGTTGGGCCGCTTGTGCCACGCTCTTGGCAATTGCCGCCGTCGATTCGAGCCCGCGCAGATCGAGCGCTTGCAGCGACATCCCCAGACCAACCAGGTGGGCATGGGCATCACTAAGACCCGGTAGTACCGTGAGGTCCGCTGGGCTGGACACGACGCGGGTGTGCGGTCCAATCAGTGCAGCGGCACCGGCATCATCACCGACGTAAACAATCCGGCGATCCCGCACCGCGATGGCGGTGGCTTGTGGCCGGGCGGCGTCCATCGTCAGGACATGCGCGTGCGAGATGACAAGCTCGGCCGACTGCGCCCGAGCAGTCAGCGACAGCATTAGCAGCGACCCCGACAGGCCGAGCCCGAGTGTGCGAGTGATGCGGGACAACATACGAGGCTGAAAACGAGCGGTAAGTGTCATGGCAGGCGCGACTGCCATACCACAGTCGATTACGGAAAGGCGAGGTCACCGCTCGCAGGCGGTGCGACCCAGGTTTGCGGGGATGGTCAGCACGTCGCTTTCCGCGCAGGTATCAGCGGTGTAGTAGGTAACGGCGCGGTAGGCATGGCACGCTGTGGTCGGCATGTCGCAGCGACAGGCCAGCTCCAGTCGACCTTGCGGGGAATCGATGATGCTGAACATCCGGCGCAGCGTCGCCACCCCGATGATGCCGTCAATCTGGGCAGACAGATTGCGAATGTCGGCGTTGATCGATTGCCACAGCGGTGCTGAATCGGGAAGGACGATCGCGTCGAGCTCATCGGTAGTGCCACCTTCGGTCGGGCCACCGAGCTCGATCCACGAGGCCACGGGTGCCAGCTTGTCGTTGCAGGCCAAGTCGGTATCTAGCTGGGTATAGCCGCAGCGCCGACCGATCAGCGATGGATCGCGCCCGAGGTTGCGCAGACAAGCTTCGCGAAGGCAGCCTTCCAGTGGCCGGGTCGGATCTTCGGCTGGGCGAAGGGCGTAGCGCTGGCGCCTGCTGCGGGCCAGCTCGTCACAGGGCGAGAGCTGCTTCTGTTTGGCCACCAGCGCGAGCGCGGCATGGGCTGCATCGCCGAGCTTGATGCGACAGCCCAGATCGGGTGTCTCCACCACCGCGCCCTCGGTGTTGCGGGCGGTGTTGAGTCCGGGCAGGGCCAGCTTCGCTTGATTGCTGGCCTCGCAGGTGCAGGACTTGCCGGTCAGTCGTTGACAGGCGGTTTGAGTCAGCAGCAGCTCGGGAATCGCCGTCGAAACGAGGAACCTCATATTGGTGCCCGAGACGGTATACGCGGGGTGGCGGAGCGCTTGGTCTTCGGCCAGATCGCCGAGCAGCGTTCGCTGATCGTCGGGGCACATGCCGCTCTTGAGTCCGATGAGCAAGCTCTGGTAGTTGCGCTGACGGCTCAGGGCATCCTCATCGCGAGGGGACTGGGCTTCGAGCTGCGCGAGCGTGGCCGAGACGCGCAAAAGGGCCGCACTCACCGCCGCTTCCGAGACACAGTCGGTCATGTTCCCTTCGGTGAGCGGATTGGCGAGCGGTTCCACGCAAGCGCCAACGGTGATGCGCGAAGCTGGATAGGTGATAACGGTGTCCGCGAGCTGCACCGCTAGCTCACCACCTAGGGACTTGAAGGGGAGGACGGCGCGATCGATTCGGCACCAGGTCGCAATATCGCCTCGGGATAGGAGCATCGTCGCCGCCGTTCCCGAAAAGCGCAGCGACATCGCAAAGTGCGAGAGCTGATCGCCACCGAACACGCCTCCAAACGGCACTGCGGGTAGCTTGTCCCAGCGGAGCTGAAATTCGCGGGTGTTCAGGTCGCTGCGGACCACCGGGACATTGCAGCGCAGAAACTGCGTGCCACCTGCGCTGCCGTCCGGACGAACGGCGCGGAAGCTGATTTGACCGTGGGGAAACTGTCGTGCAGAGTCGGCTTCTCTCGGAACCAGCGTGGTGAGGGGGGTGCCGGTGTCAATCAGCAGCTCGGCAGCCCCCGAACCGGCCGGTGCGCCCTGTTCCGGTGTCGCCGCGCAGCGCTCATCGAGCGTCGGCATCATGTCACCGAGCGCGTACAGCAGTCCGTTTTTGGTGACCAGCGGAATCGGGGCGAGCGGCAGCGTTTCACTGCTTTCACTGCACGCGCCAAGCAGGCTCACCATGAGTCCGATCGGACAGAGCCACTGCAGGCTGGCCAAACGGTTGCGCATCTTCGCCATATTACGCGACAGCCAGCAAGGCCTCGCGCAGTCGTGGCAGAAGTGCGGTCACATCGGCGAGGCTTACTGCCCCGACAGACAGTCGCATCCAGCCCGTCTCGGCGCGCATTCCGAACGCTTGGAATGGCACCACCGCCATCCCCGCCGCATGCAACAGATAGCTGCGAATCTGTTCGTTATGGGTCACCACGGTGCCATCGGGTAGCTTGCGACCCTGGAGGTCAAACTGCACCGATAGATAGATCGCACCCTGTGGTGGAATGGCGCGTACCGGCAGCCCGGCCGACTGAAGCTGCGAGATGCCATCGTATAGGAGCGACAGCCGCTGTTCGACCTCGTGGTTCATCTGGGATTGAAAGGTCGACAGCGCGCCTTCATCCCGCAGGATCTCGGCGGTGGCTACTTGCTCGGGACGTGGGGCCCACGCTCCGACATGCCCGAGGATGTCGCGCATCCGGCCCATGATGTAGGGCGGCGCGACGGCCCAGCCTACGCGGAGTCCGGTGGCACACAGCGACTTGCTGATGGCGTCGACAAAGACCGTGTAGGCCGCCATCTCGGGACATAGCTCGGGGGGGGTGTAGTGGCGGACGTTGCCAAAGGTCAGCGCGTAATACACCTGGTCATACATGAGGTAGAGCGTGCGCTCGCCGCTGCGCTTTCGGCGGAGGTTTTCATCGAGGACCAGCTCGCAGATGCGGCGTAGCTCATCTTTGTCGATGACGGTGCCGGTGGGGTTGAGCGGGCTGTTTAAGCACAGCAGGCGGGCACCCGGAAGCAGTGGCTTGAGGGTGTGCGCCGTTGGCATAAAGCCTTCGTCTGCCGAGGTATCACACTCGACCGCCACCGCATCGGCCAGGCGCACGTAGTGATTGTTGTTCCACGAGGGGGTCGAGTAGATGACGCGTTCGCCCGGAGAGACGATGGCGCGATAGGTGCCGTAGATCGCCGGTCGAGCACCCCCAAAGACGGCGACGCTCTCCACGGGATAGTCGAGTCCCAGGGTTCGCCGATACAGATGGGTGACGGCCTCGCGCATCGCCGGCATGCCGTCAGACGGTGGGTAGTTCGTCTCACGTCGCTCATAGGCCCGGACAACCGCATCTTGGAGGGCACCGGGAATCGGAAACTGTTGGGGCAGAAAGTCGCCGACGGTGAGATTGCACACCGAGTGGCCCTGCGCCTGAAGAGCCCGCACCGATGCCGCAATCTTTAGGATCTCTGAACCGACGAGCTGGAGGGCCAGCGGAGACAAGCCACCCTGGGCGGCCTCCTCTCCGGCAGCACCAAGCGGCATATGGTTGCGACAAGCAAGAAGACGGCGTTCAACGAGCACGTAGCTACTCCTTAAGTAAGGGCGAATCATCGTAGAAGTTGGCGCAAAACGGAAGGCGGCGAATCGTCATCGCTCGGCGTGAATGGAACCGAGGAGCTGGGCTGCGCATAGGGCTTCGGCGATGGTTGGGAGTTTGAGTTGACACAAAAGGGGAATCCCCTCTATATGAGGAGCATCATGGCTGACGTCAGTAATGACCCGATCTTCTGGGATGTTCGCGTCCAAGAGCGCCGCTTGCGCCGAGGCGAATTGACTGAGAAGCAGATCACCGCGCATCTTCAGGCTCTGCCCGACGTGACCGATAAGGCGACAGCCTCGGTTCCTCTTGAGGAGCCAATCGAAAGGCCACCGCCCCGTCGTCCCCAGGTGCGGATCACTGCCGCACCGCTTTCTCGTCGTGACTCGGAAGATGGAGACGATTTTGAGACCGATCTCCTCGATGACGACGAGGATGACGACGACGATCTAGATGACGAAGACGACGAGTAGCTGGAGCAAATCCACATGTCAGCGACTGGCCAGGAGCCCGAGATCGACTTTGTCACGTTTGTGATGTCGCTGGCGGCATCGGCGCTGCTTCACATGGGCGAATCCGAAGACGGCTTGTCTCGGGGGCCAGTTGACTTGCCGCTGGCCAAGCAGACGATTGACGTCATTGGCATGCTGCGCGAAAAAGCGCGTGGCAATCTCTCAGTGGAAGAGGATCGCATCGTCGAGACTGCGCTCTACGATCTGCGGCTGAAGTTCCTCCATCTCACCAAACAGAGCTAGCGAGGGAGTTCGATGGCGCGACTCGCAGGCAGCTTGCGGATCGGGGTGGGACGTACGGGCCTGCTTGCGGTCGGACTGTCTATGCTGTGGGGAAGCGGGACAGCGTCGGCCAGTGACGAGCCTGTGGTGGTGCTTGGGGTGTGGAAAGATGGACACTCGGACACCCCGCTGTGGCAGCGGCTGACCGAACATCTGGCGAGAAACGGCGAGCGCGTGGTGGCAACGCCGCGGCTTACGACGAGTGAGCAGCAGTGCATCTCGCAAGAGTGCCTGGATCGGCTGGCGGCACGGAGTTCCGCCAAGTTTGTACTGAGTGTGACGGCGCAGCGATCGGGGCCGGACAACCTGTACCTGACCGGTCTGCTGTATGACTCGGTGCGGCACTGGCCTCGGCAGGCAACGCTCGACTGCGCTGGCTGCAAGGGCGAGGTGCTCGTCCATCGAGTGACAGATCTGGCAGACAAGCTGTTTATCGAAATTCGCACCCCAGAGCTGACTCTGGCGTCGGCTGCGCCTACTCCATCAGCATCAACACCGTTGTGGGGCGGACCGCTGACAGCGCGCCCGGAACTTACGGTCGTCGACTCGACAAACTACTTTGACAAGATCTCACCGCGGCGAAAGCAGCTTGCGGGGGTGCTTGGTGCGCTGTCTTTGGCAGTGTTTGCGACGGCGGGGGCGTTCCACGGACTCGACGGCAAACCGACCGACTTGAGCTGTGGGAATAGCGGGACTCCCCAATCTTGTGTGTGGTCGACCAAGTGGTTCTACGGCAGCGGATACGGTTTGGGCAGTGCTCTGCTCGTCGGTGTGGCTTTGACCCTATTTTGGCCGACCGAGACGTTGCCGGCATCTGCCGAGCGTCATTAGGAGCCGCTGATGAAGACGCGGACGAAGATCTCGATTGCACTTGCTGGTGTCGGTTTGCTCGGTGGCTGCCTGGTCGATAACCTGTGCGTCAACGAGCCAGAGCGTGTCGAGTGTCGACCGAGCCCGATGGAAGGTGCGCTGTCGCTGCTAAGTCCTCGTTTGCCACTGGCAGGTGGTGAGCTTTCGGTCCGGGTTGAGGGCTCACCGGCCTCGGTCGAAGCGCTGCTTTCGCCACGTGGTTTGGGCGAAAAGCGGGTGTCCCTGCAGCGTGGGCTCGATGGCATCTGGCGCACCATGGTCAAGCCGCAAGAGCTGTGGCCGACGATTGCTCCTGGTCCGCTGCCGATTCGGTTGGTGACGCCCGCGCAGACCCACGACACCACGCTGCGTCTGTTTGTTCCTCCGGTATTCGGACCGGATGTCTCGCGCTCGGCACGGGTCGTGTGGCTCTCGGTGGTCAATCGTCATGTGGTGACCCTGGAGCAAGGGGCGACCGACCGAACGTTTGGCGACTGGACCTACCAAGCGCCGCTGCTAAATCGGACGGGCTCAATTCCTGCTTCGCTCGGTTTCACGGTTCCACCCACTGCGTTGTTTGCGATGACCGAGACTGCGTTTGTGCGCCTCATTCCAAACGGCCCGGCGTGGCAGCTTCAGCAGTCTCCGGTGGGCGAGCTGCGGTATAGCGATGTGGAGCCGAACCTGGATTACTCTGCGGTGACGGCGCTGGCTGTCGGCAAGCATGGGCCGGATAACCTGCTGGCGGTGGCCGGGGAGGGTGGATCGGGGGCGGCGCTGCGGGCGTATCGACTGTCCGATGGTGGCTCGTTACCGGCACAGCGGCTCACGGTGTCGGCGATGACCGGGCCGGTTGGGGTGCTGGCGGTGGGTCTTGTCGATGACAACAGCGAGGCCGACTTGGTGACCATCGGCAAAGATGGCGTCCCCGCAGTGTGGCTGAGCGCGGCGGGCTCGCTCGTGCGGGATGGTGCCTTTTCGCAGAGTCTGGCCGCACAGCTTGGCAGCGAGCCGGTTCGCTCGATCGCGGTGGCGGATCTCGATCGCGATGGTCTGGCCGATGTCATCGTGAGCAGAAAGAGTCAGCTCCAGTGGCTGGTGAACCAGTCCAACCACACCTTCGCAGCGCCGGCCGTGCTCGTGGATCTGCCAGATAGCGCTTCGACGCTCGATGTCGGACTGATGGATGGAAATGACAGCCCGGATGTGGTGCTCGGGGGTCCTGGTTTGTACCTGACGCTGTACCTAAACCAAGCTCCGTAACTGCTCCGGCTGTGAGTTCGGGGATTCTGCGCGATCAGCGAAGCTCGAACTCTTTGCAGAACAGGAGATCGGGAGTCGGCTGTTCGTAGTCTGCGCGGCGATGCTCCTCGGTCGGCCACTCATGGGCACAGGCATTGCGGAGCGCGCTGAAAAGTCCGCAGTCCTCGCAGCAGTGTCGCAAGGCGAAGCGCTGCCGCTCTTCATCGAACGCGGGATCACGCGGAATGCGCATGGCCTAGCGAGCCTGCCGGGAAAACGGTCGAGGTGTCATCCGATCCAAGAACCAGCGTGCCACCGTCGGAAAATAACGGAGCACAGAGTAGATCCAAGGATAGATCACGCGGTTTCTTTTGAGATCGACAGCGGCGCGGATGCGTCGGGCCAGCTCGCTGGGGATTCCTTCGGGCAGGATGCGCATCGCCGGGTCCTCGGGATATGCGGCATAGCCGGCCTGTGCCATCGGCGTATCAACCGGACCTGGGTAGACAGTGACGATATGAACCCCGGTGCCGCGCAGCTCTCCACGTAGGCTTTCGGAGGCGGCGGCCAGTCCCGCTTTGCTGGCGTTATAGCCCCACATTCCTGGCGTCGGTGCGAGTCCCGCCACGGAAGCGACATCGACGATCGTACCCTCTTTCCGCTTGAGCATCGCTGGCAGCACCGCCCGCGTGATGTGGAGCGGCACGAGCAGGTTGAGTCGGAGCATCGCTTGGAGCGAATCGGGGTCGTGTTCCTCGGCAGGCTCGACGAGCTGGACGCCTGCATTGTGAATCAGGACATCGATCGGTCCGAATCGTTGCTCTGCCGTGGCAATCCAGTCGAGCGATCCTTCCAGGCGGCTCAGATCCACTACGCAGACCTGGGTTTCACCACCGACCGTTTGGGCAAGCCGCGACATCTCTGCAAGACGCCGCGCTACCATGGTGACTCGCGCTCCCGATTGCACAAACTCTGCCACCAGTGCAGCACCAATTCCCGATGACGCGCCCGTGATCACTACGTGTTTCATATCGTAACTCTCGATGTCCTTTGGGAGTGAGAAGCGGAGGCAACCTCGATGAGTAGCTTGCCCCGATTTGTGCCATCGAACAGCATGTTTACGGCAGCCGGTGCTTGTTCAAGTCCGCTTACGATGTGCTCGCGATAGGTGAGCTTGCCACTGTGGACGAGCGGCACAAGCTCGGCGAAGGCTTCGGGAAAGCGCGCCGCAAAGTCGCTGACGATGAAGCCCTCGACGCGTGCGCGCCGGTGCAAGATCATGTCGAAGTTCCGGGGTCCGAGCGGCGGTTCTTGTTCATTGTATTGCGAGATGAGCCCGCACAGTACGACGCGGGCTGCAACCGCAAGGTGGGCCAGCGCCGCTTCGAGGATCGTGCCACCGACGTTTTCAAAGTGGACATGGATGCCACCTGGACACAGGCGTGCGAGCTCGGCTGCGACATCCTCTCGGGAGTGATCAATGCAGGCAAAAAAGCCCAGCTCATCGGTCACATAGCGACATTTTTCCGCCGAGCCAGCGATTCCGATGACGCGACACCCTCTGTGCTTGGCAAGCTGTCCCGCAAGCGATCCCACTGAGCCCGCTGCCGCAGAGACCACGACGGTATCACCCGCCTTGGGATTCCCAATCACCAGCATTCCGAAATAGGCAGTCAGACCTCCGGTGAGGCCCAGCACACCCAAAAATGCCGTCGGTGGAACCCCGAGATCCTGTGGCAGTTTGCGCAGTGGACGGAGCGCGGTCGCGTCCCAATAGGAATAGAGCTGCCAGCCGAGCAGACCCGACACCAGGTCGCCCTTGCGAAAGCCAGGATGCCGCGATTCCATCACCACACCGAGTCCGAACCCGCGCATGACCTCACCAATCGCTACTGGCGGCATGTACTGCGGTCGGTCGGTCATCCAGACTCGGTTCGTCGGATCGATCGACAGATACAGCGTTTGGGTGAGCACTTCTCCGTCGCGGACCGGAGCCAGCGGTTGTTCCCGAATCTCGAAGTCAGACAGCGCCACCCGACCCGTGGGGCGACTCTTGAGGATGAGCTGCCGGTTGTGGAGCATCGTCCTGCCGTTATTCCAGAACCGCTCTGCCTGACTCGGCATGACTTGCCAGAAAGCGCGACCAGTCGTGTCGAGCTGCCCACAAATCGAAAATTACAAAGTGCCCATCGTCGCGAGGCGGTGCCACATACTGTTTAAGAACCGCTGTTGCGGTGCCTCCGGCGACGTTGCCGCTCACGGTTCCTTTCGTCCAGCGCTGATCGGACAAGGACCAGTACGGAATCTCATACAGCCGTGGCTCGACGGGCTGGATTCCCATCGAGAGCGCAAACGCCGCAATGTTCGGCACCGGGGTGAAGTGATCCCATAGACCGAGCGACTGGAAGATGCTCTTGGCTGGCATTCCTTTGGGCGGCTCGCGGAAATACTGACGTCCGTAGTTGTTCGGGTCGGCTGATTCAAAGAATGCTTGAAGCATGTTGAGCAGCGGATGGTCGACGACCGGTGGCTCTTGTAGGAGGCTCTCGACCAGCTCGGCAATGTTGTTTGGCTCGGTCTTGTTGAGCAGGGACAGAATCAGCACAGAGCCCGCTCCGGACAAAATTCCGGCGGGAATCTTCGGCTCTGCCGCCAGGAACAGAGGCCCTGTGAGACCTCCTTGGGAGTGTCCCATAAAGTAGATTCGCTTCTTGTCAAAGCGGATCGGACGGCCCGTGTTTGGTGCCTTCGCGACATTCATTTCCTCGACGAGACGAAGCAACTGAAAGTCATCCGCCGCACCCTGTTTCACGTTGTCTCTGGCGGCATCTAGATTTTGCAAGTTAAAGAACGTGATCTCTGGGTTCGAGCCCGATGGATCGCGAGGTCCGTGTAGCACCTGGTCGATACCAATCATCGCCATTCGTACCGGCGGTTTCCCTTTTCGTTCAATCAGGGACGCTCGCAGATCCAGAGACTCCCGGATGAAGGTCTGATAGTCACCGCCAGTGCCGTGTGCGTACAGGATCACCGGCCAGCCTTCAGACGGTATTTCTGCGTTGGGCACAGCAAGTGCAAACCGCAGATTCTCAGTCCGAACGACCTTGGGAATTCCGCGATCATCGAGATCCAGCGCGCCCCCTTCCGACCAGTACGGAGGCATTCCCTTTTGGAAGTTTGGTGATGGGAAGGTGCCCGTGTACAGGTCCGTCATCCCATCGTGGCTACGCAAAAATCCGAGTCCCTGCGGTTGCGGTGCTCCCTCTGCATAGACCGCCTGCCGCACTTTCTGCATCACCGAGGTCGCATCTTGGGTGGTAAATACCGTCGCTGCGGCTACCGTATCGGAAAGGTTCGCGCTCGCCAGCCAGGTCCGTAACTGTGCATATCGTGGCCACGCACTGCGCTGGGGTTCATCCGTCGGCTGGGTGTCTGACAGCATTGCGATCAGATCGACATCGGCACGGATCGCGCCACCATCTGCTGCTCGCACGCCACTGGTCAGTACGGCAGCGTAGGTGGTTTTTTCGCGCAGCGGCAGACCGGGCACTGGCCGCAGGGTCAGCCAATTGTCTCCGATGTAACGATTCCCTTCGCGATGAAACGTCGCAATCATCGGCAGCCGCTGTCCATAGGTCACTGACCCTGGAGTGATGTCGACGACAAATGCCACTGAGGTCGCGGCGGCACTCTGTTCAACGGACGGTAGGGAGGACTCGCTTAGGGGGGCATCGAAGCGAAAATAAATCGCTGCGCCCGGCCCAGCGCCCTGAATTTTGCCGTTAAGAAACGCAATGTACTTGCCCGGCTGCCCAGTAGGTTGAGGTAGCTGCGATAGATCATAGCCTGACCGTAGTTCTGCATCGCCAATCGGTCCGCTGGCCGATGGCTGCTGCTTGAGCCGGAGATCACTCGGGAACGGCAGCGAAAAGAAATCGGTCTGCATCTTGGCCGCAGCGCTCCCCGGAAGGACATGCAAGGCCAATGCGCCCGGTCCGGTTTCTAACTCCGGACCACCGCAGCTTGCCATCACAAACACCGACGACAAGCCGGCAGCAACAATCCACGATGAAAAGCGGCGATGGGCAACAAACGAGAGGCGACCCAGAGACGACGACATCCGTAACATGGGCGGACAATAGCCACAGCCTGCACTCGCTCACAAGCGACTTGTCCGGCACGTCGGACACTGGCCGATATTCGGACTTCTCACGCCACCAAACGAGCCGTATCCCCGTCGGAAATCATTTGGCATCCGCCGTGCATTGTGCGGTCGATGAAAGGGGAACCCATGTCCAATTGGTTGTTTTCGGGACTGTTGTTGCTCGCGCTTGGATGTCGAGAGACAGAGCCGGTGTATCGACCACCGCTGCTCGATTCGATGCAGCTCGCACGCGCCCAAGCCGAGGCTGAGGTTGATCTGAGGCGCAGCTTTGGTGGCCGCGTTCGTTATCATGCGGAGCTGCGGACCGTCGCACAGGCGGACTCCTTGAGTGTGGTGTTACCTGCTGCTTCGACGCCAGGTGCTGCCTTAGAACGGCTTCTGCTGCGCTACCCGACCCTGTTTGGGAGTCAGTCCTCCTCCCAGATCGAGCAAGTCGACGTGCTGACCGAGAAGGACGGAGCGCGCCACATTACCGTACGCCAGGTCCAAAACGATGTGGTCGTGTGGGGGAGTTCGCTTACCGGACACTTGGACTCCGCCGGCAAGCTGCGTCGGATTCACGCCCATATGGTGCCGCTCATGAGCTGGCCCACCGATGATGCGATGCCTAGGTACTCTCCAGAGGAAGCACGACAGCAGGCCCTGCGGCTCCTCGCGGCGGAGCTGCCACAAGTGAGCCCCACCACCTCGATACCGAAGCTGTACTATTTTCCATCGGCGCGGCGACTTTCCTTGGTCTATCGGATCGAGCTGTCTGGTCAAGACGGAGATCTGCCGTTACGCCAAGCCTGGTTTCTGTCCGCAAGCGATCTTTCGTTGCGAGCCCGAGAAGATCTGGTGGTTGCGAGTGACGTACCAATGGCGATGAGTGGTCGTGGCACAGGGGCGTTGGGAGAACTCCGGGAACTATCGATCACCCAGCGTGGGGATTCCTATTCACTGGAGGATCTTCGCAGGGGCACGCAGCGTACGACGTTGACCAAGCCGCTGGAGCGGCTACCGGGGCGCACTGTGACCAGCCCGCGTCCCGATGGATGGGAGATTCCTCATTCCGTTTCGGTTCATGCCCATCTGGCCTCTTTGTGGGACTACTTTGCGCTCACTCACCAGCGCTTTGGTTGGGATGGTGCCGGCCACGGGCTCACCGCAGTCATCCATGGTGAAGTACGAACACCGTCGCTACCTGTTGCGCTGTTTGATGGACAACGGCTGCTGCTTGGAGCTGGCGCGCCACCGCAAATCTTGCCGGCAGGGGCTGCTCTCGATGTGGTTGCGCATGAATACGGTCACGCATTGATTCGTGCCTCCGCAGAGCTAGCGGCGGAAGGAGAGAGCGGTGCCATCGATGAGGGACTTGCCAATCTGTGGGCTTGCTTGATTGAGCAGGCAGTGACTCCCAAGGATGCGAACTGGACGGTGGGAGAGTCGATCTATCGGCCTCTGCAAGGGACTGCGGCACTCGCCGATCTGGCCGACCCTTCGAATACCCAGCAAGCTCGCGTACGGAGTGAACAGATAAGTGGAGTGGACGGCCATGCTCAACGGAATTCGCTGTCTCTTTTAGACCGTTCACTGCGACGATTCAATGCCGGTTTTGTAGGACATGCGGGGTATCTGATCGCGCAGCGAATCGGGCCCGCCAAGACGGCGGCGATTCTGTATCGGACAGTGACGCTCTATCTTCATCGCTACGCCGATGCGGATGATCTGGCCGACGGCATGGTGGCTTCGGCACAAGACCTACCTGGTGCCAAAGACGAAGCGGTTGCAGCCACACGGATGGCCTGGCAATCGGTCGGAGTGAGCGGATTTTTGCGTTAAGAGGGAATGGCCAGTGGCAGCGCACGACCAACGGTAGGATCTTCGCTCGCAAGACGAGCGAAGGCCACAGGGTCTGCCTTCTTGATAGCCCCCGCTGTCTTGTCATCGCCGATCAGTTGACGAAGTCCTCGCTGCGATCCGTAGTAGTTGGAGAGTTGGTGATCGGCATCGGTGATGCAACTGCGAACCAGCGATCGGGAAATGCTTGGAAGGTTGAGTAGCTTGAGCGCCATGCTCCACAGACCGTCGATGAAGTTCTGATCGGCGGGAAATTCCAAGAGTCCGGTGAGTGCCAGCAGGAGCGCTCCTCTTTGCGCCAGTGGCGTCGCGAGCGGACCCACCGGAGGCAGAATTCGTAAGTCGAGTGCTCGTCTCATTGCCTCGGCCGCACACAGCAGCCGCTTAAGCTCAGGGGCCGCATGGGAAAGGTAGCTATTTAGCATGACGTCGACAGACAGACCCGGTTCATTGGGGCTTGGGTCAGACTTTTCGATGTAGCGACAGACTGCAGGTAGGAGTCCAAGATCTGTCGAAGGAGCGTTCTGACCGATCGAGACATCTTGCGGCGGCTCGCGATGGGAATAGAAACCTCCGGAGGAAAAAATGTAAAATAGCTCGCTGTCCCCGGGCAATCCACGCCACAGATCCGAGTACTGGGTGAGTCGGTTGAGGCTTCCTGCCGCCCAGTTGAGTCCCGTTGCTGCTTCCCCTCCGATTTGAGTTGCCGCAACTCCGGGATCACGCGGGGTCGCAGAGGCTTGCAGGTCGGTTTGGATGTTTTGAATCGTAAAATCCAAAAATCCGTCGTAGAAGTCCGCCTTCCCATCCTGATTTACATCGGAGTAACGCGAGACGACGAGCGGATGTGCGGGGCCTACAAACTGCACAAAGCCTTCGCGCTGACCTTGTTCGTGATGCCACTGACTTTGCTGGATGCGGTCACTCAGCGCAGAGTGCGGTTCTCCCTTGCTCATTCCTTCAAGCACTGCAGTGAAGCAATCGAGTCCCTCTGATGCGATCACTTTGCCGCTCTTGCTGTCGGTACGGAAGTAGGTCGAATCCCAGGATGAATAGATGTCGGCATCGGGAAAGATCTTCGCGATGGCAAATCTGGTCGTGAGTCCAGCGCACTGTGAGTTCATCATCAGCTTGTAGCCAACTTGGCGCACCGTCGACGCGCTGGCCTGCATGTCGAAAGAGCCAAGCTGGGCATGGCGATTGATCAGCACACCGACAAACGCCTCGCTCCCCATCTCCGTGTTTTCATCTTTGGGCGAAGCGGTGCGCGCAAAAACCTGGATGACCTCTCCCTTTGGACCTTTGAACGGCGCTTGAAGGATGTGATAGCGATCGAGAGAAAAGGGCAACTTCGGCAAGCCAGCTTCTGGTGTCGCATCCACGAATCCGTAGCGCGACTTCAGCAGGTCCACTTCGCCTTCGTGAAAGTCCCAGGCGGAACACATTGCAAAGCGCCACACCGATGGGAGTTCTGCGTAAGGGGGTGCCTGCCTGATCAGATTCCGCAACAGCTCCTCTGCCTTTTGGCGATGCGCTGCATCCAAAGCCGGAGCACGCATCTGCAAGAGCTGGATCGCATGACTGCGCAGCGCGGGTCGAGCCGTGGGATCGTCTTGTTCTTCGTCAATTAGCGAGAAGATCTCTTCTGCTGCTTGGTGCGCAACACTGCCGAACGTGTTGTCTTTGGTAGCGGTAGCCAAAATGTGAGACAGGATGGTGAGCGCGGCGGAACGGAGTTGTACGGATCGGAGCGGATCAGACACAGCTCCTTCACCACCGACGGCGGCAGCCAGCAATCCATCCCGAATCTGTACAAGCAGAACCTCTGCTTGGGGCGCAGACAAACGATCGTTGCGGGTCGGTAGATCGGGATGGAATGCGCTTGGCGGAAACAGACACTCAAATGTCGAGCGTCGCCGAGAAGAAATCCAACGTGCAGCAGAGACAAACACTTCACAGAGATCAATGCTGGTTGCTACGGGTTCCGTAGGAGTGAGGCTCAGTCTTCCATCTGCAAGCAAGTACAGCGGTTTGGCACCATAAATTCCGCTCACCAGATTGAGTGCCGCTCCACCATTGGGAAGAGGGCTATCCGTTGCGCTTGGTTCCGTGCTTGCAGATTCCTGATCATCGCCGAGCTGAGTCTCGATAAGCTGCGACAGTCGTCTACGGACCTCTGGTCGTCCGGGGAATATTGCCGAAACACGCCGTCCAACCTGCCCACGGAGCTGGCTCAGCGTTACCGGTTCGATCGGAAGCGGAATCACGATGTAGTAGTCACGATCTCCACTAAGCAATAGGTGGAGACCGGGGGATGATTGCCGCAACGTAAACTGCGTGGCGGCCTCGTTTCCGACAGCACGAAGAGTTCCTGGGATGCTCACCAGCGCCCCATCAGTTGTGTCAGAGAGCCGGACAGTAACCGGGGTTGCAAGCTCGGGCATGAGTCACTCCCTTTCAAGGAATCGCAGCGGAACGAAACAGGATGTTACAGGAACATAAAGTAGCGCTCGGGTATGTCATCGAAGGTCATCGCACTGCCGCAGCGGACGCAGCCAAAGGTGGGCGGTTTGCGCTCCAAAACCCCTTGGATGTTGTACATGTCACGTCGCACGTCGATTAACTGTTCCTCATCGAGCCCACAGCGCGAACAAACATAGGGTGCAAAGAAAGAGACGACCTCCGTGTTATCAAGGAGGTTGCTGATGGCTCCAGCTTGCTGGACAAACTGAATGGGACATTCCAGCAGTCGAATCTTCGAGGCACCGCGCAGCGATCGAATCAGATCGAGCCAAGCTTGGATGCTGTCCGAGCTAATGCGTCGAAACTCGCGGAGGTTGAAGTCAATTTCACCTCGTAGCTGTTTCAGCGGTGACAGATCGACCTCTGCGCTGAGGACTCCGGAAAGCTTGACGATTTGTCTCTGTCCATCTCGGATGATTTTCCAGCGACAGGCGCGACCGCTGGTCGATTTGAAGAACTCCTGCAGTGCCATCCGAGCTTCGTCAGAAGGTGACTCGAACAACAGCGCAACCGCCGAGTCCGGAGCGTGCGTTCGGGTATCAATCCGGATGATCCGGCCCGTCAGTCCGATGGCCTGCGGGCGACTTGGCAGCGTGAAGCGGATCCCCAATCGATCACCGACGCTGACCGATCGGTTGGTCCGAAGCAGCAATCCATCGGGGCTGATGTCTATCGAGGAACCAAGGAATGCATCCGGACTGCTCGAAGCCGAATTGGCCGTTCCGAGATAGATGTGGAGCTTGAGCGGCAAGCGATCGTTCGACCTGGCCGGAACACCCAAATAGCGAGCCAGCAAGAACGGCAGCATCGCCTGCTGAGCGGGCCACTCAATGACCTCATCGAACAGGCCGGGAGGCAGCGCGACCGCATGCGCAGTTCCGGTGTGGATGAGGATGAGCGGGATAGGATGACTCCGACGAACGTTGCGGAGTGCGTGGCTTGCCGTGGCAGCCCCGCAGTCGGCAAGCTGTGGACCTAACAAGCACAGGTCGGCACCCTTGCCCAAGCGATCGATCAACTCGGGCAGGCTATGGACCACGAACAGCCGAATATCCTGGCGATGAAGAAGCCCTTGATGCAGCTCGCTGGGGGAGGAGGGATGGAATGCAGCGACGATGGTCTTCACAGACGCATCTTACCAAATCCACGGCCAGAAAACCTGTCTGTTGAGATGCGGGGAATGCGAGTTTTGCCAGAGGCGGACTTAGGAGCGGACGGCGACGTACTCTTTCTTGATGAGATCGACAAGGGCCTGCGCTGCATCGCAGTCGGCCAGACGACTCTTGTCGAGTACGCCCTGCGTGGTGGCACCGTTTAGCACAACCTGAAAGATTTCGAGCTGCTCTTTGGTCAGTTCTCCCAGGGCCGGCACCAGTGGCTTGGGAATCGTGAGTGTGGCCGTCCGAGGGGGCAACTCTGGGTCCAGGCGTTGCATCTCATCGACGATGCGCATCGCCTCCATCAGCAACCCTTCGGTCGAGTCCTTGATTTCTTCGAGGAAGGTCTTTTCTTCCGTCGAGTCAAGCTCGAACGTGCCCTTTTCCCAGGTGAGGATTCGGTACGCTGCCTTGTCGGGCTTCATCTCGTACGAATCATCGATGGTTGCGTAGTACAGTTGGCCCTTGCGGAGGAATATCTGTCCGGTGGTGCTGTTCGGGCCACTGACCGTGAGCACTCCGGTTCGCTTCGAAGTCGAGAACAGTTGGAGGAGATCCGGAAGCGGGATTTCTTCGATGTTGCCGGTCATCGCCCGCGTCGATGCAGAGGTCTTCTGCATTTGCTGTTGGCCGCGCTTTTCGAGCTGGCTCTTCGCCTCGGCCTCCGTCAGGTTGTTGCTCGGGTCGACGGTGACGACCTTCATGATCGAGGTGCCAATCAGGATGCGATCGCCTTCCTTCAGACGGGCGCGTTTGACCTTTTCGCCGTTTACGAAGGTTCCGTTCGTCGAGCCAACGTCCGCGATTGACAGCTCGTCCCCGTTCACGGTGATGGCTGCGTGACGACGCGACACCATGTCCTCGATGAGGACCATTTCCAGTTCGCTCGACCGACCGATAACGATCTCGCGGCCTTTGTGCAGCGGAAACTCGCCACCTTGATACTTGCCCGAGATGAACCGGAGCGCATAGCTAACACTTGGCACAGGAATATTCTCCCCAAGGACTGGTCACTTTTGCAGCACGACTATATCACAGGCTGCTCATCATTTGGCTTGGATAACTAGCTGAGTAGTTGCCACGTTGTCCGCCGCATCAGTGGCGCGCATCAGCAGGGTGTGGGAGCCCGGCAGAAGTTTGGCTACTTTGTGCTGAACTTCCTCGCTGGGACTGTCGAGTATGCCGTCTCGAGCGGTCAGCGGTTGATAGTCACCGCCATCGATAGAAAGCGATAGCTCGGTGATGAGTGAGGCACTATCCGACACCTTGGCGGTCAGCACTTGGCTTGTGGCATCGAAGCGGAGGTCTTGCCACTCGGGCCGGCGGTTGTCGATGAGCACTGGTGCGGAGACCAGCTCATGGCTCAGAGCGAGTTCACCAGGATTACTTCGTTCGTCAGAGACGGTCACCTTGATCTCATACAGACCATCGCCCACTGTCTCGGTGTTGAAATCCAGTTCACTGCGTGGGATGGGGTCTATCCCAGACAGACGGAGCCAGATCCGCTCGCCACTTTGGTCATTGAGTCCGCTTTGGGCTCGTCGGATGAAGACCCGATAGTTTAAGTCATCCTCATCGGTATTTTCGACCTTCCAACGTAGCTTGACGAGCGGAGACTTCGGTCGAATCAGGCTCGGCTTGACGCCTCTGGCCAACCGCGAGAGCGGATCTTCACCGACGGTGATCTCGGTGATGCGGGGTCGCAGATTGACCGGTTGATAGTACACAGAGAAGTCGCGCAGGATCCCTTGCTCGGCAAAGAGGAACCGGCTCTGGAGGTAGCGCCCGGACGGCGAGACGATTTCACCCGTCTGTTCGCCCGTCCCGACGACCCGAGTGAGTCTGGTAAGCGGTTGCCACGGGCTCCAGGCAGAGTCAGGCTTTTGGACGTTGCCGCTTCGTGTCTCCACCCGGACGCCATCTCCCAGGAAACGGAGCGCCCCAAAGCGGGCCACCGACACGGCGTCGAAGACCTTGCTCTGATACGATGCGCCCGTCGGTGGTTTCTGGGTGACTTGATAGATGCCTGCTGCACCGCCTGTCCCAACCAGTCGTTCGCCCTCGTGGAGCGAGAGTGCCAGCACATCACTTTCTTTAAACTCGAGCGCGGTCATGACCGTGCGGTCGGGGAGGGCACGAAAGACTCGGCCTCGTCCACCGGGAGTAGAGGCTGCAGCGAAGATACTGCCATCGCTGTCGAGAGCGATCTCGTTGAAGAAGGCATCGCTTATCGCATGGAGTTGCTCGACTCGACCGGCTTCGTCGATCCGGAACAGCGCCCCTTTGCCCTTCTTTTCGATCGGGCTGGTGGATGGCGTGGCGGTACTGGTCGTTGGAGGCGTTGGCTTCACCCCTGGTACCGTTCCAGCAGCAGGAACCGTGATTTTGGTCCCTCGGACTTGGGTGTCACCGCGCTGCATGTCGTTTACTGCAACATAAATTTTTCCATCGTGAGCGACGATCGAACGAACCTCATTGCCGGCAAAGTCATGAATGGCCCTGGTACTGGCATGCCCGTTTTTATCGAGGGCAACGCGATACAGGATCGCCTCGTCGCTGGTTCCTACATAGAACGCGCCGTCGTCGCCTTTGCTCAGCGATAGAAAGTGCCGTGCCGGACTCTCAAACAGGGTGCGCGAACGGGTCTTGGCAGCCGTCGGGCGTCCCGACCCGCAATCTCGGTCGTCGATGGCAAGCAGTCGTCCAGGGGCGGTCGCGACCAATGTGGTTTGGCCATCGCGCACGAGTGCCCAGATGTGTTCGGCTTCGACCTGGGCCCACAGCTCAACCTTCCCGTCGGGGGCGACATCGAAGATTCGACCATCGGCGACCGTCGCCGCCAGGACATGATTGCCGTTCGGTGTTGGTCGAACCGCGAGCGCACTCACCCACGTCGAGGTCGGCAGCTTTGCCAGCTTGCGCAGCTTGCCTCCTTGATACAGATGGACGCTGGGCGACTCGCCGCCTGTGCCGACGAACACCGAGCGATCTGGGCCGACCGTCATGACTCGTACGGCATCGTCGCCGGGCTGAGGCATCTCGAGTCGCGTCGTGGACCAGCCGCTTTGGACATCTCCCTGCGAAGTGATGATCACGCCTTGGTCTTGTCCCTCGGCAAATTCTTGATATGTGGTAACCCGGACGCTGCGAGTGCCGCCAGCCCATGATGGCTGCGCGGAACTCATCAGCCCGAGCAGGGCACAGGCGATCGATGCAGGGACGCTGTGGTTCATGGCTCTCACCGTGTGGTCGTGATCCGCGTGTCTTCTCGGGGTTCTTTGATCTGCACGGTCAGCTCCTGCTTCCCCTGCATCACCCAGTCGACGTCCTGGGTCGTTCGATAGATACGCTTTTGCACCTCGCCGCGACGACTGTTGGCACCGGGGCGCAGCGTCGCCAGCACTGAGGCTGGCAAGCTGGGCACAATTTTGCCGCGCAGGTTCACTCCTTCATCGCCGGTGGTCATCGTCACTACGAGCGACTTTGCGGAGAATCCTTTGCGAAGATTGTCAATGAAATCGGTCAGATTGTCCGGCGGTGCCAACTCTGGCTTCACCTGAGAGCCCGCTTGGACCTCGATCTTTACGGTTTGTCCACCGAGGGACCGTGGCACTTCCATCGGAATCGTGAGAAAGCTGAGCGGCTGGCCGAACGGGCGAATCGCGATTCGGACCGGGACGGTCGTGCCCGGATCCAACTCATCGGAGGGCAGCGCAAACGAGACCAGATCGGCAACTTGCGACTTAAACAGCAGCTCAACGTTCAGATCGAGTTTTTCGATGTGGACCGGTCCGAACGGGTTGCTCAGGATCTCTTGCAGCTGCCGCACACCCGTCGAGTTCGCGAGCATCTTTCCCGAGTAACCATCCGTCGAAAACAGGTAGTCCGTTTGGGTTAACGGAGGATGGCCAGTCACTTGCAGGGTCGAGTCGACCCGCACCGCGACCTCGGCGACATCGGATGCGGCGACATTTACTGCTTGCACGGCCACAACACTGACGAGAACGGGGGTCAAGAGCTTGTGGCTGATGAGCTCTGTGCGCAGGGTTCGATTTGGTTGACCCACCGGTGAAATTGCAAAAGTGACCGGGATGGTCTGCGCCCGAAGTGAGGTGTCCGCAATGATTCCTGCCGAACGATCTTGTATCAATGCACCTACCGGAAACAGCGAGTGTCCAAACTTAAAGCTGGACACCAGCGACGGCATGAATGCGGTGATCTCGGCAGTTGCAACGGGAAAATAGGTTTCTCCAGCGTTGAGCATCGGGTGTCCGAATGCCAGTACGCGATTTCCATCAATGGCGGTGACGGTACCAATGGACTGCATGGAGACATCGCCTCGTACGAGCTCGACAGCAATCGCGGCACCTGGTTCAAAGGTGCGCGGAGCGATTGCCACTGAGGCATTGCGAGCTCCACCACCGGGCGTCACTTGGATTCCATAGGGGGACATCGCCTCGCGCAGGATCGCCATGGTTGGTTCCGAAAGACCGGATACCAGCAGTGGCACCGCGACGGGCTGGAGTGATCCGGCACTCGTCGAAAGCGAGGCGAGCGAGGTCGGCAGTCGCTTGTGGAGTTCAGCGATCGGTGACAGCGGGCGCTCACCGACAGTGGGCAGGCTTGCGAGATGGTTATAATCCCGACCGCGAAGGGGGCGACCGAGGTCTGCGGCCATGTATTCAATTGGCGTCACTCCCCCGAGAGCATCTTTGGCAAAAGCCCAGCCAAGAGACAGTGCGCCGATCAGCTTCCCGTCGATATAGATCGGCGATCCAGACATGCCGGCGACGATCCCCGCGTGTTTGAGTCGCGGGTCATCACTTTCGACGAGGATGATGTCCATCAAAGACGTGTGTTTGGGCAATACTCCGACGACACGGATCGGGAAACGCTCCGGCTTTTGTCCCGAAAAGACCGTCAATCCGTAGCCAGTCATGCCAGCCCGAACGTCTTTGACGGGAAGGGTTGGCCATGGCAGCGTCGTCCCAGAAGCGTTTGGGGGAGGTGCGCTCTCGACAGAGGTGGCACCCAATAGCGCCGCACTGAGTGCCAGCCCAGTCGCTGCAACGCCGATTTTACGAAGAGATCCAAGCGCCTGTCTGCGCGCACCCATAGGACTTCTCAGGGTAGCAATCCACTCGCTGTTCAGTCAACGCGACTTGGCGTGGATAGAACTGGACGCCCAGTGAGAGCGTCGGCTGCGTGTGCGTTCTTGACACCCTCAAGCAGCACGGAATATACGGCGTCATGACTCGCTCCTGGTGGGCTCGGTGGCAGCAGCGCGGCTGGTTCGTTCTCGCGATGTCGACGGGAATGATAGGCTCGCTCAGCGCTGGTTGCGGTGGTGATGGCGGCTACTTTGGTCCGGCGGTGCGCCTGACGGGCAGCTTCAACGGTTGGCTGCGTGGAGAGCTGGCACCCGAGCTGACCTGGGATGGCAACGAGTATCGCGGGGTGGTGACGCTGCCGGGCGAGACGCTGGAACTTCAGGTCTATGTGCCGACGTTGCTTTCCTCGTTTGGCGGTATGCGGCTTGACCGTGCGAGTCCAGTGCCAGCGCTTCAGGAAGTCGTTAGCGATGATGGCTCAGGGACTGGCACGTACGGGCCGTTGCGCTTTGCGATGCCGATTTCCGCTCGCTACGAGGTGGTGTTTTCGCCTCAGAAGCACACGCTGCACATCGACTTTGCGGACGATGCCAAGATCGATCAAAGTCCAGAGGCGGTGTTGCTCATCGAGGCGCTGAGCGGAAGCGACCGTCTTACCGCCGCCGAGCAGCACGCAAGAGGACTGGCTTTGGCGGACGCACTACGGAACCGCGCCGTGGAGTTGCCGCTTGCCAATCGATTTGGCGAGCTGCGCGGGTTGACGTTTTTGCACCTGGGCGTGGTGGACTGGCCGTCTCTCTCACTGGTTGGCGACTTTAACGGTTGGCGAGCTGGTGCAGACCCGATGACCTTTGTGCTCGACGGCACACTGGCCTATTTGGGGAAGCGAGCGAGCGGCGCAAGGATGGAATATCGCTTTGATCTGCATGGGCAGCGGTACGCCGACCCAAACAATCCGGAGGTGATCTGGGATGGGGCTTTTGTTCCTCCGAATCCTGGCAACCTCCTTGGCGGCAATGCGGGTGACTTCAACTCCGTGGCGATGGCACCGGGTTATCTGGAACCAGGTTCGAGGCTGCGACGTATTGTCGGACCCGAATCTCCTGAGAGGCAGCCACGGCCAGAGGTTCTGGTCTATCTACCGCCCGGTTATGCCCAGGCGACGACGACGCGCTTTCCTACGCTCTACGTGCTGGATGGCAAGGACGCGCTGGTCCGTGGTGGATACTCCCATCTCATCGAACGGCTGGCCCAGGCGGGGAAGATGACTCCCGTGGTCGGTGTCTTTGTGTCGTCGCCCTCTGAGCCGGTGGCACGATTGTCGGCGCTTGCCAGCTATCGCGACCCAACCTTCGGCGAGGTCGATCCCAAGGGCGACGCATTTTCGCGTTGGCTGATCGATTCCTTGGTGCCACAGGTCGAAAAGTCGTTCCGGGTCACCTCGTCTAAAGCGCTGCTCGGCATTGATATGGCGGGGCCGCTGGTGATGAGCCTGGCCTGGAAAGACCCACGCTTCACTCGGGTTGCAAGCCAGTCGGGACGCTTTGGCTGGGGCGATCCGTTGTTTGTCGGCTCACCGTATATCAAGCTCCTTCAGAGCGATGTCAGTGCGCGGGTCGAGCGGCTGGCCTTTGACTATTCCGACGTCGACCACCCGCAGGCTCAGGTTCATGACTCAGCGGTGCGTGCGGCGCTGTCCGCCCCTGCGTACATCAGTAAGGTCCAGTTCTACCGGTCTACCGCGAATACTGCGGACCCTTGGGACTCGTTGCGGACGCGGGCCGAGCAGAGCCTACCGTTTCTACTCCGGGATCTGTCTCCGTCGGTGAGTAAGTAGCCCACTGCCCACAACCGATCGTCCCGAGCTACGCCGCGCACCGATCCTCCCTCGTCCGCGCAGGCTGCCAGCCGCTAGGACGGCTTGAGAAGTAAGCCTCTCAGCGTCGGAAGGCCTTCTAATACCCCTGCGCCTTGAGATAACCCCTTGAAATGAAAGGTGGTTGTATGCTTTCATAGCCGCAGATCGGGCGCTTCTGTGCTCAATCCTCGCGGCTCTTCCTAGGAAGCGGCTGCACTACCGACATTGTGATGGAAGGTACCCAGGTCGTTTGGCTGACGCTTTCGCAGCCCACGCGGTCTGGTCGCTTAGCACAACTGCACTAGGAGGAACGTATGATCCGCTTCCAAGTCGGCGACAAGGCGGTCTACCCGGCTCAGGGCGTCGCAGAGATCGTCGGCATCGATGAGAAAGAGATCTCTGGGAAGATCCATCGCTTCTACTGCCTGCGTATCCTGGACACGGATATGCGAATTCTGGTTCCCCTCGACAAGGCGGACCAGGTGGGCCTACGCGAAGTTGTCCAAAAAGACCAAATCCAAGAGGTCTACGACATCCTTCGCGAGAAAGAGGTCCACATCGATAAGCAGACGTGGAATCGTCGTTATCGCGGCTTCATGGAAAAGATCAAAACCGGCTCTCTGTTCGAGGTTGCCGAAGTCTTCCGTGACCTCTATCGATTGAAGAATCAGAAGACGCTGTCGTTTGGCGAGCGGCGCATGCTGGACACGGCACGCACGCTGATCGTCAAAGAGCTATCGGTCGCCAAAGGGACCACCGAGAGCAAGGTCGAGACCGAGATCGAGAAGCTATTCTCGGCGTAGTTGTTCAGTAACCAACAACACTGTTTTTTGCAGAGTCGTCCATAGGGACGTCTCTGCGTTTTTGCGCGTTGGGCTTATCGCCCTTGGGGGGGCGTGCTAGCTTCGGCGTAGCTCCGTGTGGAGCACGCGTCGCCAACCATAGGAATTGTAGAATTTTGAGTCTTTGTGGATTTAGTAATAATCATTACTAAATATTGTTTGTTAATTATCCAATGCTCATCAATAATTCGGGGCCGTGACTACTCGAAATGATTGCGGTTTTGTGCCCCTGCGGTGGTTGCCGTTGGTCCTGCTGTTCATGTTGGCGCAGGGAGTGGGGTGTGGTTCTTCGCAGTCGGACTGCCCGGTGGATAGCTGTCTGTCGCTCACGTTGATCGTTCCGCCTGAGCGAACGCTGAGCACCATCGAAGTAATGGTTCGCGATGGAGATCAACTGGTTCGTCGCCTGGTGGTGGGTAGTGACGCGGCGAGTGGCGGAGCTCTGAAGATTTCCGTGCCGAATGGGCAACCGCCGATGGTCAGACGTGCTGTGTATGTGCGCGCCTACGCAGAAGACGCCAGCGGACGGTCCGAGCTGGTCGGTCTGGCAGAGGGGACGCGGGCCAGCTTGAGTCAGGCTGTCGTTTCGCTTGCGCTCGGTTGTGCGGTTGCCCCGTGCGCTTCTCCTGGAGCACGGCGAGGCGCGGCAATGACCTTCGTACCGCAGACCCACAACGTGCTGCTGCACGGTGGTAAAAGTGGGAGCGGCGCGCTGCTGGACGATTTGTGGGCGTGGAACGGGCTATGGTGGCAGAAGCTGAGCACAAGCCTCGGCCCCTCAGCGCGCAGTCAGCACGGCTTGGTCTACGATTCGGCCAGCGGCCAGGTCTTGCTGTTCGGTGGCCAAGGGGCAAGCAGCGTCTTGGGGGATTCGTGGCTGCTGGATACTGTGGCTCTGTCATGGCAGCGCGTTGCGACGGTGTCTCCAAGCGCTAGGCGGTTGGCGGCGATGGGGGCAGCACCCGTAGGAACTGGCCGTGGCGTGATTCTATTTGGCGGGCAGGATGGTACCGGTGCATCGCTGGGCGAGACGTGGTTGTGGGATGGTCATGCCTGGCAGCAAGGTTCATCATCGCTGTGTCCGGTCACTCCAATCGGTTCCAGTCGGCTGCCGCGCTGTCGAATGGGAGCGGCGCTGGTGTCGAGGCCGAGCGAGCGCGAGACTCTGCTCATCGGCGGCTGGCTTGGTCCTCAGCCAGCGACTGCTTTTGAGTTTGATGAAGTGATCTGGCGCTTCGATGGCACAGACTGGTCCATCGCTCCGTTGTATCGCCCGCCGTTTGTGTTGAGTCGTTTTCAGCACGTCGCGGCATCACTTCAGAGCTCAACGGGAACGAGGGGGGTATGGGTGGGTTTGGGCGATAGCGCGGTGGGGCTGCGTCAGGACAGCTATCTACTCGATGAGTCGACGGCCCAGTTTCGACCAATCCTCGGGTTGCCACCATCGCCAAGGGCCGAGTCAGCGAGCGCCTACGATGCCGAGCGCGAAGAGGTCGTGATCTTTGGAGGACGTGACGATCGGGGCCTATTCGGTGACACGCTCACGTTTTCTGTCGAGACTGGTTATCAAGCGCACCTGCGATAAATCGGCTCTGATGGCCGGGGCCCCTAGTGTTCGATGCAAATCACTGCGTCGCTGCTGGTGAGTACGTCGCCATGACGAAGCGGAGCCGGGCCGAGCACGGTCGACTGATCCTGCCTCTGCCATACCACCGTCGGATGTCCGCTCCACCATAGCTCGCGCTGAGATACCCACACCTGGCCCAGCCTCAGGGCACCACCGAGTCGAGCCAGCGTTGAACCGCTCAGATCGAGGTTCCCCCACAACATCAGCGACGCCGGTGCTCCGGTTGCGAAGGCATCGCGCCGAATGAGCAGCGCACCGATGGCATCGCTATCGTCTCCCGTTGTCCCTGACCGCGAGCCTGGACGAATCAGGTGGACCTGCACATTTAGATGCTCTCCGAGACGAACCGTGGCTTGGTCGGGGAGCGGGGTCAGTCGTGGACCGACTCGCTTGTCGTTGACGAACGTGCCGTTACTGCTTTGATCAAGGACGCTCAGACGGTTGTCGAGCCAGATGAGAACGGCATGCTCTCGGCTGATTGCGGCGGTGAGCGAGTCGTACTCCGGCGAAGGCAACGCTTGGCAGACCATGTCGCACTCGGACTGTTTGCCGAGCACGGCGCGAGGACCGACGATTACATCCAGCACCTTGTCGGTCTGACCTTGCCGCGACAAGCGATACCAGCGGGGTGAGCGACGGCGATCGCTGTCCCGAATAGGGCGCTTGGGTCGCTGGCTGATCGCTTCGTGAAATTCCTCGATCATGGCCATTGCCGATGGAAATCGAGCCTCCGGTTGCTTCGCCAGGGCACGCACAAAGAAGGTATCAAGCGCCTCGGCGTTGCGTAGGCGTGGGGCCAGTGTCCGCAAAGGTGGGACCGGGGCCGACAAGTGGAGTTGCATCAGTTTGTGCGGATCACTCGCAACAAACGGCGGTCGACCGGCAACGGCCTCGTACAGGATCGTCGCCAGACCGTAGCGATCCGAGGCAGCCGTGACGTCGCGGCCATCGCGGCATTGCTCGGGGCTGCGGTAGGCAATGCTCCCCGGCGGCATCGGTAGATCGAGCAGATCGGCAGAGAGAACCTTCGCCAGCCCTAGGTCGACCAGCACCAGACGCGGTGGCTGATCGGGATCTTGAATCATCAGGAGGTTTTGCGGGAGCAGCTCACCGTGGCATAGACCGAGCGCTGCCGCCTGGTCCAGCGCATCCGACATCGGCATGAGCAGTGAGAGCAACGTCTCCGGGGCAATTCCGTCGGTCAGATAGCTCCGCAGGTCTGGCCCCTCCAGCGGGTCGGTCGCGATCCATGGGATGCCCTGTCCCCCGGATGACAGCGTGCGCAGGCCAAGCTCGGGGCCTGTGTCTTGCTGCGGACCGTGATCCGCAGCGGGACCGATCGGTAGAACGCCAAACGCATAAACGGCCGCCAGGTGACGATGGCTGAGTAGCATCGCTCGCTCGGCAATGTGACGGAAACGCTCAATGTACGCGGGGGTGCGGCAGGCCTCGGCATGGAGGATCTTGACGACGACGCTCCGGCCCTGCGGACGTTGCTCGGCCAAGAAGCTTTCGCCATGTAGCTCCTCGCCCAGCCACGACAAGAGCTGCATCTGTGCGTTCAGCCAGCGTCCCGGTCCAAGCCGCATCGTCCCTCGGTAATCGGTTTAGATCAGGTCCTTGCGGGCCAGAGCGCGACGGAGCCTATTGAGTGCTTGTTCTTGAATCTGACGAATGCGCTCGCGGGACAGCCGGTACTTGTTGGCGATCTCCTGAAACGTAAGCTCTTGCTCGCTTTCAAAGCCGAAGCGTAGTCGCAGGATGTCGGCCTCCGTGCCGGTGAGGCCCTGCAGAAGGTGTTGTACCTCACGCAGCATGCCTTCACTGATCAAGCGTTCGCTCATGCTCAGCTCGGCACTTTCATCTTCCAGAAAGTCGACAAAGGAGCGTCCGTCACGGGCCGAGATCTCGCGATCCAGTGACACCGCATCTTCGACGAGCGACAGATCCATCTTGGCGATCTTGTCGGCCTTGAGCCCTGTGGCTGTCGCTAGCTCTTCGTTGCTTGGGGCTCGGCCAAGCTCGCGGGTCAGGCGACGCTTGTGACGGAGCAGCGTGTGCGTCTCAACCATCAGGTGGACGGGCAGCCTCACGACCCGAGATTTGTCCGCGACCCCGCGTGAGATGGCGTGACGAATCCACCACGACGCGTAGGTCGAGAATCGATAGCCGCGACGGTAATCGAAGCGCTCGACCGCCTTGATAAGGCCCATGTTGCCTTCTTGGATCAGATCCGAAAGTGGCATGCGGCCAAAGTTGAAGCGTCGTGCGATCGACACCACCAGACGGAGGTTCGCCTTCACGAAATCCTCCTTGGCTCGTGAAATCAGCTGCGAGATCACGCCAGTACCCTGGATATAGATCCGCCAGGTGTCTTCGTTGATCGGTGACACCACCGAGGCTTGACCCGCTTTTCGTGCGTGATCGAGCAGGCGAAGCTCGTCGAGAATGAGTCCGACATAGACGCGGTCGAGGTCGAGCTGGCGCAGCTTGGTCGACAGTGGGCCCGCGGCTTGCGACAGCGATTTGCCTGACGACTGGCCACTGGCGCAGAGCTCCGCCGCTGCCTTTTCGAGCGCCGGGAACTCCGGCGGGGCCTTGCCGAGCACCTCGGTCAGAATCGTCAGCAGGTGCGGTAGTAGTGGGGCGAGCGACAGAATCTGGACCCACAGCACCTCTTCCATGATGCCGATGCGACGGGCGAGCTCGTACTCCGCAGCGGACGACAGCACAGGCAGCCGGTTTATGTCCTTGAAGTAGCTTTGCATCAAGTCGGGGCCGGATTTCTTTTCGTCCGACTGATCCGTCTTCGCCCCGCTCTCCGTCGCTGGGAGTGCTGCCTCGGTATCCGACTTTCGCGCGCGTCGCTTGCGTGGAAGCCGCACCGCCGTACCGCGTGTGCGACGAGCCTTGGGGATGGGCGTCGCGATGCTCGCTGGTTCAGAGGAAGGAAAATCTCCAGCTCCAGCGTCCGGCGCGCTGTCTGGGTCCACGCTAGGACTTTCGGTGGATAGCTTACTGACCATCGGTGATGACTTGCTGTTCGAGCGTTTGGCCATGCTTCACTCGCAAAAACCACTCTTCGCCCCAGATTACGGCAAAGCGAAGCGCCACATCGTCAAAGAGCGTGTCGCCACCTCAAATCAGCTCATCCAAAAAGCGGGCTAGGTCGCTGGGGAGGTCGGTGGAAAACTCCACCAGTTCACCGCTGCGAGGGTGAGGAAATCCGATCCCAGCCGCATGGAGAGCGTGCCTCGGTAGCGGCAGCAGGCCGGCGATCGCGGCATCTCCTTCTTCGGACCACTTCATGAACAGTTCCTCGTTGGGATAGAGCTTGTCACCCACGATTGGATAGCCCAAGTCCCACAGGTGGACACGTATCTGGTGCTGTCGTCCCGTGTGGGGTCGACACTCGACGAGTGTGTGTCCGGGAAAGCGACGCAGTACCCGAACCACCGTTTGGGCCGGCAGACCTCCATCAGCTACCGCACGTACCCCAACCCGCACGCGGACCACTGTTCCTGCGTCACCGAGAGGCTTATCGATCAGCAGTTCTTCGCCATCCCCAAGCGGTAGCTCTCCGACGACGATCGCAAGGTAGCGTTTGTGGACGAGTCGCTTTTGGAACGCAATTTTGAGCCGAGAACCCGACTCTGCGTTGCGGGCGACCAGCATCAGCCCAGATGTCTCTCGATCGAGCCGATGCGCCACTTGGAGCGCCTCGTCCGGGAACCGTTCCCTAAGCACTGCGGTCAGCGTCGAATAGTGATATCGCGCCGTTGGATGGATCGGTAGTCCCGCCGGCTTGTCGATGACGTAGAAGTCTGGGTCGGTATGGACGATGCCGATGTTGCGGGGCACTTCGGGCTCAGATGGAGCAGGCCGACGAAAGCTGACGCGCTGGCCACTGTAGACTCGCGTGTTGGGACGGGCTTTTCGGCCCTCGACATCGCAGTCGCCGTGGATGACGCGCTGGATGCGCGCTCGTGACAGACGACGAATCTTTTTTTGCAGGAAGCGATCGAGCCGGTAGCCGTGACACTCGGGTTCGACGACGAAACTCTGCTCGATGGTGCTCGGACGATCGCTTGTGGCTGGCAGGACGATCGTGCGTACGCCATGGTGCTGGTCGTTCGTCTCTGCGACCTCTTCTTCACCCCAGGTGTCTTCTACTGCGTCGGGCAGTTCATCGAAAGGCTCGGCGAATTCTGCGGTTGGCTGCATCTTAGCTCACGGCGCAGAGGATAAATTTGAGGTAGCGACCCTCTGGAAAGCCAGGCAGCGTTGGATGATCTGCGGGTTGGCCTCGTACCTCAAGGAGTTGCACGGCGCGATGCTTGGCGACCGCAGCATCTCCGATCGTCGACAGAAAGGCCTTTTCGTCAATGTGACTGCTACACGACGCAGCAGCGAGCAAGCCACCAGGCGCGACGAGATCAATTGCCATCTCATGAAGACGACGATACGCGGCGAGAGCTCCCACGACCGCTTGCTGGGTCGGGGCAAAGCTGGGCGGGTCAACGATGACCAAGTCGAACAGTTCGCCTTGGCTCTTGGCACGCTGGAGCGCGGCGAAGGCGTCTTCAGCGAGAAAGTCGTGTCCGTCGAGGGAGATTCCGGCCAGCAAGAAGTTACGACGGGCGGTGTCGATCGCTGCCGGGGCGCGATCTACGGACACCACACGGGTAGCGCCACCGAGGGCTGCAGCAATCGAAAAGCCGCCGGTGTAGGAAAAGCCGTTCCAGACCCGGAGGCCATGCGAGATGTCCCGGACTAGCCGTCGGTTTTCCCGCTGATCGAGGAACAGGCCGGTCTTCTGTCCGTTTTCGACGTCGACGAGGAGGCTCATGCCATGCTCGCGAATGATCAGCTCAAACGGGTGTCGACCGCGTTCGCCCTCGGGGAGATTGGGGATGCTGCCCCAGACCAAGCCGCCGCCGCTGCCTTGTCGGCGCTGATGGCGTTCGTAAATCGTCGTGAGCGACAGTTCCTGGGCGCATCGAGCCAGTGTTTCAATCACTGCGGGGAGCAGTGTTCGCGCTGCCTCTCCATCGGTGATGACAACCGCAATCGGCCCGTAGATGTCGATCACAATGCCGGGAAGGCGATCGCCTTCTCCATGACAGAGCCTGAATCCGGTGGTCGATTGTCCCAGTCCGCCGATCACACGCCTGCGGGTCCGAATGGCTGCTGCGATTCGATTCTCTACGAGGCTGGCATCGAGCGTTTCATGGGAATCGAGGGTGTAGGCCCGGAAGGCAATCGGCGATGTGCGATCATAGAGCCCACGTGCCACAAAGCCATCGCGGTCGACGACATCAACAACCGTTCCCGAAGGTAGGTCTGGAGGAGCTTGCAGCGCTTGCCGGTAGATCCAAGGATGTCCCAGCAGCAGCGACTCTCGGAGTGGTCGAGCCAGTCGAAGCTCAGGCACAGTGGTGCGCTGCGGGACGGCGCGGGCGGGTAGGTTCGTGTGGGGCAAGCGGCTCATGACAAGGAACCGGGTGATAAGTCCTCGTCGAAAAAAACGCAAGCGCTTGCGATGATCGAGGGCGTGCTTATCAAAGGTTGTGGTCAGCCGTGCTTAGAGAACTGACCTCATGTAAGGAGCAAATCAAGCCATGCGCGTCGATAAGTTTACGAACAAGACCCGCGAAGCCCTGCAGTCTGCCCAGCAGCTTGCCGCCGAAAAGGGACAGTCGGAGCTGACACCGGAACATCTGCTGTGGGCACTTTTGACCCAAGAGGGTGGTGTGGCCCCAGCGCTGCTCGGTAAGTTGGCTGCTCGCGACGGTGGAGTATTCGATGCGGAGCGCTTGGTCGCAGAGCTAGAGCGACATATCGACGTACAGCCTCGGGCTTCTGGTGCGCTAGAAGTGGGGCTCTCTCGACGGGGCCGCGAGTTGATCGAAACCGCTGAAAAAGAGGCCGCCAAGATCAAGGATGAGTACACCTCGACGGAGCACATCCTGCTGGCGTTGTGCAGTAAGGATCTCGGTTTCGCTTCAAAGCTGCTTCGTGATGCAGGCATTACCAGCGACAAGATCATGCAAGCGCTGTCGGAGGTTCGCGGCTCGCAGCGTGTCACAGACCAAGATCCCGAAGGCAAATACCAGGCGCTGGAGCGCTATACGCGGGATGTGACAGAGCTTGCGAAGAAGGGCAAGCTCGACCCGGTAATTGGCCGTGACGAGGAAATCCGTCGTGCAATTCAGGTGCTTTCACGGCGGACCAAGAACAACCCGGTTCTCATTGGTGAACCAGGCGTCGGTAAGACCGCCATCGTGGAGGGGATCGCTCAGCGAATCGTCACCGGTGATGTTCCTGAGAGCCTGCGCAACAAGCGAATCTTGTCGTTAGACCTGGGATCTCTCGTCGCGGGGACTAAGTATCGCGGCGAGTTTGAGGATCGGCTGAAGGCGCTCCTTAAGGAAGTTGGTCAGGCCGCCGGTCAGATCATCCTGTTTATCGACGAACTGCACACTCTGGTCGGGGCGGGGGCTGCCGAAGGGGCACAGGATGCAGCCAATATGCTCAAGCCGGCTCTGGCTCGCGGTGAGCTGCGCTGCTTAGGCGCGACGACGCTCGATGAATTCCGCAAGCACATCGAAAAGGACAAGGCACTCGAGCGTCGATTCCAGCCAGTTTTCGTTGGTGAGCCATCCGTGGAAGACACGGTTTCCATCCTGCGCGGGATCAAAGAGAAATACGAGGTTCACCACGGTATTCGGATTCGCGATGCAGCGCTGCTCGCGGCGGCGAAGCTGTCGGATCGTTACATCACGGACCGCTTCTTACCGGACAAGGCGATCGACCTGATCGACGAGGCTGCGGCGCGACTGAAGATGGAAATCGACTCGATGCCAGCACCGATCGACAAGCTGGAACGACGGATCGTAAGCCTTCAAATCGAGCAGCAAGCGCTGTCGAAGGAGAAGGACGATGCCTCGAAGGAACGTCTCGAGGATGTCGCTGATGAGATCGCAAACCTACGTGAGCAAGCGTCGGGAATGAAGGTTCGTTGGCAGCAGGAGCGTGACGTGATCGTCAAGCTGCGGAGCCTCGCTGCCGAGATCGACAAGAACAAGACCGAGAGTGAACTGGCACAGCGCAAGGGCGATCTCAACCGTGCCGCCGAGCTGCGTTACGGCAAGCTCCCCGAACTGGAGCGCCAGGTCGCCGCCGAGAACAAGCGTCTTTCGGAGCTGCAAAAGAGTGGGGCCTATCTTCGAGAGGAAGTAACCGAAGAGGACATTGCCGGCATCATCGCCAAGTGGACCGGTATTCCTGTCGAAAAGATGCTCGAAGGCGAGATGCAGCGGCTGGTTCACATGGAAGAGCGACTGGCGAGTCGCGTGATCGGTCAGGCGCAGGCCATCTCGGCGGTGTCCAGTGCGGTCCGGCGGGCACGGGCGGGTCTACAAGATCCAAATCGGCCGATCGGCTCGTTTATCTTTCTTGGCCCGACGGGTGTCGGCAAGACCGAGCTGGCGCGGGCACTGGCCGAGTTTCTGTTTGACGACGACACCAACATGGTTCGGCTCGATATGAGCGAATACATGGAAAAGCACACCGTGGCTCGGCTTATCGGAGCGCCTCCAGGCTATGTTGGCTACGACGAAGGTGGACAGCTTACCGAGGCGGTGCGACGGCGACCGTACAGCGTGGTGCTGTTTGATGAGATCGAAAAAGCGCATCCGGATGTCTTCAACGTGCTGCTCCAAATTTTGGATGACGGACGGCTGACGGATGGACACGGGCGAGTGGTGAGCTTCCGCAACACGGTGATCCTGATGACCTCGAACCTGGGCTCGCAGTACATCCAGATGGCCGAGGATCTCGATGCACCTGAAGTGAAACGCAACATCGACGCGGCGCTACGGGGCCACTTCAAACCCGAGTTCCTCAACCGGATCGACGACGTCATTGTGTTCCACAGACTCGGACGCGAGCACTTGGGCGCGATCGTCAAGATTCAGCTCAAGCGTCTGTCGAAGCTGCTCGCGGACCAGAAGCTCCAGCTAGAGCTGTCCGATGCGGCGATGGATCTCTTGTGTGAAGAGGGGTACGACCCGACGTTCGGAGCGCGTCCTCTCAAGCGGGCCATCCAGCGGTTGGTGCAAGATCCGCTGGCACAGAAGATTTTGACGGGGCAGTTTAAGCCGGGTGACACGATCTTCGTGGACCGCGACGGAGACAAGCTGAGCGTCGGTCAGGTTGAGTTCACGCAGGGTAAAAAGTCCGAAGGTCGGTCGTAGTTCTGACGGACCAAGACGACATGGTAATAAGACGGGACAGGTAGGAAACGATGGCGCAGCCGGATCACTATAAGACCCTCGGTGTTGCAGAGGGCGCGAGCGCCGATGAGATCAAAAAGGTCTATCGGAAGCTCGCCAAGAAATACCACCCTGATGCTACCGGCGGAGACAAAGCCAAAGAAACCAAGTTTAAGGAGATATCCGAAGCCTACGAGACACTGTCCGACGAGCAGAAGCGCAAAGAATACGACGAGATGCGCAAGAACCCGTTCGCGGGCGGCATGCCGGGAGGGGGTGGGTTTCCGGGTGGATTTCCGGGCGGGTTTCCCGGTGGTGGCCGTGGGCGAGCCCGGGCCGGTGGCATCGACATCAACCTCGAAGACATCTTGGGGCAGGGGGGGTTCGGCGACATCTTTGGCGGTGGCGGCGGTCGTCGATCCCGAGAGCCACAGCGCGGCTCGGATATTCAGACGACGCTGACGCTGACTTTGGCCGAGGCTGCGCTCGGTGCCGAGAAGAGCTTTACCCTGGGACCAGGCACTAGCGATGAGCGCAAGCTGACGATGCGCATTCCCGCAGGTGTCGAGGATGGCGAGACGATTCGTCTGTCGGGGCAGGGGCGTCCTTCTCCAAGCGGTGGTCCGGCTGGCAACTTGCTCATCAAGGTCTCCGTGCAGCCTGATGCCATGGTGCGTCGCAAAGGAGCGGACTTAGAGCTGGATGTCCATGTGGCGATCGACCAGGCGGTGCTGGGCGGCTCCGTCGAGGTGCCGCTGATCGATGGTGGCGTCAAGGAAATCCGGCTGCCACCGGGCACTAGCTCCGGTCAGAAGATGCGGCTGCGCGGATTTGGTGCGTCTGACCGCAAAGGGGGTCGTGGCGATCTTTATGTCGTCGTCCAGATCGATGTTCCCAAAGATATTTCCGCCGAGGCTAAAAACCTGATCGAGCGTTTCGCTCAGCTTACCCGTCGGTAATCGTTTCAAAATTGAGGCGATTCGGCCGCCAAAGTCTGTTGTACGATCGAGTGGATGACCACTGCCCGCATCCTGATCCTCGATGACCAGCGCGCGGCCCGAAGGGTTCTTCGTCAGATGCTCGAAGGGCTCGATGATGCCGAGTTCGCCGAAGCTGGGACGGTCGAACAGGCGCTTTTGCTGTGTCGTGAGCAGCGCTTTGATGCCTACCTTGTCGACATCCATCTGACCGAAAATCGGCTCGAACGCGGCGGCATCGAGTTCATCAAGCAGGTCCGCAACGTCCAGGCGGCACCGAGTGTGGTGGTGACGGCCTCCGTGGAGATGCAGGATCTGCGCGAAGCGATGAAGGCGGGCGCGGTGGACTATGTCCTGAAGGATCAGCTCTCACCTGAGCTGATCGTGCCCATCCTGCGCGAGATCATGGAGAAGCGTGACCTGCGGGAGCGGGTGCAGCTCCTTGGACAGCGCCTCGACCAGAGCTTTGGCCTGGGGGCGATCGTAGGTGCTTCAGCGCGCATCGAGCATCTGCGGGCGCTGGTGAGGCGGTTGGCCGATGCCGATGCCACGGTCCTTCTGCGCGGCGAAAGCGGCACTGGAAAAGAGTTGGTGGCGCAGGCGCTGCATCAGTGCGGTAAGCGCGCCAATCAGCCGCTGGTGACTGTGAACTGTGCCGCGATTGCCCCCACCTTGATCGAGTCGGAGCTGTTTGGCCACGAGCGCGGAGCCTTCACCAGCGCCTTGTCGCGGCGCATCGGCTGTTTGGAAGAAGCGGGTGCAGGCACCGTGTTTCTCGACGAAATTGCCGAACTGACGCCTGACCTGCAAGCCAAGCTGCTGCGGGTGCTTGAGGCGCGGCGGTTCACTCGTGTCGGCGGTAATGAGACGATGAGCTTTAGGGCCCGCGTGGTTGCGGCGACTCATCAGGATCTCGAACAGCGGATGCGTGAGGGGAAGCTGCGTGCCGATTTGTACTACCGGCTGAACGTCGTGACGATAGATGTGCCGTCGCTGGCGGAGCGTCGTGAAGACATCTCGGTGTTATGCAATCACTTCGTGTCGCAGTTTGGTCGCCCGCTGCGATTTACCAAGGAGTCACTCGCCTCGCTGGAGCAGCGGCCGTGGCCGGGTAATGTGCGGGAGCTGCGCAACGCAATCGAGCGACTGGCTCTTCTGTGTGAGTCGGACATTGTGACGGAGACGGCCCTGGCCAAGGTGGTGCCGATGCGTTCGACCTTGCCCAATGACAGCGATGAGGTCGACCGGCTGGCACGGCAGTTTCTGGCGCGTGACATGGCGGGTGAAAACAAGCTCGACTTGATGGAGCGAACGATGGTGCGGATCGCGATGGAGGTCGCGGGTCACAACCAATCCCGAGCGGCACGCATCCTGGGACTGGAGCGCAAAGCACTGGAGCGGCGCTTCAAACGCCAGATTCAAGAGACCAGCGGTGAAGTTCGTCCGAGTCGGTCCTCCATGTCAGCGGGAGACTCGGACGAGCACCTGACGTGAGTCGGCGCGGCCTTGCTCATCGACGACCCGCACCAGGTACTGCCCAGACTGGGGCCGCCATAACAGGGGAATGTTGGCGCGACTTTTTCCGAGCAGCTTGTCGTTAGCGAACCAGAATACCTCGCTGACGTCTCCGTCGGTGGTGGCGAGTAGTCCAATCGTGTCGTGCTGATCGAGGCCGGGGCGAATGGTGTAGGTCACGCCTCGTAGCGGTGAGGTGATTTTGGGTGGGATGCCGTGGCTGCCGACCTGAGCGAGGTTACAGCCGGGTACATAGGGGGGCGGTGTACGCCGAGGTAGTCCGGCTACCCGAAACAGGCGCAACAGATCCGATGGCCAAAACTCGTAGACCTCGGAGCGGAGCGCCCCCGCCTGACCGGGACAGGCACGGAGGCCGGTGCGGGTGTCGATTTCGACGGGACGATGGACATCGCAGGTATCGATGGGCGACCGTCCGGGCACAAACCAGGTCGTCTTGGTCTGTTTGCAGTAGCGCGTCGGCATCTGGCCCGAAACGGCGCAGACCGGAATGCGTCGCAGGTTGCGATGCTGCGGGTGCGGTGGCTCCCCGATGTCGTGCAGCCGTTCGCGCAGTGCATCGACCATGGAAAAAAACAGCGGCGCGGCAGCCGTGACTCCGACAAAGGCTGGGTTGCTCTCACCATCGAAGTTACCGAGCCAGACGATGAGGACGTAGGGACCAAAGACACCCGCCGTCCACGCGTCGCGAAAGCCGTAGGAAGTGCCGGTCTTCCACGCCACTTTGCCAATGCCGAGCAGTGAGCGGGTGAGCAGCGTGTCCTCGGGGCGTGGATTGTCTTTGAGCATCTCCAGCGTGACAAAGCTGGCTTCGTCGGACAGCACGCGCACCCCAGCGCTGAGCGGGTCACTTTGTTTGTAGCGGAGCGGACGGAGCATGCCGCCGCCGGGCAGGATGGAGTACAGCATGGCCAGCTCCTCCATCGTGACTTCGGCACCACCCAGGACGAGTGCCAGGCCATAGTGACTTTCACTCTTGAGCCGTGACACCCCCCCGGAGCGAAGAAAGTCGTAAAAGCTGGGATTTGTGAGCTTGCTGGCCACCCACAGAGCCGGGACGTTGCGCGAACGAACCAGTGCCTCCTGAGCCGATAGCGGACCCGCGAATTTGCCGTCGAAGTTTTCCGGGCTGTACGTTCCAAATGCGAGCTGGCTGTCCTTGAGCATCGTTTGCGGGTGCAGCACGCCCTGATCGATTGCGAGCGCGTAGATGAACGGCTTCAGCGTCGAACCGGGCGAGCGTTTGGCCTGCGTTCCGTTCACCTGCCCGAGGATTCGTTGGTCGTAAAAGCTGGCGCTACCAACGACGGCGCGAACCGACATATCGCGAGTGTCGACTAGCATTGCGGCGGCATTTTGGATGCCCAGGCGCTTCTGTCGCTCAATGAAGCTGTGGATTTGCCGTTCAAGGATGGACTGGAGCGGCAGGTCGAGCGTGGTGACGATGTGTCCCTCGGCTCGGCTCGATTGCAGCAGGCTGTCGACGAAGTGCGGGGCGCGAAACGGTAGATCGTGAGGACTTTTCAGGGACAGCTTGAGCTTCATCAGGTCGGCATCGCGCAGCGCCGCTGGATGTCGGGCGGTCCACTTGTAAAACAGAGCCTGTCGGGCGTTTAGCAGCGCTTGGGAGTCATCGCTGCTTGAGGCTCGGCGGGCTGGGCTCTGAGGAATCACCGCCAGCGTCAGCGCCTCGGGAAGCTGGAGCTTGCTTACCGGCTTGCCGAAATAGATAAAGCTTGCCGCTGCGACTCCTTGGATGTTTTTGCCGACGGGGACTAGATTCAGATAGGCTTCCAGAATCTCGGCTTTGCTGTAGCGCAGCTCTAGCCACAGAGCCCGTCCGATCTGACCGATCTTGCCGCTCGCACTGCGCGAATACAGGTGGTACTTCATCCGCGCCACCTGCATCGAAATCGTGGAACCTCCGACACGTCGTTCCCGACGGAAATAGGTCACCCACAGAGCTCGTGCCAGCGCGACCGGATTGACCGCAAAATGTCGATAGAAATGCCGGTCTTCGTGGAGCAGCGCTGCCTCGATAAGCAGTGGCGAGATGTCCGTCAGCGGCACCCACAGTCGATACTGCTCATCCTCGGCCAGCGTTAGGCGTAGCAGACGGCGCTCTTTGTCGTAGACCGCAGTGGATAGCGGCACGCCGTAAGAGAGCGGACGTTTTGGCACAACACGTAGCACCACACCGCCTACAAAGAGCAGCGTGAGGACAAGCAGGAGCCACCGCAGTGCGCGGGGCAAGCGAGGCAGGCGAGGCAATCGCACCGCCTCATGGTAGCAATTCTTATTTGCGATAGAGCAGGGTGGTTCCGGCCGCGAGCCGCCGATTCACAGAGGTGGACTGCACATAGACCGCAAAGCCTGCGTGGTCGCCGGGACGAACCTTGATGCGGGCACCGATCGGCAGACCGAGCAGCGTGCGGGCGTCGTCCCCCACGTAGATCTTGCCGGTCGCTTTCTCGACGATTGCGACTTCTTTGTATTCCTGCACCAGCTCGGGCTTGTTCAGTTCGTAGTAGCCGTTTCCTTTTTTGAAGCTGCCCGCGCCGAGCGATTTTTCGACCAGGGTGCGAATGTCGCAGTCGCTGACGATGGGGAGGGTGACAAAGTTGCCGGTCGCCTCGGTGAGTGTGGTCTTGACCTCGGTAGTCGATACCGTCGAAAGGTCGGTGGTAAACACTCCTACGATCGCCTTCTGTCCCTTGCTGCGGGCTTGGTAGAAGTTCTGCAGACCTTGCTGCATCGCCTGACCGAGCTGCTTGATGCCGGTCTGCGAGGTTTCCCAAGCGCGGATGTTTCCAGCGGGGATCCCAAAGCCCATCAGCGTCGATTCCCCACCCGGCGGAGTCAAAAACGCCAACGTCCAGCGTCCCGTCTTCTGCACGTTGGCGATCATTCCCTTGAGCGCACTCTTGTACTTTCGCGAGTTGTTTTCTGCGCCGTCGGTGAGCACCAAGATCAAAAACGAGACGTTTTCCAGGTCCGAGCCCGGAATCGCGGACAAGTCGACGATGGCCTGTCCGGTTGCATCGAGGAGCGCCGTCGTGCCGGTGCAGCGAAGCTCAGTCAGCGAAGACACCTCGGCGATCGGCTTGGCGAAGAACCTTGGTGCGTCAACGGTGGTCTGAAAAGTGTAGAACGACACGAACGTCTGCTGCGCCAGCGACTCGCTGTTCTTGCGAATCTCGGCGAGCTGCGAATTGAACACGGCAATGACCTTGCTGCGGATGCTGGACATCGATCCAGAGCGGTCTACAACCAGCGCGATGTGATTGACCAAGGCTCCCGTCTTGGCCATCTCGGCAGCTGGCTGAGCAGCAGCAGCAAGGTTGATCTTGGTAGACGCCTTCTTGGAAGCAGTGGCTTTCTTAGGAGCGGCCTTCTTAGGAACTGCCTTCTTAGGAGCGGCCTTCTTAGGAGCCGCTTTCTTAGGAACTGCCTTCTTAGGAGCCGCCTTTTTGGCAGCGGCCTTCTTAGGAGCAGCGGCCTTCTTAGGCACCGCAGCCTTCGGTTTCTTGGTGGTCGCAGTTGATGCTGAAGTGGTGGCCTTTGGCTTGGCCGGTGCCTTTTTTCCCGTGCCAGTACGCGTGGTCATGAACCCCCCTACTCAAACGCTATGAGCGGATGCACTCCCTATTACGGTGAGGGCAGGGGTAGGGGGCCGTCAACCTCGACGGAATTGGTCAACAGTTATGCGTACTTAGCAGGTGCTTGCGGACGCTTGACTCGATCAGAATCCGCCGCTGCCACCGGAGCCGCAGTTTTGGCACTCGGGCTGCATCGGATTTGTGTTGCAGCTTAGTGGGCAGTATTTCACTCGGTTAAAGACCTTCTGGACTTTGTCGCAAGTGACGGTGGTTCCATCGACGTTCATCTCGCCGTAGCCACCGCTCATCTTGAACTTCTTGGCGCAGTCAATGGCCGCTTGTGTGGTGGTCGCCCAGGCAGGGAGCTGGGGCAGTGCTTGCGGTTTCTTGGCGTCGGTGTAATCGCCTTCCGCACAGACACTCGACACGGTGCAGTCCGTCGGAAGCGGGTTCGCCGCATCTCCCGCTTTGAGCGTGTAACAGAGCTTCCAGTGCCCCACACAGTCCACCGTCAGCGTGTTTGTGCTCCACGGCTGGGTCGGCGGTTTGAGAGGCTTGCCCATCGACTGACACTTAGGCATTCCTCCTTCGGTCACCGAGGATGCCGCCCCAATGTCCTCGCCGCTTTGGGTATAGAAGCACGGCACCAAGTTATCGATCGCCCAGCGTCCTTCCGAAAAGCACTTGCAGGCGTCCGCACCACCCGTCGCACCGGACGTCGGGAGTACATATCCTTCGCAGGCTCCCCACGCTAGGTTGAGCTCGCCGACCCGCACGCAGGTGGTTTCTCCGTCACGACAGATTCCCAAGCCGCGGTTGGCGCGAAGCCCCGGCCAACAAGCTCTTTTTTCGCCGAGCGTTGGGCACGGACAGCCCTGACGGTTTTTGTCATCGGGGCACTCCGGTGTTCCGCCGGGAGGTTTCGGTGGCGGAAGCATTCCCCCATCCGCTACACAGCTCATAAGAGGCGGATCGTCTGCCCAAAATGCATCGGGATCGAAGTGCAGATCCGGCGGCGGCGGCGGGGTCCAGACCGTGTTGTCTACGCTTGCGTCCATCGGCCCTTCTCCGATCTGCGAGTTGCAACTCCAGACGGTGACGAGCGCCAGGGCCAGAAACGAACCAGTGATGCTTCCCAGCGAAACGAGCTTCCAGGTGCGCATATGGCTCTTATAGCACCGCAACGGATTGAGATGCTAGCCACCCACTCTTTTCCGTTCGTTCGGTACGCTTGAGAGGCCGTCAGACCCAAACCACGAAGTTATTAGTCTTTCATTATGAATAATATCATCGTGGGAGTTCACTTGCGGTTGGGAGACTGATTGGGTCCGGCTACCTGTCCATTTCCGGTTGGATTGTTGAACGACCGGTCCCAACCAGATGTCGCCGAAGGTAGGTAAACGCCGTCCCGAGCGGGTGCTGCCAGACTATCCGAGGAATCCCTTCAAAAAGGGAGGGTGAACACCATCGAGAGCCAGGCTCAGTATACAATTCGCGTGATGAAGTCTGACAAACAGCGTAGCGCCAGAGCACCAGGCGATCCCGCGCTGGCCTCGACCCTCGTTTCTGCTGACGAGCAGCAGGACTCTGCTGCGACGACAATTCCCGATGCGCAGGCTTTGGTGAAGCTCGGTGGTCCTGGTCCCAGGTCGGCGCGGCCGATGCCGATCGTTGCCAAAGAGGTACCCGTCGGGACTCTATTTGGCAACTTCGAGGTTGTGCGCAAGGTCGGTCAAGGTGGCATGGGCGTTGTGTATGAAGCAAAGCATCGCACCATCGGTCGCAAGGCTGCCATCAAGGTCATGCACCGTCAGTGGACCCAAAATCCCGAATACACACAGCGATTCCTGAACGAGGCACGGGCAGTCAACATCATTCAGCATCCTGGCCTGATCGAGATCTTCGAGTACGGACAGCAGCCCGACGGAACGCTGTTCATTGTCATGGAGTATCTAGACGGCGAATCGCTAGAGCAGCGGATGCATAAGCAGGGTCTTCCGCTTTCCGAACAAGCGGTTGTGGACATTGCGATCCAACTGGCCCGGGCACTCACGGCGGCTCATGAAAAGGGAGTCATCCATCGAGAACTATTTCAGCGGTTTGGCCGACGAGAAAATCGACAGATACAATTCAAGGAACGCTTGGGGAACGAGCGTGTGTCGGTAGCTCAGCACTGGTGGTAGGTGGCGAAGCAGAGTTGCTTACAGACAAAGAACGGCTGACTGAGTCCACGCTATAGCCGGAAGTCAAACTCGGGCTGTCCTAGTTCGCGCAGGGCCTGCTGAATGGCCGAAAAGGGGCGCGTTCCCAAGAATCCGCGATGGGCAGACAGCGGTGATGGATGTGCTCTGACGACCATACGATGGCGCGAGAGATCCAGCAGCTTGACCTTCTGCTCCGCTGGCTTCCCCCACAGTACAAACACGACCGGCTGCTGCCGCTCAGAAACAACCCGGATAGCAGCATCCGTGAGTTGCTCCCAACCGCGTTTGGCATGAGATGCAGCCTCGCCTCCACGCACAGTCAAGACTGTGTTCAGCAGCAGTGCTCCGCGTGCTGCCCAAGCGCTGAGATCGCCACTGCTTGGCGGAGGAAGCTGCAGATCGGATTGCAGCTCCCGAAAGATGTTGCGGAGCGAGGGTGGAATCGCGACTCCCTCTGGCACCGAAAAGCACAGGCCATGCGCCTGATCCTTGCCATGATAGGGATCTTGTCCCAGGAGCACGATGCGGACGGCTGCGAGCGGTGTCTGTGTGAAGGCGCGAAAGACCGCTTCCGGAGCAGGATAGATCTCCCGCTGCGATCGTTCTTCATCTAGGAATGCGGCCAGCTCCCCGAAATAGGTTGCGCCAAGTTCGCTACTTAACGCACGCCGCCAGCAGTCCGGAAGATTCACAATCATGTCCGCACGATATCACGATCCCCTACAGCCCTTGATGCAAGATGGTCCCGCCAGACCCAACGATCCACAGGTCGTTTGGTCCAGCTTGAAAAATGCTGTTCAAGTCGCTGATGGTTCCGGTGGACTGACTCGACCAGTTCACCCCATCAAAGAACAACAGGAGTCCCTTTTCACCCGTCATCCAGACATGACTGGCATCCGTAGCGTAGACAAACAGAACGCTCCTGGTGACGTCGGTGTTCGCGGCGAGGTTCTTCCATGAGCTACCATTCCAGAAGCGGGTCGAGCCAAGCGTTCCAGCCGACCAAATGTTGCTACTGTCGAGGCCCCACAAACCGTTCATGGTTGAGTTGTCTCCGGTTCCTTCGATGTACCAACCGGCACCAGTGTTTCTGACAACGATCTGCTTGCTGCCAACGATCCAAATGTTGTCAGAAGTCACCCCCCAGATCGCATGTAGGTCTTCAGTCGTTGGACTCGTCTCAGCAGACCAGTTGTTTCCTGTGCCACCCTTGAAAATCTGTCCCCCGAGACCAACGGCCCAAACCGCGTCTTGCTTAGCCCCCCATACTCCACGCAGAGAGACTGGGCCGACAGGCTTCGGTGAGTTCCATTGCGAGCCATTGTACCGAATGATGGTCCCCTGATTTCCGACTGCAAAAATGCGTGAGTCACTAATGCCCCAAATTGCATAGAGATCCATCGTCGTCGTGCTGTTCGTGGGACTCCAGCTTCTGCCGTCCCAGTGCAAAAGAGTGCCGCCATCACCGACAATCCAAGTATCAGCCGCTGACCGCCCCCACACACCGCGCAAATCTACGGTAGTACCACTGGGAATGGGTTCCCACACGGCATTGCCCAGATCGGCACCGGAGTCTGCTTGCATCGAGCCACCATCTGCAGACTCGCACTGATTGGTCGCTGGGTTGCAATACTGCTCGGCGCTGCATAGGGATGGTGTCACCGTGCAGCTTTGAGGGTTCTCCTCTCCAAAACCATCCCACAGGGTGGAGCATCCAGTCAGTGCGGGGAGCAATCCGCAGACAACCCTGAACACAATGCATAGACCACTTTGAATTCTTACATTCGAGATCATTGTACTCATCAAAATCCCCCCCTTGTGTTCAGGGTAATCACTAAGAATGCTACTTAAGAGGTATCGTCAGCAGTGCCACGCCGACTGTCGTCAGCGTTCCTCCGGAGCCGAGCAGTGCGCCTGTCGGTGCACCAGTATGACGGACTGTGTTACAGATGGCTCCAGGGGTAGATGGCTCGCCCACGCAGGTACCGTTGGCAGCCAAAGCAGAGAATCCAAATCCGGCCAAGATAAGCCCCGCGCCAGTGATCGCTCCACCGGTGACCCAGCGCCAGATGGGTCTTCGCACCGGTTTGTCGATTGCGACCGGTACGCGGACAACGGTGGGTACGATGGGAGAAGCGGGCTTTTGCAGAACCACCGACATTGCGGTTTGTCGACCAGGAGCAACCTCGACGGTGTGTCTAGATCGTAGGAATCCATCGAGTGACAGCTCCAAGTCGAGCGGTCCCTCAAAGGCCTCTCTGCCAAACGGTGTTTTGCCCATCATCCGCCCCCCTAGCATGACCATGGCACCGGGAGGCTCTGACGTAATTTGAACGGAGCCTCTGCCACGACTCCAAACGGCCTTGAGCACCTGCTGCGCGAGCTTGGGAATCCTGTCTTTGATGGAACCTGAAAGACAGGAATCACAGGAGTCCTCTGCAGTTCCTCCAAGTGCACCGATCTCTGCATCAAATAGTCGAACGCGTACCAACTTCGGATTCTCGACAGATGGAAGAATCGTTAGAGACAGCACCTGCGAGGCCTCCAGTAGACGGGCAAGCTGCTCTAAGCAATCAAAACTCTGTTCGCACTGCGAAGGTGCTAGTGTTCGCTTCAGCGCCTCCTGTGTCTGTTCCCCTGGGATCAGGTAGGCATGTGCTTGCTGTATCGAGGGGGTGAGCTGCTGGGTAAGCTGGGCTCTCACATCGGGAGTCGCTGGCGGAGGCACAATCAGCAACGCCACAGGCGTCGCAACAGTCAGCACTGCGTACCGAGAAGCCAGCGCGAGCTGAAGCTGCACCCGCTGGTCCGACGGAATTTGGAGTACGTTGGTTTCAAATTTGTGCTGGTTCTTTGAAAGTTCAAAGCGGTGCATCCCGGCGGTCAGGATCAGATGTGTGCCAAGTGGTAGCGTTCCGGCCACTCGGCCATCGACCCGCAGGACTGCGCCCGCATCAACCGAAACCACTTCAAGTTCGGTATACGAGGTCCGCACCGCAGCAACATACTGCTGTATTTCTGCCTTGACGGCAGGGAGCACGGACTCATCCACGGCCGCCAAATATCGTCGGTATAAGTCCAGCGCGGCCAAATCACGCTGCTGAAGCTGAGCCGTCTTTCCAAGTAGGTAGAGCACCTCTGGATTCGGTGCTTTGAGATAGGCCAGTTCTAGCTTTTGCAGTGCCAGTGGCAGGTTCCCAGCGGTCAGCGCACGCCTGCCCTCTTGCACCAGATTTTGAGCAGCCGCTACCTGTGAACCTGCGCCAGTAGGCGCGGCACGGACACTCCCCTCCATGGTCCCAGCAGGAGCTACACATAGAGCCACCATCAGCATCCACACCGATATCAAGTGGCGTACAGAAGGAAGGGTCAGCAGAGGCATAGGAATCCGCACATCATATCAGCGACATTTGCTCAAGGTCACGGACGTTCCTGCTTGAACACGAACCAACTCAGTCTTACCTGCACCGACATCTAGGATGTGATTACCAGGTGGTAAATAGAGATCGTCGCGAGTGCAGCCGCCACCTTCGGTATTCGGTGCCCGGAACAGAATGATGTGTCCAACCTGTGCAGCAAGACGCGACATCGCGGTATCTACAGAGCTTAGATACTCCGGTGCCACCGACGACATCGATCGGAGTCGGTTGTACTCTTGGAGAGCCCGACCGAGTTCGCCTCGTGACTCGTAGATTCGCGCCAAGTGAAAGGCGATCACTGGGGAGAATCCTGCCCGTATCTTGCCGCGTTGCTCGAGCGAACGTAGCCTCTCGAAGCTCTGTCTTGCTCGATCAAAATTAGATTTTTGAAATGCCTCTTTTCCATCGAACAGGAGCTGGTCTGCGGTGGTTACCGGGATGGAAATCTTAGAGACAGTTCCGGACCGCACCTCGACATCCTTTTCTCCCCCCAGGTAACGCAGCCGATGCGTACCGGGACCAAGGGAAATCGGCTTTTTGGAAACCACCACAGGATCACCGTGATCGATCTGGACCCGAACGGACTCCCCAGCTTCAATGATCAGCTGTCCGTTGGCAGTAGACTCAGCAACAGACGGTGAGGCAGCAGCCGTCACGGTGGGCAGCGCTTCCAGGTCCGGCACGGCACCCGCATCGACCGGTGGGGCGCTGGCCGGTGCCAAATCCGGCGTCGCAAGGATACGGGCAGAGACTTCCTGCTTACGACTCACCGCTGTGTCCGGTGATGCCGGGGTCGGCACTTTCGACGCGCTCCCCTTCGATGAAAGAACTACGACTGCCGTTGATCGCACCAGTGGATCCGCATCCCTTGCCAAGCTTTGAAGTAGATGCAGCAGTCCGCTCATGCCCGTCCGTTGGTACATATCCTTCGCGATCTCTGCGACACGATGCCGCACCGCACCGGCTAGATCGCGGCTCGCAAAAAACAGTAGCGCTGCTGCTTGTTCGGGAGGCATCTCTGCAACTACGTCCAGCGCATCGAGGCGGCCTTGCAGATCCGAGCCTTGTAGAATGCGGGGTAATCCCTCTGGTGGGAGAACCTCCTCACCAACGGCTTTGAGTTTATTATAGGCAACCAAGCCCATCACATCGGCGACTTGGGAGACCTCTTTCAGTACGGCTATCCCTCGTCTAGATCCGCGCTCCAGCAGGCGCTTGGCGGCAGTGAAACGAACCCCGCGATCGCGGTCTTGCAGCGCCGCCGTCAGGATTTCTTCGCTAGAATCCGCAAACTCCAGAGCCAGCTTGCGAACCAGCGGGTCCGCAGAAGACAACGACGAGACCAGTCGCGCCTCCTGACTTTTGTCGCCAATTTGCAAAAGGATCGCGGCGGCCGCAACCTGATCGGGCTCTGTACCGGACTTGCTGACCTGAGCCAGTCTTGCCAAGACGACTCCGTCCACGGCGGTGTCTCCCTGGCGATACAGAGTGTCTCGCACACGACGAATGGCACGAAGGCTGACCGCACGCACCTCGACATCGCGATCATCCAGAGACTCTGCAAGTGCCAACAGTGCAGCACGGACCCGCTTCCGTCCCAGTGCATAGGCAGCGGTCTTACGTACTCCCTTGGCCTCATCGCGCAGTGCAATGCGCAGGTGCGGTATCGACTCTTCAGATTCGATCTGACCGAGCGCTGCTACGGCCAACTCACGTGTGCTGGCGTTGCTACTTCCCAGTGCAACATAGGCCCAGGTCAAGCTCTGCTGCGCCAACTGGCTCTTTGAATCGATGAGGACATGAAGTAGCGCGCCTGCTGCGATGACCCGCAGGGACGCACTGTCGTTTTCGTTGGTGATGATCTTGTCGAGGGGAGCAATCACTAGGTCCGTGCCGCAGTCAGCTAGTCCGGTAATCGCCAGCTCACGGACAGCATCTGGCTCCTTGCTATTATTCGCGGTGAGCAGCAACAAATCTTTCCCAACAGCATCACCGAGGGTTGCCAACAGCTGCGCGGACAGAATCTGAAGAGGTCCAGCCGTGGATTCCGTATCCAACAGGAATTTGCGTGCGGACTCATCGCCAAGTCGCGCCAAAGTAAACGCCGCAAACAGGCGACCTTGCGGCTGACTGCTATGCGCGAAGGATTCTGTCAGCTGTTCTTTTGCCTTCACGTCACCAGCGAGTGCCAGTGGGCTCAGCGTCGCCAGTCTTGTCAGCTCGGACAGATTCCCACGCAGTAGTCCTTCCCACAGAAGCGGGCTTCCTGCCTGACTACCTAGTTCAAGCAAGACTGCCGCCGCTCGAAAGCGAAGCTCGGGATCCGTCGATTTGCGATCGAGCAAATCCGTCAAGCGGTGGACTCCTTCAGGATGATGCAGGCGCGCCAGGGACTCCGCGAGTGCCAGCTCTACGCCGGGTTCGTGGGGTTCAGAGATCTGCTTGAGCAACGTCGCCTGGGACTCCACTGCACCAATCCGTCCGAGCGCACGCGCAGCTGAGGTAGCCAGCTCCGGATGAGAGCTCCGGAGATGCGGTTCCAGCAGTCTACGATGGGACATATCGCCACTCTGTCCAATTGCTACGAGAGCTTTCTGCCGCAGGCTCACATCGGAGCTTGCCAGTGCGTTTTGAATCACGCTGAGGGCATGGGTCTTCACTTCATGACGGGATGGCTCGCGTCTGGACAGGATGATGAGCGCCACCACCAAGTGCAGAACCGTCAAGATCGTCACGCCGAGGATCACCTGAAATCTTAGCCCAAACCCCGCTTGGATCCCTGAAGGTGGTTGGCTGCGGGTGGTCGGGATTAGCGCGCTCAACTGGTTTGCGACCTCTGCCATCGGCGGCCGCTCAGCCGCTGCTGTGCTGATCATCCGCAGCACCAGCGACTGCAGAGCAGGAATCACACCGCGGAGTCTCTCGGCGGCAGTTTCTGACGAGTGTTCCAGCAAGCTGAGCGACACCCGGGTATACGGGAGTGTTCCTGTGAGTAGCTCATACATCACCACACCCAGCGCAAACACGTCGGCCTTCCCATCCGCTTGCTCTGCCTTCCCGAACTGCTCTGGGGCCATGTACAGCGGAGTGCCCAGCACCGAGCCATTTTCCGATGACCGAGCCAACGCGGGGGCGAGGTTCAAGTCGTTGAATTTGGCAATTCCGAAATCGAGAATCTTTACCCAGTCATGCCCTGGCCGAATCGGATCCGCCACGAGCATCACGTTGTCTGGTTGATAGTTAGGAACTACTGACCCCGTCGAGAAATCGCTACCGTGGATGACGGTTTGGAAGTACGCGGGAAGACTAGATGTCGGATGTGATTCGATGGGAAATTATCGCGTATCCACTGTCTACGCGTCATCGCCCCGGGGCCCGATGCTGCGATCAACCATCGGATAGTGCTTCCGAAATGCGCATTCGAGTGACGCCGCGTGCAGCCAGCAGGGCGGCCACTACGGCCACGAAGGACAGAAACAGAAACCCCCATGCGTAGGCGGAAAAGGAATAGCCCACTCGCAGCGGGATGGCATCGGCCAGAAGGCCGCCTTTGTACGTAATCGTCGAAGCATTGATGGCCAATGTGCAGACAACGGAACACAGCAGACCGATTCCACCGGCGAGGATGGCCAGCATGGCCGCTTCCATGGCAAACAGGGCCAAGATGTGCCGCCGCAGATAGCCGAGACTCCGCAGCGTTCCAATCTCACGCGTGCGTTCACGAACCGTCTTCATCATCGTGGTAAGCACTGCCGCACCCGCGATGATCAAAATCACGACAAAAACGAGCCCTCGGAACACGGTCAGGAGGTCGATCCCTCGACGCAACAGATCGGCTCCTTCGGTGTCGATCCAGTCCACTACTTCGAGATCGATTCCAGCCCGTTGAAGCTCAACTCGCAGCGCCGCTCGCATCATCGGTCCAGACTTCGGCTGGTTCAGCACGATCATGTACTGAGAGACCGCACGAGTTGACGCTAGATCCTGCGCAAACCGGAGTGGTACCCACAACAGATGTTCATCAAAATCTCGCGAGCCAGCGCGGGTGAGACCGACGATTTCCGCCTCTAGTGCGTTGGTCCGTCCGCTCCCACTGGTAACGGTGAGCATCAGGCTAGGCTGCTTGCACTGGAATGGACGCTCAATGGGTAGTGGGGCCGCCGTGATTGGATCAAGGACCGGTGCCTCACTGGTTGCCATGCAACCGAGGATTTCGCCCAGACCGAGGGCAAGCACAGTGCCGCTTGGTTCCGTTTCTCGAAGGGGATGTCCGGCCCACGTATTCCAACTCCACTTGCGTCGGGCGATACGACCTTCCGGCACGTCGTATCCCCACAAAATCATTTGTGCCGAACTACCGCCCATATGGGCCATTCCCACAAGCAGGAGTGTTCGTACGTTCGTCTTCACAGAGCCCGAGTTGGCAGCGATCCAGCGGTCCAGAAACTGCTGCTCCTTTTCATCGATTCGGTATTTTTCCGGATTGATCCGTGCCTGACGTGTGCCCGCACCTTTTTTCTGCACCATGACCTCGCCAATCATGATTCGCGAGTAGATGACATCAAGCTGGCTGCGCAGAAACTCCTCGATGTAGCCCTGGAACAGAGCCAGCGCCAGGAATCCCACCGCCAGCGTGGCGAGCGCTGCGATGCTGTGACGCCAGTTCCTGCGCACGTTGCGGAACGCCACCTTCACAATCAGCTGCGATGAGTGAGGGATTTGCATCGGCATCACCTTTACCCAGTCTGAGAGGTCAGCAGGTCGACTAGGTTGCGCTTCACTTGCGCACGTGCCACAAGCCACGCGGCCGCACACAGTCCCGGAATGACGATCGCGGCTTGGATCGCACAGATCCAGGCGGCGGGCACGATCACGAGTTGGATGGTGCCCGGCACACCGGGAGGCGCAAAACGAATGCCGGACGCATTGATGGCCACAGCTCCTGCTAGACCGAGAAGCAGACCAGCCAGTAGACCGAGAAGAGAGAGGATCAGCGCCTCACGAACGAGGAGGGCCGTCATCTGACGCCTGGTGAAACCAAGGGCGCGCCAGGTACCAATCTCGCGGGTCCGTTCCAAGATGGTGAGTGTCATGGCACCAAGTACGGTCAGTGCCAAGACCAGCTCGACCAGCACGGTGATAAAGCCCACCACCGCTCCCAGAAACGCCATCGTGCCCACGTAGTACGGCTTGGAGCGCTCATCGTCATAGGGCAGTGCCTCGATGGCAAGACCCTCTTTGCCTAGCGCGACCGTGATCTCTTTGGCAACGGCTGCCGCATCCTTTGCATCGTGCAAAAACAGTCCAACGTAGGTCACTTGTTCGGTGGCAAACAGAGTCTGCAGCAAGGACAGCGATGTGTACATGGTTCCGTCCTCACCGAGCGTCTCGGAGGGATGGAACGTAGCGACCATCTCGGTATCCACCGCGTTGAGCGATCCGTCGTAGGTGATCGCCGCAAGCTGCACGTTCGCATCGCGACCTAGCTCGTCGAGCCGCTGCTCGGTTTCGCAGTGTAGGATGAGTGGCGCAGGGGGGAGTCCCACTGCCTCGTCATGAATGCGCGGCTTTTGCAGGAGCACAGCCAGACCCGCAGAAACCGCAACGGCCTGTGGCAGTTCAGGATAGGCGTCCATCCAACGCCCCCGAACGGGTCTGGAGATCTCGGCAGACCACTTCGCAACCTCACGGTGATAGAGCACTCGATGAAGTGCAGTTTGTTCCATTCCGAGCAGCCGTGTTGGATGTGTGCCACAACCGTTGCCGGCCAGCCCAACCCCGCGCAGATAGCGAGCGGAGAACTCGACTCGTCGATCTTGTGCCGCCCATGCGAGGATTTTTTGCTGCGCAACCGGGTTTAGCTGAAACCGTTCCGGCTCTGCGGATGCCTTGTGCAGTCCGTTTTCCAGAAACACCGTAACGTGTCCAGAGTGCTGCAAATAGACGGCATTGGTGCGAAGGAACTGCTCGACCCGATTTCCGTAGCCACCGATCACCACGAGTCCCGCAAACCCGAACGCGATGGCGAGCGCGGTGGCCAGATTCCGTCTCCGGTTTCTACGCAGGTTTCGCGCCGCAACTGACCACGCTCGTTCCATTACAGGGCCTCATCCACCGTCAGGCCGTCGCGGATGCGGACAATGCGCGGCACGCGAACCATGAGCTTTTCATCGTGGGTGGAAAACAGGAACGTCACCTTACGCTTCTGATTTAACTCCACCATCAGGTCGATCAGGTGCGCTGCTGTCTCCGAATCCAAGTTGGCGGTTGGTTCATCTGCCAGTACGAGGAGTGGCTTGGTGACGAGTGCTCGTGCCACCGCCACCCGCTGACGTTGTCCACCTGAAAGCTTCTCCGGCCAGTGACGACGAAAGTCCAGTAGTGCCACATCTCCGAGCGCTTGTTCCACCCGCTCCCGTCGCGCTGCAGCGTCTAGCTCGGCATGCAGCAGCAGGGGGAGTTCGACATTTTCGAACACATCGAGCACCGGCACCAAGTTAAAGCTCTGGAAGATAAACCCGATGTTTCGGTTGCGGGTGTGGCTGCGCTCCTCATCGGACAGATGCGCGACATCCCGACCCTCGATCAAGATCCGTCCGCGATCGGGCTCATCGAGACATCCCACCAAGTTGAGCAGCGTCGATTTTCCCGAGCCGGATGAACCGACCAGCGCGGTAAACTCACCCTTGTGGAGCGTCAAGCTAAGACCACGCAGCGCTCGCACCTCCGCCTCTCCCAAACGGTAGGTCTTGTGGACCTCCTCCACCCGAACAAATGCCTCGCTCATGGAATCCACTCGCAGCGAACCTTCAATCGCCGTGTCGGCAGCATCGCTTGCACCATCCTTCATCGTTCCCACAAAGTGAGTCCCCGCGCAAGAGGGCCATCACCGGCAACCGCCACGCATTCCAACCCCAAGCGACAGGACCGAGCGTATATTCCTATGAGAGGTAGGAGGTCCATTGTGTTCCTTTCCCACAGAATCCATCTGGGGTCGCTGCTCTGCGCTGCTGCATTGATGGTGCTCACCAAGGGACCATCCCGCGCATATGCAGATGCTACAGCCCCGCTACTCACCCCCAACAGTCAGTCCCGCGTAGCATTTGGTCAAGCTCTGCGGCGCATTACGAAAGGCATGGATGTAGCAGCGGCGCGTGCCATCTTGGGAGAACCACAGGACATCATCACCGCCCGCGATCCCGGTGGTATCTCTGCCGCAAACACGGTGGAGGTATGGCGTTACGGTACAAGTGGACACCTGACGTTCGGAACGCTCGGCACCCTTCATATCAACCGAGCACAGCAAGTCGAGTTCGTGTTCGGTGCGCAAGGCGATCCTCCGCCAAGTGGACTGTTCACCGAGGTCGAACTCCGTGCTCTGCTGCACAAGCTCGACCGGGTTTCTTCCTACGATGCCAGTTCACACGATCCGCTCACACTCATTCAAGCGGTCAACGCACTCCAGCGAATTGGCAAAGACAAGGCCCTGGCTGCCATCGGTGAATATCTGCGGATTAGCTCCGAGCTAGATGACCCAGGTCGGAGGGGAGTGTTCTTGGTGTTACGGACTCTGTTCGATCCACCGATTGAACCGGGCTACCAACCAGTCATGATGGTAGGGTCAGCGGCACCGTCGGGCGGGCAGCCCTCCAAGACCCTCCCTCGATTCCCAATCGCACTGGTGGATGACATTCCTTTTCGGCTGGTCACGGGTTACGTCCTGGGTGGGAAGCCCGAGTCTCCGGAGCAGCATCTTGAGTGGTTCCGCAAGCAAGGCACAATTCGAGCACTCCCCCTACGTCCCAAAGACTGGTTGCCTGATCCCTGTTACTACCTTGTGTCGCAACAACACCCGGTCTTGATGGAGTCCAAGCTTGATAACGATGCCGGACGACGATTCCTGCTTGAGCAGTGTGTGCAGCTCATTCGAACTGCAGTGGTGGTTCGGCCCGATCCGGCCTGGGACTCTGCCCAGTCTTTTCTCGAGATCACCAGCGCGTTGTCCAAAGTGAGAGAATCGCTACGCTGGGATTCGGTAAAAGACCAGTATGTGATTGCCGGAGGCACTCCGATGCCTCTGGTGATTCCAGTGCAAGTTCCGTCAGGCCCACAGCCTCCGTTGCCGGTCCTACCACCGGCGGCGCAAGCGCGGGTGCTGCAACGACTCCACTCCGCACACAGATCCATTTCGGACTGTGTGTTTAACCGTCTTCCGATCAGTATGTCCAATCATCTACAACTACAAGTTGCGATCGAGATCAGCTCACATGCTGTGGCAGTGCATACGAGCAACAATCAATCGCACTATGAACCCCATCTGATTCGTTGTCTGACGCCGATTCTTTCGCAGATCGAGCGTACTCCATCAGGAGTTCTTCGGACTACGCTGGCACTAGACCGACGGACTCAGTCGGTTTCCGAGCACATCGATGGCAGCGATGGCGCAGTCTGTGCCTGGGGTGACCGGAGGCGGTCCAGCGAACGTCTGCCCGACGATTCCGTTGGTATCGGAGTCAAGCTCGGGCTCCCAGATCTGAAAGCTTGCGCGTCAGGACTGATCTGCTGCGGAGGTGGCGCTGCTGGAAGTGATTCTGTGTGCCGAAGAGGCAAGCGCTGCGCTCCGCTTCCTTGAAACCGATCCCGAAAGGGAGCATCCAGCGATCGGTTCAGCAGCTCGTCGATCTGGCAGAGTCGATACTCGAGCCGGGATCCATCCCCTGTTCCGCCAAGGTCATGACTCAAACGGCTCTGTTTGGAATGAACTCGGACGGGTGGATAGGATCTAGTGCTTGTTGTCGAAGGCGATTCCCTTTTTCACTTCTTCGATGGCTTGAGTGGTCAGTTCCATCGCCTTGACGCGATGCCCACCCTTGTCAGCGGTCGCCTTCTGAAGCTGCGCAAGAGCCGACTCCAGCGATCCCAGTGCTGAGCGCATATGCGGCTGCGGCTCGGCACCCGCGCTGCGGACCATGTCCCGGCCAACCACCATTGAAAGAACCATCGCCAGCCCCAACGTCGAAATCTTCCACGCGTTCATCTGTCGTCTCCGTTTGTGTTTTTCAGGGTCTAGGAGAGTCTCCATCTCACTGGACCTCACCGCCCCGGACCCGCATGATAGCGTGCATCGTTGGCACCAACAAGCCGCAACAGTGACCCCGAGTCTTGGCCTCGCTCAATCTGAGGCAGCGTTTTGTGCCGAATGTGGCTGAATCGGGCGGCAATGGAGTCTGTGATCGTGTCTGATGCTGTGGTGGTTTCACCGACTCCAGACCGTGCACAGCGGAGATGCCAACAGAGAGTCCCTCTGCATCATCAGCTTTGATGAATATGCGGATTGGTGAACGTCAGCCAGCTACGGTTGCGCGGAGTCCGCCAGCTTTCACTCGAACCAGGGAATTTATCCCGCGCTTGTCGATAGGCGAAACAATCTCTGGTTTCAAGTCTCGATGAACTCAGTCCCTGTCGGAACATGGCGTCTTTCCGTTCCCCCAACGGAGTCTCGCTCGGGCGCATAGGGAACGCGCCAAGCTGGCTGCTAGCGCTTGGAACTGAATGCTCCGCCATGGTTGGCCAGGCACGCTTCTACTTTTTTGCTGCTCGTTTGCGGTCTTTCTGCTCCTCTTGCTTCTCGTGCTCCGGTGTCTCTTCTTCGACTTCGACCACCTCGCCAGTCATTGCGTCGATCTGAACCTCCATGATCTTTTTTGCATCGGTAATGATGTCGAAGGAGTACACCAGCTTGCCCTTCTCGGTCTCAAGCTCAGCGCTCTTGAGCTTGCCGGGAATCCGTTTGAGCGCGGTGGACTTGGCATCAGCCATCGTGATCTTCGGCTTGGGTTTCGCAAGTGTTGGTTGGGTCAAGGCCAGTGTGAGGAGCAGCGTAAGTACAGTTCGCATGACACAGAGACTAGCGCCGAAAAGAGAGAGCCTTGAACGGCTTCATGAATTCTTCATCTGGGAAAGCACGATGCGGGCCTCTGGCGCTTGCTTGTCGCTCTTCGCGCAGCGCGATTCCCAGTAGCGCAGACTAGGTCCGGACTAGTCAGGAGTGATAGGAACGGACGTTGTCCGAGACTGCGATGATGCGCCTTCGCATCACACGCGCACGTCCAAAGACGACCAACTGTCTGTTGTGCGATGGGATTGCGAAACCAGATGCAGCCAGGGGTCTTCTGGCAGAACAGCCCAGCGCGCCGACTTCTCGATCTCGTCCCAGTCATCGTGCATCCAGAGACCAAGGCGAGCGTATCTTGTTGCTTGGCCCGATTTGGGCTTGCTCTGCCAGCCGACACGGATTCCCAATGGTTCGCGAAGAACGCGGCCGCAGCGTACGCCGCGGTGGAGTGGTTTCCTGATGGCGTACGGAGGAACCAGATCGAGGTAGTCAATCGGCCCGCTGCCAGCGAGGTGGAATCGATGTGCTGTTGCGGAACAAGACGACGATGACGCGGTTGGAAGAACAGATGATGACCGCGAGCTGGTGAGGCAGGTAAGCTTGGGCCATGATCGATGATTCTCCGCGGAAGGTGCTGTTGTTGGGAGCGACGGGGGCGGTTGGGGGATATGTGCTGGCGGAGGTGCTGCGCTCGCCGGTGTTCACGACGGTGACGACGCTGGGCCGCCGACCTGCGCCGCTACCGATGGAGGTCATGGTTCCACCCGGCAAACTGGCACAGCACGTTGTCGACGTGGCCGACCCTTCTTCCTATCGCCACCTTCTGTCCGGCCATACCGATGCCATCTGCACGCTGGGAGTTGGCGACCCATCGAAACTACCTCGCGAAGAGGTCTGGCGCATCGAGGTTGACTACGTGGTCGCTTTCGCCGCTGCCTGCCGGGAAGCAGGCGTCGAGCGCTTCTCGCTGATGACCTCGGTGGGCTCGGACTCTTCCTCTCGCTTCTATTTTCTCAAGATGAAAGGGACTCTGGAAGAGCGGATCAAGGAGCTCGACTTCCCTCGTCTCCGCATCTTTCGACCGTCGATGATTCTGACGCAAAAAAACCGCTACGGCCTGTCTCAGGCGATCACGCTCTCGGTGTGGCCGAATCTGAATTGGGCACTACAAGGTTCGCTGCGGGCCGCACGCGGTATCCGAGTCGAAGACCTGGGACGCGCCATCGGCCTCGATGCCGCACGTGGACAGCGAGACGATGGAGCCCGGGTCTACACCTGGGACGACTTCCAGGCCATCCTTACCGTGGGTTGAGGTTCGATCAGGGCTGATAGGGAGGGAGTTCGAAGGCTCCGCTAAAGTAGATTCCGACTTTGCGGTTCGACTCCGTTCCTGCGAGTCCGCAGTTCGCGGCGGTGCCATACACCAGCCCCGTGAGGTCGGTGTAGGCGCAGAAGTTTTCGGCAACGTTATGCATGCGAACCGGAAAGTTCACATCGGTGCCGCCTTGCGTGTACGCCTCCAGCTTCCATTGTTGCTTGCTCGTGCCGTCGCAGGGGTCGGTGACCAGGGTCCATGGCCCGGCCAATACCCCGGACTGACTCAGGCACTCGTTATTTGCGAGGTTGCGGAAGCCAAATCCGTTACCGCTTGGGAACATCCGCCACTGCTGACGGGGATCCGTTGGCTCGCAGGTGCTGGTCGATTCGACCTTCTTGTTTCCCAGAATTAGGCAGCGGTTTCCCACCTTGAAGCGGAGGGCAACGAAGGCCGGATCGGTGTCGCAGACATCACCGATGCCATCGCGGTCCCTGTCAGATTGATCGGTATTGGCGAGCATGGGGCAGTTGTCATCGGCATCCGCGATTCCGTCGGTATCGCCGTCCGGTTTTTTGCAGGTGCCGGCGGACGCTACGGGGCAGATGCCGCCGTGGCAGCTCCAAGCCGGAAAGTCATACGCAATCGCCGCTCGGCCCGGTGCGCACACCTTGCCGTCCAGCGGGTCTGTCGCACACGAGGCATCGATGCTACCGCCGCTGCGCATCTTGTCACCCAGGACAATACGGGACGTGGCACTGCCGGTAAAATCGCCCGCCACCGTAACGGTGCCGCCTTCGTTGCCGTTGCCGTTAAAGTCGGTGTCCTGGACCAACTTGCCCGTCACCACCAGGTTGATCTTCCGCCGGACCTTTGTGCCCCCTTGGTCCACATCCATCGTGACGGAATGCGCGCAGGCGTCGTAGGTAAACGAACTGATGGCGCGGAAACCATTTAGGCCCACATCCCAGTTGACCTGCCCGGAATCGCACTGCGCCGACCATTTCCCCGTGCCGGACGGATTCTGGCATCCGTTCATTAGGCACTTGACCTCTTCCGTCCACAGCGCGAATGCGTGCGCCATCTCTTGGTTGGGCCACTGCACGACCGGATCACAACTCGACTTGCAGGCCTCGCTTTCAACCAGATAGTTGGCCTCGTCCGTGCCCTTTGACCAGGCGATGCGGATGAGGTTGAAGCCGCACGCAGGTACTGCGATCTGACGGCTGGCGTCGAGCTTGTTTGCGCAGTTGCCGCCGTTCCAGTCCGGCACGGTGCCGTCGGTGGAAAAACAAACCACCGGCTCATCGTCGAGATTGATGACCCTGATCAGCGAGTGGACTGCGGGCAGCGTGGTGGCGCTGGGCGGGTCGAAGTGGGGAACTACGGCATCGAGGCCCTCGCTGCTGCAGCTTACGAGCCAACAGGTGATAAGGAGAGGAGCGAACCAACTACGCATCGGCACACTGTATCGCCGATCAGAGTCCACCCGGTCGAAAAAGCATGAAGCACTGGCACTGCCAGTAGCTATTACGATCCTGCAAAACCAGGTGGTGGATGTATAGGTGACGGATGGACCCAGTTCGCCCTTTGCGAGTCTATTTGTGGCAGCTCCCAAGTCCGGCCATCATCGTGCCGGCACAGACCGGGATTACCTACTGCAATCAAGTAAACGGCGTGGCGACGGAGCATCGGGAACTCGAAGGATTCTTGCTGCCGTTCCCTCCGGTGCAGTCTCCGGTATTCGATCCTCGGTGGTGGGAGCGCCACTTCAACCGTCGAATCCCTGGGGAGCCAACAGAGCGCTGGATGCAGATTGTCACCGAGATAGAGCGCGCACTGAACGGAGTCCTGAGCTCGGGAGAGCTTGCGCACAACGTTCGCGTGATCGATGACGACTCCAACGTCGAAGCCTGGGTGAGGGTCTCCTTCGACTTTCCGGACGACTCTGACTCAACTCCCTCCACCATCCGTCGTCTCGAGGGAGTGCTGACTTGGGAAAACTGCGACTAAATGCGGAAATGAGCGGTGCGATGACCAAGTTGACGATCAGCGATAGCAGGAGTGGCAGAGGTCTCTTCCAAACAGCCGTGAAGTCAATCGGACGGATGCGAAGCCCGACTGCTACCATGAACACCACCACCATCACTGAACGGAGAGGATCAATGGCTGCATCCGGACCTGTCTTGGTGATGGGGCTGAGCGTGGCTCAACCGGACATCGGGCCGGTCGATTTAGCGCTCCCGGCACCACTTTGCCGACTCGGGCGTAGGTGCCAGGATCCGCCAAACACTCCGCTAACGATTCGAGGGATGGTAACGCGAAGACACGCCGCGTCGCGAATGCGCTTGCCGACCACCTTGCGCCCAAGCTAGGGTTATCGAACGTTCGAGAGGATCTTCCCACTGAGCGGCTCCCGGAGCATCTCATCTTCCTCTGTTCACAGTGCGCCCGAGCTTTTCCTCTCATCGACCAGATACCGACACAGTGTCTTTCTGCGCACTTTCCGCGTGACTTTATGAAATCAATCTATCGACGGTGACATGGTGCGGGACAAGATGCTGTGGAACCATCCACTCAAGCTTGCGGAAGATCTGCGGTTGCCTGCAACCAGAACTCGGGTGGCGTATCTGCTGTTGGTGTTGGGGCTTCTGCCTGTCCTGCTGTTGCTCGCGACCGACCGGTTTTCCTCGCTGGCGCGGTTGGCGGCCTGGATTGGACTTGTACTGGCGGGACTGCCCACGCTGACGCTCCTTACCAATCGGCGCGCTCGGCCTTCCTCGGTGGCGGGCTTGTCCCTGATGATCACGCTCTGCTATTTCTTGGCGATCCTTCACGAGGAACGCCTGCTGCTGCGCTGGGGGGAGGCGCGGATCACCGAGTCATCGGTGACACTGGCCATGGTCTACGCCGCGCTGTCGATTCCGGTCTTGCAGCTTGGTTGGTGGTTGTGTGGAACGCTTGGGGCACCACGGCTGTTGCCTCGGCTGCGACTGCCACTATCAGAGCGCGCACTGCTGATTGCCGGGGTCGCGATCGTGTGTTGGTCGCTCCTATTTGATGTCCTGCGGATGCGAGGTCTGGTGCCACGTTCCCAACAGCTCATCAGTGTGCTGTCCGTGCTCGCGCCCATCGATCTTGGGTATGCGATGGTGCTGCTGCCAAGCCTTCGGCCGGGGCGGGAGCCACTCGGTTGGCTATTTTGGGGCCTGACGGCGGCTTCCTCACTGGTGGCGCTGATGAGTGGTTCTTTGGCACCGATGGTGCAGCCGCTGCTCGTGTATTTGCTCGGCTGGCTGCTGATTCGCCGCCGCCTGCGGGTCTGGCCGATTGTACTTGGTATGCTTGCGGTGCTGCTGTTTCAGCCGGTCAAGGGAGAGTTTCGCGCCAAGGTCTGGGATCGCGAAGTACGCTTGTCACTGGTCGAGAGGGCGCAGCTCTTTTTGGATCTGTCGGCGCGGCATTGGCTTGGGGGAGAGACGGCCCCTACGGTGGATCGCGAGCGCTCACTCAAAGTCGCAGCGGCCCGCACGGCCTCGGCTCTGCAGCTTTCCCATATTATCGAGATGACCCCGGCTGCGATTCCGCACCAAGGGGGCAATACCTATCGGTACTTCCGGTATACGCTGTTGCCTCGGGTCTTCTTCCCAGACAAACCGAGCGCGCAGTATGCAGATGTCTGGGCTGCGGTGATGTACGGCTACACCACACCAACCGGAACTGCGCACGTGATGGTTGGACTGCCGCAGCTTGCGGAGTCGTATATCAACTTCGGGCTCGTGGGAGGGCTGGTCGTTGTCCTGCTCGTCGGCCTTCTACTCCGGGTTGCCGACGAAATATTCGCTCACCCAGAGGCTGGAACGGGTGCGCTGGCGCTGTATCTATTCTTCGCGCAGCAAGTGATGCGGACGTTCGAAGGCTCTGCCGGTCAATTCTGGGGAGGCGTCCTTCAGCAGTTCGGACTGTATGCCCTGCTGCTGTGGATCTATGGAGCGTTCGTGCGTTCCGCTCAGGCCAAGGTACGATTCCAGGCTCCGCTTTCGAGTGTACCGACCAGGGTATGAACCTTCGCAGCGGCAATTCGTACCGGCACCAGTGTGCCGATGAGTGCGTCGACGTTCACTCCCTCTCCGATCTCGACGTTCACTGTGTGGTTGCCACCGGTCCGTCCGCAGATCTGATTGGGATTGGCGCGTGAGCGTCCCTCTACCAGAACCTGTTCGGTGCGACCCACGAGCCGCTGTAGACGCTTGGCAGTAATCTGCTTTTGCAAGCTCTGGAGAGCGGTGAGCCGTCGTGATTTCTCTGCAGCAGAGACATCATCAGGCATTTCAACCGCAGGAGTTCCTGGCCTTCGCGAATACGAAAAGGAATAGATCGAGTCATATTCCACTTCCGAAAGGAGTGACATGGTCTGTTCAAAGTCGGACTCTGTCTCGCCGGGATATCCCACGATGATGTCCGTCGACAATGAGATGTCACTGCAGATCTGTCTGATGTACGCAATTTTTTCCAGATACGCTTCGCGGGTATACTCTCTGGCCATCGCACGCAGCACCGAGGTCGATCCTGCTTGTACGGGCAGATGAAGCCAGGGCTGAAGCGTTTTCAGGTCGCGAAAGGCATCGGCCACCTTGTGAGTAAAGTAGTGCGGGTGGCTGGTCGTAAACCGCAGGCGTAGTAGTCCTGGAACGGAATCCACCAACCGAAGCAGCTCGGCAAAGTCTTCACCGTCGGCTGTTCCGATGGCGTGATAGGCATTCACGTTCTGTCCGATCAGGGTCACCTCACGCGCCCCGAGCGACACAAATCGTTCAACTTCTCGGACCACTTGATCAGAAGGTCGCGACACCTCGCGGCCACGGGTTCGGGGCACGATGCAATAGGCGCAGAAGTTGTCGCAGCCTTTTTGTATCGTTACCAGTGCTGTCACGTTGACATCACCCGGCCGTGGGTCCGCATCAAGGAACTGATAGTCTTCGACGTCGATGACCTCGGTCTGGGCCAAGCGTAGCTTGTATCGATTGGCTTTCGCAGCAATCGGTGGCCAGCGTCCGAGATCGGCCTGTGGCCGGAGCTTGTCATAGTGAGCACCCAGGCTCGGAATTTGATCAGGGCCAAAGGTGAGGTCCGCGCTCGGAATTCGCTTGAGCAGGGCTTCTCCTTCTTGCTGGGCGACACAGCCACCGATCGCGACCAACAAGTTGGGATTCTGCTCCTTGAGCTTCTGATAGCGTCCAGCTGCTGAAGCGGCCTTGTTCTCCGCTTTTTCGCGGATCGAACAGGTGTTGACCACGATCATGTCGGCTTCTTCTGCGACTTCGGTACGCTCGAAGCCGTCACGGCGGAGCACCTCCGTCATCCGTTCGACGTCATAGTCGTTCATCTGACATCCAAACGACTCGATAAAGACTCGCCGTTTGTTCGCAGCGGTTTGGGAGCCAGCAGCGGGAACCGAAGCACCGGCAGGGGAAGGCTGCGGCGCAGAATAGGAATCTGAGAGTGCACTCACAGGGCGCACTTCATCACCTGTAGCCCCTCAAGGTCAAGCGCCCTACATACTTGTTGCGCTGATGGCGTGCCAGCCGGTGTTGCTGCCACTAGACGTTCCGACGGAAGAGGCGCTATGATGGCCAGTCTCGGCTTAGAGAGTAGGAGCACGCTTCGGGTGGAGCTTTCCACAGAACCTCACGCGCTGGAGCTGGTTTCGCTGCTGACGGAAGTTGCCGCCAAGCTGGCGTCATCCAGAAGTTTCGATGAGATGGCCTCTGCCGTGCTCGCGGTGTTGGAGCAAGTCGTCACTGTTGAATATACTGGCTTTTTTGCCCTCGATCCAACCGATGGACGTCTGAGGCTCTATGCAGCACGTGGCTTTTCCGAACAGGATCGTCTTGAGGCAGAGCGCACCGCTCCAGAGAGACATCCAGGCTGGGTGGTGCGCCATGGCCAGATGTTGCACGTACCGGACATTGATGCCGATGAGCTGAAGCGGAGTACAGATAGCCTGGGGCATAAAATCAAGCTGCGCTCTCGTCTGTATGTACCGGTGATGAGCGGTCGTGCCTGCGTTGGAGCATTTGCGCTCGCGAGCACTCAGCCATACATGTTTACCGATGCGCACATTGCAATGCTCAAGTACGCAGCGAGCTTGATCGGCGCAACCTATGGCAGTCTTGCCAACGAACAGAGGCTCCACCGTCAGCTGCAGCTCCTATCACAGAAGCAAGCAGAGCTCCTCCTTTTGTCTTCTCCGGTGATTGAGGTCTGGGACCGGACCTTGGCGTTGCCGATCATTGGCTCGATGGACCAAGGCCGAGCTGCTTACATGGCCGAGCGGCTACTTTCGATGGTGGCGACCCATCGAGCGCACACCGTGATACTCGACTTCACAGGGACTGATGAGATGGGCTCACGCTGCGTGACCGAGATCCTGCGAATCGTCGGTGCGGTCGAATTACTCGGTGGTCGCTGTGTATTTTCTGGTGTGTCGCCAGCACTGGCGAAGACGCTGGCTGGGGACAATGTGGTACCCACCAGCGTCAAATCCCATGCGACCCTGAAACAAGCGTTGGCCCTGCGTATTCAGCTCAAGCCATAGCGCTGCGGGAAGGACCGAACAGTCAGATGGAAACCTCTGGTGCAGGTGGTCGCAAGCGGGATTCACTCCAGGTCGACTTCGGACGTACTGCAGAAGATTATGTGGTCCATCGCATCGGCTTTCCGGACTCGCTGTTCGAACGACTTCAACGAAACGGAATCGGGACTCCCAATCAGTCTGTGCTCGACTTGGGAACTGGTACCGGAGTACTGGCGCGTGGCTTTGCGCGTGGCGGCAGCAAGGTGATCGGTCTCGATGTCTCACCGGTGCTGATTGCCGAGTCGAAGAAGCTTGATGAGCAGGCTGGTTTGAAGATTGACTACCTGCTTGGACCAGCAGAGAGAATTCCTCTTCCGACAGAGAGCGTCGATGTGATCAGCGCTGGTCAGTGCTGGCACTGGTTCGATCGGCGGGCCGTGCTCGGTGAATCACTGCGACTGCTTCGGCCCGGTGGGGTCCTGATGATTGCGGCTTTTGACTGGATTCCGTTCCGTCGAAATGTTGTTGAACAGACCGAGGAACTCATTGAAAGGCACAATCCCGCGCAGCCGAAGCCTCACATCCGTTTGGGTCTTGGGGCCGGGCTGTATCCTTCGTTTGTTCGGGATCTCTCGGAGGGCGGGTTAGAGGACATCCAAACCTGGTCCTACGATCATTTGGTTCGCTATACCCACGCGGGATGGCGCGGTCGGATCCGTGCCAGTCAGGGGGTGGGCGCGACGCTGTCCGCTCGTCAGGTTGCTGCGGTGGATGAGGAGCTTGGCCATCTGCTACGGACCCAATTTCCCCATGAACCGCTCCAGATTCCTCATCGAGTGTGGGTGGTTCATGGACGCAAGACCGCGATAGCAACCCGGTAGGCCGGGTCGTGCCAGCGTGAGGCTCTCAACTGTATCCAAACACCGATCCGCTGATTCTCAACGCCATGCAGCGTGAGGCTTGACCCGTAGCCGCAGGGTCTTCGACCCAATCGTTTGGGTGACAGCGTATTCGCCAGACGATTCTGAGCCACTCGTCTAGGGTCTGGAGCCAAGTGGTCCAAGGTTTGAACACGGACTGCACCCTACGTGAAGCCCTCCGCTGGGTTGCGAAGACACAGGGATTGCGACTGAACGCCAAGCCACTTGGGTGCTAAAGCCACGCCGTTGGGTGCTGAAAGCAAGCCGTTGGGTGCTGAAGGCAAGCCGTTGGGTGCTGAAGCCATGCCACGTTGCTTTCAGCCTCCTTTGGGTAGATATCGAACGCTACCGGTAGTGCGATCCGGTCCTTGCTGCTTGCAGCGCAGACCATCGATAGCAATGGGAAATGGGGCGTGTAGTCGTGGCTGTCCTTCTTCGTGAGTGGCGATTGTGGGTTCTTGAATTTGGATGGCTTGGTACGTAATTCGCACATGAGAAACAGAACCGCGAAGCTGCATTGACAGGGGGTAGTGCCGCAAAATACCGTCCGCCCATGAATCGACGTCTTGGCTTTTTGGTGGGTGCCGTCTTGCTGGGCTCAGCGACGAGCGTGTTGGCGGACAAACCGGTGCGGACGTGGAACTACCTGACGACCGGTAATGGTCACGGTTTCCAGTTCTTCGACACCAACAAGAACAAGATCACCCACTTTCTGGAGGCTCCTTATCGCTACCTGAAGCCGCGTGCCGATCCGCGCTCCGATGGTGTGGGGCGGCGGAACTTGGCGTACGACTTTTACTTCGGGCTGCGCACTGGCTCGGGTGGTGGTTGGCTGAATACCGGCACCGCAGGCGAAGCGAGCTACCTCGAAGAGACCAACGTCATCAAGGTTCCGATCTCGCTCGCAGGAGTGAACGCCGAAACGTACTACTTTGCCCCGTTTGGTTTCGAGGGCAATGCCATGGTTTCTGTGCTCAAAGCCCCGGGTGCGAGCGATGGGTTCGCGTTGTTTAACTTTCACTTGGGTGACGGTTCTCCTGACACACCCAATGCCAACGGGGAACGACTGAAAGTTCTGTCTGATGGGAAGTCGATTTCCGAAACCGGAGTCGGTGGTGGCGCGATGATCTACGTGCCGATCACTGCGACGACTCACGCGGACTGTGACAACGCTTGGTCCAAAGTAAATGGTGGTCAGTCCTTAGGGGACAACCGGAGCTGTAGCGGGAACGATGTGGTGCCCGCGTTTCAATCGTCACTCGACGGTGGCTATATGGCTGTCGCCACCCTGTTTGTTGACAATGAAGCGGATGCCGAGTCGATGCTGGCGCAGTTTAAGAGCTGGCTCAATGGGCGGGGCGCGTCCAAGCTGCTCTCCGATGCGCTGGCGGATTGGTCTGCCTGGCGCAAGCCATTGCCGCAGGGTCTGGCGCTCTGTACGGAAGATGAAAAAAAGCTGTGGCGTCAGAGTGAGGCTGTTCTGCGGATGGGACAGGTAAGACAGCCGAATACCACTGTCCGCAAGAACTACGGGATGATGTTGGCCAGTTTGCCGCCGGGTGAGTGGCACACTGGCTGGGTGCGAGACGGGCTGTATGCGGTCGTGGCCCTGGCGAGGATGGGACACCTCGTCGAGTCCAAGATGGCACTCGACTTTTTCTTAAACGCCGAGCCTGTCAGCAAGTACAGTTCGTTTGTTTCCGGGGCGAGTTACCGGATTTCAGTCTGTCGGTACTTTGGCAACGGGGAAGAGGAGGCCGACTACTCTGGCCAGCAGACTCCCAACGTCGAGACCGATGGCTGGGGGATGATGTTGTGGGCGGCTCGGCAGTACGTCGATGCATCCGGAGACACGGCTTGGCTTGCCGAGAAGACCCGCGGGGGAGTTACGGTCTACGAAGCACTCTATGGTGGCGTCGCAGAGGCTCTGCGTAAGAACACAGAGTCCTCCGGAATCGCCAAAGCAGACTCCTCGATCTGGGAAGTTCACGACGAAAACAAGAAGCACTTTGCATACACGACGCTCGCTACGATTCGTGGATTCTGTGACTTCGCCCAGCTTGCGACCAAAGCCAATAAGACGACCGATGCGACCACCTACCGAGCGCTGGCTTCGAAAGGACGCGATGGCTTCCTGGCTTCGTTTGTCGACCGAGAAGGCGCGATTGCGGGCTCGATCGAGGAGCTGGCCCAGAACCAGTACCTGGACGGTGCGGTGGTCGAGTCGTTTACCTGGAACGTCCTGCGCGATGCCGAGTACCTAGGGCGAACTGGTAAGGCAACGCTGGATATCCTGGGCAGGCTGCGCGTCGAAAGCGGAGGATTCAAGCGCAACGACGATGGCAAGTCTTCCTATGACAACAACGAGTGGATCCTGATCGACTTGCGCATGGCGGATGCGTTGTGGCGGGCCGGTCGAGAGAGCGAGTCCGCTGGCATTTTGCAGATGATCATCGACAAAGCGAGCGCTAACTATAATCTGCTACCCGAGCTCTACAACGCAGTGCGCGCCGACGGAGCTGTGGGAAAGTACGCAGGCAGCATTCCGATGGTCGGTTACGGGGGAGGCGCGTACGTCCTGACCATGCTGGATCGATCGGGGCTGATTGAACCAAACGACTGTGGGGATGGCATGGGCAACAAGAGCTCGGGACGCGCTCTGAAGTGTTCCGATCCTCCGGTTACACCTACCAATCCTCAAAACCCGGGCACTCCCACCGCAGAGGATCTCCCGTACGAGAATGCGTGTCTGTGTGGGATCGGTGCGCGGCATGGCAGTCCCAGTCCGTGGGTCTTTGTGACAGCTCCGGCGCTGCTGGCGCTACTTGTGCGACGGCGGTTGCGGCGCGGAGGCCAGGCATGAGGACTGCGACGATGCGTCTTGCATGGTCCGTCGTTCCGGCTGTTTCGCTACTACTCCTCGGAGCCCTGGCTCATGCGGAGACTCCGACGAATGAGCTGACTCCTTCTGCACCAGCCATGGCTGTGGCAACTGAAGGGTCGACCGAAGCGGCAAAAGAATCGTCCCCGTCCCTGGCACCTGTGGCGACCTCCAAAGAGCCGTCCGCCGAGTCACGACCTGGGATGGGCGTGACAATTGGTCCAGTGGCACTCAAAGCGACCGGCTACCTGCGCGCACCGCTACGCTTGTCGTTCCGGAGTCGCGGGGATTCGCTCAAGGAAGGAGAAGGTCAGTACAACATCCATACTCCCTGGCTGGTGGATGACGACTACTTTCGTTCCGGATTTCAGTACACGCGGCTTCAAGAGTCCGACTGGTCCGAAATCTACTTTTCGGCACAGAGCAAGTATCTGTCTGCCGATGTGGCGCTCATGGGGTCGCTGTTCACCGACTGGGCGCGGCCACTGCTGGATCGTCAGTGGGGGATTGCCCAGGGCTCGCTGACGTTTAAGTACGAATCGCTCGGTCCAAAGCTGCGCTTTCGCATGCAGGTGCGCGCAGGGGCGTTTTGGGATCGGTTCGGCTGGCTCGAAAACTATGACACGTATGTGTTTGGCCGTACCCACCAGATGGGAGGGCAGGTGCGGCTCGAGTTCGAGACCAAGCCGGTGACGCTTTGGCTCGTGCAAGGAGTGGGGGCTCACCTCGACGCGATCGAGGCCAATCAAGGCCTAACGCTCATGAACTACCTACACCTCGGAGCGAGTATCCAAAGCGTTGCACACCTTGGCTTTTACTTCATTGATACGCTCGCGCAGGACAAGCGGCAGCTCAAGGAAGTGCAGGATGCTTCGATGCGAGTCGTCGGACTCGATCTTCGACTGACTCCGTTCTTTGGAAACTTCTATTTGGCTGGTTCGATTATTACTGCTGCCCAAGCGCAGTACCTAAGTCCGGTGCTGGAAGTCATGCACTCTTGGGGCGGACGCGGCTTCACAGAGAACTACCTGGGTACCGACAAGAGTGATGGCACCGGTTCGCTTTATAGCTTGGCTGGGGAATACACGTTTAGCCTGCGGCGCGTGCTTTCGGCGATCGCTCCCGAGCGCGGAGGATTCCTGCGCGGTGGCGATTTGCAGTGGAAGTGGTTTGGTCTGATGGCCTACACGCTGAGCAAGCAGGTTGATCCTGATCCGACGATCAACCGCGACGGTCGTCTGGCGTTCAAGTGGGGCACCGAGGTGCTGTATCAGCCCATCTCATTTTTGTTTGCCGCGCTCCGCTACGACCGCGTGATTCTCGATGTGCAGGATGATGCCTCGGGAATTCGGATACTCTCACCGCGTGTGGGTGTGACCGTAAACTGGCTGTTGGGAGCGCAGATCTTCCTTCAGTACTCGCGCTACTTTTACGGCGATCGCGTGCGCCTTCGGGCCGGTCAGGTGGCACTCGAAACGATTCCGGATACTGACGTGCTGAAGCTGCAAGCCCAGGTTTCGTTCTAAGTTCAGTCACGCGTGGGACTGCAATGGCCACGCAACTGGTGCGGTGGCCGCCTCTTCTTCAGTAGATCGACCGTCGGTGAGTCGGATTCGCAAGACAGCGGCAATGTGGTGCGAGATGATGAGCCCGATAGCTGTCAAAGGGCTGTGCAGTATGAGCGACTGGCAGAGTCTCGGTGTCCACCGCTATTGCATTGTGGACGGGATTTTCTGGTTGGAGACCAATGGAGAGCTTGGAGCTGAATCGGCTCATTCGCTCGTCGAGATTCTTATAGACTTGCAACACCAGCGACCCGATTGCGCGACGCTAGTGGATGTAAGAGGGGGAATCAGTCTTCCTGCGTCCACCCGCAAGATCCTCGCTGGTCGTTCAGGAGAAGGATCACTGCCTTTGCCGCTGGCTGTCGTGGGGGCGAATCTGCCAGTTCGAGCGGTGGTGACCCTGCTGATGAATGCCATCCGATTGGTGATGGGCCGCGATGTCCCCATGCTGTTCGTTGCCGAGCGAGGCGAGGCCGAAGATTGGTTACGCACACGGGCTCGCGAACGGGGTGAGCGCGTGCGCAAGCTAGAGCTTGAGAAGCAGCGAGGGTCGCAGTGATAGATGTCAAGAGCTCGCCGCAGAAGGAGTCGCCCTTGCCTGCACACTCACCATAAGCGGTGGTAGAGTTTTTGCCATGCGCGTCCTTGTCATCATTGATCCTCCCAGTTCCTTGCGACCCCGCTCTGACACCTCGGTCGCACTCATGGATGAGTGTCTGCTACGGGGGCACTCGGTGTTCGTGTGCGAGCCGCAGGACTTGTCGGTGCGCGAAAACCGGCCCTGCGCCGAGGTTCGCCAGGTTACTGCGGTGAACCGCGAGACCGCACCAGCGGTGACGCTCGCTGAAGGGACCGAGATCCTGCCGCTGTCGCGCTTTCATGCGGTGCTGATGCGCAAAGATCCACCGTTTGACACGACGTACCTACAGGCAACCCAGATCCTCGAGTACGCCCGGGGCCAAACGTTCCTGATGAACGATCCTCGCGGCCTGCGTGAGGCCAACGAGAAGCTGTATTTCTTCCGATTCCCGGACCTCATTGCGACGACCCTTGTGACCCGCAAGATGGATGAGATCAAGGCCTTTCAAGCCCAACTCGGTGGCGACATTGTCGTTAAGCCGATCGATGGCTTCGGTGGCTCGGCAGTGTTCCACGTCCGACCCGGTGACAGCAACGTGAGCGCCATCTTGGAAGTATCGACCCATGGCGGCACCCGCTGGGTGATGGCACAGCGCTACCTGCCGGAGGGGAAAAAAGGTGACAAGCGGATTCACCTACTCGGTGGCGAGCCTGTGGGATGGCTCAAGCGAGTGCCGGCAGGGGACGACATTCGTGCCAACCTGGCCGCCGGGGGTTCGGCGCATGCCACCGAACTAACCGATCGGGACCGCGAGATCTGCGCTCGACTCCGCCCACACCTTATCGCCGACGGACTGCACTTTGTCGGAATCGATGTGATCGGCGACTACCTACTCGAAGTGAACGTGACCTCTCCCACCGGTGTCCAGGCGGTGAGTCGGCTGTATAACTTCCGTCTCGAGGCCAAGATCGTCGACTACATTGAAGCCCACGCGCCGCGAGTCGAATAGGCAACTTTCACACTGTGCGGGCACAGCGTGCGGTGCCCCTCTTGGTGTCTGGGCCCGCAGGCTTTGCGTCGAAGGCTATGCTGGGAAAAACGGCTCGGGGAGTTCTTTGGGGGTCCAGAAGAAGTGAGCCAGCGCAATCACGGGCAGGTACAGCACCCCGCCGAAGATCAGAAACTCCGGTGCCAACTGGAGCATCGCCAGGCAATAGCCGATGGCTAGCATGCCCATGGTCATGAGGTTGAGGCTGCGGACCTTGAGCTTGCCGAACTTGGGCATCCGCCAGCTTGAAACCATCAGGTAGCCAAAGAGGAGCAGGACCAGCGGGTAGTACGGCATGATCGCGTCGAGACGCTGGTCACCAAGGAGCCGCCAGCCGGGATAGGTCTGACCCCGCGTCCAGTCCGGGTTGCCGTATTTGCACAGCGTGACAATGGCCATGGCGTGAAAGCCACCCGAAAACGTTGTGGGAATGCCAAAGAAGAAGTCTGGGCTACCGACGCTGACGTTAAATCGGGCGAGCCGGAGTGCTGCGCACAAGGTGTAGGCCGCACAGATCAAGCTGAGCGCTATGCCGGATAGCCCACCGGACCAGCCCAGCTCGGGGTGGCTGTGGAAGAACCCGTAGACCAGCGCCGCTGGACAGAATCCATAGTTCAACAGGTCAGCCAGCGAGTCCATTTGAACGCCCAGCGGGCTCGATGCGTTGAGCTTGCGCGCAACGTAGCCGTCCATCTTATCCGTGAGGGTGGAGTAGGCGATCCACCAGCAGCCCTCGACGACCTGGCCTCGCAGCGCCGCCTGAACCGCCATGACGGAGCAGATCATCGACAGCGAGGTCACAGCGTTCGGGGCGAGGTAGCGCAGCGTCCGCGATAGGGGACGTGATGGAGTGCTCTGGGTCAAGGGTTCCTCACGAAGAGCGGTTGGTTGCCGCCCCGATTTCGACGACGAGCAGATGACTGCACGAGGCCTAGCGTTTGCGTTTGTCGGAAGGCTAAACTGCGCCGCGTCATGAAGTCAACACCGCGACCTGGACATGCTGGCAAAGTGGCCTGGGGCTTTGTCGTCTGGCTGGTTTTGTTTGTCGTGGCGGGGGCTGTGCTCTGTGTCACCCCGCTGTTTAACGTCTTGGGCTTCGAGTCGTCATTGGTGCTGGCGCTGCTGGCGTCTTTGGCGGCGGTTCATCGCGGGGTTGCGGTGGTGGCGCGGGCCCGACTGCACCTGCGAGCGACCGACCGCCAGCGGGTCGATGCCGCGCCGCTCCATCGAGTTGTCTCACTGATCGGTCAAGCCACTGTGGCGACGTGGATGCTCTGCGGGGTGCCGCTGCTCCTGCTTCTGGCCAACGGACTGCGGGTGCGCAACTGTAACTACCTTGCGGGCTTGCAGTTCTTTGCGCTGTTGCCCGTCATTTCGGGGCTGATCGCGGCGACTGTGGGGGTTTTGGCCGCGCTGCTCACCAAGACGCGACGGCGGGCGCTTTGGCTTGGCTATGGTTTCGTCGCCGGGTCACTGCTGTGGGCTGGGCTGCGCAGTCTCAACTCCCCAGCGATCTTCGCCTACGATGCGTTCTTTGGTTATTTTCCTGGCGCACTGTACGACGAGGAAGTGCGGGTGCAGACCGCGCTGTATGCCTCTCGGCTGATGCAGCTTCTGTTTGCCCTTGCGGCGGTGCTTCTGACGGCTCGCTGGCTAGATGGGAACGAGCTGCGGCTTCAGTCACGAGCGGTCCCGGGTCGTAGGCGACTGCTGCTCGGGGGGGCTGGGCTGCTGCTGGTCGCCCTGCTGACCTACTCACAGGGCGGAAGGCTGGGAATCTATGCCGATGAAGACTCGCTGAGCGAGCGTTTACCGGGTCGGCTTGAGACACCACACTTTGTGCTGCGCTACCGTCCCGGCGGTTCTGTCGACCGCGACCTCAAGCTATACGTCCGTGAGCACGAGTTGCGCTATCTGCAGCTCCGCGAACTGCTCGGCATTGAGCCCACCTGGGAGCCCGGCTGGATCTCGCGACTGCTTGGTCTTCCGTCGTCTCTTGCACAAAAAGGACGTGGTGAGCCGGTGAAGGTTGTCAGCTACCTATTCGACTCGGTAGCGGACAAGCGGCGTGCGATGGGCGCTGGCGGTACTTACATCGCCAAACCATGGCGACGAGAAATTTATATTCAGCACGAAGCCTGGCCGCACCCGGTGCTGCGTCACGAGCTGGCCCATGTCTTCGCGGGAGCGGCTGGGGACTGGCTGTTTCATCTGTCGATGACCGGAGTGGTTCCGCAGCTTGGTCTGGTCGAGGGCATCGCGGTGGCTGCTGATCGCCGCGTCACCGGCAATGTTTCGCTGCATCAGTCGGTTCGGGCCATGCGTCAGTCGGGGCTTATGCCCCCGCTCGACAAGGTCTTTTCGGGTCTGGGCTTCTGGTCGCTGCCCTCGGGGCGGGCTTATACCGTGGCCGGCTCGTTTGTGCGGTACCTTCTTGACCAGTACGGACCGCCCAAGCTGCTGGCGGTGTATCACGACGGCGGGCGACCCAACGACTTTGCTCGCCGTTACGGGCTGCCCTTTGAGGAGCTGGCGGCGCGCTGGCTCCAGTTTGTCGAGACCCAGCCATTGCCACCGCAAGCGCGTGAGGTCGAACGTGAGCGGCTGCGGCGGCCTGCGGTGTTCCAGAAGGTCTGTGCCCATGAACTGGCGGTTCGGCGAGAGCGCGCACGAGAACTGCTTGGACAAGGTCGCGAGTCCGATGCCGTGGCGCTGCTGCAGTCGGTTTGTCACGATGACCCGGGCGAGCCAGGGCACCTGGTAGAGCTGGCCGAGGCCCAAGTCAGCAGCGATCAGCTGGCCGATGCCCAGGCCACGGCTCAGCGGGCAATCGATCACCCGGGGGCGACGGTGGCTCTGCGGGCGAGGCTGCTGTCTCGGCTCGGGGATTTGGCGGTGCTGCAGGGGCAGCTCGATAAGGCACGGCAACTGTACGACTCAGCCGCCCAGCTCCCTCTCGATGAGGGGACTGCACGGACGCTGTTGGCGCGACGTTTGGCGATTGATCTGCCCGAGGTTGGACCGCTGTTGCTCCAGGTCTTGGTTGGTGGGCAGAAAACCAAGACCGGCCTGCGCCGTGATGAGCGAAATGATGCGTTGAACGTCTATGTGCTCGGTCAGGCCACGGCGCGGGCCCCGCAGGCTGGGCTTGTCCGATATGTCTTGGGGCGGCTTTTGTACCAGCGTGGCGGGTATGCGGAGGCCATCAGCGAGCTGCAGCGCAGCCTCGATTTGGGGCTCCCGGACCGGCGCTTTGTTTACCAAGCACGCCTGCTCACTGGGCAAGCGCAGCTTCTGTCCGGACAGGGCGATGCCGCCCGAGTGACCTTCACGGCGCTTCTCGGTTGGCTTTTGCCCGATGAACAAGACAAGCGCACCGAGGTCGCGGACTTCGTCGAGCGGGCCGAGCACTGGAGCACATTGGGGACCGCTGGTTGACATCGTTTCGAGGGCGGGCTAAGTCGAGACGTGCTCGATGAAGCTCCTGTCAGCGACGAAAGCGGACCCTTCCATAGGGTGCCTGCCGACCCCTTGCTTGCGGGTCTGTCCGAGGAACAGCAGCAGGTCGTCGTGGCCCCACCCGGACCACTGCTGGTGCTGGCGGGGGCGGGATCGGGCAAGACGAGGGCTCTCACCCATCGCGTCGCCCACTTTTTGCGTCAAGGGCTGGCCCCAGACCGGGTGCTGCTCGTCACTTTCACCAACCACGCCGCTCGGCAGATGCTGCTGCGACTGAATGCACTCCAGCGGCGGCCGCTCACGGATATCTGGGCCGGGACGTTTCATCGCCTGGCGTTGCGGACGCTGCGACAGTACGGCCAGCGTCTCGGTCTGTCGCCACGCTCGGGCGTGATCGATCATGCCGATGCGGTGGATTTGTTCGCCAGTTGCCTGCATGAAGCGAAGCCCCCCGCTGGGCTTGGTCTGCCTCGCCCGGCCTATCTGCACTCGCTGCTGTCTTTGTCGGTGGCCACCGAGGAATCACTGGAAGCGGTGCTGACCTCGCGGGCCCCGGACCTGCTGCCGCACCTCGCGCTGCTTGCCCACGTCTGCGACCGCTATAGCGTGCTCAAGGTGCGGATGGGGCTGCTCGACTTCGATGACCTGCTGCTGGCCTGGCGGCTGCTGCTGTGTGACAGCCGGGAAGTGCGCGAACGGCTCCAGGACCAGTTTCTCCATGTCTTCGTCGATGAGTACCAAGACGTCAGCCCACTGCAGAGCATCATCGCCGACGAGCTAGCCGGTGGGCATCGGAGCCTCACCGTGGTCGGAGACGATGCGCAGTCCATCTATCGGTTTCGAGGCGCGGACCTGCGCGCCCTGCATTCCTTTTCCTTGCGCTGGCCCAATGCCCAGCGGGTCCATCTGTCCGTGAACTTTCGCTGTCAGCCGGACATCGTGGCCTTGTCAAATCGCTGCCTGGTCGCGACGCCACCCGGACAGCTCCTGCCCCGGCCACCGATGCGAGCCTTGGACACCCCGTCCCTATCGGTGCGTCCAGCGGTGGTCCATGTCCCGGATGCCCGACTGCAGGCCGCATTTGTGCTCTCGCGCATCACCGAGCTGCGCGAGGCGGGGCAGCCGCTGTCCGAGATCGCAGTTTTGTATCGTCACCACCGTCACGCCCGCGAGCTGCAGGCCGAGCTATTGCGGTCGGGGATTCCCTACGTTTTGCGGTCGGGTCGGCGACTCATCGAGCAGGCGCATGTCAAAGACGTGCTCGCGCTCTTGCGGATCGTTCACGACCCTCGCGATGAGCTGTCCTGGTCACGAGCCCTGCGGCAGGTGGCTGGCCTTGGAGACCAAGGGCGCTCGCAGGTGCTGCTTCAGCTTCAGCAGCAGGCGGCGCGAGGTGGGACACCCAGCTTGCTCGCGGTATCCGGGATTCGCAAACCAGCCCAAGCGGGGCTGTTGCACCTCAATGCTCTGCTGGTCGAGCTGATGCACCTGCGGGATCAGGCCAGCCAGCCGGGCGCTGACCTCTCTCAACTGCCGTCGCGACTGATCCGCCTCATCGTCGAGCGTCACTACCGCGACTATGCCAGCCGCCACTTCGCCGATGCCGAGCAGCGGCTGCGCGATCTGACCGCGCTCACCGATACGGTCACCACGGATGGGACTCGTCCGCTGCATCAAAGCGCGCTGCCGCTCCAAGGGGAGGGGGCCCAGACCGTGCTCGGGGACTTTCTCTGCTCGCTCACGATGGGTGAAGAGGCCCCAAAGAAGCCCGAAGAGAAGGTCGTCCTGTCGTCGGTTCATCAAGCCAAGGGTCTGGAGTGGAACGTGGTGTTCGTGCTGTGGCTCGGGGAAGGTCATTTTCCTTCGGCGGCGGCGCTGTCGGAAGATGACGACGACCTGGGCAGTGGGGGTGAGGCCGAGGAACGACGGCTGTTTTACGTCGCGATCACCAGGGCGCGTCGCGAGCTGTACCTGTGCTGCCCGGCTTCCTCGGTGACCCAGGGTGCCCTGCGGGTATCACGCTACGTCGGGGAGCTGTGTGGTGCCGAGCCGCTGTGTGAACGCTGGTCGGTGAGCGCTTCGTCGCGATAGACTAGCTAGCTGATGCGTCCTCAGACCGTTTTGTTTGTGAAGATCGCCCTGTTGGTGCTGCTGCTCGCTCCGCTTGGGCAGCTTGGGTTCCAGGTCTGGCAGACCGTGCAAGGCCAAGGTGACGGGCTGGGCGCGAACCCGATCGAACGACTGACCCATCGCACCGGCGAGCTGGCGCTGTACTGCCTGCTGCTGTCCCTGGCCGTGACCCCGCTGCGGCTGCTCACGGGCAGGGCGGTGCTCACTCGGTTCCGGCGACTGATTGGCCTTGTGTCGTTTGCCTATGCGGTGCTGCACCTGGGGATCTATGTCCTGGATCGCTCGCTCGGTGAGGATGGCTTTACCCTGCGTGATGTCGGCAAGGACATCGTCAAGCGGCCCTACATCACGATTGGAACCCTCGCTTTTCTGATCCTGCTCTCGCTGGCGGTGACCTCGACCAACGGCATGATCCGTCGGCTCGGCCACTCTTGGCAGAAGCTCCACCGGCTGGTCTATCCAGCGGCGGTGCTCGTCATCATCCACTTTGCTTGGCTCGTCAAAGCGGGGCTCACAAGGCCGCTGATTTTCTTCGGAGTGCTGATGGGGTTGCTGGCGGCACGGATTCCGTCGTGGGTGCGTCCCCCACAAGCCAAGGGACGGAAGGCCGCAGCCCGTGCCAACGCCTCGGAGTAGCGTGGCCTAGAACGAAGCGAGGTGCGGGGCGCGGGGATAGGGGATGGCATCGCGGATGTTGCCAAGACCCGTCAGGTACACAATCAGGCGCTCGAAGCCGAGTCCAAAGCCTGCGTGAGGGACCGTGCCATAGCGGCGGAAGTCGAGGTACCACTGGTAGGCGTTGCGATCGAGCTTGTGATGGGCCATCCGCTGCTCAAGGACATCCAGGCGCTCCTCGCGCTGCGAGCCGCCGATGATCTCGCCGATGCCGGGGGCGAGCACGTCCATCGCCGCCACGGTCTTGCCATCGTCGTTTAGGCGCATGTAGAAGGCCTTGATGGCTTCTGGGTAGTTCATGACGATGACCGGGCGTCCGATTTTCTCTTCGGTCAGGTAGCGCTCGTGCTCGGTCTGGAGGTCGGTGCCCCAGGCCACTGGGAACTCGAACTTTTTCTTCGAGTCCTGGAGAATCCGAATCGCCTCCGTGTAGTCGATCCGCTCGAACGGCTGGTCGACCAGGGCTTCCAAGCGGGTGAGGGCGGTCTTTTCGATCCGTTCCGCGCAGAACTTCATGTCATCGGCGCGCTCGTTGAGGACGGCCCGGAATACGTACTTCAGGAACGACTCGGCGAGATCCGCGTCATCGGCCAGGTTGGCAAAGGCGATCTCTGGCTCGATCATCCAAAACTCCGCCAGGTGGCGGGTGGTGTTCGAGTTTTCGGCGCGGAACGTCGGACCGAAGGTGTAGACCTTCGACAGTGCAAGGCAGTAAGCCTCGACGTTGAGCTGGCCTGAGACGGTCAGAAACGACTCCTTGCCAAAGAAGTCCTTCGAGAAATCGACCGCACCCTTGTCGCCGCGAGGTGGGTTGGCGATATCGAGGGTGCTCACGCGGAACATCTGCCCCGCGCCCTCGGCATCGCTGCTGGTAATGATCGGTGTGTTGACCCAGACGAAGCCTTGCTCGTGAAAGAAGCGGTGGATGGCCTGGGCTGCCGTATTGCGAATCCGAGCGATGGCCCCAAAGGTGTTGGTACGCGGGCGGAGGTGCGCAATCTCGCGCAGGTACTCCATGGTGTGGGCCTTGGGCTGGACCGGGTAGTGCTCGGGATCTTCAACCCAGCCAACCACCGTCAGCGAGTCGGCTTGGATTTCGAAGCTCTGGCCCTTGCCCTGCGATGCCACCAGGGTGCCCTCGGCAATGACCGAGCAGCTCGTGGACAGCTTCTGCACTTCGCTTGCGTAGTTTGGCAAGGTGGACTGCGCCACCACCTGGATCGGATCGAGGCACGATCCATCGCTTACGTTGATGAAGCTAAGGCCAGCCTTGGAGTCACGGCGGGTCCGTACCCAGCCTTGGACTTTCACTTTTTGCCCCACGAGGGCGTGACCGCAGAGTGCGGCTTTGACGCTAATCGGTTTCATGACAGCTAAAGTCATACCGCAGAAGGGGGTTCCTTGGCGAGCCACACCGAATCCTGTGGCACCTTGGGCGGCCAAGGGACTTGGCCCAGTCGTGATATAAGGAGTGCGATGAGCGAGGCCCTGTTTGCCTGGTTGTGGGCGCGGTCGCTGTGGGAGTGGACGGCGCTCAGCCTGGTCGGCAACGTGGCGATCTTTGTGGGGTCGGTGTGGCTGTGTCAGTGGCTGTGGCGGCGGTTTCCCGGGCAGCCGCTCATGCGGAATCAGCGGCCGATTACTCGTCGCGACATGGGGCTATCGGCGCTGGCCGTGCTGCTGAATTCACTGGTTGCCGTGGTCGGGTTTGGGCTGTGGAAGGCTGGCTGGATCCGGCTGACCCATCCTGGCGTTTTTCGCACGCTCATGGACGTGGGGATGTTTCTGCTGGCGATGGACCTGAGTATGTATGTCTTTCACCGCATCGCCCATCTGCCGCCCCTGTTCCGGCTGCTGCATGCGCCCCATCACGTGCATGAGAACACCAATGCCCTGTCTCTGTTCGTGCTCCATCCTGCCGAGGTGCTCGGCTTTGGTGCGCTGATGATTGCGGTGATGATGCTGTTGCCCCTGTCGGGAACAGCGGTGCTGGTCTATCTGGCGCTCAACGTTCTGTGGGGCACCTTGGGTCATGCCGGGGTTGAGCCGCTGCCGCGAGGGTTGTTTCGCCTGCCGCTGCTCGGACAGCTTGGCACCAGTACGTTTCACGCCCAGCATCATGTCAGCCCGAGCCGAAACTTTGGCTTTTACACCGTGCTGTGGGACCGTCTGCTTGGCACCATGGACCCAGAGTATGACCGCTGGACTCGAATCGGACCGCCGGGCTTGGGGGGATGACCCGGAAAGCGCCGCCCGGTTCGGTTGGACAGGGTGGTCCCGACCAAGCCCAAAGTGGTGATCGAGGAGTTTGGGGGTGGTCTTGACCAGGGCCAAAGTGGTGATCGAGGAGTTTGGGGGTGGTCCTGACCACCTCTTCACTGGTTTTGCACAATTTGTCCTTTGGCTTTCCTTGATACTGCCCCATGGACTGCAAGGTCGGTCGCTAGGCTTTCTTTCATCACGGCGGAGAGGTCCGCGTGACAAAGGAGACTGCGATGAAACGACTGCTTGCTTTGCTGCTCTTACCCGCTCGCTACCACTTCTTAGGCAGCCTGCTCATTGTGATGGTGGTTAGCTCTGCCATCTCGACCCAGATGACGGACCGTCGCAACTTCGCCAGCAGCGAGTTGTATAGCGATGTGATGGACCGCTGGGGCGCTCCCATCGTCCAGCCTGGCCCTTCCGTTCGGTACGTACCGAGCGGTGCGGTGTTCAACAGCTTGACCGCTCTGCCGCTGCAATCCCAAGAGGTGACGGTCGATGCGGCGATGAACTATCGCAAGCGCGGCCTGGTCTACTTCTCGGGCTTCGACTTCACCTTCCGGGGGGACTACACCGCTGAAAACGATCAGGGTCGCGATATCGACATCGCCTTTGTGTTCCCCATCAACATGGAGAAGAACAAAGTCCTTTTGTCGAACCTGGTGTTTACGGTGGATGGTCAGCCGAAAAAGGCCGAGCTAGACAACGGTTCGGACCGCCTGCTGTGGACGGGTCGGCTCAAGTCGGGGGCCAAGGTGGCGTTCCGGGTCGAGTTCCGGGGTCGGGGCCTCGATGCGTTTACCTACAGCCTCGATCCGGCGGCCCCGGTGCGCAACCTGCGCTTGGCGATGCACATCAGCGGGGGGGCCAACTTCGACTATGCCGATGGAGTGGTTCCGGCGAGTGCTAGCCGCACCAAGGGCGAAGAGGTGTGGCTGGAATGGAACTACCAGTCGCTCCAGTCAGGAATCCCGGTGGGGGTGATCTTGCCATCGGAGAAGTCCTACGATCACTTGATCGCCACCATGGTTCGCCGAGGCTGGGCCCCGTTCCTTTTGTTCTTCGCCGGACTGACCGCGCTGTGTATCTACTTCAGCCGTCCGCTGCGCATCTATGAGAGCTACCTGATTGCCGCAAGCTACGGACTGTTCTTTGTGCTGCTGGCCTATCTGGCGGCGTTCCTGAGCTTCTATCTGGCGTGGGCTCTGTCGCTGTTTATCTCGGGGGGCCTGCTGCTGTTCTATCTGCGCTGGGTGCTACCCCAGACGGCCTCACGCTATGTGCTGGGTCTGATTCTGTCTTCGCTGTGTGTGCCAACCGCTGCGGTGTTTTTGCAGGGCTACACCGGCCTGATTTACACCCTGGAGATCCTCGCGCTGCTCACCACCATGATGGTGCTGACGACGCGACCGAAGGTTCGTGAGCTGATCGACCGGATGCTACAGCCTGCTGCTGTGGAAGGAGCGTCCCATGTTGCGTAATCTGCTGCGTAGTCGTGTGCTGTGTTCGCTGGGCTGTGCGCTTCTGTTCTGCTGCGGTGTCTCTGGTCCAGCCTTGGCAGAGGGAGGAACCCCGGCTGCGGCTGGTGCGCCGAGCGCGACGCTGCCTTTGGCTGAAGTGCTGCGCCTGTACAAAGAGAATCAGGCCAAGGCCGAAACCAAAGAGGTGAAGCCGCCGATGACCGCGAGCGTCGGTAAGATGGAGCTGTCCGGACGACTCCTAGAGAACGCCATTGATGTCTCGGCACACGTCGAGCTATCGGTACTGGACGCCCAGGGCTGGGTGACTGTACGGCTTTTGCGCAAAGATGCGGCGATACGGATTACCAAGCTGCCTACGGTTCAAAACGGAGTCCTTTCAGTCGTCGATGGGATGCTGTCGTTTATGACCGATAAGCCGGGCTCCTATTCGTTCGACTTTGGGTTCCTGACCACCGCGCAGGTCAAGGGCGCACGTCGCACGGCTGAGATTGTCTATCCTTCCGCCGCGCTGGCGGTCCTCAAGCTCCGCTTTGATGAAAACCTGTTCGCGCTTGGGAACTCCGATCGCATCGAAGAAGGAGACGGCTACACCCTGTATCCGCAGACCAATCGCTTTGAGGTGCTGTGGGACCGCAACTCCAAGGTTGCTGCTGCGACCAAGCAAGCCGCGATTCGTCCACCGATTGAGCCGGTGATCACCACCGCCAATGCCTCGGTGGTGTCGACGCTAGAAGGTCGACGGATCGTGCGGGTGCTGTATGCCCTGCAATTTGAAGGTGCCCGCACCATCGACTTTGCGATTCCGGCTCAGCAGACGCTCGACAAGGTGTTTGTAAATGGGGCCAGTGTTCCGTTCAAACGGACGGGGGGCTCGGTCTCGTTACCGGTGACGCCCGCTCGTGCCGGTGATGAGTCGGCCCGGGTGGAGCTGGTCCTGTCCGAACAGCAAGGTGGCTATGCACTGTCGGGACGACTCGATTACACCTTCCCGGCGGCCTCCTGGAACGTGAACGATCTTTATGTGACGCTCAGCTTGCCGCAGGTGTTCAACTACCAGTGGGAAGGTGGCAGCCTGGGAACAGTGGAATCGGGAACAGAAGCCGAGTTTACCCAGCGCATCCCAACCCCTGGCAAGAGCATCCACCTGCACCAGCAGCTCCTGTCGAGCGCCGCCACGGTGCGGATTGCCTATACGGTGGACCTGACCGGCAGCTACTACCGGGCTTCTGCGGACAAATCAACAAGCCTTGAGTCAAGAGCCGTGCGCTCGGAGTAAGGTAATCCCATGAGCCGAGTCTTGGTGGTCGATGACGATGGCCACATCCGCGATGTGATGCGCTTTACGCTCCAGCAAGGAGGGTTCCAAGTCGTCGAAGCCAAGGACGGAGCCGAGGCCTTCGCCAAGTTCGAGGCGGGGGGCATTGACCTTATCGTGCTCGACATCGTGATGCCAGAGTCTGATGGACTAGAAGTTTGTCGTCGCGTTCGCAGCAAAAGTCGGCTCCCAATCATCTTTGTATCAAGTCGTGATGAGGAGCTGGATCGGGTGCTCGGTCTGGAGCTTGGGGCCGATGACTATCTGGTCAAGCCGTTTAGTCCTCGCGAGCTGCTGGCCCGCGTCAAAGCGGTGCTGCGGCGGCTGACCCCAGAGCCCATGTCTGCGGACAAACCTGCGATTCAGCGGCGAGGCGCGCTGGAGATGGATCTGCACCGGCATCGCTGCACCTGGATGACCAAGGAAGTGGTGCTGACCGTCACCGAGTTTGCGCTGCTCCAGTCGCTGCTGGCCGCCCCAGGGCGGGTCTTTTCGCGTAGCGAGCTGGTCGATCGGGCCTACGGACATGGTCATGTGATTACCGAGCGAACGGTGGATAGCCACATCCGACGGATTCGCCAGAAGCTCGGTGCCATCGGGGCCGACCCGATCGAGACCGTCTATGGACTCGGCTACCGACTCAAGGAGGAGCTGTGAAGGTGAGAGGTCGCGGCCTGGGCATTCACCTTCTGCTCCTCGGCGCGAATGCTTTTGTGCTGCTCGTGCCGCTGCTGGCGGTGCTCGGGCTTCGCATCTATGAAAACCATCTGGTGCGGCAGACCGAGCGGCAGCTCATTGCGCAGTCGATTGCGGTGGGGGAGATGTGGCGGGAGCTGTGGCTCATCGAGCGCGGCATCGATCCACAGCTCGGCTCTCCCCCCTTTCGTCTGCCGGGCAAGGAAACCGAGCCGTTTATCCCGATTGAGCCGGTGAGCAACCTGCAGCGCGGTCCACTGCCCCCGCAGTCCGATCCACTGCGACTGGCACCGGAAGTGGATACGCCGGAGCTACGGGCGGGCAAGCGGCTTGAGCCGATGCTTCAGCGCATGCAGGTCTACAACCTGAGCGCGGTGCGGGTGCTCGATGCGCAGGGCTGCGTGGTGGCGACCACGCGAGGGGAGGGGGGACTGTGCATGGACAACCTACCAGAGGTCGCCGGGGCTCTATTGGGCCGCTATTCCGCCGTGGTTCGAGAGCGGGTAAGTGATGAACCGCTGCCTCCGCTGTCCGATGTCCGGAGTCGCGGAGCGGTGCGACTGTTTACGGCGCTGCCGATCTTTTCGGAGGGCAAGGTGGTGGCGGTGATTCGGGGGTCGCGCACCAGCCTCGATGCGCGGACGTCGCTGTGGCACAACCGGCGGGGACTCCTTGTGGCACTGTCGGCGACTCTGCTGGCTGCCTTTTTGGTGAGCTTTGTGTCCGCTGCGCTGATCGTGCGTCCCCTGCGGGCGATTACCAGGGCTGCGCAGACCATTGCCCAGGGGGGATCGGCACCTCCGCTTCCGGGCAGCGCGTGGGCACCGAGCGAGATCCGGAGCCTAGGGACTGCGCTGGAAGTGATGACCCGCAAGCTGCGTGAGCGCGCCGACTATAGTGCCGAGTTAGCGGCCAATGTCAGCCATGAGCTCAAGACTCCCATCACCGCGATTCGGGGGGCCGCAGAGCTTCTGCGCGATCAGTGGGAAGGGATGACGGACGAGCAGCGGCGTCAGTTTGCCGATAACATTGATGCCGACGCGGCGCGCATGCAGCGGCTGGTTCTTCGCCTGCTACAGCTTGCCCAGATCGAGAACGCGCCTGAACCGACCGAGAGCGTGGCGACCGCAGACTTCTTTTCGGCGCTCGGCAGTCGCTATCCGGGCGCCAAGTTCGAGCTGCACAATCCCCCGCCACGGCTGGTGATCAGTGTTGAGCACTTGCGCTCTGCGGTGGTGAACTTGGTCGAAAACGCGCTGCGCCACGGCGAAGGCAAGCCCGTCACCGTCCGAGTATCGGCGGACCGAGAGCGACTACGTATCGAAGTGACGGATGAGGGGCCAGGAATCAGTCCCGCCAACCAAGCGAGGCTGTTTCAGCGGTTCTTTACCACCAGTCGGGATAGCGGAGGGACGGGTCTGGGACTGGCGATCGTGCGTGCGGTGGCAGAGCGCAGTGGCGGCGAAGTGAGCTATACCACCGGCCCTACCGGGACGACCTTTACTCTGCTTTTGGCGTCCCGCTGCTGACCCGAACTGGCAAGTTCACAATGTCGCGGAAGACGGGGTTTGTGCCGTACTCGGGCTCTCCGGCAAGCTCGATGTGGGGATAGCGGGACAGGAACAGTTGCAGGGCGATGTCGGCTTCCATGCGGGCGAGGGAGGCACCGATGCAGAAGTGGGGTCCGAACCCAAACCAGGGGCTTGAGTTGGTGCGACGACGGACATCAAACACGTCGGCATCGGGCACAAACTCTGGATCGCGGAAGCCGGAGAGCATGTTGAGAAATACCGGCTGGCCGCGATGGATCTGCACGCCTTCGTAGACGAAGCTCTCGCTGGCGAAGCGAGGCAGTCCGGCACCTCGGCCAAACGAGTTGTAGCGGAGCGTTTCATCAAAGCTCTGTTTGGCCATCTGGGGATCACTACGCACGATGGCGAGCTGATCTGGGTGTCGCAGAAGCTCCATCAGCGTATAGGTGGTGAGGTGGACGGTGGTGTCCGATCCACCAGTGAGCAGGGCGGCGACCAGCGAGACCAACTCACCATCGCTGAGTCGTTCGTCATTGTCGCAGGCAGCGATAAGCTGGCTGAGCAAATCACCGGGAATCGGCTGGGCCCGTCGCTCCGCGATACACTGAGTCACCAGCGCCAGTCCATGGGAGATCGCGGGCATATAGGCCGCGAACACTTCCGGGGGAAGACCTGGAATGACCGTGTTTATCAAGGCGTCGGCCATGTCCAAAAACACCGACTCTTGACCGGCTGGGATGTTGAGGAGCGCCGAGATGATGCGCACCGGATACTTCAGGGCCACATCTTGGAAAAAGTTGATGACTCCTTCCTGCGGCAGCGAGTCGACCAGCGTCCGGATGACCTGGGTCACGCGCTCCCGATGCTCCTCGATAGCACGCGGCCCGAACAGCGGATTGACCAGCTTACGGATGCGGGCATGGGACTCTGCACTGATCACAAACAGATCGTTCTCACGGATCTTGACGAAGTCGGGGAACGCGGCTCGTAGCTCCGGAGGAAACCCTGCCCCGAGGGTAGGATCGTTGATGAGGCGCGGCTCCCGATATAGCGCCATGATGTCTCGGTAGCGGAAGAAGATGTGACCCTTGGCGGGTGCGAAGTAGTAGATGGGCTGTTCTTCGCGAAATCGCTTCAGCGTTGGAAATGGATCGCGGACAAACGTTGGATCAAAGGGATTGAATGCTAAGGGGGCGGGTGGGGTCTCTTGCATAGCCGGACAGCATAGCCCAGGCGCTGAGATCTTTTTCCACTATTGCTAAGCGGGCGAAATGACTGTGCGGTTCGGATAGGCAGCTGCCAGAGGCCGGTTTTTGCTTGGCCGCAGGCACTGGCCGCCTGGGTCAGTGGCGAAGCAGCTTGCGGGTTGCGAAGGTGGCCCCGAGTAGGGCCAAAAGAGCGGTGACGCCGAACCAATAGGACCACGGTAGCCGAGGTGGTGGCGTGGGCTCTGGGCGGCGCTGATAACGGACGGTGACCGAGCGGTCGGAGAGCAGCGAACGCGGCGGGCCGAATTGTCGAAACAGCATGGCCACGGGTGGAGTCGCTGTGGTGGGAGCGATGCCCGTGCTTCCCTTGACGTTGCCACTGCTGGTCGATAGGACCGCGATCTCGGGACTGTCTTCGATGCGTAGCTCGACTTCTCCGACTGGGGGCAGATCGGCGCGGTCATCCACGACAACCTGATGGATGTGCCGGTTGTCTGGTAGAGCGGCCTCGGCAGACATCTCGAGCGCAAACGGGGCCGGGTTTGGCTGGAGCGTGAGGCTCTTTGGCTTGAAGGGCTGCAGGGTCCACGTGAGGACCAGTGGCTTTCCATCCAGGTGTAGACCGACGTCCTTTTCAACGGTCCGGCGTAGCTGTTCGGCGAGTGTCTGTAGCTCCGCTGCGGAGAGGTTGCCATTTCGGTCGAGATCGGCGGCGCGCAGAAGCTGCTCGGCTGGGACTTCCCCCACCATCAGGGAGTAGTCGAGGAGCAGCTTGTTTGGGAGTAGGACCAACCGTCCATAGCGATTCACGGTCGACAAGGCAAACTGCGGATGAGCACGCACAGTTCCGGCAGAGAGCAGGAGGACAAAGGCGATGAGCCAGCTACAGCGCATCCTTGGCACGTATCATGATTCAGTTGTCCTCGGCGCGATACTAGCGAAAGGTGAGCCAGAAAGCGACTGAACGGCGCACCTGGGGGAACACCTCGCACCCCTATTGCGGACGACCCTGCGCGATCCACGACTCTACAAGCTGAATCTGTTCGGCAGAGAGCGCTGGTAGACCGAGGGGCATCCCGCGTAGCCCGGGAGTCTGTTCACCGGCCAGCTCCTTGTGTCGTGTTAGCAGCACGGCAAGCAGCCGTGGGGTTCCATCGGGTACTTTTGCAAACACGCTGCGCCGGTTGCCTTGGTTATCAAGGACTCCTGAGGCTACGTCGGCATAGGTCGTTACGCTGAAGCCACGTCCCTTGAAGCCAAAGCCACCCGTGTTACCGGGTCCGCCATCCCCTTTGGCGTAGGCTGCAGTCGAGTGACAATGCCAGCATGTCCGTCGAAAGACGCGTTCGTTGACTTCGTCAAACGATACTCGCCGTGACAAGATCGGGAGCCGTGCCGGGGGAACCGGGGCGGGCTGCGCTGACAGCGGGGTGGTCAGGATGTAAGCCGCCAGATCCTGTGCTTGGGACTCGCTGATTGGATGCTGCGGCATCTGGGTATCGGGCTTGACCTGGCTCGGCGTCCGTAGCCAAGGGATAAGCGCCGCCGGTTGGAATCGCTCGCGGGTGTAGCGGAGGTCGGGGGCGAGGGCCATCGCGGTCCGAAGTTGGTTGGGCGGAATGGGTGGACCTGCGGTGGTATTGCGAAGGGGGGGCACGCCGGTGAACTGATGGCAGGCTCCGCAGCCGAGGCTGTCGAGGAGCAGTCTACCCGATGCGGGATCGCCAGCCGCTGGGGGCGTGCCTTGTGCTTCGCGGGGGACAAGTGCCGCGGCAATCTGCTGAGCCTGTCTTGGCGTAATGTCCAGCCGAGGCATCAGCGCAGGGAGTCCTGGGCGCAGATCGTGGGGGTGGAGCAGGAAAGACGCAATCCACTGCCGCCGCAGTCGGCTGGCTGCAGCGGTGAGAGACGGTACTGCATTGAGGCTGACCAGATGGCTTTGCCAGGTCTTGAGCGTCTCCGGTGCAACGGCAAAGGTGCCTTGCAGAATCTCGGTGTGACAGTGGACGCAGTGCTGCTCTTGCGGGACGGCGGGCAGTCCGGTGCCTTCGTGGCATCGGTTGCATTGAAACTGCGCCATCAGGTGGCGGCCCGCTGCTGCATCGGGGCTTTGCGCCCGGACCGGGGTTTGGGGGAGCAGCAGAGCGACTCCCATCCCAAACAGGGTGGCCCACGGCGGCGTGATGGTGCGTGATCGGGGCATCGGTGCCTGTCGAGCGCTTGCGCAGTGCGGGCTATCGCCAATCGGGCAGGGCGCTGGGATCTTTGGTTCGGGGAACTGTAGGCGGTGGCGGTAGGGGAGCGTCGCTACAGAGGCTCGGCTGTTTGGCCATCGCTTTACACCGCTCTAGGGCGGCGGTGGCTCCCTCTGCGTTGCCTGCCTGTCTGCGTAGCCTGGCAAGGGTTGCAAAGCCCTCGGCATCGACGATCAAGTCTTCTTTGGCCAGCGGTTCTAGGATCTTCACGGCCTCTTTGGTTCCCTTGGTGTTGTGACTGAGTGCCTCTGCCAAGCGGACCTTGAGCCACGGGTTCTTTGGGGAGTCCTTGGTCTGCTGCCTAAGCACCGTGATCGCGTCGTCGATGTCGGCCTGGCCTCCGGCGCGAAAGCGTGCGACTGCAAACAACTGTTCGAGTCGGGCGCGTAGCCCCTGATGGGATAGCTCGTAGCCTTCGGGAGACGCCATCTTGTCCGCCAGCATGGACAGTGCCTGCTTTGCATCGCCGTCCGCGAGCGCCTTTTCCGCCGCATTCGCTAGCTGCACGGCTTGCTTGCGATGGAGTTCGACCCCGTTGAGGCAGGCGAGACCAGGCGAAGAAGTGGTCCAGACTGCGATCAAGGCAATGCTTCCGGCTGCTTGTGAAAGCGCCGGATGGACCCGACCACGTACCCAGATGAGTAGCTCTCTCATGCGGGTTCACAATAGCACGGCAGGAGCCGATCCAAAGCGCTCTACGACGGAATGGGCTTGCGTCTTGGTCGCGATTTGGCAAACCATGCGCGGTCATGAGTCGGCATTCACAGGGAGCTGGTTCGTCGATTCCCACATCGCATCTTTGGCAGACGATCTTCGCGGAGCCGCTGCTGCACTTCGCGTTGCTTGGGGGCCTGCTCTATGGCGTGTACGTTGGGATGCGACCGACTCCTGCGGCGCGAATTGTGGTGCCGGCAGAACTACAAGAATCTCGACGGGCAGAGCTGCTTCGCAGGAATGGTCGACCGCCAAGTGAATCCGAGATGGCAGCGGCACTCGGCGACTATGTCGATGCCGAGATTCTGTTTCGTGAAGCCAACCGCCGGCGGCTCGGTGAGGGCGACATCATCATTCGGCGGCGCTTGATTCAGAAGATGGAGTACTTGGCCGAAGCGCTGCTGCCTCGCCATGTACCGACCGATGGCGAGCTGTCGGCGCTGCTATCGGCTCATCCTGAGCGCTACGCGCTTCCCGAGCGGATCTCCTTGCGCCAGATCTTCATCGGGAGGGATCGCCATCCGCTTGATGCAGAGACTGTGGCCACGCGGCTGTGGAGCGAGCTTCCCAAGATGCAACCGCAGAACGGTAATCAGGCCGTGGCGGCGCTTGGGGATCCCCATCCGCTCGGCGCACTCCTTCCCTACCACAGCGAAGCCGAGCTTCTGCAGCTCTTTTCCGCGCAGCTTGCCAAGGAGTCCTTTCAGTTGCAGCAAGGACAGTGGTCGCGTCCGCTGCCTTCTGCGCACGGATTCCACTTGGTCCAGTTGATGGGACGGCAGGAGGGACAGCTTCCGACTCTGGCGCAGCTCCGCGAGCGCTTGCGGCTCGATTATGATGAACAGCACAAGCCGGAGCGGCGTCGCCAAGCGCTCGATTCGTTGCGCTCGCACTACCAGGTGGTCATCGAACGGGGGTCCACGCGATGAAGCTGTGGATCGGGCTACTGTGGCTTCTGCTCTTACCACTTTCGGTGGCCTCTGCGCACAGCTTCGACCCGACGGTGATCACGCTACAGGAGGAGCAGCCGGGTCGGTTTCGGGTGGAGCAGATCCTTCCGCCAAACGTTGCCAGCAGTGAGTCGATGATTCCACGGTTTCCGGCGCACTGTCAGCTCCGCGCAGAACCGACCGATGCGGCGGACGTACTGGTCTACCGTTTGGACTGTGGAGCGCTGGGACTTCGCGGGCAGCAGCTCGCGGTGACTGGTCCCGCGATCGCGGAAGCCCTTGTGACGATTCACTTTCTCGATGGCGATTCCCTGAGCACACTGCTTCACCAGGAACCGCTGCAGATTCCCAATCCGCGTCAGTCGCTGCGACTTCCTACTCGGCACACCATCCAAAGATTCCTACCGCTTGGGTTTCGGCACATTCTGTCGGGGGCGGACCACCTGCTGCTGCTCCTTGGGTTGCTTCTTCTCACAGACTCGGTGCGTCGGCTGCTGTGGACCGTGACGGCATTTACAGTGGGGCACAGTGTGACGCTGGCCCTGTCGACCCTGGAAGTAGTGCAGCCGCCTTCGCTGCTGGTCGAAGCACTGATCGCGCTGAGCGTAGTGTTTCTGGCCAGAGAGATCTTGCGACCCCCGATCTGCCTTGCGCGCCATCGACCCGCGCTGTTGGCGATGGTGTTTGGGCTGTTGCACGGACTGGGCTTTGCGTCGGCCCTGCGTGAGGTGGGTCTGCCACAAGATCAACTACCGGTGTCGCTGTTGTCGTTCAATTGCGGGGTCGAGCTGGGGCAGCTCCTGTTTGTGCTGGCCCTGCTGCTACCGGTGCGGATCTTGCGTCGTTTGCGACTTGCACCACTGCTGGGATATGCGCTGGGTTCGGTGGCGATGACCTGGACGATCGAGCGGTGTCTGCTGCTGTTTAGGAGTGCTTAAGGAATGCTCACACAACGCTGTCTGCATGCGCTCGTTCCCATGGTGGGTTTGTCCCTGATTGGCTGTGCGGCAAAAGAGCCAGAGCCTGAAGTGGTGTACGTCGAGCCTCGCGATCCATGTGCGGCCCACAGTCCACTGCGTAGCGCCTTCTTTGGCGACCTGCATGTTCACACCAGCCTGTCGTTTGATGCGTATGCGTTTGACGTGCGGGTGACTCCCGAGCAAGCGTATCGCTTTGCGCGGGGTGAGGAGATCGCGCTGCCTCCACTCGATGTGATGGGACAAGGGACGCGCAAGGTGCAGCTCACTAGACCGCTCGACTTTGCGGCGGTGACGGACCACTCCGAGTTTCTGGGTGAAGTGCAGGCCTGTATTACTCCGAGTGCGCAGGGGTATTCCTCGATGACCTGTCAGCGGTATCGGCAAGGCGGCAGCATGGCCATTACCAACCTGGGGTTCAAGCTGGCGATTGATGACAAGCAGCGCTTTGAAGACGTCTGTCCACCCGATGGCAGCGGCTGTGGGGAGCTTCTGTCCGCGACCTGGACGCGGCTGCAGACAGCGGCGCAGTCGGCCTATGACAAAAGTACAAGCTGCGGGTTCACGAGCTTTGTCGCCTACGAGTACTCGGGGGCACCGGGGCTATCGACCATGCATCGCAACGTGATCTTTCGCAACGACCGGGTGCCACTACCGGTGACACACTACGAAGAGCCGACCCCGCAAGGTCTGTGGCAGGCGCTCGATGGGGCGTGTCGTCATGCGCGGAGCGGCTGTGATGTGCTGGCGATTCCGCACAACTCGAACGAGAGCAACGGCAAGATGTTCCGGATCGAGTATCCCGAAGGTGCGAGTGTAGAGGAGCAGCGCAAGCTGGCCGAGCTACGGCGGAGCTTTGAGCCACTGTTTGAGATGTATCAGCACAAGGGGGACTCGGAGTGTAAGAATGGACTGTCCGGAGTCCTGGGGGCCCCCGATGAGCAGTGCGGCTTTGAAAAGACGCTGCGCAAGTCGGTGCCGGACTGTGGCGAAGGCACTGGCACGGGCGGAACTGCGCGTACCGGCTGTCAGTCTCGACGCGACTTTGTGCGCTATGCGCTGATCGACGGCCTGCGCGAGCAGCAGCGGATAGGGGTCAATCCGATTGCGCTGGGCTTCATTGCCAGTACCGATACTCACAACGGTAGCCCCGGTAACGTCGAGGAGTCGAGCTTCATCGGACATCGCGGGCTCGATGACGATACCCCGGAAAAACAGCTCGGACCGGGCGGAATCACCATTGGCGGAATGGAGTTTTCCCCTGGTGGCTTGGTCGGAGTCTGGGCGGAAGAGAACTCTCGCCCGTCTTTGTTTGATGCGATGAAGCGGCGGGAGACGTTTGGCACAAGCGGTCCCCGGATCACCGTACGTTTCTTCGGCGGATTCGAGCTGCCAGACAGCCTCTGTAGCGACCCCAGCTTGGTGGAAAAGGGCTATCAGAAGGGAGTCCCGATGGGCGGAACGCTGTCCTTGGGCAGTGGCGGGGCCCCGCGCTTTGTGGTGCAGGCGCTGCGCGATCCGGGTGACGGCAAACGGCCCGGCATGCCGCTGCAAGTGGTGCAGATCGTGAAAGGAACGCTGGTTGCGGGCGTTCCCCAGATCAAGGTGTTCGACGTGGCGGGCAATCGCTCAAACGGAGCCACTGTGGATGTCGCCACCTGCGCGCCCAAGGGGACCGGTTCGGATAGTCTGTGTGGAACCTGGACCGACCCAGAGTTTGACAAGACCCAGCCCGCTTTTTACTACGTAAGGGTTCTCGAAAACCCAAGCTGTCGTTGGAATACGTATCTGTGTAACTCGCTCCCCGCAGCGTCTCGTCCTGCACCGTGCAGCGACCCCGAGCTTCCGAAGACGATCCAGGAGCGTGCTTGGGCGTCTCCGATCTATTACGTTCCCGGTTAGGAGCCGGGTCGTGTGCGGGAACAGGTCGCCAGGGAGCGGGGCCTGGTCTCATCGGTTCCTGGCTTGGGACGGGCGGTCGAGTCAGCTGGACTGCGGCACCAACTCAAAGCGTACCCTGGATTCGACCCGGTGGGCAAAGTAGGTCTTCACCTCGATCGCGGTGCCGACAAGTCCTCTGCGAATCGCGCTTGCCGCCCGATCCAGATCGACAAGTTGTTCTTGCAGAAGACGGGTATCGGGAATTCCCAGATGCAGGCGGTAATAGGCGCAGCCGCTGTGACCGATCAGGATCACCTGCGTGACCTCATGGGCCCGGATCAGAAATCGAAGCTGATCTTCGACGCCACGGGACTCCCAGATCGCAGTCATTCGCCCGGCTAGACACACCGGCCCCCCCGGACAGGCGACTCGATCGTAGCGGGGCAGCTTGAGCCCGTGGTGCAAGAACTCATCCATCTGCTCGCCAATGCGGCCGTCACTGCAATAGACGGCCGCAGCATGAATTCGCTCTTCGAGGTAGGGAGTTTCGCTCTCATACACAAACTGCGGCGCGGGCATGGCGGGTGGATTCCTTCTGTGGACCTGCGGTGAGGTCAGCTGGCGCGCATGCCGGGGGCTTCTCGTCCGGTGGTGCTGACGTATTCGGTATAGCTGCCGCTATAGACGTGTGGTCCTGCGGCAGTTAACTCAAGGACTCGGGTTGCCACCGAGCGGAGAAAGGCGCGGTCGTGGGACACAAACAGCAGCGTGCCTTGATAGCTGCTGAGTGCCTTCATGAGTGCGCGCTTGGTCGCGATGTCGAGGTGGTTGGTCGGTTCATCGAGGACCAGCAGGTTCGGCGCATCGAACAGGAGCTTGGCCAGCACCAGCCGCGCCCGCTCACCCCCAGACAGTACCCGTACCGGCTTTTCCACATCGTCTCCCTGGAATCCGAACGCCCCTGCCAAGTTGCGGAGGACTCCGAGTCCGGTGGTTGGGGCGTGGGCCTGTAACTCTCCAATGACGGTGGAAGTAGCATCTAGCTGCTCCATTTGATGCTGGGCGAAGTAGCCCATGGTGACCGATGCACCGACGGTCACTTCGCCGCTATCAGGAGTCAGAACCCCGGCCACCATCTTGAGCAGAGTGGTCTTGCCAGCACCGTTTTCACCCATCACTGCCCAGCGCTCACCACGCCGGACCAGCAGACTGAGTCCACCGTGAACGACCCGATCTCCGTAGGCCTTGCGCAGGCCACTGACTTTGACCACATCGTCGCCAGCGCGGGCGGGCTTCTTGAATTCGAACTCGCGCTCGATGAGTCGGCGCGGTGGTTCAAGGCGATCGATCTTGTCGAGCTTCTTGACGCGACTTTGGACCTGTGCAGCCTTGGCTGCTTGGGCGCGGAAGCGTTCAATGAAGCGAATCTCTTTGGCGAGCATCGCTTGTTGCCGCTCGTATTCTGCTTCTCGACGCACCGCTTCTTGGGCGCGCATCTGCTCATAGAAGTCGTAGTTGCCGGTGTAGCTGCGAACTTGACCGCCATCGATCTCGATGATCTTTTTGACGACGCGATTCATGACATCGCGATCGTGGCTGGTCATCACCACAGAGCCTGGATAGGAACGCAGGAACTCTTCCAACCATAGGATCGACTCGATATCGAGATAGTTGGTGGGTTCGTCCAGCAGCAGTACGTCCGGCTTGAGCAGCAGGATCTTGGCGAGCGCCACCCGCATCTTCCAACCACCGGACAGGTTCCCCACATCCCCCGTGATCTGCTCGGCAGAGACTCCGAGTCCGGCCAAGATGGTGTGGGCACGGGCTTCTACATCGTACCCACCGAGCTCCATGTAGCGCCCCTGGACTTCGCCGTAGCGAGCGACCACTGCGTCGAGATCATCGCAGCCGGCGGCCATCTTGGATTCGAGCTCTTTCATTTCCTCGCCGAGCGTCGCGACCTCACCGGCACCTGACACGGTCTCGGCCAGTACGCTGCGTCCGCGCAGGGAAGAGATGTCCTGATTGAAGTAGCCGAGGGTCAGCTTGCGTGGCCTCTCTACACTCCCTTCATCTGGCGTCTCCTCCCCCATGATCAATCGGAAGATGGTGGTCTTGCCGGCACCGTTGGGGCCGACCAGGCCCACTCGCTCTCCGGGGTTTATCTGAAAAGAGGCATCCACAAACAGGATTTGGCCTCCGTACTGCTTGGTGACGTTGGTAAGGGCAATCATTCGGCGCGGCATGATGCCAGCGCTGCGGCATTCGTGTGGATCTTTTTCGATGCTCGGGCGGGCTGGGCGAGCTGCGACGAGGTTTAGCGCTGGGCGCGCATGTAGGACGCGACCCGCTCGATGGCTGCTTGGCAATCCGGAAAGAACGGGGCCAAGATCTGCCAGTTGTGAATCATGTCTGGGGCTTGCTCTAGCTCGACTGAAACGCCTTGGGCGCGGGCGCGATCCGCGAGCTTGATGATCTGGTCGTAGAGCATCTCGGCCGTGCCGACTTGAATCATGAGCGGTGGGAGTCCGGTCAGATCTGCGTACAGGGGTGAGGCGAGCGGGTCTTTGGGATCCTGTCCTTTTTGCAGGTACTGGCTTGCCCACACCGGCGGCGCACTGGGGTCCATCCAGTCGTACGGGGCGTTGCGAAGCATCGTGCCGCTTGTGTCCATCAGGTCGACCCATGGACACAGGAGGAGTCCGGCCTTGGGCAGAGGGAGTCCCAGGTCGCGTAGACGTAGCATGGTCGCCAGTGACAGTCCTCCTCCCGCAGAGTCCCCACCAATAAAGAGCTGATCGGAGGGAATTCCGGACTCTAGGAGTCCACGATAGGCCGACAGGGCATCATCGAGGGCGGCCGGGAACTTGTGCTCTGGGGCCAATCGATAGTTCACCGCCAGCGTCTGTCCGCCGTGCGCCAGGGTCAGCCGGGCGATGAGTCCGGCGTGCGTTTGGGTAGACCCGATGCAGTACCCACCACCATGTAGATAGAGCAAGGTCGGGCCGCCGGGTCGTGGTGCCCCGCGAGGGCGGAACCACTCGCCGCTCACATACGCGACACTGGTAGGCTGGCGGACGACAGAGTCCATCGCGGGATCGACAGCGGCAGTCCTTTCCCAGCTCGCACGGGCAGACTCGGTCGGACGTACGCTCAAGCGCTTGGCATTTTGGCGAAGAGACTCGACCATCCACTCAAATAGAAAGGACCAGCTCGGGCGCTTGGCACCAGTGGATAGGCGCTGGCGGGCGGTGATTGAAAGCGCACGAAGAAAGGGAGCAACCAGTTCGGTCGAGGGAAGCCGCATCATCTGCGTATCTTCCCACAACGGGCAGAGGTCTTCTAGGGGCCCCCGCTGGCACTAAATGCCGCGCTGCGCTGTGGCCTTGGCGACGCGCTGGATGGCGACGACGAAGGCAGCCGTGCGCAGATCGATGTGGTGGCTCTGAGCGGTGCTGTATAGATCCGCAAAGGCCTTGCGCATGATGCGCTCAAGTTCGCTGCGGACCCGCGTCTCTTCCCAGTAGAACTGCTGTATGTTCTGCACCCACTCGAAATAGCTTACGGTGACACCACCGGCGTTCGCGTAGATATCAGGCAGAATCACCACACCGCGTGCATGCAGGATGTCATCGGCTTCAGGAGTGGTTGGTCCGTTGGCTCCCTCTACGATGACCTTACACTTCAGGCGGCCCGCGTTTTCAGCAGTGATGATGCCACCGAGTGCTGCTGGTACTAGCACATCGCACTCTTGGTACAGGATGTCGTCTCGCGAAATGCTTGGAGCCCCGGTCCAGCCTGCGAGGACTTTGCGCTCCTTCACCCAGGCTAGGGCCGCCGGTATATTAATCCCTTCATGGTCATAATATGAGGCGGTATGATCCCCAATTGCGACCACCTTGCCACCGCGTTCATGGAACAATCGGGCCGAGTGGCTGCCGACGTTACCGAATCCCTGAACGACAAAGGTCGCATCCGAAATCTTCTTCTCCTGGGTGCGCAGGTATTCCTCTGTCGCGATCATGACGCCACGGCCGGTGGCTTCATCGCGACCGAGTGAGCCGAACATGTCGACGGGCTTGCCGGTGACGACGCCGGGGTGGAAGCCGTGGAACTTGTTGTATTCGTCCATGAACCACGCCATGACCTGGGCGTTGGTGTTGACGTCAGGCGCGGGAATATCCACATTGTCGCCAATGACGAGGTGAATTCCCTGCACAAAGCGCCGTGTCAGACGCTCTAGTTCACCACTGGAGAGCTGCGCGGGATCCACACAGATTCCGCCTTTGGCACCACCGAACGGAATTCCCACCACTGCGGTTTTCCACGTCATGAGCGACGCAAGCGCCCGAACCTCATCGATGTCCACGTCCGGGCTGTAGCGGAGTCCGCCCTTGAAGGGTCCGCGAGCATTGTCATGCTGAACGCGGTAGCCGACGAAGGTTCGGATTTTTCCATCATCCATACGGATGCTGCACTCGACGCGAAGCTCGCGGAATGGAGTCATCAGTTGCTCAGCGGTTTCGGGGCTGAGCGCAAGGACTTGGGCCGCCTTGGTGAAGTAACGATTTACGTTGGAAAATGCGCTTGACATACACAGCTCCTGAGTAGGGGCAAAACAGTGGCACTTGCGGGGTCTGTCTCCTCGAACTGTCGCAGGGGAATGACCCCAAAGAGGAGGCCATCTTACTACGGTAAGGAGTGAGAGGCTGAGAATTCCACGACGACGCAGTGCGTCGGACAGTGCGGCGCGGCAATTCCCTTGCGTGGCCGAGATTTCGCGAAAACCGCTGGCGTCATGACGCTTCCAGACGAAGTCCGCGTCAATGCACTCTGCGCAATCGCTGCACGGAGTCTGTGATTAACCACCTGTGGAATTGGTCGGACAGGATGCGAGGATTTCTTGGGCTCGGCTGTTCTGTGGATGAAGCTGCAGGACTTGCGAAAGGAGTGCACGGGCTTCGTTGCACAGAGAAAGCTTGGCGGCGCGGTCTGCCTCGGCGAGTAGTCCATCCAGAAATGGCGTGAGCACGGCCTGGATGCGCGTCGTCGCCTGGGCTCGTTGCGGAGATGCTGCCGAGATCTCCTCTGCCAGGGCCGTGGCCGCCGCATAGTTGCGTCGTGAGATGGCCTGCTCGATCATGTCGAGTCGGAAGCGATCGAGCTGATCTTCTTCGGCTCGCTTGCGCCGAGCCATAAGCTGCGGATCTCCGGGACTGCCGCGCAGGGCTTCATCACACAGGATGATCGCGGTCGCCGAGTCATGGATGAGCAGCGCTTGATCGATCTCGGCAAGCTGGCCGGCGGCGGTGTTGGACTTCAGCAGTAGCAGCGGGGCCTTTGGGACGGTCCCTCGGTTCGCGGACTGCACCGTCAAGCGGGCCAGTAGCTGTGAGCCCAGGCTACCGATCGCAGCTCCACCGATTGCCACTGCCACCACCAGGATGCCGGTTCGCAACCAAGAGCGATCTTTTGCACTGACCGTCTCGATCCGCATGGTGCCGCTGCTACGGGACGGCTTGCGGGGGCTGCGGCTCTCTGCCATGGCTGGTTAGCGTATCACGTTCTGCTCTGTCTTTGTCGTCGCCCGGCAAGAACCGGTCATGGATGGTTTTTGTTGACGAACACGGGTCCGGCGCAGTAATCCTCAGACTGTCTCGCGGGAGTAACTCAGTGGTAGAGTGTTAGCTTCCCAAGCTGAAAGTCGCGGGTTCAAGTCCCGTCTCCCGCTCCAGAGCCACCGGTTCGATTTGAACGCGGTGGCTTTTTTGTGTCCGCAGCTTGTGGGCTCGTGATGGGGGAACGTTACTGGACTTCGTGCGCGCCAACGTCAGCCGCTGGGCCTTGGGGTCGGGAGGTTCCGTCGAAATCGTACGACACCGGGCTCTGCTGCACCTTGTCGACACAGCAGTCGCGGTTTTTCGGGCTGTCTTTGATGAGGTGTAGATCGATGCTGGCCGTGTCCCCAGCCGGCTGAACGAAGTCCACTGCCGTTTTGTAGATCGATCCGGAGACGACTTTGTCGTTGGTGACGACGTTGCTTAGCATGCAGCCGGTAAGCTGCTGATCGAGGCTGATGTTGCCACCGCTGGCGCGGAGCAAGTTATCAAAGACGATCGAGTGTTCGACGAGCAGCGGGCTGGCACCGCAGTCGATTCCGGGCGTAGCCGAGCCAGTCTGGGTGCCATTTCCGTAGACCGTGAGGAATCGCATCGTGCCGCTACTGCTCCCGCCAAACGCGATGCCGACGATCGTGTTGTTCCAGATCATCAAATTGCTCAGTGAGTAGGTCGAGCCACTGATCAGTAGGCCACTCGCCTTGTTCGCAAAGAGCTGGCTGGAATCGACCGAGAGGGTGCAGCCGTTGGCGAAAATTCCATCGGTACCGCTGTCGTGGATGCGAACACCGCTCACGGACAGCTCTGCTCCCATCTCGCAGGTAATGCCCGCCTTGCCGCTGCCGCCTTGCAACTCTACGTTGCGTACCGCGACGGAGAGCTTGCTGGTGCCACCAATCACCGCGATGGCGCTTTCCCCGCTTGCACCTTCAATGCGTGTGTCCGCTGGCCTGCCGCCGCCACCCGCGATCGTCAAGCTGGTCAGCGTGTCGGTCCCCGTCAGCTTGAGAGCTGCATAGGCTTTGCTCGATGGAGCGACGCTGATGCGGGTCTTGCCGCCGCTGGTGACTGCGGCGAGTGCGTCCTGCAAGGTGCAGAACGCATCGTCTATGCTGCCTCGATGATCGCTACCGGTGCAGCCGCCGTTCTTGTTATCGACGTACAGCACTTCGGATACCGGTGCGCAGCTTCCGTCCGCGCTGCACAGCTTGCTCTGGCAGTCGATGGAGGTGCGGCAAGAGGTACAGGCATTGCTGCGGCAGGTGGGTTTGCGTAGGTCACGACTGGCGCAGTCGCTGTTGGTGATACATGCGACACAGCTTCCCTGCGGACCGCAGCGCGGGGTAGCGGGTCGACCGTTTTTACAGGCGTTGTCGTCGGCACCCATGGTGCAAGCCCGGCACGACAGGGTGGCTGCATCGCAGATTGGAGCGCTGTCGAATAGGCAGTTGGCGACGGTTCGACAGCTCCCGCTGGTGTCGGTTGTGCTGGTACACGCGGTGAGCCAAGAGAGCGGAATCAGTACCAAGGCCAAGCCGCGCAGCGTTCGGTTCGAGTCGTGAAGACTGCTCATCATGGGTTCGGGCTCCTCACAGGTTGATCTCAAGACCAGCGCTTCCGTGTGGGATGCCGAGCGTGTAGTTACCAACCGCCGTCGGGATTGCCAGGCCATGCTGTACATTTTGACATGCCGGGCTGGTCACGTCGTAGCCGTCCTGGCGACACTCTTCGGCCAGCTCGGGGCGGAAGCTCTGTCCGGCGTTCGGTGAGAACACCATCCAGGTTGCTCCAACGCTGAGCAGCAAAGAGAGTCGCCGATGCAAGGCCGCACGCATGGATAGCGAGAAATCGATCTTGTGACCGTCGAGGTTGGCCGGGGACACCGTACCCGCTTCGATGCGTGGGGTCTCGTAGAGCAGCTCTTCACCCAAGGTAACCTGCTGAAAGTACTGTCTTAATCCCAATGTTACCGCGAACGCAGGGATGGCCGATAGCGGTCGTGTGTACAAGCTTGGCTCAAGCAGCCAGCGCTCGACCTGAAACTCCTGATCGGGATGACCGGGAATCGTAAGCCGCAGCCAGCTTGTTAGCTCCAGAGCACGTGGGCGACGGCTGTTGGCAGATTTTTCGAGGGCCGGCGCAATCGGAAAGCGCAGCCGACCACCAAGGTAGACGACATGTGGATAGGAGTAGGTCAAGCGAGCGGCACCGCAGCGAGGCGTTGAATCCTGCACGGTGATCTGGGCTCCGACCCGCGTTCCCGAACAGCCCGTGCCGTCGTTCCAGCGCAGCTCCGACGGTTGTCCTTCCAGTGCGACGATGTCGCCTTGGTTGGTAAACAGCGGGCTGGTATAGGACAGCCCAATCCACAGACGATCCGTCAGCGCCTCGATGATCGCTCCGGCGGAAAAGCCGTACCCAAGGCCACCCACGTTGGTTTCGACAGCGCTGCGGTTTGACCACTGTTCGCACGGACCCCCGCCACACCCAATGGTGTCCCGGCGGGCGGTGTCACCATCGCGCAGGAACTGCGATTCATTGTGGGTATAGCCGAAATTGAAGCTGCCCCCGAGGAGAAACCAGTTCTTGAGCTTGAGCCCAACGGCGATCGTGCCCCACAAGCTGTAGCTGTGATCGTAGACCGAGTGATAGCGCGTCGAGAGCGTGTCGAGAGACTGGTTGTCGGTCCGATAATCGGTGAAGTCCATCACTGGCGTCGAGAACGCCAAACCGAGAGTCACTGAATCGCTGCGCAGATCCCAGGCCAACGCCGCCATGGTCTGCGGGTTCACCCAGCGAATCGTTGCGGGCGCTGCCGTCCCACCGCTGCCGCCAGGCGAGTAGCCCGCCGGTAACGCCTGGGCCCGTTGGTATTGCCCAAGGAACCCGTGAACGCCTCCTTGAACGAGAACCTCACTGCCCGAGATGACACGGATCGACGCCGGATTGAAATACAACGAGGACAAGTGCCCATCGGCTGGTCCTGCGAGGACGAAGTCAGAGGGCCGTAGCGCCAGGTATGGATAGGCAACCGCCGTCGCTGGCTGCAAAACACCCAGCGCAACACCGAATGCCATCACAGCCCGACGCAGCATCACCGAGACATGGTAGTTTTTGCGAGGTTGCGCAGCAAGAGTCTCGACCAGCGGGGGCGCAGGCATGCCCAGGACGGGCCGGCCTTGACCGAGCGACCTGTGCCGAGGCTGCCATGGGGAAATGTGAGGCAGTGAATTTTTTTGTTGCCAGCCCAATTCGTTGTGATAGCTTCCCAATTGCCCCGCCGTTCAGCCGAAGCGTTCGCCCCCCCAAGCGTTAGGCTGCCCGTCGGGGCATTTTTTTTGCCCGCAGCTCCTACTTCGTTGCCTTTCGGCGCTGAGTCGGGCGTGGGCGAGCAGGTTTCCCGTCGGGATGTCTGCGACCGGCTGCAGCATCCAGCCGATCGTGAACAGCCGCGAGCAGTAGCTTTTTGTGGAGCAGGCCAAGCAGCACGTCTACCTGCGCCACGCCCTGACCGATCAGCCGCAGCATTTCATCGCGGCCGAGTCCGCGCAGGGCAGGGCTATCGAATTGCTCGACCTCGCGGACCACCAGCACCCGCAGCGCCTCGACGTAGCGCTGGAGATCACCGATGGCAAAACCGAGGTGATCGTTATAGCCGGAGCTGCGCAGTGCCCCGACGACCTCGGCAATGCGGGCGTCTCTTTCGGCAAAGACGGTGGCACCAGCGACCTTGATCGGGGTGAGCAGGCCGTAACGCGTCATTTCGTGCAAATCGGAGCTGGGTAGCCCCGATCGCTCCTGCAGACGATGCTCCGAGATCGGCGGTTCTGCATTGGTTGGATCGATGGCTTCATCGAGCCGATCGCGAGCCGCGAGCCGTAGTTCGATCTCGTTGAGCGTCGCCAGCGGACCAGCCTCACTGAGTAGCTCGGCAATCTCGCGCAGAGGCAGTCGCCAGCGGTTGCGCAGCTCGCGAATGACTTCGAGCCGGACCATGAAGGCCGCGTCGTACCGACCGATGGTGCGACCGGCTGTGCGTGGACGAGGCAGCAGCCCTTCGCGGATGTAGAACTTGATGGTGGCGATCGGGACGCCGCTGCGCTCGGCAACTTCGGAAATCGTCCATTCAGAGGGCTGACGTTCCATGGCCTGAAGCGCTCCCACTGGCGTGTGGGACGAGCGCAGAGAGGAACGGCGCGAGTTGGCTGCTGTGGTCATGTCAGGCGCATCTTACTTGGTGGTGTGGCCGGATGATTGACAACGCGGTGCGGCAATTGGATAGTGAAGGTATCTGACTAGATAGTATCAGTATCCAGCGCGGAAGGAACGACCATGGCACAGGGACAGAACCATTATCTTGCTGACCTCCGAGAGATTCAGTTCGTTCTCTTTGAGCAATTTGGCCTCGGTGAGATGCTCAAAAGCGCGCCGTTTGTCGGAACCTTCGATGAGAGCGGCGTGGACATGGTGCTCGACGAGGCATACCAGTTCGCCACGACGGTGGTAGGACCGATCAACAGCAGCGGGGATGCCGAGGGCTGCCGCATCGAAGACGGTCAGGTCAAGACTCCAGCGGGGTTTAAGGACGCTTGGAAGCGTGCGTATGACTCGGGACTGCGACAGGTTTCATTGAGCCCAGAGTGGGGTGGATCAGGCGCGCCGACGTTGCTCGGGATGGCGGTCGAGGAGCTGGTCTCGGGGGCCAATACCTCGTTTGCGATGTATCCAGGGCTTTCGATTGGGGCCGCCGAAGTGATCGAAAAGTTTGGCACCCATGAACAGAAGCAGCTGTTTTTGCCGAAGCTGTACGGTGGCCAGTGGGCGGGGACGATGTGCCTCACCGAGCCGCATGCTGGCTCTGACGTTGGTTCGGCGCGGACTCGGGCGGTCAAGCAAGCCGATGGCTCGTACCTAATCACGGGCACCAAGATGTTTATCTCTGCCGGTGATCACGACCTGACGGAAAACATCATTCATTTGGTACTGGCTCGTACCGAGAACGCTCCAGCGGGAACCAAGGGGCTGTCCCTGTTTATCGTCCCCAAGTACTGCGTGGCAGCGGATGGCACAAGCGGTGAGCCGAACGATGTTGCCGTTGGTGGCCTTGAGCACAAGATGGGCATTCGCGCCTCATCGACGGCGGTGCTCAACTTCGGTGAGAACGGCACCTGTCGAGGCCAACTGGTCGGTGGTCTATCTAGCGAGCATCAGGGTATGAAGCAAATGTTCATCCTGATGAACTTTGCGCGCATCGGCGTCGGTATCCAGAGCTTGGCGGTTGCGTCGACGGCGTATCTTAACGCACTGCGCTATGCACGCGAGCGGAAGCAGGGCAGCTCGATCAAGAACTTCAAAGATCCGACCGTGCCGCGAGTGCCGATCATCGAGCATCCCGACGTACGGCGGATGCTGCTCGACATGAAGTGCCGCGTCGAGGGTCTGCGGTCGCTCATCGCCAAGCTGGCCAGTCACAACGATCGGGCGACGTTGGCCCAGCACGGCGGCGGAGATGGTAACGCGAGTTATCACCTCGGCCAGGTCGAGCTGCTGACTCCACTGGTGAAAGCCTATGGCAGCGACCAGTCGTTCCGTATCTGCGAGACGGCGATTCAGACGCTCGGCGGTGTCGGATACACCTCAGACTACGGCATCGAGCAGTACTGTCGCGATGCCAAGATTTTCTCGATCTACGAAGGCACCAACCACATCCAGGCCATGGATCTGGTCGGTCGCAAGCTCGGCATGGCGAGTGGTGCGAACCTGCAAGCGTATCTGACGGACGTGCAGAACTTTGTGACGGCCCACAGCGAGCATCCCGTGATCGGAGCGGAGGTCAAGCTGCTCGGGGAGACGACGGCGGCGCTGCAAGGCACGACGATGCGGTTGCTGTCATGGTTCTATGGCGGCCAACTCGATTTGGTACCACTCGTCGCCAACCGTTTCCTCGAAATGATGGCCGAGAACACGATTGCATGGCTGCTGCTCGACCAAGCCGTGCTGGCCGACAAAAAGCTCACCGAGGTTGCGGCGGATCACCCGGATCACGCGTTCTACTTGGGCAAGCGATATTCGGCGCAGTACTTTGCGCGGAACGTGCTACCGGGGGTTCTTGACAAGGCAGACATTCTTGCCCGCGAGGACAAGAGCCCCGTTGAAATCCCCGATGCTGCGTTCGCCCGCGTCTAGTTCCCTGCCTACTCGATGAGGGTCGCGACTCCAGCGCGGCCTACGCTGATGCTGATCACGTGCAGATCCCATCCCATCGGAGCGAGCCGCGTTTCGGTGCCTGGTCCGATCAGGATTCCCACGGCATGGTTCTGGCCCTGGGTTGTCTGAAGCTGAGACAGCACTGTCGCTGGCACCGACCCCGCTCCCTGGTTGCCATCGAACACGCACTCAACTAGAGACCCTTGGCTGGTGCCCATGTCCTGCGAGAGCTCGATGCGGACGGTGCTGCCAGCCGCGAGCGGCGTCCACATCAGCGCCAAATCCTGCTTCTTGCGGATCACCCAGGTCAGGTCAATGCGGGCTGGACTCGGCGACTGGAGTGAAAACACCGGGCTGGGAATCGTGAGCTGGGTCTGCCAGGCTGGAACGTCCTTGCCGACGGCATTGATCGATAGCAGCTGGCCACGTTGGAAGATCAGGGCCGCTGTGTTGCGGTACTCGGAGTAGGCACCGCCTGGGCTTGGCTGCAGCAGCACGTCTTCACTGCCACCCTTGATCGTGAGGTTGCCCGCAGACGGCATTCCGGTGAGAGAACCGCAGCGATAAGTGGTGCACGGACCCGATTGGCTGCGCGTGCAGACGGCGTTTTGCGCGGTTGGATCGAAAAACAGCGCCATCGCCATGGACTGCTCGAACGTGTCGAGCCCGGAAGTCACCGATGAGCTACCGATTCGCACAAGGCCTAACTTGGGCGGCAGCGACAGATCGGGCATGGTCTCTGGTCCGTCGGCGACAGTTGCGCATCCAGCGATAGACAGGGCTGTGATGAGAGCGGTTGAAATAAGGCGAGCGGAAATCATCGGCAAAGTCCTCTCACGACGCTTGGACTTGGAACAGTCGCTGCGCTTCGTCGTAAGTTTCTCGGCTACCGATATCGAGCCAGTTGCCCGAGATCGGATAGGTGTAGCAGGGCAACTGCGGATACAGCCACTCGACGAGACGCCCGGGCTGATCGGGGTTCCTTCCCTCCGCAAGATAGCGATGAAGCATGGGCAGCACTGCGCGTGGGTAGTGATAGAGCGCGATCGCAGTGACTGTGCTGATTGGATTCGTCGGTTTTTCCTCGAAGAAAGTGATCCGTCCTACGCTGTCGAGCCCGAGGTTGTTGTACTTGCGGATCTGTTCCAGATCTCCGACGTCGTACACACCGACGAGAACGCCACGCTGTTTGGCGGCTGAGACGAAGCCTTCGAGGCTGCCGGAAAACAAGTTGTCGCCCGCCACCACCACCAGGTCGTCATCGATGGCGTGGTTGCGCAAGACGAAGCCGATGTCACCAATCGCTCCGAGACGGTCTTCGTTACTGCTGGTGCCATCGTCGACGACATGGATTCTTTTGCCGGCAAAATGTCCGCCGTGCGCATCCGCCCAGCGCTCGAAGTTTGGGGCATAACGACGGTTCGTCACGACGTAGATGCCGTCGATCTCCGGGCAGGCAGAAAACTTGTCGAGGACATGGTCGATCATGGGACGCCCCGCCACAGGAAGTAGCGGCTTGGCTTGGTTGTCAGTGAGTGGTCGAAGACGGGTTGCGTAACCTGCGGCAAGGACAAGCAACTTCATATGCGGAAGCGTCGCTCGACGGCAACAGCAGGTCAAGAGGGATGGCAGTTTCTGCGGAATTGACAGAGGAGAGAGAGAGTCGAGGGGGGGCGGCGGCAGCTATCGAGTTTGCACGAGGCTAAGCACGCCGACATAGGCGTAGCCGAGGAAGAACAGCAGCAGGAATGGCAGCGACATCCAGTGACCGTTCTTCATCGCCAGCGCGATCGCGAGTGCAAAATAGGCTGCGAAGCCAACCTCAAGCGCCGGGATGAGGGTCTTGTCAGCGCGGTACTTCTTGGTCCGCCATGCCTCGATCTTGGCCACCACGCCGTGCTTCGGCGTACGCACGAACTCTCCTGAGTCATGCTGCATCAGGGCTTCGAGAACAGCGCGGGTCTGGTTGATGCACAGACCAATGCCGAGGGACATCATAAGGGGCAGGCGCTTGATGGTGCGCATCCAGCCACCGCGGTCGATTTCGCGCTGGCTGGTGATGTAGAAGGCTGCCACCGATAGAGTGGTTCCGAAGAACAGCGGCATATCGATTAGCAGAACCTCGCGCAGGCCGTGGGTCGTACGGACGAGCAGGTTCGGTAGAAGAAGCAGCGACAACAGCAGCAGCAGCGGATAGGCGAAGTTGTTGGTTAGGTGGAAGAACGCCTCGGTCTTGACCGAAAACGACGCATTCGAACGGAGGATGGTCGGTAGCAGCTTCTTGGCAACTTGAATCGAGCCCTTGGCCCAGCGGAACTGCTGGCTCTTGAAGCTGTTCATTTCGACAGGAAGCTCGGCGGGAGACACGACATCGGGCAGGTATACAAAGCGCCAGCCCTTGAGCTGGGCACGGTAGGACAGGTCCATGTCCTCGGTGAGGGTGTCATGTTGCCAGCCACCCGCGTCACTGATGGCCTGGCGACGCCAGATGCCGCCGGTGCCGTTGAAGTTGAAGAAGCGACCAGAGCGATGGCGGGCGGTGTGCTCGATCACGAAGTGGCCATCGAGCATGAGCGCTTGGACTTCGGTGAGTGCCGAGTAGTCACGATTCAGGTGATCCCAACGAACCTGGACCATTGCGACCTTGGGGTCGGAAAAGAAGTGGATGGTGCGTTCCAGGACGTCGGGCTCGGGGATGAAGTCAGCGTCAAATACCAGTAGGAACTCACCTTTGGCGGTCTTGAGTCCGTTTTCGAGCGCGCCCGCTTTAAAACCAGTGCGATCGACGCGGTGGACGTAGCTGATTTGAATGCCTTGGGCTGCAATCTCCGCGACCTTGCTTTTGCACAGCTCTTGGGTTTCGTCGGTGCTGTCGTCTAGCACTTGAATCTCGAATCGATCCCGCGGATAGCGAATCTTGGCCACTGCCTCGAGGAGTCGCTGGGCCACATACATTTCGTTAAAGAGCGGAAGCTGGACCGTCACCTTCGGCAGATCCCGGATTTGGCCGAGCGGCTCGGGACGGTGATCGCGGTAGCGATAGTACAAGTAGACAAGCTGCGAGCGATGGAAGCCGTACACCGCTAGTCCGAGGAATACGACGAGGTAGGCGATGATGAGGAGCTGGTCGTAAGACGCCAGTGCCGTCGCAAAAAAGCTGGAAAGAATCGACATGTTTGTTTCCATCTGCGAGCGCCAGGGCTCGCTATGTCGGTACTTTTGCGATAGCGTCGGGTCGCGATTGTCACCAAATTGTAATTTTTCGTGTTTTTCTGTCGGTGGCTGTCGGCATTTGTGCGGCGGAAAAGCCTGTGAAGTCGCATGGTTAGCGAGTTGGTCTCCGACGCTACAGGTCGCTGCCCGTGCAGGGCGGCAGATTTTGGACAATTTCTGCGGCGCTCGCGGTGGCTCTCTTTGATAATGCCGAGAGATGTGCGCAATGTCCGTGACCCGTAAGAACCGCTTTCTGGCCGCTTGTGCAGGTGAGCAAGTCGACACCGTTCCGATTTGGTTGATGCGACAGGCGGGGCGTTACCTGCCGGAGTATCAAGCGACGCGGCGACGAGCTGGGGACTTTCTGACCCTGTGTACGACACCGGACCTAGCGGTGGAAGTTACGCTGCAGCCGGTCCATCGTCTGGGCGTTGATGCAGCGATCCTGTTTTCGGACATCCTGTTGCCGCTCCGTGCGATGGGGATGCCCCTGACGTTTACGGAAGAAGGACCACGACTGACGCCGCTTGCTGATGAGGCTGCGATTGATGCGTTGCGGGTTCTTACGCCGGACGTGCTCCCGGAGGTGCTAGAGACGATTCGCATCCTTCGTCGAGAGCTCCAGGATGTGGTGCCGCTGATTGGTTTTGCGGGGGCACCGTTTACGCTGCTGACCTATGCCATCGAAGGGCAGACGGGCAAGAGCTTCGTGCGTAGCAAAAAGCTACTCTACGCCTCGCCGGAACTGGCGCATCGATTGCTCGCCAAGCTGACGGATTCGCTGATCGCACACCTGACGGGGCAGGCGAGGGCGGGGGCCCAGGCTCTGCAACTGTTCGATTCCTGGGTGGGGATCCTATCGGCAGAAGATTACGCGGTGTTTGGTGCCCCGTACGTCGAGAAAGTGCTGACCGCACTGCGTCCTCTTGGCGTGCCTCTTATCTACTTTCCGCTGGGAGGACTGGCGCTGCTACCTCAGGTCGGTAAGCTCTCTGCGGACGTGATTTCCGTGGATTGGCGGCAGCCGCTATCGATGGCGCAACGGATGTTGGCTTCGACGCAGGGCCTACAGGGAAACCTAGAACCACTGCTCCTGCTGGGACCGCTGACGCAGCTTGAACAGCGGGTGAAGCAGGTGCTTGTCGACGCGCCGGCTCGTCGCTACATCTTCAATCTGGGCCATGGGCTGACTCCCGAAATTCCGCCGGCTCACGTTGAAGCGTTGGTCGAGATGGTGCATCGGCTCGGTCAGACGACGACTCAGCCGTAGCGACGAACAAATAGATCACGGAGCGGCTGCTGTTCCTGCAGAAGCTGGAGCGTCTCGTCGGCATGTCCTAGGCAGTAGCCGTTGCCGATGAGCATGTCGATATCGCGGCTGACGCCTTCGGCCCCGAGCGCAGCAGCGGTGAAGCTGGTCGCCATTGAAAAGAAGTAGATGGTGCCGCCTTGACGACAGCACAGGATCGCGGCCATCTCGGCACGGGGCGCGCTGACGCAGCTAATGACTAGGTCATATTCGCCACCGTCCGCGCACGCAAGGTCTGCAATGGCCAACGCATCAGCAGCGTCCACCGGTAGGATGCGATCGTAAATTCCCAGGGCGGCAGCCTCACTCGCAGCCTTGGCAAAGCTTTCTATCCCGACGACGACTTCGGCTCCGGCTTTCCGGGCCGCCGCGCCGACGAGGAGTCCCGACTTGCCGCCTGCGCCCAGCACCAGAACTCGTCGAACGCGCTTGCTCGGTCGCGGGTCGCGGCACAGACGGGTGACCTGTGGAGCCGCTCCGGCCACGTCGAGCGCGGATAGAGCAACTGACTCGGGCAGCGTTGGTGGCAGTCGCGCATAGCAGCCCGAGTCGAACAGGATCGCGGCACCGATGATGCTGACCTGATGGGCGTGGAGGTTCACGCTGAGGATTCGCTCGATCTGAAGCGGCGTTAGCGATAGGGACACCAAGGTCGCTACCCGGTCTCCTGGCCGGAGCGTGTGATGCGACGGCGACAGTTTGCTGCCGATGTGACGCACTCGACCGAGCAGCATGCCTCCTGAGCCGGTGACGGGATTGTGCATTTTGCCCCGTTTGTCGACCGTGTCGAGGATCTGCTTGCGGACTGCTTCATCGACATCGCCGCCCGTTGCGCGGGCAGCCTCTTCCATCTGTCGGAAGCTTGCAGCATCGATGTTGAGTCGCTCCACATCGAGTAGCAGTTCGTAGTCTTGACCGTCACACAGCGCCGGGTTGCTTTCGACGGACCAAGCGGCTTGAGGGAGCACTCGTACGGCATCGCGGACGCGGTGCAGGCCATAGCGAAACACGAGGGGAACTTGATTGGCAGTAGAGGTCATTTCGATGCCTACAGGTGCTCTTACTGGAGCTTCTGAACTCGCCAGCGACCGTCTTCTAGGATCAGCGTCGTTTCTTGCTCAGGGCCGATTGGGAGTCGAGCGGTGTTGCCGTCGAGGGTCATGGGCTCGTCAAGGTGCTGTCTTAGAGACTCGACCTGGGTGGTGATTTTGGGCTCTGCGGCGAAGCGCTGCTTCAGCGCGTCGGCGGACAGCTTGCTTTCTAGAGACTTGGGAACGAAGCGCGTCAGGACATCAAAGCGCTGCCTAGAATAGGCCCGTACAAACGAGCGCAGCGTTCGCGATGGGGTGTCCTGCGGGTAAAACTCGAGTGGATTCTCGGCGAAGTAAAACGAAGACGATGGCTGGGCATGCGAATTGGAATCGTCTCGTTCAAGTCGCAGCGACGTGCCATCTGGGAGTTTGGCCTCGGTCGAGTAGACGGTACCTGGCTCGCCGGCACGCAGTTCATCGAGTAACTGGCGGTTCTGGCCCGGCTGGCCATCGATAACGCGCACAAAGCAGGCTCGATCACAGCGCTTGCGATACTCGGGGCTCAGTTGCCGATAGGCCGCATCGATGTTGCCAAGCGTGCTGTCTTGGAGAAACCCGATGAGCGCTTGTTTGGGGCTCCGACTGGATGTGCTGCACCCGCTCAGCGTAAGCAGCAGCACCACAGCGATCCTCGTCACGGCTTCTCTCCATCTGTGACGGTAGTTACGCTCAATCGGTAGGGGGCCTCAAAACAAGTGCGGCGCTCGCGACTGCTGACTCGAAGCACGACATCACCAGCGGTGGTGACCGTGTGTTCGGTGATTTTCCCATCGCTGAGCTTGGCTGGCTCGGACTTTTCGGCGCGGGCCTTCCCGTCCTCGGTTTTGCCATCGCTGCGGACCACATCGAGGGTGGCACCACAGTCGCCGCCCGGCAGGAGCAGCTTGGCTAGATAGGTCGTGGTCGAAGATCCCATCGCCGGAATTCGGAAACAGTCGACATCGCCGGGCCACAAAAAGCCTGCGATTTCTGCGGTGCCGGACGATACGGGAAGGGCGTTGGCTTGGAGCGCACAGGTGTCGTTTGGCTCGCTTTCGGCTCCTTCGAGCGGTGGTTCGATGAGTAGCCGAAGGTGGTAGCGGCTTTCGCCGGGGGGGCGCAGGAAGCTCAGGCCGCGAACCGCAACGACGACCCGACTGCTACCTGCTGGGATGGGCAGATTGCGTATTCGCAGATCTTCTTTGCCTTTGCCCGCTGCGAGGTCGAGGACCAACTTGGGTGGAGCACTACCGCCATCTGGGTTGCTGCTGGTTGGTTCTACAAAGACGCGAAGCGCTGGTTGTAGGGCTGGAGTTCTGAGCTCGACCCGCAGAATCGCGGCTTCGCGGAGACCTTCGCCGCTACCTGGAGTTGGGGACCGTCGGCCTGGCACTGCAGGCAAGGCCATCACGAAAAAGTCTTCGTCGCGCTTAGTTGATAGAACGCCCGAGGCATCGCTACCGAGGATGGGGCTTGCGGACGGCAAGCTATCGTTGGGCTCGGCCTCACTATCGGGAACCGCTGCCGTCGAAGAAACCGTCAGCTGATACGTACCAAGTGTTGCTTCATGCGCAGCTTCCGCTTTGACTCGGCCACGCACCCGAATGTACAGCGGTTGTCCCGCTCGCACCGTCAGTCCCCACAGTCGCTCGCCTTCACCAGGACCGCGATCGTCAATGAGACCCAGCGATTCACCATTTGCACCCAGCAGTTCCAGGCTCAGGTCGGGCGCGCCACTTCCGTCGATGCGAAGCGTCTGTGGAGTCGGCTGGGCCGGCCACACAAAGTAGTCATCATCCCCTCTGCCAGCACCGCTTGTCACTGGTGCGAGCAAGGAGCCGCGCAGCACCTTTTGAGGATCGAGGCGCTGCGCATGTTCACGGTCGTCGTTCGGCTCGGTCTCCGGCAGCGAAGGGGCTAGGCTGCCGGGATTGCCGACGACCGGCTTGGCGGAGACATCCAGCACCTGCACCGATGGACCCAGATCCTTCGATACAGCAAGCGGCTTGCGGGGATTGCAGCCGCACAGTCCAAGCACCGCAAGTAGCAGAATCGATGGGTGAGCCATGACCAGCGATAATTGCCCAAGCGGGGAAAAAGCGGCAGTCCCAGGTTGGGGCCGTCGCCTAGATGTCCGACTCCGTCGTATCCGCAGTGCTTTCCTGAGACAAAGCAGATGGCAGAGTTGCCATGAACTCGGCTTCCGAAACGAGCTGGCCGGCAACATGGACCTCGCCTCGGAACTTCCAGATTCGCCCACGACCGCGCAGCAGTGAGGTGGTCAGCACGAGCTGATCGCCGGGGACCACCGGCTTGCGGAACCGCGCTTTGTCCATGCTGACCAAGTAGAACGCTTGCTCGCCGGCCTGCTTGCCCAGCTTCAGGCACGCATGCACCGCAGCCGTTTGAGCCATCGCCTCCAGAATCAACACGCCTGGCATGACCGGGTGTCCAGGAAAGTGACCCACGAAAAAAGGTTCGTTGATGGTCACGTTTTTGATCGCCCGACAGCTTTCACCGGAAAACTCGATGACCCGATCGATCAGCAAAAACGGATAGCGGTGCGGCAGAAGCCGCATAATTGCCGTCACATCCAGCGGCAGCACGGGTCCATCGCTCACGGCTACTTGCTCCCTGGAGCAAGATTTGCGCCTGCTGGGGCGGTCGGGGCCTTCATCTCATTTACCTTGCGGATGACTTCGTTGGTGATGTCCATCGCGCTTTGCTGCGGCCACAGCACCACGTCATTACGCAGCACCATGGCGAAATTGTCGCGCTTGGCGAGTGCGTCGATGGCGCGCATGACCTTCTCCTGCAGCGGTTGGAGGACTTTGGCTTCCTTCTGGCCGATGTCCTGCTGGGCCCGCTGGAGAGCCTCCTGAAGCTGCATGACCTTCTGCTGAAGCTCTTCCCGCTTCTTCTGGGCAGCGGCCGGTTGGAGAACCGACTGCTGCTTAAGAAAGTCTTCCTCGAGCTTCTTGAGCTCGTCCTGCTTCGATAGCAGCTCTTTTTGCTTTCGGTCGGCCTCTGCCTTCAAACCACCGATGCTCGCCTTGCCCTCGGTGGTTTCTTCGATGGCGCGACGGATATCGACGATAGCGATCTTCTGCTGCGCATGCGACATCTCAGCCGACAGCATCACCGAACACGCTACGCCCATGCCTAAGGTCCATCGCACTGCTCGATTCAACATCTCGTAAGACTCCTGTTTCTTGGTGGATAAAACGTGCGCAGAGGTAGCAGACGTTCGACGCTGCATGGCGCATTCATTAGAAGAAGTTGCCGATGGTGAACTCGAAGACCAGCGGGTCTTCGCCGGTCTGTCGATTCAGCGGAATACCCCATTCAAAGCGTAGCGGTCCAATCGGCGAGAACCAGCGGAAGCCAAAGCCTACCGAGTAACGCAGGTTCTGGAACGTCGGGAACTGCACGCAGGGATTGAATACCTCGGGCAGTGCCGACGTGGCAGCGGCGCTCGTACAGTATTTCGACTCGAGGTTATAGCCATTGCCCATATCAAAGAACACCACGCCTTTGATTTGGACCGCCGGGATGATCATGAACTCAATCTCGCTGTTCAGGATGATTTGCCAGTTGGCACCGACGTTGAACGGGATCAAGTACGAGCCTGGTTCGAGCGCGCTCTGAATCTGGATCCGGGGCCCGAGAGAAAACAGACGGTAACCGCGGATGCTCTGAATGCCGCCGAGGAAGTAGCGTTCGTAGATGGGGACACCTTCCGCTCGACGAGAGAAGACCAGACCGCTTTCGGCATTGAGACGGAAAATGAACGGTCCCCAGATCGGTCGATAGAAGCGCGCATACCCAGAAACCCGGACGTAATCGATTTCCGAGGCCAAATAGCGATCGGCGACTTCCAGCGAGAGCAAATGGAACATGCCCTTCGTCGGGAACATGCGGTCGTTGCGAGAGTCGTACTGCGCCCACAGTCGCACCGACGAGGTCCAGCCGCGACGATAGAGGTTGGCGAGTGTCCCACCCGCGATTGATTGCACCTGACCAAAGCCCGAGATCGACATGCCTTGGCTGTTCTGACCGATCTGCACCCACTCGAGCTTGTACGTGCCGAGCAATCGGAAATAGTCACCAAACAAGTAGCCCCAGGTCAGGTCACCACCACGGGTCGTGCGGTTGAAGTTCGGGTAGTAGAGGAGCTGGTTATATCCCGAGAACGAAAATGTGACGTTCGTGTCTAGGAAGTAGGGATCGATGTAGTTCACCGAGAACAACTGCCGCAAGGACGATACCTGGGCGGACAGGCGCAGCGTGGTGCCACGGCCGAACAGGTTGTTCTGGGCAATTTGGGCCTGAGCGATAAAGTTCTCGATCGAAGAGAAACCAGCACCGATTTGGAACGTCCCCGTCGGGCGCTCCGTGACTTCGATGTTAACTTCTAGTCGCTCGTCGGTGGTGCCGCGCTTGGTCGAAATCTCGACCTTTTCAAAGAAGCCAAGCGCTTGCACTCGATTCTTCGAGAATTCGACCAGCGCTTCGGAATACAGCTCGCCTTCGATGATCTTCAGTTCGCGACGGATGACCTTGTCGCGGGTCTTGGTATTTCCTCGGACGTTGATGCGCTCGAAATAGACCTTTTTGCCCTGCTGAAGGTCGAAGGTCAGGTCGACGATTTTCTTGTCGGCGTCAATCTGGGTCAGCGGCGTGACGTTGACGTTCGCGTAGCCTCGATTTTTGTAGAAATTGTTGATGTTCTGAATGTCTTGGCCAAGCTTCGATCGATTGAACTGTTCACCCGGCTTGACCTTGAGCCCAGCGAGCATTTCCTCCTTGGTGAGGAGCAGCTCGCCCTGGAAGTCGAGCTTCCCGAGCTTGTAGATATCGCCTTCTTCAATCGGAATCGAGATGTAGAGGAACCGTTTGTCCGGTGACATCTCGACAGTCGGCTTGCCGATCTTCACCGTCACGTAGCCGTGGTCGTAATAGAACGCGGTGAGCAGCAGCACATCGCGTTCGAACGCATCCTCTTTGTAGGTACCGGCCGAGGTCAAAAACGACAGCCAGTTGCCTTCCTGAGTCGCCATGACTCCGCGCAAATCTTCATCGGAGGCGTGACGATTACCAAGGAAGGTGATCTTGCGGACCTCGACCTTGGCGTGTTCGTCGACGATGAAGTAGACATCAAGCTGCGTCGGTGAATGGATTTTGATCTCGGACTTTACGTCCGCGAGATAGAAGCCCTTTTCAACATAGAGGTCGTGGATTTTCTCGACGTTGCGCTTGATCTTGGCCGGGTCGTAGATCGTGTCCTTCTTGAGGTCGAGGACTTCGTTGATCTTGTCGAGGCCCACTTCGCTGTTGCCCGAGACGTAGATCTTGCGGACCGAGCGCTTTTCACGAACCACGTAGGCGAGCAGGATCCCGCCGGAGTCACCCTCTTCCCATTCGATGCGAACGTCATCAAACGAGCGCATCTTCCACAGCGTCTTCAGATCGTCCTGGAGCGTCTCCAGTTTGAGCGGCTGCCCCTCTTCGATGGGCTTTTTGCCAAAGCGCTCTTCCGTCGAAAGGGCACGCTGCATGGCTGCCGCTTCGACTTTTACGTTTCCGCGAAAGCTGATCTTCTCGACTCGGCGACCGAGGGGGATATCACCGTCGGCTCGCGCTGTGATGCTGCCGAGCATCACACCGATCAGGCACGCAAGAAGTAGCCAGTAGGATCGCTTCAAACTGCACCTTCCTGTGCGGCTGAGCTGCGGCGTTGGGATTCATCGTCGGTGAGGATCCGGCCATCGGCCATATGCAGGCGGCGCGGCATTCGGGCGGCCAAGTCTTCGTTGTGCGTGACGACGATCATCGTCATTCCACGCTCACGGTTTAGCTCGACCACCAACTCGTGGATGGCTGCCCCCGTGCGTGCATCGAGGTTTCCGGTCGGCTCATCAGCAAGGAGTAGCCGTGGCTCCATCACCAGCGCTCTTGCCAATGCCACGCGCTGCTGTTCACCGCCGGAAAGCTCACCGGGACGATGTTGCAGGCGATGGCCGAGACCAACCCGCTGAAGCAGATCGGTGGCACGTTTTTCAGCGACGCTGCGCTGGAGTCCCGCGATCATGCCCGGCATGGCGGCGTTCTCGACAGCAGAAAACTCGGGCAGTAGGTGATGGAACTGAAACACGAAGCCGATCGTATGGTTACGAAATGCCGCAAGCGGAGTCGGGGCCAACGTGGTGACATCCGCCCCATCAATGACGACTTTTCCAGAGGACACAACATCCAAAGTTCCGAGCACATGCAGGAACGTGGATTTTCCCGCTCCCGACGCTCCGACTACGGCGACCATCTCTCCGGCTTTGATAGAGAGATCAATCCCTTTGAGGACTTCAATCGGACGACCGCCGAATGCGAAGGCCTTTCGTAAAGCTATAATCTCAACGGGTGCGCCGGACATGGTGGTGGCGAGGGCAGGGAGCGTACTTGTGTAGTCTTGGCATGTCAAATGGCCCGTCGCGTCGATTGTGATTCGGAAGTCATGGTGCGATCCTTGACGAGTCGGGTACGTGCGACTCAAACTGGTATTAACAGCCACGATGGCTGAAAGAGTGGGCGATGTTAGAGCCCTGGATCATCGAACAAATTCGTAAGCGGGAGGAAAGCGAGCAGCGGCGACGCGAACAGCCGCTGATCCGCATTCCTGATTATCCACCGCCACGGGACAGCAGCGACGAGGAACGCGATGATCAAGACATCCCAGGCGGCGAACGCGGTGTGGTGATCATCAGCCTTTAACGGTCGAATAGCTGGGTGGCTGCTGCGAGAGCGGCGGCGTAAATTAGCTTTATGGGCTTCGCTTGTTCGCTGGCCATGGCGCGAACCGATTCAAACTCCGGCGCAGCGTTTATCACTTTCTGAGTGAGTGGGTCACGGCCAAGCTTGACCTCCACTGGGCCGAAGTTTGTCATCACCGTGACGATCTCGCGCTCAAGTACGCTCCGCGAAACTCGGTGGGAACGGACTCCGAGAGAAGTCGTCTCAGCGAGGATGTGACGCACGATCGCTTCCCGCTTGTTCTCCTCGCTGAGGACTTGCAGCATCGATCCAGGTCGGCCTTTCTTCATGATCACCGGCACCAGCCAGGCGTCCCGGGCTCCGAGCGCCAACAGCGATTCAATGAGTGGCGGCAGCAGCTGCGGATTCATGTCGTCGATATTGGTCGACAGCTCCCACAGACTAGATTCATCGTTATGCGGCTGAATCGGCTGCAGCGGTTCCGTCGCTTCGTGTCCCGCGAAGATACGGAGGATGTTTGGGCGATCCGGTAACTCGCGAGTACCCGCGCCATGGCCCGTGGCAACAATGCGCATTGACGGCATGGGCCCGAAGCTGTCGGCGTGAGTCGCGACAATGAGAGCGCCCGTGGGTGTCGTCAGTTCTCCCAGGAGATCGCCTGCTTCGACCAACGCTCCTTTGAGGAGCGCTGCCGTTGCCGGGGCTGGGATCGGGAGCAATCCGTGAGCAGTTCGGACACGACCTGAGCCCAGTGGCACCGTTCGACAGATGATTCGGCGTGGTCGAAGCCAGCTCAGCGCCGCAGCGACCCCAACGATATCGACGATCGAATCGAGCGCACCGACCTCGTGAAACATCACCTCGGGGACGGTGACTCCATGCATGGCGGCTTCAACCTCGGCCAGCCGATCAAACATCCGCAGCGCTCGAGCTTTGACATCGCTGAGCAGCGGCGCACCCAAGATCAAGCGACGGATCTCGGCGTAGTGAGTATGTGGGTGCTCGTGATGATCTTCGTGATGGTGCGGCTCATCGTGATCGTGAGTCCCGCCATGATCGTCGCGGTGCTCGTGGTGATGCTCGGCGTCGCCGTGGTGGTGATGTTGGTGCGCGAGCATCGGCTCCCCAAGATCGATGACATCCACCTTTTTGCCGACCATGCCGCGCTTGGTCACGGTGCTGATTTGCAATTCCCAGCTCGATAGCGGGAGTAATGCGAGCTGCTCACGGACGAAGGTCTCGGGCACGCCGAGATCGAGCAGGGCTGCCATCGTCATGTCTCCCGCGAGTCCAGTAGCACAGTCGAAATAGAGGATCGCACCGCGTAGGTCGTCAGTTTTGGACGTGGGGTTCATGGTTCATGCCTCCGCGATGGATCGAGTGACGGCTGGGTTGCCGACCGCAAGGTGAGGGCCGCCGCATAGCCAGCCCCAAAGCCGTTGTCGATATTCACGACGGTCACGCCTGAAGCACACGACGACAACATACCGAGCAATGCGGCGATACCCGAGAAGCTGGCTCCATAGCCGACTGACGTGGGCACGGCAATGACTGGACGTCCCGACAAGCCAGCGACTGCAGACGGAAGTGCCCCTTCCATTCCCGCGACGGCGATAATGATGCGGGCTTTGCGAAGCATCTCTTCGGAGGCAAGAAGTCGATGGATTCCAGCAACCCCAACGTCACACAGCCGTTCGACGTGGCAGCCGAGAAACTCAGCGGTGAGGGCAGCTTCATCGGCGATGGGCAAATCGGAGGTGCCAGCACAAACTACAAGCACCGGACCGGGACGTTCTCCCTCGACTTTGGCCCGTGGGGATCGCAGCAGTCGAGAGCTGGCGTCGTAGTGGACATCGGGCAGCTCGCGCCGCATCGCTTCAGCATGTTCGTGGCTAGCACGGGTTCCGAGTGCGGCACTGCCGTGTGAGAGCAGTTCTTTGAAGATGTCGACGACGTGGTCGGGTCGCTTGCCTTGACAGAACACTACCTCGGGAAAACCGGCGCGGAGGCTTCGGTGGTGGTCCACACGGGCAAATCCAAGATCCGCAAAAGGGAGCTTGGAAAGCCGGGCCATCGCGGTCTTTACCGCGAGCTGTCCATCTGCGACCTGCGACAAGAGTTCGTGCAGAGCTGCTTCGTTCACGGCTCAAAGCCATAGCACGAAACCCGGGCACAGCGAGGTGGAGGCGCGCTACCCGTGGAGGTTACTAGGCACTACACACGGCGATTCTCCGAACAGCAAATCGGGGAGGCGTTCACGGTGTGTATCGACGGGATGATTGGTGAGGATCTCTTGGGCACGACGTAAATCGCGGCGGTACTGTCCGATCACGAGGCTGCGGTGCTTGGGGTTTACGATTTCGCTGCCACGCTGGTTCAGGGTATCGATGGTTGCCTTCGCGACGAGAAACAGCGAACCATCGCTGATCAGTCCCCACTGGTGAGCTTGGATGGCAGCACCGACGTAGGTATCAAAGAAGACCAGCTTGCTCACTCCATGATCGAGATCCTTGGGGCTGCGTGGGTAGGGACAGAACATGCCGTGGCTGCCATCGGTCACTATCTGATGGATGAACACGCCCCGCAGTCGCTCGGGTTGGTGATACAGCATGAGCTCGCCGCCAAGCATGTCGCCTTGGCCGCTATCACCGATGAAGACCAAATCTGACTCGGGGTATAGCGCTGCGTATTGTACGAAGTTGCGGAATTTGGCGAACGCTTGGACCTCGTGGACGTTGCCGATGCCGGAAAACGCACGTGCGGCGGGCAGCAGGCTGTAGCCGGCGATGATCGACGAGTGAGCGGAGAATGTCGGGTTGAGCGTCGTGGTGTAGCTGAGGCTGGCCATTTCACGAGGACGGGCTGATAGAAAGGTGACTTCTCCGGGGCTGCTGGCTTCGTTGTCACTTGCCCGTGAGCCGACCGATAGTGCGCGATAGAACTCCAGCACACCCGGAAAGATGGCTTTGTGCTGATACCGCTCATCGCACAGTGAACGATACAGGGTGTCGTCGATGTCCGACAGTACGCGCACTTTGTCACGAGGCGGACGCGAAGGCTGCTGCTGTTCACTGCGAGCCTCGCGAGCAAAGTGAGCCAGGATGGCCTGCCGCAAGATGTCGTCGGAGATTCTGTAGTAAATCAGCTCATGGAGGGTCGCTCGGTCGGAGCCGTGTTCGACCAGGCTCTTGAGCCGCGTGAGTTCCTCGCCACGCGTTGCCAGCAGCACTTTGGTGATGACCAACTCCTCTCGTCGAGACAGTCGGCTGTGTTGGGCTTTGTCGATAATGGAGGCCCGCTCGTTGAGGTCTTCGCCGAGCGGACGATCGATGGGATGGAAGTGCATGCAGCCGAGCAAGCTCGTGGCGATCCACGGCAAGACGCTGCGAAAACAATCAAACGGTTTCACGAAAATCGCTCCTTTGGATCAATCTCTCGAACCAGCACCGAATGACGGTGCCCGGGGGGACCGAAGGATGAGATCTCGACTGTGAGACTGGGACCTACCCCTAAGCGGGTCCGTGCTGAGCAAGAGATCTGCTCAGTCTACGTCAGCCACTGGCGGCTGAGAGGGGGCAATCTCGCACTCGGAAGGGCACCAATTCGGTGATAGCGTGCAATGGATGAGTCAAAGTGGCGGCCCCATCGGAAGCTCGGCGCGGATGGTCACAACCCAGGTTCTGTTCGTGCTGATCGTTGGACTATTGTTTGCCGATCAGAACCTCCTGGCTCCCAACCTGACGGCGATCGGGACCGAGTTTGGCTTTTCGCGGGCGGAGATCGACCAGCGACTCGGTGCCGATGTAAACCTGCTGTTTTGGATGCTCGGAGGGGTGTTGACCCTGTTGGTCGGCTATCTGACCGATCGCGGCGATTTGAGCGCGAAGCTGTCTCGCAAGTGGCTCTTGACCATCGTTGCAGTGATTGGCCAGCTCGCCTGTCTGGGCTCTGGGCTGGCGAAGACCTATGACCAGCTATTGTGGGCGCGGGCGATGACAGGGATCGGGATTGGCGGTGCGTTTCCGCTGATCTATTCGCTGATTGGTGATTACTACCCACCGCATAAGCGAGCCAGCGCAACTGCGACGCTGGGGCTGGCTCAAGGACTTGGGATTGGCCTCGGGCAGCTTCTGTCGGGCATGGTCGGAGCGTCGAGTGGCTGGCGGATTCCGTTTTTTGCTGTGGCGCTACCGGGCCTGTTGCTCAGCCTGCTGTTCGCGCTATTCGCCCGTGAACCGAAGCGAGGCCAGCACGAGGAAGGTCTGACGCAGCTTCTCGCCTCAGGGCAAACCTATGAGGAGCGCTTTCATCTAAAGGATCTCCCCAAGCTGTTCGCGGTGCGCACCAATCTTCTGATCCTGCTGCAAGCGCTGCCAGGGACTGTGCCGTGGGGGGTGTTCTTCGTCTATCTCAACGACTACTACGCGCACGACAAAGGGTTCTCGGTGCCGGATGCGACGCTGCTGGTGATGGGGGTCGGTGTCGCGGCCATCTTTGGTGGATTCGTGGGTGGGTTGCTTGGGCAAAAAGTGATGAATCGCAAGAGCCGGAACCTGCCGCTTTTGTGTGCCATCACGACGATTCTGGCGGTGATTCCGATGGCGATACTCATCGAATACCCGGTGCGGCCGGGGCAGAGTCTGAGCGGGCCGCTGCTGATTGCGCTGTTGACCGGCAGTCTGGCGGCGGTAACCGGACCGAACGTCAACACCATGCTCATCGCCGTCAATCCTCCCGAGCGACGCGGCTCGGCGTTCAGTTTTTTCAACTTGTGTAACGACCTGGGGCGAGGTCTTGGGGCCTGGATCGTTGGCGGGATGGCAGCCAGGCTGGGGCGGGTGAGCGCGTTTCATATCGCCAACTTGATGTGGCTGCTGTGTGGAGCTGTGCTGCTGTCGCTGGTGTTTCTGTTTCCCAAGGACGAGCGCGACCTGCAAGAGCGTCTGCGAGAGCTGTCCGACCGCAAGCTACAGAGCGGGGAGTAAGTCGTGCGTACGCTGCTTTCGTCGGACTCTTATACGTTTCTGCTTGGACCGCATGGTTTTGATCTACGCGTGCGTGGCCAGTCACTAATCGGGCCGTTCCAAATTTTCGGCGAAGGAGCGGATGGCCGGCCGCTGCTGATGACCTCGGAAGCGGCGCTCTATACGCGGAACGAGGCCGCAGACGGTTCGATCGAGCTGCGCTATCCAGCGGCGGATGGCTCGGGTCTTCTGTGGATTGTTCATGCGCACCTGAGTGAGCGAGGCCTTGTGCTGTGGCAGTCGGTGCGGAATCAGAGTGGGCAGCCGATCGTGCTATCGGCGTTTCGCCTCGTTGCTCATCCAAAGCCGGATAGCTTCGTGGCGGGAGCTGGAACGCGTGCGGGATGGCAAGTGTTTCGAACGGGCTACAGCTCGTTTACGCCATCGTTTGCCGTGGACAGTCGCTTTCGACCCAGCAAGCCGCTATTTCCGACCGCCGCCGCCTTCAACCAGCACAGCGAGTCCGAGTATTACGGTCATCCGGAGATGCTGTCATCCCCCTGGATGATGACGCTGAGCGAGCAAGGCCCACCTCCTGCGCATCTGCTACTCGGGTTCGTTTCGGCCCGTCATGGACTTGGTGAAATTGCGCTATGTCGGGATGGTGAGGTTCGGCTCGAAGCTCGCTTGGGCGTTGATGGACGACGGATTGCGGTGGGCGAAACCTTCGTCGGAGACAAGCTGCTGGTGGCACAGGGTCGTGAAGAACACGCCTTGCTCGCCAGCTATACCGACCTCACCGCTGATGAAATGTCGCCGCGACGGCCTCGTGAGCAAGTGCCGAGTGGCTGGTGCTCTTGGTACTACTACTACACTCGGGTCACTGAGCATGACGTGCTTAGCAATCTGTCGGCATTACGCGACAAGAAATTGCCGGTCAAGTATGTGCAGCTCGATGACGGCTATCAGCGCAAGGTTGGCGACTGGCTCACCACCAATGAGAAGTTTCCGTCCGGGCTCGGCGGGCTCGCCAGGCAGATCAAGCAGGCGGGATTTGTCCCCGGCATATGGCTCGCGCCGTTTTTTGTGCAGCGCTCCTCGGACATCTACAAGAATCACCGGGACTGGCTGCTTCGCGATGACGACGGAGAGCTGAGGCGACTTGGCTATCATCCGTTTTGGGGAATTACCGATGGTCAGGTCTACAGTCTCGACCTGACTCATCCCGAGGTGTTGACGTGGCTGCGTCGCGTTTTTTCGGCGCTGTGCGAGCTTGGCTACGAGTACTTCAAGATCGATTTTCTGTTTGCCGGTCTGCGCCTAGGTCGTCGTCACGATTCCTCTCGGTCTCCGGTTGAGTCCTATCGTCAGGGTTTGCAGGTCATCCGTGACACCATCGGCGAGCGCTTTTTGCTCGGCTGTGGTGCGCCGCTGCTGCCGTCGATTGGCTTCTGCGATGCGATGCGGATCTCGCCGGATGTAAAAGAGGACTGGCGCGATCCGATGGTGGACTTGATCGCACATGCCACGGGCTACCCATCGGCAGAGTTGGCGCTCCACAACTGTCTGACCCGGGCGCATCTCCATGGGAAGTGGTGGATGAACGACCCCGACTGTCTGCTCGTCAGACGCGATAAGAGCAGCCTGACCTTGCCAGAAGTGCAGACGCTGGTGTCAGTGATGTCGTTATCCGGAGGAATGTTGCTGCTGAGCGATGATCTCAGGGCGCTGCCTGGAGAAAGAGAGCAGCTGGTTCGCCAGACGCTGCCACCGAGTGGAGTTGCGGCGCGAGCCCTGGGCCTGCTGACGACGGAGAAACCCCAGCGGTTTGTGCACACGGGGTTGGATCGAGCAGGAGTACGGACTGCGCTCGGGGCACTTGTGAACTGGCACGATGGATCGCGAGAGCTGACGGTCAGTTCGGCGGCGTTCGAGCTGCCCGACGGCGACTACCACGCGTTCGAGTTGTGGACGAAGCGCTACCACCGACTGAAACTCGGTGACCTGGTGTCACTGCGGACTGCTCCGCACGGCACTGCGCTGTGGCTGCTGCGGGCGGCGACAGATCATCCGCAGGTGGTGAGTCTGAGTCATCATCTTTGGCAGACGCTGCTCCTCCTCGAACAGGAAAGCTGGGATGCGGAGCGGTGTGTGCTGACCGTCGCTCTGACTTCCAAGACCGCTGGAGACGGCGAGCTTCGAATCGTTGTGCCGTCCGGTCTACGCTTTGTGAAAGTGGAGGCAACCACTGGGCCCATCACAGTGAACGGACAAAGTACTTTTGGCGATGGCACGACCCTTCACTGCAAGCTAGAACTTAGCGATAGGCCTGCGGTTCTTTCTGCGCTTTTTGAGCCGCTCGACTGCATCCAAGACACAAAGTAACGAACGCTTGGCCTTCGATTCGTCCTCGTAGTAAGCATCAAACTGCCCAAATTTGGAGCCGCAATGATGCGGGTTGTGCGACGGTTTGGCCCTTTAATACTGCTGATATGCCTGGTTGCCTGGGCGTCTCTTCGGCTCGATCTCCGAGCCTTTGCACAGTCGCTTGAGCGCAGCCATATCTCGCTGTGGGTACTCGCGGCGCTCGTCAATGTGGCGATCCGTGCAGGTGCTCGCGCCGAGCGAACGCGTGGGCTGCTCAAGTCGCTGGCGGGTCGAGCGCCGCGTTTTTTGGGCCTGTATGTCGACTTGGTGAGTGCGCAAGCGGCAACGGTGCTGTGGCCGCCAGCGGGGATGGGCTTTCGGCTGCTGGTGCTCCGGCAGCGCTATGGTTTTGCCGGGACCGATCTGGTGGGTGAGCAACTCGTCGAGAAGCTTCTTGATGGCATGAGCCTCGGGCTGTGGGGAGTGTTGGCACTCACGATCGGATCATTTCCGTCTGCCCTGCGGCTCGCGGTGATTGTGGCGTGCCTGCTCGGGGTAGGGGCGGGACTGGGGCTGTTGCTGTCAAGGGTACCTGCCATCAAGCGTCGCTTGCCTCCGCTGCCGGGAATCTCGCTGTCAGGCTTGCTGTGGACGGCGGCGCTCGATGCCTTTGACATGGTGATGTTGTATCTGTGCCTAAAGTCGGCCGGCGTTTCGGTCTCCTTGCATGTCATTTTGCTGCTGTTCGTCGCGCTGAACCTGGCAGTGCTATTGCCGCTGACCCCGGCGGGTTTTGGTGTGGTCGAAGCAACGGTGATGCTGGTGCTGCAGCCGCTGGGGGTACCCGCAGAGACAGCACTGGCCGGGGCGCTGCTGTATCACCTGGCGGTGGTGGGACCGTTTTTACTACTGGGTCCGCTGGCTTCGGTTCGCGAGGTCTTCGCGCAAGCCCGGGTGGTTCCGGTCCCTGCCGTGGCTGTCGAACCAGCCGTCGAGCCGAGCACTCATCGTCCCCACGAACCGTGAAGAGTGCGTAAATCGGGGGGGCGAAAACGTAGCAAGCGGTGCTATATCACCCGCCATGTCAAAGACCCGAGCGACCTTGTCCGTCCTTTCTCCGTTGCTTCTTCTCGCTGCTGTATCGACTGTCTCGACCAGTCGTGCGCAGGCTCAGGCCGCGGTTCCCAATGCGGCTGGTGTCGATGAGAGCATTATTGACCGCTCGGTCAACCCTTGTGACGACTTCTATCAGTACGCTTGTGGCGGCTGGATCAAAAAGACCGAGATTCCCGCTGATCGTCCTGGCTGGAGTCGCGGCTTTTCAGAAATCAACGAGCGCAATCAGACCGTGCTCAAGGAATTGCTGGAGCAGGTTGCGAGCAAGCCTGGAACTGACGCCAATAGCAAGAAGCTGGGCGACATCTATAAGGCTTGCATGGACGAGGTGACGATCGAAAAGACGGCAGTGAGCGAGTTGTCAACGCTACTGGGCCCGATTGATAAGGTCAAAACCGGCGATGACCTTGCGAAGGAACTGGCCCGGCAGCACGTGGGCATTGGCAAGCCGCTGTTCGACTTTTCTGCGTCGCCGGATTTTAAGAATGCCAACCAGATCATCGGAAACCTTGATCAGTCCGGGCTTGGATTGCCGGATCGCGACTACTACCTCAAGACCGACGAAAAGAGCGAGTCGCTGCGCAAGGAATACCTCGGGCACATTGAGCGCATGCTGATGCTGGCCGGTGTCGCCAAGGACAAAGCGGCGGCACAGGCCCAGACGATCTTTGCGATCGAAAAGCGGATGGCGCAGGCCTCCATGTCTCGGGTCGATCGGCGTGAACCGAAGAATCTGTATCACCGCATCGATATCGACGGCGTGCTGAAGCTGGCACCCAACTTCGGGTGGAAGACTTACTTCACTGCTCTCGGGATCCCGACGGTCAAAGAGATCAACGTCGCGGCTCCCGATTTTTTCAAAGAGCTCAACAAACTGGTCGTCGAAGAAAAAATCGACAATCTCAAGCTGTACTTACGTTGGCAGCAGCTTCACGCGGCGGCGATGGGCTTGAGCAAGCCGTTCGTCGAGGAATCGTTCGCGTTCTACAGCAAGCGGCTCACCGGCACCGACAAGATCTTGCCGCGATGGAAGCGCTGCGTTGGCTTCGCCGATCACGCCATGGGTGAGGCACTCGGCACCTCGTTTGTGAGCAAGACCTTCGGCGATGATGGCAAGGCCAAGGCTCTCGAGATCATCCACGGCATCGAGTCTGCGATGGAGCAGAATGTCAAAACGCTGAGCTGGATGGACGAGCCGACACGCAAGGCGGCCATGGAGAAACTGCACCGAATTGCCAACAAGATTGGATTCCCGGACAAGCCTCGTAGCTACGACGCGCTTCAGACGCATCCGACCTCTCATCTGGGCAATGTGCTAGCGGCATCGTCGTTCGAGTACAAGCGAGACTTGGCCAAGATTGGGAAGCCTCGTGACAAGAACGAGTGGCTGATGACGCCACCAACGGTCAATGCCTACTATGAGCCGCTGTTCAATGAGATGGCGTTCCCGGCGGGCATCCTGCAGCCGCCGATGTTCGGGCGAAACGTGTCCCGAGCGGTCAACTATGGCGCGATCGGAATGGTGATGGGCCACGAGGTCACTCACGGTTTCGACGATGAGGGCCGGCAGTTTGATGCCGATGGCAATCTTCGCGACTGGTGGACCCAGACGGTCAACACGGAGTTTAATCGGCGGGCACAGTGCGTCGTCGACCAGTACAGCAGCTACAAGCCACTGCCGGATGCCAATATCGACGGCAAACTGACGCTTGGCGAGAACATTGCGGACCTCGGAGGATTGAAGCTGGCGCTGCTGGCATACCGTGCAGTCCAAAAGGGGCCAGCGGGTCCGACGGCAAAGGGCTCGCACACCGACGAGCAATTGTTCTTCCTTGGCATGGCGCAAGCCTGGTGTGAGCGTCGCCGACCCGAGTATTCGCGGTTACTCATCAATGTCGATCCCCATTCTCCGGCGGAGTTCCGCGTCAATGGACCGCTATCGAACTTGCCGGAGTTTGCTTCCGCATGGAAGTGTGCACCGACGGCAAAGATGGTCCGCAAGAACCAGTGTCAGGTTTGGTAGCTGACGGTGTCGAGACTGCTTGCGCGACTTCTGCTGGGTCTTTTGGCAGCAGTCGCCGTCTGGGAAAGCGTTGCCTCGCTACGGCCACCGCGTATTACCGATGGTGACGTGCGTGCTCTCGCTGCGGTAGTTCGTGCGCAGCATCAAGCCGACGAGCTGATTGCGGTCGCACCGGCATGGCTCTCGCCGCTGGTCCAGCGTGAGCTAGGCGATCTCATGCCCGTCGAGCATCTGGCTCGTCCGGACGGAAAGCGCTTCGCACGAATTAGCGAGGTTGCGCTGCCGCCGTTTCAATCGGTCGATGTCACCGGATTGAGTCCTCTCGATGAGCAGCACTTTGGGCCGTTGCGGCTTCGACGCTATCAGCAGACGCCAGCGAGGATTGCGTTCGACCTCACAGAACACTTTCTCGACGCTACCGTCAGTCAAATTGCCCTGTCGAATCCCGATGGTGAGCGTCCGTGCCTATGGTCGGGAGCCTTGCCGGGAACAGCTTCCCGCTCGGTGGCACGCGGCGGGTTTGCCTGCGGCTCGAACCGCGTTGAGCGGCGCACCATGGAGATCGACTACCAGCCGAGGCGCGGCGTGGTGACAGAGCTCGACTCGGGCCAGCGCACCTTGCTGCGGTTTTCGATTCCAGACTCGGCCTGGCAGGGCAATACGCTGCATCTGTGGCTGGGACTCCATGACTACCATCAGCGCAAGCAGGCGCAGGGGCCAGCGACCGTGGTGGTTGATCTGGATGAAGGGCAGGCGCGGCTACCTCTGACGGTGGATGTACAGCAGGGCTTTGTGCATCACCAGATTGAGTTGCCGAAATCGTCCGGCGAGGTTCATCACGTCCGGTTCGAGCTGTCCGCATTTAGCGCGCCTCATCATTTCGTTGGGCTACACGGAGAACTCCGACGATGAGTGACAATCGAATGTCACTACGTACCCGGGCCGTTGATGTGGGGTTGGCTCTCGTGCTCTTTGTGCTGACAACGACCGCACTACAGTTCGCGAGCCGCAGCGAGGGCTTTGCCCGAGATGAGGGGTACTACTTTCACGCTGCCGAAAACCACGCCGCGTACTACGAAGAACTGTTGTCGCGACTCGGGCGCGGTGAGGTGAAGGCTGTGCGCGACCGCAGCCTGATCGATCGCTACTTTTCGTACAATAACGAGCACCCGCCGCTGATGAAGACTCTGTTTGGTCTGTCCTGGCGGGTGTTCCATCGCTGCAACTGTCCGATGGAATCGGGGCTGCATCCTATTTCCTATGCGAAACGGCATCGCACGCTGGGCTGGCTAAAGAATGGTGAAGCGATGCGTCTGCCGTCGCATGCACTCGCGGGTGCGCTGGTCGCAGCGGTGTACCTTATCGGGCGACGAGCCTTCGGTCGAGCAGGAGCGGTGGCGGCAGCGGGGCTTGCGATTTTGGCTCCGCGTCATTTTTTTCACGCCGAACTGTCTTGTTTCGATGCACCGGTGACCGCGATGCTGGGCGTGACGACTTGGGCGTATCTGCGTGCGCAGCAGACCGGTCGCTGGCGCTGGGCGATTGCGGCGGGCATTTTGTTCGGGCTCTCGCTGTCGACCAAGCACAACGCGTTTTTTTTGCCGCCGCTGTTGCTCGGACATGCGCTGTGGCTCCGCCGTGATCTGCTGCGCGAGGACTCGGCGAACCAGACCACCAAACAGCAGCGCTGGCTGCGCTATTTGTTTCAACCCTGGGCGCTGGCGATGGCGACGATTGGGCCGCTGGTTTATCTGCTTTGCTGGCCCTACCTATGGTTCGAGACCGTGCGGCGCTTCTCTTGGTACGTGAGCTTTCATCTCCACCACGTGCACTACAACATCGAGTACCTGGGGACGAACTACAATCGTCCGCCCTATCCGTGGCACTACGTTCCGGTGATGACGCTGCTGACCATGCCGGTTGTGACGCTGCTGCTGGCGGGCATGGGGACTTGGCTGTGGCGTTTTCGGCGGGAACAGCTTGTCGAGCCGGTGCCCGAGGCCGAACGCGCCGGTGGAGAGCTACCCTTGATTGTGCTGTCGGCGCTGTGGCCGATGCTGATCATCATGCGACCCGGGACGCCGATCTTTGGGGCTGAAAAGCACTGGCTCCCATCGGTTCCGTTTGTGGCGTTGCTCGCCGGGGCCGCGGTGGCATTTTTGGTTCGTCAGGTCAGCCTCAAACCGTCCTGGCAGCGGCTGGTGGCTCCGCTGGTTGTGCTTGTGGTGCTGACTCCTGCGGCATTGTCGGTGTGGCGCTCACATCCGTATGGCCTCAGTCACTACAACGCACTGGCAGGCGGACCAGTTGGTGCGGCCAACCTGGGTATGAATCGACAGTTCTGGGGATACTCGGTGCGCGGGGTGCTGCCGTATTTAAACCGTGGGCTGGCACCGCATACCTCGGTGTACTTTCACGATGCCAACTGGTTTCAACTCCAAATGAGCCAGCTAGACGGTTTTTTTCGTCGAGATGTCGCCGACTCGGGGATGGAGGAGCCGGGCGTTCGCAACTCCTCGGCAGCGCTGGTCATCCATGAAAAACACTTCAATAAGTACGAGTACTGGATCTGGGATGCCTACGGCACGACCAAGCCTAGCTACGTACTGACTCACCTTGGGGTGCCTTTGTGTACGGTGTACGAGCGCCCCCGCGATGCGAGAGGCCCGCAGTGAAGCGTGATTTGAAGGTGGCGCTGTGGCTGTTTGTGCTGTCGACCGTGATCTATGCGGCGACGGCAGGACAGCGTCTCCAACGGCATTCAACGGACACCCACTTCGTGTATCAGGCCGAGAGCTGGCTGCACCGTCGGTTGGACCTTGGTGGACCGCCGCCTCATCAGAATGACTGGGCCGAAGTCGAGACGCTGACGCTACGTGGCGGACGCAAAGTGTCGGGAATGTTTCTACGCGCAAACCCGGTCCGGTTCCGCACTCTATCGGGCTTTGTCGACGAGATTCAAGCCACCGAGATCGTGACACGGGACAAGAAGTACTACGTGTCGTTTCCTCCCTTTCCGGCCGTGGTGATGCTGCCGCTGGTTGCCATCTTTCACCATCGCACCAACGACGTGATCATCTCGGTTGTGATCGCGGGAATGGTGCCGGCGCTGCTGTATCTGCTGCTGCGACGGCTACCTCGGGTGGTGTCGCAACCTGCGCCAGAGGTGCCTCGGGACGAATCGCCCGATCTGTGGCTGACTTTGCTGTTCGGCATCGGTTCGGTGTTCTATTTCTCAGCGGTGCAGGGGCAGGTCTGGTTTGTGGCGCACGTGGTCGCATCGCTGCTTGCGGTGTTGTATCTGCTGTGTTTGTGGCCACTGCGACCGTTTGTGTGTGGGCTGCTGTGTGGGGCGTTGTTTTTGACCAGACCGCAGATGGCTGCGATGGGCCTTCTGTTCGTGGTGGAACTGGTGCGCAAGGAATACGGAACGACCGCATACCCATCGCTTCAGGAACTGCCGCGCAACCTGCTCCACCACCTACGCCGACTGGTTTGGCCGGCGGTCATGTTTGCGGTGCCGGCAGCGATGTTGGCCGCGCTCGGGATGGCTCACAACTACTTGCGATTTGGCCGATTTTTGGAGTTTGGTCACAGCTACTTGCAGACCATCCAGGCCGACAACATTCAGCGCTTTGGTCTGATGAACTATCAGTTTTTGCCGAGGAACTTGGCGACGGCGCTGACGCTGCTACCGAAGCTTGTGGCGGGATTCCCGTACGTACAAATTAGCTATCACGGGCTGGCTCTGTGGTTTACGACCCCGGCGCTGTTGTACCTGCTGTGGCCTGAGTACTCACTGTGGCGAGCGACCGGTGCTGGCGGAGCTTCGTCCGTCACGTCTTCGGATGGTGCGGCGTCTTTGGCGGAGGGTGAAGCGTCGCCCCGGTCGCAGCAATTGCGGCTGGCGCTGTGGATCACGATCGTTCCGATTGCCCTTGCGAGCCTGCTGTACCAAAACTCGGGGTTTGTGCAGTTCGGTTATCGCTTCAGCCTCGACTACATGGTGCTGTTGGTGGTGCTGCTGCGGCTCGGGAGTCCTCGGGTTACTGCATCGCCACTGTTTCGTGCCTGCGTGATCTGGGGCGTCGTCGTGAACCTGTTCGGCGCGATTTCGTTTAACCGGATGGGGGTCTTTTACTTCAACGGATTCTTCCCGGTGAACTAACGGCTCGAACAGGCTGCGAGCTGGACAATTACGTCGTCTGACCGAGCGCTTTTCGTCTGATAGAGAGTGCTTGTCAGCGGCGGCACTTTGGCTCACACTGCCGCCATGCGTGAAGTCGTCATTTTGCAGGGTGCTCGTACTCCGTTCGGTCGTGGTGTGAAGGGCTCGCTCAAAGACACGCGACCCGATGACCTGGGAATCGCTGTGGTCCGTGGTGCGCTGGCTCGCTCGGGTGTCTCTGCCGCCGAGATCGAGGATGTCGTGCTTGGTTGTGCATTCCCCGAGGCTGAGCAGGGCATGAACATGGCGCGATTGGTGTCGGTCGGCGCGGGTCTTCCCGTCGAAGTCCCGGCAATGACCGTCAACCGCTTTTGCTCGTCGGGTGTACAGGCGGCTTCGATCGTCGCAGATCGCATTGCCACCGGTCAGATCGACTTCGGGATAGCCGGCGGTGTTGAGTCGATGTCGATGATCCCGATGACTGGCGCGAAGGTATCGCTCAATCCTCGTCTCGTGGAAGAACAGTCGGCGTTGTTTACTCCGATGGGGGTAACCGCCGAAAACGTCGCCCGTCGGTTCCAGATTGGTCGCGCTGAGCAGGACGAGTTCGCCTATCAGAGCCATCAGAAAGCAATCCGCGCCCAGCAGGCTGGTTTTTTCGAGGGTGAGATCCTGGCGATCGAGACGAACGTATTCGATGAGACGGGCAAACCTCGCAGCATCAAGGTCGAGCGCGATGAGCTTCCTCGTGCCGATACGGATGTCGCGAAGCTTTCGGGCCTGCGTCCGGCGTTCGATCCAACCGGTTCTGTGACCCCTGGAAATAGCTCACCACTGACCGATGGTGCCGCTGCCGTGGTGATGGCCGCCAAGGACAAGATCGGCGATCGCTCATTCCTGGGCTACTTTCGGGGTTTTGCCGTTGCTGGTGTTCCTCCGGAAATCATGGGCATCGGTCCGGTTCCGGCCGTCCGCAAGCTGCTTGCCAAAGTAGGACTCAAAGTCTCCGACATCGATGTCTGGGAACTCAACGAAGCCTTTGCCAGCCAGGCCATCTACTGTGCTCGCGAGCTTGGCGTGCCTTCGGAGCGTCTCAATGTCAACGGTGGTGCCATCGCCATCGGTCATCCACTTGGCGCAACCGGTGCTCGCATGACGTTGACCGTTCTTCGTGAGCTTGGCCGACGCGGCGGACGTTACGGCATTATCTCGATGTGTATCGGTGGTGGAATGGGCGCTGCCGCTCTCGTCGAGCGAGCGTAATCGAGCTAGTCGTTCACCAGGACGTGGCGCTTCCGCACCAGCGAGTCGCCCGCTCGGCCTGCCCACTCAAACTGGGCACCTTGGTTGCTGCGGAAGGTCCGCTCGATCCGCCACGCAGCACCCGGGCACAGCCGTCGTTTGAGCAGCATCGTGCAGCTTGCTGCCCCGGCATAGTGATTGAACGCGGGCGTACCGTCTGGATCGACATACTCAGTTCGCAGCATGTCATCGGCACTACACGAGAATTGAACCTCCAAGCCGGTCCGTGGACCTTCGGCCGATAGCACGTAGGTGCCAGTGCGGTATTCCGCCCGAGTGAGAGGAAGATCCGTCCATTCTTTGAACGCGACCTCTTTGCCATCGAGCCCATCGGGATACATCGACATCATCGTGAGCGGCAGCACCACGGGACCGCGTCTCAGCCGCACCGTCAGTGACTCAAATACCGCTTGGGGTTTCTGAGTCGGCCTCTCGTCTTCGCGATCGAAGGCATTACATCGTGCCCACGCCCAGCCATACGCATGCTTTTTACCCCACAGGTGACTTTGGCCCCCCGGTGTCTGGTGGAGTTCATAGCGTTCACCGTCGATCTCGATCGTTCCCGACACCGCGATGCTGTGATTGGGAGACAGCACGATCGTCTCGGCAATTCCCATTGGATTCGAGTACAGCGCTCGTGGCAGAAGCAGGTGTGGGCGGTTCTGACCATCCCAGTGGAGATCCCAGCGGATGTTGTGACCATCGCCGCTTAGCGAGCCGCTCGCGTGACTGTGCCCGAGTTCGGAGCCAGAGATGCGGACGACGAACGGACGCTGTTGACTGTGTAGGTTGGCGATGTCAAACCGACGATGGATGCCGAACGTCTTGGCAGGCGTTTGGCCATCGGAACGACAGAACCACAGCTCCGCGTAGGGGGGGCCGTGTCCAGCCTCGGGCGACTCGAGCGTGTAACGAATCCAAAAGCCGGTCTTGCTCTCACGATGGGCTAGCGTCAGAAACCAGACCTCGTAGTGACCAGTCTGGCCGCGCCAAGCCATGCGATTACAGTCTTGCGCGACGAGGGTTTGCAGCGGGGTGGGCCGAGGGGATGACATGATGAGTGAAACTACACCATTTTAGGGCCAAGGTCGGTGCCGACGGCGCTCTTTTGTTTCGCAGCTCAGCGCCGCTGCCGATGTGACGAGACGAGGGAGCAGCGAATCAGTTATTGTGGTTTGGCGATGTTGTCGACCCAAAGCGGAGTCTCCCAGGAGGACCGTCGGCACGTAAGTTCGATTAGACGAGCGTCGCTGCGAGCGCTCGCTCGGGTGTCATGGGTGGTGACTTTGGTTGTCATCCTGTGCGCGGCGCTGTTGTCGCTGCGGCTTGCCTCTCGATTGCGGTCGAGCGAAGAGGCGCTGCAGTGTGAGCGGGGAGCAAGGGCGGCGCTGCTGGTACGGCAACCGGGCGTTGAAGGCGATGGTCTGGCGTTGGCGATTCGTGCGGCAGCACCCAGCTTGCTACACGGTCGTCCGCTGCCCACCGAGGCCAAAGAAGGCTTAATGGTGGCGCTGCGGGTCGCTGAAAACTCGCTGCCGCTCCATGGGCATGACGATGTGGTGTCTCAGGTTGCATTTTCTCCTGATGGAGCCACGGTGGCGACGGCAGCACATGATCTGACGGTGCGTCTGTGGGATAGCAAGACAGGGCAGCCACTGCGTCAGTTCGCCAAACACGGCGATCGAATCAGCGAACTACTGTTTGCGCAGCAAGGTCGACTGCTGATCACAACAAGTCACGACAAGTCGCTTCGCGTCTTCGAGGTTTCCAGTGGGCGGCTGGTGCACTTACTGACGGGACATGACGCGATGCAGAGCGCTGCGGCCGCTCCCGATGGACAACAGATCGCGGTGGGCTACCGCGACGGCAGCATCCATTTGTTCGATATTCTCGTCGGACGGACCGTTCGGAATCTGGTCGGACACAGCGATGGAGTGCGGTCCATTGCGTATTCTCCCGACGGCAGACACTTGATCTCTGGTAGCAATGACAAGACGGCGCGAGTGTTCGAGACGGCCACCGGCAAGGTTGTTCATGTCATTGCGACGGCAGATCGCATTTCGTTTGTTCGCTTCTCGACAGACGGACAGAAAATGGCAGTTGCTAGCTTCGATAAGTCTGTCCGACTCTGGAGCCTCAGCCTCGGAGAGATCTTGAACCTACGTGGCCATGACGAGCAGGTGGTGCGGGTCGATTTCTCTGCCGACGGACGTTTTCTCGCCAGTGGCGACGCGAGTGGCACCATCATCCTGTGGGACGGACGGACCGGTGATTTGCTCCGAAAGCTGCGAGGTCACGACGAAACGGTGATCGACCTGCGCTTCACTCCGGACAGCGAACATCTGGTTTCGGTTGGGTCAGGAGATCGCGGTGTGCATTTGTGGCATGTGGCGTCGGAGCGACCCGTCGCCATCTTGAGTGGCCATCGTGGTGAGATTCGTCATTTGGACTTGACGGTCGACGGACTGCGAGCTTTGACGGGAAGCTACGACCGCACCGCCCGGGTTTGGAATTTGGAACGCGTGCTGCCAACGACAACATTGGTGGGTCATCGTCGACGGATCTCCTCGTTGGAGTTCTTGAAGACCGACGGCACTCGATTGGTCAGTGCCAGCCTCGATCGGACGGCTCGGTTGTGGCGCTGGGATCCCAAGACCCTTCGCGGCGAGCTGATCGCTGAACTGATCGGGCATTCCGGGCCCTTGCACATGGCGCGTTTTTCGCCGGACGGTCGTCAGGTAGCGACGGCCAGCTCCGACAAATCGGTTCGCTTGTGGGATGGTGTGAGTGGGGCACCGATTCGGACGCTCAACGGTCACGCGCATACGGTCTTTGCCGTGGCCTACAGCAGTGATAGCAAGCGGCTATTTTCAGCGAGTCGTGAATCGTTTCGGATGTGGGATGCACAAACCGGCGTGTTGATGGAGACCGCCGTTGCTCATGCCGGGGCACCGATCTGGATGGCGGTTTCTCCCGATGGAAGATATCTGGTGAGCGCAGCAACCGATCGCAAAGTCTTCGTCTGGGATGCCACGACCCTGCGTGCGCTTGGGTCGCTGCCCGACACGCCCGATCCGGTCAATCAGCTCACGTTTTTGCCATCACATCGCGGTGGTTTGTTGGTCACCGCGTCAGATGATCGCACCGTCCGGCTGTGGGATGTCGAGCATCGGCGACCGGTCGCCCGCTTTCATGCCTTGCCAGATCGTCCCATGGCGGTGTCGGTGGGCAAAGGCGGAGAGAGACTCTTGGTCGTTGGCAAGGATCGGATGGTGCGAGTCTGGGATATTTCGGCGGCTCCTCACACCGACGCGATTCTGCCGTTGGCAGAGTTGCCGGTGATTGCCGATGACATTGAGCACGGTGACTATGTTCCCGATGGCAGTGCGTTTGCAGTGGCGGGGGCCGATGGTCGCATCAAGGTCTATCGCGACACGTTTGGCACAAGCTTGGAGTCGATGTTCCGAGATGCCTGTCAGCGCTTGCGGTACCAGCCGCAGTACGCAGAAGTGCGGGAGGTCTGTCACTAGTGTTGTCTCGGCTGTGGCAAAAACTTGCGTGTACCTCCCACTCTGTGCGTAATTGTCCTACATGGTTGCTGTAGAAATCAGTGCAGACCGAGGTCCAGTCACCGCCGTAGAGAGGACTTTTGTATACTTGGCGTCGGTGTAGCCGTTGTCTGCCTGCGCAAGTCGGGCGGTTGACGGCAGATAGGTAAACAGTCTCGTGGCGAACGTCTTGGTCATGATCGAGTTTCTGGACAGCGAGCCGCTGTGCGCCTCGTTGGAAGCGCTGGGTCAGGCTCGGCGTCTGGGAAGTGCTGTCGGTATGACCGTCTACGCACTTTTACCGATGCAGTCCGTCTCCCCGCAGATTCGCGAGCGACTCGGGCAGATCCTGGGGCACTTCGGTGCCGACGGGGTCGTCCTGCTGACCGCTGAGTCTCCGGTTCATGAGCAGGAACTTCGGTTTGCGCCGTATGCGCGGGCGCTGCTCCAAGCGTGCGAGGAGCTTCCACCGAAGCTGTTTCTCATGGCAGATACCCCTGCTGCTCGCGACATTGCGCCTCGGTTGGCGGCGAGGATCGGCGGCATCTATCTCGCGTCGGGAGAGCCGGTCTGTGAGCAGGGCGGTCTGAAGTTGTTTGATGCCGACGGACAGCTCGTTTCAGCCTGTGAGGATCCATTGGCCGACGAGATGTTTGCGCCGACGATGGTGCCCGTGGTGATGACACTGCCGGCGGGGCGATATGCTCTGTCGAGAGGAAGCACTGCGGTACCGGTGCGGTTCATGGCTCCGATCGATGGTGACGCGAGCTCCGAGCGTACTCCGGTGCCGGGTGGTGGTTTCACCGAAGAGGGCAGTGAGGCACTGTCACGGAGTCAACGGCTGTGGATTCACTCGCCAGTGTCGACCGACCCGGAGACCGTGCCGCCGTTGTTTGTCATTGTCGAGGAGAACGTGCACTTCGACCGACGGCTTGTTCACACGCTGATCGCTCTCGGTCCCTCTTCGGTTGACCGTTCCGATGCACAGTTTGCGGTGCCGATTGATGATGGTGCCGTCGGTGGGTTGGTGGCTTCGGTTGAGGCGGCGTTTGCGAAGCCCAAGGGACTACCCGCAGAACTGAACCTGACAAGCCTTTTGACGTTTGACCGCGATGATGACGAAGAGTTGACGCCGTCGACGGGGCGAGCGTGGGAGAGCAGTGATATCGCGACCGGTGATACCGAGCCGCGTATCCCAGTGGCCGGTGACTCCGCCGGTCCGGAATCGGCAGTGGTGGTGCGGGTTGAGGTGGGAGGCTCTGCTTTCGAGCGTGCGAGCGCCGGCGATGGCGCAATGTGGGACGGCGATCTGACCCCACCACCTAGCGACGAGGCTGCCCCGCAGGTCGAGATGGATGGAATCGACACCGAGCCAATTGGCGAACCGGGCAGTGGCAAAGACGCGCACAGTGATCGGAAAAGTGCCGTAACGACCGAGGATCCGGATCATCGAGAGGAGCTGCCATGAAGGTCTTGGCGTTTATCTCTCCACAGTGTGGGCGTGGTTTGGGCATCGCGGCGCTGCTGGGGGAACCGGTGGCGCTTGCAGTGGCCGCCGATGATTCGGTGTTTGAGGGCCTGCCCATGGACCCTTCTGTCGAGCGAATTCGTATTTGGGATGAGGCGCTCGATCCCAGCTCTCTTCACGCCATGGACATCGAAGCGCGACAGGCCGCTGTGGTGGCGCAAGCCGCACGTCGTTTGGGGACGGCAGTCGTTGTGCTGACCGATTCAGTGACGGGATTTCTGGGCGCGGCGGTGGCGGAGCAACTCAACCTGGCGCACGTCAGCGAGGTCGTTTCGGCCAAGCGAGTGGCTGGTGGCGACGACGAACAACTGCTGCAAGTTCGTCGTCGGGGCCTGCGTAGCGTGCAGGTGTTGTGTGGTGCTGCGCAAGCGGTGCTGTCGGTTCTGCCTCCTCTGCCATCGGAAACGTCGCAGCCGCCAGATGGAACAGAATGGCCGAAACCGACCGTTTGGTCGCTGCAGGATGTATCACTCAGCGCGGCTGATTTGCCGATGCCACAACTGCGGATCCTGAGTAAGTCCGTCCGTCGCCACCGGCCACGGCTGTTTGTCGGCGCGGATGCCTTGGTCGATCGCCTCCGTCGCGACGGTTTGGAGTAAGTACAACATGGGCAGACCTCGCGTCCAGTCGGCAGTTCCCACGTCTCAGTCTCTCGGAGAGGGACGGGTGCCGGTCTCTACGGAGCGATTGGGAGACGTGAGCCGTCTGCTACGGGCGCGAAGTTTTTGGATCGAAGGGGAGAGCAAAGCGGCGCAGCGAGTCCGCGCCAATCTGCAGCTCGGTTCAGCGCAGCTTGATCCCGAGGCGGCCGCGTGGATTTCGGATGGACGGGTTCCTGCCGATCGGCTTGGTATTTCGCTCGAAGATGGCGCGGCGCTGCTCGGTCCCCACAGCTTCGGTTTCTTGAACAATGTCGATGGAATCGCACCCCTGGCTGCACCTCTGCTCGAGCGGCCTCGGCTCGGGCGGGTTGCTCTGGTGGTTCCTCGTCGGGATGCCCTGCCGGAGCTGTCCCCGCTGCTCGGGGCTCGGTTGCTCGGGGTGTCATGGCTGATCTCGGTGGGCGATGGTGATCCATCCGAAGTGTTGCGTTTTTTGCAGCATGATCCGGCGACGGCAGGAATGCTGGTCGCTCTCGGCAAAGGTGTGCGCGCCCATACGCTGCTGGCGAGTCTGACTGGCAAGCCGGCCGTGGTGCTACTGCCGACTGCGCATCGTGACTTGGGTCTGCTTCGTGCCGTGGCGCGACGATCGCTGGCGCGAGTTACCTCAAGTTTTGAGGAGTGGTTGGCGCATGGGGCCCTGCTCGACGCTGGTTTTGGCGCGTCCTCAAACGTGCGCGGCGGCTCGCGTCGTGGTCCGGCCAGCCATCGCCGGTCGAGTGTGCTGGTGTTTGGTGCCGGTGCCGATCTCGTCCAGCGAGAGCTGGAGGCGCTGCGGATGGCTCCTCCGCTCCGAGTGGACGCAGACGACACGGTGGCGGTGGAGCGGGCTCTTCGGCGGGCTACCGAGCAGTCGGAATTGCTGATTCTCTGCGGCGCACGGGACCAGTTGCTGGAACTGCGTCCTGAGCGACCCTCGATTCTGCTGGATCCGTCGGAGCGAGATCGGCTCCGGGCGCTGCTTGTTGCGGTTCAGACGGTGTCAACGCCGGCAGCGGAGCATGCACCGTTGGTGGTCCGGGCGGCGCACGATCGCTTGTCAGCGGTGATGGCCGATCTTCCGCCGCCGCTCTATGTGGCTGGCGAGATGGTGCAAAGCGAGCCGCTGAGCGATCATGACGTGAAGCGGCTGCTCCATGCGTACGGAGTTCGGGTGACGAGGCAAGCGCCAGTGACCACGACGACGTCTGCCCTGCGGGTGGTGGGTAAGCTGGGGACTCCGGTGTGGGTGCTGCCGGGGCTTCCGCCGGGCGAAGAGGTGACAGCGATTGCCAGCATCGAGACCAAAGAGGGTTTGCTGTGTGAGACCCAAGCCGAGGTAAAGCGTCAGACGGCGCTGCTCTTGGGTCGCTATGAGTACGTGCTGCTGCGCGAAGTGACGCCTCGTGGCGGCTCGCTGCGCATCCGACTGCGGAGCGAGCGTGGATTGGGTCTAACACTGCGGGTCGAGCCCCTGGTCGGCGATGACGAACGATCAGAGGCGACGCTGCTGCCGATGTTTGCCGATGATGCTCAGGCGTTGGCGCAGGCGTGGGCTGCCGTTGGAGATTCCGATCAGCTGGATCTATTGGCGACGCTGCTCGGTCAGATTGCAGCCTGTTTCGATGAGCAGAAGCTCCAAGGCGATTTGGTGGTTCGACTCGCGGCCGAGCCGGTGGTGATTCATGCTGCCGGAGCGCTCAAGCGGGAACGCTAGGCGAGACCTGGGCAGGCGTTAGGCCATTACCAGACAGAGCACGCCACCAACGGTGACGACAATGGCAAGCAGCCGTCGGACATCGAGCTTTTCGCTGCCCATCCATAGGCCGATTGGGACCGAAAACAGCGGTGACAGTGCAGCCAGTGGTGTCGCGACGCTCAGGTCGGTGTGCGTCATCGCATAGACGAAGATCGAGCTGCCGATGAAGGCTTCGAGCACGACTGCAGGCGCAAACCGTAGCAGCTCTTTCCATGATGAAAAGAGCTGGGCGGTGTCTGGTGGCGGCTTGGGGAGCTGCTGCCGGCGGATGATCCACAAGGTGCCCAGGACCACCGAAGCGAGCAGGTAGCGAAAGCCGTTGACGACAAATGGGGCCACGCCGATGCCGCCGCGTCGGACCGAGTAGGTATTACCCGCCCAAAACAGTGAAGTAAGCAGCGCCAAGATCAGCCCACCGAGTCGCGCTTTTGCGGGTTTGGTTTCGACCGTATTTCCTTGCGACACGGCTTGGAGGAGTACCAGCCAGACGACGCCCGCGATGCATAGCACCGTACCGAGCATGCGCTGCACACCGATTTGTTCGCCTAGCGTGAGGGCTCCAAACAGGGTTGCCCAGACTGGATAAATCGAGCCAATCGCCAGTGCCGTCGGCGTTCCAAGGCGTAGCGCGGCCATATAGAACATCATGTCCCCGACGCCGTAGGAGCACACGACCGAAAGCGACAGCCAACCCAGGTTGCTCGGTTGCAGCGCGCCAAAGCCTTGTAGACCACCCGTGAGGATGGCTGCGACCATGAACAGCGGTGTGGCAATGGCGGCGCGGGAAAAATTTACCTCCATCGCACCGACACGACCTGCTTGATGGGTATACACCGATGAGCCGATCGCCCAAGTGAGAGAACTACCAAGGGCGCAGAGCGGTCCGAGCAGCGTGTGTGCGTCCGAAAAGTTCATTGCGGGAGACTTTGTCTTTCGAAAAGGGGGGGGGCAAAAAATGCACCACGGTTTGTGGCTCTACCGTCGGGGCGCTGGCGGTTCGGCAGTCAGTGGGTCTTCGGGCCAGGCATGTCGAGGGTATTTGCGCATCAACTCTCGTCGGATCGCGGGGTAGTGCTTGGTCCAAAAACCTCGCAGATCCGTGGTGACTTGCACTGCACGCTGATTTGGTGCCAGAAGATGAATCACGAGCGGCAGGCGGCCACCGGCAAGCCTAGGTCCATCAGACATTCCAAAAAAGTCCTGCAATCGAGACTCGACCCACGGTGGTTGACCGGCCAAGTAGTGAACTCGAGTGCGGCGGCCTCCCGGCAGGACGATGTGCTCGGGAAGCTGGTCGTTCAGCAGTCGCTGTAGGTCGCGGTCGCGTGGCCCACTGCTCGCAGCCGCAGACTGGCCGAGCTCGCTCAAGATGGCGGGAGTGAGTGGTAGTCCTCGCAGCTCGGCCAAAGCGGTCTTGCCATCGCAGAGCCCGCGGACGGCGCGTGCCAGCACAGGCGGCGACACGGCGGGCAGGGCAAGCTCTGGGTATGCGCTAGCGAGGACCGAGAGTCGAGCAGACAGATCGGACAGCCGTTCACCGTCGCTGAAGATCTGCTCGGGACGGGAACTCGCGTGTTCGGTGAGCATGTCGATCGCACGGGCATCATCGGACTGGGCGGCGGTGCGAGACTCATCGAGAATGAGTTGGCCGTAGCGTAGGCGGACGCAACGCTCGACCTGACCCGCGCCGGAATTCCAGATGAGTTCTTCGCTTTCCGTCACGGGCTCACCGGGAAGATCGAGGAGCCAATCTGCGGAAATGGCGCTGAGCAGCCGAGCAATCGGGGCCGTTTTTTCGCCACGCTCTTCCACATCGATGAGGACCAGCCAGTCGGCATCACGAACCAAGCTGCCTGGGGACTGGACCGCAAAGCCTCCTGTGGCCAAGGTCAGCTCAGCGGTGTCGCTGCCGTTTTTTTTTCGACGGCGACCGACGCGATCGGGGAAGCCGACCAAGATGGCACGTCGTAGTGCCGCCTCTTGCGCGGATGGAGAGAGCTGCTGTTTGACGGCGAACTTCTTGGCTCGATCGACGAGCTGGCGACGTGCTTTGTCGATGCGCAGCACGGTGTCTGAGTCGAGTCCGTCGCGCTGCAGTGATCCCCGGGCAAAGCGCTGCGACTCGGCCCACCGGAAGCGATCGAGTCGATGTCCTAGGTCCGATGGCTCGCTCGCAATTCCGGCCATGGCTCGCTGGTCGTGGCTGAGGGCGCGGCTGCCAAGCAAGATGTCCCGTTCGCTGAGCAGCGCTGCCACCACCGCCGCATCATCGAGGATCCCTTGCTCGGCACCAAACACAAGTAGCCGCGACAGTCGCGGTGGCAAGGGCAGGGCTGTCAATTTGTTACCCAGTTGGGTCAATCTCGACGAGTGATCGATCGCGCCGAGGCTGCGCAGCAGGGATTCAGCGGCGTCAATTGCCGCTGACGGGAGCGGGTCGAGAAAACGGACCTCGCTGAGCGAAAGCGCCAACGCGTGAAGGAGTAGCAGCGGCTCCGACAGATCCATCCGCAGGATCTCAGGGCTGTCGAACTCGGGCCGCAGATCGTGATCGTGTTTCGTGTACAGACGAATGCAGCGACCGGGTTGGGTCCGTCCGGCTCGTCCGGCTCGCTGGGCAGCGGCAGCACGACTGACCGGAACGGTCTTCAGCGTCGGCAAACCCGACCAGTGTGCATAACCGGCTTGGCGATGCAGGCCACTGTCGATAACGACCGTTACTCCATCGATGGTGAGCGAGGTTTCGGCGATATTCGTCGACAAAATGACGCGGCGGGGCGCATCGGGTCGGCGCGGTGCCACCACTTGTCGCTGTTCGCTCAGCGGCAAATCGCCATGAAGAGGCAGCACTTCAAGGGGAAACAGCGGCAGCAGCTCCGCAAGATCTTCCTGGCAGCGTCGAATCTCGGCACTGCCCGGCAGAAAGACCAGGATGTCACCTTGTCGTCGCTGGGAGCGGTTGGTCGGTTCGGTCGATGCTTTCTGATCGCGCTGTAACACCTCGCGAATGGTCCGTCGGACCTGCTTCGATAATGGCTCATCCGTTGGTAGTGACAGGTGTTCGACGACTACCTCATGGAGCTTTCCCTGGCTTTCCACGACCGGACAGTGACCCAGAAACGCCGCGATCTTGGCGGTGTGCAGCGTCGCTGACATGACGCATAGCCGCAGTTCCGGGCGCTCGCAAAGCTGAAGTCGGCGCAGCAGGGCGAGCAGCAGATCGGTCTGGTAGTGGCGCTCGTGGAACTCATCGAACACCACCGCTTGTACCGTGGACAGCTTGGGATCGGCGGTGAGCTGTCGAAGCAGCACTCCTTCGGTGACAAAACGTAGGCGAGTGCGTGCACTTGTTACCGACTCGAAGCGCAATTGAACGCCCACGGTTTCGCCGAGAGGCTCGCCGCGCTCTTCGGCTACTCGGAGAGCGGACAGATTAGCCGCTATCCGTCGCGGTTCCAGCACCACGATCTCACCCTCAGGAAAAATCGATAACAGGGCATGGGGGACGCGAGTCGTCTTGCCCGCGCCGGGTGGGGCCGCGATCACCAGGTTCGGAGCTGCGGTGAGTTGCTCGATGATTCGTGGCAATAGCTCATCGATGGGCAACGGCAGCAGGCCCGACGGTAGGACCAGCGAGGGATCAGTCGCCAGGGGCGACGGTGAGGGCGGCGAAACGGACATCGGCAGCGGCACTTCAATCGCGAAGAGCGGCGCACGATACAGCCGTCGGTCCATCAGGTCTAGAACGACGTGGCTCCGAGAGGGGCAAGCCGGATGGTTTCGGCTTAGCGAGTGGTGATGGTGGCCACGGAGGGTTTGCCGCCCTTGCGCGGATCGCTGGCAGCGCTCCAGGTTGCGGGACGGCCCTCGCGAGCGGGGCGATAGACCACGACTTGCACGGCCGTTTCGAGAGCGGCGGGTGTCACCACGAGCTTGTGACCACGCTGGATGAGCTTGTCTCGAACGTCGGTGGGCACCTCTGGCTCAACCAAGACGCTGTCGGGGAGATACTGAGCGTGGATTCGTGGTGATGACACGGCGGCTTCCGCTTCCATACCAAAGTCGATCAGGTTGATCAGCGTCTGGACCACTCCGGTGACGATCGTCGGTCCGCCGGAGCCACCCGCACAAAACACGGAGCCATCGGCACCCACGGCAATGAGAGGAGTCATGCTCGAAGCTGGCCGCTTGCCAGGAGCCACCAAGTTGGACTCATCACCGACCAGGCCGAAGGCATTTTCCGTTGCTGGCTTGGCAGTGAAGTCGTCCATCTGATTGTTCAGCAGCACGCCAGTTTTTGAGCCCACGACGCGGGCACCGAACGCTAGGTTGACCGTGGTCGTCAGTGCGGCTGCATTGCCAAAGCGATCGATGACGCACAAATGACTGGTGCCCTTGTCTCGTGGTGGTGACAGCGGCTTATCGGCCCCGGGGCGACCATAGCTGCCCATGGGCAGAACGTGATCGGCTTGGATGGTCGCGGCGCGGCCTCGGGCATATTCCACGCTGGCTAGCTCGGAGACGGGGATGTTGGTGAATGCCGGATCGCCGTGGAGCTTTGCCCGATCGGCAAAGGCATGCTTTAGCGACTCGATGGTTTCGTGGAGCGTGGTCGAAGCACTCGGTCCCTGGGATAGCGGGGGGCGAGCATCGAGGATCTGGAGTGCTTCGAGCGCGGTGATGCCTCCGGACGGTGGTGGAATGACCAAGATTCGGTGGTTGCGGTAGCGACCCTCAATCGGTGTACGCGGCAGTGGTTTGTACTGAGTCAGATCTTCGGCTTGGAGGATCCCGCCCGCCCGCCGGTTCGCTTGGATGAGATCGTCGCCGATGGATCCAGGTTGGGTCTTGTAGAAGGCCAAAAAGCCATCTTGGGAAAGCAGTCGCAGCGTGGATGCCAGCTCCGGTCGTCGGACCGTCACACCGGGCGTCAGAATCTTGCCTTGAGGGGCCAACAACGCACGCAGCGGATGATCTTCGGCCAACTTAGGCACCACCATCGCGGCGCTGCGAGCAAGATGTCTTCCAACGGGAAAGCCACGGTCTGCGAGTCGCAGGGCGGGAGCGATCACTTGGGCAGATTTGAGACTGCCGAACTCACTGAGCGCTTTGGCAAATCCGGCGGCCTCTCCGGGAACTCCCGATGCCAGGCCGCCCCACCGTGAACGATCGGGCACCACTTTGCCGGTGCCGCTCTCTAGGAACATGTCGCGGGTGGCAAGCTTCGGAGCGACCTCGCGGAAGTCGATCGCGGCAACCTGGCCGTCGTGTTTGCGAATGAGCAGGAATCCGCCACCCCCCAGACCTGAGCCTGCCGGTTGGACCACTCCCAGGGCGAGAGCCGCCGCGATGGCTGCGTCGACCGCGTTGCCGCCTTGGCTCAAGATCTCGGCACCCGCTTGGGACGCTAGCTCGTGATCGGTCGCAACAGCACCAGTGCTGCCGGTGATGGTGTGGGGGTAGGCGGCATGTGCATCCGTCGACACCCCGATTGAGAGGGCAGCTGTGAGACTGGCAGCCAGTCCCGATCGGGGCAATTTCCGACGCAACTTCTTACAGTTCAGCGAAAAAATGTAGCTCATGTTATTGTTTTTCATCGCCTCTATTGGCTTGTCTGCCGGCCAGAGGGCGGGTATGGCGCTGCGCCACTGTGCCCTCCCTTACACGTTACGACAGGGCGAGTGCTGAGCAGAAGACGGAAGAACGGTGGGCGATAGAGCGCAATCTTCGATTGGGAGCAAAGATGTCGGCCTCTGATAACCCCAAGGGCAAAGCCCCGCTGACGATGAAGATCAAGTTCAAGTCCGCCAACCTCGATCAGTTTATCGAGCGGTACTCGGTGGATGTGAGCAAGGGCGGTATCTTCATCCGTACCAAGGAACCGCAAGCCGTTGGTACCCAGTTGCGGTTCGAGTTTCAGCTCCAAGACGGTGCTCCGCTCATCGTTGGTGAGGGAACCGTCGTGTGGAACCGGGCCCCGGATCCCAGCAAGCCATCGGTCGCACCGGGCATGGGCGTTCGTTTTGACAAGCTGACTTCCGATAGCCAGGAGCGCCTGGATCAAATCCTGGCCGAAAAGGCGCGCCGTGGTGAAACCGGCGTCGAGTCACGGTTTGATGCCGGTGTCCGTACCTCGCTCAGCGACGCAGGCTCGCCAAGCCAGGTGACCCCGACGGCCAACCCGACTGGTGGCGGTGGGGGTCACAACGAGTTTGGTGATGAACCAACCCGCGCGATGGCTGCCGATCAGGTGAACAAGCTGGCCGAGGCCATGGGCTTTGGTGGCTTGATGGAAGAGGATGCGCCGACGAAGGCGAATCCTGCTGCAGTGACTGAGGCATTGCGCAAAAAGGCTGCGGAGCAAAATCCGTCGCTCGCCCCCATGACTCCTGCTGCGGCGAAGGCTGGGCTGTCAAAGACGCTGCTGGGTCAAGGCTTTGGGCTGATGACGCCACCACCGAAGCCAGCGGTCGGTCCGGCGACCCCACCACCGCCGAAGCCCGTTGCAGCGCCAGAAGCACCTCGTGCAGTACCCGATTCTGCGAAGACGCCGACTGCCTCCGTCGAAGAACAGCAGCAGCGAATAGCAGACAGCAGTCGCACGCCGACTGGACTTTCGTCTGCGGCGACACCACCTCGGTCGGTGGAGAGCACGCCGGTTCCAACGGGGACGCCGGCTGCGACGACTGAACCAGCAACGGATGCAGATGCTCCTCCGAAGCCCTCGCCGTCGCTACCGCCACCCAAGCTGGATGCGCCCGAGTCGCTGTTTGCCGAGACGCCGCCTGTCGCCGTCGCTCCGCAAACAAAGCCAAGCGGCAAGGGGGGGCTCGTAGCGGTGGTCGGTGCCCTCGCTCTTCTCCTCGGGGGTGGTGGTGCCTACTACGCGCTGGTTCTGAACAAGAAGCCTGTCGACACCGGACCAACGCTGATTTCGACGGGAACAGGTGGCAACACTGGGACTGCACCGGTCAACACCGGAACTCCGGTTGGAACCAATACGCAGCCAACCGAAGTGAAGCCGATCGAGCCGATCGTCAAACCGCCGGAGCCAGCGAGCGTACCCGTCAAACCGGACAAGCCGATGGAAGGCACCGAGGTGACGACCGAGCCGCCAGGCGCTCAGATTGAATTTGATGGCAAGCAGTTTGGTCCGACACCGACTCGAGTGCCTGGCCTCGCGGCTGGTAAGCAGTTGCGTATCACGCTGGCGGGATATCAAGAAGCCAAGCCCAAGCTGAAGAACAACCCCAAAGAGGGTGAGCCGCTGAGCTTCACGCTGACCGCGATCGAACGGATGGTGGAATTGACCTCGATTCCGAAGGGGGCGGATGTTTACCTCGACGGGAAAAAGGTCGGCAAGACCCCGTATCAGATCAAAAAGCTTGATACGAAGGAAAAGCACGACATCGAGCTGCGCAAGAGCGGCTTTGCCAACTGGACGCGCACGGTTTCGTCGGCGGACACCTTCGAGGTGAAAAAAGGCAAAGAAGTGCTGGCGGTCGAGGCGACGCTGCAAGCGGGCGGCGATGCTGGCAAGAAGGTCCGTGCTCCGAAGAAGGACGCGCCAGCCGCGGCTGAGCCAGCGAAGGCTGAAGACAAGCCCAAGGCCGAAGACAAGCCCAAGGCCGAAGACAAGCCCAAGGCCGAAGACAAGCCCAAGGCTGAAGACAAGCCCAAGGCCGAAGAGAAGCCGGCTGAAAAAGCTGCCGACAAAGCCGAAGAGAAGCCCGCGACCTAACGACCTGCCTACTGCGCTTGGTACGATCGTCCCCGCCAGGTAACCGGACGGCCCACCACTGCTCGATACACCGACGCACATAAGATATAGGCAACCACCAGCCCACCGAGGGCGCGGACTCCTCGCATGTGGACATCGTACGTCGATCGAAGCGAGAGACGAGCCAGCCAGTCTGCTCCGTAACAGATCGTCGCTGCGAGCGCAAAGCCAGGTAGTGTTCCATGCCACAGGCCAAGCCCCAGCGCGGTCCAGAACGCCACCGTAGGCAGCCCGAACACCAGCGCGACGACCGCTGCCAGCAACGGTGCCAGCGCCTTGACCGGACCGAGCGCAATGTAGAAGTTCTTGATCCAGCCTGCGATAAGAGAAGACAGTGAGTCATACATTCGCAGCTTGACCACCGACGTTCCATGGGCAACACACAGGCCCAACTTGTGCTGCTTTACGAGCTGGGCCATCCGGAGATCTTCGATGACCTCGCGCCGGACCGCTTCATGGCCGCCGATCTGTTCATAGGCATCGCGACGGAACAGCATGAACGGACCGAAACCACAGGCCTCGCTTCGATTCGGATCGTTCACCTTGACCGGATCGAGCAGTCCCCAGAGCAGTATGCCGACTACCGGTTGCGTCGCTCGTTCCCAAAAGCTGTCGTTTACCAGTTCCGGCATCAGCGTCGTGAGTCCGGCGTGTTTGCTTTCGGCCAGCGCAACTGCTTGCGATACCGCGGTTGGTCGTAGCCGGACATCGGCGTCGATGAAAAGCAGGTAATCGCTGCTCGCCCCGAGGGAACCATTGTGAACCGCGTGTGGTTTGCCGAGCCAGCCCGGTGGCAGTGCGGGTGGGTTGACCAACGTCAGACGACGATCGCTCTCCGCAAGTTTTCCGACGATCGCACCCGTTCGATCGGTCGAGTGATCATCAACCACTCGCACCGTCAACGCGGGATAATCCTGGGCCAGGACGCTGCGGATGCAGTCTCCGATGTTGGTTTCCTCATTGCGGGCCGGAACCACGATCAGGACGGACCTGGGATCGGCCGGTGCGACTCCGGCGGCGGGCAGCTTGGGAGTGCGTCCTCGGTTAAAGACCAAAAGCAGCGCGAGCGCGAGGTGACAAAATGCCACTCCCCACAGTACGGAAGGCAGGATTGTAGAGACCAGGATCGCCATCGCGGCGAAGCTAACACAGGGTCAGGGGTGGTCGTGCGCGTGTCCGGCTGTGATAATGCAAACAGGCTTGCTTTTGCCTGGAGACAAGTGTCATGGGAACTTTAAGCAGTGTGCTCCTCATCGTGCTGGCGGCACTCGCCAATGCCGACGGAATCGGTAAGTGGTGGCCATCGTCGCGTTTTTGGCTGACAGCCCTGTTACCGCTGTCAGGACTGCTTGGCGTGGGAGCAATCATCACCGGAATCCTCACGATCATCGAGATGGCCGCGTATCTGGGCTTTGTGCGACTGGCACCGATGGTCTATCTGGGATTCCTGGGCGGCGGAGTGCTCTCGCTGCTCCTGGGTCTACGATTCGGCTATGCAACGCTGTTGACCTGGTTTGGCAGCAAGCTGTCTCCGGGGCTACAGAAGTCCTGCGATGACCTGCAGGCGCTGCTGATCCGCAACGAGCGCAACCTGAGCTTCCTTGGGCTCGCCACCGGGGTGTTCTGCCTGTTGCTGAACGTGTTTACCTAAAGTCATGTTACAGAGTGCCGCAACTGGAGGTTCCCTATCCAATGCGTCACTTGAAGTCCATGGCCCGTGTTCTGCCACTCCTTACCCTGCTGTGGCAGCCTGAATCCGCTCTGGCCAATCGGCCCAGTGCAGCGATGATAACGGCTGCTCCTACTCCCTCTGCTCCTACTCCCTCTGCCCCGACCACTTCATCTGCAAAAGCTCCCCAAGACAAGTCGCTGGACGCAGTGCTTACACCGGGGGATAACTTGGTGGTTGCGGGCATTCCGCCCGTGCCGAAGCGGCTTGTGGAACGAGTCGGGCGCTACACAGAGTTTCGTACCGCAGCGTTTCTCGATTGGCATCCGCTCCGACGTGAGCAGCTGATTCAGACTCGCTTTGGTGACGTACCACAAGTCCACAAGGTCGTGATGCCGGGTGGGGCCCGAACCCAGCTTACGTTTTATCCTGACCGCATTGGTGGTGCGAGCTATGAACCGACCAAAGGCGACTACTTTCTTTTTTCGAAAGATGTCGGGGGAGGGGAGTGGTTTCAGATCTTCCGGTACGATGTTGCGACCGGTGACATCACGATGCTCACCGACGGAAAGAGCCGCAACTTGGGAATGGTCTGGAATCAGACCGGCACCCAGATTGCGTATTCTTCGACCCGTCGGACCGGCAAAGACACCGATCTGTGGGTGATGAATCCGCTCGACAAAGCGAGCGATCGGATCGTCCTCGAACTCACGGGTGGCGGCTGGACTCCGCTCGACTTCTCCCCAGATGGCCAAAAGCTACTTCTGCAAGAAGAGCTTTCGATCAACGAAAGCTATCTGTGGCTGGTCGACCTCGAGAAGAAGGAAAAGACCTTACTTACGCCAAAAGGAGGTATCGAAAAGGTCTCTTATGGGCGTTCGCGATTTGCCAAGGACGGACAAGGAATTTATCTCACCACGGATAAGGAATCGGAGTTCCAGCGGCTCGCCTATGTGGATCTAGCGGGTCAGACGTACACCTATCTGACGACCTCGATTCCGTGGGATGTTGAGGAGTTCGACCTGTCTCACGATGGTCGCACCATCGCGCTCGCAACCAACGAAAATGGAGAGAGTCGAGTCTATCTATTGGCGACGCAGAGCAAGCAGCTAAAGCCCCTGCGTGACCTTCCGGTAGGAGTTGTTTCAGGCCTGAGCTTCCATCGCAACGGAGCAGAGCTTGGCTTTACCCTTAGCTCGGCGCGAGCGAGTGCTGATTCCTATTCGGTGAATGTCGCGAGCGGCAAGCTGTCTCGCTGGACGCAAAGTGAGAGCGGCGGACTCAACACCAGCGAGTTTGCGGAGCCAAAGCTGGTGAAGTGGAAGAGCTTCGATGGTCGCGAGATCTCGGGCTTTTTGTATCTGCCGCCCAAAAAATTTACTGGCAGGCGTCCTGTGATCGTCAACATCCACGGCGGACCCGAGGCGCAGTTTCGTCCCGGCTTTATCGGTCGCAACAACTTTCTGCTAAGCGAGATGGGCGTGGCGATTCTGTTTCCCAACGTCCGAGGCTCTTCAGGATACGGAAAGACGTTCCTTAAGCTCGATGATGGCGACAAGCGAGAGGATTCCTATAAGGATGCGGAGTCGCTCTACAAGTGGCTCAAGACGCGACCAGAGATTGATGGTGAGCGCATCATGGTGACGGGCGGAAGCTATGGCGGACACATGACGCTCGTCTCTGCAACGCATCACAGTGGCCTGATTCGTTGTGCGTTGGCGGTGGTGGGAATGAGCAGCCTGGTGACGTTCCTAGAGAACACCGAAGGCTACCGTCGTGATCTTCGCCGCGTGGAGTATGGCGATGAACGGATTCCCAAGATGCGCGAGTTCCTCAACCGAATTGCGCCGCTCAACCTTGCCAAGAATGTCCAGAAGCCACTGTTTATCGTGCAAGGACAGAACGATCCGCGAGTGCCCGCCAGCGAAGCGGAGCAGATGATCCGGACCGTGAAGCAGAACAACGTTCCGGCCTGGTTTCTGCTGGCGAAAGATGAAGGACACGGCTTCGCCAAGAAGAAGAACCAGGACTTCCAGTTCTACGCCACCGTCCTATACATCGAAGAGTTTCTGCTCAAGTAACTCCGTTCGCCGTGCTCTTACCGCATGAATCGAGGCGGGATTCCCTTGGGCGTCTGCTCTGCTTCGTTTATGCGGCCTGCTCCCAGCACGAGTTAGTTGGGACGACTTGCGGCAACCTGCTGGAGCCGCTTCTTTAGCGCCACCACTACCTGCGGTTTCTGCGCTGCCAGGTTCTTCTGCTGGGTCGGATCGGTCGTCAAATCAAAGAGCTCGTTCAAGTTGTCGGTGAACTTCGCGTATAGCGCGTATTCCACTCCGTCAACGGAATCGACCACGACTCGTTCGTTCTTTTGCCACGCGGTGCAGGGCAACATCTCTGCAACTGCGGGCAGTGGGGCCGCGAGCTTCTCACCACGGAACAGAGGCACCAGAGACTGACCACGGAAGCTGGCAGGGATCGGCACTCCGGCTAGGCCCAGCACCGTCGGAGCCATGTCGATCAGCCGCACTCTGTCTTGGATGAGTTGCGCCTTCAGTCCGGCCTTCGGTGGCAAGTACACAATCAGTGGCACCTTCAGCACTTCATTGTAGAGCGCTTCTCCGTGGAAGTAGAGCGGCTCACCGCTGAGTTTGTGTTCGCCAAAGGCTTCGCCGTGATCGGAAAACACCACTACCGCCGTGTCCTCTGCGAGCCCTGCCTCCGCGAGCGCGGACAGGATCTTTCCGATGTGAAGATCGGTGTAGCTGACCTCTGCGTCGTAGCGTTCTTTGAGGTACTTGAAGCCCTTTCCAACGGGGAACTCGGGATGATCCACGTACGTGCTGTGGGGACCAAACAGGTGCGTCCATAGTGCGAACTTCGGCGCAGACTTGGGCTCTTTTCCCAGACTGCGCAGTCGGGCCACCACCTGTGCGGTAATACGTGGCTCTGCGATGTCGCTGTTTGAGTCGTGAAGATTCGTCGCTGCGTCGTTCTTGTACTCATCGAAACCGACAGAGAGGCCCGTTTTGCGCTCCAAGTAGAAGTGCGAAAACAATCCGATGGTACGTAGACCACCCGCCTTCAGCGCCGTGAACAGCGTCGCGTCTTTTCCGGTCAACGGGGAAAAGTTGAGGGACTGTTTCACAAAGTGAACTTCTGACGGCAATCGAGAGGTCACAAAGGACGGGAAGCTGCGCGGCGTATTGGGTGCCTGAGCATAGACATTGGCGAAGTGGACGCCCTCCTGGGCAAGTTTGCTGAGAGTCGGAGCCGTCTTGGCGTTGATCCGGTCAGCGCGCAGCGTATCGACGGTGATAATCAGCCAATTTCCGGTCCACAGAGCGCCCGATTTGGCCGCTGCTGCGGGCTGTTCGACCACCACCTTTGCAAGAGGCTCTTGCGAGGGAGCAGGTGGCGCGACCTCGACCACTTTTTCGGCATCAGCCCCATCGCAGTCTTCATCGATGCCGTTGCCGGGCTCATCATCGGCACCAGGGTGGATGTTTGGCTCGTGGTCATTGCAGTCGCCACCTCCAAGTCGTCCGGCATAGCCGTCGTGATCGCGATCAAACAGCCGTCGTGCCAGCAGCAGTACCGTTCGTCCGGCAGCCGTCTCCTCAGCAATGAGGGCCCGCGATCGTGCCTCGCTGCCAAACTTCTGCACCGTTAACAGCAGGCATCCGGCCATTAGCACCGCCAAGCCGAGCCCAATCAGTTGCGGACGATGCAGCTTGGCTAGCACGGCTGTGAATGCCAGGTGCAGTAGCAGCCACACTCCAAGAGCCTTCCAAGGACCAAAGTGAATGATGCGCCAGTCGACCGACAGCACCGCCAGCACGACGATGAGCAGCGCTCCGATGGCGAACATCCCACCGAGCCACAGCACACGTGGACGCGGCAGCAGTAGACCAACCAGGCGATGGGTCAGACGGTAGAGCGGAATCGAGAACGGCAGCAGTGCAACAAGTGACGCAACCGAGACCAGCGCAGACGACAGCGCGCCATTTCGCTTATTGGCCATCTCCAGTGCGAGCGTGCGGACAAACCCATACAGGAGGGCGGCATCAATGGTCAGCACACAGACCAGGGCCAAAATTACACCCGCGAGCCAGCGGTCGTAGGCCTCGTTTTTTAGTGCGCGAAGACCGCGCCGGAAGAAGTCTGAGCCGAATACGGCCCGTAGCGAGCCATCAAGCCACTGCTCCCCTACACCCAGAAGGAATGCCGGGACACCGAGCAGACCCACTGCGCAGATGAGCGCTTGGGTGAGTGCCTCTCCACTGACTGTGGTGGTTGCCGCTTGGGATGCGAGCAACACATCTCCAACAGCGACAAATAGCGCTGCCAACAGTGCCGCTGTCCACCATGGTAACGAGCGTGTGGAATCCTCAGGCGTTGCCTCGGAGCGATTAGGCACCGCAAGCTGGGAAATGTGAGCCACGGGCGAATTGCTCATCGCGGCTTGGGATTGGGGTGTCTGACTCTCAGTTGCCATCAGTGTTTCAGAACCTGTAGACACGAGAGCATAATCGCTGCCTAGCGCGAAGGGGTGAGATATCCACAGATAGTGCTTGCGAAATATCGAACCAAGCGATAGCCTCGCGCTGGTAAAGCTAGGTCGGTTGTTGAAAAAGGTTCTGCAACATTTGGCGCTTGAGCTCCTGTCGAAGCCTCGACTGCCTGTGCCGCCTTGTTACCACCGCTAGGCTTCTTACCCGGAACGAACCCGCAACATCGCAAGGAGACACAGACATGGGCACCAAATTGTATGTCGGCAACCTCTCGTACAGCACCAATAGCGAGCAGCTCACCGAAATGTTCAACGCCTTCGGCAAAGTTCTGAGCGCGCAGGTGATCGAGGACCGCATGACCGGTCGTAGCAAGGGCTTCGGCTTCGTCGAGATGGAGTCCGATGCCGAGGCGCAGGCCGCGATCAGCGGACTGAACGGCCAGATGAAGGGTGGCCGTGCTCTCACCGTGAACGAGGCTCGTCCCCGTGAGGAAGGTGGCGACCGTCGTGGTGGTGGCCGTCCTGGTGGTGGTGGCTTCGGCGGTGATCGTCGTGGCGGTGGTGGTGGTCGGTCTCCCCGTTCTTCGTACTAGTCCCCGTCAGGGGTTCTGCCCGTAGAGCAGAGTGCTCGGTTCGGTCGTCTGACAGGCAACTGTCGGCGAACGGGCCGGGCACTTTTTTTTTCTAGTGTCCGCCGTAGGTTTTCTCGCCGGCGAGTATCGCAACCGGGAGATGGTTCTTGCGTGGCGGCATTGGGCAGTGAAAGTACGCCGAGTAGGCGCACAGTGGGTTCCATGCCTGGTTGAAGTCGAGAATCACGGTGTCATCGGCAGCGAGCTTGGCAAGCAAGAATCGTCCCGCGCCGTAGCTGCCGTCCGGCTGGCCGCTCGTCTGGTCGCGGAAGATCAGAAACAGCGTGTTACTCGTGGGGGACTCGAGATAGGCCTCTAGTACGCAGTCCTGTCCGATGGAAAAGTGCAGGTCACCGATCGAGGTCAGTTCCTGCGGCTCTCCCCGCGAGGCCAGCAGTTTTACGTTTCGTGGTGGGAGTCGCACCAACTTAGCCGCTACCACGAGTGAGTCGTTATCGGGATAGTAGTGCAGTCCGGAATACGACAGACGAGGTGGCGCGGTCTCCGAGTAGACAGCTAGTCCAGGGTCTGTCGGTGGCCCCGAGAGAAGAAACAACGCTTTGCCGATAAGCAGCGTGTCTCCTTTATGGAGTGAGGCGTGACTGTGTGGCTCACCATTGTGAAGCACTGGCTGCGTCGATACAAAGCTCACCTCTTCGGGTTGTACGATAACGCGTAGTTCACCGACAAAGCCCGCTCGTAGCGCTGGAACAAGGTGAATGGTTTCCGTCGCTGTGTTGCCCAGCACGTGTTCGCCTATGGGCAGATGTTGGTAGTCAATGCGGCTGAGCGGACTCAGGGGTCCACGCATTCGGGCATCTTGGCTGGCTCGCCAGGCTCGCCTTTGCGAGTGAACCTCATCGAGGAGCTGAGGAGAGAGCTTGGGCATTACAACCTCCGTCGGGCGTTGCTTGCAGCCGCTGCCCATCATGAGCGACAGCGTGCCAAACAATAACCCGAGCAGGGTGAGTCGGCGCAGTGACATGGGAAGGACTCGGCGGGCACAGCAGCGGGCTAGTCGGTCTTGCTTTCCTCGGTGATGGTGACTTTGATGATCGAGTTGACCGGGATGTAGTACAGGCGGCCGCTTTGGTGACGGAGAATGAGCTGCTGCTCCGGCACATACTCAAAGTAGGAACCGAGAACTCGCGAGCCGCTGTCGAGGTGGACGAGCAACTCTCCGGTGAGGGGAATGGGCGATGAGACCCCGGGTGCCAGCGGTGCCGTAATGCGCAGGATGTCGGTCCACGGGACGCGACGGATTTCACCTGCACCCAGTCGGATGGTGGTCTGGACGCCCTGGACCGACTCGACCAAGTCACCACGGAGGGTGTTGCCGTTACGCAGCACGATGGTGCGTTCCGGAGAACCTACGTGAGAGCTGTCGCCCTTCCTGCGCGGCGGTGAGATCCGCTTGGCCTCTGCCCAAGTAATGCGCTTGATACTGCCATCACCGAGCTTGAGGATGAGGTGGCTGCCGACCTCGTACTCCATGACCTCGCCGTGGTACGTGATGTTGTCGCGAATCTGCACGGTGCGCTCAAAGCCGCTCGGAACAAGTGGCCCACTCGACGGTGGGGTGACCGAGGGGGGCGGACTCGGCGGTGAGCTTGGCGGTGGTGCGCTGGGCGGAGCTGGTGCTGGTGGTGCCGTCGTCGGTGGTGGACTCGGTGCCGGGCCACTCGCGGATGGTGTTTTGGGGCGAGGCGGCGAGACTTGCTCGATGTCATCCCATGCGATGCGCTTCGATTCGCCACTCGATAGCTTGAGCACGATGTGGGAGCCGATGGCGTACTCTAGGACTTCGCCTCGGTACATGCTGCCATCCTTGGTGACGACACTCCGTTCAACGGGACCGGAGTCCGGCTTGGCCGCTTGAGCATGCACGGTCGAAGCGGACGGGATGTTCACCATCGCGGCTGCCATCGTCATCCAGAAGAAGCTCACAGAGGCCACAACACGTCGTTGCATCTAAGATCTCCTATGATTTTATCTTACTTCAGACGGCGCGGCGGCGGCTATAGCGGATGAGCTAGCTACTGGTCTGTATCGAGGCTGCGGAGGACTTTTTTTGCCTTTTGAGCCACGGGTCGCAGCGGGCTTTGTGCGTAAGGGGCGACGAATTCACGCAGTGGCTTGGTGAGCGAAGGGATCGTGGTAAGTGGTGCGGTCGCTTCGACCAAGTGGCCCACCCGAGTACCGGGAAAATGTTCGGCGTTGACGACGAAAGCGGCCAAGATACGCGGCGCGTGTTGCGGATACCTTGCCCCCAGCTTTCCGAGAGCGTGTGCGGTGTGAGATTGTAGGACAATGCTCGTGTGCGTAAGCAGCGGCAGTAGTTCAGGAATCGCGGCCAGGAGCCTCTGCTGGTTGTCGATGCGCGCCAAGTTGCCGATGGTGCACGCCGCCTCCCAGCGAACAATGGGGGCCTTGGCGGCAAGGTTGATGAGGAATCGTTCGGTGTACGGATAGAACAACTCCGGATGGTCAACCGAGCACAGAGAGATAAGCTCCGCACACCCTGCGATGATCCGTTTTTCCTTGGCGGTCAGACCTGCCACAAGCGCGCTCACGTACTCCTCAGGTCTCTTCGACAGTTCGTTCAGAAACAGATCTTTGGGTCGCGTTCCGTCTTCCCATTTGCCATTGAGAACTGCATGTAGATCCTGCATGAAGAGCCCCTCGAGTTAGGAAACACTTGGTGGTAGCAAAGGGAGTCGCACTTTGGGCTTCTGGGGACGCAGCCGACGCCAGATCGCAGCAGGCGAATAACTGCGCAGCACACCGCCCATCGCAAACGAAAACACCTGCCAACGGGTCATCAGGGAAAATCGTCCCAGTTCACAGCCTGCACATGGGGTTGGGAGTCTTCCTTCAGACAGTTCCTGCGCAAGCTTCGTACGTGCCGAGAGGATCTGTTCCATGCTGTCCGTTCCGACCACTCCCAATCGAAATCGCTCGGTGTCCTTGATCATGCAGCAAGCGGTAGCGACCCCTTGATGATTGACATACAGGCCCTGTTCCAGCCACGGACAGCGACGCTTTCCAGTTCGAAATCCAGCCAAGAGATCATCATAGAAACTACGGATCTTCAGCTTGTCCTTCTTGCTTTGGATCTTGTGAATCTCTCTGTGCATCCGAAATCGGACCCACAGATCGTCGACTTCCTGACCAGACAGGACTTGTTTCTGAAGTCCCGTGGGGTAGTTCTTTTCATACAGCGGCATCGTCGAGAGTGGCTGCATGGTAATACCACCATCAAGCCCCAGCTTTTGGTAGAGAGCGACAATTCCTGGCAGATGATCCTGGGTATCTTTGAGCACGGTAATGGACAGACCCACAATCGGACGGAGACTCTGTTTCCTTTTCTTTTCTGCCATCAGCGCAGATAGTCCCGCGATCACTTTTTCTAGCTTTCCACCGCGAATCTGCCGGAATGTTTCCGGTTCGGCGGACTCCATCGACACTGAGATTTTTTCGATTCCCAGCGCCACCATCTGTTCGGCGTGTGATTCGCTGATCAGACTCCCGTTAGAGATGAGCGACACTTTGATGTTCCGCTCGCGCAACGCTCTGACCATGTCGAAAAAGCGTGGATGCAGAAGCGACTCACCTTCGCCCTGAAGCTCGACGTGCTCGACGTGGGGATGAGCAAGCAGAAGACTCTCGAAGCGGTCAAACGGGAGGTCGGCCTGCTCCATGTATCGACCACAACAGAATCCGCAGGTGAAGTTGCAGCGAGTGGTCGGCTCGATCTGTAGGAAACGAACGGTAGACACGAGGACACGATACCAACAGTCCCGCGGTTTCGAAGCAAATTGTTTGGCCAGCGGTCGCTTGCTACGTGGCGATCAGCCACGGTACAATTTGAGCGCCAAACTCATAGGAGTCCATCGTGAACCATTTCCCACGTGTCACTGCGGTCGTTACTTCTCTGGTTATCCTGAGCAGCATTGCATTTGCTGCGGACCTGAAGCCATTCCAAGTCGAAGCCAAGGAAAAGTTCGACACCGAGATTGCGGCACCACTGAAGGCCACCAACGACGGCTGTGGCACCCAGATCACAGTGAAGACCAACTTTGAAGCCTACAAAGAGGCCGATTGGAGCAACAACAGCGTCTCTGCTCGTTGTCAGGCGATGATTGAAGCAGTTGGCTCGATGTGTGAACGCAAAGCCTACAAGGCGACCGTCGCCAAGCGCATCAAAGAGATACACTGTCTATTTGGCGGCAAGGAAGGCGATACCGCGGCCAACATGTCAGTGACCGGTTCTGCTTTTGTCTTCAAGATGCATGTCAACCACTCGAACCTTTCTGACCACGCGAAAAAGGCGTTGGAAGACGCGCTCAACAAGTAGGAGTAGACGCTGCTGGTGGTTGCGTTAGGAATCGCTAGGGATGACCTCTTTCATCTGGAACAGGTCGTCTCGCCAGTGCTGATGGGGCATGTAGGTGTGAGAGACTTGCGTGCTACTGGTATTGGGGCGATTCGTCGCGAAGGAGTGGGCGTTCACTGCTGGATCTGTTGAATCCGAACTGAGTATTAAATGTCGACCGATCAGGAGCACACCGCTCAGGCTTGGTGCTGGCGAGTCGCTCCGGACACACTCTCTGGACGTACGCCAGGTCGGTTTCCGTCCAGGCCGAATTCGCTTGAACCCAGCGAGTATGGCCAATGCACGAGCCGCCATCCTGACGCCACTCTGCTTCGATGTCCCATCCGGGATTGGCGGACGGCTGAATTCCGAGCTGGTCGTAGACGTTGATGCGGGTTCCCGAGCGGGTATGCGGAATGCCGTCGCCACAGTAGTCAGCGCGGACCAACCGAACGCAAGCCAGTTGCCAGTCTTTCAGATATCGTGTCCTGCAGGAATTGTTGCGGCACTCGCTGGCCGTCGCCCATGGCCGATATCCCCAGATAACGCACTTCCCAATGGCAGCATTGATGCAACCGAACGTGAACGAGTCATCGTCATCGATGTAGGAAGCCGACTTATCCCAGTACCCCGATACTGCGATGGCAGGAACCGGACTTCCGGCAGCGGTTCCGCATAGAGGCATGGGCCCATTGTCAGACAGAACAGAGATGGAGTAGAGCGTCACGCCGCCATCGATTTTGGCGTCCTCGATGCGCAAGGGAATGCTGGTTCCGTTGAGGAGCTTGCCCTGAAGCTTCGCACCAATCAGCTGAGCTCCTGAGAGCAGCGAGTGGCCCAGCTTGGCTTCGATGGAGGACTCGTTGATGGTGCCATCAGTCAATGCTCTGTCGTTGAGCGTCAACGTCGCGAATCGTACGTTGGCCAGATCGAGCGGTTGGGCCGGTGCAGACTGCATCGTGTTGGTGCTCGCAGCGCCGCTGTTGAGAGTCAGCCCATTGAGAGTAAGACCATTGAGAGTCAGCCCGTTGAGAGTAAGACCATTGAGAGTCAGCCCGTTCATCTGCGAATCATTCGGCTGGATGTCGTTCAGCCGAGACAGATCGAGGTCCATGTGCGATTCACTGCCACATGCACTTGAAAACAAGATCGTCATACTGCCAATACATGAAATAAAATCATGTCGCATAGTCACTACCTCTGTGTTGACCGTCTGCAACTTTCGTACCGCTGTGACTGGGGGAGATTGAGGGGCGGGATTGGGCGAAGGGGGGCTCTCCGTCAACTTTGCTCCCGCGGCAACTGGAGCTTTCCTTAGTCTTTTCCGGGGCCAGCGCGTGCTAGTCACGACATGAATGGTTCGACTGCACTATGGCCTATGCTCCCCGCGCAGCGAACTGAGGTCTGTTGTTCCCACCTCACAGACCCCAATGCATCGCGGAGTTGGTGCTTCTACCTCCCCTGTTAACCCGTACTGCTACTGCGATTTCGGCTGAAGCTGGAGGGTGGCACAGAGCCGAAGTGACAGACCGGGATTTCTCATGCTTGGATCGAGGGCATTGCGGTTGGTCGTGCGCTGTACAATTGCGGCGTAGAAATAACTACCGCTGCGTACAGAGGCTTCGCCCTTGGTTAAGGAAGACTCTGTCCATTCAAAGACGTTGCCTGCCATGTCATCCAGACCGAACGGGCTTCGCGACCGCGGATAACTGCCAACTTCATCCGGCCCCATCGAGGCGGCGTCACCGTTATAGGTCAAGTCAAAGTTGGCGTCTCCAGGAAGGAGCTCATCGCCATGCGGCCACTCTCGATCATCGGCACCTTTGGCGGCGCGTTCCCATTCAATCTCTGAACAGAGTCGGGCACCGGGTACCTTACCGCTCTTGCTCATCCAGGCCGCATAGTCCTTGGCATCTTGCAAAGAAATTCCACTCACTGGCAGACGGTGCCAGTCCTGTTCCCGGTTCTGCTTGCGCGAGTCGTACACAATCTTCTGATTTCCGCTTGCGATGTACTTTTTACTGGTAGGTTGCAGCGTCAGTTCCCACTCACCATTTGGGAGTTGTATGAGTCCAATCGCGCCGGGCAGAGAACCTGGGGTGGGCTTGGTCTGGTAGCGTGCCCGGTCGCTGGGAGAGAGTGAGTTTAGGAATATCAGCCAATCCGCAAATGTGGTCTCTGTTTTCGCAATGAGATAGCCCTCTGTCCGAAGCTCATGAATCGGAACGGTAGTGAGCATCCCTTTGCGCATCCCTTCTTCGGCACCCGAGCCAAACAGGAATCGTCCCGGTGGCACATACACAAAGCCGTCCGGAACCTCACGCAGCGTTGGTAAGTCTAGGTGGAGTTGAAGCTTTTCCTCGCGATGGAGTACCACCGGATATCGAACTTCAGTCCGGCCTGGAGCGGTCAGAATGAGCAGATAGGAGCCCGGAGCCAGCGAGGTTTCTGCGGTTGCGGTCATTCCCAATTCGTGGATTCCGGTGAGTAGTCGTCGCGCCTTGGAATCACGTTCGAATTTTCCGATCGAAACTTGTGCTCCTGGTGGATTCGTGGTCACTGTGAGCAGGGCTGGTGCGTTCCAGCGCTTGATTCGAGCCTGCGTCACATCATAGAGAGCCATTCTCTGCAGCAAGTCGTCGAGCTGTTGCGGCCGACGATCCCGCTCCGCCATCAGTGCACGTTCATAGAGCACATCGGCCAGCAACTCACGCGATTCCGCATGCGAGCTGTCTGCAGTCAGGGCCGCTTCAAAGGTCTGGCTTGCCCGTGAGTAGGCGCGCTCGGCCTCGACAGTTGAGAGCAAGGAACGATTCCAGACCGCCTCTCCGTCGGTTCCGTTCATCGAATCAAACGCCGCAAACGCTCCCTTCCTAAGCTCTTCCACCTCACGATTGCGCTGGCGTGCGGTTTGTAGCTCGTTACTTCCTTCCTTCAAGTAACTGGCGATGCGTTTCGACAGGTTGCGATGCGCTGCATATTCGAACGCGCCATACGTGAGTCCAGCGAGCAGCGGTAGCGAGCCAATTAACAGGTTCCGCAAGATCTGTTTTTTTCGCTGCTGCTTCCGTGACGCGGCAATAAACTCATTTTCCTTTGCGGAAATATCGGCAGCATCAATGATCGCAACTTCTGCGAGTTGTTGGGCTGACCACAGACCCTCCTGACTGCGTGAAAGCCGTCGCCATTCCGTTGCTGCTGCTTCGAGTCTCTGTTTGGCCGCCCGGCTTTCGGCATACTCCTCCAACCATCGTCCAAGCGTGGACCATCCCTTGATCAGCGCTTCGTGTGCCACTTCGTATGCGGTACCATCGGCCGTATCGCGAGCAACCAAGAGCCTTCCTTGGACCAGTGCTTCAAGCGCGACTTTGGCATTGGGATCATCGTTGATCAGCTCTTCTTCGCTGCGGCGGGCCCGCGTTCCTTCAACGGTCACCAAGCTCATCAAGACGCGGCGGGCACTGTTTCGTTGCGGAGGGGGGAGTGTGCCGATGACGTGGTCTGCGTGTCGTGAGAGTGCGCCGGTCACGTTGCCAATCGCTTCGAGCGCAGCCTTGGTGATCCGATCTCCCTCACGGGCTTCCCAGAGTTCCGCCAGGGTGAACTGTAGTAGCGGCAGTGCGCCATCGGTGTGTGCGGTGGAATCGACGAGACCGTTAATGAGTTCGGTACTCTCAAACAGAACCCCTTTGGCATGCGCGGGGCCTACCACTGCTTCGCGAATCCGATCTGGACCAAGCGGACGTAGGATGTAAAGAGAGCGGGTTACAGCTTCCCCTATGCTCGGTAGGCTTGCCACTCGTCCCAGATAGTCACTGCGTACCGTGATCAGCAATCGCACGCTCGGAATCTTCGCGAGCAGACTGCCGAGCGCCTCACCGACGATGTTCGCTTCGACCGGATCAGCTATCGTTGATAGTTCCTCTAGCTGATCGACGAACAGCATGGTGCCGCGATCGCTTCCCAGACTCTGATGGAGCATCCGGCCAAGCCGCTCGGGCTCGGCCCTGAGTTCTGTCATCAGATCATCCTCGCCGAGCTTGGTGAACGGCGTCAGCGCTTGCGCGAGCGAGCGCAGAGGATGACGGCCGGGAACCATTGTGACCACGCGCCACACCCGGCCAGCGCCGAGCGCACCCTCGGCTACAAGCGGTAGTACTCCTGCTCGACACAGTGACGATTTTCCGACTCCGGACTCCGCGGCCACGAGCACACAGGCATCGGTCCGAAGCCGCTCCACCAGGGTTCCGATTTCGCTGCGGCGGCCGAAAAATAGCGAGCGATGCTCGGCTTCGAAGGCCAACAGTCCTCGGTACGGATTGCCTTCGGGAATCTTGTCCGCACCACTGCGTGGCTGCAACAGATCGAGCGCCGACTCCAGCTCCTCGGAAGAACCAAAGCGCTCCGGGGGATGTCGACGCAGACAGCGCAGGATTACCTTCGCCAACCTTGTATCAATGTCGACAGGCCAGCCGTTCGCCTGAAGATCATCGCTTGGTGTCTGTTCGATGACCGAGGGAGGAGGCGGTTTGCCAAGGCACAGTTCGTACAGAATTGCTCCGAGCGCGAACAGATCCGCTCGTTGCGTAGGAGGCTCCTTGGCTTTGACTTCCGGAGCGGTGAAATGATCGGCTTTTTGGCGAAGTTCCTCGGCGCGCTGCGGCAGTAGCAGCTCCGGTTGTGAGTCGGCGGGTTGGGCCGGTCCGTCCGCCAGAGAGCGTGTTTGAGAGATCTCTTCGCCACAGAACTCTCGCAACCCAAAGTCGGTCAGTTTGATCGTTCCATCGGTTGCGACAATGATGTTGCTCGGCCGTAAACTCCGATGCAAAACGCCTCGACGGTGTGCGGCTGCGAGTCCTCGCGCCGCCGCCATCGCCAGGGGCAGCACCTGTCGCCACGGAAGCGGCTTGGGAAGCTGCTCAATTGTCTGTCCGCGGACATATTCACTGATAATGTACGCTCCATCGAGAAAATGTTTAAAAGTTCCCGATGCAGAGGGAGAAATGGCGGGAAGTCAGAGTCGTCTGTTCACACTCTGCCGCGAAGCGAGAAGTAAGACCATTCCTTACTAGGGCGAGGTACTCGCGCAGCGATAGCTGACGACTTTTCCTTCTGGTGTCGGAGCATTCCCTTTTCGCCAAACACCCGTCACCACAGAGCCCGAACAGACATCCTTGACTCGACTTCGAACAGCGCAGTAACAGTCGCGGGTTTCCGTCGCACAAGCGTTCTGAATCGGCTCGCTATCGCTGATCGGAATCGTGGCGCTGGCCCAGCTATTACAGCATGCGGTCGTGCATGAAGGAATCGTCTCCTCAGCGGTAGGAACCTTGTCCGCGTGCACGCTGTCCACTTCCCCGACAAGGCACAGCGGCTTACCGCTTGCATCGAACTGTGGCGGATGCAATAGACAGCTCAGTTCCAGCTTGTGCGTGATGGTTCGGACGATTCCGTCCATCGCTTTGGGATAGTCATCAGGAGAACAAATCGATGTCTCTGCCACGCGTGGAAATCCACTGGCATCCATTCCAAACAGCTTGGCAAAGCGAGACAGTCTAAGCTGCGCCTGTCCTGCGATGCTCGGATTGCTTGGCGACTGACAGGCCGCACCAGCGGCCGAAGCCAGGCTCAAGTCTGAACTCGCGGTACCACCGCTGTGAATGATCTCCACTTGGCCTCCTTCGCTCACGCCGGGAAGGGTCCAGATGCCGCCGAACAGCATTTTGCTCGGTTGTCGCAGGTTCCCAAAGAAGCGATGGTATTTCAGGAGTGATTCCAAGTAGTTGTTGGCGCGTTCCCTGCAACCCGTTTTCCTTCCTGGAGTAAGCAGGCTTTCGTTACACTCCACAGAGCCCGAAAAGCAGCGATACTCGACGTTGTAACAGTCATAGGAATCGGGCCGGAGCGGATCACAATTACGAACCGCAGGGTCTGTCTGTCCGCGCTGTGCCATCTGAACGGAACAGTCATCTTCATCAGCCAGGTAGATCACAGCAAGCTGAGAATTGGCACGGAGGAACCCCTGGTTCTCAGCAGCGTGACCGTCGAGCGCACGTTTGCTCGCTTCCAGAGGACTCGTGACACCACATCCATCATCACCAACCAGCGCCATGCACTGAAGCGCCTTTAAGGGACCAAGATCAATACTGGCACCCGTCACAGGGTCTTTTGATAGCGCTTTCGGTACGTTGCTCACACCCTTGACACGAGAGATAAATCTGCGGCCATCGGTTGGCACGAAGGAAGCATCTGGACACAGCTCTGCGCACGCACTGCGAGCTTGCGCAGAGAGTCCTTTGCGGCTGCTGCACGGCGTGTGCTGTAGGATTCCATCGTCGCCCTCCCAGGTGTCACACTTTCCGGCCGCGCTTCCCCACGGAACACCGGGCAGAACGTTGGTTCCGATATCGCTGGTGGCGATGCCGATGTGATAGCTCAGTCCAGATTCCTCCAACTTTTGCACAAAGGCCGGGACTCTCTGTAGGAACGCCTTCTGTTTAGCAGCCATCGTCGAAGAATTGTCGATGACAAACAGTACATCAATGTCCCTCCGAAGCCGCCAGTCGATTGTCTCAAAGGTCAGAGAGGTTGCTTTTCCGCACGTCGCGTGTACCGTCTCTTCATCACAGGTCGTGGGGTTGCTCGCACAGGTCGCGATCAGCGCCTTGCAAGCAGTATCGTCAACTGGATTGCTAACACAGCCCGGCAACGATGCAATCAGTACTCCAATCATCAGCGTAGAACGGGAATCCATGGTCAACTCCTGGTTGGAAGCCCCCATCGAGACAGAGTGAGTGAGCGCTAGCGGCAAAAGCTATTTCGAGAGGACAGGGACATGGTTCCTATCGGTACGGCCGACTCTTTGCCTCCGAATCCGATGGCCGGTGGGTCCGCACCAAAGTGATTCCACATCTGGCTAAGCTGACACTGAAGCAGCAGTGGGAGCGTCGCGGCCTGATCCGCCGCAGGCATTGCCCATAGTGCATTCACGCCACGTAGGATGAGTGCTCGCGGTGTCCCTTGAATGCTCACCAGCTGTACCAAGTGATCGGCCCGTGGATCGTTCCCTGTGCTCATGTCTACTTTGCAGTGCCCAATCCAGCCGATCAGTCGGTTCCCAAATAGGCTGAGATCCACGGTGTGATAGCCCATTCCGCCGTTGATCTTGTGATAGCCATTGACCTCGCGAATGGTGACATCCATCGGTGCTTGGCCGTCGAGAAATCCCGAAAGCACAACCTGGTCGCGGCGATGCTCGACCGAGAGATTGACAGACATACCGCAGACATTGCCGCTGATGTCTCCACCTGCGCCTTGTATCCCCGATGAGGGACCGCCCGGTCGGGGATGCGCTTCCTTATGGGTCACATGGAAGGGCTGCCCAACAAAGACGTGACTCACTCGTTCCACTGGCTTGCCATCGATGACCACAGGCCCCAATGCACAGCCCAGAAGGCAGGCACATCCGGCGGCTAGCATGTTTCGCATGACGATCTCCTTTTGATGGGTAGCGTGATCACTTCCGGCACAACCGGATCGACTCTCCCAGTTGCCCGCAGCACAAATGGAGGATGACTCTACAAAGTTTGACAATATGAATGATCCTAGGTTCCACTTATTTAGATCCGATTTATCCATCCGTCACGGCTGCTTAGCAATCCTTGTTGAAGTCTATCTTTAGAGTAAGTCTCGGACGTGTGTTGGGTAGTACTTGATGGGGGTCTCTCCGGCTTGTGGTGAGTTCGCTCTGTTCCCGCGCTTTGCAATCGCGATGGTCGACCTACGGTGGATTGGGAAGGAGATGGGAGTCGAGCCGCGATTCTGGTGCGTAGCGAAAGAGCGCGTCGTGCTTTGCTAGACACGAGTCTCTCGATGCGTGCTTGGCGACCGCTGCTGCCCCTACTCCTCGTGCTGGTTGGCTGGTGGGTATCTGTGCCACCGGTCCAGGCCCAAGCTCCAAAGAAAGCGGGCGGCGGTCATGGACGGGCGCATGCGGACCCGAATAAGGCACTTGTGGACAAGGCGCTAGCGGCGCTTGAGTCCCAGGACTTTCCGACCGCGACGGCGCTGCTGACTTCCGCATATCGCTCCGCACCCAGGCCTGAGCTGCTGTATCAACTGGGTCGGGTGGCGATGGCTGCGGGTCGAACGCTGGAGTCCCATGATCTGCTGCGACGTTATCTGGCCGACCCGGCTCGCGAACCCGATGATGCGGCGACGAAACTCGCCGAAGACCTGATAGCAGGGGTTCCTCCCGATTGCGGAAGCCTGTCGATACAGTCTGATCCTGGGGCATTGGTGCTGGTCGATGATCGCGTGGTGGGGAGCTTACCGCTGCCGCTGCCGGTGCTGCTTTCACCCGGCGCCCACAATGTGATCGTGGAGTTTTCGGGAAAAAAGTTAGAGGCACCGGTACAGATTCGACTGTCTCGGCTGACCGAGGTGAGGATGAGTCGTGCGTCCGGCGCAGTTCTGGTGAGCGTTCTTCCGGCGACCCTGCTGTGGTCCGAACAGAGCGGCGTGCCCGCCGATGCAGGTCGATTGCTCAGTGATGCAGTCGAGCAGGCCGCACGAGGCGAGCAGTACATCATGCTGTCTATCGCCAGACTACTGAACAAAGAGTTGGAACGATCAGCCTGTGTCGTCAAGGACTCCTGTCTGCGCGAGCTTGGGAAGACGACGCAATCGGAGTGGCTGCTGAAGCAAAGGCTGACGGTGACCGGCGATCCCAAGAGCTTGAATTGGCAGATTGGCTTGCAGCTCCTCCGTCTAGACATTGTCGAACCGGCGGCAGAGACCGAGCTGGTCTGTTCGAGCTGTGGTGCCGAGCAGGTCTCGGCCAAGCTGAAGGAAGCGGCGGGCAAGCTGCTTGGCGAAGGGCTGCTGCGTCCGTTTGGAAGTGTCAGCATTCTGAGCGAACCGAGCGGGGCCAACGTGCAGCTAGCCGCTCGGCCTGCGCAGGCGACGCCGTTTCGGTTGACTCTGTGAAGGGCCACTACGGGCTTAACATCCCGCCCCGTTGAAATAGTTACTGGGAGTTCCCCGTTCCCGTCTGATCGATGCGGGGAAGTCGTCGATTCAACTCACGCTGATGGCCTGCCAGCACCTCGCACTGATGATCGCAGGCTCACATCGTGGAACACACATCAGCAGTCTGCCCAGCGTCAGTCAACTGTCTGAGCCATCTCGACCTCGAGTGGGCGAAGGAAACGACGAACTCTGTTCGCGCTAAAGGTCAAGTCCATCTGCTCGAACACGGCCAGGGCGACCCGGAGATGTGACACTGCCTCGTCGAGACTGCCGTGGTCTCCGCGCTTTGCTGTCAGCGAACGGCCAAGCCAGTAGTGCGCCTGCGCTTGCTCGAATCTTCCGCCCTGCAATCTCGAAAGGGACACACTGGAGCGAAGTTGCCGAAGGGCCTGCTCTACGTTGCCGCGGTGTAGGTTGTACCGACCTCGATACAGAGCATCTGTGAACTGCATCGAGTGAAACTGCACTGCGCACCAGCGCAGCACTCGCAACATCTGCTCCGTTCGCTGAAGTAGGTTCTCTTTGATCAGCGAAGTGCTCTTGGCATCCGGTCTCTGCATCGGCTCCTGATGGTCTCGCTGCCCTGCGGACTCCTGCTCACTGTCCTTTTCCATCGCATCCAAGTAGACCTCCAAAATTCCGACCAGCGCATGACGGAGCTGGAGCATCGGCCACCGCGCCCGCTGCACTGCGGAAAAAGCGCGATCCGCTCGCTGATGTGCATGTTCGGTGTGTCCTTGCCACAGCGCACTCCACGCCGCCAAACCATACAGGAGTGCTTCAGGAATCGCCCCGACCTCACGGGTATCATGAAGACACGCACGCTGTAGTGATTCTTCCACTAGGGACAGTTGACCCGCGTTTAGGAATGCACCCATCTGTCCGATCAAGCCAATCACCATGTAGCGAGGATTCTGCGCACTCATCGCCAGCAGCTCCAACTCTCGGCTGACCGCCAATAGTCCGGTGAAGTCCGCAAGCTCGCTCAAGGTCAACTGCTGCTGGAACAAGCTATACATGAGCGCAAAGTCGTCCTTCTGTGCTCGCGCTCGCGCTACAGCTTGTGTGGCGCGCTCTCCTGCTTCGGGCAAGTCCCCGCGGTGCAATGCGACGATGGTTTGAATGCGCAGCGCATCGATTTCAGCGACACTCCCTTCCGGGGGAGGTGCCTGTTCCAGATAGCGAAGTCCGATGCCCCCCAAGCGAGTGAAGGAAAGCAGGAAGGCAATGGCCGCCCGGAAATAGGTGCGTTGTGGAGCCGCGTCCAGCGCCTCTGCAAGCTCAAGTCCGCGCAGGCTGCACAACAGAGTCAGTCCTGGCTGACATAGCCACACATAGATCTCCTGAACGAGGAGGGACTGAAGGAGTTCTCCATCGAGTGCGCGCTGCGTTGCTGACGCATGCGAATACGACCGCCGCAGACCAGTCCAGCGCAGGAGCTGCAGCGAGGCCTGAGAAAGGAGCTGCCTGGTTAGTGCCACCGGTCCTTCCGGTAACGGGGATCCCACCAGAGTACAGACCTGCCGCAGCGCCTGATCGGTCGCATGCAGGTGACCCAGGCTGTATCTTGCTTGCGCGAGGCAGCGCCACACTTTGGCACGAGACAGAAGCGGCGTCCTTACTTCTTGCTGAAGCGTCACTGCGTGCTCCAGCAGCGTCGCCGCTTCAGCGGGAGCGCCGCGGGAGAGCGCCGCTGCTCCAGCCAACGCATAGTAGTGGGCCGCTTTCGTTGCGTGCTGCGCCTGATGATGGTGACGTGCCAGTTGCGCCATCGGTAGTGCGTGTTCAGCGTAGGTTTGTTCGATGGCATCCGCGATCTGTCCGTGTAGCGTGCGCTGGGCACTAGGACTCAAGTTCGCGAGCAGGCGTTCACGGAGCTTGTCGTGCCAGAAGCGCCAGCGCTGCTCGTGCACATCCAGCACCCCATAGTCCGCACACTGCTGAATCAGAAGATCGCGCTCCGGATACAGCGTCGCCAGTACTGCCAAGTCTAGCTGCCGCCCCATCACTGCGGCATGTTGAAGCAGACCCAAGGCCTGCGCAGGCACACGTTCCAACCGCCTCGCAAGGACTTGTTCGACTCCCCCCGCAAACGAACTCTGCGGCAATCCACGACGACCAATTTCCGCAAGAGCCCCCGCCTCCTCCGCCAACGCCCGCAACACCTCCACGATGAATAAGGCGTTCCCAATCCCCCCATACAACGACTGCCCTACAGAGGGATACCATGGCGGATTACGTCGGAGACAGGGCGGTCGGATACCTACCCGTAGCGAGTGGTAGTCAACGGAAGCGGGAAGAGAGTCTATGCATACAGAGACAAGCGATTCTGCGATATGCGAGAATTCATGAAGCAGAGATCGTTGCGAAGTATTTCGAGTTCGACTCTGCGGGGGGCTCTGAGATGCGGAACGGACTGATTTCGGCGATGCAGAGGCTTCAAGACGGACATGCCCCACTGCTGATCGTTGAGAGCCTGCGTCGGCTGAGCAGAGTGAATTCAGAATGGCTTGCTGCGATGATTCCTGAGCCATCATTTGCTGTCTGTTGGGGGCTGATTTCCGTCGTCGAAAGGCTGGATTCATGAACCCCTGACGGAGTCAACAGGCTGAACACTGGGAATCGGAAGCAGGTTACGGAATACGTGTCATAGGGGGGATGGACATGTCTAAGGGGACCAAGCCGGTTGTGGTGCGGGCGGTTGGTTACGTGCGTGTCAGTACCGAGCAGCAGTCATTCGAAGGCGTGAGTCTCGATGCGCAGAAGAGCAAGCTGGCGGCACACTGCACCGCGCAGGACATTCACTTGGTCGAGATCATCGCGGATGAAGGAGTGTCTGCGAAGTCGGTTGACCGACCGGGACTTCAGAGGGCTCTGAAGATGCTTCGGAATGGGCAAGCCCAGGCGCTGGTCGTCGTGAAGTTGGATCGGCTGACGCGCAGCGTCAAGGATCTCGGATTCCTCTGTGAGAACTACTTTGGTGAAGGGAAGCCGTGGTCGCTGCTCTCTGTAATGGATTCCATTGATACGCGCTCAGCGAGTGGGAAGCTGATTCTGAATGTGCTGACTTCCGTTGCGCAGTGGGAACGGGAAGCTATCAGTGACCGCACCAAAGAAGCGATGCAGCATCTTAAAGCGAAGGGGGTGGTGCTCGGCGCTGCTCCTTACGGATGGAAATACATCGAGGAACTCGACGCGAGCGGAAGGCGAAAGCTCGTCGAGAATGCCGAAGAACAACTGGGCATCAAGCGTGTCTGCGAACTATACGAACAGGACATGTATGTCTGGCAACTGTGTGAACTGCTGGATGCAGAGAAAGTGCCGTGTCGTGGTGTGACGTGGCACCGCCGGACAGTGTATCGGATTCTTCAGCGCGCTGGGTTCATGGATGCGGAGGATCGTCCTTGTAAATCGGAGCCGTCGCGGAAACAGAGAGATGCGCTGCGCTCGAAGATGATCATCCGTGATCGGGAAACGGCGGCACAGCGGGCAGCCGTGCTGCGAGAGGATGGCAGGAGTCTGCGCTGGATTGCGGAGCGTCTGGCGAAGGAAGGACTTCTGCCGTCGCGCGGTGATGTCTGGCATGCGGCGTCGATCTTGGATCTGCTGCGATATCAGAAGGACAGAGTGCTGAACTGATGTCCGTCTGACGAGCATTCGGCGCAATGGCAGGCACGTGAGACAGGACCATCGACCGCGAGGCATTGAACCTGCCTCAGTGGGGTATGCGTCCGGACTCGGCCGTTTCAATCCCGTCGTTCGGCCCTAACATCCACGCAGCAAACAGTGGAACACGAGCTGTCTGTACATGCTGGCCGACCGTGGGAACTGGCACGCCCCCAAGCCCCACAACGAGCGCCCGCACAATGATGAGGAGCAACATGCAAGTTAACTTTCTACGCTACCGGTCTAGCTCCGCTCTGGTGAACGTGGGTGTGCACGGTCTCGGTCTGGTTGGGCAGAGTCGCGGTCATCGTGACGATCACGCTTCCGCGCTTGTGTCGACCTTCGACGATGCGGTATGCGTCCGCGATCCGATCCATCGGAACGACGGTGTCGATGACCGGCCGGATGACTCCCGCCTCGATGAGACCCGAGAGCTCCTCGAGTCCTTGGCGAGTGTTCTTGCTGATCGCGTGCTTCACCTTCTTGCCGGAGCCGAACGCAGTGAAGACCGCTTGTGCCATCGTGCCCAGGCTCCCTTCGAGCGGGACGTACGTGCCCTTGGCGGTGAGTGCATGCTTCGTTCCGGCAAACGTGGTGACGCCAACGGTATCGAAGACGATGTCGTACGTCGCGTCGCCAAACGGCGAACCGGTCGTGTAGTCGACGATGTGGTGCGCGCCGAGCGAGCGGACGAGCTCGACGTTGCGCGTGCTGCACGCACCAGTCACTTCGGCACCGAGGTGGCGTGCAATCTGGACGGCCCAGCTGCCCACGCCGCCCGATGCGCCGATGACAAGGACACGCTGGCCGGGCTTCACCTTGCTGAAGTCGCGCATGAACATCAGCGCCGAGTTTCCACCGAAGGGAATCGCTGCCGCTTCTTCGTGCGACAAGGACGCCGGCTTCGGCGCGATCGCCCCCGACGCTTGCACCGCGACGAACTCGGCGTGCGCCCCACGGTTCGTAGCGCCGAACACCGCGTCACCAACGCGGAAGCCGGTCACGTCACGGCCGACGGAGACGACGACGCCGGAGTAGTCCATCCCTAGTATCGGGTTCCGCGGACGGAAGAGCCCGAGCAAGAGCCGCCCTGCGAGCCAGAAGCCGCCAGGGAACGACGATGCACGGAAGCGCCAATCGGCTGTCGTGACCGACGCTGCGTGCACCTGGACGAGGACCTCGTCCGCCTTCGGCTCCGGCCTCGGAACCTCGCCCACCGTCACCACGTCCGCCGGACCGTACTCTTCATAAATGCATGCTTTCATCGTCGTTCTCCTTCGTTCGCCCATCGGCGCATATAAAAAGATACCAACGATGAACCCCAGGTGGAATTGACGAACATCGTAGATCATATATGCATATACGCATGGATTGGACTCAGGTGCGCTTCGACTGGAACCACGCCCGTGCGTTCCTCGTGACCGCGGAAGAGGGTTCGCTCTCCGCAGCGGCGCGGGCTCTCGGGATGACGCAGCCCACCCTTGGTCGGCAAGTCGCCGCGCTCGAAGAGGAGCTCGGCGTCGCGCTGTTCGAGCGCGTGGGACGCGGCCTCACACTCACCGCGAGCGGAGTTGGTCTCGTCGAGCACGTGCGCGCAATGGGCGAGGCGGCGAGTCGTGTCTCGCTCACCGCTTCAGGCCAATCGCAGAGCGTCGAAGGTCTGGTCACGATCACCGCGAGCGAGGTAGTCGCGGCATTTCTGCTCCCGCCGATCCTCGCGAGCCTGCGAAGAAGCCACCCCGCGCTCGAGATCAAGATCGTCGCATCGATGGCGGTACGCGATCTTCGGCGGCGCGAGGCCGACATTGCGATCCGCAGTGGCAAGCCGACCGATCCGGCGCTGATCGCGACACGCCTTCGCGACACTCCGGCGCGCATGTACGCCACGCCGGGCTACCTCCGCTCGATCGGAAACCCGAAGACGCAGGCCGATCTTTCGCGTGCCGACTTCATCGGTTTCAGCGATGACGGCGATCGTTTCCTCGACGGCCTCAACGCCATGGGCTTCGTGCTCACACGGAAGAACATCCCATTCCATACGGGCAATCACCTCGTCCTCTGGGAGCTCGTGAAGCAGGGACTCGGGGTCGGCGTGATCATCGACGAGGTCGGGGATACCGAGCCGCTCGTCGAGCGGGTTCTTCCCTCCCTACCGCCCATTCCCGTTCCGGTCTGGCTGGTCGCTCACCGCGAGGTGCACACCAGTCGGCGCGTGCGCCTCGTCTTCGACCTTGTCGCAGAGGCGCTCTGTCCTTCCAAGTCTATGGCATGACGTCGAATTTCGGCCCAGGAAGCATTGCCCAAGCGGACCGGAAGACCCCCAAGATGAAACCGGGCGTGGGCAGCCTGATTTTCGGGATCGTCCTCTTCGTGGGCGGCATCGCCGTCACCGGCAGAGAGGCAACATACACAGGTGCGCTCAAGAGTCGTACCCTTTCGACAGTCGATGATGGTGGCTTCACCCACGAATCGGGTGGGGCGCTCCTTTGCAGCAGCAACCACCCGCTGCGCATCGCGCACATGCTCCGTCGCCTCAGCGGTCCAGTCATCCTTCCGCAGCGTCCCAAGCGTTCCGATTCCATCGGCGAGCACTCCTTGAACACGGGCGGATGCCTGGTTCACGGAAGTGACAATCTCAAGCCAGCGTCACCACCGTGGTCCCAGCGACCATAACCTGATAGGAATGAGCGCGAGCCCTTCTGCCATGCCCACCCCAATTATCCACATCGAAGATCGCAGACGTACGACACCAACGCATGGCCCATCGAGGCATGTGTCCGGCTCGGTCCTGTGTCCGCGATGCCGACGCCCGATTCCTGCCTCGTCAACAACATGCCCCGAGTGCGGTGTCCACTTCCAAGGCTGGGCCGAGGACTTCACAGAATCACGACAGTCCTTCCTTCGCACCAACACGGGGCGCTACGTCCTGCTTGCTGCTGCCGTCCTACTGATACTCGTCATGCTCCGTACGCTGCTCTGGCGATATCGATGACGACTCCGTTGAAGGCTATCGCGATATCGAATCCCTCGCGGCTCCCAGGGCGCAAAAGCATGTCACCTGTCCGCCGCCAAGAACCGTCATCAACCACGTTCCTCCGACCTTGACCACAACCGCCCCGATTGGCTCCTGCGCATACCGTTATCTTTCCAACAGCAGAGTCCGTCCATTGCAACACCCTAGCTGTCGCAACAAAACGCGAGCTTGACAGGTTCCCTTCGGTCTCTCGTTCGAGAAGGTCGAGGAGTGCGGGGGAGAGACTGGGGAGGCCGATGATGGACTTGCAGAGCTGCTCAACTTCATGACGCTGGAGTCTGCCGAGTCGGAGTTGCTTGCACCAAGGAAGTGAGTGGGACAGATGCGGTGCTTCGTCGTTTCGGTAGCTAGCGACGACCAGAATCGGGTGCCCTGCTACTCCGCTGCTGATCTGGGAAAGCAGCGTCAGACTCTCTGCATCGGCCCAATGAAGATCCTCCAGAATGATCAGCACCGGCCTTTCCACACGCAGTAAGATTTCGCGTAGCACTCGCAGTGTATGTAGCCGAGCCGCTTGGGCGTCTAGCTCCTCCTGCGGCAAGATGAACGGTCGGTCGAGAAGTACCGCCACGCCGGGACGGATTGCTTCGAGTACTCCCAAATCTCTATCCGACAGCGGAACGTGCAGAGTCAGCACCTGCAATACTTCGTGCCAGACTTGGTAGGAAGTCCCCGGTTCGGAGATTCCTTGCCCTCGCGCCACTACGACTCCGCCCACTAGCGCCACACTGCGCAGCTCATCGAGCAGACGTGACTTGCCGATGCCGCTGTCCCCCCCGAGTAGCCACGCGGAACCCCTTCCGGCCTGCGCATCCGCGAGCGCCTGCGATAACACTGCAAGCTCTGACTCTCGGCCAACAAACCGTGCTGAAACCAAGAAACTCTCACGCACCGCAGGAGGTTCATCGGTGCCCCGGATGCCCGCAGCATCACCAAACTGACGCAGCAGAGTGGCCACGTCTACCGGACGCTCTTCGGAGCGCTTGCTCAGTGTCCTGCCCACTACATCCGCGAAGGAACTAGGCAGAAGTGACAGATCCGGCGGCTCGCGCAGCACCTTTAGTAGACCGCGAGTGGTCCAGGCAGTAACGGAAAAAGGATGCCGCTCGGCTAACAGTTCGTAGGCCACCATGCCGACCGCATACAGGTCGGACGCTATGCTAGGAGCCGCTCCGCACAGAAGCTCTGGAGCCATGTATCCCAGCGTTCCGGCGCGCTGCATTAGCTTCATCTCACCGGGATAGGACGAGAGTCCAAAGTCCAGAACCTTGAGCAGATGACCCCCATTCGGTTCCGAGATGACGAGAAGATTGGTCGGCTTGAGATCCCGGTGCAGGATGCCGCGGCGGTGGAGATATCCTAGCGCGTGCAGAAGCTGCATGATCAGATCGATGCGTGCGGACAGTGGCAACGTGAGTGCGAACGGGAGTAGCGGGTTGGCGTGCTCTAGGAGTTCCATCGTGAAATAGGGCTGGAGCCGGTCGTCGAATCCGTAATCAAGAACGCTGATGATGTTGGGATGTCGCAGCGTGCTCAGGACTCGGAATTCTTGTTCTAGGCATCTTGTGAACAGCCGGAATTCTGTCTCCGATAGAAACGTGGTTTGTGGTAGTTCAGGTGGCGCGCTGTTTCGCTGAAGTACTCGTTTGAGCGCGACGGTTCTGCCAGTCAAACGGTCCAGCGCACGATATACCTGCCCCATTCCTCCTTGACCGATGAGTGAGTGTAGGAGGTATCGTCGACCGATGTCCGCAGGAGGTGCTTCATCTGAAGGATCAAGGTCATCAGGGAACAGAGCCCATAGTGTACCGTCCCGCTGCTGGACCACGGAGTGTCCGCGAAGAATGGAAGCCACTGCGCGAAAGCACTGGGGACATCGATCCACATGTTCATCGAACCGTGCGGCCAGACTCGGATCCAGGGCAGCATCCACTATCTGGATCAGCTCTGTATCGGTCAAGCAACGCACGGCTCTTAGACCTCGGTCTCGGGCGCGCTGGGCAACAGTCTGCTAAGGCCCAATTCCAGTCGACTGCGAATGAATCCGAGCAGGCGCGCCATGCTGTGTTCGCCCACCGGAATCTGCGCCACAAAGTGAGTCCGTGTCTCCTGCGACAGATGGCACTGCGCACGCAAGATCCAACGTGCGGCTGTGGCGCGGTGAACTCCGTAGATCTCAGCCAGCCGATCGATGCTTAGCTGCTCTAGGAAATGATAGCGAAGCAAGTTTCGTTCGCGGCTCGATAGAGCGGCCAGGCCCGCTCTGAGCGCTGACTCGAAGACAGATTTGTAGCTATGGATCAAGTGATCGAGCTCCGGATCGATCACGGGAATCTGCCGCTCCAGCACGGCCACACAGTTGTCTTCTGCGGGAAGCTCATTCCGCATCCGTGCAGAGTGTCGCTCAGCGATCCGGACCGCAGCAATGTAGAGCCAGCCGCCCAGGGAACCTTGGCCGCAGTAGGCTCGTCCCGAGAACTCTGGACCGCTCATCTCGACCAGGCGACAGCGCAGATCTTGCAAGATCTCGGCGCTGATCGATGACGGGATCTGCATGCGATCAAGCCGCCTGGCGATCGGCACAAAGTACTCTGCTTCCACTCGCTTATGGGCCGCTTCGTAACCAAGTCCATAGGCGCAGGCCAGGTACAAGTCCGAGATGTGCAGCCGATCCAAGAGAGCGGCATCGCTTGACCCGGCAGACAAAGATCGAGCCACAAAGGGCTGGAACTGCTCCGCCGACAGCGGGATGTCCGGGTGACAAGCTCGCGCCTGGTGGAACAGCGAGTCCATGACGTCCTTCGGTAACGCCCGACCCACTTCGTCGAAAATGGACATCTGCACACATTATACCCGCCTCGGCCCCAAAAAATAAGTTCGCTTCGCTGCGACTTTTCGGCCCGACCCGTACAGAAGGAGTAACAGCCTGCGAATCGAGGGAGCGGAGTCCGGACGGATCTCTGTCGGGCTTTGGACCATCGACCTGTAGTTGGTGGCGTGGGCGAGTCGCTACTCAGACATGGATGAGATGGGGATTGAAGATGGCAACTGTGCGGACTGTGCTTTCTTTTCATGGGAATGACAGCGTTGTCGATCTGGACAAGAAATATGAACACTGGCTGGCGAAAGAGATCTCCCTCGAAGCCTGGGGGTTTGTGTCCGCCGATCAGAAGCTGTCCGGAATCATCTCCAGAGTGTTTGATACCAGAGACAAGCAGAGCGGCTATGGGCTGCTACTGAGCGGAGCGCTACAGTTCGACGGCAAGGACGACTTCATCGAGATCAAGTCGGGCACTGACGCGCTCGGTTTTCCCGGCAAGGCCAATACCATCGAAGCGTGGGTAAAGCCCGTGGCACTGGGCCGAGCGATGGGCCTCGTCAACAAGGCCAACTACCCACAGCCCGGCAGCTACCACTTCGGCATCCTTGCTGATGGGAGACTGCGCCAGCTCCACGGAGTTCCGGCCTGCGAGCTGGCCTCCTCGCGTGCGCTTCGCACTGGCGAGGATCAGCATGTGGCCGTGACTTATGACGGCAGGGTTGTTCGCCTTTTCATCGACGGGGAGCCCGGCGGTAGCGCCGAAGCAGCCTACACGTCCGAGGCCGCTACGTCGCTGTGGAGCGGGTCGGGTCGGGGGTCTGGGCAGCCGCTCGAACACTTCGCGGGTGTTCTCGACGAGGTGCGGATCTGGGAGCGGGCGCGCAGTGAGGATGAGCTGCGCCGAGACAACGGCTACCGCCTGGTGGGCAACGAGCCAGGGCTGCTGGCGTACTACCGATTCGACGAAGGGGAAGGGCAGAGGCTGTACGATCAGACCGACAGCGCACTGCACGCCGAGATCCATGGCGAGGCTCGCTGGGTGACATCCGACGCCCCGATCGGCGACCGTCTTGCGCTTCGGCGCGACAGCTTTCATCTGCGCGGGCGCTCCGTCGAAAAAGGACTGTCGGCCATGCGCTACTTCCAACAGGAAGATGCGACCATCGGCTATGGCGGCGAGCCGAAGCCGATGAAGCGCCAGGCTCGGGTGATGCTGGCGTGTGCGACGAGCGGCCCAGTCCCAGATGGCGCAGCGACCGATCGGCAGCACATCGCGGTGATCGACCTTAGGTGCGCTGACCAATTCCGCCGGTACAGCTTCCTTCTTCTCCGATTCCGATAAGGCTTTACGGAGGGAAGGGTGTCCCGGCGAGCTTTTCTCGACGAGGGGAACTCGGGAAAGTTCCCCAGAATAGCGACTCCTACGCAGCGTGCTCCAGCCAGTGGGAGACGTGCGAAGGGGCACTGGACCATAAAACGACTCAGGAGGAATTCGCCATGACTACGTCCATATCTGGCATTGTGAATCGGTACCGGCCCGTCTCTGCGATTGCGGGTCCGTCCATCCTGCTCGGCGGGGCCGACAACCCGTTTCGTCCTTCCGATCGAGCCCTGATCATCCAAATGACAGGCGCGGAGATCGACCTGTCGAATAGCCAGAGCTTTGGCACGCTCAAGGATCTTGCCACGGCCGGTTGTTACGAATTGGCAACCGTCCGCGAAATCGATGGCGAGCGCATCACTCTCGATCAACCGCTGCGCGGTAGCTTCGATCCAGAAAATGGCCGCGTCCAGATCGTGCTCGTTTCAGCACACAAAGGGGATGTCGTCATCAGCGACAAAATCGAAGCAGCGGACTGGGATGGCACGATCGGCGGAGTCATCGCCATCGAGACCGATGGTGCGATCGATTTGTTGGCCGACGTGGATGCCAGCTCCCAAGGTTTCCGTGGCGGCAAGCCTTCGGCAAATGGGTACATCTTTTCGCGTCTGGACTACATCTGCTCGGCCGAAAATGAAGCGGGGCAAAAGGGTGAGGGAATTGCAAACCTGCCAGACCAGCAGCGCGCCGGCCGAGGCGCGGCAGCCAATGGCGGAGGCGGTGGCAATGCGCACAACGCCGGAGGAGGAGGCGGCGGCAACGGCGGCGCAGGGGGGGGCGGCGGAAACCAGTTCACCCAGAACAACGGAATCATAAACGGCGGCTGCGGCGGCGTCGCCTTGGCGAAGGAGGACCGTGCCTTTCTGGGCGGCGGCGGTGGTGGTGGCCACCAGAACGATGGCGTGGGCCAGCCGGGAGCGGCGGGCGGCGGGATCATCTTCCTGAGCGCGGCTGAAATTCGCGGCTCGGCCGGGCGAGTGGTTCGGGCGAATGGCGGAACCCCACCGACCTCGCGGTGGGACGGCGCGAGCGGCGGTGGTGGCGGCGGCACCATCTTGCTGCGAACCAAGGCGGTAAGCGGCACCTTCAGCATCGAAGCCCAGGGCGGCAACGGCGGCCCCTCGTATGGGGGGCATGGACCGGGCGGCGGCGGTGGCGGCGGTGTGATCCGGACCTCGCTCGCGCTCCCGAGCACGGTCACTACCTCGGTGGCGTGCGGTCTGTGCGGAAACGCCGGCACTGGATACACGCAAGGTGCCGAGGATGGCAAAAACGGCGTCGTCGGTGCACTGGCCGAGGAGACGGTCACATCTCCCGGTCCACGGCCAGGAACGGGAACACCGGACGGTGAATCCCATGAGCATCGAATCGCCGCGCTGGAAGAGTCCCTCAAGAAGTGCTGCGGGGAGTGCCAGGACAAGCTCACGGCCCTGAGCAAAGACTCCACCGAGAGCCGGCTCAGCGATGCACTGACTCGTCTGGAGAGATTTGGAGACCAGCTCGCCGTCCATGAGGTCAAGTGCGAGCAGGAATATGAGGAACTGATGCGTCGGCTGAACGCTCACGAAGCGGAGTGCGGCTCCTGCGAGGAAAAACTTGCGGTACAGAACGCGACCATCGCTGCGCTCGAGCAGAGAATCACGGACCTGGAGCGACAGAGCCAAATCAAAAGGCCAGATGACCTGACAAAGATCGTGGGCATCGGTCCAGAGATCTCCAAGCTGCTGGCCAAGGCCGGCATTCAATCATTCGCCCAGCTGGCCGCGACGGAGGTGTCTCGCATCAAGCGCCTCTTGGCCGCAGGTGAGCGCTTCGCACTGGCCGACCCGACGAGCTGGCCGGAGCAAGCCAAGTTCGCAGCCGAAGACCGCTGGCAGGAACTGAAGGACTTCCAAGCCAAGCTGCGGGTCAGCCGCCCGATCTGAATCGAGACTGCGGAGCCGTCATCAGCGCCATCGCGGCATCTTCGATAACATAGGTAGCCTTCGTACGTTTCCCTCGTACTTCCCAGCCATCCTCGACAAGGAAATTTCTCGACAGTAACTTGCCAAGTCACTCACTCGGGCTTCACGTCTCTGTGAACGATTCCCTTGTCGTAGACGGCTTGTAGGCCTCTGGCAATCTGCATCGCAATGTGGCAGGCACGCGACGGTGACACTCGGCCTTGGGCCAGTTCGGCAGCGAGCGTTCGACCGGAGAGGAACTCCATTTCCAGGAAGGCACGACCATCTTCGAGCACCCCGAAGTCAGAAATGTAGACGGTGTTCGGATGCCTAATTTTGGATGCGAGCCGTGCCTCGGAAAGAAATCGCTCTTGGGCGACTTTGTCCTCCGGTTTGAGCAGTACTTTGATCGCAACCGGTGTGTCCAGTGTGAGATGTCGGGCTTTGTAAACTACCCCCATACCGCCCTGGCTTAGGCGTTGCTGGACCTCATATTTCCTATTGAGGACCGTCCCGACGATATCAACGGGTTCTGTCGATGGATCTGACATAGGAGATAGAAATCCAAAGATATTACACGACGAGTTTGACCTCTTCAGATGACTTCTGTAGCCGACTCCCAAAACCGTGAGGCTTTGATGCTCGGTGGAGGAGCAGTGAAAAGGATTCGGTGGGGAATGGTTGGGAGTGGTTCCACCAAGAGGGAGCTAGCTGCCGAGTTTTTGGAGCCGCGAAGGTAGCGGGCATGGGAGTTTCGGAGCGGAGGGAGAGAGCCCTATGTGAAAGGGGATTTGACGAGGAAAGTAGACGAAATGGTGAAGGCGAGGGCTCTGGCCAGGTGTAGACGACGTCTGATCGACGCGCCAAGGAGGAGGAGTCCCAGCGGCATCCAGGTAGTGGCTCCTGGAGTGTGAGTCCGGGCTGCCATGGTCAGCGAACAACCTTGGATTTCGGCCACACTGTCCATCTGTGGCGGTTGGGAATCGACCGGCGGCAGTGTCGGCAGAGGCAGCGGTGACGGTGGCTGCGGTGAAGGAAGGGAAAGCTTCCGTTGGATGAGTTTCCAAGCGCTTTCATCCTCGTACCCGAGTGCCCAGAAGCCGACGCCGCCAATCCTTTGATCAACGATGTAGTCGATCTTTTTACCCAGACTTTCCTCATCGTCGTACCAGACCTGATGCAGGACACTCTTGGCATCGGTGTACACATACCAAGGGGACTGAGACACCGGTTCATAGCGACGAGATTTGACCTGATCTCGGGCCGTCGAATACAGCACCGCTGATCCTGTGCCAAGCGACTTGGCTCCAATCTTGTCCGTGTCCGCCGGGTAGTCGTAGCCGTATAGAGGAAGCCCCAGCACGATCTTATGACGCTGAGTCGGACCGACCGCCGCAACATACTCAGCGACCGTCTTCGACAGGCAGTAGTTGCCCCACGGTGCTCCGCACACCAGAGGCGCGCCAGGGCCGGGAGAGCTACTGCCGCTCCAGTGATATCCGTAGCCCATGATGAACAAGGTGTCGCTCTCAGCGGCCAGACCTGCGTAGTCGTAGGCACTGTTCCAATCAACTGCAGGAGTGGCCAGCGAGAGCTGCGAGTTGACCATCTTGGCCTTCATGGCTGCTCGTAGCTTGCGGATGAAGTCGACCAGCGGCACCCTATCGCTACCGCGGAGTCCTTCGAAGTCAATGCTCAGGCCATCACCGGGCTGGGTGACGAGTGCCTCCTTGACCAATGCCGCGATGAGTGCGTCCACGGAAGCTGGGCTGGTCAGCAGGTTGTGTAGGCTTGTCGGATCGAAGTTCGTGACGGCCAGCTCGACCTTGACACCGTGGCTGTGGGCTTCGTCGATCAGGGTCCGCGCTTGGCTGGAGCGCCAAAAGGTCGTGCTGGTTAGCGTCCCATTGTCACTCGCACCGACGGAGAATAGCGCGATATCGGTAAGCCCTTGGTAGTCCCAGGTCTTCTTGCTCGCGGTCCAATACGGAATGTAGCCAAAGACGCGGGTCGCGAGCCGCGCCGGAGGGTCCGCCTGTGCGGTATTGCCCCCGAGTGTTCCCAGCGCAAGCGATCCGCAAAGCCACGCCAGGAGGCGCACACTGCGACGAAAAAGACCAATCGTTGGGCGATTCATGCCGTGAATATAGGCTGACTCAGTGCAGCAAGTGAACAGGGATTGATTGCAGGTTCGGCCCAACGGTTGCGCGGGCAGATGCGAGCAGAGCCGGACGGGAGGAGCAATGGAACAGAGCAGGGCGGGTCGAACGAGGTCGGCGTCAGCCGGCGAGAGAATCAGTACCTGATGACGGCTCCGTACTCGGTATGGGTGTAGCTACCGTCTCCTGCTACCGTCGAAAATTTGCGCTGCCACAGCATCAGGCAGGAGCCCGCAAGATGTGCATCATAGGATCCAGCGCTTCCGGTGGTGGGGCAGTAGTTGGTACTGATTTGCTGGGTGCCGCTCAGCGCTCCACAGTCACTGGTTCCGAGCATTAGATGGATCGAGGTGCCGCCGGTGACCTGCAGTGCTGCGGTCGTGCTGGCTTCCGTGGTAGTCGGCCCCCAAGCGCCGCAGCCGCTGACACTGTTGCAGGGTCGCGAGCGCCGACTGATGGTGACGGCACCGAGTGTGGCGGTCGAAGCCGGAGGCACAAACTTGGCCTGCGCTTGAGCCGTGGTCATCGGGGTGTCCATACAGGCATTTGCATCAAACGGATTGCTTGTGCCAGACGACGGCAACGTGGGGGGGACTCCCAGCTTGTTCGCAACCGTGACCGAATTGGAGAGCTGACCGTCTGGATTTTTCACCTGCATCGCAAAGCCAGACCAATAGGTGGCGTCCGAATTGGTGGTAATGCACATCAGGCGTGGTGACAGATAGTTCCAGGTGTCCCGATTGAGCTTGCTCGTCTGTGCATAGGGTCCGTACGGCATAAATCCGTTGGTGGTCCAGAACTGATTCCCAGACTGGAAATAGCGACCGACAACGAACACTCCGGTCGTGCCTACACAGTTGTTTCCCAGATACGACTCAGTAATCTGCGGAGCCGGACAGTTGCCGCGGGTCTTCCATTCCGTGAAGCACTCCGCATCAGTCGGGATGGCCGGCATGAGATCGGGCTGCATTCGCAGATCAGGGGTGGCACCAAGATCCTCGTTTGCTCCGGCCAGATCGACGTTGTCCAAAGGAACCGCGAGATCGGCGGAAGTATCGGTTCCTCCTCCCGTAGAGCCGCCAGAGGAACAACCGGTGACACAGCCAACGAACAATGAGATCCACAGCCAATTTTTCATGGGTTCACATGATATCAGAGCCTGTGGTAGGGACAAAGGGTCTCGTCAGAAGCGTTCGCGATTGACCGCGAAGGTTCATTGACCGTGCGGAGCAAACGGCCGCACCGATTCAGGATTCTGTGCGGGCTTTGATCTAACAAAATCCCTGATCCTTGCGTTCTACTGACAGACCCCGAGTCGAACGCTGGCATCTGTGGTCGTGGTGCTGTTGCGAACCAGGTCAACTTGGACTTTCTCATGGCAGCTTCCTTTGTAGCGGAAGCCCAGAACCATCCGTTCCTTTTCTTGAGTCCCCATGGATCAGTTTCTGCGGGGCAGGTCAATCGAAAGCGAAGAATTTTTTCCCCCTTTATGATATATTTATATTGGCCTGACCCTCGAACAAACAGTTGAGAAGTGATCCTCTCTCAATGAAGTGAAAAAACGATGATTGAAAAGTACTTTCTGCAAGGTGTCCGACTCACATGGACTTCCCCGAAAGATGACTCCAAAGGTTCCAAGGATGGCTCGGTAATCCTGAGCGATCCCAAAGTGGTCCTTAGCGACATGGTCTATGACGGTCTGGACGGGGAGCTGATCAATCCCTCGGTGACCAACGTGACCAAGCTAGGGTTCAAGATGGGAATGAAAATCCCGTACCAATGGCTGGTCTATAGCGTTGGACACACGACGAAAAAGCTGATCTCCGCCGGTGACTGCCTGACCGGCTACATGAGCGGATGCCTGATTACGCTGTGGGAGGAGGACGGGCTGCGGTACATTGGCCACGTCGGCACCGTCGACGGAAATGACAAGATCAACAAAGCGGTAAGGAGTACCTTCGCAGGGTATATGCCGAATGACGCGTGCGGCTTCAACCCGGCGGGGGCCTGGGCTCCGAAAGAGATCGAGCCGCTGCAGTCCAGGTTCAAGGGCGGAGCCGAGGCCAAGATCCTCGCGCTGGTGACGGGCAAGGGATCGTTCTATTCGATCCTCATGTTCAAGCTGCCTGCGAAGACCGGAAGCTCGAACACTTGGTGCGTCGGCGGAATCAAGCACATCCCACCGATGAACCCCGCGCAGTTGAAAAAGGCGTTAACAGCCTAGAAGTACCTACCAAAACTACTGCGGACCCCGTCTGACTGCGTCGTCGCTGTGCTCCGGTGCTCACGGCACAAAGGCCGCTCCGCTCCGGTGCTCGCTCCAACTATTCGTCCGGCTACTCCGGACATCCGGGGTTCCTCGCTACGTTTTGTTAGGCACTTTAAGTCCTACAGCCTCGAATCGAACCAACTTGCTCGGAGCACAGCTACGGCTTCCGGTCTGGCTGCCGCGCCCGCGATGCAGTACGTACGGCGCAGCGGTAGATCCAGGAAGGCCGCCACTACGTGGTCGACGTCGATCTGGAGAAGTTCTTTGATCGAGTCAACCACGGCGTGCTGATGGGAAAGCTCGCCAGGCGAATTGCGGACAAGCGGATGCTGGGCCTGTGCCGCCGCTATCTGGAGGCCGGAATCATGGCCAACGGAGTCGTGGTGGAGCGGCAGGAGGGCACTCTACAAGGAGGGTCTCTGTCGCCGCTGCTGGCGAATGTGCTGCTGGACGAAGTGGACAAGGAATTGGAGAAGCGCGGACTCTCGCTCTGCCGCTAAGCTGACGATTGCAACGTGTACGTGCGATCGGAGCAGGCGGCTCAGGATGTGATGGAGACGCTTCGGCGTCTGTTCGGCCAGCTCCGGCCTCGAATCAACGAGGCCAAGAGCGCAGTGGCACACCCGTGGAAAAGAACGCTTCTTGGGTTCACCTTCTTCGTGATCAAGAAACGGGAGGTCCGACGGGCAGTAGCAGGCAAGGCTCTCCAGACGATGAAAGACCGAGTGCGGCAGATTACGCGCCACACTGGTGGACGAAGCCTTCCGAAGGTCATTGAGGAGCGGCGCTATCTGCCGGGGTGGAGAAACTACTTCCAGCTCCAGCAATCCCTGTCACTCTTTCAAGGACTGGACGGGTGGATTCGGCATCGACTGCGCATGCTGCAACTCAAACACTGGAAGAACGCAGCGACCGCCTATCAAGCACTGCGTGCGCTGAGTTTGACCGAGGCAGAGGCCGCCAAAGTAGCCGGGAACCTAAAGAGCTGGTTGCGCAACTCTGAGCAAGGCTCAGCCGCCCAAGTAATTCGACGTCCAGGGGCTGCCGAGGCTAGCGACGTAACCTCAACTCTCCGAACCGCCGGATGCGGACCCGCACGTCCCGTGGTGTGGGAGGGGCCTGGCGGGGCGATTGCCTCCGCCAGCCTCTAGCCGATAAGCGCATTCGATCTCTAAAAGGAGATTTGGGAAGCCTTCTGCTCTTTAGGTCGTCAATGCGAAGAAAAAGACTCAGACGTTTTCTGCTCACTTTTCCTGAATGATCTAAATCACTTAAGGGGGGAGGAGCTGCCAATGCGGAGACCTGTTTCCACGAATTCATATAATAAGGGATTTACATCGATCTTGAGCCGCTCATAATTTTCTTCAGCTGCACGACGTACTTTTTGGCTCTTTACCTGCTGAATCCGCAAGGAGTAGTCCGAAAGGCAAGGAAGAAGATTTGCCGGAATCGTTCATGGGCATTTCAGACGGAAACGTACAGAGAATGGAGAATCAACTATGGCATTCGATCTAGCGAAAGTTCAAGACAAAGTCACCAAAGCATCAGGCTCATTCCAAACGACGCTGATGAAGTATGGCGATGAGAAGAAGAAGCTACAAAAGTTGATCGAAGCTTCGGACAAGATCGCCGCCGACTTGTCCAAGATCAAGGACGCGAACAGTGAGCCCTTCAAGCTCAAGGAGAGGGCGGCCTTTGACGCCCTCAAAATGGTGTTCGCCCAGTTCCACGCGAACGAAGCGATGAAGAACAAGATGTACGAGATGCAGAAGATCATGGAGGAGGCCATCTCCGATCTCCAAGCAAATGAGAACGACAAGAAGGCCGGAGCCGACGTCAAGAGGTACCTGCCCAGCGTCATGGCCGGTTACTTTCAGCTCTGCACTGGCCTACTGACAAAGCTTTAGACGCAGCCTGTGCCCGACTGTGTAGCTTCACCCAAACCTGGACTTTCAGAAGCTCTTAAGATTGTAAGGCGGGCTCATCCACAGAGCATCGTAGCGACGGCGATTGCTGGCGGGTAGGATGCGGAAACAGAGAGCTGACGCTATGGAAAAACGAAGCTACCGAAGATTCACAGCCGAGGAGAAGCGAACGATTCTGGAAGAGACTCGGCAGCCTGGGGTGACGCTGGCGGAGGTCTGTCGCAAGCACAGCGTCAGTCCGGCGCTGGTGTAAAAGTGGCGGGCGGTGGCGCAGCAGGCGACGACGGCGGCACTTCAGCAGGTCGACCGTCGGGGCAAGAGTCAGCCCGACGCGCAGACGGCACGACTTGTGGCCGAGCTGGAGCGGATGCGCCGCGTGGTCGCAGAGATCACAGCAGAGAATCTGGAGTTGAAAAAAAACTCTAGGGCTGCAAGGAAGAGTCCGTTTGAGTGCGCAAACAAAG
>JBGAUT010000079.1:0-12660 GCA_044228505.1 Polyangia bacterium | reverse complement strand
GGCAGCTTGCCGATGGGCCGTGACCCACGCCGCGCTGTGGTCGATGAGCACGGTCGTCATCACCAGCTTGGCGGGCTGTACGTCGCGGATGGCAGCCTCTTTCCGACCTCTCTCGGAGGTCCGCCGCAGCTTACGATTTACGCAACCGGACGACGGGTGGCCCACGCTGCGGCCCGTGATCTCCGTCATGGCTAACCCCCCTTCCGCGAATAACGGGCGGCTGTGGCCGATTGGACGGATCACCGTGCTGACCGCGGGCGTGATTTCGTTCTCGGGCTGCGCCGCTTGGTATGACCTATTTCAGCGCGACAAACCGCGGCCCGAGCTGTACGCCGAAGCGCAAGCGCAGCCCAAACCCCGAGCCACCGATGTCGCAGTGGTGCTCGGCTGTCCGGCCAATTCCGATGGAACGCCATCGCTGTGCTTGCGCTGCCGGATCAAGGCCGCGCTCGCCGCCTACCAGCAGGGGAAGGTCCGCGCCGCGATCTTCGCAGGTGGAGCCGCTCACAACCGCTTCATCGAAGCCGCCGTGATGGCCCGCGAAGCCGAGCGACTGGGCATGCCCCGTGAGGTCATCTTCCTTGAAAGCGAGTCGCTGACCACCTGGCAAAACCTCCGCTTTACCAAGCGCATTATGCAAGAGCACGGCTTTGCCACCGCCCTCCTCATTTCGACCAAAGACCACCTGCCGCGAGCGCGCCGGTTTGCGGACTACTACGGCATTCCCACCGCGCTATCTGCTTGTGAAGAGGCCCTCCGCTCGCCCGAAAAAAGAGACACGCCGTAGTTCTCTTTTGTGATTCTCATCCGCACTCTCTGCCTACAAATATGAGTCATTTAAAATACTTCTTTTATATTCAAAAACACAACAGCATCCAACGACTTGGAAGATTTGCACGAACGCTACAATGACTCCCCACGGGCTGGATTCGTGGTCTAGACTCGCCGCGCTGTGCTAGGCGACTTTAAATCCATTTACGCTGAGCTACCCCGCGTCTACTGGACGATTTGGCTGGGTACGCTGGTCAACAAGCTGGGGAGCGTGGTGGTGCCGTTCCTGGCGTTGTATCTGACCGAGGAGCGAGCACTATCGAAGGCACAGACCGGGCTGCTGATCTCGTTATTCGGAGTGGGGGCGATCCTGGCGGGACTCACCGGCGGCATGCTGGCCGATCGATACGGACGACGCTTCACGCTGCTGCTTTCGCTGTTCGGTGGGGCAGCGGCAACGATTGGCGTCGGCCTGTCGCGCCAGCTCGCAATGATTGCGCTGTTTACGTTTCTGGTCGGCTGGCTCGGTGAGATGTATCGGCCTGCGGTTGCGGCACTGATCGCGGACGTCGTGCCGCCGGAAAAAAGGACGCGGGCGTACGGCCTGCTCTACTGGGTGATAAACCTCGGCTTCGCGGTCGCAATGACGGTCGGAGGCCTGGCCGCGACCAAGAGCTTCCTGGCGCTGTTCCTATTCGATGCAGCGACGATGGCGCTCTACGGAGTACTGGTCTTTGTGAAGGTTCCCGAGACACGTCCTGACCCTGGTGACCGAGCACCCGGAACCGCTGCACCGGGACTCCTGCACGTCTTTACGGATGGGACGTTCCTTACGTTCGCGCTGCTGATTTTTGGAGTCGCTCTGGTCATGTGGCAAACCGGCACGAGCGCCCCGATGGACATGACCGCCAAGGGACTATCGAAGACCACCTATGGAGCACTGTTTGCGATAAACGGCGTACTGATCGCGCTGCTTCAACCGCGCATGACCTCGTGGCTGGCCCCCAAGCCGAGAGCTGCGGTGCTGGCGATTTCCGCGCTGGTGTTCGGTGTGGGATTTGGTCTGTTCGGATTCGTCAGCAGCGTCCTTGGGTACGCGGTGGGAATTGCGATTTGGACAATAGGAGAGATCGCGCACCTGCCGACCTCGAACACCGTGGTGGCCGATTTGGCACCGACGGCACTGCGCGGTCGCTATCAAGGCGTGTACAGCATGGCGTGGGGATTTGCGTCGGTGGCTGCCCCGATTGTGGGCGGTGCGGTGCTCGATGGTCCGGGGTCCAAAACCCTGTGGGTGGGCTGCGGACTCCTGATGGTTGTGGTGGGCGGCTGCCATCTTGCCATCGGGCCTGCCGTGCGCAGGCGCGCCGTCAAACGATAGCGGGCGGCGATCCCCAGCGGAAGGAATCGGGGCGTTCACAGCGCGAGGTCTACCTGCCGACGCTATTCCGCCCGATCCTCGGCCAGGTTTTCAAAGCGAGTGTACTGATTCAAAAACGCGAGCCTCGCCGTTCCAGTGGGACCGTTGCGCTGCTTGCCAATGATGATCTCGGCGACACCGCGATCCGGCGATTCCTTGTTGTAGAACTCATCGCGGTAGATAAAGCAGATCACGTCGGCGTCTTGTTCGATGGCACCAGACTCACGCAGGTCGGAAGCCATCGGTCGTTTGTCGGCCCGTGACTCGACCGAGCGGTTTAGCTGCGACAGCGCCAGCACCGGTACCTTCAGCTCTTTGGCCAGCGCTTTGAAGCCTCGGGAGATCTCGCTGATTTCCCGCTCGCGATTCTGCTCGCGACCCTGCGGCGTTCCGTGAACAAGCTGCAAGTAGTCAACGACCACCAGCCCGATCTGCTCTAGGCCCTGCGGAAAAATCGACGAGTCCGAGCGCCAGCGTCGACACTTTGCCCGAATCTCCATGAGCGAGGGCGAGCCGCTGTCATCGATCCAAATCGGCGCTTCGGCGATGCGACCGGCGGCTTTGGTGATGCCAATCCAGTCACGCGTTTCCAAAAAACCCGAGCGCAGCTTCTGAGATTCCACGCGGGCTTCGCTGCACAAGACACGCTCGATCAGCGACTCTTTGGACATTTCCAGCGAGAACACCAGCGTCGGCACCCCGTGATTGAGCGCCGCATTTTGGGCACAGTTCATCACAAACGCGGTCTTCCCCATCGAGGGACGCGCTGCGATGATTACCAAGTCGCCCGGCTGAAATCCCGCCGTCATTTCGTCGAACTTGGAGTAATCCGTAGCCACTCCGGTGACCGCCTGTTTGCGCGAAAAGCGCTGCTCCAGGGCCTTGATGGCATTGTGGAGAACTCGACGGACTGGTTCGTAGCTCTGCCGGTTCGAGCGATTGGCAATCTCGAACACCGCTTGCTGCGCTTGGTCGATGTAACCGTCGACGTCAATCTCATCGGAATAGCCGCGCTCTTGGATCGACGAGGCCGCCAGAATCAGCCGCCGCGCCGTCCCTTTTTCGCGAATGATGCGAGCGTGGTGAGCGATGTTTTCGACGGTGCCGACCTTGTTTAGAAGCTCGGCCAGATACGCTTCGCTGCCGTGCGCCGACAGCTTGCTCAGCGTGCCACTTTGCCGCATTTGCTCGGCAACGGTGATGAGGTCAATCGGTCGCGAGCGCTGGTCGAGATCAACGATGGCCGCATAAATGGCTTCATGCTTGGCATCGTAAAAGTCGTCGGCATTGATGACGTCCGCAACCAGGGTCATCGCTCGACCGGAAAACAGCAGCCCGCCGATGACCGACTCTTCCGCATCAACGCTGTGCGGCAGAATCCGCCGGACCGGGGCACTTGCCGAGGAAGACCCCAAAGCCGCCGGAGCGGTGTGTACCGCAACTCCCGATGGAGTCGTCGCTGAGCGGTCGTTGGCAGAAAAGCGCTTGGTTGGCACGGCGGCACTCTAGCACGCAAGCACCCGCAACCCTATCCGTCCACTGACTGCGGCAAAAGGGCGAGAGCCCCAGATATCAGGAACTGGCTAGGGCGAGGACATCACCGACGGGGCCAATCGCATCACCGCGTACAGCAGCGCGGCCACAATCAGCATCACCAGCGACACCCACACAAACGGGATTCGCTCGTACAGCTTGCGCCGACCAAAGAACCGCCCCCGAGAGCGCCGCTCAATGAGCTGCGGCACCCGTTCCGATAGATCGGTCGGAGGCGTCACCGTCCCAAGTCCCGCCAAGAGCGACCGCGTCTCGGCTGCCGTCTGTTCGTCTTCAGAAGGACCGTGTGCAGCGCCAGGAACTTCGCCCTCTGCTCGGTCGGTTGCCGCTGATTTGGTTCCCGCTTGCTCGCTCATCATGCTCTCCACGCGCCTTGGCCTCTGCAACGGCTACTTGGTGTGCCGCGCAATCTCTTCCTTGAGCACCAGCCGCGCCCGATGGAGCCGCGACTTGACGGTACCTTCGGCGAGGCCCGTCACCTGCATGATCTCTTCGTACGACAGCTCCTCGACATCGCGTAGCACGAGCAGCAGTCGGTGTTCTTCATCGAGCTTGGTAATCGCCCGCTGGACGATCGAACCAAGCTGCAGACCTTCGAGCGCTTCGACCGGGCTGGCTTGCTGCTGACCGAGTGTGCTCGACGACGAACCGAGCAGCTCGCGCTCTGCGGCATCATCGAGCTCGCCGGTCTGTTTGTGCGCCCGCCGCTTGAGGTACTTGATGCGATTTTTGCAGTGATTGGCGGCGATCCGATACAGCCAGGTCGAAAACTTGGAGTCACCTCGAAAGCTGTCGATGGACTTAAAGACGGTGACGAAGACCTCTTGCGAGACATCCTCGGCCTCCGCTTGGCTACCGAGCATGCGGTAGACCAGGCCATAGACCTTGGTTTGGTACAGCTTGACGCACTTCTGGAAGGCCTTTTCGTCATGCTGCTGGAGCCGCCGGATCAGCTCGCCTTCATCCCGTAGATCCATTACGGACCGCCCTCACCACTGGGGATGACGTCGCGCAGGATCCGAAAACCGATGAGCATCACCGTCTCTTTGCCCGCACTCACGGCCTGACGCACCGAGACGTCGAGCGCAAAACCAGGATCGCTACTCATATATCCAAGGCCGAAGGTCGCATGGTGACGATGCAGGTTGTCATCATACAAGTAGCCAAGCCGGAGCGGCACCTTCCCGGCAATTGCGTACTCTCCACCGATGCCAAAACGCACCGTGGTTCGTCGTACCGTCTCGCCGCAGCTCGCTCCGCTCATGTCGACACAGGTCTCGTTGCCGGTGAAGTTTATCACGGTGTCCGCCGCAAGCATCAGCCGGTCGGTGAACTGATAGCCCAGCCCAATCCCCAGCAAGGTCGGCATCTCATAGCCGTGCGGCCACAGGTTTTGCCCGACCACCCCGATGTGCAGCCCGCCAAACGGTCGCACGGTGGCACCCACATCAAAAGTGACGACATGACCGACCGAACCCAGGTCGACGCCGTTTTCGGCATCAATCCGACCATCAGCCGCCGACTGTCCCGGCGGTGCCATGTCTTGGCCAAGCTGCGAACGGAGCGTGTAATAGCCGTACTTGAGCGTGGCCCCAATCGACACCCGCTCTCCGATGGGAATCGCCAGCGCCGTGCCTGACTCATGGCCGGTACGGATGATCTCGGCCCCATGCACCGTCTGCGCAAAGCTGTCACCGCCGTTGCGAAGCCGATAGGCAAAGTGCGGTGTCTCGTGAAGGTAGTTGTAGTACAGCCCGAGAGCGAAGTGACTGTTGGTGATCGAATCGGACATCGAGGCGTGCAGGAAGTGACCAAGCGACGGCAAGCGCAGGCTGTAGAAGCCGCTCACCTGAAACTGCTTGGTCATGGCCAGCCCCGACGGATTGAGCAGCATACCCTCGCTCTGGGTCGCCATCGCCCGCAAAGAATCACCCATCGCCAGCGAGCGCAGTCCGACCTGTGGCTCCGCACCGTGAGCCGTCGAGATACTGGTGAGTAGCTCTGCAATTCCAAGGCACCCAAACACCAAAACCCGCCGCGACGTAGCACACATGAGCCGCATCATAGCGCTTGTGGAGCTACCCCGATCTGCTTCAGCCAACTCTCGATCTCGCGCAGCTCGCCGCTTGGTGCCGTCCACAGCTCGGCGGGGGCCAGGTCGCGGAGCCCCCACGGCTGCGGCACGCCACGGGTCAGCACAAATGCCTCACCTCCGAGTCGACCGAGCACCGCCGGACAGATCGTAAGCTGCTCGACCAGGTCATCATCGAGGCTCTCGACCAAGTCTTCATCATATGCGGGCAGCACAAACGGCAGGCGACTGCGCTCGGTGACCTGCGGCAGGTTCGACAGATCGACCTCGACGAGCCCGCGCTCGCACGACAGCGTCAGTCGACTATCGACCACGCGCCGCTCAACGAGCAAGATGTTGCCAAGCGGCGACTGAAACACCGGCAGCCAGCCTTCCAAGTGACCGGTGCGCGAGATATCGGAAAAGGTCAAAAGATACAGTCGGTCATCGTGCATCTTGCGCGCCAGCAGTCCCCCGGGAACCGGCACCACCTCGACGATGCCATAGTCATGGAGCGCCACCGTCTGCGGACCACCAATCAGCCAGCTCCCCGGCTGGTGGGGGGTGCAGCCGAAGAACACGCTCGACGAGCCGCAGCTTCGGATAAAGCGCGCAATCACGGTGCCAACGTCCATGGCATTGCCCGGATCCTTGAGCCGTCGGTCGCCGTTGAAGATGTAAAAGTCGTCGCGGAGCGCGTGGATGCTGTCGAAGTGATACAGCCGCTCGGGGACACCATCGCCGCTGGCGTCCGGCCAGCGCAGCGCCATCTTTTCGCCGACCCGCAGGCTTTCGCTCGTGAGCTGCTCTGGTTGGGACGGCAGTGCCAGGTAGATCCGTCCCTGCGACGACAGCGCCAAAAACAGAACACCCCGAGGCGACAGTCCTCGTTGTTTCAGCGTGCCCAGCGAGCGCAGCAGCGCGACGTGTTCAGAGTAGCTCTCAATGTGCATGCGAGACAGATTGCTTGGTAGCCGACCCTAGTTGTCAAGCGCAGAGTGGACTACCTGCAGACTTAGCCGAAATGCTCGATCCAGCGGATGCGATTGCCATACACTCGGACCATCTTGCTGCCCGCGCCAGATCATGAGCGAGAACACTTACGCCGTCGAGCGGCTCGTCGAGTGCGCGCTTCGATCCGCTTTCTGCGGCTGGTGATTCAGAAGTTCTCGGTTAGTTTCTTCATCATCTGGATTCTGCTCGGGCTGGGAACGCTGGTGATTCATGCCTATGCCCGCAAGGACGGTGCCCAGCCAGACTACCTAGAGAGCCTGTTTGCGACCTACAGCCTGTTTAGCCTGGAGTCGATCTATCCGATTCCCAAACAGTGGCTGGCCCGAGCGGTCTATTTTGCCTATCCGCTCATCGGTCTGCTCGTCGTCGCCGATACTGTGGTGCGAGCAACCCTTTTGTTGTTCTCGCGCCAGGAAAATCAGAAGGAGTGGACCCGCGTGCTTGCTTCTACGTATCGTGATCACATCATCCTGTGCGGACTCGGTCACGTCGGTTATCGCATTCTGGAACGACTCCTTCACTGGCACCTCGACGTGGTGGTGATCGAAAAAAATACCGAGTCGTCGTTCCTCACCCGCACCCAGCAAATGGGAGTCCCGGTGTTGCTGATGGATGCGCGGCAAGAGGAGTCGCTTGAAGCCGCAGGACTTCATCACGCCCGCACGCTGGTGATTGCGACCAACGACGACCTGGCCAACGTCGAGATTGCGCTCGATGCGCGGCGACTAAACCCGCACATCCGGGTGGTGCTACGGATGTTCGATGAAAACATCGCCAACAAACTGCGCGATGCATTCCACTTGGAGGTGGCGTTTTCTTCCGCTGCTGCTGCCGCACCGCTGGTCGCCGCTTCGGTGCTTGATCTCGACATTCTAGGAAGCTTCACTCTTGATGGGCGCGAGCTGTTTACGGCCAAGATTGCCGTGGGCAAAGACTCTGCGCTCGTAGGAATGACGGTGGCCATGCTGGTTGAGACCCATCGGGTGATGGTGCTGTCACGCAAGTGCGGAGAGACGCCCAGTCATCTGGGACCGGCTCCCGGTGAAAAGCTCGAAGCCAGCGATGTCCTGGTTCTGCACGGAGAGCTGGACACGCTGCGCAGACTCGGTCGCTTGGCCCGTTAGTTAGGACTCTTGCTGATCATTGGGAGTCCTTGTAACGCCTCTGTTTGGCTGGAGCGCTCTGGCCGACCAACCGTAACTCGCCGTTAGATGTCACCGTCGATATACAGCCAGGCTGGACCTTCTTTGCGGAAGCGACTGTGCTCGTGAAGTTCTGCGGTTTTGCCGTGCGTCCGATAGCGAGCAATGAACTCCACCCGCCCCACCGAATCGAACTCTGTACCGGCTTCGGTGCGAAGAATCTGGAGCCCCAGCCACTCGGTTTTGTCGTGTTTCAGATCAAGCCGAGCAGGCCGCATCGCCGGATCCCAAGTCGCAAGGAGATAGCCGCTGTTGCGAAGCACAAAGGCGCTATAGCGAGATCGCATAAGCGCCTCTGCCGTCGGAGCGAGCTGCCTCTGTTCCAGATACGGACCACAGCAGGCCGAAAGCGGAAAGCCCCTACCGCATGGGCAGGAGCGTGCAGGATTCACTGGCACCCCTTACAGACCACGAAGCTCTGCGAGCGTGCCGTTATAGAGATCGAGATCGACGTTTCCGCTGATTCCCGAGACCTTGCCAGTGCTGGAATACTGCCAGAACCGGAGTCGACCCCATGCGGGCGGCAGCGTCGGGCAGCTCACTCCCCAGTGAGCATCCCACAGATAGGGCAGCGGACTTGGGGTTGGGTTGCCAATGCCGCTCCAGTAGCCGGGTGCAGTGTACAAAGCGGGTAGTCGTCCCGTCCGAGACTTCACACGCTGCAGCCAGACATTGACCCGCGCCGCAATGTTGGACGCAGAGACTCCGTCCGAAGACTCGACATCAATCACTGGCGGAATGTCTCCGGCTCCAAAGCCCACCGCGTTGAGCTGATTCACCATCAGATCAGCCTGGGCGGTCGCATCCTGACCAGGACGGAAGAACTGATACGCACCAACCGCCAAACCGGCCGCTTTGGCGCCCTTCCAATTGGTCACAAACTTCGGGTCCATAAAGCCCGTGCCATCGCTCACGCGGATGATCGCAAACTGCTTTCCGGCTGCCTTCACAGAGGCCCAGTTGATCGTTCCCTGATAATAGGAAACGTCGATTCCGTAGACCTTGTTTGACCCCGGACAGACCGTGGCTTGCTCGCTGTATTGGCCATCCGCAATCGAGCTACCAGCGGTGCCTTCTTCAACGCCTTCTTTGCCAAGCGGACTACCGCACGCAGCGAGTGACATCGCGAGTGGGAACACCAGTAGGGATCGGTTCTTCATGGGAGTTACCTTTCAGATCGGGAAGCGGCTCGAAAGCCACAATCGTTAGGATGTACAGCGCACTATTGCACGGCCCATACCAACCCCTTGCAAAATCTTTCTCCTCGAAAAGCACTGGGGTTTCGCAATACTGCATGGGGGTTTACTCACCACCATGATGGACACTGCCAGCGATTCGGTTTACAAGCGTCTCTATGACAGAGAACACCGCCTCCTCGTCCCCCGAATCGAGTCCTTCTCCACCGAGTGCGCCCCCTCCTGTTGCGACCATCACACTCGGTCAACAGATTGCCGGAGGGCTCCTCATTTTCAATGCCATCTTTGTACTGCTGAGCGCGGGTCTGATCCCGGCCGACCCCAAGCTCGGCCCGATGTTTGCGCCAGGTCGCAGCATCATGCCTGCGATCATTGATGTCCTTATCGGAGCGTCTCTGTTATCCAAAAAGACCAAGTATGTCTCTTGGGCGATCCTGCGAGTGGTGCTGGGAACCGTTTTGTTTACCGCGCTGTCCATCACCAAAGATCCGATGATGGCTGCCTCCCAGATGATGATTGGGGGCTCTCTGCTGCTGCTGCTACTTGGTGATCCTGCACGGCCACGGCTGGTTGCTGGCGGCGCGATGTTCTTTCTGTACGCACTCCTTAATGTAGCGGGACTGAGTGCCACTGCGTTCGGTGTCAACCCGCTGGGTCCAGTGATTCAAATGGCCATCGGTGACATTGAGCCCGGGACGGTGTCGGTGGTGACCGGCAATGCATCCCACTATCGGGTCAAGACTCCGTCTTCCCACTGGTATCTGCGAACCGCGAAGGCTGCCAAAAAGAACAATGAACTGTCGGATCGCTGGTTGACCCGTCCGGACCTCGATGCCCACGTCTTGATCATCGCCGAACACGAGCCGGGTAAGCAGCTCTCTGCGGAGCTGCTGGCCGACGCGGTGGTGGAAAACGCCAAACGTGTCTCGGTTGACTTCGAGGTCGTGAGCCGTGAGCCGATGAAGAGCAACCCCCATAAAGGTCGCATCCTCCACACGCGATCGACTGTAGACAACCTGGCTCTCGAAAACCTCAACGGAGTGATTGCGGTCTACGAACACGGTTACCAGATCGTTGCGTTTGCCCCGCGAGTCTCGTTTCCGAAAGTGGAAGCAGAGCTGCGCAGTATCATCGAGTCGTTTGAGCTGCCCACCGATGTGAAGCCGGGACTCCCTGATGATGCGGAACCCGGCATCGTGTCGACGGTCAAGGGGCAGATCCAGTCCTATGTTCTGACTGCACCGGATAGCAACTGGTATCTGCGCAAAGATGCTGCCGCCAAGAAAGACAATCCACTGTCCGATCGCTGGCTCCTTCGGCCCGATCTGGATGCCCACATCATGGTGATTGCGGAGCTCGTTGAGGGGGCCGATTTGGATCCCGACCACTATGCCAATGCAGTCGCCGATGCCCTGCGGGCCAATAACGGCGCAACCGTTGTCTCTCGCGAGCCGGTGTCCAGCGATCCCGAACATGGACGAATCCTGTACGTAACAGCGACAGTAAATGGGCTGCCCATTGCCTATTCCTACGGCTGCTTTGCACGCGGCGAGCAAGCCTTCCAAGTGGTCGCCTTTTCGCACCAGGATCAGTATCCGGACGTCAAGGAAGCGTTCCGCAAGTCCATCGAAACGTTCCAGCTTCCCCCGCCGCGAAAGACCAGAAAGTAGCCGAGCCGTCCGAAGTCAAGCGACAGACCCCGCTTTTGTGATAGAAGGGTTGCGGGAGCGTGTCCGGGACTGGTGCCCGGCCCAGTCTTCAAAATTGGTGGGACCGGCGTAAAAACCGGTTCGGCGGGTTCGATTCCCGTACACTCCCGTTTTCGTCGCTGCGGTGGGGTGCAGAAAGTGGGCTAAAGCGGGGGTTTTGGTGGGTGCGGCGTGCGGTCCCTGGTCCAAATCTGGTCCACAAAGTGGCAAAGACAGGCTGTCCGGTGTGTTCCTGGCTGGCGAACCAAGTCAGAACAGGCGCAGCGTTGATTATTCTGTTTCGGACAGGGAGGGTGTAGGCCAGGGAAGCTATTTGGCCGACGAGGATTGTTTCGTCATCGCCAACGCGAGCAGATGGCCGATTTGCAGGGCTGTCTTTGCCAGCTCAGACTCATTCTCTTTCGCGAGAAAGCTGGCCGACAACAATGACGCAAGGAGACCGATGGTCATCGCCAAAATGACGAGTTCCGTCGGCGCTCTTCGGCTACAGACCGGCACCGTCTGGCCCACATTGACTGTGACCTGACGCTGGGAGATAACCCGTGGTGCAGGTTGACGGTTCGAGGACTTGGATGACTTGCGGTTCGAGGACTTGTGGACTGGCTTTGGGTAACGATGCACGAGCGACTCCCTATGCACTCGGGTCTTCCGAATGCGCCTGAGAGTCATTCATGCACCGGCAAGGTCGGGATGAACGACGGTTCAATTAGGTACTACATACAGGAAGCACCAACAGATGAGACCCCCTTGCAGAGGCCCTGACGGATAAACCGCAGGAAGGGTCCGAGTTGTAGGTGCGAGCCGAGCTTCTCACGAAGAGAAACTGGCAGCTCCGTCTACATACGGACGGCTCGGTGCCCTGTCAAGGTCGACCCGCGAAAATCTCGGACCAGCGCCTTCTTTGAGAACCAGTTGTTACCGAGCGCGCTTGCCGAGTTCGTCCAAGTAGCGGACGACATCGCCCTGCACAAAATACCTTCGGCGACCGTCGTAGCGAGCCAACTTCGCGAGTTTAGGACGGCGCGAAAGGAGCTGTTGAAATCTGTGTGCCACATTATCTCGCACGGCTTGGTGCTTCACGCGCCAGGTGCGCCATTCCGGGGTGCCTTCCGGTGGCTCCGGGCCGGGGTCATGTTTCGGCGTCACGCCAAGCAGGCTCGCGACCTGCCAGGTGTCAAGTAAGGCTTCGGGTTGTTCGCGACTCTCACGGCGCTCGGTGAGCGTTTCGGTCAGTCGCGTGGTGAGCACATCGAGCAGCTCGCCGAGCGTCAAGTCTATGACCCGCGTATCTCTGCTGATGACCTTGGTCCCCGACATGCCTGGCACAGCTCCCCCGATTGTTAGTGATGTTACCAAAAATCACTGCATTCTCAGCGCGGTACTTCATCGACGACGTGCTACGCCGTCTGCACAGTCCCAGGACACCGATGGGGCGCAGTGAAACCGCCAAGCGCCAGGCGATTCCGTCTCGTGCGCATCCCCAACGACCGAGTGAAGCGGTCTTGAGCTCATTGACCAGGGCTCACGAACGCCCCATCGGGCCTGGACCCCAACGCGTACTTGGTTGGCGCTATCTGCCCTGCTGCTTGCGGTGTTTGGTCACCGCTTGGTCAGGCGATAGGTACTGCCACTCTCCCTTAGCGACATGGAGCGAGAGCCCCTTATCCCGTAAATCCTGCACGGTTCGGCGCACCGTCGCCTTCCAGGTCGGACAGGTGGCGAG
>JBGAUT010000078.1:0-13009 GCA_044228505.1 Polyangia bacterium | reverse complement strand
CTCGCATCGCCAAGAACAGCAGAGCAAGCAAGGAACAAAGCGCAAGCACCCCAGCGAAGTGCGCCGCAAACGTCCCCACCGAAAGCAAACCACCTTGCAGCCAGCCCGGCAGCAGCGTAGGGGCCATACGCAACAGCGGCTGAAGCATTCGAAACAGCAAGAACTCCGCCACCGCAGCCAGCGACACCAGCCCGGGTAGCGACATGCCGCCGCCGATCAGCCTAAGTAGAGAAATGCGGGTTCTTTCCGACGGTGGCAAGCTCACTTCCAACACGGTACTTGCCTGCACCAATCCGAGGCAAGCAAAACCCTACCGAAAGCTGCGACGACACTCCACAAGCTACTCTTCGCCGTCGCCGTTTTCATCGTTGTCGGGCTCGATGCTCTGGCCGTCTTCGTCGACTTCGCGGTAGCGCACGCCTTCGACTTGATAGTACTGACGAGGTGAACTGTCGAGCAGCAGCGTCTGCCAGGGCTTGGTGACAAAGCGTCGCCTCCGTCGCTGTTCACTACTCACCACCAATACACTCGACTCGATGGTTGGCATCGGCTCTCGATGCAGCGCAGCTTTCGCGTCCTTGAGCGCCTGCGCTCCCGTCCGGTCCGCCTCGCTGTCGATGGGTTCTAGGACAAAGTCAAACCCTGTCGTCGGCCGAAACACGTCGCGCAAAATCGACTGCGGCACACACTCACGCAGGTCGCGGTGCAGTTCTGACGGAAGCTCCAGCTCTTCGTTTACGCGCAGGTAACCGGTGTGCCACTGGTGCAGCGGATCATCGAAGTGTGTGGGCATATCGCGCAGCGCACGCGGCAGTGTCCGAGTCCTGGGCAGCATCGGATGATTTTCGATCCGACGGACCCTGGCCAGGATGCCTGGGTCCGCATCTTGGCGAATCCGCTCCTGCCACTGCTCAAGCTCGGTGCGATCTTTCGGAGATACCGGGCCATCACCACCGAGAAGAAACTTCATCGGCTAATTCCAGATGATGTGAAGCAAAAAGCCGAATGAAACTCCGAGCAGCGCCCAACTCACCCAAAATAGTGGCTTCGGAAGAGAGGGAACGGCACGTCGCGGTTTGGCGGCGAGGATCTGCTGACGCAGAGCCAACGCCTGCGCTGATATCGTCATCCCCCCAGCCGGGCCAGCGACGAACATCGTTGCGTGCCCACCGTCCATGCCACGACCGCCGCCACCCATACTGCTCGGCGGCGGGATAAAGGGTGCGGGCTGAGCCAAAATCGTACGCTGCTCTGCTCCCGTCGCAATCGGTGGTGCAGCTGAACCTCCAAACGAGGACCCCTGCGGAGCGCCCGACGGTGGAGCCATCGGCGGCGGGGCCATCGGCGGCGGGGCCATCGGCGGTGGGGCCATCGGCGGTGGGGCCATCGAGGGCGGCGGCCCCGACCCAAAAGACGTTGCAGCCGCTGGCGGTGTCAAGTGCGGCACTTGCTGCGGCGGTACCGTCGGTGCCTGCAAGCTGACCCGCTGCCCTTCGGTGATCGCTGACATACCGGCGCTCGGTGTCTGCTTCGGATAGAGCGTCTCCAGACACTCGATGCACTCGCGATGCAGATCATCCGCACTCTGCTGCCGTCGGTCTGGCGTCTTTTCGAGCGCCTTCATCACCAGTCGCACGATCGGTTCGGGAAACCCAACCAGTGGGGCTGGCTTTTGCCGAAGGTGCATCATCACGACTTCCATCGGCAGCGCCGCCTCGAACGGAGGCTTACCGGTGAGCATTTCGTACAGCACGATGCCGCACGCGTAGACATCCGACTGCGGCGACAATTTGACGCCACGAGCCTGCTCTGGGCTCATGTAGGCGGGGGTTCCAAACACCGTCCCCGCTCGCGTGAGCTGGGCGTCAGGCGTGTCCATCTTCGCGACCGAAAAGTCGAGCACCTTTACAAAGTCGCCCGAGCCCTTCATCTCGACGAGAAACACGTTGTCCGGTTTAATATCTCGATGGATGATGCCTTGCGTGTGCGCTTCTTGGAGCGACTGACACGCCTGCGAAATGATGCGTAGCGCACGCTGTGGCGGAATCTTGCCCAGACGCGAAATCTCGTCAGACAGCGGTCGCCCATGGAGATACTCCATGGCGATAAACAGCAGTCCTTCTTTGGTTTCGCCAAAGTCGATCATCCGCACCGTGTTCGGATGATCGAGTCGAGCTGCAGCGCGGGCTTCATTGTGAAAGCGCTTCACCCACTGCGGATCCGACGAGACGTGCGCGCCTAGTACTTTGATCGCGACGGTGCGGTCGACGGTGATCTGCTTGGCCTTGTAGACCACACCAGTTCCACCTTCACCAATTCGGCTCAGGATTTCGAAGCGATCCGCCAGAACCTTGCCAATCAACGGATCATGCTGCGCCGGCGTGCTCATCCTCGCGTCTCCTTGCTGCCTGTCAGGCGGCCCTTACTTGAGGAACAACACCACGCGGCTATTCTTGCCGATCGAACGCACCGACGACTGGGCTTTGCTCGTCGAGTCGTCGATCACCTGAACGATCTTGAACGTTCCACCGTCGAGCGGCTGACGACCGGACTTACCCTCTAGCACGGCACCTTCCGTGCCTTCATGCACGCCCGCCGCTGCGCCCTTGTCGACAATCATGAGCATCTGTCCGGCTTCACGGAACGAGGTCTTGATGCGACCTTCGGTGCCCTTCTCGAGCTTCTCCTCAAAGGTCTCGGCCTTGGCCGGCTTGTCTGCGGGAGGCTTCTTGCCGGGCCGCCGGGGCTTATCCGGGGCCTCAGCCACCACGGCTTCCTCTTCCCAGCGACAGATCACGGAAAAGTCGGACTCGTCTTTCGGCATCGCTGCCTGCATGCGCACAAAGTACGTGCCCATTTCCTCCAGCTTCACCGCCAGCTTCTTTAGCTTGTTCGGAGCGGGACCGGGCGTAAATCCGATCTGCGTGCCGAGGCTGTTGAACAGATCGATGTTCAGATCGGCACCGGTGTTATCAATTCTCAACTCGCAGTCGAGAACATTGTCTTTGCCGGGCGTCGCAATCTCGATGCTCTTCCACTTGGTCCGCTGAAGCTTGGGCCAGCTCACCGAGTCCGTCTCCGGTCGGTTGATCTGGATCGGCTTGGCACCGCCACGCTTGGCGTCGACACCACTGTTGGTGTCCGGGTCCGGGCCGTTCTTGATCTTCTTGTTTACGTCGTCTTTACAGCCCGCAGCGGCCATCACCAGCAAGGTCGATGCAAACAGGGTCCGCAGAAGTTTCGCTCGGAAAGCCATCAGTTTTGCCTCGTGCAAAAGAGAGAAAAGTTGTCGTACGTCCACGTCCACCAGGGGCTGTTCCTGTGAGGTCGTTTACTTTGCCTTCAGGATCATGAAGCGGTTGTTGCTGCCGAGAGACTTGCCATAGTCCGTCGAACCCACCGCCTGGCTGTCACCGAGAACCTTGGTGATGCTAAAGGTGCCACCTTCTAGCTTTTGGCCACCCTCTTTGCCTTGCAGAATGTTGCCCTGCATGCCGACGCGCAGCTTGGCCTTGCTGCCCTTGTCGAGATAAAGGATCCGCTTGCCGTCCTCGACCGTCGACTGAACGATACGACCGATGATGGCGTTTTCCGGAATGGCCGATGAATCCCCACCACCGCCGCCATTGCCGCCAGCTCCGGCTCCGCCCCCCTGAGCCGCTGCGGCACCTCCGGGCATGCCACCTCCGGGCATGCCACCGCCGGGCATCATTCCAGGCATCGCCCCCATCTGCGGATAGCCACCGCCCGGCATCATGCCCGGCATCGCCCCCATCTGTGGGTAGGCCCCCATCGGAGGTTGACCCGGCATTCCGGGCTGGCCAGGCATTCCGGGGGCACCAGGCGCACCGGGGGCACCGGGGGCACCAGGCGCACCAGGCGCACCAGCAGCCGCTCCGGCCGCTCCAGCCGCTCCACCGCCCTCCTCTTTCTTGCCCGACACGGACGTAGGTTTCGCCAACGCCGCGTTCTTGCCAGTCTTGAGGACGACCGTATAGACGGACTCTTTCTTCGGAAAGCTTGTCTGCAGCGTTAGTCGAGCGTAGTAGATGCCCGGCGTCAGCACCCGCAGGGGCACGTTTTTCTGAGGAACACCCGCCCGACCGGGCGATTGCACCACCTGCGCACCGACTTGATCATAAATATCGAGATTGATCTCGGCATCGGGCTCATCCCAGTTCAGGACAAATTCCACCCACTTACCAGCGGCGATGCCCGACAGGTCGTAGGCCTTCCAGTCGGTCAGATCGAACTTGCTCTGGTTGAGCTCGTCGTTCACAGGCTGGTTGAGCTTGCTGCTCTTGGCCTGCAAGCGCTTGCCGTCCTCGTCTTCTTGCTTTTCGCCAGAGCCGGCAGGGCCATCAACCTTTTTGCCCGTGGCCTTGTCGAACTCGCCTTTGACATCGGTTCCAAGTTGCTTGGTGGTATCGGCGGTTGACTTGGTGCTCTGCGCCGTCGAGACACCGGTATCCAGGCCGGTCTTTGCGGTGGTCAATGTCTGACAACCGGCCATGGCCGTAGCCATGCTCAGCACGCCAGCCAAAAGCACGGAGTGACGACGGCGATTTGAACGAGGAGCGTTTGCGCAGTAATGCATCGAGGAACCCTCTTGGGGATGCTTTCTCTCTAAACCACTTAGGTATTAGAGAAGACTATAAAACAACGTGCAGATCATATGCTAGGCCACCATCCCCTTGCAACCAGCCATGCAGCGACGGCACTGCCAAACTATTACCGTCGGAAGCATCGGCTGCCATGGCGATCGCTGCAGCCCATTGAAAAGCTTGGGACTTCCGTCACGACAACGCAGCACGAAACCATTTTCATTTTTTGCAGATAAAAACATGGGAGCGCCAAGTCCAAATTCAGCCGAATTGTTAAGTATTTCATGTTACATTTTTGATCTGTCTCCGTGCCGACGAAAACATCGCCCCCTGCACCTAGCGATGGCGCGACGGCCCACCTGCCGTCGACGGAAGGACACGCCGTGCCCAGCCCTCGGACCAGCGAAGTCCGGCGAAGTAGCCCACCTGGTGAGCCTCGCGCTTCGTTTGCCGCGTCCGCGTCGCTAGTCAGCGAGTTCGCTCCGCAAGCGCCCGAACGCTACGGCAAATATCACCTGCTCGAGCGAATCGGGATCGGTGGTATGGCCGAGGTCTGGAGAGCCAAAACACTCGGCTCGGAGGGCTTCACCAAAGACTTGGTGATCAAGCGCATCCTACCGAAGTTTACCGGCGACGAAGAGTCGGTGCGGATGTTCATCGACGAAGCACGCCTGGTCGCCAAGCTTCATCACCCAAACATCGTCCAGATCTTCGACTTCGACAAGGAAGGCGATCGCTACTACTTGGCGATGGAGCTGGTCGAAGGTCGTGATCTCAGGCTCAGCGAAAAGGCCGCCGCCAAGACCGGCATCTGGTTCCCGCTATCGATGTCGATCTACATCGTAAGCGAAGCACTGAAGGGTCTGCAGTACGCGCACTCTCGACTCGATCATGGCAAACCGCTCGGCATCGTCCATCGCGACATCTCACCGCATAACATCCTGATCAGTTTTTCCGGGGACGTAAAAATCAGCGACTTCGGCATCGCCAAGGTCGCCGAGCGCCAGAGCCCCACCACCGGCGGCACCGTCAAAGGCAAGCTGTCCTATATGAGCCCGGAACAAATCACCGGGCAAACGCTCGACTCCAAAAGCGACATCTATTCGATGGGAATCGTCTTTTGGGAGCTACTCACCCGTCACCGCCTGTTTTTCGGCTCAGATGAACAAGACGTGGTGCGTCGGGTGCGCGATGGGGTAGTGCCACCTCCGCGACAGTACAACCCAGACATTCCCGAGGAAGTTGAAAAGATTGTCCTTGGCATGCTGGTGCCAAATCGAGCGCAACGGATCCAAACGGCTGGCGAAGTGGTGAAGCAGCTCATGGCGTTGCCACAATACTCATACGAGGCTCAGGCGCTCGGTGAGTTCATGGCGACGCTGTTCCCTGAACAGTCTCGCAACTGGACTCAGCTCTTGAAGAGCATGCTCAAATCGGAACACAAGCAGCCGATCGGCCAAAGCATGCTCTCCATGACGCCGCTGCCCAGCACGGTGCCAAACCCGTTTCCAACGGCGGCCCCTGTACAGATCGCGCAGCCTGGATCGCAATCGCCAGCGGTTGGGGCAGCGCGAACGACCTCGTCACCGCCCTCGCCAGGCAAACGACCGGTCTCAAAGAGACCGCTACCGCCGCCGAGCGAGGCGCAGTCTCACGAGACGGCCCAGCTAAGCCCCAAGCTCCTGGCCGAGCTGCCCACTCCAAGTGCACAACTTTCACCGAATCCCGCCGCAACCGGCGATTCCCCCCCCCAATTGGCGCCGGCAAACCAAGAGCTGGCGTCGCGGAGCAACATGTCAGGATCGGATCAAAAAACCCAGATAGCCACCGAGATGCCGCCCGAAGTTGCTGCAGCGATCGCACGGGGTGCTCCACCTGCCCCTGCCGGGGCGCGCACGATGATCGCGCAAGCACCTTCGCTGCCACCGCCGGGTGCTCCACCGAGTGGAGCGCCACCAATGACGGCGGGTGCAGCCCCAGAGGGGGCACGGACCATGATCGCGCAGGCACCGAACATTCCCGGACCGCCAGGCGGTGGACCGGTGATGTCGACAAACCCGCAGCAAGCAACGATGTATGCGACACCGGCACCGCAGCTTCCGGCCCCGCAATCGATGGCGGCCACGCTGCCTCCCGGAGCGCGAACTCCCAGCGTGCCACTGACAATGCGTCCCGCTGCCCTGGCGTTTGGTGCCAGCGTGCCCAGCGTAGGCATTCCACCGGTGGCCAAGTGGATCATCGGCCCAGCCATTGCGCTCATCATTGGGCTACTGACCACAGCGCTGGCCAATCGAATCTGGCCGCCCGAGCAAGGCGTCGTGGGTGGGCCGAGCATCCTGTCACCGTCTCGCAAGCTGAAGATCATCACCGACCCACCGGGTGCAACCGTCGAGGTCAACGGCAAGGCGATCGATGCCAAGACCCCAACCGAAGTAAAGGGCGACGTGGGGGCAACCGCGAAACTAAAGATCACGCTGGCGGGCTTTGATCCAATCGAAATGCGAGTCCTGTTCGCCAAGGATGAGCGCCCACCGCTGAACATCCGCATGCCCAAGCTCGGAAGCACCAAGGCCAAGGCCGCAGACCCAAGTCAGTTCGACACCAAAGTCGGGGTGCAGGAAAACGAGGACGGCGACAAGTCGGCCAAAGCCGACGACAAATCGGCCAAAACCGACGACAAGTCGGCCAAAACCGACGACAAATCGGCCAAAACCGACAAAGTCGCAAAGACCGAACCCGAAGAAGACGACAAAAAAGGCAAGAAGGGCAAAAAGGACAAGGTCGCCAAATCCGAAGAGGAGGAGGACGACGACAAGAAGGGCAAGAAGAGCAAAAAGGACAAAGCGGACAAGGGCGACAAGACAGCCGTAAAGAAAGAAAAGCCGACGCTGACCGTCACCGTCCGTCCGTGGGCAATCGTCTTCGTCGATGGCAAAAAGATCCAGCAGACGCCGCTTCGCGACTTCGCCATCAGCCCTGGGGCTCACACCATCCTTCTGGTCAACGACAGCAAGGGCAAGCGCGAGTCCATCAAGGTCAAGGTATCGGCGGGCGAAAAAGTGCCCCCGATCACGCGCACCTGGGAATAGCCTTTGCCTATGCGCGAGCCGCTACCCGATAGCCCCAGCGAGCCACTGAAGGTCGCGGATGCCCAAGATGCCGAGGCGCAGGCGGCGCTGCGTCGCAACGACCGTTACCTTCGCGAGTTCATCGAGGAGCTGTCGATTTGCCCTTACGCTCGGATGTGTCGCGAGCAAGATCGGCTGTATCGGGCAGTCTTTTTGCAGAGCGGTCCGACGCCGCAGGCAGTCGCTGAACATGTGCAGTCGCTAGAACCGCTGACGCAATTTGAAATTGGGCTGCTGATTTTTCCAAACTTCGGTGGCCCGGGGCTGGTCGGCGAGGCCCACACCTTCGAGCGCTTCGTCGCTGAGACTCGCAACCAATACGGCAAGCTGCGGCGGCCTCCGCCCGGGTTCTTTCTGGTCGCGTTTCATCCCGCGATGCCGATGAACCTGGCCAATCCCGATGTGGCAGTACGTTTCATGCGGCGGAGCCCCGATCCGACCATCCAGCTGGTACGGCCAGGCGTAATCGAGTCGGTTCGCAATCCCGGCCACGATCGGGACGATCTCTCCACGAGAATCGCCGAGGTTGGTCTGCGCACCGTTCGCACCGCAGGACCTGACAGCGTTGCCGCCAGTCTCTCTGCCATCCACCACGACGACCGACCACCTCGAACCAGCTAACGGGCGGACCCTCGCATGGGGCTGCGCCATTGTCAGTGACCGCGTTAGCGTGATATTGCTGCTATTAGCGCCGTCGAGAAAAGCTCATTATCCCCAACTCCGGGTCGAGCAACGACGGTGTCAGCACCGCAAGAGGAACTGGCATGGCATCCACACACACCGGCCCCGAGAGCGCAGGTTCCGCCGTAGAGCAGAGCTGCGCTGTCATTGAAAAGATCCTTGGTCTTACTACGTCGCACCGTGAGTCCGACCGTGGCATTTACATCGACAAAGGGCTCTATGTCATAAAGCAGGGCTCGTCGTACGTCATGATCTCGGTCGCTCACACCGGGGAAAATCGCGACCAGGCGCTCGTGCGATTGACCGCACAGGTGGTGGCTGGAGTCCGGCCCGATGCGACGCTGCTTCGCAAGCTGCTCATCTTGAACACACGGCTTCGTTTTGGGGCATTTGCCTACGAACCCGATGGTGACTTGATCCTGTTTACGCACAGTCTCCTCGGTGGTGCAACGCTGAACCCGAACGAGGTCATGGCGGCTGTCCATGACGTCGCGCTGGCAGCAGACCGCTATGACGATCAAATCGTCGCCCAGTATGGCGGACGACGAATGCAGGACGTCATTGAAGAATCGGCATGGGCGCACCTGCTAAAAAAGGCAGGGGATGAGCCACCGCATCCACACCTCGATGTGGAATCGACCAAAAAAGCGCCAGCGTCAGGCGGCAAAAAGAAGGGCAGTTAGCCATGGCCAAGCCCACCAAGCGCTCGGCCAATGGCAAACCTTCTACGCCAGTCGAAGTGGCCGATGGCCCGCGCAAGCTCATGCACGGTGCGTATGCCGACGTCACCCAGGCGATCGGACGAACGCCGATTGTGCGACTGAGCAAGGTCTCGGCCCACGTCCGTAGCTCGATCTACGTAAAGTGCGAATATCTAAATCCCGGCGGCTCGATGAAGGATCGCATCGCGCTCAACATCATCCGGGATGCCGAGCAAAAGGGTCTGCTTGGTCCAGGCGGCGTCATCATCGAGGCAACCTCTGGCAATACCGGCGCGGGCTTGGCGATGGTGGCGGCCCTTCGCGGCTATCAGTGCATCTTCGTTATGCCCGACAAGATGTCGACGGAAAAGGTTGCGAACCTGCGCTCTCTCGGTGCGAAAGTGGTGCTCTGTCCAACCGCCGTCGATGCCGAAGATCCACGTAGCTACTACTCAGTGACCAAACGCCTTGTCGCTGAGACCCCAAACGCGTTCCACGCCAACCAGTACCACAACCCAGCCAACCCCGAGGCGCACTACCTGTCGACGGGCCCGGAGCTGTGGGAGCAGACCGCTGGCGAAATCGACGCATTCGTCGCTGGCATGGGCACGGGTGGCACCATATCGGGCTGTGGCAAGTTCTTTAAAGAACAAAACCCCAAGGTCAAAATCGTCGGTGTGGATCCGATCGGATCGATCTACTACGAGCTTAAGAAGACTGGGCGGATCACGAAGCCGTTTTCGTACTCCGTCGAGGGCATCGGCGAAGACTTCGTGCCCAGTACGATGAACCTGAACATCGTCGATGAAATCATCCGCGTCGACGATAAGGACTGCTTTTTGCTGACCCGAGCGCTGGTGCAAAAAGAAGGCATCATGTGTGGTGGCAGCGCAGGCGCAGCGGTGATGGGCGCGATTCGCTACGCCGAGCAGCTCGATGCGCAGGGTCTACCACCGCAGAACATTGTGGTGCTGCTACCCGATAGCTCGCAGAAGTATCTATCGAAGATCTTCGACGACAACTGGATGCGCGACAACGGATTCCTGGATACCGAAGATCCGCTCGGCACGGTATCCGACATCTTTGCCACACGCCCTCCCCGCCCAGTCATCACTGCCGAGAGAAGCGCAACGCTGCGGCAGGTGATCTCGCTGCTCAAAGAACATGGCATCTCGCAGGTGCCGGTGCTGGATCGCGGACGGCTGTGCGGGATCGTTGCCGAGGTGGATTTGCTAAACCACATCTTGGTCAAGGGCAGTTCTCTCGACGCCAGCATTGAGCACATCATTGAGGCGGACTATCAGACGGTGACGCCACAGACCAAAGTTCGTTTGCTCAAGACAATCTTTAACGATGCCAAAATGGTCTGCGTTCTGTCGTCTGGGCCGGTCAGCAGCGCCGACGGCAGCAAGATCGATCGCACCACCGTCCCGAGCGATAGCTTGCTCGGCGTGATCACCAAAATCGACCTGATCGACTACCTCTCCACGCGCCGGAACTAGCCAGCGACGCGGCTTCGGTCCCCGCAAGCCCGCCTCCGCCAACCCTCCCCGTTATTCGTACGCTGCGCCTCGCGAGGCAGCGTACAAGCGGCGCACCACCCACTTGGTGATGCTGCCAGTGCCGAAGGAGGGAGTCGAACCCTCATGTCCCGGAGGACGAGGGATTTTGAGTCCCCTGCGTCTGCCATTCCGCCACTTCGGCTTGAACCGAGAAACAGCGGCACGCTATCACATCGATCGCATGCCGCGCACAAATTTTGTGGTGGTTTTACACCGTATTACGGGCACGGCAGATAGGCTGCGGCCCGCGCCGACACCTTCACGTACATCCGCAGGTAGGCATCATGGGCAAAAAGTCCCGAGACCTCGACGTGACCAATGTCGGCTTTGACACAAGCTTCGGGTCCAGGGTTTAGCTTGTGCCGCACGATCAAGTCCTTGCTGAGCTTGTCACGCACCGTTTGCAGTCGTGCACCGATATCAAGCCGTAACGCTTGCCGAATCTGCTTCTTCATCTTGTCGCTATCGAGCGTGGTCTTGAGCTTGAGGATCGCGCTCTTGGTTTCTATCGTCGGCTCTAGGTTCGGCACCGAAAGCTGATTGTCGACGATCTCGGGCTGCCCCGACATAAACAGATCCCCTTCGAGGTCGATCTTCCAGCCCTTTTTGACAAAGCCGTTCAGGTGCAGTTTCGTCACGATCTGCCCCCCCGATGCGTACAGCTCCGGTTTTTCGAGATACAGGTTGGGATACTCGGGGTCAAACACAAGCTTGCCGTCGGTAAATGCCTGCTTCATCGCCTTCTGAAGCTCCACGTACGTCGCCGCAATCGGTACGATCACCTCGAATGGGCCCGTCGGGATGCTGGCTACGTTGTGCAGGGGCGGCAGCTTGCTTCCACCTGTACCGCTGGTTTTTTCAGGGGCGCAGGGCAGAGTCACTGACGGTGCCACGACGACGCTTAGATCTTTCTCGAACCCACCAGAGAGCACGCTTGGTCCAGCCTCGATTGACTGGACGCCGAGCTTTACGCAGGCACTAGCATCACCAACGGGGAAGTTGATCGGCTTTGCCAGCTTTTCATAGTTTTCTGCCAGCAGCGGACGTAGATCGATGCGCAGCTCCCGCAACCGCTTTTCGACCTCATCTTTGATCATCGTCAGCGCCCCGGCTCCCCACTCAGCGGCCTTGAGCAGCTTGTCTTCGCTCTGCACCTGAACCTGCGGGTTCTGCAGCAGTGCCATAAAATCCGAGCCCAACGCCGGCTGCACTTCCGCAGTCATGATGATCGCGAAGGTCGGATTGGTGGCGACGGTGGCTTGCCCAGTGATGGTGGCCCGAACACCGATCGTTCCCGCTGCGTTGTTAAATCGAAGCTCGACTGGAGAGCGCTTCCACAACAGCTTGCGCTGACCCAAGAACGAAAACGGCACCTCGCCTTGCTGGGGCACCGTCGCCTCAATCAGCTCGCGCATACCGGTTTCGGTCAGGCTGATGTGCATGTTGACCCGCGACTGCGGCGGATCGGCAAGAGCCGGCCCCGGCGTGAGAGGCGGACGGGGTGGATACAGCGCTTCCGTACATGAAGACATAAGACTCAGTCCAAACAAAAGCGCCACGGTTTGGCGTGCGATCGCGTTCATGCGGCAGATGGTAGCACCGTCTCGCCAACCGCAAACCCCCCCACCCCTTACGAGCGTTTTCAAACGATAACCGGGCTTTCGGGAGTTATCCTAGAAGGCCAGTCCTGTCGTGCTGATAGGACGGGATCTGGGGGGACACGCGGACTTGGCCGAGACGGGCGGAAACACGGACGATCAAAGCTGGTCGCCGCCAACGTCGTTCGAGGAATATCGCCTGCTCTGGCCACTCGGCAGAGGCGGGATGGGCGAGGTCTATCTCGGACACGACACCGTTCTTGACCGACCGGTTGCGATCAAGTTCGTCATGAACCTAGAGGCCGACCAACAGGCCCGCGAACGCTACCTCATCGAGGCTCGCGCTGCCGCTCGGCTCCAGCACCCCAACGTCGTGACGATCTACCGCGTCGGGGAAATCGAAGCGCACCCATACATTATTGCTGAGTACATTCAGGGGCAAGACTTACAGGCGCTTCCAAAGCCGGTGCCGTGGCAGTTCGCACTGGAATTGGCGCTGGGACTGGCGCGAGGGCTTGCCGCAGCCCATAAGCGAGGAGTCCTTCACCGCGACATCAAGCCGGCCAATGCGATCTTGGCGGACAACGGCGAGGTCAAACTACTCGACTTCGGCCTGGCCAAGTACGTTGATAAGCAAGACTCCGTTGCCGTTCGGTGGGCCACCCACGAAGTGGTCGCTCCCACGATGGAGGCAACTTCTTCGGGACACTTTGCACCGCTCGCACAGGAACCATC
>JBGAUT010000077.1:0-13186 GCA_044228505.1 Polyangia bacterium | reverse complement strand
TGGTGGAAGGCTGAGCGGATCATCGGGCCAGAAGTGTGCCGGGTCGCGGGTTTCTGGCAGCGCTCCGATACTCTGAAGGAGCACTTCAGCGTTGGCTGGCCGCTGACTCGGCTCATCGGAAAGTACGTCGCGGGCCAGGCGCAACAGCTCCGGTGAGGTGCTGAGATGAGAGAAGACCCGCTCAATGTCTCGCAGCGGATGAGCGAAGCTCTGCTTGGCCGTCAGCATGGCCAGCAACACGACCCCTAGTGAGTAGACATCGGAGGCTGTGGTTGCCTGGCCGTGCTGCCACTGCTCAGGAGCCACAAAACCCAGCGTGCCGATGTTTCGAGTCTGTTCGCCTTTGTTCGCTCGACGACGTTCTTCACCGTCATCAAGGATCGCGATTCCGAAGTCTAGGATTTTGACGAGGTCAACAGGCTGTCCAGACTCATCGAGCCGCTTCGTCAGGAACAGGTTGGCTGGCTTCAAATCTCGATGAACGATGCCAGCCTTGTGGGCGATCATGACACCGCGAACAGCTTGCCGCCAAAGTCGAAAAGCGGTCCTGAGAGGGATTCGACCGTTCTCAGCGAGGTGCTTGTCCAGCGACTTACCGTCGAGGAACTCCATCGCAATATAGGGTTCGTCGTGGCCACGCTCAAACACCGTTACGATGTGCTCGTCGGCCAACCTGCCAAGCGCTTCGGCCTCACGCTCGTAGTACTTCCACAGATCGCGTCCAATATTGAGCAGTTTGAGGGCAACCCGGCGCTTGAGTGCAGGCTCCCACGCTTCATACACGGTGCCCATCCCACCTTGCCCAAGGGGACGGACCTTCACATAACGCCCAGCAACAATCGCGTCGCTGGACTCCAGCTCTGTGCGGTCGAGGCCGCAGACTTTCGCAGTCGCAGGATAGATGCTGCGGCACTTAGGGCACAGCTTGTACTGTCGATCTGCGGACATCGATCGGGCCAGTATAGCGTAGGCTCGCTAGTTGGTGCGAGTATTTCCTGCGTGCCAGCCTACTTGTCGGTAACGAACTGTTCGTTTATTCCTCCCGAAGGCTGTTGTTCACGTCCTCATAGGCTTGGCTGACAGACTCGAGCTGTTGGAGCGCTGCCTCCAAGGTGCGAAGCATCTGTGCCTGGTCAGGTAGTTCCGCCCCACCTCTTCGAGCGGCCGCCCGGAGAATGCGCTCCGCGAGCTGCCGACGCTGCTCGTGAAGTTGGGCACGTAGACTGTCTAACTTTTGCAGATCCCCTTCAATGTTGAAGGATGCCACGCTTGCCGCTGCCGCCGCACCTTCTCGCTCGAGTGCCGCGATTTCATCCTGGATCGCTGCGGCGGCACGAGGACTGGCGCGCTCCTGTTCTCGAAGGATCAAATAGCGCTCTCGACGAGCGGCTTCCTGGGCATTGGCGGCGAGCCGGACTTGTCTCAGTTCCTCCCGTCGTAATGCCACTTGCACCGCCGCGTTTTCTTCCGCGATCTCTAACTGGGCTACGGCCTTTGCCGTGCTCTCGATCTCACCGGGTACGCCAGCCGACCACAGCCGTCGGATCACGACCCGAATTCGCTTCGCTAGCTGTTCACTCGCCTGAGCGACCAATGACTCAAGCGAGTCCAGTTCCCCGGCGAGCTTCTGAGCTTTGCCCACATCTTCTTCTGATTGGACTCCACTCGTACCAATCCGCGACAGAACCTTCGTATTCATGTACAGAATGCTCTGCAACGAACGAGGTGGAAGTTTCGGTCGAATCGAGCTTAGGCTCTCCAGGAGTTGAGCCGCAGATGGCCGACTGCTCGGCTCTTTATGCAAGAGGCGAGCAATTAGTTGATCCAATTCTGAGGGAATCGAGATGTCTCTGCATCTTGTGCTTATGAGCGGTGGAATCTCGCTGCCATGCTGAAACATCAGGCGCAGATCACTACCCGTGAACGGAGGATCGCCAGCAAGACACTCAAACATCATGATGCCAAGTGCATACATATCCAGTGCCGGAGTAAGGTAATCCCCTCCGAGAAACATCTCTGGGGCTGCATACGTGGGAGTCCCCGGAATTCCGTCTTTCAGGCGGGTTACACCTTCTTGATCAGTCAGTCTTGCAATTCCAAAATCGAGAACCTTGACAAAGTCGCCTTCTCCATCCTTAATGGTGAGAAGAATGTTTGCTGGCTTGATGTCCCGATGAACCACTTTATGATCATGTGCATAGCGGAGAGCAAGGGCAACCTGGATCATAATCTCCACCATTTGGCTCGGGTAGATCCTCTTGCCTTGCATCTGACTCAGATATGAGTCTAGCGGTATGCCATGCAAATATTCCATAACAAGATAGTACAATCCATCCGATGTCTGGCCATAGTCATGTACTGAGACGATGTGGTCATGAGACAATCGGCTCAGAACACGAGCTTCCCGAAGGAATCGCTTGATGGCGATTTCACCACCAACTAGATCTTGCTTGAGAACTTTGACGGCAAAGAGTTTCTCAATGTTGGGTCGTTGCGCGGCATAAACGGTCCCCATGCCACCCTCGCCCAGCACGCGCTTGATTAGGTATCTTCCGTCGAGTAGCTGACCTACGAGAGGATCCTTGCTCTCGGCAAGTGCCTCATCCTGGTACGAAACCAAGTCCGTTCCGTCTTCGGTACAGAACCGCTGGCCAGGGGAATAGATCACCCTACACTGAGGGCAAACAAGACGACGCTCCATAATAGCCATCTTATTACATGCTGGCCTACTTCGGGAAGCACTGAGCTACCCCAGCCTCCCGAGTTACCGGCCCTCCTTCTGTTCTTCCATTCAAGGAGTCCTGACGCCGGTTCTGCCTGCGGATGGCTATCGGCGAGCCTCGTGCCGAGCACGATCGTGACGGTGCTGCGGTGGAGTCGCCAACGATCGCTGATGGCGATCTCCCGGCCATGGTAGGAAGCAGTTCAATGCTCGGCCCAGCCCAGGAAGGCAATGAGCCCTGGCACGGAGTGCGGAGTTCGTCTGAACCCTCCGACGCCAGTTTCTCGGAAAGCCGGTTACGGTAGCCACGCTGGGCCTTGCCTCCTCTTCGGGCCAACTTTCATATGGTCGTGGACGGTTGAATCACCTGGCTTGTCACCGCTGCATGCCGCTCTCGGTCGTTGGAGACTTCCCGAACGGCGAGCGCTCAGCCGAGGCTTGGCGCTGGCGACACCGCCACACGTCGCCGCCCTGGTAACTCCATCGGCCCGAGTCCGTAGGCGAGCCAACCGGTCGACACACCGAGGGCTATCGCGAAAGCTTCGACGGTCGCAATGCTGGGCATGCTCGCCCCAGTCTCGGTGGATCGCACAGCGGTATCGGTCAGCCCAGCCGCCCGAGCGAGTGCGCGAATGCTCAACCCGCGAGCGGTGCGAGTCTGCCGAAGTCGAGAGGTCACACGTTCGCAACCATCCGTCGCGACGATGCCACGCCGATCGTCGCTGTGCAAGCGCCTCCAGCAGCCATCGTCAACGACAAGCCCAACGAAGGCGTGTAGCCAGGGGCAGCGTCACACACCCGCGAACACGTCGAGCGGCTCACTACGCACAAGGACAGACACCAGTGCCCCGTCCACCGCAATATCACCGACCGAGCGCCTGATATCACCGCGCTGCGGCGCGATATCAGGCGCGCCACCGTAATATCACCGTGATATCGCCGTGGGCGACGGGATGATATCACCGTGATATCATGACCCGCCCGCATGATATCAGCGGAAGACTATGTGATATCACCGCCCCCTAGCGTGATATCACCGCCGACGTTTCGGCATAAGTAGGCATGAACGCGAACGATCTGGAAATGAGCAAACCGAGCATCTCCGTCGGTGATTGTCGAGCCATCCAGCATTTCGTTGTGATATCAGCGAGTTACCGCGCCATTGCATTTTCGGTGCTGGGCATTACGTTGGATCGGTATTTCCTGATATCGCGAGGTGATCTAATGGCGTCCGTCCGCTCTTCACGAGTTTCTCAAGACCCACCTGGGCTTTATGCGCCGCTTCTGCCGACTGTCGTGGTGGCCTCCTACAAAGGCGGGGCTGGCAAGACCGCGCTAGCGGTTCCCATCGCTGAGCGGCTGGCCTTCGCGGGTCTGCGTGTGCTGCTGATGACCTGCGACACCCAGGAGGATGCACGCTATCGGCTCGGTGTGACACGCTCGGAGGGGGCCATCGCGACGCGGCACTACGGGTCGGGCACTGTCAGCGTGACCGGCGTTCGAGGCGAAAAAGTGATCGATGTGCTGTACCGAAAGGGGCCGGACCGCATGGGGTTGGGTTCCTACGACATGGCGGTGCTCGATACTCCGCCCGAGGTACAGGGCGGCAGCCTGCCGGGCGTTCTGCTAGTGGCGACGGTAGACGGAGCGGACGCGGCGCGCAACCTCATCACAATGCTCAAGCGCACGCCCAGCAACAGCGATGTCATCTTGGTTCGGCTGGGTCGCGAGGACGCCGACGACTGGAAGCAGAACGTCGGCGTTATGGAGCAGGTCTTGCAGCGCTCCCTGGACTTCTTCCCAGAGCCGCTGCTGAAGACCAAGCGCATCAAAGAAGCGCACAACAGCGGCGAGTCCGTTTGGACCCTTCCGAGGACGGGTCGCAGCACGGTGACCTTTCTGAGCGCCGTCGAGACGTTTGCACAGATGGCTTGGCATCGGGCTCGTCCGCATTATCCCTGGCCCGCGCCGCCCGCTGCGTCCCCACGCGCTCCGTACGTCTCCGGTTGGGATGACGACGAATGAAACTGGACAAGGACACGCTGAGCAGCGAGGTGGATGGGCACGAAGTCCGCATGAAAGGCCCGCTGTGGTCGAAGGACGGCGGAGAGCCTGACGAAGACTGGAGTGCTTCGCTCAGGAACGATCCGCCCGCCTCGTCTGAATCGGCGAGCCACGCACCAACGTACGAGAGCCCGCCCCGCCCTCCGCCGATGCCGCGATCACCATCCCCGGATCTCTCAACGATGGAGATCCTGCCGCGTCTGGATGCGCTGGATCATGCCGTCGAGCGGCTGTCCTCCGCGATCTCTCGTCGTCCAGTCGGAAGTGACGGCATTCCCGGCTGGCTGGAAGGGGTGGCCGGGAATCCGCACGTCTACGATGGACCGGACGGGGGCAGGAAGGGCGTGTGCGTCCGCATCTTGCCCACGACCTATGCGCAGCTTCAATCGACGCAGCGGCGCATGGGGCTTCGCACCGTTGCGGCGGCGTGGGAGTACCTCCTGCGGCTGGGCCTCGCAGCGGCAGAGCGTCTACCAGCTCGATAGCATCGCAAGGACTGGCAACGGCGTAGCGGTGAGGTGGGTACATGCTCCATGCGAGATGCCCGACCAATTGAACATCGCACCCTTTCGACGGGAGCCACTCCGTTGCCTCCTCTGGTGGTTGGCGGTGGAGCTTGCCAGCACCGTCTAACCCAGCGCGTTAGCGGCTAGATTTGACCACGCCACGTGCTTCGGTGCTACTCATCCGAAGCAGATCCATCACCCCCGCCGCATACCAAACGTCCCCGCGCTGTGGAAGGAGTCGCTCGCTGTGAAGCTGCACCGCAATCTGTCGCAGACTCATCCCATGCGTGCGCAGTTCTATGGCGCGAGCGGCGGCGACTTGTTTGTCCCGAACTGCGGAAGGAGTCGCAGCAAGCCGCTCAGCTTTCGACGGGGACGACTTGCGCGGACGCTCTGGATCGCGGACTCCTGCGCGTGAAAGGACTCGGTACAGAGTCCGCCTATACCATTTGTCGCCGCGACAAGGGACTCCTTCCTCCGTTAGGATTTCGCAGATCCGCTTCATGCGTTCATCGGCATCGTACAGCTCACGGATTCGCGTGATGCCCCGCTGTTCTTCGATAGCCTCGACGAGAACACGCCGCCCAAAGGAGTCTGTCTGCTCCGAGTATCGCCATCCGTACGGAGCCGCACCGAACTGCACACCCAAGTTCTTGAGGTGGTTCATTCCTTCGCGAGTTCGTTCGCAGATCGCTTCCCGTTCCCACTGCGCCACCGACATCAGCACGTTCAGGACCAACTTCCCCGCCGCTGAGCGAGTATCAATGGAGTCGCTTACTGCCAGCAACGACCACGGTTTCCCATCCCCAAAGTAGTGCTCACAGAGGACTCCCAAGTCCTTCACGCTGCGCGTGAGTCTGTCGAGCTTCACAACGACAACCGCTTCCGCCTTCCCAGCGTCGAGCATCCACAGCGCTCGCTTCAGCCCTGGCCGCTCCAGAGACTTCGCCGACACTCCATCGTCCGAGATGATTTCGATCAGATCGATGTCATGCGCAATGCAATGCGCACGGATTTTCACCCGCTGTGTCTCAAGACTGACGCCCTCGCTCACCTGAATTTCTGTACTAACGCGGACGTACCCAACTGCGCGAATCTGCTGCGGTTTTGTCGAAGTGCTAGCTGACTTTGGAATCCGCATGATAGCCCCCCTCACATTCCCATCGGGCCAATGTCCGCAGAAGGCCGAGCACAAAACGACCATTGTCCGTGCGCGTGTCCACTCCCTCCGCAACCGCTACCAGCGCAAACGTCCCATCCCCGAAGTGCTGCTCGACGAGCCGCGCCAGTTTCCCAACCGACAACGCCAAGTGCGCCATCGACGGAACGATCAGCAGCGTCGGCCCCTCCAGTCGAAGCATCCCAAGCGCTTCGTCGAGGACCGTCGGACGTTCCCTGTGCTCCCCCTGCGTAACCATGCCCTTATCAAGAAGGGTCGCATCAAGCGAGACGCGATGCAATTCGCAATAAGCATTTACCAGTTGTGCTGATATGCGTATCGCAGCTCCACTCTGCGGGCGAGTGGACAACCCTGTGCGAATGTATCCGACGCCCCTTGTGGTCCTATCTACCATCCTTGTCTACCTCCAGATGGCAGGCGTTGTATTAGTTAATTACGTACCCGTCAAACAAAAAATACGCCCCGTCGGTGAGCTTGCTGTTCTGTTCGTTCTGATCGGGCTTGGATGAGGGGGCTTGGGTCCGGGGGCTGCGTTCGGCTGGGCTTGGTCGGATTTCTCTTGTGTTCCGTTTCGTCATGTCATTGCTACGCTACCTACACCGTCGGGCGATTGCCTCATAGAGAACGATGTTGGAGATCTGCGCAATGCCCTGATGGCTATGGTTCAGTCGGGCTTACGCTGGGCTGTCGCGTGAGAGTGGCCAGAACGACGGCTCCGACGATGGGAAGCGCGGTTAGCAAGATGAGCACGCGTTGCGTTGGCCAGCGTGACCAGAGCGTGCCGATTTCACCGCCGACGACGTAGCCGATCGCGCCAGATCCGTACCAGAGGCCGGTGACGACACCGATGAAGTGGGGAGGCGTGCTGCGGAGGAGGAGCGCGAGGCCGAGTGGTGCGACGAGCAGTTCGGCGAGGACGAAGAACGACAGCGATGCGGCAAGCCAGGCCAGGCTGACGCGTTGGGCCCACAGGGTTGTAGGCAGGAGGACCGCGAAACAGAGGGCGGCGGCGACGAGGCCCAGAGCGACGAGTCGGCTTGTGCCGATGCTCCCTTTGAGTCTCGGAAGGAGTGCGAGTTGCATCGGTGCGAGCAGCAGAACAAGGATCGCGGGGAAGGCCAGGAACCACGCGATCGGAACCTCGAATCCGAGGACAATGCGGTCGATTCGGTCCTTGCTCCAGAGTAGGAGTGCGCCCTCTGCTTGCGCTGTGCAGAGTGTGAATAGAAACATCGCAAGCGTGAGTCCTGCGATGATCTGTGAGCTGTTAGGAGTCGAGGTGGGGGCTTCGACTTGGGTCCGTACCGGCGCATCTAGCGTCGATGACTTGGAGCATCCGTGATTAGTTTGGGATGGCCATAGCAAGACTCCAGCAACGCTCATGATGAGCGCGGCGCTGGCATAGGTTACGCCCCAGCCTGCATGATGCACCAGCATTCCGGCGAGCAGAGAGCCACCCGCTGCCCCGATGTTGGCGGTGATATGAAGGAGCACTTGGGCACCTTCGAGCCTAGCGTCTCCCGTTGCGTAGAGGGCGGCTAGGATGCGCTGGGTGCTGGGCTTGTAAAGGGAATGGCCAACGAAGAGCAGCGCGAAGGCGACGTACAACGCGGGTCGATACGGCAGCGATAGCGTGGTGTAACCGAGTAGTAGGATGAGGCTGCTGATTCCAAGTCCTCGACGGGGTTTGGTGGTTCGATCGAGCAGATAACCGCCGGGCAGAGAGCCGACATAGTTGGCCGCGCTCGCGATTCCTAACCAGTACAGCGCATCTGCTTGTGGGAGTCTGTAGCGCTCACAGAGCATGAGCGCTGCCGTTGAAATGAACATGAACGCGGCCCAACGCTCACACAGGACGGCCAGACAGAGGCGGTAAAATGCGTGCGGGTGTTTTGACGCTAGCGCTTGGTAAATGAAACTCAAGCTCGACGGAAAACTCGGGTGATTGGGTCTGTCCGGTGATGGTTCCGAACGACTGGCAAGTGGTGTCGGCACTGGAAAAGTTGTGTCGTTCATGGGGAAACGTCCTCTCTTGAGTGATTGCCCGAATGATTGGCTCAGTTCGGTAAACGGAGAATAGGAGCCCCGCGCTGCCGCTCCTTCAGAATACCGTTGGTAAGATGGATGCAGAGCCGACGGAACCATCGGACGGCATGGAAACGAGTGGAAACAGAGATGCAACGAGTCTCATGGCTATGGATTCCGATCCGTAGGTGGCGGCAGCATGTTACAAGCGGGGCATGTCCCAAACAGCCGCTGCTCTCGGTGCATCCTCGACGGAAACGGAAGCGCTCTCTGTCGAAGAGGTTGTCGAACATTTGCCGCCGTCTGTGCTCTCGCAGCTTCTGCGGACGATGCGACACCACATCGCGCAAGCGACCGATGTGATGCGACAGGTCGCGACCCAAACCAGCGACGGAGAGTGGGAAGAGCAAGCGACTCACTTGCGGCGCATCGCAGCGTTTGTGGAAGACCGCATGATCGCGCTGGATCTCGGACAGAGATCGTTCCTTCTGCCCGATCAATTCCAGCGCTTTTCGACCCTGCTGCGGCAGCGAAGGGAGTCCGCGCACCTGTCAGGAATCGAGCTGAGCAAACGTGCCGGTCTGTCTCTGCGCACCATCAAGAACATCGAAAGTGGCCAGGTATCACCGTCGCGGGAAACGGTGCTACGGCTCTTGGAAGTCGAAGAGCTGGCGCTGACTTGGAAGGATGTACTGGACGATCCGACGCAGCCGAGCACAAGCAATCCAGCGACGGACACGAACTACAACTGCTACATTCCGCCCGGTTACGAGCCACTGCGGATGTTCCAGCAGCACGTCCGAATGCTGAACGGACCCGGCGGTCACATCGAACAGACCAACGCTTATCTGGAACATCGCAGCGCGCTGGCCTATGTCTCGATGTGCAATGATGTCGAGTATGTGACCGCGTACCGTGCCAAGTACCCGCTCGATGTCCTTGCTCGTTGGATCATGACAGAGGGAGGTCACAGTCCGCTGAAGATCATCGCTCTCGGTGCGGGCGATGGATATCTCGAAGTGCGGCTGGTGCAGCACCTTCTGTCGATGCGCACCAAACCCGACATTGAGCTATTGCTCTTCGACATCAGCCAGCCGCTGCTGACGACAGCGTACCAGCACGCAATTGACACGTTCGGCGAGCAGTCTGCCGTCCACACGCTTCTCGTCCACGGCAACTTCCACGACCTTGCGCAGTACCCCCAAGTCAGCTACACGCCCGCCAAAGGTCGGCGGCGGCGGCTCTACACCATGCTCGGCTACACACTCGCCAACCTCGACAGCGAGCCGCGATTCTTCGAGCACAGCCTCGCGCACTGCCAGCCCGGCGACATGCTACTCCTTGACTTCCAGCAGCGCCCGTCGCCCGTTGGAGCTAGCGACCATGAGACACGACGGCAAGACTCGGCGTTTCACCATCCCGTTAAGAATGCGCTTGCCGATTGGCTGGGCGCGCCGCTGCGTGCTCACTGTCGAGACTACATGTCACACGAGTTCTCGCTCCAGCTCGTGACCCAGTGCCTCATTCCCGGCAGCTACGCGCTAGACGCGGTCGCTACCGTGCGCACGCGCAGCCAGTCCGAGCGCCGCTTCTCGATGTTCCGGTTCAAGCGCTATGACGAAGCCCTTCTCGCCGAAAGCCTCGCCCGCTTCGGATGGGCAAAGCTCGTTTCCCTGCCCGTTGGAGAATCGGAACGAGCGCCGGTGGCGATGCTGTTGGTGAAGCGGTAGGAACGCGGCGAGAACGTGATCTGCCCCCTGGGGAGTTTGTCGTCTAAGATTCTGACCTAGACACCTCGCAGACCGGGTCGAGTAGATTCTAAACTGAGTTCATCACGCTTCACCCACATCCACCGAACACAACTACATCTATCTATTGGCGTCTTTACGCGACTCTCCTTGACTGGAGAGGGAGCGCCGAAGGAAAATGGAGGGTGGACACTCATGCCTGCTTCGATCTCAATCATCGCCGTGGTGCTCGTCTGGCTGTTGCCTGGCACTTCCCTTGCCGACGAACCACCTCGACTGACGGCTCCGATCACCTGCAAGCCGAACATCTGCCAAGAAGCAGCGGAGTACCTGGCTCGCGGTCAGGATGCCCAAGCGCTCGACGCCTATGACTACATTGTCACCTCGGTAGAGACGCCGCGCCGAAGCCTGCTTTACTTTCTGCTGGCCTCGCTGCACCTGCGACAGAATCACCCCGATGAAGCGATGCGGTCCTTGGTCCGGTACCGTGACTTCATTCGGGACATCGCGGATGATCAACTGACTGTTGCGCAGCGGCGAGCAGACATCGATGCACTTGAAAAGCAGATCATGCTGGCACTGGATCGGACCCGAGGCGTAACCGCCACCAATCCAATTACTCCCTCCGCTCGTGCGATGTGGAGACTTCCAGTCGGAGCGGTTGGGCTGACACTCGGTGTTGCTGGCGTAATCGCAGGCGCAGCGCTGACCGGGCTGGCGGGTCGCTGTCTGGATCTTTCCAACCAATGCACTGATGTGCTGGCGAAGGTGCCCAACACGGCGATTGGCATCACGTTGATGATCACTGGCGCGGCTGCGGGCGTAGGCGGTGGACTACTCATCTGGCTGCCACCGCAGCGACACCAGTAATTGGAGATGCAGCATGCAGTCACAACAGATCGTAGCCCATCACTCAAGTAGAAGTTCAAGCAGGCGGAACACGCAGAGCATTCCCTTGCTTGTCGGTCTGTTCTGCGCATCCCTAACCGGCTGCATCCTAGAACAGCAAAACCGAAGCTCAACCGACATCCCTGACCTCACGACACTACCGGATCTGCGGGCTGACTTGCTGCCATCGCCAGATCTGGCTGCACCGTGCGGAAGTGATGGGATCTTATTTATGGGCAAGTGCATTTACGACTTCTATCTGCCAGACGCACCCTCATGTGCAGGCAAGAGTATTAATCTATATGATCAAGGAAGCCGGTTTGCGCAAATTTGTGACTGTAAGTGTGATAAAAGTTCATTGGAGGCAACGCTGGACTATGGCACTAACTGCACTGGGACGGCATTGACTCCCGTATTGGCCTCGCAAACTTGCACCACAGCGACGTTTTCCGGGGCAAATCTTATGTATTCGATTACCAAAGGTATGTGTAGTCCTGTTGGGATACCCTGGAGCGACTGGCGACTAGAGACTGGCAAGAACCATTCATACTGTAGATTAAGCCCAGAATCGCATCAAGTAGCAACTCAGGAATGCATACTTCTGGATGGCGACATGACATGTCCTGCTGATAGATATAAGGAGCGTCGAGGGCTTTTTGTGATTTCTCCTTCGACAAGCCCAGATCCGGCAAAATGCAATTGTTGTGGATCATCTGACTACACAGATATACCATTGATTTTGTATCCAGCAGCCATGTGCTCAGGAATGGTGCTTCCATCATTTCCACAAAACTACTGCGCATTGTTCTCGACATTCGTCGTTCAGGCTAAAAGTGCCAAGTGGAATCCAAACCACTGCCCTCCATCTTATTCAAAAACGCTTCCAGCAACCGCTCAAATTGTTGCAGCCCAAACGGTCTGTTGTAAGCTACCGTGATACTAGATAGATATCTACAGACACAGTCGGGACTTGGTGCTTCTCATGATGTGGTAGGTGCCGCTTTCGTCGGGTTGTCCGGCGTCTTTGCGTACGTCCGGGTAGGTGAGCTGCTCGGTCTTGCCGTCGCGTTCGGCGGTGCAGACATCCGAGGGTCGTAGCTTGACCTCAAAGCCCCATCGGGCTCCCGATGGCAGCGCACGAATGGGGCGATCTCCACAGTCGAACTTGACACCGGGGCAGTAGAAGAAGCGCACCTTCAGGTTTGGGTTTGCGGACGGACGAACCATGGGCTTGGTCGGTAAGCCTGTAGTCGGCTTCTTTTCATCCATGGTGTCAGGTGACTTGGTCGAGTCGGCCTCTGATGGGTTTTGAGTCGGCTGAGCCGCCTTGGTGCCATCTTGGTTCGGGCCAGGGGTTACGGCGACTACCGCAGGCGGGGCGGGCGAGGATGATAGCGCCGCGACCAGCAAACCCAGACAGAGCAGCAACAGCACGCCGACACCAACCAGCAGCGGACGGTGCTGCTTGTCGAGTAGTTGCCGACTGCGGAGGTTCTTCAGAAAGTTCCAGCCAGAGGAAACCGGGGCTCGGGTGTCTGCCTTGCCCGAGAGGATGGTTTCGTTGTCGGGGTATTCCTCGAGCAGTGTTGGTTCCACCAGTGTCCGCTGAGCTGAGGCACCCGAGGTCAGCGCCGCATGAGCCTGGCCGTTCGGCTCACCGCTCATCACCAACGTCCTCGCCCCTTGGAGCTTGGAGAGCTGCGCGAGCTTGGCCGCTGCGTCTGCGATGCTGGCAGCCTGCTCCGTCTCGGTGTTCCGCTGGGGAATCTTGTCCGTTGATACCTCATCCGGTGATGTCGACAGTACGGCCCCTGCCGCTGGCATGGTCGTTGGGGTTGGGAGCGGCAGCCGAGTCGCCCGCATTTCCTCTGTCTCGTTTTCCGAATCGGCTGCCTCCAGCACAGACGAGGAACCATCGAGGACGATCAGCGCTTGCAGCGAGCCGTCGGTGGTGTGCTCGCGGGCTAACGGTGAGATGGGAACAGCGGCAACGAGAGAGTTCGGCGATTTGTTCTTGTCGGCAGACGGCGCTCTCTGTTCCAGAGAGATTCCA
>JBGAUT010000076.1:0-14171 GCA_044228505.1 Polyangia bacterium | reverse complement strand
GCGAAAGCCCGTGTTGCGCCTGCATGTCTGTAGAAACCCGACAGTACCCATAGACACGGATCTTGTGGTCTGTATTACGTTGTGCGGCTTGCTGAGACTTACGGGGATTGGTGGTTCGTGCGTAGGCATTCATCTCTGTTTCTCCGTCGGTGTGGCCTTTGGTGGCTTACCTGGGAACAGATTGTGTTTTTTATGTAAGCTTCGCGGTGGATGATGCCTTTTTCGTGGGCGACGTTGAGGGCGGCGGCGCAGTCGGCGATGATGCGGGTCGCGACCAGCCAGTGATAGGGGCCTTCGGACTTGATCCGGCTCGAAGCGCTCTTTGGGTTGAGCAGCTCGATCACCATGTAGCAGCCGCGCTCGTCTTTTCCGGCGTCGTAGACTGCGATGATGTTCGGGTGGTTGAGTCCGCCCGCGACTTGCGCCTCGCGCATGAATCGCTCGATGACTTCGGGCTTATTGAGCAGCTCGTCCGGTAAGAACTTCACCGCGACTTTGCGCTTCAGGGCCGCGTCCTCTCCCTCATAGACCGCGCCCATGCCGCCGCGTCCGAGGAGCCGACCGACCTTGTATTTGCCAAAAGTTGCGCCAATGCGGGGATCGACGGGCGCTCCATCATCAGCAGCCGATGACGGAGGGGAGCCCTGAGCTGGTGCGCCTGGTTGGGTCACAATAGGACATCATCGACGATGGGCTGATTTTGTCAATGAGCCCGCGACCCTTGCGGCGGCCCCTGGCATCTTGCAAATCGGCGCGGAGACACGCTCCGGCACCGTTTGAACAATTTCCACCTGCGCGGAGACACGCTCCGCCGCTTTCCAAAATCTGCAAACGAACCCAGGAACGCTCCGGCTCGCGCAGAACTTTGCAAACGGTGCCGTAGCGGCGCTACGGATGGAAAGAAAAAGTGCAAACGGTGCCGTAGCGGCGCTACGGATGAAAAGAAAAAGTGCAAACGAAGCCGTAGCGGCGCTACGGATGAAAAGAAAAAGTGCAAACGGTGCCGTAGCGGCGTCCCGCAGCCGCTCCAACAATTCCAAGCCCGCCGTCGACGCTCCGGCATCGCGACAAAAGTTTCAAACCCGCCGTGGACCGTTCCCGCAGCCGTTTGCAGGGTTAGGAAGCGTTCGGGCGGGGCGACAGCCGCTGTAGGTAAGAAATCCACAGCGCGGTGAGCTTCTCTTGGGTGCTGTTTTGACGCAGTCGCGCCGCAAGGTGCGGCCACACCACCTCATCAAGAGCTTGGTCTTGGTTCACGCAGGTGTAGACCACCGACTCTTTGCCTGTCACCGGGTCGCGATGGCGCTGCAAGCACTGCGCACAGATCTCTTTCATCATGCACTGCATCGGCGAGTTGATGCTGCCGATGGCCACCGCTCGCGGGTTCAGATACGGCTGAAGCTGGGCATGTCGCGCCTGGGTCACCGCCGCCATCATCCGATCCGAGCCAATCACGATGAATCGGCTCACTGCGCGCAGATCGAACCTCGGTGGACCCAGCTCACCCTTGGCATAGGCCGTCAGCGCTGCCACGATGTTGCCCACAAACAGCTTGTCGCCCGATCGCCGCATCAGAAGCGGTGAGTCCTCCGGCGGAGCGCTATCGCAGCACCAGATCACCTCGTCGGTATGCGACTCGATCAGGTCGCGCTTGAACACGTCTTGCGGCTGGCGATAGCCCGCGAAATACAGCACCCGGCAGCCATTTTCCTTGAGCGCCTTGGCGATCGAAAACAGCACCGCGTTGCCGAGTCCCCCGCCCACCAAGCACACGTCTTCACCACGCGGAATCTCGGTCGGTGCCCCGGTCGGCCCCATCACCATCACCGGCTCGCCCGGACGCAGCCGCGCACACAGGCTGGAGCTACCGCCCATTTCCAGCACGATGAGAGACAGAATCCCGGTCTCGGGGTCCGCTGCCGCACCGGTGAGCGCCAGCCCCTCCATGGTCAGCTTGGTGCCCGCCACCGTCTCTGCCCGCGACTCCAGGTTTTGCAGTCGATAGAACTGTCCCGGCTGAAACTTTCGGGCCGCCAGAGGTGCGCGCACCTTCACATCCACGATCGTCGGGGTCAGCCGCTCGACCGCGACCACCTCGGCTTGTAGCTCGTGGCGCAGCTTGCTTCGCAGCGCGTACCAGGCGGCGTCACGCTCGGCCTGCGCCGGACTTGGCGTGGCGGATTCGAGCAGCTCGTTTGCGGCGCGCCCAAGCTCGGTGGGAAACAGCGCCGATACCTGCGGATAGCCGGTCTTGGCCGAGGCCATCGCTCGCACCACCGAGCCCGCAAAGCGCGGATGGTTGTCGCCGTAGTACGACACCACCCGTCCGTCACGCAGATACGAGGTGAAAAAACCGCTCGGGTCCGGCGACAGCCGAAGCTGGCCCGACGCATCGTGCTCGACCCGATGCGGCGCGAAGTAGCCACCCCGCCCGAGCAGTGCCGTCCCCGGATGCTCTTTTTCGTACATCGTGTTCGGGCTGGTTCCCGCCGCCACGCACAGGGTCTTGGCCGCCAGCTCGACCACCTCGCCGGTGCCGACAAACCGCTCGCCCACCTGCTGTTGCCGCTCGAACGTCACCGCCCGCAGCGCACCAAACTCGTCGGTGAGCGCCGCCTTCGGGGACATTTTTTCCAGGTAGCGGATGCCTTCTTCCAGGCTCTTACTGACCTCTTCATGGTTCAGCCGATACGCGGGCGAGTCTTGCAGGCTCTTGCGGTAGCACAGCGTCACCCCGCCCCAGCGATCGACAAGGGGCGCAAAGAAGGGGGCCCGACCCTCGGCGGCTGCCGCCTGTCGCTCGGCCCGCACCGCTCGGCCATGTTCGAGCAGCTCATCGAGAATCTGCCGCTCCTCGCGATCGAACCGGGCGTATAGCTGCGCCTCGCGGTGCTGCGCTGGTCCCGCCTCGCCGAGCAGTGCTTCCCACCGCGCCAGCATCTTTTCGACCTGCACGATGTAATAGGCGAGCAGCTCGGTCGCGGTGTCGATCGCGGTCAGTCCTCCGCCAATCACCAGCGCCGGGAGTCGCACCTGCACGTTCGCCAGCGAGTCCCGCTTGAACGCGCCGGTGAGCTGTAGGCCCATCAAAAAATCGCTCGCCTGCCGGATGCCCCGACACAGGTTGCCTTCTAGATCGACCAGCGTGGGCTTGCCCGCTCCGGTGGCGATCGCGACGTGATGAACGCCAAGCTGCCACGCATCTTCCAGCGTCAGCGTTCCGCCAAACCGCACCCCGCCAAACATCTGCAAAAGCGGCTGCCTGGCCAGCGTGACGTACAGGAGCTGCAAAAAGTTTTTGTCCCAGCGGACGGTGATGCCGTACTCCGACACCCCGCCAAAGCCAGCCAGCACCCGCTCATCGAGCGGCGCTTTCAGGCTCTCGAAGTCGCGAATCGGCTCGGGGAGCACTCCGGCGGGCCAGTCTCCGGTGAGGCTGTGGGGCAGCGGCTCTAGCTTCAGGCCATCGATCGCGATGACGCCGAAGCCTTCGCGGGTCAGGTGATGACACAGCGTGTAGCCCGCCGGACCGAGCCCGACCACCAGCACGTTTTTCCCGGTATAGGGCAGCGGATACGGGCGGCTCGGGTGCAGCGGATTCCAGCGCGTGAGCAGGCCGTAGATCTCGACCCCCCACGGCAGCGCCAGCACATCGGTCAGCACCGAGGTCTCGATCTCGGGGATGTTGACCGGGTCTTGCTTCTGAAAGATGCACGACTTCATGCAGTCGTTGCAGATGCGGTGCCCGGTGCCCGCGCACATCGGGTTATCGATCGTGACCAGGGCCAGCGCACCCAGCGAGTCGCCGCGCCGCCGCAGTGTGTGCATCTCGGAGATTTTTTCGCCGAGTGGACAGCCGGTGAGCGGGGCCCCGAGCGGGTTTTGCTTCACCGCGCCGCTCTTGTCGTGAAAGCCCTTGCTGCACGAGTCTTTGTTGCGCTCGTGGCAGTACAGGCAGTAGTCGACTTCGGCCAGCACCTCGAGTCGCGGCTTGCGCGGGTCGGTCAGGGCAAATCCATCGCGCCGCCGCTGATGTTCCGGGGCACCGGTGATTTGTTCGGGCAGGGCAGGGTGGACGCGACGCAGGGGAACCAAGTTTTGGTAGTCGGTCGGATGCGGCAGCCGCCACGACAGAAACCCAGCACGCTCTAGATCGGGGCGTCGTGCGACCAGCCAGTCGAGCAGGATCGACAGCTCCTCTCGGGCTTCCCGCAGCGCCTGCTCATCGGTCGCGGTCGACGCCTTTCGCGCCGCCGTCTCGGCATCGAGCAGCCGCAGTCCAAGCTGGGCAAGCTGCCGTTCGCTGTGGTGTTGGTGCAGCCCATGCCGCGTTAGCAGCGCGTCGCCTTGCGCGATCACCCGTTCAGCCCGTTCCGGTGGGATGGAGCGCTTGCTCGCCCGGCGCTTGACCACTTCCTCTTTGAAGCGGAACAGCTCCAGATCGGCAGTCGTCTCGGCCTGCTGCTGGCGGCGCAGTTCCGAAGTGTCCGGAAAGAGCTGCTCGATAAAGCGCGACACGGTACCGGCCAGGTCCACGAGCAGCGCCGACAACTTCAGCTCATCCAGCGGCTCACCCGCCCGGTACGCGTCGTAGCGAGCGGCCAGCACCGGATCGCCAAGCGACAGCCGCCAGCGATCGTGCAGCCGCTTCAGGCCATGGGGTGAAAACAGGTCCGCATACACAAAGCCATCGAGCCCCAGCGCCAAGCGGCCCGGGGTTTCTACGGTCATGCGATCCGACATCTGGTTCCTATTTCGTCTTGCGGGTCACGGAGAGCTTTTGGATGACGATCGGAGTCTTCGGTGCGTCGTTTGGATAGGTCTCGACCTGGCTCAGCTTTTCCAGAAGTGGCAGGTTGTCGCAGCTTCCAAAGATGGTGTGATGGCCACTTAGCCAGGGTGCCGGGCGGAGCGTGATGAAAAACTGGGAACCACCGGTTCCCGGCCCCTTGTTCGACAGGGCGAGCAGACCCCCTTGGTCGAAGCGCTGATCCGGGCGCACTTCATCGGGAATCGCAAAGCCAGGATCTCCGGTACCGGGATTGAACATGCACTGCGCATCCCCATTGCACTTGGGATCGCCGCCCTGGATCAGAAAATCGGCAATCACTCGGTGAAGCGGTGTTCCATCGTAGAGGGGCTTTTTTTTCCACTCCCCGTTGTGCGGATCTTTCCAGGCCACCAGTCCTCGGGCCAAACCGACGAACGCCGCCACCGCTTGCGGGGCTTTGTCGGGCCACAAGTCGCAGCGCACCACGCCGAGCGGCTTGCTGTCACTCACCAGCTCCAGCGTCGCCTGGAGCGGACCGGTTCCTTTGAGCCCAGCCACCGAGGCCTCCAAGCTGAGCGGAGGAGTGGTCGGTAACGTGGCCACAGGAGCGGTCGGCGTGCCGGGCTTCCCCGGAGCTTGCGGGAGCGTCCCCGGAGGCTGCGCCACACCCAACCACACCGGCAAAACCAACAAAGCAAACGGCGGCGTCATTTATGGGGCTCCCTCTAGCTGGAGAAACTCGGCGCGAGAACCGACGGTCAGGCCATGGCGGCGCGCTTCCCCGGCCAGCACTTCGACCACGTACTGCGCTGGTTGATCGGGTCCACGACTGGTTTCATCGAGCGGTACGGTGTTTTCCTCGATGCCGACCACCACCTTGCGCTCGTTCAGAAAGATCATGTCGAGCGGCAGGTAGGTATTGCGCATCCAGAAGCGGCGAATCTCCGGTCCTTCGAACACAAACAGCATGCCGGTGTTTGGGGCCAGCTCGCGGCGATACATCAGGCCTTTGGCGCGGTCGGCGTCATTTTTGGCCAGCTCGACTTTGACCGGCCACGGCGGACTCCCCGAGGACGGGTAGAACGCGACGGTCGGCTGCTGGCTGCTTTGTGCAGTGGTCGAGGTCGGAGGAGGCGGTTTGTTACAGCCAGCACCGAGGCCCAGCCAAGCCGGTAACAGCAGCGCGAACACAAGCGAGAAGGTCGATCGCATGAGGAAAGGCTAGTGCGTGGGACTGGGGGTGGTCGGCGGCGGAGGAGTGGGGGCTACGGGCTTCTTCGCGGGCGGCGTCGGAAGCTGTGACTTGGTGGCCCGCAAGGCGGCTTGCACCATCCGCTTGGCAGCCACTGGGTCGGTGTTGGCGTCGATGCCCTTTTGCGCATTTTCACGCATCAGGTTGGCCAGGTAGCCGAGCCGAATCTGCGTCACTTCCGGGCAAGTGGTGCCGATCGACTCGCACGCTTTGAGTCCCGCCTCGGCTTCGGCCAGTCCCAGATCGAAGCGCAGGATCGTCGCATAGGCGGTCGCCATCACCTGATGGACTTGGAAGTGATGGGTCGCCAGATACGGCTTGAGCGCCGCAATCGCCCATACCGGCTGCTCAATGCGCAGGTAGGCGCGGGCTAGCTCGACGGCAATCTCGGCATCGTCCGGCTTTCGAAACAGCGAGTCTTCGAGTACCGCAATCCGATCCAGGTCACTCTTGTCGCCGGTAAGGCCGGGCGCGAGCACGACCGTGGGCTGCGGCAGAAGAAGCAGGAACGCAACAATCGCAAGGGCAAACAGGTCGATCAGCCTAGCCACGAGGAGCCACTCCTTGGCGTCAATCTATCGCTCGGCGAGCTCTCGCGTCAAATACCGCGAGGGGTTTCCGTTCCGCTTCTCGAAGCTGGCGTTACACTCTGGGTCATGTCTGTGTTTCTGCGATGGCCGCTGCGCGGGCTCCGTGCGAGTCGTCGGCTGGCGCTTTTCCTTTTGCTTCCCACCGTGATCCCGACCCAGGCGTTGGCGGATGACTGGCAAGTGGTGCGCTCCGAGTTCGATCCGCGCTTGATCGGTGAACTCAAGGAACAGGTCCGCAAGAATCCTGATGACGCTGCGCTGTGGAAGCGGCTCGTCGGTCTGTATCGGCGACATAGCACGCTCGACAAGTTGCAGTCGGAGCTGGCTGCTCAGGCACAGAAGTCTGGGTCCGCAACCGATGTCTATCTCACGGCCTTGATGGCCCGGGAACGCGGGCAGCTCGATGAAGCGGCGCGTTTGGTGGAGCAAGCCACGCACAAGGGCGGGCTCGATGAAGCCAAAGCGGCGCTGCTCTTATCAGAGCTGGCGCAGAAGAAGACGCCGGTTGATCTCGCCGAGGCGCGCAAGCAACAGGCAAGGGCGCTTGCCGCGATGAAGCCGGGCGACCCACGACGGAAGATGGCGCTCCGCAAGCAGGTCGATCTCGCGCTGCAAGCGGGCGATCATGGGGCCGCCGAGGAGCAGCTCCGCCTGCTGGCTCAGTCCGCACAAGGTGGCGACGCGCTCCGGCTCGCTCAAGAACTCGCGGAACTCCTTACGCGCATTGGCAAGCACAAGGAAGCCCTGACCGAGTGGCGAGCGCTGGTTGACAAGCTAGGCGGAGAGTCCAAGGCCCAGGCCCTGCTGCGCTGTGGCGAGCTTGAGGAATCGCTGCACGATGACAACGCAGCTATCGCAACGTATCGTCAAAGTCAGAAGCTCTTGCCCGCAGGCCACCACCTGCGCCGCGAGGTGAGCGAGCATCTGATTGCACTGTCGCGAAAGCGGGAAGAGCTACCGCAGTTCATCAAGCAGTTTGAAGCCGAGTATCCCCAAGCGACCCGAGGCTTTGGCGAGTGGGAGCTGCTGGGTCGGCTCTATGACGAGCGCGGGGATACCTCGGCGGCCCTGCTGGCCTATCGCGGGGCTTTGCGCAAAGACCCTCACAACATCGACGTTCGGCGACGCTTGATTGCCATTCTGGAGCGCGGTGGGGTGACGCCCGAGGTACTGGCCGAGTACGAGCTGTTGATTGGCCAAGCTCCCGGTGATTCTCGCGGCTATCTGGAGCTGGCCGAGCGACAGTGGAAAGTCGGCCAAAAACCCAAGGCATTGATCACTTTGCGACGAGCGGCGGCGCGATTTGCGGCCGATCCATCGCTACACAGTGCCTTGGCAGACCTGTACTCGCGGTGGGGCGAGGCGGACCTAGCGCTCCAAGAATCCGAGCTGCTGGTTCGGCTCGACCCACGCGAGGAGAGCTATGTCGTAAACCTCGGGGAGCTGTACTGGGCACGAGGCAAAAAAGATCGTGCCGATGAGACTTGGAAGCGGCTCCTTGCGATGGGCAATAGTCGGGCGCAGGGACAAGCGCGGCTCGCGGACATCTACGCTGAGCACAGCTTGATGTCGCAAGCGCTCGACCTGTACCAAAAGGCCGTATCCCTGGAGCCGAGCAATCTGCAGCTGCGGCGAGGTCTGGCTCAGGCCTATGAGCGGCTGTCACGTGGTCGCGATGCGCTCACCACCTGGGAACAGATCTATTTTGCTGCAAAAGCACCGGCGGAAAGACTGCTGCAGCTCGAAGCGCGCAAGCGGCTGGCCTCACTGGTGACCAAAGAGTCGCGACTGCAAGCCACGCTCTATACCTGGCAGCGTCGTTTGAGCGCGGCGCTGATGCCCCAAGGGCCCATTTCCCCGGAAACCCTCCAGCTTGGACTGCTGGTGGCCGAGGTCGAGCAACAGCTCGGTAAGCCCGGTGATGCAGAGCAGATTCTGAGTCGACTACGGGTTCGCCTGCCCGATGGACCCGCGCTGGCGGAATTGCTGTTGTCTCTGGCAGCCGTGCTCAAGGCGCAGCGCAAGCTGGAAGAGGCGATTGCGGTGCTCAAGCAGGCAGCGACGCTGCTTCCCGATCGGCAGCGAGAGCTGTATGCCCAACTGGCCGAACTCTCGATGCAGAGTTATCGGGACGGCGACGCGATTCGCTACGCCGAGCAAGCGGTGGCCGATGCCAGCGGAGAGCTGGCGCTCGGTGAAATCCTCGAGCGTCGCGATGAAATTCCGCGGGCGATGGCAGCCTACAAGCGAGCCATCGAGCGCGATCCTCGATTGTTTCGAGCGCACATGTCCCTGGCGCGACTCTACGTGCAGCGTGGGGAGTTACCGGAAGCTGCAGCGCTGTATCGAGACGTGGTGCGCCGAACGCCACAAGAAGAGCTGGTGCTGGAAGCGGGTCGCAAGGCCATCGACCTTCATGAGTTCCTTGGTTCACTCGGCGAGCTACTCAAGGAACTGTCTCCGCTCGCGTACTCGGTGGTGCCAAAGCCGGTCTATCGTCGTCTCCTGCTGATGCTGTATGAACGCTATGCGTCACCCCTGGCTGCCCTGGCAAGGAGCGGTGATGGGGCAGCGCAGGCGGAGCTGCAGCGGCTGGGGCAGGGCGGTCTTAAGCCGCTGACCGAAACGCTCACAGAGGGCGATGCGTTGGAGCAACGGGTTGCGGTGTCGCTGCTCGGCGAGCTGCGCAATCCGAGCGCTGTGCCATCACTTTTGAACCTGGCGATGTCCGGCATGCCGCTGCCTGGCCAAGAGTCTCGGATCGTGCTGGGTGCGGGAAATCTGTCTGGAGCAAGTGGCGTGCGGGCCGGGATCGATATCGATCTTCGCGTGGATGCCTTGCTGGCGGTGGCGCGGCTTGCTGACCCTCAGAGCCTTGCTGGCTTGCTGCGATTGACCAAGAGTCGCGAAAAGCAGCTCCGACTGGCGGCGTATTACGGACTGTTTCGGCAGGCCGACAAGCTCGATCGGGCGACGCTCAATCTGTTGGAGACCTCGTTAACGGACCCCACTTCGGCGGGGCGAGCCCTGGTGGTCCTGATTCTTTCGCGAGCAAGTGAGCTGCAAAACCAACCGCTGTCCGCGAAAGTTCGAGGCCTGCTGGTAGGTACGCTCGAAAAACGACGAATTCGCAGCGAGGAAGCGGACGAGCTGTTTGTGGCGGCAGCGGTGGAGGCGCTCGGTCGTTCGCGGGACAAAGCAGCAGTTCCTCTGCTGATCGAGCTGCTACGTCTGGGCAACGATGAAACCGAGCGGCAAGCAGCGTGGGCACTCGGCCGAATTGGGGATGTTCGTGCAGTGGGTCCGCTGCTGCGAGCCGTGTTCGTCAAAGGGATTGCGATTCGGAACACCGCCGTGACCGCCTTGTCACGCATCAGCTCTTCTCCGCAGTCGGTGGTTGGGCCGGACCCACTGCCGCTGGAACGGCGAGGACTTGATGGAATCGATGTGGCGCGACTGCTTTCGGATGTAGCAGCCCAGCCCGTGAATCCCGTGGCGAAGCCAGCGTGGCTTGATAGCGCTGGTGAGGTGGCCGCCGCAGTTCGTGATGCGCTGGAAGAATCGCCGGAGATTGCGCTGCGGACGCTCGAAGATCTATTGCTGGTACGCCAAGGACTGGATGACCAGCATGGGTCACTACGACTGGGACCGCTCACGAAGGCAGCACCGGGTGGCGAGATTCCCGCCGCAGTGACTCAGTCGGTCGTGACGGCGCTGCTTCCGAGCCTACGGAAGCTGGCGTTGCCGGGGTCAGGAGACGTTGCGCAGGTGCAAGCGGCCTCGCTGCGGGTGCTGGGTCAACTGGCTCTGTCCGATGCGCCAGAGGCGAACCAAGCGGCCGGGATTCTGCGTGAGGCGCTTGAGTCAAACGCGGCACCACAAGTGCTGCTGCTTGCCGCGAGTCTGTATGCGAGTGTGCCGTCCTCGCATCGGGGATCGCAGCCCGTATTCGATCGACTGCTCATGCACTCCGATCGCTGGGTTCGGCTACAAACCTTGACGATGGTCGGCGATGTTGCAGCGCGTTCCTTGCTGTCCTCTGCCGCGCTGGCGAAGGCCGCCCAAGACAACGACGGTTTCGTCCGCGAGGCAGCGCAGCGACTCAAGTAGTCCCCACGTGTTCCACGTGGAACAATCGAGACAAAGCGGTCAGCGACGGGAAGTCCCCTAAACCGGACCCAACCTGTAGCAAATGTGTAGCAAACGGTCGGTTGCGGGCTACCGACAGCGCAACATGGGTGTGGTGTGAGAAGTAGCGGAAGCGAGCGTCCCACAGCGTCCCAAGATTCGGAATCACTCTCCGAGCACACGAAGCGTCGGATTTTGAATTGAAAAAAATCATTAATTTTCAGAATTTCTCTCGTCGCACTTGATCCAGTGTCGAGGGTGATGATATTAATAAGTAGTCCATAGCACGTCGGTCGAAAGTCCGAAGGACATCTAGCGAAAGCTAGATTTGTTGCCTGGCCCCGGCAGATTTTCTGTCGGGGCTGTCTTTTTTGGGGGCCATTTCGCTCGCCTTGATTTTCGCATGTCCTGCCAATCGGCATGGCTAACCGGAAATGCTGAAACACAGGTCCAAGCAGAGCCAGGCCCAGGCCGTAGCACCACGCGCATGTACTGCCCTGATGACAGTCTTGGACCGTGGATGAGTAATTTCTCTCGTCCTCGCTGCCCGTTCCCTGGTACGGCGACCGTGAACTTCGATAGCGCTGGGAGTACGTGATCCATCATTTGGGCCCGCACCGGATCAAAGACACGTTTTTCGATCTTCTTTGGAGACAGCGTGCGAAGTACCCACTGGTCAGCGCCGACACACTCATCGTCATCTGGCTCTCGTGAGTAGAGGTGGGTTCCCTCGTGTTCAAAAACGACGGTTAATGGCTCGTCATACTGGTGGATCTTGTGGCTGCCCCCCAGCCGCTCTCGATAATAGAGTTTGGCTTCATCGAGAGAAGTGATCTGATCTGCACTCGAAAGACTGCTCTTATTCATGGTCCCGCCTGGCTGTGTATGTTTGTCGAGCGAAGTAGCTACACAGAGAGGCTGGTTGCTCCTGTAGTCAGCACCTGTGTGTGATAATGTCCGCTGCAAGCCAGGCGACCAGACCATCTCGGGCAAGGCTCTGTCAAGCCCCTTTCTGCGGAACGGTAAACTTAGTGCGGGCTAGGCTTGGGCGCGGAGCGGGATGATCTGGGCGGGGGACGGTGGCGAGAGGCTCATTCGGCCAAGCTCGCGAGCAAGGAAGGGCACGTCCACATGGACATAACCGGCGGTGACCTGGTTCCCGCTCGTCGAGTGTCCCAAGATGCGCTCTAGGGCTGCTTGTGCTCCGCCTTGCTCGCAGAACAGCGAGGCGAACGTATGGCGGAAGGCGTGCCATGGCTGCTTGAAGTCGGTCCGACATCCGGCGCTCTGAAGCTGCCGCCGCAACTCATCATTGAGCTTGGCGTCCGACCCTTTTACGGCTCGCCATGGGCCGGTGGTTCGCACCGGAAACACCACGCCGTCATCAGTCAGCGGACAGCGCGTTTGCCAGGCTCGCAGGATGGGCACTAGCTCGCGATGGATAGGGATGGTGCGCGACTTGCCGCTTTTGGTTGGCCCGGTGTAGGAGTGGCGCACCTCAATACGTCCGGCCCGGTAGTCGATATCGTGCCAGCGCAGCCCGGCCAGCTCCCCGCGTCGCATGCCGGTGTAGAGCGCCGTCGCCGCCATCGTTGAGCAGTCCGGTAACGCCAGCATGCGATGTACTTCGTCGAGCGTGTAGCGCTCTTCGCATGGTTGAGTGGGTAGCTTCTGCGCGGCGGCACACGGGTTGGGGGCTTCGATGATTTCTTGTCGGATGGCCCAGCCATAAGCGACGGACAGAAGCCGCTGGGTCGCGTTGATCGTGCCGTGTTCATAGCCTTTCATCCGCAGCCCATCCCGCCAGCGCTCGACATCAAGCGGGCGCACCTTCTGAGCCGGAAGCTCTGCCAGCGGGTAGGGAAAGATCCGGCTCACGCAGCATGAGCGACGGTGCGCCCGGTAGCGGTCGAGATCTCGCACCTTGGGGCCGTGGTACTCAGAAAGGAAGCGCTCGACGAGCGTTCGCACGGTCAGCGACTCCACTTTCCGGGCCGGCTCCATCTCGGGAATGCCGATATGGTTCCGTTTGACTCGGGCGGCGACTTCCGCTGCGTAGCGCCGGGCCAGCTCTTTGGTCGGCTGTCCGCTGGGTCCGCCTTTCCATTTTCCGTCGATATCTCGATAGCGGATGTACCAGTTGGGCCGGTCTTTGGTGCCGCGATTGTAGACGCTGGCCATGGTCTACGCTCCCACCCTCGCCAGCGGCTCGCCGGGCGACGGCTCGACGAGTCGTAGCGCTTCGATCGCGCGCAGACAGCGCACGGTCAGCGGGTGCGGTGCGGTGCGTCCGGTTTCGATGTTACGAATGGTTCCCCACGACAGCTTGGCCAGCGCCGCCACCTCGTAGCGCGACATCCCGGCTTGCTCGCGATGATGGCGCAGCACTTCGCCGAAGGTCAGCGACAGCCCGGCGGCTGGCTTGCCGTCTGTGATCATGCGCATCATCCGGTCTTTTTCGTCGAGCGGAAACGACTGCCAGCGCAGCCCATCGCCATCTAGCGAAATCTCGACGAGTCCGAACGGCTCATCATGGGGCCACTCTCGCCAAGCTACCGCGACGAGCAGCACCTTTTCCCGTCTCGCCACAGCCAGCGGCGACCACAGCGGACGGGGGCCAGTCGCAGCCCAGCGCATGAAGCGCTCGACCCAGCGCTCGCCGGGCTTGTGAAGGTCGAGCAGTGCGGCAGGCTTCGGGGGGCCAACTAGCAGACCCGACGGTGGTACGGTACGACGACGACGAGAAACACTTGTACTACGGACGTGACAGGGCATAATCCCTCCGTTCGCGTCAGACGGTGGCTTCCCGGCTTGGTCTGACGCGGGCATAGGGCTCGATCGGCAAAACACCGCCAGCGAGCCTGTTTCGTTTCCGGGCAGCGTTGCCCGTAACCCGTTGTTACCCAATGTTCCCATTGATTGCAACTCATTATGAAATTAGTATCGATCTTCGTCGCGAACTAGAGTGCGTCACGCTTCCAGTGCTACCGAGGTGCGTGGTTCGCGGACGACAAAACCCCAAGCACCTTTCCTTCTCGACTCGCTTCCGTCGGGCTAGACGTCAAAGCGCACTCTCGCTGGTAGATCTGGCAGAGCGTGCTGGCCTGGCTGGGGCGTCGGTGGTTCGCTACCTGGAAACCGGTATGCGTGCTCCGCGCCTCGATACCGTCGAACGCCTCGCGCACGGGCTCGGCTTGTCGCCAGCATTCCTGGCTTTCGACCTCGGAGCAGACACCAGTCTGCCTGCTGATGGCTTACGCTGCGAAGGAATAGCCTCGCGCCTGCGTGAGACACGGACTGTCTGCGGGCTAACCATGCGCGCACTTGCTCGGGCGGCAGGGCTGACGGATACCGCTGTACGCAGCACGGAATCCGGTGCCAGCATCCCGAGCATTGCAACTGCCGAATCTCTCGCAAAAGCCCTCGGTGT
>JBGAUT010000075.1:0-14528 GCA_044228505.1 Polyangia bacterium | reverse complement strand
AGGACCACCCCCAAACTCCTCGATCACCACTTTGGCCCTGGTCAAGACCACCCCCAAACTCCTCGATCACCACTTTGAGCCGGGTCAAGACCACCCCCAAACTCCTCATGAGCCGGTTCTGGGATGGACGAAAGCAGGGGGAAGCGACGGTCCGGGTTAACCAGGAACCAAGATCGTCGGCTGGTGACCGCTCTGGGCTTGGTACTGGCTGGCGATGCGCAGGGCGGCAGCCCGAGCGTGGCCGGACTGAGCGAGCATCACCACCGAGCCACCAAAGCCGCCGCCGGTCAGCCGAGCCCCCAGAATCGCGGGGTCTTGCTCCCCGATCCGGACGAGCAGGTCCACCGCAGGCACCGAGACCTCGTAGTCGTCCCGCATCGAGGCGTGAGAGGCCTGAAACAGCGCCCCAAGCCGCTCGCCATCGGCAGACTGCAGGGCCACCACCGCTGCTTGCACGCGAGCATTCTCCATGACGACATGGCGGACCCGCCGACCCAGTGGTTCGGGCAGGGACATGATCTGGGACAAGTCCGCAGGCCCCAGGTCGCGGAGTGACTTTACCGCAAGCAGTGTCGCCGCCTGCTCACACTCACGCCGCCTGGTTCGATAGTCCCCTGCCGCATGACTATGAACCACTCCTGAGTGGATCACCACCAGCTCCAGCGACGACGGCAGCGGTACCGTCTGCATCGCCAGCGATCGGGTATCGAGTAGCAGCGCCGCCCCCGGCCCGCACAGAGCGCAGGCTAACTGGTCCATGATGCCGACCGGAGCACCGACCAGCTCCACCTCGGCGCGACGGGCCAGGCGTGCCAGATCCACCTCCGACAGCGGCAGCGCGAGCGCAATCCGTAGTCCCCGCAGCAGGCTGACCAGGAGCGCCGCACTCGACGACAAACCACTGCCCACCGGAACCTGAGAAGAGATGTGCAGTTTGAGGCCCCGCAGCCGTTCCCCAAAGCCCTCTTGTCGAAGCACCCAGGTCACGCCGCGCACATAGTCTAGCCAGTCACCCCGTCGGGCTTCCTCTCCCAATCGATAGGACTGCGGCTGTTCGTCTTGGCACAGCTCATCGCTATAGGCCGATACCAGGCCCTCCGCCGCCAAGCACAGCTCCACCGAGGTCCGCTGCGGGATGGCGGTCGGCAGCACCAGCCCGTCGTTATAGTCGGTGTGTTCTCCGATTAGATTGACGCGGCCCGGTGCCGATGCCCGGGTGGTCGCTGGCTCTGCAAACACTTTCATGAACAGGGAAGCAGGCCGAGGTGCATGCTCGCTCATCGCGGCTCACCTTTGTCGCTGGCGACAAGGGCGCTGCTGACAATCAGAGCCTGCGCCGGGCCATAGGTCAGCCACACCAAGTCCCCACGAATCCAGTCAGGAATCTGAGCAAACAGGTCGGGATGGAACATCCGCATCGCAATCACCAAGTCCGATAGCAAAAACAGCACGCTCCCCAGTGCCAGTGGCACATACCGCGCTCCCTGCAACGCCAGTCCAGTCGCCACCCCGGCGGTACTGGCCAACAGCAGCGTGTACGGCAGCGCGACCAATGCCAGCGCCGAATCGCCCTTCGGCCCAGAGCGCACGACCACATACCAAGCGGTGACGCCGATCCCAAGCCAGGTCGCCCAGGCCCCCAAACGAATCAGCTTCGAGTCCAGCCCTTCTGCTTTGGCGAGCCGAAGCATGCCGAGTACGTATTCGATATGGCCGATTCCAAACGTCACCATGCCAAGCGGGACGGAGACGAGCATCGACAGGTCCCCGACAAAGCCCCAGGTCATGCCCTTGGCGATCTGGTGACTGTAGTTAGCCGCTGGTCCGGTCCGACGGGCACCGCGAATCAGCCAGGCGGACACCAGCACAGCCGCTGATGAACACAAGGCAAGTGCTTTGGGAATGCGATTGCCAAAAGGTTCAGACGGGGGCTGCGTGGCGTAGCTACCGAACAGTAGCCCGCCCCACAGCAGCGATAGGCCACCCAGCACAGCGCGACGGACTTTTGACAGCATCGGTTCTTCCCTCGGGCACAAAGTGAGCGGCCATGATAACGCGCCCAGTACGAGACACCAATGTAGTGAGCGGGTCACCCCAGGCTGTCAGCTGGCTGGTATCCGGACAGGGCAAGGCGATGGCTTGCCGACAGACCAGCGATTGTGGCACACAAGGCGGCGTATGGACCTAGCGCCGCTGTGTGTACCCGTCGAAATCTCGTCCCTGCAGGGAGAGCTCCGCTGCTTCCGTTTGGCCGTCGGGGTCAGCGAGTCAGGGCTACGACTGCGTTCGCCGCTTCCCGAGGAGCTGTGGGGTCGAGCACTGAAGGTCCGACTGACGCTGCCACCTCCGACCGGGGAGCTGGCCCGGCTGTTTGCCGATGAATGGGACGGCGGGCTGCGGCTACTGGCCAAAGGGGCAGCAGAGGTTGTGGCCCCCAACACACCAAACGAGCGGCAACTGTGGCGACTGCTGGTGTTTCAGAAGCCCGACCCGCAGATGCTGGAGAAGTTACACCGCTACGTGACGATCCGGACCGACGAAGACTAACGGCTAGTCTTCGACCAACACCTTGGTTCCAAGCGGCACCGTTTCAAACAGGCGCTGAGCGAACAAGCGGGGGAACCGCACACAGCCGTGCGACTGCGGAAAGCCGGGCAGCGGGCCCGCGTGCATGCCAATCCCGCCAAAAATCCGCATGAAAAACGGCATCGGCGTACCACGAAAGCTGGTTCCGGGGGGCGGTGCCTGGTCATGGTTGTCAACGCCCGCCAGTACGACCTCGCCCATGTCCGTCACGTAATCGCCGTAGCGCCCCGAGACGTACTGCGGAACCTTTTCGAGCACCGCAAAGCTCCCTTTGGGGGTCTTGTGGCTGGAACGACCGCTGCAAATCGACGATTGCGCCACCACCGTGTCCCCCTCCAGTAACTCCGCCTGCTGCTTGCCCAGGTGAATGACGATGCTCGGATGCAGCAGCGGCTCGCGCACGGCCCAAAAGAAGTCTCCGCCTTTGTCGGTCTCGCCAAACTTGGACGGCACGCTGTCGACCGCGCCCTGTGAACAACCCGCCGCCAGCAGGATCAGACCCGGAAAGAGCAGCCGAACAGAGCCGAGCCGACCCTGTCGACGTCGAGCAGCGAGGCCCATGATGAAAAGCAAGCCGCCCCAAACCGACAATCCCAGTGGTGATTCGCTCGGTCCGTGGGCTCGCGACATGGCGCAGGCACCGATAACAAACGGCTGACCAATCTCGCTCCGCTCCCCAACGAAATAGACCTGGGGCTGCTGATCGAGCAGGACGCCGCCCACCCGAACTTCGATGGTGGCATGGCTGCCTCGCGGTCCCTGCGAAAGCAGCGACCTCTCGTAGCGGCCATGACCCTCATCGCGCACATCGCTCACCCAGGCCCCTCGATCCGACACAATCGACACCGGCAGGCCGGGCCCAAGCGGCCGCCCCAGCAAATCGCGAGGAGTCACCGTGACTGTCACCGTCCCGACATCGGGCGCGGCGATGTCGTGATTTACACCGACATCGGATAGGAGCGGGCTGAGCGGATAGAGCTTCTCTCCGCGCAGACGATGGAAGACGTTTTCAAGGCTAAGCTGGCCGAAGCCACGACGAGGACCATAGCCAAATCCGACCGGTAGCTGCGAGGTCGTGCGCAAAAGCTCGCGCACCTCGGTCGTGGTCAGGCTGGGTGCCACCTCGAACATCAGCGCGACCGCCCCCGCTACGTGAGGCGAGGCCTGCGAGGTGCCACGCAGCACCCCATGCAAACTGTCATCGGCGATGAGCAGTCCTGGATCATGCGGCAGCGAAAACGAGGATCGCGGATCACTCTGAAGGGCGGCTGAGGACAAGGCCGACACGATGAACTCACCCGGTGCCAAGACATCCGGGGCAAAACCACCGTTACCAAGCGGCCCACCCGAGGAAAAGGTCGACACGCGACCTAGCTCGCGATCGAAGGATGCCTGCTTGCCGTCAGCACGCGTCCACGAAAGCCGACTGCGGAGCGCACCCACGCTAATGGCCGAAGCCGCAGAGGCGGGGATCCCCACATAGCCGTCCGAATCGAGGTGTCCACGCAGCCTGACATCGAGATCAGCACTCTGCTCAACCCGCCACAGGTCATAGCGACGGGTCTTGCCGCGCAGCTCTAGGTGCCAATCACCCTCTTTGGGCGGCACAGCGCTCGACGTACCACTGATGGTCACCAGCACCCCGCGAGGACCAGCCATGGCCAAGTCGCTGGCATCAATCAAGGCCGCCCCTTCATCCTCGAACTTGGCCTGCAGGGTCTGACCCATCGGTGCCTCGAACCGCCGACCACTCGGGGAGCGCAAAGTCAGCATCAAGTCGGCTGCACCGCCATCTCGCGGAGACGCGCTGGCATCGTAGTACAGCTCCAGTGTGACGGTGCTCTGTTCGACTGGGATACTCTGATGGCTGATATGCAGCGTGACGTCGTGAGATCCACTCAGCAGGGACGAGCTGGAATGGAGGTCAGCATCGCCAGAGTTGCCAGTCGCGGCAACCAGAACCCGGCCGGGTCGATTCTCGAACAGCTCGTCCAGGGCGACCTCCAGCAGGCTGCTGCCATCGTGCGGGCCGCCATCACTGCCGAGGCTTAGGTTGATTACAATGGGCTGCTTGGTTTCCGCTGCGCGATCGAGACAGAAGCCAACCCCGCGTAGGATGTCGGCGTCATCAAACGACACCTCATCGCGAGTGGCCTTGACGATGCACAGGGTCGACTCGGGAGCGATGCCTACGTAACGGCCTGCGGCGAACCGACCACTCGTGGCGAGTCCCGTGGAGGCGGCGATTCCAGCGACATGGGTACCGTGGCCATTGATGTCGGTCTCACGGATCGGCACCGGAGGCTGCATTCCCTTTGCTTCGAGGTCGAGCAGCTCATCCAGATCCTTCGCCGTGCTGATCTGCATCCCGTCGTAATCGGGAAACTCGGGATGGCGACCATCGCGGGGCTCGGTGCGGCTCAGCAGATACGCAATGCGAGTCTTCCCAAGCTTGTCGCGCAGGTCGGCATGGCGAAAGTCGACCCCGGTATCAACAATTCCGACCAGCACTCCCTTGCCGCGTAGCTGATACTGCTCACTCAGCGCGGTCGCGCCGATGAGGCTCCGCGATTGATCGAGTAGGGGCCGCAGCCGGTGTAGACCGTCGATTCGGATCAGGCCAGGTGTCGACAGCAGCCGAGGCAGCTCGCTGGCAGTGACCGAGACCTCGGAAACAGTGCGGCTGAGCGCCGAGGAGTCAAAGCCTGACTGTCGCAGGGAGGGTGCCCCAGCCACCTGACGAACCAGCAGCCGCAGTCGACCCGTGCCGTCCACTGCCGGTGGATGCGGTAGCACCGCGCCGGTCAGGTACGCCAGCACGTGGGCCCGCGCCTGTGGGGTCAGCCGGCCTGATCCCTTGTGCGCATAGTCGTCCATCGACAACCGGGGTGGCTCGGTTGGAGCAGTGGTCGACCTCGGCAGCACCTGCACACTTCGTACCGCTGACTCAGACTGCGGTGGCCCCGACTTCGCCGACGAGGACGACGCCGCAGAAAGCAGCACCGAGCACGCCATGAGCCGAAAGAAGCGCTTCACCATACCGCGCAAGGCCGACCTCCTAGCTAGCAGAGTGCCCTCAAAGGACCATGCCCTGTCAACGCCCTACAACAGTTCAAAAAGGCCGTTCCTGTTGCGTCCGTGACTGGCTTCGGGTTATCTGCGAGCGATGTCGATTTATCTGGTCACGGGAGGATGCGGCTTCATTGGCAGCAACCTGGCCCATACGCTGGTGGAACAAGGAGAGCAGGTTCGAATCCTCGACAACCTGTCTACCGGTCGGCACATAAACGTTGCGAAGCTGCTCGCAGACCATCCCAGCCAAGTGGAGCTGTGGCGAGGGGACATTCTCGACGGTCCGCTGCTTGATCGGCTCATGCATGGGGTCGACTACGTGCTGCACTTGGCCGCGATGCCGTCAGTGACCTGGTCGGTCGAGCAGCCGATCCTGTGCGACCGCATCAACTCGGGCGGAACCTTGCAGGTGCTCGACGCTGCGCGACGACAGGGGTCCGTAAAGCGGGTGGTGATCGCTGCGTCGTGTGCGGCCTATGGAGACCTTCGCCCGAGCGAGGCCAAGCGCGAAGACCATGAGATCTCCCCGCAATCGCCGTACGCCGCCGCCAAGCTGGCCAGCGAGCATCACGGCGTGGTGTACAGCCGCATCTACGGCGTCCCAACGGTATCGCTGCGATACTTCAACATCTTTGGGCCACGGCAAGATCCGACGTCGCAGTATGCCGCCGTGATCCCGAACTTCGTACGCGCTGTGCTGCAGCAACACAGACCGCGCATCTTCGGCGATGGCCAGCAGTCACGGGACTTCTGCCACGTCGACAACGTGGTGTCGGCGAACTTGCTCGCCTGCAGCGCCCCAGCGGAACGGGTCGCGGGCCAGATCATCAACATCGGCTGTGGGGAATCGGTGACCCTGCTTGACCTGGTGGCCGAGCTATCACGCCTGACGGGCCGCAGCGTCGAACCAGAGTTTCTCCCGGCTCGCGAAGGCGAAGTCCGCTACTCATGGGCTGACGTCGGAAAAGCCAAGGCACTGCTTGGTTATGTGCCACAAGTTCGCTTTCCAGAGGGTTTGAGCCGTACGCTGCGCTGGTTTGCAAAGGGAGTTGAGGACGCAGCATGAACAGCATGACCGGTTTCGGCGGAGCCCAAGGCGAAGTCCTGGGCCGCCACTTTTCCGTCGAGATACGCAGCTTCAACCACCGATTCTTAGAGGTCAAGCTACGCCTGCCCTCTGGCTTTGCCGATCCACTACTTGACCAGCTACTGCGAGAAGTGGTCCGTAAAAAGATCCATCGTGGCAGCCTGGTCATCACCCTCAGCGAGACCACGACCAAGTCAAACACCCCCGGTGTGCGGCTCGATCGTGAGCTGTTGCAGGCCTACGCACAGTCGGTATGCGAAGCGGCCAAGCAGCTTCATGGGGATGAGCAGCTTTCCATCGGCCGCGAGCCCGCGCTGCTTCAGTTCGTGCTGTCGCAGCCTGGGGTCATGGTGGCGGCGGACTCGTTGACGAACAGCATTGAGGACTATCTGAACCTGTTCTCTCCCCTCCTCGAAGGGGCGCTCGAGAAGCTCGACAAGAGCCGTTCTCGTGAAGGCGAAGCGCTGCGGGCCGATCTTCTCAGTCGACTCCAGACGATCTCGCGGCTGCGGGAAGAGGTCGCCAAGATGACGGCGCTCACCCCCGAGCAGCAAAAGCGACGACTTACGGAGCGGCTGCAGCGGCTGCTCGATGGCCAGGCACCGATTGATCAGCAGCGCCTCGCCCAGGAGATCGCGCTGTTCGCCGATCGAATCGATGTCAGCGAGGAACTGACCCGACTACGAGCGCACCTTGACGAGTTTGTGCGGCTATGCGAAAGCCAAGCGCCTGTCGGTCGACAACTCGACTTCCTAATGCAAGAGCTGAACCGCGAGGCCAATACGCTGACCTCCAAAGCCCAATCTGCAGAGGTAGCGGCGCGGGTCGTAGCCATGAAGGCGGAGCTAGAGCGACTCCGCGAGCAGGTTCAAAATGTCGAATAGCGGAGTCTCATCGTGCGGCTAGTGAACATCGGATACGGCAACGCAGTGGTCGCAGAAAGGGTGGTGGCGATCGTCAGCCCTGAGTCGGCCCCGATGAAGCGATTCAAAGAGGAAGCGCGGAAGGCTGGACGACTCATTGATGGGACCCAAGGTCGGCGCACACGCTCGATCCTAATTACCGATTCGGATCACATCGTGCTGTCAGCCCTCCAGACCGAGACGGTCGCTGAGCGGCTGGAGCGAGGTGGCGTCGCTGCCAATGGCACCACGAGCAGCCAGCTCACCGCAGACAACGACGTAAGCTCCCGCGATGAGGCCTAACCCATGAGCCTGCAGCACGGCGGCCTGCTGTTTGTGGTGTCCTCGCCTTCCGGCGCAGGCAAGACCACGCTCTGTCGACGGCTGCTGGCCGAGCACGACGAGCTCCAGTTTTCGGTGTCCTATACGACGCGACCGCCCCGCCCTGGTGAACGGGACGGTATCGACTATCACTTCGTGAGTGATGAGACCTTTACCCAGATGGCCGAGCAGGGAGCTTTTGCTGAGTGGAACTGGGTCCACGGACGTCGCTATGGCACCGGGCTTGAGACCGTCCGCAAAGCGCTGGCCAGCGGCTGCAAGATCCTGCTCGATATCGACTACCAGGGTGCCACCCGCATTCTGGCGGCCTTTGCGGAAGCGGCGCGGCTGGTCTTCATCCTGCCTCCGTCACTCGCCATCCTGGAGGCTCGCCTGCGGGGTCGTCAGACCGAGAGCGAAGAGGTCATCTCCGCACGGCTACGCAAGGCGCGTGACGAACTTGGCCATTACCGGATGTATCACTACCTGGTTCTAAATCGCGACCTCGACGAAGGCTACCGCGAGCTGCGCTCGATCTACGAGGCAGAGCTGGCCCTCGCCGAAGGACGCAGCGCCGCTCCCGAGCAGGCTGCCACAGCCACCACCTGTCGTTCAGTAGACCGCAGCGCCCTCGCCGAGCGAATCCTGCAAGGCGGGGAAGCCTAACCGGCGATCCGTTCCCAAAACACCACAGCCCCGAGACAAACCAGCCATGGCTCTGATTCCTTACCGTGATGTTCCCGAGACCGAGCAGCTCAAACTTGATCCACCGTTCCAGGTAAATGGCCAGCTCGCCGAGGAGTTCTACTGCGGCGACCACGCCTGTGACTGCGCAACCGGCCACCTCCGCATCGGCGGCGTGGTGATGTCGGTCGACCTGGGCACGATGCGGGTCGACTTCCTCGACAACCAGGGCGGTGCCGCACGGGAAGCGCTACGCAAGAACGTCCGCAGCTTTCTTGGTAGCGGCGCGATCGAGCAGATGCGCAAGCACTACGCGGACGTGCGCGAGTTTGGCAAAAACCTCCACTTCCGCTACTACGACTGGTCCGGGGTGAAGCCGGGCGAGATGGTGCTTTGGCAGCACGTCTTCCGCGCCGAAGGCATTCCGCTGTTCACCATGACCTCGGATGAAAAGCCGGGCGAGGACGGGACCGCGCAAGAGGCCAAGCCAGCGCCCCAGGTCACCATCGGTCTGCAGGACGCCTACTGCATCGAGCCCAAGTGCGACTGTAAGCGAGTGGTGTGGACGGTCGTGGTTCCGGGTGCGGGCAATACGGTGCAAAAGATTGGGGTCGTCAACTACTCGCTGCCGAAGAAAGAGCCGGCGGTGATGGAAGCATCAACGGGTGTCGATCCAAACAGCTTGTTTGTCCTGGTTGCCAACTTGCTGGCCTCCCAGCCGCAGCTTGTGACCATGTACGAAAATCGCTATCGCTTCATGCGCGAGCAGGTATCCCCTCTTCTGGCGGGACAGCGGCAGCTTCGCAGCCAGGCAAAGACGGGCGGCACAGTCGCATCGGTAGGTCGAAACGACGCCTGTCCGTGCGGCAGCGGCAAAAAATACAAGAAGTGCCACGGCACGAACTAGGCACACCGCAGCACCCGGGGCCTTGAGCATGGAATTGGAGTCGTAATGTACGTGGAGTTGGTTCGAGAGTACCGCTTTGAAGCGGCGCACTTCCTGCCGAAAGTACCGGAAGGGCATCGCTGTCGGCGGATGCATGGTCATTCGTTCAAGATCGATGTCGTGATCGGTGGCCAGGCCAATGAGGAAACCGGGTTTCTAATCGACTTTTACGATCTCGATCGGGTGGTGCAGCCAGTCATCGATTCGCTCGATCATCGGCTCCTCAATGAGATCGCCGGTTTGGAAAACCCAACGAGCGAGTTCATTGGTCGGTTCATCTACGATCGACTGGCACCAAAGCTCGGTGGACTGTACTCGGTCACGGTGTGGGAGACGGTCGACTCACGCAGCATCTACTACGGACCGAGCGGACCATCGGTGAGGCGGAGCGGATGACCGGGGAGTCGCGGCTTCGCGCCATCACGCTGAACCTGTGGGGTGAGCAAGGGCCACTCGAGCAGAGGCTTGGGCTCTGTATCGATCAGCTCCGCGAGCTGACCCCGGATGTAGTGGCGCTACAAGAGGTTCGTGAGATTCCCGGTCGTCTTCCGAATACCGCGCAGACGCTCGCTGACGCGCTGGGCCTGTCCTACGTCTTTGCGCCAGCTACGGAATGGGGGGGTGGAACCGAGGGATTGGCCATTTTGTCGCGCCATCCGATTGCGGCGCATCAGCACATCGAATTGCCGCAGCCACGAACGGACGAGCGGCGGGTGCTGCTGTGGGCCGAGCTGCGGACTCCGCATGGGGTGGTTCTGTGTGCGACAACCCACTTGCACTACCGAATGACCGATGGGATTGCCCGCGAAGAGCAGGTGGAAGCGGTAGACCGAGTCCTCAAAGAACGGGCGCAGCAGATCGCGGGGGGTCCGAAGCTGCTGCTACTGATGGGCGACTTCAACGCCACGCCGGATAGCGATGAGATTCGCTTTCTACGCGGACTGCACACCCTGGCCGGACGGCGGACCTACTACCAAGACGCGTTCCTATGCAGTAGCGATGGGCCGCTTGAGCATGGATTTACGTGGTCGCGACGCAACCCCTACACGCAGCGGCTCCGGTTTCTGCAAAACGATCGCCGCCTCGATTACATCTTCGCAGGCCCGCCAAGCCGCGATGGTCGTGGAGTGGTCCACTCCTGCCGCATCGTCCTCGACCGCCCGAACCCAGATGGGGTGTTTCCAAGCGATCACTTCGGACTGTACGCAGAGCTTCAGCTCAGTTCGTGACCAAACGGTGACAATCTTGTGATCCTGCGGCGACAGGGTCCAGGGTTCACTAGATCGGTGACAAGCTCTACCCTTTCGATGGCCACTCTCGAAACCTCGAGCGAACTTCATGCCCTGCTGCGGAGAGTCGATCCTGCGACCTTTCGGGAGGACATTGAAGCCGACGCTCGTGCCCAGCTCGCACGGATCGTGGCGAGTGTCAGGTCGCTGCGGGACGCCTTGCAGGAAGACACGGCACGCGGCAGTGCCGAGGGTCTGCAGAATCAACTCTCACAGCTTGGGGCCGCTCTTGATCGCGCCCAGCAGCACGAGACGGACTCCGCACGGGCCTTCTGGACAGCTTTCCAGCGTGAGGTCCATCCGGCCTACGAAGCGCTGGCTTCGTGGCTACGGAGCGCTGCCCTCCCCGCCCCTAGCCTTCGCCCGACCAACTACAATCGCAACGTCTTCCACGTCAGCTCGGCGCTGCTGGCACTGCTGGTGATCTCGCTCGCCCCCTCGCGTGGCTGGATCATTGCCGCTGCTGCCGCGATCTTCACCCCGGCTTGGATCTTGGAAGCCGCCCGTCGGCTCAGCCCTCGCACCAATGAGCGGCTGATGGCGTTCTTTGGATCGGTGGCGCACGTCCATGAGCGATACCGAGTCAATTCCTCGACCTGGTATGCGACCGCGTTGATGGCATTGGCGATCTTTTCGGAGCCGGCGGTATCGGCCCTGGCTGTGGCTGTGCTCGGCATCGGAGATCCGGTGGCCGCGCTCGTGGGTCGCCGCTTTGGACGCACCCAACTGCGAGCTGGTCGTTCCCTCGAAGGGAGCCTGGGATTTGTCGCAGCGGCATCCGTGATTGCGTTTGTGGTCGCCAGTGTGCTGCTACAAGCGCCGTTCCACGTTCAGGTCATCGTGGCGCTCGTGGCAGCCCTTACCGGGGCCATCGTTGAGATATTCTCGACACACGTGGATGACAATCTGACGATTCCGCTCGCCGTTGCGGCCAGTGTCAGTGCTGTGCTCGCGATTCTGTAACGGCGATCGGTTGGGAGGCCTCCGCTGCAGCGCGACAGACCGCAGCAAAGGCCCAAGCGGGGGCTTAGCGGTCTGCGTAGCGGCGCTGTTCCGCAACGATGCGGGCCAGCCAGGCTTTGGGAAGCCCGTAGTCGGGATTGAGAGCCAGCGACTTTTCAAAACAGATGATGGCGTTGGCAGTGTCTTCTGCTTGGTAGTGACAGATTCCCATGTTGCAAAACGTCACCGGATGCTCACCGAACATGTCCATCGAGAGCTGGTTGTAACGCAGCGCATCCCGTGGCCGCTTGAGCGACAGATAGACGCGTCCTAGCTCAAACGGAAGATCACGCCCGAGTGGATAGAAGTTGGTCCAGGTCTGCTCCAGACTCATGATCAGCTCCACCCGCTGGGTCTCGCTCAGCGAATGGGCACTGTCCAAGATGGTCTTCTCATAGTCGAAGAACACCTGGGGATCGTATTTGGACAAGCGCATAAGCTCCATCACCCCCTCTAGTGGCAGGTTGGGAGCAGCTGTACGCACGCTGTTTAGCAAGGTGTAAAAGTCGTAGGGACCAAAGACATCCATGTGCTCGCGGAACGTGGTCATGGTATCGGCGAACTGCTCGGCCGAGCCGCCGATGATATAGGCCACGGTCTTGAGACTCATTTGCCGCTGATTGGTCGCTAGGTAGTGTCCACCGAGCGAACGAACGAGCTGTCCCATGGCATGGTAATTCGACATGGTCGATAGCGCGCCGTGGAACTGCACGTACTGACCATTGATGTAGAACAGCTCATCTTCGTGCGTGTACCCCTTATCCGAGGACAGGATGAGGAGTCGATTGCCCGAGATGCGTGACAGCCTACGGATGGTCCGCATCGCACCTACTGGGAACACCAGCGTGGTATCGCTTAGGCGAGTCTGATAGGCACCAAGCACTTGCTCAATCGCAGGGTCTCCGTAGTACCCGTCCGGTGAAATCGGATTCATCTCCCAATCGAGATGGAAATTCGACATCACCTCGGGATTGACCGGCTGGTCCCCCAACGGCTCGCTGTGGCGAGTGGTCACCAGGCACTCGCTCACCTTGCCCCCTTCGAAGCGGAAGAAGTCCTGGAGGAGCGAGTCAAAGATGTAGTTGGCCAGGATAATCAGCGGATTCTTGATCGACTCCTGCGACAGTAGCTGTCCCGATGGATACAGCCGGATGTGGTCATCGCATTCGAGGTCGAATAATCCCAGGTGAAGGACTCCTTGCCCAACATACTCCTGGAACAACTTCTGTCTGTCCCATGACTTGACGTTCGTCTCTGTGAAGTCGGTCATCACAAAGCGAATGTCGAGATGTTTCAAAGAGGAGCTGTTCTTGATCGATAGGAACTTCTTCAGGAATAGGTATGAAAAGCGTGCATGTCCGGCCGCTAGTTCGACGATGTAGATTGGCTGAGAGGGATCGATGCGGCAGCTTGCACGGTCACTTAGACAGTCACGGACGTACTGCCAGACCACCTGAGCATAGGCGTGGGCAATGAAAGGGTTGCTGGTGACATACGATGGAACGATTCCGGAGTCCCATGCGCTGATGCCCCTCTGCTCGTAGAAGTCTCTGGTGAGCTTCCACATGATCGACTGCGAGAACCGCTTGCCCTGTTCCAAGATGATCGGTGGCAGCTCTGCAGTCTCGGTGTTGTTTGCGGTCTCCTCACTCATCGTAGTCTCCGGGTGTCCTCATGCCGGGGGTGGTCCGGGGGGTCTATGGGAACCAATGTTTACAACCGTCAGATCGCCCCATCTTGTCATGGTAAGCCATGAAAGGTACAGGCAAATTTTGTCGGTCTGGCCTAAGCCGTTCGATCCAACCCGTGAACACACTCTGTCAGATGATCCCGGCGACCAGCTCATCCCCACCACGGGGTGCATCAGGTGCCACTCCTAATGGATTCCCACAAGACTCCATCTGGTTTAGATCGCCTTCATGTAGGTCTATGTCCAGCACTCTGCTCAGCACTCCCATATGCACTGCAGTTATCCGCCATTACCGACGCCAATAGCACACCATGAGCAGTGGGATGAGCACTCCTAAGTGTGCGTAATGCGACAACATCTGGTCACGCAGAAAATCTAGATTCAATCGCGACAGACGTTGTAAGGTCTTTGGTACGATCGGGACAAAGTACCTAGACCATATGCAGAGACCACTACGGGAGTGCCGTAGGGAATCTGTAACGATGACTTCTTTGGGGGCAAGGAGAATCCAATGATCCGCTCGACGCTTACACGCGCACTGGCGACCGCCGCAGTCTCTCTTTCCATTTCAGCATGTACCGCGCCGGATCTGGCCGGAACGTGTCCAATTCCTCCTGGTGCAAGTCCGACTGAAGCTGCCGCAATCCTGTCCTCTTGCTTTGGCAAGATGGACGCAGTGGCTATCAACACCCGCGCCAAGCAGGACGTCGACATCCTGTTCGTGGTCGACACCTCACCATCGATGTCGCCCAAGCAGAAGCAGCTCGGTACCGCAATCGACAACTTCATCAAGAAGATCGATATGAGCGGCTCGAACTACCACGTCGGTGTCGTCAGCACGGACATTGGTGCGCAGCAGGCTCCCAATACCGCGTTCCAGCCCGGCAACCTCAACATTCCGGGCTGCGATTCCTATAAGGGCAACGATGGCGAGCTGCAGAAGCTCGCT
>JBGAUT010000074.1:0-16075 GCA_044228505.1 Polyangia bacterium | reverse complement strand
GGCGGCGGCGGCAGCGGCGACGACAAGGGCAGCAGCAGCGGCGGCGACAGCGACGGCCCCAACAGCGGCGGCGGGGGTGGCGGCGGCGGCGGCGGCGGCGGCGGCTCGATCGCAGCCTGTGGGTTGAGCCCACGTCCCGGTGGCAGCGCCACTCCGCGCAGAGTTGCAAACTTTGCACCATCGGTGGTGACATACAGGAGCACAGCGCCACCGTCGGTCACAGCCATGGCATCATCAATGTAGCCCTTATCGGGCTTGATCGTCAGCAGCGGCTTGGGTTGGCCGCTTTGGGCATGGCCCACCGATCCGTACGTCAATCCCAGGAACAAGGAACCGAGTAGAGCGAGTCGTTTGGTCATGCTTTAGCCGTATGGCAAAGGTCACCCCTCTGTCAACTTCAACAAGGTTGAATGGCGTCGGCGTGCTGTGCTAACCCAAGGCCGACATGGCCAAAAAGCACTCTTCTGCTCAAAAACCAGACCGCGCTGCCGGGTTATCCGATTCGGCGCACCACGACGAACCGCCGCTCACCACGGGAGAGCCATCGCAAAGTGGACTGCCTTTGCTTGTACAAAGGCTGCGCTCGGGTCGGGTGGTGTTGTGTACGGGCAGCATTTTTGGACGTCGTTCCTCGTCCGCTTCGCTGCGAACGCTGCTTGGAAAGCTGCTCGATCAGCACAGCAGCGAGTTGGGGAGCAACGAAGAAGTGTCGCAAACCAGGGCACTCTTGGAAAGTCAGCCACTGCTCGTCGCCAGTTTCTTGCGCAAGCGGCTTGGCGACGGTCTATTGCCAGCGCTGTCCTCGATACTACCGAGCGAAAGCAACTCCAAGTTGCTCGACTTGGCGGCTCGGCTGCCGTTTCGCGGCCTGATCACCACGGCGCTCGATGGCGGCCTGGTCGATGCCGTACGTGCAGCCCCAGCGCCGGGCGGTGCACCGCAGATCGGCACCTCTGAACAGACCATTGAAATGCTATCGAGCCGGGGCCGGTTCGTGCTGCGCCTGTTCGGTGACGTCGGCTCGGGTGAAGGCCTGGTGTTTGGTGAGGCAGATGTTCAAAAGCTGTTCACGAACGAAGCCCTGCGTCAGTCGCTGCGAGAGCTAGCGCTCAAGCGATCGCTACTGCTGGTCGGCTTCGATGTTCGAGACCCAGATCTCGCGATCACGGCGCGTCTGTTATCGCTGGCGCAGACGAGTGGCGAAGGTCCACAACACTTTGCGCTGCTTCCTGGGCTGCCCTCCGGACTGCGCGATGAGCTGTCGCGAGCCTACGGCCTGATTGTCCTTGATTCCGATAGTGATGAAGCCGTGCTGGCCGCGCTCCACGAGTCAGTTGGTGAGATCGGTGGCGAGATCCTCCCAGACGATGACGATCTGGAAGGCTGGCTGCGACTGCTCCAGCAAGAGCACGATCATCCCGAAGCACTGGCAAAGCTGTCGGCGCTCGAAGACAAGCTGCAGCAGCGCGGCGAGCACGATCGCTTGATCGAGCTAAACCTCGGCCGGATGGACATCGAGTCGACGCCGAGTGGCCGGGCTCGCTGTCTGCTGCACGTGGCGTCGCTCTTCGAGACAGCCAAGGGCCAGCTTGCCGAGGCCTTCCAAGCCGCGCTGGCGGCCTATAAAGAAGACCCTCAGACAGTTGGCCTCGATGAAGTGGAACGGCTGGCCGGACAGGCCGGGCTGTGGGTCGAGCTTCTCACCGAGATGCGCGATCTGGTTCCCCGTCAGCCGAAGACCGAACAAGCGGTGCTGTGGATTCGCATCGCCAGGCTGTACGGAGAAAAGCTCAATCACCACGAGTACGCGCTGGCCTCGCTCGGCGAAGCGCAGAAACTGTCGATTCCCGATGCCGAAAAGAAGTCGTTTTTCAGCCTGCGAGCCGATCTATGCCGCCGCGCTCAGCGCTGGAAAGACCTGGCCGAGTCGATTGGCCAGCTCGCCGATCTGACCGATGAAAAGGAAAAGCGCGTCGATCTGTACCTCGAGCAGGGCGAGATCTTTGAGACCAGGCTCTCCGACAGCGCGGCAGCAGTGGCGGCGTACAAGCAGGCCCGTACCACCGACCCGCAGAGCCGCGACGCGATGCTGGCGCTCGAGCACACGCTGCGGCGGGCCTCTAGCTGGAATGATCTGATCGCGCTGCTCGATGAAAAAGCCGGGCTGTTGGCCGAGCAAGGCGACCCAAGCGGTGAGCTGACGGCCCGTCGGGAAGCCGCGCAGCTTCAAGCCGAACACGGCACCGATCGCCGCGCCAGTGTCCGCCGCTGGGAAGAAGTCCACAAGCTGGCCCCAGACGACCTGGACGTCCTGCGTGCCCTAGAGCGACTGTACTCGACCGAAGGCAACGTCTCGGAGGCGTACCTGAAGGTACTGGCGTCGCTCGCTCAGCTGGTGCAAAGCGACAAAGAGCGACTCACGCTGTACCGTCGCTTGGCGGCTGAGTATGAGGAGATGCCCGGACAGCTTGACGCGGCAACGGCGGCACTCGAAAAGATTCTCGACATCGATCCGAAGGCCGAAGACGCGTACCGCTCGCTGTGTCGTCTGTATCGCCAGCAAAAGAAGTGGCCAGAGCTGGTGACCACCTACCAACGGCACATCGACCACACCGACAAGGGCAAGACCGAGCTACTCACCGCTCTCGCTCGCGTTCACGAGCTGGAGATCCCGGCCGGCGATGAGCTGCTGCGGCGGCAAGAAGCCCCGAAAGCGGTCGCTGCCTGGCAGCAGATCCTCGATCTGGAGCCCGAGCACACCGGCGCGATTGAGGCGCTCGGTCGGCTGTATCAGCAAGCCGATCAGCCGGCCGATGCGGTGCGCATGCTGGTCAAGCGCGCCCACCTGACGGATGACAAGAACCTCAAGGTCCAGCTATATGGCGAAGCCGCTCGGCTGTGCCAGACCAAGCTATCCGACTCAAGCGCCGCAGAAGAGCACTTGGTCCGCGCCATCGAAATCCTCCCTGGTCACGTCCAGAGCCAAAGTGCGCTGGCCGATCTGTACCGCAGCCGAGGCGATCACCTGCGGGCCGCCAAGCTGTTCAAAGAAGCGGCGGAGCAGAGCGCCAATCGGCTCGATAAGGGTCGCTGGATGGTTCAGTCAGCGAAGGAACATCTGCTCGCCGAGGAGCGCCAGAAGGCTGGCGAGCTGCTGCGAGAGGTGCTGGCCCAAGATCCCGAGCACAACGATGCGGCGCAGCTCATGTCAGAGCTGTACTGGCAAGACGGCCGGTTCGACGATGCACTCCCGCTGCTGGAGATGCTGACTCGCAAGGAAGCCGAGCGCGGCACGCAGGTGGTCCGGTTGTCCCGACTGGCGCAAGCTTCGATTGGTGCCGGGCTTCGCGACAAAGCGCGCCGAGCGTACCGTCGAGCCTTGGAGTTAGAACCCAAGGATCTCGGAGCACTGCGTGGGCTACTCCCCCTGCTGGTCGAGACCGGACAGTTTGTGGACGCCCGGCAGATCAGCGAGACGCTGCTCGCCGAACACCACGACGCCATGGGCCAGTCCGAGCTAGCCGATCTGCTGGCCACGCAGGGACAAGCCGAGCTGGCGCTGGGCAACACGGATGCGGCTCTCTCGTCTCTAACCAAGGCGCGTGAGCTGACCCCGCTGCATCGGTTGGCACTGTCACAGCTCCGACGCATCGATCAGCTCTCGGCTGAAACCAAGCTCGAAGTCCGGCAGTCTCTGCTGCGGTCGCTGCTGGGTCAGTCAGGCGAGCCGGGCACTACCGACGAACGAATAGCGATCCTGACCGAGATCGGTGACCTCTACGCCGGTCCGCTCGCCCAGCCCAAAGACGCGATTGGGATCTACCGCGAGGCGCTGTCGCTGTCTCCACAAGCGGTCACCATTTTGCACAAGCTGCTGTCGGCCTATACCGAGCAGAAGCTGTGGCCCGAGGCTGCGGATCTACTGCAAGAGCTGGCCGCCTCCGAGCCGAACGAAAAGCGCCGCGCTCGCTACAAGCAGACGGCTGGCTTTATTACCCGCGATCACTTAAACGAGCCGCGTCGGGCACTGCGACTGTTGTGGAGTTCATTTGACGACGACCCGAGCCTGCTCAAGAGCCTCGAGTCCGCCGAGACGCTGGCCGCCCAGATCAACGATCCGAAAGAGCTGCTACGGGCGATGCAGCGTCGGATCAAGGTGATGGGCCCCGAAACAAACGACACCCCGAAGCAGCGTGCCGAACGACTGCGCCTGTGGACCGAGGTCGCCCGCGTCTGTATTCAAGAGATGGGCGATCTGAAGACCGGCATGCAGGCCTACGAAGTGTCGCTGACGCTCGACCCGAGCAACATCGATCGCCACCGTCAGATGGCGGCGATCTACGCCAGCGCCGGTGACGATAAGCTCGACAAGGCCATTGCTGAGCATCACCACGTGCTCAGACAGAATAAGGGCGAGCTGTCGTCGTACAAAGCGCTGCGGGAGCTCTACGGCAAGACCGGACAGCGAGAACGGGCCTCCCAGGTCGCCTACGCACTGCATCTGCTTCGTCAGGGCGATACCGAGGATGCGGGGCTCATCGAGGAACTCAAGTCTCGCCCGGTGACGCTGGCCCGAAGGCCGCTCACCAAGGATCTGTGGCGCCTGTTGTCCCACCCCGAGGAAGACAGCCGCGTTCAGGCACTGCTGACGGTGTTGTGGCCCGCGCTTCGTCAAAGCCATGCCCGTCCCTGGACCGAGCAGCCCTTTGACAGGCAGAGTCGGGTCGAACCCAGCGCGTCGCAGGTGTATCTGAAGGCGCTCCGCTACGCGTTCGAGATGACCGAAGCACCCCTGCCCGAGCTCTTCCCAAGGCCGCAAGCCCGAGAGCTGGCCGAGCAGGCCTTCCTGATCTCGATTGCCTCCGAAGGCCGTGGCAATGCAGTGGTATGCGCAGAGCTGGGACCACCGCTCCTCGATCCAAGCCGACCCGAGCGCGAGACCCTGTACGAGGTCGGTCGCATGGCGGCGCTGCTCCGGCCCGAGCGAGCCCTGCGCACGGTCCTGTCCGATGAGCAAGAGCTGGCCCAGATCATCGAAGCAGCCCTGGTGGTGACCAACCAGGAACTCAGCCAACTGACACCACCGGCCTCGGGACAAGTGCTAGAGCTGGCCCGCAGCCTGCGCGGTGCCCTATCGCCGCAGCAGCTAGAGCAGCTCGCCCGCGTGGGACGTTCGCTGGTCGATGGCACGGTGAAACCGACCCAGCTTGCCAATTCGTGGCTGTCCGCCTCGGAACTAACCACGGTACGGGTCGGTCTGCTGCTCTGCGGAGATCTCGAAACGGCCGCGCTGCTGCTGGCAACCGATCCGCCTGGCCTGACCCTTATGTCACCGAAGCAGCGACTGCTCGAGCTGCTCTATTTCGCGGTCAGCGAAGAGCTGGCAAGCGTCCGCCAGTTCCTCGGCCTGTAAGTCCCCTGGCACCGAGTTCCCCCAGCGCATCTGGGTGGCCCCCCCGACCGCCTCTCCCCTTCCTTCGTACCCCATCGCCGCTTCCAAAGCGGCTATACTTTGTCTTATGGACTCGGATGAGCTGAACCGCTCAGCAAGGCCAGGACGACCGCAGCTGCGGCTGGTCCCCCCCGAGCCCGCCGAAGCCACCGGTGAGGTCTCAGGCATCGCCCCGAGCCCAAGCAAGAGCGCGGTGGGCCGAAGCGCTGGTCAAATTCGCGCACTCCAAGCCGGACCGATCACGCAATCCCTACGGGACGCGTACGTATTCGGGGCCAAGATGCTGCTCGATCAACCGGCGGCCTGTCGCACCGGCTATCGGTTGTTCTGGGTACATGGGCGAGACCTCGGCTGGATCGATCTGGAGGCTTCTTCTTCGGTATTCGCGGTGATGGGCTGGCACGAAAACTGTGACTTGGTCCTGCCCAAGCTCCCCACCATCACCAACCGTCACTTGCTGGCGAGCTGCGCGCTACTTGCCGACAAAACCCCCGCACTGCGACTGCTCGATCTACACACCAATCAGCCTTTTACGATTGAAGGTCAGCCTCGCCAGTCGATCGGTGTAAGTGGACCCCTGCTGATTGGACTGGGTGACTGCGCGATTGGCTGCGTACCACTGCCAGAATTTTTGCAGCAGCGAGGTCGACTCGCCGATGGAGTTGAGCTACCGAGCTACGACATCATCGAGGCCGAGCAGCCACCGCAAAACTCGATGCGGATGCAAAGACGGACCCATATCACGCTGCTGCCTCGATCGCAGCGGGTCGAGGACCTTCACGCTGGTCCTGCGGTACCAGCCGCACCAGCCGGTCGAGCCCGCGTGACGTTGCGCCGCCAGACCAAGGCCGTCTCGGTAGAGCTGAGCGAGGCCGATTTGTACGCAGGAGTGATCATTGGTCGCTCTGAAACGTGCATGGATCGCGGGCTCCGGCAGGTCTTGTCGGGGCAGATTTCGCGACTACACATCTTGCTTCTTGCCGAGCGGGGCCGGGTCTACGCCATGGATCTGTGTAGTACGAACGGCACCTGGCAGCACGGCCAGCGGGTTCGCCGCGTCGAGCTTCCCGATCACGGCACCCAGCTTCTGCTCTCTGGAAATGACTCCAAGGTCGAGCTCACCTGGCATCCTCGTCACAATATTCGTTCGACGCGTGCCGATGCGCCGAGCCTCGATCCCGACAAAGCACGATAGGAACCGATGGCGACCTTCTCTCCGACTCTCGACCGAGCCCTGGCCGTCTCTGCAACCGCCCATCGAAATCAAGAGCGCAAAGGCTCGCGGGTACCGTACATCATCCACCCGGTTCACGTCGCGATCCTGCTGATGCGACACGACTTCCCCGAAGAGGTGATTGTCGCGGCGCTTCTGCATGACGTAGTGGAAGACACGACGCTGACCATCGAAGACATCGCCCGCGATTTTGGTCCAGAGGTAGCACGCCTGGTCGCTGCGGTGTCCGAGCAGAAGCTTGAGGGCACAGAGCTTCTGCCATGGCGACATCGCAAAGAGGCGCAGCTCGCACACCTTCAGTCGGCTGACCGCCACATCGCCGCCATCAAGACGGCGGACGCGCTCCACAACCTGCGAGCAACCCTTTCCGATCTCCATCGCCAGGGCAACGAGGTGTGGCAGCGCTTCCGGGGCTCGCAGACCGAACACCTGTGGTACTACGAGTCGCTCAGCGAGGTGCTTACGTCAAAGCTCGGCGATCATCCGCTGTCGCACGAGCTGGCCCAGGCCATCCGCGAGCTACGTGCCCACCTACCGACGCCCTAACTCCCGCGCAGGCTAGCGACCCCGGCGGATGTGCGCAGCCATTCGCTCGACCAGCGCCGTGTCCTGTTCGCTCTTGAGCAGCGCGCCAATCAGCGGCGGCAGGATCTTCTGCGGATCGCGACTGCGCAGCGCTTCGGGCGACAGGTCTTCATAGACCAGCAGCTTGATCCAGTCGAGCAGCTCCGACGTACTCGGTCGCTTCTTTAAGCCCGGCACCTCGCGCAGCTCGTAAAACACCGCCATCGCTTCCCGCAGCAGCGACTGCTTGAGCAGCGGATAGTGAACCCCGACGATCCGCGCCATCGTCTCGGCATCAGGAAAACGGATGTAGTGGAAAAAGCAGCGCCGCAAAAAGGCATCGGGCAGCTCTTTTTCGTTGTTCGAGGTGATGATGACGATCGGTCGATTGCGCGCCGCGATGGTCTGTTTCGTCTCGTAGACGTAGAACTCCATCCGGTCTAGCTCGGTCAGCAGGTCGTTTGGGAACTCGATATCGGCTTTGTCGATCTCATCGATCAGCAGCACCGGCGAAGCATCCGCAGAAAACGACTCCCACAGCTTGCCGCGAACGATGTAGTGCGCGATGTCGTGGACCCGAGGGTCACCAAGCTGCGAGTCACGAAGCCGAGCCACCGCGTCGTATTCATACAGGCCGTGCTGCGCCTTGGTGGTCGATTTGATGTGCCAACGAATCAGCGGCTTGCCGAGCGCTCGCGCCACCTCTTCGGCGAGCACGGTCTTGCCGGTGCCAGGCTCGCCCTTGATGAGCAGGGGACGGCCCAGCGTGATCGCGGCGTTGACCGCCACCATCAGATCCGGCGTAGCAACGTAAGTATCGGTCCCGGTAAACCGGGTGGGCGACTCTGTCATGATCCGAAACATACCCCAATCGAGCGACCGACGCGCACCAGCTCTCCGTTTGGATCGACAAGCTTCTGGCGAGCCACCGCCTGCTCAAGCGGCACGGTGATGATCTCTTCGCCACGTACCGCTGCCATGTGACCGAGCTTTCCTTGCGCGATCATCTCGACGGCGGCAACCCCAAAGCGTGTGGATAGCACCCGATCGAAGGGCGAGGGTGTGCCACCACGCTGGGTGTGGCCGAGCACGGTGACCCGAACCTCGCGACTCGTCAAACGGATGATTGCCTCAGCCAGTAGGTGGCTGACCGAACCGCGACGCGGCGTACGGTTCCATTCATCGACCAGGTCAGCCGGCAGATCTGGCGGAATGTGAACCCCCTCAGCGACCATGATGATGGTGGCACGGCGCCCGGCGAACTCGCGCTTGCGGATGTGCTCGCAGACACGCTCGACGGTAAACGGAATCTCGGGGAGCAGGATGATGTTTGATCCACCGGCGATGCCCGAATGAAGCGCTATCCAACCGGCATCACGGCCCATGACCTCGACCAGCATGATCCGCTTGTGCGACTCAGCCGTGGTGTGCAGCCGATCCATGGCATCGGTGGCGGCATGCACAGCGGTGTCAAAGCCGAAGGTGGTCTCGGTCGCCGACAGATCGTTGTCGATGGTCTTGGGCACGCCGACAATCGGCAGACCCTTGTTGTGCAGCTTGAGCCCGATGGTCTGGGTGCCGTCGCCCCCAATGTTGATGAGCGCGTCGATGCCAAGCGACCGTGCGTTCTGAATCACCGTGTCCGAGACGTCGCGGATCACCTCGGTGCCGTTTTCGATCATCTTGATGGCAAACGGATTCGAGCGATTGGTCGTCCCCAGGATCGTTCCACCGCGAGGGAGGATGCCGCGAATGTTCCACAGCGTCAGCTCCTTGATCCGGTCTGGCCAGATGAGGCCGTTATAGCCCTCTTCGATGCCAAGTACGCGCCAGCCATGCTGAAGAATGGCGCACTTGGTGGCAGCCCGGATGACGGCATTGAGTCCGGGGCAGTCGCCTCCGCCAGTCGAGATTGCGATGGTCTTGATCCTGCTCATGGGGGGCCATTCTAGCGTCGGAGGTATGGCAAAGTCCCGTGCTATCATGGCTCGATCCAGATTTCTTTTTCGCCGGGGGTGGAGGCATGCCGCAGAAGCCGATCGACGTGAATATCGACCTAAATGATCTACTGGGACTCAAGCGACAGAAGCAGGGCGCGCCAGACCCCAAAGTGCTCGAAAGAGCCCTGTCACTGGTCAACGGCGAGCGCGGCAAACTAGGGCTGCATCCTCTACAAGGCGTACCAACGCTGTTTCAGGTGGCCCAAGCACATGCCGCCGACATGGATCAGCGTGGCTATCTAGGCAATGCGACCCCCGAAGGCGATGCCATTTCGGGCAAAGTCAGGCGGGCCGGGTACGAAGGTCGCACCGAAGTCCTGGTCGCCGATGGGGCCGAACAGCCCGACGGGGTCATCCGCGAGTGGCTGGCCAATGCCCAGTATCAAAAACACCTAATGTCGGAGTCCTATCAGCACATCGGAGTGGGCACAAGCGATGGTCTGTGGACCTTTATCCTGGGAGCGCCGCAGTCGATCCAGCTAAGCGACGTTCGGGAGCTGCGGGCGCAGGTGCTAAAGCTCATCAATGATCAAAGGCAGCGCGCAAACCTTCCCCTGCTCGAGCTGTCCGATGCCCTCGGCACAGCGGCCCAGGAACACAGCGCCGACATGGCCCAGCGCGACTACTTTGGAACGACCGGTCCGAGCGGCGAAACCATCGCAGCCCGTGTCCAAAAAGCCGGCTTCACCGGGCGCAGCGTTGGCTGCCTCACCAAAGGCCCGCAGTCTCCCGATGAAGCGGTGGTCGCGCTACTTGGTACCAGCCGTGGCAACTTGCTCCATCCCGATGTCCGCTTCTTGGGAGTCGCCACCACCGCAGGCCGCTGGACCGTGATCCTGGGGACGCGCTAGCGCAAGCTCGCATCGCGGGCCATTCACTCGTCCACACGCTCCACGTGCCGTACCAGGTAGGTAGACGCAAACGGTTTGCGGGGCGCTACGCAGCAATGAGGTCGGAAGCTCCGACCTGCATTGATCTACTGGCTTGGCAAAGAGCCCGTGCCGCGTTCGCAATCACTGTTGAAGAAACTAAACACCAATTGTCACCTCGAGTTGCAAAACCTGTCTAGCCAGGTAGGGTTAACTCTCTATTTCTATCTAAAGATCTTGACTTTCTATTTATGTAGAGTGATCCTGAATGTGTTTCTCCGTCGCACACTCGCTGCAACTTCGGAGGTTCCATGTTCCAATCAGGTACAGTGCTACGTCACTCCTTTTGGACTACGGTCGTCTCGGCATGGCTGTGCGTCGATACATCGTCGGCATCTGCCGCCGCCGCTCACACCACCAAGGCAGCGTGCGAGGCAGACCCTGGCTGGACATGGCTCAGCTCGGCGAGTCCGATCTCCCGGAAGACCTCAGCCCCCTCTTTGGTGGCAGCATCGGTAATGGGAGCTGAAGGATTCAGCAGGGTTCCGCCTTCTCTCCCCGCTATGTGGGAATCTTCGTTATTAACGAAGTGTAGTGATAACAGCTCCGCAGGCAATCTTTGGTTTGATCGTTGTAGTCCTGATGGCATGGTCAATACCATCAATCGTGAGTTCCGTCAAAATTGGCATGTAAATACATACATTTCTGATGACTGGGAGCAATTAAATGCCATTCAGTATATGATTTCAGTTCTTCGTTACTTTGGTTCTCCATCGGTTGTTCCTATCTATGGACGTGGAGATCATTTTCTCACCGCAGAAAACATCTGTGTAAAATTCAAGCCCGATGGCCGGACGCTGTCATCCTTTGATGTATCTACATTTCACGACGCTGTGCTTTCAACAGATGGAGCAGGAAATCCGAGTAAAGGGTCGAATTCATTTTCTGGACGTGAGTTTCGTAATGATTTTTATGAAATTCTTTCCAATATTGGCCCAGGCTGTCCTGGTCCATGCCCAGACCCTTATTACAATAAATATATACTGATGAATGATCCGCCGGAGGGTGCAGCGCTGTTGACATCTCCGGTCAATCGCGAGCTGGAGTTTGTGCGATTCCCAGGCATCGTGCCCAAAGGAGAGATGACGGCGGCACGGGCGACCCAGGACGTCAGAAGGTCACTTCACGAAGCGGGCTTTCTGGCAGACCCGGGTGTCGTCAGTCGCCTCGACCAAGGCATGGCGCTCCCAGCGTATGCGGTGACCATGCTGGGTCGGAAGGGAGCACGTACGGAGTCGTTCATCGTACCGATTCGCTCCGACCGAGGTGGTGTCAGCTTGTTTGTACGGATGAGCGGCGAAGACGGTGCCATCGAGCAGATCTTTACGCTGGACACACCATTTACCTATCAGCCTGTCTCCTCGCAGCAGGCGCTAACGCTGGGTCTGCCGCTGATACGGAGCGGTGAGCGACTTGGCGAAGGCCACCTAGTCTGGGATGCGACGCTCAGCCAGCCGGATGTCCGTCACCCCCATCAGCCTTTCTTTGAGTTCCCCGTACAGGACTCCGTAGGCCGAGCGATGGAGGGAATCTGGGTGGCCATGCATACAGGCCGAGTCATCGGTCGAGGGCCGCTTCGGGTGCCTAGCGTGCGACCATGATCCACCAGTGGCCAATCCAAGCATGCTGGGTCACGGGCCTTGTGTTCGGAATGGGTTGGCTAGGCTGTGATTCAAGCAGTCTGACGACCGCCTTTTCACCTTGTGATCCAGGGGGCGAAAATCCTCACTTAGGGGATGTCGAGCCATCCCAAAAGGGTCAATCCTGCCACGGTATTTTCCAGGCTAACGTGGTGCCAGCAAAGCCTGAACGGGCTCCGCCACTCGATCCCGAAACGCTGTCCTATACGCCCTCCCTTGCTGCTCTTGATGGACCGCTGTTGTTATCGGTTCAAGGCAAAAACCTACGCTCCGATTCCATGGTGCGAATCGGCGGTCAGGAGGTTCGGCTCACCGCAAACGGCGACGGCTCCGACCGATTCTCTGCCACCTTATGGCCCCCATTTGCGCACCAAGACTTTTCGGCGGCGGTTGAAGTCAAAAACCCTGGTGAGAGCTATCAACAGAGCAAAGATCGACTGTCATTTTTCGTCAGTTCCCCGACTTATCGCTACGCGTATCCATCGACAGGTGGGCCGCCGCAGTTCGCGATGGGACTGGGTGACTTCACCGGTGACGGTGTGGTCGATATTGTCCGGGCCGACTCTCAGTATCCTAGCAAGGTACGGGTGTACAAGCTCTCGGGGCGTTATCTGGAAGACTCGCAGGCCTGGTTGACAGGCTTCTCTATTACCGACATCACCTACAAGAATCCGGACCCAAGTGACCAGCCGAGCTTCTCTGCTCTGGCGAGCGGTGACTTTGACTTGGACGGGGATCTCGATTTGGCGCTTTCGCAATTCCATGGTGGCCAGATTCGCCTGATGTGGAATGACGGAAATGGCTATTTTCCTCAGTCTCAGAAGCTCAATGTCGGTGAGCGCTTAGTGGCAATTGCGGCAGCAGATCTGAATGAAGATGGCCACCCCGATCTCGCAACGCTCGATGAAAACAGCGGGCAGCTCGCAGTCCTTCTATGGACTGGACCCAAGCGCTTTGCCGCGCCACGTTACTTCTCGACCAAGGGACTGTTTCCCGAGGCACTCCAGCTTGTCGATATGAACCATGATGGCCACCTCGATGCAGTGGTCGCCAACCAGGGGTCAAATACGGTCGCAGTACTGGATGGAACTGGCAGGGGAGACTTTGCGGCCGCCAAGCTTACGCCTAGCTGCCCCGGTCCCATCTCCGTGGCTGTCGGCGATCTCAACGACGACCAGAGGCTGGATGTAGCGACAGGCTGCCCGAGCAGTGGCGAGGTGGGACTGCTGTTTGCAAGCAGTGACTCGCCGGGCTTTCAACCGTTCGAGTCCATCCAGGTCGGACGGCTGCCCTTTGGTGTCGCTGTAGCGGACCTAAACCACGATCAGCGAACCGACATCGTAGTGGGCCACCTTGAAGGAGGCCACGCCTCGCTGCTGTTTCAAGAGAGAGAAGGACGACCCGGACGCTTCAAAACACCTCGTTTGGAACCTGAGCGGGTCATCGAAGACTGGATGCCAGCGATTGTAGCGACCCATGACCTCAACCACGACGGGCTTCCCGATGTGTTGATCGGAAAGCTTCGCTACGGTGGGACTTCTATTGCCCTAAGTAAGCTCTTAACGATACGATAACTATGGAACATTGCCATCTGAACGTGGCTCATCCCTTATGATTCCAGCTTCGATAGGTCCGTACCGCATCCTCCGCAAGCTAGGTGAAGGCGGAATGGGGACGGTCTACGAAGCGGTCCAAGATCCAATCGATCGCCGCGTCGCGGTAAAGGTACTCCACCCCAACATCGCCAGTGCTCGCGAGATGGTCGAGCGCCTCTTCTTGGAGGCCCGCTCCGTCAACATGATCGAGCATCCGGGCCTGGTCCAAGTGTCCGACTACGGTAACGCCGCCGATGGCACTGCGTTTATCGCGATGGAGTTCCTACGCGGTCAGAGCCTAAGTGCCAAGCTGGCAGCACAAAAAGGCCCCCTCCCGCTCAAGGTAGCGCTAGAGATTTGCTGGCAGATTGCCGACGCTCTCACCGCCGTCCATCAAAAGGGAATCGTTCACAGGGATGCTTACTAAAAAAATACGTTCTGTTTCCACGTCACGCAGAAAGCGCGACAGCGACGGAGACAGACACCATGTTCACTCACAGCGACACCACACAAGCATCTTCCCCTCATAGGCGCTCTACATGTAATCTGTCTAACATGACCAGGGTCTTTGGTTACTGTCGGGTGTCTACCGACATGCAGGCACAGCATGGACTCTCTCTCGATGCGCAGAGAGAGGAGATCAAGCGTTACGCCGCCGATCGAGGCTGGACCGTCGAGGAAATTTTTGTCGATGGCGGATTCTCGGGGAAGAACACCGAGCGGCCCGCGTTCCGGCAGATGGCGAAGGCGATTAAGGAGTCGGGGGGCGGAATCTCTGCGGTGATTGTGACGAAGCTCGACAGGTTGACGCGGAGTCTGCGCGATCTGCTCAGCATTCACGAAGATCTACTCGACCCGTGCCGCTGCAATTTTGTGGCGATTCGCGACGGCATCAACACGTTTGAGCCGGTGTCGAAGATGCTCCTTCCATTCCTCGCGATCATCGGTCAGATCGAGCGGCAGAATACGTCGGAGCGCGTGAAATCGACGATTCAGCACATTCAGGATCAGGGGGGCCACTACGGAAAGATTCCCTTCGGATACAGGACTGTGCAGGACGGAAGGATGAAGCGCCTCGTCGAAGATCCAGAGACATTCCCATGGCTACAGAGAATCTTCGCCTGGTATCAGGAGGGAGTAGGAATGGCAGAGATTGCGGCGAGGATGAACACAGAGGGAATCCAGCCGCGCTATGGGAATCGCGTGTGGACAGACTGCAAGATCTACGAGCTTCTGCGCACGCAAGGAATCCACAGGACGCGCACGATCGACAGTGAGTTTGTGTACGACAAACAGAAGGCGTACAAGATCGCGTACGAGCTACGCAGCGACGATCGAACGTATGAATTCATTGCAGATGAACTGATTAAAGCCAGACTCCGTCCACTCAAGTCGAGTCGGTACAAGGTCAGCTCTGTGATGGATCTGCTGCGCTCTGCGGTCTACCACGATCGCGCGACTCCGCGAGGGATGGCGCTGTATCTGAAGGAACAGGGGTTGAGTCTGCGAGAGATTGGTCTGCGGCTGGCACAAGCGGGGCATTTTCCGAAGCGCGGCGGGCAGTGGTATCCGCAGACGGTGAAGCTGTTGTTGGTGAGTTAGGGAGTGGTTTGGGGGGGCCGCTCGCTAAGCGGCTGAGTGCGGCTCTGCGTAGTGGGGGAGTGTGTCAGCGAGGCGAAGTGCGGCGACTTTGCGCAAACACGCAACCGTCAGCGCTGCGGGAATGTTCCGGCCTGATTCGACATTGGCGATCGTGGTGACAGAGAGTCGCGCAGCTTCGGCCAGTGCCATTCGGGTCAGTCCGGCGGACTCCCGATGATGGCGCAGGATGTCTCCGAAGCGCTGCGACAGATGGCCCGAGCGTTCACCATCGGCCACCATCGCCAGCACGCGATCTTTCTGGCGTTTACCGAAGGATTGCCAGCGCATGGACTCGCCAGACAGCGATAGCTCGACAAGCCCAAGTGGCCGATCGTGCGAATGTGGCCAAGCTTGCCACTCGACCGCGATGAGCAGCACGTTGTCGCGCCGATTGACCGCGAGAGGCGACCACAACGGCTGCGCACACGTCGCCGCCCAGCGCATGAACGCTTCGACCCGACGCTCGCCCGCTTTTGTGAGGTCGAGCAGCGCCAGCGGCGCAGGCATGATTCGTGGCGGACTCGACGGTAAATTGACATGATGACGGCTCGATACACTTGTAGCAGGGACATGGCACGGCATACAGTGCTCCTGTTCACGTCGGATGGTTGCTTCCACGCGGTGTCCGACGCGGGCGATGGGCTCGCCGTCTTGCGACGGTTGAGCCTTTTTGATTTTACGGGCGGTAGTGCCCGCCTCAATTTGTTACCCAAGATTCCCATTAATTGCAATATTTAGTCATGTCTTCAGCATGGAATTTGTTGAATTAGCGACGAGCAATCAGGCTGTGCTACCGACTCTCGGTGGTTCGTGGCCGTCGCAATCCTCTTCATTTCGGACTCCCCGCACGTCTCAGACGAGCGCGCGAAAATCTCAGCTTCAGCAGTGTGGCGGAAGCGGCGGGTATCTCAGACGGACAAATCGTTTTTCGGCTCGAGCGGAAGCAAGGGCATGTTCCTCGGTGCGATACCGTCGAACTGATCGCATACGCGCTCGGGCTGTCGCCGACATTCCTCGCCT
>JBGAUT010000073.1:0-16886 GCA_044228505.1 Polyangia bacterium | reverse complement strand
GAGGTACCAGTCGGGCATGCCGCCAATGCCGGCGCGTCCGTCGCGGTTGCGATAGCGTAGACCCCACGAATAGGAGAGCTGCGCGAGGGCGACACCACCGACGTGAAGCCCCTCAGCCTGCGCGCCGATGCCGAGATGGAAGCGCAAGCCTCGATCGGTGGCAGCCTCGAAGACAGCGAGCGCGGTGAGGCTGGATGGCATCATCGCGGTGTCGAGCGGAAACAGCGCACTGGCTTGCAGGCCTGCTCGATAGCTGTCACGCGGCAGCGTCGGATCAGGCGTCTGGTACAGCCGAACAAAGCCTGACGCCGAGAGCTGAAGCCCGAGCGGTTTAGGAACTCCATCGAGCCACAAAAGGCCGACGCTGCCATCGAGTTCCAGCCGCCGCCACAGCTTGCTCCCAGCCAGGCTTACGGCGGTTTCAGGTCGAGCCTCGCCACTTCCAAGCCATCGAGACGGCACAGTCTGGGTGATGTTCAGCGCAAGATCCGGCCCACCGCGATCAAACCACGGCCACAGACGCAGCCGAAGGCCCAGCGAGAACGGCTGAACGGACACAGCCGAAGCATCCTCCTGCGAATTGTCATGCTGAGCACCCAGCGATACCGAAACCTCGAGCGCATCCAGCATCGAAACGGAAACCCGAGTCCGTCCGGCGAGAAGCAGGCTGCGAGAAGGGCTCTGGGCGATCCCAAAGGTGCTGCCAAGGTGAACGCCGAGCGCGTCAAAGCGAGCGCAGTCCCCGAGCAGCCCGCAGGGAACGCCGGAAGCCAGCGCTGGCAGCGGCCCCGATGAGGCTGCATCGGCGCAAGCGACCGAGGGCTGTCCCACGATCGACAGAAGCCACAACAGCACGCCAAGCCACCGCACGGCGGGCACGATAGGAAAACCAAGGCGTATCGGCAAGCATCCAGGACCGCTTCTCCACACGGCGGTGTCGAGTGGTCCAGCAAGATATCGCAGCACTGACGGCGTGGGATGTGGGGGACTAGCTCGGGTCGGGTGGTGTCGGGACGGGCGGAGCCGTGGGCTCGGTGGGCTCGGGCTCGGGCTCGGAGGTGCTGCGGCGGCGCTCGGCGCGACGCTCGATCTCACGCAGCGGTGCCACCACCTCACGCAGCAGATCCTCGTTGTTTGGGATCATATCGATGGCCGCGAGCACGGTGTTGACGACCCGAATCCACTGGTTGCGGGCACTCGCCGCATCAGAACGACTCGGCTGGACCGTTGGCTGGTAGTGAACCGATGCCACTTCGCCCAGCTTTTGCGCCACCTGCACGTAGCGCTCGATCAGCGCCAGCATCGACTCCTTGCCCAGGACCAGCGTCTTGAGCTGCTTTTTGTCCTCCGCAGACAGCCGAGAATGGGCCAGCGTCGCCTGTCCGGCCTCATCGGAGTACGAGCGCTTCACCACCAGCAAGCCCTCGGGGAGCACCGTATCGCACAGCCGCTGCCACAGCTCGCGCTCAGTTTCGACCTGAGACAGGTAGATCTGCGCCAAAAACAGGTGGTAGATCGTCCGCACCATGTCGTCATGCTGCGCATCCAGCTCTTCGAGGACTCGCGCCCGGCTCTTGGCCTGCGGATCGACCGTCGGCTGAAGGGCGAGCAGCGCAAGGTGGACTCGCTCGACATGCGGGAGCAGCACCGCGACTTCAGCCGGTACCTTCATCAGTTGATGATGACGATGCTTTGCATCCACCCAGCTCTGTGTGGTGTGGATCATCTCGCCCGCAGTCAGTCGTTTCAACGCCATGAGCAGTTCTCCGAAGTGATGAGGAAGCACCATACATAGCCCAGCTCCCCACACGCGGCCACCCAACCACTCCAATCCCTCCTCGGCAAAGGGTCCACGGCCACCAAACCATTCACCTACCTCCTCCGCGAGCACTCCGCAGCCACCAAACCATTCACCTACCTCCTCCGCGAGCACTCCACGGCCACCAGACCATTCACCTACCTCCTCCGCGAGCACTCCACGGCCACCAAACCATTCACCTACCTCCTTCGCGAGGGTTCAGCGGCTACCAGCAGCCCACGATCCCCTCCACGACACGGTCTAGCGGCGAAGCAGTACGTAGACCGCGCCCGCGCCCCCATCCGTAGGTCGAGCGGTTGCAAAGGCCAGCACGCTCTTGGCGATCCGACCGCGCTGGAGCCACATCCGCACCGCATCCTTGAGCACCGGTATCTGGTCTTTGGAGTTTAGCCCTCGGCCATGGACAATAAGGACGCACCGTCTGTCATTCGTCCGCGACTCGTGAAGAAACGTCTCGACCCGCAGGCGAGCTTCCTCGCGGTTTAGACCATGCAAATCGACGTGAGCTTGCAACGCGAAGTCACCCCGCCGTAGCCGAGTCAAAAGACGCCGATCGAGCCCATGGGCAATACCTTCGATGTACTCATCGGTGTCGCTGATATCAAACGAGCCCGTCCCCGATAGCAGATCCGATAGCTGGGCATAGGCCTCGGCATCCTCGGACAGCCGCTGTCGCGCCGCTCGCTCGGCTTCCACGGGTCGCTCGCGACCTTGCGTCACCAAGCGACTGGTGCCCTGCATCTCGCGCCGAAACAGCTCTGCATCTGACAGCTTTTCCTCGTCAGCGGTAATCATCTTCGGCGGTGGGGGCGGCGGCGGTTCCTGAACCTTGGCTTTGTCGACCAGTCCCCATAGCTCCTTGCGCGCCTCGAAAAACGGGCTGTTGAGCTTGGGCTCTTTTGGCGGCGAGGCACTGGTCTTACTGCGCTTCTTGAGCTGCGCCATGCTTCACTCGTACCCGAGACAGACGGCGCGTGCAATGGTCGCCCCATGGTGAGACGAGCGCTACCTCACGGTAAGGTTGCTGATTGGAGACAGTCTGCCAGCGTATACTTTGAGCCATGGCACACGAGATGGTCGATCGTTCGCATCCTTATTGCAGTGTCTGCGAAGGGGTCGAGGGCAGCTCGCTCCCCACGGACTGCCCGGGCACCAAGCTGACCCCAGAGCAAATCACGGGCATCTACAACCACAAGCTCGATTATCGCGGCGGTCGCTGGGACGATCCCGCAGTCTTCGACTGGAAGCCGGTATCGCTACCCACCGGCTCGATGTACGGCGGCACGCACCATGTCTCGACCACCGTCGAGTTGCCCGCTGATGAGGACGAGGACGAGCTGCCGCACAACACCAGCAGCACCAACTTCATCCCGATTCCGATCCCGATTCCGATCCCCATCCCCATTCCGATTCCAACAGGCGGGAGCAGCGACTCTGCGACCGAGGAAGAGGAAGAACCCACCGTAGACGTGACCGTCAATCGCTAGTCAAAGACTCGGGTCCGACGCTAAAACATCGCTTTGCGGACTTTCACAAGCGGGGCAGCATCGTGCAGCCGGACCCGATCGGCACCAACCGGTTCGACGCCAAGCGACTTGAGCAGCTCAACCATCGGCAGGGCCTTCGACTGGTTTAGGTAGCCACGCACTCGCCCGGTCGTCGTCGCTTGCTCAAGCGCCGCAATCACCGCCTCTTCGTCGAGTGGTTCTTTCAAGCTGCGCGTCCTCAGCTCAAGAAACACATCATCGAGCGAGCGCTTGCCTCGACTTTTCTGGCGAATCTCGACATCAATCAGCATGGCCAGACACGCGCCACCCCAGTACACACGGCTGTAATGGTAGGTCTGCCGCAGCCGCTCACTTTCACTACGCAGGGACGGCCCCTCACCCTGACAGTGCCGCTGGATGCCCTCCCACAAATCGGACCAGCCTTCCTCGACAGACAAGGCCCCCGCCCGCGCCCGCAGCACATCCTGGTAATAGGTCGTAAATCCCTCGATAAACCACGGAACCTTGTGATCGAGAAGCGGATTTCCGATGTGAAAGACCTCGTGGGTGGCCACCCAGTCGTCATGTAACGGCAGCCGCTCGGCCTCACCTCCAAAGAAAATCACCAGCGAGGGACGAAGTGGCCGCAGGACAGTGCCAAAGCTGCCCACGCCGCCATGACCTGGCATCGCGACCAGGACGATATGGACTCGCGAGGGCATCAGCTCGCCATAAAAGCCATCGCTCAGCCGCACTGCTTGCTCGACCCACGAGCGCAATGTCTGATCACTCGCTTTCGCCTGCCCCACGAGGAACACCTCGACCTGCGAGTGGGGTAAGGGAATCGTCCCAAGCGGCCTAAAGGTACCCACCGTCAGGTAGCTGCCACCATCGTACTGCGCGGCATCGAGCCGGTAGCGCGGCACGGGTCCAGGGAGCCTCTGCCACGGCGTGGTAATGCCGACACCCGGTGGGAGCGAAAACTCCACCTCGATCAGCGGGGATGGCGACCCGGTCGGTAACGGGTCCGGTCGCAGCAGCACCGCCTCATCGGAGAACGTCACAGCCGCGCCCAGCCTCTGGACGAAGTCGGCACTACCGAAGGCCTCGGCAGCACCCGCCAGATCATACTCATAGCGAACCTGTCGCACGGACTGGGTCGCCGTGGACAGCAGCCAGCACTCATGGTCTGCGGCGAGCGCTTGGGTCTTGCCACCGTGAAAGACCTGCTCCACGTTGCGCACGAAGCGACCGGCACCGCTCATATCAACGCAGATTCGCCGCACGGACAGTCCGCCCAGATCGAGCAGCACCGTCGCCCGGCTCAGATCCGTTAGCTTGACGGAATAACGCCAACAAGCGGCAGGCTCACGAGCGGCACCGCTTAAGAACAGCAGCGCCCAGAGAATCCAGGTCGAATGTAGGCGTTTCACCAAGAACTTGGCGTTCGAGAGAAGTGTTGGATCTACATCCGGCGCCAATGCCCGGGAATCAGGTGCCAGCCAGCGCCGTGACGAACCCACGCCGGACGCTGCCACATCATGCCGTGACGACGGGTAATGAAGTGACCGGGCATCCACACCCAGCGCACGCCGTTCCAGTTCCAGTGACCGCCGACCCATTCGTGATGGACAGACGGTGCCATTGGCACCACTTCATTCATCATCGGGGGCGGCGCGCTCTGCACCACGATCGTTCCCTGCGGAGGCGGTCCACCCACGAAGACCGGCGACTGCGGCTGGCTGAGCGGCTCCCAGTGACCGGGCGAAAAGACCCAGTGATGACCGACACGAACCCAGTGCGCACGGACGTAGACATGGTTCGCTCGCGACATCTCGTAGTAGCCGGGTACCCACACGTAGCGACCCATCCGAAACGCCCAGTGACCGGGTATCCAGGTGTGCATCCGAGACGGGGCCACCGGCTGGATCTCCATCTGCGGCGCGGGTGGAGCGATCTCGACGCGGATTCCGGACTCGTGTTCATAGCCGGGCTGCGGCTGGTATCCAGGCTGCGGCTGATATCCAGGCTGCGGCTGATATCCGGGCTGCGGCTGAGCTGATATCTGGGCTGCGGGGCGTATTGCGGCTGTCCGCTGTACGGATCGACCGGTTGGGCCGAAGCAGACGCCGATAGCGCGAGAAGCATCCCCAGCGAAACCCCACGCGAGAGCAAGCGAATCATGAGCGAGTCCTTTCAAGTGACCGTCCGACCATCTACGCCAGCAAGATGCGCTGGCAGCGTGGAACGACCGAAGCTAGATGCATTTTACCCTAACCCGGTGCCGCACAAGTTGCCCAAGCAGTTGACCTAGAAACGACTCGGTGCGTATGCTGCGGTCGTTTTTAAAGGGAACCAGGATGCGGCTCTATTCGGGAAAGATTCCCAACATCGCGCAGGACTTGATTCGCAAGCTCAAGGAAGAAGGCGACATCGAGGTCAGCGACGTGCAAGAAGCGCAGCTTGACGTCGAAGCGGTACTCAAGGAGTACCTACGACTCGACCGCGAGCTGACGGAAAAGGCCAAAGACATCATGGAGAAGCGGCGACTGCCCTACGAGCAGTTGCAAAAGATCAAGCGCTCCATGGCTGAGGAACGCGACATCGGCATCGGTGACGAGTCGGTGTCGTATATCGCCAACCAGATCCTCGAAGCCTTCATGCATTCGCGGTTTGTCGACGAAGTATTCGGCGATGATGGTGACATGCGGAAGAAGATCCAGACCATCCTCCGCAAGCATATGCAGGTCGACTCGGAGATCGATGTCGAGGTCCGTCGGCGCATCAAAAACCTGCAAGAAGGCACGGCGACTTGGGAAATTGAGTACCAAAAGGTCATGGACCAGCTCCGTCGCCAACACAAGTTAGAATAAGAACGCAGCTCGCAAATCCCCAAAGACACGACAGCCCACAGGAGAAAGCATTTGAGTCGAGAAGATCTGGTCGAAATGAGCGGAGCAGTCACCAACGTAATGGTCGGCGGTAACTTCGAGGTCATCACCCCCGAGGGGCACAAAATTCTGGCCCGGCTCTCGGGTCGGATGAGACGTTTCCGAATTCGCGTGGTGCTCGGCGATCAGGTCTTGGTGGGAGTCTCGCCCTACGATCCAACACGCGGCCTTATCACCCGTCGTACCTAAGCGAGGACGGCGTCCAAGCTCGTATCCTTTGATAAGGGGGTTACTCCGTGCTCAAAGTTGGCGATATTGCCCCGGACTTTACAGCCACCGCGACCAGCGGCAAGACGGTGAAGCTCTCGGAGCTGCGCGGCAAACGCGTGGTGATGTTCTTCTTTCCGAAAGCCATGACCACCGGCTGCACCATCGAGACGCGGCTGTTTCGTGACCACTACACCGAAATCTCGGCGCTCGGTGCCGAGGTGATTGGCGTCTCCGTCGATTCCAACGACAAGCAGTGCGAGTTCGCCAATCGTGAAGGTGTGTCCTTCCCGATGATTGGCGACTCCACCAAGAAGATCGGCAAGAGCTTCGACGTCATGTGGCCGCTTCTTGGCATCACCAAGCGCGTGACCTACGTGGTCGGTCCGGATGGTCTGGTCGAAGCCGTGTTCAACCACGAGCTGATGGTGGGCCGACACCTAGAAGACGTGAAGCGCCACCTTCAAAGCAAAGCGCAGTAATCCCCGCCCGCCCCTTCGGCTAGCTGTTGTCTTCAGGTCGCGTGCGCAGCCGAATCAAATAGTAGATGTTGAGCAGGATGAACAGTGCGAGCAGCCCGGCAATCGGCGGAGCCCACTGCACTTGCTTGGGCGTCTCACCATCAAACAGCACGAACGCATCCTCTGGAACCGTCAGGGGCTCGCTCACTTGAACGGCCTGCACTTCGTTCCAAGACAACACGGTCAGCGGCTCTCGGATGGCAGTAAGTAGCTTGTGATCAGCAGCCGAAACCGCACTTGTCGTCGGGGTAGCACTGACCGTTGTACCTGCGGCAGCGGCTGGTGATGGGGCCGGACTGCTTGGCACTGTCGGCTGAACGGGCGGCGGCGGCGTCTCCAACAGCGGTGCTCGATAACGAACCGGCTGCTGAAGCGAGTCCGGACCAGGTAGTTCCAGCCCCGCCGCCGTCACCGAAACAAGCGCGCTCGGCACACGATAGGTCTCGATGCGGTGCCATAACCAAATGCCCAGCGAGTCGATCTGGGCCAGCACCTTTTGCCGCTCCGGACCCTTCGGTGGCAGCCGCAGCACATACCCAAAACCATCCCGCGTCTCGATCCCCGGACCGTGCGGCAAGCCGAGTCGCTCGACCTCATAACGAGCGTCTTGCTCCGATGGAAACTTTTCCTTCGAGAGCAACACCCGCACATCGTCATCAAACAGCACGTCGATGAGCAGCTCTTGATCCTTGCTCACCGTCAGCGGCTGCCCCGACCTGTCGAGCGTGCCAAACGGCAGTTGAAGCTTACCAGCGGTGGTGGTCTTGAGCTTGTCGAGATCAATCGCCCGCAGTGCCTGCGTCTGCTTGAAGTAGGAGCGCAGCGCCTCGGCAAACCAGACCTCGGAGATCGGACGCAGCCGCCCAACGAAGTCATTCGAGACATCCGCCGTCAGGGTAACTTTGCGAGCAACCAGCAGCTTCGATGCCGTCCCCAGCACCCGAAACACCTGCACCCGACCGCGACCACCTTTGGGGTCGTACGCCACCGCGTTTCGGTGATCGGGCAGTCCCGTGATGCGCACAAACTTATCGCCCTGCCCCGCTAGCTTGGTCACCGCCGCTGAATCGACCGGACCAAGTGAGACCGGCTGATCGGGCAGCAGCGCATAGGAAATGTCAGCGCGCATCTTGTAAAGAAGCAGCAGTGACACGACCAACACCGCCACGGCGACCAGCGGATGGCGACGCTGCGGGGGAACCTTGAGGTTGATTAGCTCAGGGTCAACCGCATCGGGATGTATCGGCGCGCCGGGCTCTAAGGACGTAACCAGCGGCGGGTCTTTGTCAGAACCGGACACTGGAGCTGGGGAGTCGGAACTGGGTTTCTCAGCCATTTCAAACCGAGCGAAGCGATACCTTCGGCGACGTTATCCGACCGCCGGGTAAATTTCCATTGCTTTTTGGGAGGTGGGTGCCGCGAAACGGGGAGCGGCACGGACGAGCTACTCGGCGAGGGCGCGGTCGATCTCGGTCTTGAACTTCTCGAACGGCTGAGCGCCGCTAATGAAGACACCGTTGACGAAGAATGCCGGGGTGCCCTTGACGCCAGCCTCTCCGCCTTCCTTCATGTTCTTCTGAACCGCGGCGGCGTGCTTGCTGCTGGTGAGGCACTGGTCAAACTTGTCGCCGTCGACACCGATCTTGCGTGCAGCGGCCTTGAGCGACGCTTCATCGAGGCTGCTCTGGTTGTCGAACATCCAGTCGTGCATCTCCCAGAACTTGCCCTGGTCGTTGGCGCACTGACCGGCTTCGGCTGCTTTCTGGGCCTTGTCGTGGAAACCGAGCGGGAAGTCGCGGAACACCACGCGGACCTTGTCACCATACTTGGCGACGACCTCTTCCATGACCTTCTTGCCCTTCGAGCAGAACGGACACTGGAAGTCGGAAAACTCGACGATGGTGACCTTGGCGGTCTTCGGGCCCTTGGCTGGGCCTTCGGTGGCAACTTGAACCTTCGGGGCCGACAGCATGACCTTGACGCCAGACTTGGACTTGATCTCTTCGATCACGTCACCAACCGCTTTTTGGCGGTTTTGGCCGGTCAGGCCCTTCACGATCATCTCTTGAACTTGCTCAAACGGCTGACCACCGATCTGCGGCGGTAGGCGAGCCTTGTTTTCGTCATAGAACTTACGAGCTTCGTCGACCGTCACTTCCGGGACGCGCTTTTCGACCTGCTGCTTGAGGAAGCCTTCCTCATCGAGCCCAGCCTTCTGAGCGGCCACCTTGATGACGCGTTCATTGATCAGGTTGTCGAGCGCTCGCTCCCGAACCTCAAACAGCTCGCGACCTGCCGCCTTGTCGAGCTCGGCCATGGTGATCTGCTGGCTGCCAATGACCGCGACGACCGTGTCGCCAGAGATCGAAGAGGCCGCCAGGTTCTTGGAGGCATTTTTGGCACAGGCCGGGGCAAGGAGAAGTAGCGAGAGGGCAAGTGGCTTAAGGTTCATCATCTAGTCCTTTGGTTCGTCCTTTGGGTCGTGGTCAGGGAGGAGCTTTGCTACACTGCGAAACATGTCCATCCTCAGTCGGTTGGGGAACTTAATTAAGTCAAACCTCAACTCTGCCGTCGATAAGCTGTCCGATCCGGCGAAGGAAATAGACCTACTCATCGAGGAAATGGAGGACGAGCTGAAACAACTGCGCGTCACTTTACGCGACCAGCTTGTCCAAGAGAAGCTCGCGCAAAAAAAAGTCGATGAGGAATACCGCAACGTTCAAAAGTGGCAAGACCACGCCGAGCGTGCGGTAAAAGCCGGGGACGACGATCTCGCCAAAGAAGCGCTCCGTCGCCGCGTCGAAGCCGAAGCCAAGCTCGAAGCGGCAGAGCGCGTGCATGCCGAGCAGTCCCGGCATGTTCAAAAGCTCAGCGAAGATCTCAAGAGCGGCGATCAAAAGCTCGTGGAGATAAAGAGTCGCAAAGAAGTGCTCAAGTCGCGGGCACGCTCGGCCAAACAGGCGAGTAGCAGCGAAGGCACGGCGATGGATCGCTTCAATCGCCTGGTCGCAGAGATCGAGACCCAGGAAGAACAAGCCGCAGTGATGGCGGAGCTAAATCCCGAGCTCGGCGCGCAACGCCAAGACGAGCGTGATCGAGCCACCGAAGAACGATTCAATCGACTGCTCGGGCCCGCCGGTAACAGCAAAGAAAACGACATCGAAGCGCGCCTCGCCGCCATGAAAGCCAAGCAGCTCCCGGCCAAAGCCGAGGACTAGCCCGGCCGAGGTACTGCACTCCGCTCATCGTCGATTCAAGACCATGTTTCCCATGCTAAAGACGTTCGGTGAGACGGTGGTCCGTGCGTTTGGCCACACGTACACACTGGACCTAAGCGAACTAAACGGAGTCACGCACAAGATCCTGCTGGTTGGTCTTTTGGCCATCCTGGCGCTCGGATCGTTGGTGCGGCAGTTTACCGCCAAGTCGCTCGGCATCACCGCGCTGGGGAGCAGCCTCGTGCTGTTCTGGGGTGGCCTGTACCTCAAGAACGAGCGCCGACTGTTCCATCTGTGCGACAGCGAAGGACACCTATTAAACCTGTACGCTTCGGACTTCCGGCCATTCAAGAATCTGTTTGCGCTGATGGGTGGGCTTTGCGCGTTGGCGGTGGTGGCGTTTCTGGCCACTCGACCGACCGACCTTCAAAAAAAGCCATTTGTCGAGCAAGTGCAGGCCATGTGGTGGCGGATCGGCGCAAGCCTCGCCATCGCCGCGATGTGGTGGTGGAGCCTCAGCTCAGGCATGCACACCATCAGCAAGTTTGCGCAGTTTGGACACGTGCCCTCACTGGAATTTCCCGTCCATCACGCGGTTCAGGTCGGCCATTCGTTTTCGATCAAACCGAGCGGCGGTCGCTACGTTGGTTCGTTCGAGACTCACTGGTTTCGTGATGCCACTCCGCTTCGGATAGCACCGGCCGATTTTCAGGAATGGAAGCTCCCAACGGACTCCTACACTGCGGAGCACAGAGGCGACAATGAGTTTCCGTTTCGGATGACCCGGACCGATCCTGTACGCCTTACTGTCGAGACGGTCTTCCATGTCGACGCAGAAAAAGAGAGTGGAAATCCGCTGTTTCCGCTACGAGTGGGTGACTTCTGGACCTATCGCCGCAGCGGTCCGGTCCGAAAGAAACAGCAAATTCTTCAGCAGTTCTTGAAAAATACACCTCCTTCGCCGACTCCTTCGACGAAAAAAACCACCACCGGAGTCGCGCCCGAGCCCCCGCTGGCTACCGTGCGTGTCTCTCGGTCGAGGATTGAAGATGGCCTGCGAATCTTCGAGATTGCAGTGAGCAATCCCTACGCAGACAAAAGTGGCGACCAGCTTCGCACCTACTTTGCCGTGATGATGGCCGGCGAAACATTCCTGATGCCCACGGCGGGGTTTGATGCATTCGATCGCAGCTTGTGGCAGCCGATTCTGTCCAAAGTCGACTCGCCAGCTCCCAAAGGGGAAAAGTTGTATCCGTGTCTGCTGCGGATTCTGGCGGTGGAAGGAGAGTGTCTGTGCAACGAGGCACCGCTCGACGAAAAAAGACAGCTTCCGGGGCTGTCACGATGTATTGAGCATCAGTACAGTAGTCACGCTGGAGAAAATGCGATCATGCTGGGACTTTCCCTCTTTACGCTCGGAACGGTCCCATTCCATGAGCGAGCAGATAGCGAGTCCTACAGCGGCCTGCTGCTTCAGGAATCCGCGTCCAAACCGGATTGACCGCTCAGGCGCGCTTCTGCCACTCACTGCGGGTCACTACAGGAAGTTGTAGCGAGCGCTCTCGTTCCAAATCCAAGTTGCCCAGGTGCAGCGACAGTGGAGCTTGCACCCACTTGTAGATCGCACGGGCGAACAGACCCGTGAACTTATTGGACCAACCGCGCAGCGTTGCTTCGGGAATCTCTGGAAACATATCGCGCAGTACGTCCGCAAGCTCGGCCGCATCGAGTTTTTCCGCAGCGTGAAGCGCAATGCAGGCGTCAAGCACCGGAAACGGCATCAGGTCGCGCTCATCCTGTTGATTGGGAGCCAGTTCTGCCGTCGCTGGAATCGCAATGGTCTGCTGAATTCCGATCAGCTTCTCTGTTTCAAGCAGATAGTCGAGCAGATAGTTCACGACTGTCTTGGGAAGGTTGGCAATCACCGCCAAACAACCCATCAAGTCGCCGCCGATCGTGGTATAGCCCGCCGCCTTTTCGCTCATGTTCCCGGTCTGAAGGAATAGTCCCGACACAGCGTTCGACCAGTTCCACATCCGCTCTGCCCGCAGTCGCGCTTGAATGTTCTGCACCGTCAGTGCCGTCAATTCCTCTCCGGGATGGAGCATTTTCTTTGTGGCTTCGACCTCGCGCTCGAACGCCTCTTCGATCGACAGAATCACAAACGGAATCCCAAGCTCTGTCGCTGCGACCTCTGCGGCACCACAGGTCTCATGGGAGGAGTACCGCGTTGGCATGTAGAAGGCCCGCAGCATCTCTTTGACTTTGGCTGCCACTCCATCGGTTCCCAGGTGGCGATATTTGCGACTCACATAGCGATAGGCGATGAGCAGACACAGCAAGCTGTCTCGACCCCCAGACAGCGCGACACCAATCTGTTTGAACGCCCCAGTCTTTTCGAAATAGTCACCGACCCCCATGGCCATCGCATCGAGTAGTTCCTCGCAAAAGACCCGCCGAGGATCGAGTTGTACCGTCGGTGTTGGTAGAAAGAAATTACGATGAGGAGGCGTCGGATAAGACAGCCTCTGAGACGGCTCTGTGACTCTGCCTACCTCGATCACATGTGCGCCACAAGTGGAGGAGTCATGGAGCTTGCCGTGACTGGCTCCGTTGTTCAGCGTCGTGCGAGATAGGAACTCCTCCCGATCCATGCGCCAGGTGGTATTTTCGGAACGGAGCCGTGTGGTACGACGCAGATCGACCGTCACCGAAGTGACTCCTTCCACAAAACGCGGCGCATCGTGAACCAAGCGGCCGTTTTGGGAAACAAACCCACCGCCGTCGAAGATCAACCCATCATTGGCACCGACTGCATTCACATAGACCACGGTGACGTTGTTATCGCTGGCTCTGGTCGACACCATCTCGCGGCGGGTCGCTTGTACGCCAATGCGGAACGGCGAAGCGGACAGGTTGATGACAAGCTCTGCCCCTTGATAGCTACGACGTCGCATCGGCCCATCCGGAGACCAAATGTCCTCACAGACTTCCAACGCCACTCGACCGAAGTCGCAGTCGAAGAGCAGATCACCAAACGGAACCTTGCCGCAGGGCCCAAGAATCACCTCCGCATAGAGTCCGGGGAATCCTCGCGACAGTGTACGCGCTTCGTAAAACACGTTGTAGAGGGGAAGCTTCTCTTTGGGCACCACTCCGAAGACTGTCCCTTTGAACAGGAACGCAGCGCAGTTGTAGATCTGCTCGAGCGCTTGGACGAGTACTCCACAAACAATCGCCATCGGTAGTTCTTGCGTAGCTTGCGCCAGCTTATGCAGCGCGACCGATTGTGCAGACACAAAGCCCGGCCACAGCAGAAGATCCTCGGGCGGATAGCCGCCAAGAACCTGCTCTGGTAAAGCGGCGACGGTCACTCCCTCCGCATGCAGCTTGTGACAAGCAGAAATCGCACGCTCGACATTGGAGTCGGTAGCACCGACGGTGGTATTGACGTTGGCTAGACCCAGTCGCAACAAACGCATTCGATCTCCCACTGCCTTTCAACCGCTGTCTTCACAATTCATCACACCGCTACATCGCTGACACCAGTTCCTCTATCACATGAACGAGCCGTTTCGACAAAAGGATCGGCCACGGACCACCATCCTTTCCCGCGCTGGCCAGTTCCAACCCGCGCAGCTGCGGTGGAAGTACGGCCCGCTGCTGGGAAACATAGTCCCGCGTCTGACTCGGACTCGGTAGCTCGGCAACCAGCTTCTTGCCACGCCACAGAGGTTGCAAAAGTGGTCTTCCAGAAACCGGCCTGGGCTCATCATGAAGGGTGAGCAGATCGTGATCCGCAAACCGATACACCTGAAGTCTTCCCGGCAAGGTGGCCTTTCCGGAGCCACGCGCCAGCTTCATGGTGAGCTTTCCCGTCGCATTTTGAACCAGCTTGCCCACTGCGCCAATTCCTGTGGCGGCATCTGGAGAGCAGGTGATGTTCTCACCCACCCCAACTCCATCACCTCCAGCAGCCGCAAGATCTCGAACGCGGAACTCATCCAGACCATCGGATAGAAACAACTTGGCATGCGGCGCACCCAGTTCATCCAGCAGCTTGCGGGCCCGGCGAACGGACTCCGGAGTCACGCCCGAATCGAGACGGACTCCTGAAAGCTTTCCGCCGGTCGCATGGACCGCATGCTCGATACCACGCCACGTATCGTAGGTATCGACCAGGAGCGTAGCGTTGCCCGGAAATAGCTCGCAGAACCGTTGGAAGAAGTGCAGCTCGGTCTCTGCCACCGGAGTCTGAAGGCGCTCACAAGCCTGCACCGCAAAGTGATCCATGGTGCCAACCGAGGGAATCCCATAGCGGTACGTAGCAGCCAGATTGCTCGTCGCTGTGCACCCTGCAAGATACGCCGCATAAGCCGCATCAATCGCAGCCTGCGGATGGGTTCTGCGCTGACCAAATTCAATGACCGGACGATCGACTCCGTCATACTGTGCAGCCGACACCACTCGCGCCGCTTTCGATGCAACCATGGATAGGAAGTTGATCCTAGACAGCCATGGCGTCTCGATCAGCTTGCACAGCGGCAAACTGGCCCGTACTTGCAGAAGTGGAGTGTACGCGGTAAGAGGAATCCCAGCCACCTGCAAAGGACTCCCATCCTCCCGCAGGGCTGGTCCCGCGAAGGCAAGAGTTCCCTCGGGCACCGCATCGATCTCTCCTTCAAAGCCATCGATCGCTTGCAGCGCAGCTAGTACTCTTTGTCCGGGTTCCGTCTTCAGTGCTGGTCCTAGGATTGGATGAGCACCCAGTACCATCAGCTCCTCTGATGAAAATCGAACCGCTTGGCAGTACTCGATGATGCTCCGCAGGCCGCAGCTTACGACGTAATTCCTCTGCTTGGGAAGCTTCCGAAAGAAGAAGCTCATCGATAGGGGTCCGTCATCCAGGCGGCCATCTGCCGCATGCGCGATGAGGGTCGTCAACTGATAGACATCGATCGATAGAGTCTCTGCGCTCACAGCCGTCCTCCCATCAGTTGGCTACTCAGTCCATGCACGACCGCGGCCTTCCCGAAGATATCATCTGTTTCCGCAACTCGGTCTGGAAACACCGCCCTTGTCAAGTCATCCAGCACCACAGCTTGGAATCCTTCCGCAGTCGCATCGATCGCGGACCAACCCACACAAAAGTCACGGGCCAGTCCACAGACAAAAATCCGCTGAACTCCGCGTGCGCAAAGGAGTGCCCCTAGACCGGTGGTCTGACGCTGACCATCTGGTCCCAAGTTCTCCCGAAAGGCGCTGTAGGAATCAATGTGAGCATGGGTTCCTTTGCGTAACACCAGCCCAATTTTATCTTGTGGAAGTGCCGGATGCAGTGCCGCCCCAGTGGTCCCTTGCACGCAGTGTTCTGGCCACAGGGTCTGTTCACCACCATAAAGGGGGATGGTCGAAAACGGAGGCTTACCATGCTGTGTTGCGAAGCTGATGTGCGCCGGGGGATGCCAATCTTGGGTGGCAACTACGAACGAAAAGCGCGACAGCAGAGACGCGATGCCAGCCACGATCTCGTCCCCATCCTTCACGGCCAAAGGGCCTCCTGGCATAAAGTCGGGCTGTAGGTCGATGATGAGCAACGCGTCATGCTCTCGATCAATCGTCCACATTGGCCGGGGTTCTTGCTCTGTCATCGGTTGTTCCTCTTGACCTGATCAGGCAGCCAGTACAGCAACTAGCGGCGCAGGAATCCAAGATATCCGATCCGCAGCGCCATGGTACGATCTCGTCGGTCTCATGGCTCCAAATCGAGCACGGGTCCAACGCGATTACGTTGCTGGTCTGGCACTCATTCCATCACCGCAGGAGACACTTATATGAAGGTACGAAACCGACTTGTGTGGATTTCAGCAGCTCTGCTCACTACCTCGCTCACGACGCACTGTGGCTCTGGCAACACAGGGGCGGATATGCAGCAACCGCCGGTCGTCGAAATGCTGTCCGTTACGGATGCACTCCCAAGGCAGATCAAGAATTCGGGAGGAACCGCGATCACGGTGACCGGAACCGGCTTCCAACCCGGCGCTACCGTGACCATTGCTGGCATTGCTGCCCAGGATGTTACGGTCGTTTCTTCCACGACCATTCAGTGCAAAAGCCCGCTCAAAGCAGCGACTTGCGGACAGGTTCCCATTGTGGTGACCAATCCTGATGGCAAGTCAGCAGATCGAGCGGATCTGATCTCATTTTTGACGAACGGTCTTCAGTACTCTGTTCCCACATCTGTCATGATGGGAACCTTCCCTCGCCAAATAGTGGCAGTGGATCTGAACAAAGACGGCAAGATTGATCTGGTTTCTGCCAACAGTGGCAACGCCAACCAATCGGTGGTCTACCGATTCGGGAGTGGAGATGGAACGTTTCTGGCGGCCAACGCACTGACCGCTGGCAGTTCAACCTACGGAGTCGCTGTTGCGGACGTGAACGGGGTTTAAGCATGTCCCTACAGCAGCGCACCTTGGCGCATGCGGAAGGGGCCTTGAATATGCGAAATCACCTTGGTCGGAATAATGTCCCTGGCGGACAAGTTGTTGGGAGTCGGACGGCTGTGGGATACGTCCGCGTGAGTACCGACATGCAGGCGGCGGATGGACTCTCTTTGGATGCACAGAGAGCCGCGATCAAGTCCTACTGTGAGTCTGTCGGACTGCACCTGCTTCAGATTC
>JBGAUT010000072.1:0-17979 GCA_044228505.1 Polyangia bacterium | reverse complement strand
AGGGATGCCCCGCACGCACGACACCGATCAGTCGATCTCGAAACAAGGCTTGGCTGCGAACCTCCGGACCCAGGGAGTTTTCGATCACCCCCGTTTCCAGATCGACTCGGCCATCGCGAAGGGGTGCGCTGTCCTTGTCCGCCTTCTGCAAGAAGTGGAGTCGCACGCCGGGGGCTTCCTTGGCGATCCGGGCAAGGAGATCTGGACCGAAACTCTCCACGAAGCCATCGCTTACCCGCAGGGTGAAGGTTCTGACCAGCCTCTTAAGGTCAAATGACTCATCCGGACGTAGAACGGCTTGTGCGTCCTTTACCAGTTGATGAACCGGCTCCCGCAACGCGAGAGCCCTCGGTGTGGGCACAAGGCCCCGTCCCGCTCGCACGAGCAATGGATCGCCTGTCGTCTCGCGCAGTCGAGCCAACGCACGGCTCATCGCCGATTGACTCAGCCGCAACCGCTTGGCGGCATGCGCCACACTGCCTTCTGTAAGGAGTACGTCGAGCGTGGTGAGCAGGTTGAGATCGGGGGATGACATGCGCCGACCCTAGCATGACGACCCGCCCCATATATGGCGTTTGATGCATGAATATCATGCAAATGATGACTATTCCGCCATATCAGCCAAGTCTCTATCTTCAGGAGGAACAGTTCACCGAAAGGAGCGACCAAGATGGTCAAAAACTCTCTGCAGTCATTCATCGAAGGCACGAGGTCGGCATGGGGGCCGCTGACGAGTGAGCTTGTCGCCGAATGCCGCCGCCAATTGGAGATCCTGTGTAGAGCCTCGCCTTCCGAAGAGTGGCTCGCCGCACTTCACACGAGCAAGCCAGCCAATGAAGAGCTGTATCGAGATCCCAGTCATGGGTTTGTGCTCCTCGCGCACACCGAACAGGCTGGCCTGTATAGGCCCCCCCATGACCACGGCAGGGGATGGGTGATCTATGCGATGCAGCACGGTGAAGTCGAGATGGGAACCTACGCCCGAATAGAGGCACCGGACGGTCTGGTTCGATTGGTCAAACGGGACGCCACCGTGATGCGGGCGGGCCAAGTCCAAGTGTACCTACCCGGCGACATCCACGACACGCGCTGTCTGACGAGCTCCGCCTTGCTGTTCCGGTTCACCGAACGGGATCTGCTGATCGAGGACAGGCAGGAGCACCGGGTCACTCGATACGTCGAACGCGACGGCGCTTGGACCACGGGAGCAGCATGACTGCCCATCCCGGCGACAGAGTACGGGAGACCGTCGTCCACTCCACGCTGTGGCGGACTGAAGCTGACGCTGGCTTGCCGCAGCCGCGACGCACAATCGCCATTTCCGCTGTGCTGACCGCCATGAGCCTGGTCGTGTTGGATGCAGGCATGGCCCACATCGCATTGCCGACCATCGCCCGCTCGCTGCACGCGACACCGGCTCTGGTTGTCCTCGTCATTACCGCCTATCAGACTGCTCTCGTCATGGCGCTCCTGCCCTGCGCCGCGCTCGGGGAATGGCTCGGCTATCGTCGTGTGTTTGTGGGGGGTGTCGTCGTGTTTACCGCCGCATCCGTGCTGTGCGCCTTGTCACCATCGCTGGCTTGGCTCATCGTGGCCCGGTTCATTCAGGGTATTGGGGGTGCCGCCGTGATGGCATTGGGGGTCGCACTCCTGCGTTCTTCCGTTCCTGAGCGGATGCTGGGCACCGCAATAGGCTGGAACGCGCTCACGGTTGCGCTCTCATCGGCCGCCAGTCCCGCCATCGGTTCCCTCATTCTGGTGAGTATGGGCTGGCATTGGCTCTACCTCGTGAACCTTCCCTTGGGTGCAATGGCGTTGTTCGCCACCCGTGCGCTACCGCCGGCCGGTGGCACAGCGCAGCGAATCGACGCGCTCAGCGTGTCGCTCAACGGTGTCGCATTTGCCTCGCTCGTCCTTGGGGCGGAGCTCTTGCCGCGTGCACCGCTGGTTGCCGCCCTGCTGCTCGCGACGGCCGCCCTCACCGTGGCGGCGTTGGTCCGCCGAGAGATGCCAAAGACCGCTCCGTTGATCCCGCTCGACCTGCTCCGTCAGCGCTCGTTTAGACTCTCAGTGTTGGCCTCGGTTTGTTGTTTCACGGGCCAGTCCGCAGGCATGGTGGCGTTGCCGTTCTATCTTCAGCATGGGCTTTTGCTAACCCCCCTATGGGCCGGGATCTACATGACGCCCTGGCCGCTTAGTGTCGCGGCGGCGGCAACAGTCACGGGTCGTCTTGCGGATCGCGTATCTACTGCGTGGCTTTGTGCAATCGGCGGCGCGGGTCTTGCGCTCGGACTTGCGGCGGCAGCTCTATGGCCACTGCATGGCGACCCTCGGCTGCTTCTTCCATTTGCCGTCGTCTGCGGCCTGGGTTTCGGCCTCTTTCAGGTTCCGAACAACCGCAACATGTTGCTCTCCGCGCCACGCGAGCGAAGCGGCGCGGCAGGAGGCCTGCAAGGTGCCGCTCGACTGACCGGTCAAACTGCAGGCGCGGTTCTCATGACGCTGCTATTTACCACGGCATCTCTGAACGCGGCCCCACGGATCGGACTTGGGATCGGCGCGGTCTTGGCCTTGGCAGCGGGCCTTTTGAGCGCTGCGAGGGTTCGGGCGCGCTCGTGCTAAAGCATGCTTGACCCACCCAGCGCAAACTAGACGCTGTCTGCTGGCAGAGTTGTCCCTTCCGTGGCTGCTCGCTTGGGAATCTAGCGCGGAGTGATCACCATTGGCAGACCGTTTTCGAGTCCAAGAGTTCCCTTCATGACCCAGCGCGGCGTGTAGCCAGCACGAAGTTTGAGGGTGAAGCGCTGCGCCAAGATGGCCAGGAGCAAGTGGCTCTCTAGCAGAGAGAAGTTGTTGCCAATGCAGATGCGCGGACCTGCTGCAAACGGATGGTACGCGTAGTGATGACGTGCAGTTTCCCGCTCGCGAGTCCAGCGCTCCGGATCGAACACTTCGGGGTCTTCCCAGAACTGCGGATGCCGGTGTGTATAGTACGGCGACAGCATCACAGCCGCTCCCTTTGGTACGTCAAAGCCCCCAAGCTGATCATCGGCGAGCGCATCACGTACGTAAAACGGTGCCGCCGGATAGAGCCGCAGCACTTCCTTTACTACTTGCAGAGTATAGGGGAGCTGTCGGAGGCACTCGACGGTAGGAGTACGCCCACCGAGCACCCGATCGAGTTCCTGGTGCAGCCGCTCCGTCACCTGCGGATTTGTCGCCAGCGCATACCACGTGAATGCCATGGTACGCGCCGTGGTCTCGTGGCCCGCAAAGAAGGTAGTGATCGACTCGTCGCGCAGCAGGCTCTCCGACATCGCTTGGCCGGTGTCCTCATCGCGTGCCTTCATCAGGCGTGAGAGCAGATCATCGGGCCACTGCGCTTCCGATTGGCCCTGTCGTTGCGTGAGGATCGCGCCGATTGATCGATGCACCAGCTCGCGGGCCGCAACGTACTTGCGGTTCTTTGGGGTGGGCAGCCACACCGGGATCGGCACACTTGTCACCCGGTCGCCAACGAAGGAAACCATCGTCTCGACGGCGTCCTTCATCTGCTGGATCGACTCCATCGTCTCGGTGCTGAACATCGCCTTCAAGATGATGGAGGCGGTGACGAAGGTCATCTCCTCAGCGATTTCCACCTCCGTGCCCCGTTGGGCCAGCCCCTGCCAGCGCTCGACGAGACGCGTCCCGTCGCGAATCATCAGCTCCGCATACGCCTGCACGCCTTTTGGTGTGTAAAAAGGGGCCATCAGCTTGCGTTGCCGACGCCACAGTTCCCCGGTGCTCGCAACCAGTCCATCACCGAGTAGGTACTTGCGCACGGCGTCATAGCTGGCGCGCTTGTCGTAGTTTTGTCGGTTGCTGGCGCAGACGCGCTCCACCACATCGGGGTGCATCGCGAGGATCAGCCGACGACTACCAATGCGCACCTGGAAGACGTCCCCGTGCTCCCTCCAAAGCCTGCCGATGAAGGCCAGGAATCCGTGTCTGCGAACGCCGCTCAGGAACTGTAGGAGACCGGGGCCTGGGGCCTGCCTGCCGCCTCCAGTGGCACTCTGCGAATCAGGCTGGTGCATTTCAAAACAGATGGTACGTGCTTGCGACCCCTCAGACAACTGCCACAAGCGAAGACCGTATCTCTACCTTTTTACTCCGCAGGTCCGGCATGTGGTCGGCACTGTCGTCTAGTTCTCGACGGTGAAGTCGTGCTGACTTCGCTTTGCGCGTGTCAGTCGCCATCCCAGTATCCAAGGGTCGCAGCTTGCGTGCTAGACCACAGCAGTTTCCTCGCGGTAGTTCCGTTGTTGGCATGAGGAAGACAATTCCTCATGTACACCGGCGGCTCGCAGAGCGAGACTGTCTGCGGGAACTGCATCCGGTGCACGATGGACAGGCACTGCCCCATGGGCATAATCTGCAACGCCATGAACGTCGGCGTTTCGCGTCTCTGCGCAAGCAGGCCCCGCACGGCCGCGGGACTGGCTGTGGCTTGCAATGGCATTCCAGACAGGCGATGTGTTTCCTGGCGGTCATTCTGCTGTCGGCACTGCTCGGCTGTACCTCGGCACCTCGACGGATGCACCCGCCCGTGGATGCACCCGCGGGTTCCGAGTGGATCCAAGGCGCGCAGAATGTACAGCTCTACACGTCCGTCCTGCTCCCGGTTGGTGAACCGCTCGGCGTTGTGTACCTCGTGCTGGGGCCTGAGGTCGGCACCGCCCCTTTGTATCCCAAGTTGACGGCGGCGCTGCTGCGGGAGGGCTTCGCCGTGATGGCGCTTCACCCTCGAGGGACTGGCTACTCGACGGGGCTGCGCGGCGATCTCGACGACTTTCGGCTGTTTCTGGCCGATCATCATCAGGGGCTTGGTCGGCTGCGGGAGCGCTTTGGGACAAAACCGATCTTCGTGTTGGGACAAAGCGTCGGCGCAGCCTTTGCGCTGGAGCTTGCGGCCACAGCCAAGGGTGCGCTGGCTGGCATGGTGCTGGTGAACCCAGCGTACCAGCTTCGCTCTAGCCAAGGCATGACGCCGTCTTTTTCGGACTACGTAGCATTCGCCGCCAATTCGGTGTTTCGACCTTCTGCGCTGACCGTAGACATGAACAGCCGACCAGCGGCGATCGAGCACCTCGGCGACCGCGCCGAGGCCCTGGCCATGCAAGCCGATCCGCTGGTCGTTCGCCACTTCAGCATGCGCTTCATGATGGCGCAGCAGAAGGTCATGAGCCGCTGCCCAAAGAACGCGGCTGCGACGAAAGTACCGCTGCTGCTCGTCCAAGGGGCGCAGGACGCGCTGGTCGATCCACGCGGTACCGACGAGATCCTGACGGCGGCAGGGAGCCCCGACAAGACCAAGCGCGTGGCCCCGCAGGGCGGGCATGGCACCAGTGCCGTCGAGAGCCAGGTAGAGCCGATCGTGTACTGGCTTCTGGCCCACCGCTAAGGAACCGGCGCAGCCACCGAAGACAAAGACCGGAGCGCACCAGCAGTGGCGGTCCCATGGCAACGACACAGACCCAACGACGGAAGGAATCGACATGCCCACGCAAGAAACGGTTCTACTGCTCGGAGGTACCGGCCGCACCGGTCGACGCGTGCTGCTGCAACTATTGCAGCAAGGCTTCCGTGTGCGCGCCATCGTCCGCGATCGTGCGAAGCTACCGGCGGGCGTCAGCGAAGACCCCAAGTTGACGTCGATCGAGGCCAGCCTACTGTCCCTCCCCGACGAGACGCTACGGAACCATCTGGCGGGCTGCAGTGCCGTCGTGTCATGCCTGGGGCATGTGATCAGCTTCAAAGGCATCTTCGGGCCTCCGCACGATCTGGTGACCCAAGCGACCAAGCGCCTGTGCCGACAGATCGAAGCGCTGTCCCCCGCCACGCCGATCAAGTTCGTGCTGATGAGCAGCGTCTCGGTCCACCGCAGCCGGGCATACGACCGACGACGAGGCGCATTCGAGCGAGCGTTCCTGTGGCTACTACGCTGCCTGGTGCCGCCAGCCAAGGACAACCAGCGCGCCGCAGATTTTCTGATCCAGACGGTCGGCCCCAGCCACCCGTTTGTGGAATGGGTGGCCGTCCGGCCTGACTCGCTGCTTGAGGGTGAAGTCTCTCCGTACGAGCGCAGCGAAGAGCTGACACACAGTGTGTTCGCACCGGCCAGCACGAACATGGCAAACGTCGCGCACTTCATGTGCGAGCTAATCGCCAACCCCTCGACGTGGGCGACGTGGCGCGGCAAGCTACCCGTGATTTACAACTCGAACCTCGCCCATCCGACCTGAAGGCGGCCAAATTAGCTTCTCGTCGAACCGAGCGAAAGCAAGGGCGGTTGCGCTTGGTGTCGAGCAAGGTGAGGCCGCAAGGTCGAGGAACCCAATGCCCACCGGGAATTCGCCCGATCGCGTCTTTACACCGAACCGAAATAGGCGTCTCACGCCGTTGGTGAGCGCTGACACGCGGCCCGTGTATTGTTCGCCAGTAATGGCTGGCATCCTCCGTGCGCACAAGAGTGTGCAAGGATTGAACGTGTACCCAAAGTGCCGGAATATCTGGGCAACCAAAAACATAGCGTAACCAAACTCGGCTGCCTCCGATGGTACGGAGGGACCACCTAGCATCGAACGGTGAGCGACATGACGAACAGCCAAACACGCGCAGATTCCCATCACAAAGCTCGGATCGAGACACGCTACGAAAGACTCCCGAAGACCGGGATGTCGAGCTGGTACAGCATCTTCGATCTGTTTCGCACGGTCGTAGACATTTCGATTACGGAGGTATTCCGCGCACGAATTGATCACCGAACGCTGCAAGCGCTGGAGCAACCTCGTGAGGAACGACGTCCCAAATCAGCGCTGACAAAAGAGCCTAAGATCTCGGCCACCGAGTCGAACTCCCGGTCTGTTGAGAAAAAGGAGTTCGAGGCGCATCCGAAGTACTTCGATTACAGCGGCAGCACAGACAGTGACTTCTGGTTCGACTTTGCTGCGGATGTAGGAGACGGATTCAATTCCACGTACTATGTGGCGGCGCTGCTGTCGCAACCCAAGCTCTCTCTGCTCGAAAGTGACCCGAAGCCGTTCCCTGCAGACCGAGCGACGGATCGGAACAAGCGACGTACGGGCGGCCCGGAAGGCAAACACCTAGAGGAAAAGCTGCCGCGTGGACGATTCCTATTGCTGGGCGGAGACGAGGTGTACCCAAGCGCCTCCCGTGAGAACTATGAAAAGAAGTTCATCCGGGTCTACGAAGCGGCGTCCTACTCCGAAAAGGCACCGGACAAGAATACTGCGACACACCTCTATGCGCTGCCTGGAAATCATGACTGGTACGATGGTCTCGCAAGCTTCATGGCGATCTTTGCGGATCAACGAGCGATTGGTCAGTTTCGCACCCAACAGCGCTCCAGTTACTTCGCGATCAGGCTTCCGCATGGCTTCTGGATTTTCGCAGTAGACATTGGTCTTTCGGGAGAGCTAGACCGTCGACAAGTGGAGCACTTTCAGGACTTGGCAGAACATCACCTGAAGGACTCTGATCGAATCATCCTGTGCATCGCAGAACCGGACTGGGTGAAGGCCCGTCCCAACATTGAAAACCTCCGCGATGGTCTCTTTTATTTTGAGCGCAAACTTTCGGAAGCGCTGAAAACGAAGCCTCCGCAGGGATCCAATGGCAGCGCCGCTCCGGATGGTCGCGCATCCCGTCGCGATATCCGAGTCGTGCTCCGTTTGGCGGGTGATCTGCACCACTACCGACGCCACACTTCCCACGAACCGTATCACCCTTCAGATGAAGAGGTGCAACAGGATTGCTTTGAACCCGCTAATCATCGGACGGTACAAAATATCACCGCCGGTGGTGGCGGTGCCTTCCTTCATCCCACCCACGAAGTCGATGAGGATCGCAGAGACCGGGGTCGACTCAAGGAAGGTTCGATTCGCCAGTTTCCGCCAGGACTCTTCCAAGAAGGAGAATCTGAAAACTCATCGGATGCCACAAAGGAGAGTCGAAAGGGACTCCGCTTCGACTTCCAATTTGCATTCCCAAGCATCGCAGAGTCACGCAGAATCACCTTTCGGAACTTTGCGTTCGGACGCTACAACGGCAAGATGACGGTGTCGCTGTGGATTCTGTACGGACTCCTGTTTAACCTGGGACTGTTTCTGCTGTCACTCAACCAACGGGTGTGGGTTGGGCTCCTCCTTGCGGTGGTCGCCACATTGTTCGTGATCGCCACCCGAAGCTACGCGCAAAGTGAAGCCAGTGGAGAAATCGGCGAAAGCAAGCAGGGTCGCGCACGCACCGTCTATCACAGCCGCAATCGTATCCAGAAGGCCGGGTGGAGTGGAGCGGTTCATGGCATCTCTCATGCTCTGTGCTTTGGTGCTGCCTATGCTGGACTGGTCTTTGTCTATCTACACATGATGCGGACCGTGTATTCCCAGAAGTGGCCGTTTCTTCCTGACTCGACACTACTAAAATGGACCATAAGTCCAGACTTCGGCTCGGTGTCGCGATTCTTGCTCTCTGCGAGCGTCGGCTTTGCATGCGCCGTCCTGAGCACCGTCATCTTTGGTCTCTACCTGTACTTTGCGCTCAACTGCAGCAAGCTGCGACTACACGCCAACGGAGCGTTCGCGTCACTGCGAATCGAAGACTACAAAAACTTCCTTCGTCTGCGCATCACCACGGACGGAATCACCGTCTATCCAATCGGAATCCGTGAAGTTCCCAAGAAGTGGCAGCTAGAGATACCCGACGTCAAGCGACGAAAAGGTGCTCGCGACGAAAAAGAAGCAGCTCAGAAGTCTCTTTTTTATCCCAACGCAGTGGACGATGACCAAACTGATACGGAGGAGTATTGGTACAACCGACTTACCAAATCCGTTCCCCTGTCCGAGCCGTTCTTGATTGAGGAACCGCTGTTTATCCCTAAGAAGGATCCAAGGTAGCGCCTCCATCGGAATTTGATTCATCACTGTCGGTGTTCATCCGAAGCGGCCTTCCCCCCTCACCGCGCAGCAGCTACGTTAGGATCCGTTTGCAAACAGCCTTTCTCGGGCAGACTGACAGATAGCAGAGACCGCAGGGTGCTTGATGCGGCGCTCGATCGAGATGGCGTAGAAGCGCTCTACCACACCATCGAGCGGACCTATCATTTCGCAGCCGTACTGCGCCCGAATCGCTTGCGCCATCAAAATGGGAGCGGCGAACAGTCCTACTCCGACTCTGCCGAACGATTTGATGAGTGCACTGTCCTCGAACTCTCCGACAATCCTGGGACGCAGATCGCGGGCCGATAGCCACTGATCCAAGCTGCGACGCAGCATGGTGGTTTCCAGCGGCATCAGCAGCGGTGCATCCGCAAGACAGCTTGGGAATCGCTTCTGGTAGGTCTTGGCCAGCGCGGGGGCGGCAAACAGGGCGACCGAACTTTCCCCCAGAAGATGATTGAAGGCCCGCACTTTGACGGTCTGGCCCAGTGGCGCATCGGTGAGCACGACATCCAACTCGTGTAGTGCCAGATCCGCCAGCAGTCGCTCTTGACGATCCTCGCGGCAGATCAGGCGAACCGGCTCAGCCAGTTTGTACACAGGAAGCAGAATCTGCTGCGCGATCAGTTTCGGAAGGACATCGGCAATTCCCACTTGAAGCCGCAGACCTGCCCCGGCTTTTCCGTGAATGGCCAGACGCAGATCTCGTCCCAGCGAGAAAATCTCATCGGCATATTGGAAGGCCATACGTCCCACTTCGGTCAGCACCAGGCTGCGACCACTGCGATGAAACAGCGGCTCACCCAAGCTCTCTTCCAGGGCACGCAGCTGCGCCGACAGCGTCGGTTGGGTAAGCCGCAGTTCTTTGGTGGCGCGGGTGATGCTCCCTTCGCGAGCGATGACCCAGAAGTAGTGCAGATGATGATAGTTCAGCCATTCCATGCAAAATACTATACATAGAATGAATCGATGTAGGAGCAACCAATCATAGGTTTGTTCCCGTTCTTAGCAGAGAGCCAACTCGAAATCGCAGGACTACGGTCTCAACGAGCCAGGCGGGCCTAGTTCAGAAATTACTTGGCTGCGACTTTTTCCGTTTTCACTCGGCATCTGCAGGTACCTAGACAGTCCTCGGGACTTTGGGTGTAATGAAGGGAAGACCACACTAGGAGAGATCGATGGATGACGTAGCTCTTCAGACTAGTCTCGATGAGTTTGCTGCGGATCCCAAGGGTGCGACGACGGGTCGCCCGGCCAAGCGCACCCCAGACGGCAAGCCTGTCACTGCTGCTTCGACGGCATTCTCCGCAGCGGATCTGGCGAATGGACACTATGTCCTCCACCGAGACTCGCTGCGCAAAACGTTTCATACCGTCGTCGATGGTGTCCTGATCTCGCTGGAAGATGCGACCCCGGGCAAGGCACCGATTGAGGCCATCGACCGGCCCGAGAACCTGGTTGATCGACTGGTCTATCGACGCCTCGCCGACATGGACAAGGCCAAGCTACTCAAGGCGCGACTGGCCAACAATCCCTGGTCGAGTGACTACTGGGCGCTGTACCAAGGCTGCCTCGGTAAGCGGTATGCCGACCCAGATTTTCCGGGTTCGACGCAATGGGAAGAAAACCTCGCGTACGTACAGAAGAAGCCTGTCGCAGAGCTTGTGGCGTGCGGCGCAACGGATCAGCTCTCTCCGTCAGAAAAGTACGATTTGCTGGCAGGCGATGCGAAAGGAACCCTCACCTCCGCCATGTGGGATGAGGGACGAGCCTACTTCGATGGCAGCGGCAGCGTTGAGACCTGGATGGGCATCTGCCACGGCTGGGCCCCGGCGTCGTACATGCTGGACCGTCCGAAGAAAGAGGTCGTCCTGCTCGCCGCGGACGGCAAAACCAAGGTTCGCTTCAACCCGACGGACATCAAGGGTCTGGCCTCGCTGCTGTGGGCCAATGCCAACACCGTCACGCGCTTTATTGGCAGTCGCTGCAACGATAAGGATCCTGCCGTCGACCGGAACGGTCGTACCGTGTCGAGCCAGGTCTTCGACAACAATCCCGGCACTTGGCACCAAGTGATCGTCAACCAGATTGGGGCCGTCGGTCGCAGCTTCGTGATGGATGCGACCTACGACTATGAGGTCTGGAATCAACCGGTGCTCGCCTACGAGTATCGCTACTTCAATCCGCAGACGATGAAGCTGGCGAGCAAGCTTAGCTCAGCGACGGTGTCGAAGACAAAATTCACCCGCGATCCGTTCAAAAAGTACCGCTCCGCTCATGCGGCCTCGTACGTCGGGATCATCATGGAAGTGAGCTACATCGTCGAGACCCCTGCGGCAAGCTGTACCACCGACGGTCCTGCTGACGACGCAGTCCGCGTTGTGACCTATAAGTACGATCTGGAACTCGACTCCAGCGGCCGAATCATTGGCGGGGAGTGGTACACCGGCAAGTGTCACCCGGACTTTTTGTGGACCGCGCCGGTCAGCGCTCGCGCCATCGGACCCGCCGAGCAGTTTGCCAGCGGACAGTGGACCCCGGAGCAACCGCTTCCCGAAAGCTGGCGGAAAGCGGCCATTCGCTCCGCCGAAAGTGGGATCCCACTCGCAAAAATCATCGAGTCGCTGATTCGCTTCGCGAACACGTAAGCTCAACTCACCGATGTTGAACCTGTCTCGCAGCTTTCGAGCGCTCGTCGCGGTCTGCTCCATCACCGTTCAGCTTGGATGCGTTGCTCAGCGTCGAGCCGATGAGGGACTCGGCAAGCCACCAGAGGCAACCGAGCTCCCTTCGTGTCAATCCGCCTGGGCCCAGCTCCCGGCGACCGATCGGTCCTATCAACTCGATCGAGACGGCCTGAGCACCCCTCTTGGTAACCAGGGGTATCAGAGCTATCGGGCTCGAGTGGCTCGGGAACAGTGCCAGAAGGAATGGACGGTCCTGGTCTACATGGCCGCGGATGCCAAGGATCTTCATCGGCCTGCGCTCCAGACGCTCCGCAGCATCGAGCAAGGTGGCTTACCCGCCGATGCCGAGGTCGATTTGGTGACCCAACTGGATCTATTTACCCAGCCCGGGATTCGCCGCCTGCACGTCCTTGGCTTGGCGGGGGCCGGCACCAAAAGCAGTGACAGTGGGAGTGAAGATCCGGCACAGCTCCGCTCTCCGATTGTGGAGTACCAGGCCGACGAAACCACGCTTCCGCAGCAGAGCCTCACCGAGTTTCTGCGTTGGGGCGTTCGCAACTATCCCGCTCGTCGCTACATGGTGGTGCTCTGGGGACATGGTCTAGGCTGGCGACCTCGCCCGGCGTCGCCCAGTCGTTTGAACTACGATCCCGCCAATCCTCTCGGTGGGATTGCGCTTGATGAAAGTCAGCTGACCGTGCTCGACATCCCTGCCGTCCACGATTCGTTGCGCACGGTTTCAACGGAAAGGCTGGGAGGCCGACCCTTTGACGTGCTGGCCACGGACGCATGCCTGATGCAGTCCGTGGAAGTGACCACGGAGCTCGCGGATACGGCACGCTTCTTCGTTGGGAGTGAGGCCAAGTTTGATTACGAGGGCCTGCCTTACCCGGCGATTCTCGGGATGATGGACAAACGGGCCGACCTGGAGATTCCGGCTGCGCCTTCGAGCCGATGTGTAGCTGGGGACACCGCTTGTGCCTTGGCGCTGCGCCTGCCAACACTCAGTCTTCAGCAGCCCCCACCCGTGACAGGGGCGGCCCAGCGCGGTCCAAACTTCGTACTTTCGGTCGTCGATTTGCCACGCTTGACCAGTGCGCTCGTCCCTTCTTTGCAGACACTCGGACAAGCGCTGAAGGAATATCTACGCGAGGATCCCACCCGGGCGGTCGCGATTCGGAATCTGCTGGCGGTGCGGACCGGAATGCAAATGGGACTGAGCCGCGCCATTCCCGATTTCCCTGGTGGTACCCGTGACCTGGGCATCTTCCTGCTCAATTTGCGCACGATCATCCGACGAGAATCGGAGCGTAGCGATGGTGCAAGCAGTCGCGCCGTCCTCACCGCCATCGAACAGGCCGAAGGCGCACTCACCGCGAGCATACTGTCGCTAGCTGCGGGTACTCGGTATGACGAGGAACGGTATCGTGGCCTTGCCGGACTTTCCACCTGGTTACCTAGCACCGACGACGAATGGAACAGCCGCCGCGACTTCTTTGTACCTGCCCGCTTCTTCCAGCCTGCGAGCACGAGCACGAGCACGAGCACGACCAGTAGCTGGGAAGGATGGCTGGCTGCACTGTTTTTGACCAACTAGAAGCCAGTGTCGGCCCCTTCTTGGTCCGTCTCATCGCTGAAGACTCGCTGCTAAGGTGACTACTCCCTCTGTAGGAGTGCCATTTTGGCCATCTTGTGCAGGTTGGCTTCGATCCGTTCCCTGAGACTTTGGCCATCACTGGGAAGTACCAAGCGTCCCTGCGTCAGCTCTGCTTCAACCGCTGAAAGCAGCGCTGCGCGGTCGGTTTGGCCATCCAGGTAGGAGATCATGAAGCGGGCCAGGGGATCTTCGATGTGCACGTTTTGGTGGAGCAGATTCACGATAAACGGTTCCTGCTGGATCTGATGCCGCAACAGCGCGCTGACGCGTGGTCGCTCGCTAGGCGTAGCCGCAAAGGAGGGCGGGTGGAGGTGTAACTCAACCATGCCACCACCATGCACGGCGAGCAGCAGTTCACCAAGACCCTCCCGATCGGAATTGCTCGGCACTCCCTCTCTGTCGAGCAGACCATAGGCGGCCAGCAGTAAGGATTCGAACGGCACCGGTTGGGGAGCGACGCGGTGTAGGTACAGCAGCGCGGCCTTCGACAGAGGCTCATCCAGTCCGATGATGACGTGATTGGCGCTCTGGAAACGCTCGACCACACCAGTGCTCAGGTCCACCTTCTTCGATACTGGAGAGCAGGTGCCTTGAATCGAAAACTGAGCGATGGAGTTGGGTTGCGGGCTTCTCTGCAGAGCCACCTGCTTTGGGCACAGCAGTGTCTGTCGAAAGGGTCGACAACCTAGGAAGTCCAGGTATTGACCCGTAACCACCAAATCCCCCGCTCCGCTCAGCGCTTGCTGCACTTGAGGAGCGTAGCGCTCCATCCTCATGTAGGAGGGATCTGCCTCCGTTAGGAATTGCAGGTCATACTGGCCCGCCAGCTCCATGAACTCATGAAAGTAGTACGGCTGGTTGCAATCGCCAAGCTCGTCATGCAGCAGCACTTCGTCGGTGAGCTGCGCAACCCGATCGAGCTGCCCCTTTAACTCGGCTTTGTACAGCGCGTCGATTGCAGGTACCGCATTTTCAGCGAATGCCAGCACCGATCGAGCCTGCCGCGCCCGTTCTTTCGGATCCTCGATGTTCCTGACATGGAATCGGGTCAGCCCACGCACAAACTGCCGAATGTGCCAACCGGGATAGGCGTTGTAGCTGATGTAGGCGACACCTTGGTTCGAGAGACCATCGCGGCAAATCTCCAAGATGCGCAAGCGCACCGCTTCCGGCACCCATGAAAACACGCCATGTACAAGGATGTAATCGAAGGTCCCAAGCTCTGCGCGAATGTCCGAGACGTCTAGGATGTCCATGTGGCGAAGTGACAAGTTGGACAACCCAAGCGCCGCAATCCGGCCAAGTCCATCGTCAATCTCCCGGCGTGAGTAGTCGATTCCCACGAAGGTCGCGGTCGGAAGACTGACCGCCATCGGGATCAAATTGCCGCCACTGGCACAGCCTAGTTCGAGCACTCGACAGGTGGGTGCCGGAGCTGGGTTCATTCCATACAGAGTGGCCAGAGCTGCGAGGTGATCCGGGTGAGTCTGACGGAATGCTCCACTTGGGTAGGGGACCAAATCGTAGCTGTTCTTGGCGGAGGACTTTTCCAATGAAACCTCTGAGTGTCTACGGTGTTGCTGGCGGAGCCACTCGCCTGCGCAAGGGGTGTACTCGCAGAGCGTACGCAGCGCGGCTGTGGACCAAGGGATGTGGTAGGGATCCACTCATGCGAGCGAGGCGCTCCTGTGGGATCTTAACATCACACCCATGGTATGAGAATTCTCAGATTCCGACAAGGCTACAATGGGATGGGAGGACTCGGTCGTGGTCAGGCTTCCCAGGCATGGGATTCCTTCGTCTACTTCGAACGGTTGGACGGGTGTGGGTTCGATCGCATGGCGACTGAGGAAATAGTGTCTCACCGGACTCCGTTCACAAGCAGTGTGACCGGAGGTTCATAGTCAAAGAACGCCATCTCCGTCGAAGAAGCCGATTCCAAGCGGCTTGGCACAAGCGATGCATTGACTCTAGGCAGAACCTAACGAAACGAACGGAGGACTCCCATGTTCACCCAGAAACTGATTGCTGCTGTTGGCCTTGCTTCGGCGATTCTCTTTGGGTCTGCAACGGAAGCTTCTGCGAATCCCTGGCGCGGTCCGCACTTCGCGCCGGCTCCGGTGTATCGGGCTCCGGTGTATCGGGCTCCGGTGTATCGGGCTCCGGTGTATCGGGTGCCGGTTGTGTACCAGACTCCGGTTGTGTACCAGACTCCGGTTGTGTACCAAGCTCCGGTTGTGTACCAGACTCCGGTTGTGTACCAGACTCCGGTCTACACTCCGCCTGTATATCGGACTCCAGCCCCGGTCTATGTGGCGGCCCCCCGTCCAATGTACCGTCCCGTGGTGTGGCATCGCCATGGCATTGGTCCCATGCATCACGGTCGCTGCTGGTAGGCTCTTTCCCGCCTCATTTGCAGCTGTCTCCTCCTTCTGCCGATCTGCGACACTGATCTGCCATGAGCGATCTGGTCGAGTTGGAGGCGTTCCTGGCGGTAATTGAGGAGGGGAGCTTCACTGCGGCTGCCCGTCGACTGACGATCACCACATCATATGCAAGCAAGTTGGTCGGACGGCTCGAAGATCGACTGGGGGTTCGACTGTTACAACGAACCACCCGACAGCTCACACTTACAGAGCCCGGTCGTGCCTATTTCGAGCGATGTAGTGAAGCGATGCGCGCTCTCAAGGATGCGGAAACGGAGGCCACCGCGCTCCAAAGCTCGCCGCAAGGAAGGCTCCGGATCACGCTGCCCACCTCGTTTGCCGTCGCGTACCTAGCGGTCCCCTTGGCGGAGTTCAAGGCTCGCTATCCCGGACTCACCGTCGAAGCTGTGCTCGCCGATCGGAAGGTCGACATCCTGGCCGAAGGGTTTGACCTTGCGGTGCGGATCGGAGAACTGGCTGATAGCTCTCTTATTGCACGTCGACTGACCACGGTAGAACGTACGGTATGTGCAAGCCCGAGCTATCTAGAGCGTCGGGGCACGCCCTCTGAACCCGAACACCTGAATCAGCATGAATGCTTGCTCTATGCCTACCACGCCGCTCCGACCAGTTGGCGAATGAAAGGCCCAACCCGCGAGGCACTGGTCGAGGTCTCTGGCACTCTGGTCTCCAATAACGGCGAAATCCTCATCGAAGCCGCGTGTCATGGTCTGGGACTGGTCTTCTGTCCGGTGTTCCTAACCGCTGCAAGTCTGCGCTGTGGCCGATTGGTTCGCGTGCTACCGGAGTGGCAGTTTCCGCTGACTATCTCCGCGATGTTTCCCAATGCACGGCACATTCCAGCCAAGGTACGGATCTTTGTGGATTTTTTGGTCGCACATTTTCAGACCAATCCATGGGCAGATCTCTGCTAGGCGATCCTTCATCTTCAGTCCACAGTATTTGTCCTAGCAGCCCGCTTATCGGCGGGCCTTGGACTTTATACCTTGCTTGTTAGGAACGACGCCCATCCAGGCCCGTCACGATTCCTATCAAGAAAGGTTCGACTCATGACACGCCACCTTCAACTTGCGCTGGCCTTGTTCGGACTCACCACGCTTGGTTGCGGTAATGCACCGACCTCACAAACGTTCGAGGCCTGCACCGCGCCGGCTCAGCTTTCTTCACCAAACCCGATGTACGTGTGGACTCCGAATGCGATTCGCTTGGTTTCGCAGCGCTTGGCCAACGGGGTCTTTGCTGTCTATGACAGCAACGCAGCTCAGTACTCTGCTTCTGGAATTCCTTTGGCCACAAGCGGCGGCTTTGTCATTGGAGAAAACGGCGTCCTCCTTGTCGAAAGCATGATCAACCGGCAGTTGTTCTGCCAAATGATTGGACTTGTACGAGCAGAGACGGATAAGCCGGTAACTCACGTGGTGAACACCAGCAGCCACGGAGATCACAGCTTTGGAAACACCTTCCTGCCACCTAACGTCCATGTCGTGCAGCATCAGCGGACCGCATCGTATATCGCAGCGCACTTTCAGGAAGACGTTGCTTTTATGAAGATGAACTTCGGAGCAGATCAGGGGCTCGATGAGGTCCGTGCGGTGACTGCAGATACGCTCGTGGATGACAGCACTCCCTTCAAAGTGGATCTGGGTGGGATTACCGTTGAGGCGCGCTATTACGGATTTGCTCAAACCGAAGGCGATCTATTTGTCCACGTACCCAGCGCCAAGGTCCTATGGACGGGCAATCCACTGGTGGCTGCCAAGCCTGCCGTACCGTGGCTGCTTGCGGGACGGGGTCAGGTCGTGGGAACCACTCTGGTTCAGGTCAAAGCCGCGCTACCTGCAGACACAATCATCGTTCCTGGTCACGATCATCCCACGGGAACCAGCGGATTCGATTTCTCAATCAACTACCTAGAGACTATGGTGCGGGAAGTGGGAGCCGCGGTAAGCAGTGGAAAGAGCGTGGATCAGACGGTCTCTACCGTGACCATGGCTCCGTTCCAAGGGTACAAGCTATGGGACTGGATTCACAAGACCGTCAATGTCCCCATGACCTACTCCGAACTCAAGAAGTAGTCCGTGGAGCACAAGGGATCAAGGAGAGTAAGAGAGTACGCTGGGTGCGCTCCAGCTCGATCCCACGGGAACGGTACCGACAGCGGGTTGGCTCGGCGCGGCCGGATTCCA
>JBGAUT010000071.1:0-18775 GCA_044228505.1 Polyangia bacterium | reverse complement strand
TATCCATGGCTTGTTCTCCGTCGGTGTGCGTCCTTTGCGCTCACCCGGAAACAAGTCATAGTTTTTTCGTAAGCGTCTCTGTGGACGATGTTTTTGCTGTGGGCGGCAGCGAGTGCAGCGGCAACTTGACGAGTCAGCCGCAGCGTGTCAGCGACCGAGAGCTTGCCACCCAGGCGCTTCATGCGCCCGCCGAGAGACTCGCCCTCCAAAAACTCCATCACGATGTAGGCGGTGCCGTCGGGCTGCTGACCAAACTCCGAGATCTGAACGACGCTCGGATGGTTCACGATGTTGACGGCGCGGGCCTCGTTAAAAAAGCGCTGCACCACCTGCTGGTTGACCGCGTACTCCGGGTGCAAAACCTTGATCGCGACCTTGCGCTCGATCTGCGGATGGATCGCTTCATAGACCGCACCCATCCCCCCTTTGCCGACTTCGCGAATGACGCGATAGGGACCGATACTCTGTGCGGTCATCGTCTCCACCTAATGTAATCAAGATAACACTTTTTATGATGATCGTCTTGACAAAGTCTCTCTCGGGCCGACAACCTGACTGGCCAGGCACACAAAAGCCGTTCCGCCCAACTGCACGCCGCGCTACAAAGGACTCACTTCCATGGCCTCGTCCACGCTGCTCGCCTCGCTGTCTCTCGATCTCGACAATCAGTGGTCGTACATGCGCACGCACGGCGACGCGGGCTGGGAAAGCTACCCCTCGTACCTACAGGTCGTACTGCCGATGGCGATGGATTTGGTGGAGTCGGCACAGCTCAAGATGACGGTTTTTCTCGTTGGAGAAGACGCTCGGCAAGCGCAGCACCACGAGCTGTTCCGACAGATTCCGACCCGCGGTCACGAGGTCGGCAATCACTCGCTCAACCATCTACAGTGGCTTCACAAGCTGCCCCACGCCGAGCTAGCGCACGAGATTGTCGAAGCGGACCGTCTGATTACCGAGGCGAGCGGACAGAAGCCACGCGGCTTCCGCGGTCCCGGATTTGCCTGTAGCACGACGCTGCTGCGCATCTTGGCTCAGCATGGCTATGACTACGACTGCTCGACGTTTCCGACGTTTGTGGGGCCGCTCGCTCGGGCGTACTACTTCATGTCGGCGCGCAAGCTCAGCGAGGAAGAATCCGACGAACGCAAGGATCTCTTTGGCAGCGTGAGCGACGGTCTGCGGCCACTCTCAGGATATCTGTGGGATTTGCAGGAACGCGACGCAGAGGGCCGCGTACTCCCCGACCTGCTGGAAATCCCGGTCACGACGCTGCCGATAGTGCGGACCCCGATTCACATGTCGTACTTGCTGTTTTTGGCGCAGCGCTCGCCGTGGCTGATGAGACGATATCTGGATACCGCGATGGCGATGTGCGAGCTCCGCGGTGTCGAGCCGTCGTTCTTGCTACATCCACTCGATTTTATCTCTGGCACGGAGTGTCATGCGCTGCGCTTCTTCCCAGCCATGAATATGCCATCGGAGCAAAAGCGTGACTTGCTCTTCGAGGTCTTGACCAAGCTGTCGCAGCGCTTCCGCATGGTCCCGATGGGTGAGCACGCGACGGAGCTGCGCCAGCGCTCGCTGCCCAAACGGCGACCCGACCTCGGCATGTAACTACGGGCTCGTCAGACACGGAGTCGCACAGCAATCAAACGCGATCCCGACCCAGCGCCCCGGCCCACAAGGACCAAACGACCGTGGCCCATTGAGCAGCCGCCCCAACTTGCCACAGGCAACCGCCGCACGGATCTTCCAGAGCGATTCATCCACGCACTCACCGCCGCCACCGAGCTTTTGCGCCAAACAGTCCGCAGAAGGCGGTGCAGCCGATGGACAGCACTCGAAACCGACATTGGCGTAGCCAAACGGGCTCATCGCGCCGCCGCACGGTCCCGCAAACTCCACCGAGCGCAGCTGCTGCTGCAAAAGATCACAGCAGGTCTTGGCCGACCACTTCACCCAGGACGATGGGTCGAGACACATCGGAGCGCTGCTCTGTTGGCGACTGCATCGAGCCGGCTGACCATCGCTGATCGGCACACTGAGATCGGCTGGTGACCCGGTATCTGCCACCATCGACAACACGTCTTGATCGTAGGCCACACAGCCAAACATCAGACTCAGCGCACACAACAGGAATCGCACGCGGAGATTGTGCCCAAAGCCACAGCGCGAAGAACCGAAAATCCGCGCAATGTGAGTCGCCAGAAGCAGCAAGCGGACACCTCCGGTGCTATATACCGCAGCCAGAAGGCACGAGGAGTATAGAGACGATGAGGATGCAGCGGGTGACGACAGCACTGCTTCTGGCGGGACTGCTCAGCAGCGGATGTGTAACGGCGGGAACGCACCAGGCCAAGCTCGATGAACTGTCACGAACGCAGGCGGACCTGGCCAAGTCGCGTCAAGAAGCGGTCGATTTGAGCAAAGAGCGCGATGAGCTGAAAAAGCGCATCCAAGACGCGCTGACGCAGGTCGCTGATCTGTCGGGGCGGCTCAGTCAGGCCGAGGGCAAGGTCAAGGGACTCACGACCGAACGAGACCAGTATGCACGGCTGCTCAATGATTCGACGGCGCTGGTGGGTCAGTTGAAGGAACGGCTCGAAAAACTCGGGCAGAACGTCGACAAACTATCGACCGAGCGCGGGCAGCTTCAGGCAGGGCTCACCGATGCCAAGGCACGTTTAGAGGAATTGCGCAAGCAAAAAGCGGCAGCCGAGGCACGGCTCCAGATTTTCCGCAACCTGGTCGACAAGCTACGAGCGATGATCGATGCCGGTCAGCTGAAAGTCATCACCCGCGAAGGCCGGATGCTGATCGCACTGCCCGACGACGTGCTGTTCGATTCGGGCAAGGCCGAGGTCAAGCCCCAGGGACAAGAAGCGCTGGCCAAGGTCGCGCAGGTACTCTCGACGATTGCCGACCGCCGATTCCTCGTCGCGGGTCATACCGACAACGTCCCGATTCGAAGCGGACGCTATCGCTCGAACTGGGATCTATCGGCCGCACGAGCGATCGAGGTGACGCTGTTTTTGGTCGCCAAAGGCATGAAACCGCAAGCGCTGGCGGCGGCCGGCTTCGGGGAGTTCGATCCGATTGTCCAGAACGACACTCCCGAGCACCGCACCCAAAACCGTCGCATCGAGATCGTGCTGCAGCCGAACATCTCGGATCTGCCACCTCTCGACGGCATCGACGCCGCCCCCGCCAAGTAGCTACTTTTTACGAGACCTGCTGCGCTTTTTCGATGACTCGGCGGCTTCGGCAGCAGCAGCGGGTGCCAGCGTGATGTGAATCGAACGGTCACGGTCTGGCACAATTTTGCTATTCACCGGCAAATACCCGTCGGCCTCGATGAGCAGCGGCAGGGACTTGTCACTCCGGGGCAACTGCAGCGGGTTTTTCGCCACTTTGCCATCCACGGTAATCCGAGCGCTGTCGGGACTCAGTTCTAGCTGAATCGTCACCTGCTCGGACTCAGTCGCTGGCTTGCTGACGAGCCGTACTGCGTCGGATGAAGGTTGGCTCCGCTTGAGCCCCACGGCCGCAATCACGCCAGCCAAGATCAAAAAGGAAATCGCCACGGCCAACAGCGGCCATCGAGAGCCTTTGGCCTCGACACTGGGCAAGCGCAGAGCTCCCACCAGCGCCGTCGGTTGAGCGCCCGCAGTCTTACGTCCCTGCGAGGTTTCAGCGGCCAGCCACAACGCCTGCATCGACTGGAAGCGCTGGTTCGCCGAAGGACGCTGCGCCTGCGCCAGCACTGCTTGCAGGGACGGAGGGACGTCGGAAACCGTGTCAGCGATGATCTTGGCAAGTGCGGCCTGGTCATCGGCCGCCGATGCGCTGCCACCGCTCGCCAGATAGAGCCCACCGTCGATCAAGCAGACCCGCTGATTGCCCTGCCCGCCACCGAGCGCACCATCGACCGTCACATCCTCGAAGCGTGCCAAAAAAACGTTGCGGGCCTGCAGACCTCCGTGACACAGACCCCGCTGATGCAGCGCGTACAGCGCGCCCGCCACCGCCCGCAGAACCAAAAGCCCCTCTGATAGCGACAGCTTGCCCTGCCCCGCAACCCGTGCTGCCAAGTCCTGTCCCGTCAGAAGCGGCGTCGCAATCAGCAGCCGATCCTCCGGAAGAAGCATTGTATCGATCGCAGCAATCAAGGCGGGATGATGAAGCTGGGCCTGCTGACTGAGCGCCGCGAGCAGAGGCTTACGCTGAGCCGGATCAATGGTCAGCAGTCGTACTGCACAGCGATAGCCAAGACGAATCTGCTTGGCCTCGAACAGTGCGCCGTGCCGACCCTCGTGAAGGAGCCGATCTAGCGTGTAGGTATTGCCCTGGGTCGTCCCCACGAGCGCCTGCATGTTCCCCGAAGACATGGGCTGGGTCATCCGCCAACTCCTATCTTCGCACCGGTAGGCCTGCCAAGAGAAGTCCGGCGCTTAAGAAAGAAGCCGCTGCACGTCGCCAAGCAAAGTCAAAAACGGTGGCTTCGAAAGCAGCGCAAGTCGCGCCGGAACTGCAATCGGCAGACCGTCTTGCAGCTCGCTCGGCAACAAGGCCACCAGGGCCGGTCGAAGGTCCGATTGCTCCATGGCCGCGATGAGCAGTGACCGTCGTCGCAGCAGCTCGCGCACCGAGGATAGGATACGGTCCAGCTCTTGCGGGGCCGCAGTCAATTCGTGCCGCACTGGGTCGAGTAACAAATGAGCCTGGTCAGTCGTCAGCGGCGGCAGTCCTGGCTGCAGTGCACGCGCTTGCAGGTTTCGCAGCCAGCCTCGCTCCGCTTCCGTCGTCGGCTCGTAACCCGGCAACCACAGCGCCGTTGCAGCACCGACAAAACCCCGCAGTTCCGCCAGATCACTCACCAGATCCCCGCCAAGCCGCCGAAACAGCGTTGCTTGACGGGTCATGACCCGCTGCACTGGACCCTCGCTCGCGGTGGTGCCCGAGCCACTATCTGATATCGGTGCCATCAGTCGAGCAAAGTAGCCGAGCAAGGTCGTGAGCGGTCGAAGCTCATCGGTCGGCTGCGGCAACCGGTCTTCGCTTGGGGAAAAGCGAGCCAGCGCTGGCACATCATCGTGGGGACCATCGAGTCGTTGGGCCGCTTCGCCACTTGGTTCGATAAACGCCAGCACCGACAAATACAGCGGCAAAAGTTGTGGTCGCTCCAACTCAGACAGCCGAGCCAACAACTTCACTGCCCCGAGCTCGACTTCCAGACCAAACGCCCGCATCGCAAGTTGCTGGCGGAGTTGAACGGACCGAAGCTCCAACAACCGACGAACGGGCTGAATCACGCGATCCAACTCGACGAGTGGTCCACGAAAACTAGCCACCGATTGCGACAGCGCCGCGACCAAGCTGGCCGAATCTTCGGTGGCAGCGATCAGCCGCTCGGCCTGCTCCGCCGGACACGCAGCATGAAGCAGCAGTCCACAGCCAGCCAGGGCCGAAGCAGTGAGCAGCGGGGCATGCAGACGTTGCAGCGCCAGGGTCGCCTGCTGAATCAAAGCACCATCAGAAAGCTGAACCGCAAGCAGCAGCAGGGCCCGAAGCAGCGACGGATCGTCGGTACCGGCCAGCGCGACCTCGCCATCGGACAGTGCATCACTGTACGCACCTTGGCTTTGATGGAGCTCGGCCCGTCTACAGAGCCAACGTGCACGCTCGGAACCGATCGACTGCGCCACCAACTCGTCGAGGCAAGACCTTGCTTCCCGAAGATCGCCACACCCAAGCGCCACTGCATACAGACGCTGCAGAGCGGTCTGCTCGCCGGGCCACTCTTTCAGCAGTGTCCGCAATTGTTCCGCCGCTGGCACCCACAGCCCCGCTTGCTCGTAATAGCGAGCGATCTGCAGGTGCCAATTGCGCCGTACGCTCAACTCGCACTCCGAGGGGAGGGTCTGCGCCAGGGTTACCGCCGCTGCCACATGATCGCCGCGCTCGGCTTGTAGGCTCGATAGCCGCTCCGCAAGTTGCAGCCTTTCATCTCTGCGCTCGCTGCTCACCATCGCATCGGCAAACGATCGCTCTGCGGCAGCCAGCTCCCCTTTTTTCAGCAGCCACTCGGCCTTGGCCGTAAGCAGCGTCGCCCGCCGCGGATAATCGGCAAAGACCTGAAGCTGCGGAAAGACCACGTCCGGATCTCGCCCAGCAGCGAGGAGACAGTCCGCCAGCGCCGTGAGCCCAAGTGGATGAAGCGGAACTTGGGCCAGCAGCGCTTGCGCGTAGCGCTCGACGGCAGGCATGTCAGCCTGACGGGCACACAACAACAGGAGCTGGCGCAATACCTCGATGTTGATCAAACCCGCAGCCGGTTGCGAGAGCCGGCCTTCCAGCGTCCGACGCCGACTTGCCGGATCATCGCCCCCATCCAGTACGATGAGCCGCTGCTCGGCCTCCTGCGCGCTCTCATCACCCAGACTCGTCGCCTGACGCAGATACTCACGCGCCCGCAGCTCATCGCCAACCCGCAACGCCCACTCCGCTGCGAGGAGCAGTTGTCGGCCCTGTTCGTTCTTTGGCAAACTCTGCGCCGCTCGTCCCGCCACGTCTGCCGCTTGCAACAGCTCACCGCGTGCATACAGCAGCTCACCGAGTCGCTGGGCGGCCCGGACCGAGCCAAGCTGCATCGCTTTGCGCAGCGTCGTGATCGCCAGCTCGGCCTGCCGTTGTGGATGGAGGAGCTCAGCCTGCTTCAACAGCAGCTCGGCTCGCTCTCCGTCACTAGGACTCGCGGCAATCTCACGGCTCAGCCAGCCCAGCGCCACTGAGTTGTCGCCTTCGACTTCCGCTCGAATCCGCAGTGCAGACAGAGCGGGCAAGTACCCAGCATCGTGCTGGAGCGACTCATGAAGCAGGTTGACCGACTGCACAGTGTCGTTGGTCAGTTGGCTCTTTTGGAACAGCGCCGCCGCCCGATCTTCGGCAGTTGAGGCCACATCGAGGAGCGCATCGCATAGCAGGAGTGCCCGCTCTGGCTGCTGCTGGGCCCGATGGAGCCGAATCAGCAGCCGCAATGGCCGAGGATCTCGATCCAGCAGTTCAATGGCACGCAGCAACAGTCGCTCGGCCTGACGGGCAATTTCCGCTGAGTGAGGGAGTCCTGTCGCCAATGGCAACTCACTCAGCTCACCAGCATCATCACAAAGCAGCAACCGTGCCGCTAGCAACGCACACTCACCCGCTTCTTTGGGGGACAGGTCAGACGATTCCCCGGCTGCCAGCAGATGCGCCAACGCTCGAGATCGCTCCGCCGGTTGCCCTTGACCACATAAAATCTGCCCGAGCAGCGCATGCGCCGCAGGTAGTTCGTCGTCTTTCAGCAGTGCCAGTTCAAGCTGACCGAGCGCCTCACTCGGGCGACCACTGCGCAGCAGCACCTCACCGAGCGCGACCCGCAAAGGTGCCGAATGTTCCGGCGGACATCGTTTTAGCTCAGCCTCCACCAAACGACGCGCCTGCTCATGCTGTCCTCCCGCCACAAGCACACCGAGTAGTCGTCGGGATTCAGCGAGCACCGACCCATCGCCGAGCGCCGCAACTCGCAGCCAACGCGACGCCGCTGCCGCTACTTCGTCGAGTAGTGAGAGGCAGACCGCCGTCTGTCGCAGCAGCATCATCATCGTGCCCGGCTCCGCAGTCGCGGAAGCGAGCAGAGCCAAGCGCTGATCGAGCCTCCTCAATACCGCACGAAGCGCACCACGCTCCTTCAGACGAGAACGAAGGGCCAGCAAGGTTGCCTGGGGCACCCGCTCGACTGATTCACTGGCGAGGATGCCAATTGCACGCAGCGACGCTTCATCTCCGCTAGAAGACGAGGACGTCAGTGCAACCAAGACCGCCTCGGCCTCCGTCGCAGGATCTCCGAGCAGTCGCGCAGCATCAGCAGCCAGCCGAGCGCTCGCCCATCGGCGCGACCCGACACTTTGCGTCATGTCACGAATGAGCAAGCTCAGCATGCCCGGACGATCATCGGCCAGCTTCCGCCGCCGCAGCACTCGCTCGCGGACTTGTTCATCGTCTGCCCCGATGGACAGCAGCGCCTCGTCGATCGCCGCCAGCAAGCTGGGTCCGACGTGTCGTGAGGCCTGACGGAGGAGATCCACTCGCGCCTCATCCACCTCGTGAAGTGACCAAGCATAAAGCGCGACCCCCAGGCGCACGCCATCGCCCAAGCTCTGAAACAACGCCGCCATCGCGGACCACGCCGCCGCACCACCACCCAATTCGACGGCCTTACCCAGCTCTAACTCTTCGCCAGCGTAGTCGCCCACATGATGCGCAGACTCGGCAAGCCGCATATGTACCTGCGCCTGCTCCGTCCGAGGCACCTGCCCCTGCTGCAGTGCCAGCCGATAGTGCTTGGCCGCTTCAGAGAGCTCACCAGCGATAAAACAGCGATCTGCCAGCGCCAACTCTCCCCCAGGCTCCCCTCTCTCGATCGGAGGCGGACCAGAGCTAGCATCCGACAGCAGCTTACACGACAGCTCCTGTAGTAGCCCGGAGGCTGCGTCCGATACCAGCACCATCGTCGGGACACCATCACCATCACTGCCCAGTTCGAGCGCCTCGGAGGCAAGCGCCACCGCTTGCGCTTCATCGTCGGAAAGTCGCGCCGCCCTCAAGAGCAGTAGCACTCGTTCCTCGATGGTATTCCGATCATCCTTGGCCAAGTTTGCTAGCTCAGCCAGCACTTCGACTCGACGATCTCGTTCTTGCAGACCCAGCCGCAACAGACGCAGACCGACATCTTCGCTACGAGCGAGAGCTAGACCATTCAGCAGGTGCAACGTCTCTTCTTTGAGACTCGGCACCGTCGCAAGCACCTGAGCCCGCCGTAGCCTGCTCAGTGTCGACAACGAATCAACTTTGCCCACAATCTGGTAGGCCGCCAGCGCCGCCGGGACGTCCCCCTCAATCAGCAGTCGATCAGCCAGCAACAGCGACTCGACCTGTCCGCCATCTACCGTCGAGCGACCGCGTGGATCATCATCAAATTCGACGGCATTGGCCAAGCCCTCGTAGGTTAACCGCAATGTGCCCGATTGGACTTCGACGAGAGCCAGGGCTGCAGACTGCGACTCTGCGGCCCGATAGCCGTGACGAGGCAAAACCTGCAGCAGAGTGTCCCACAAAAGGTCCACACCAACCTCGCGCAGGCCGTGGGCAAACAACAATCGCATGCCTGGTCCCGGAGCATATTCCGTCGACGGTAGGATCGCGGGCTCCGTCGAGGCTTGGCGAAATGTCAACAGCGCCGAACCGACGCACAGCGCCAGCGACAGCGCCAGCAAAGACGGAACGACCTTGGTTGCCCCATAGACTCGCACCTCTCCGTCGAGAAGATTCATCGACAGAGCCAACGGTTCACTGCTACGCCGAGGGCCTCGAAAGTCCTGGCGACCGGGCCCGAGCGGTAATCGTAGGGAACACCACAGCCCCTGGGACTGCGGCCCCGGAAAGTGTCCGATGACGAGCAGCATCGGGCGCTCACTACCACCCACGAATCGCACCGCCAAGCGATCAGGTTGCGGCAAATTCTTTGGAAGCAGCGCTGTCACCGACGAAAGGTGTGCAGCCAGCACCCGACCGAGCATCGTCTCGCTCAGTTCAATCACCGCCGATCGCACTCGTCCGCGACGATGAACGAGTGAATCGCCCGGCCTGGCCTCCAAGTCGACGGTCAGCTCACAAAGCCGCCCACAGTCGAGGGATTCTGGAGTTGCCAGGGACAGCCGTAGTCGACCCGGCGAGAGCAACTGCTCGCGAAACGGACTCGACGAAGCTAGGCGGTGCGGCTCGGAACTCAACAGCAACCCCTTACACGCCTACGATTCCACTTCCAGCGACAAATCAGCAGCTATCACCGAGTGGGTGAGCGCGCCAACGCTGATAAGGTCTGCCCCGGCCTCGGCATACGCACGTACCGTCGCCAGACTGACTCCGCCAGATACTTCGACCAGCGGTCGCCGAGGGTCAGAAGCAGGCGGTAGCCGCAGCAGCGACTCACGCACCAGTTCCGGTGACATGTTATCGAGCAACAGGATCTCGACCCCCGCCGCCAGCGCCTCGTCGACTTGCTCCAGTGCAGTAATTTCGGCTTCAATCCGGACGGTGTGTGGTGCATAGGCGCGAGCGCGACGAATCGCCTCACCGACACCACCCGCAGCTGCGACGTGGTTGTCCTTGATCAGCACGCCCGAGCCCAAGTCAGCGCGATGATTGTGGGCCCCCCCGTGGCGGACCGCTCGCTTATCGAGGAAACGAAAACCCGGTGCGGTCTTGCGGGTGTCGACGATACGCGCCGAGGTTCCAGCCACCGCATGGACATAACGCCGGGTCAGCGTCGCAATACCCGACAGTCGCTGTAGGAAATTGAGCGCCGTCCGCTCCGCCGCCAAAATCGACCGTATCGGTCCCTCCATCCGCATCACCTGGGTATGTGGATGAATCGAGCTACCATCGGGAAACAGCGGAGTGGTCGACAAGCGAGCATCGACGGACTGAAACACCGCCATCGCGACGTCGAGCCCTGACAGCACCAGCTCGCTCTTCGCGAGGATGATCGCCTGAGCTGACTCGTGTGAACCAAAAATGGCATCACTGGTTACGTCGCCACGACCCAAGTCTTCATCGAGAGCCAACTCGATGAGTCGGCCAACCGCCGGGGGTAGGCATACTGTCGCGTCGGGAACTTTCACGATCGGAGTCATTCCAAGTCTCTCCTAGGCGAAACGATGCGCTACCAGTTCAAGATAGGCCAACCGCGCCGACGAGCATAGCGCACCAAGCGACGATCGGGATTCACGGCGACGGGGCGACCGACACGGAGCAGCATCGGCAGATCACTATAGCTATCGGTATAAAAGACGCTCTGCGCAAGATCGATGCCGTGGGCCTCAGCGAAGCGCTCGGCATGGTGCACTTTACCGACGCCGTAACAGGCCGGTGGCAGCAGCGCCCCTGAAAATCGACCGTTTTCGACGGCCAACCGCGTGCACAAGACATGGGGAATCAACAGTTCGTCGGCCAGTGGCTCCGCCACGTAGGGCGTTGCGCTCGTCAGCAGCACGATCGAATCACCCTGCTCCCGATGCCGTTCCAGTGCTTCACGGGCAATGGGCGAAATCGTGTCGCGAAGCTCGGTCCGATAAAACTCTCCTACTTTGTCACGCATCACGGACTCGGCGTCACCAGCCATGTCCGTGGCCAACTTCGCCGCCACCGACTCCATGTCCAGCACCGATAGCTGATACTGGAACAACCAAAAGCCACTCCTCACCAGCATCGGCCAACTGATCTCACCGCGCCGTCGCTGATATTTGATCCAGCGAGAACCACTGTTGACGCGCAGCAGCGTCAGGTCCATGTCAAAAAACGCGGCTCTGGCCATCTTGGTAAGGACTCAGCGGGGCGGTCTAGTGAGTTGTCGGACGGACAACCAGCACAGGACAGGTCGCGCCGCGCATCAGCTTTTCGGCCACCGATCCGAGCAGAAAGTGCGAGACACCCTTGCGCCCGTGGGTTCCGACAATCAGCAAATCGCCTTCAAGCGACTTGATCTCCTCCAACAGCGCGTCGGGCATACGCCCTTGCAAAAGGCGCCAGTGAACGCTTACTTTTGGCGACGATTCTGCCGCCGCAGTATCTGCCAGTCGTCGACTCGCAGCCTCGCTACGCCCCTGCAACAACCGCTCTTCCCAATCGAGCGGCATGCCTTCCAGGGCGAACGCTTCGAGCCCCGGCGGCGTCGGGGCTGGCTCCAAAACGTGGACCATCGTAATGCGGCTGCCGAGTGGCTCCGCGAGAGACTTGGCCATCTGAAGTGCTGGAGTGGAAAGCTCGGTCAGATCAGTAGCGACGATGATGTGCTTGGGTGTCATGGTCTGTCCCTCTATGACGTGGTGGCGAAAGTGGCTCAATTCTGGCTGCGGCTCACCGAGGACCGTCGGACGCCCAGATTCCTTCCAGCCTCGAAACCCCCCAGCCAACGACCGAACGTGGGTATACCCCATTTTGCCGAGTGATTGACTGGCCAGCGCCGAGCGATACCCCCCCCCGCAGTACAGCACGATCTCGGTTTCGGGATCGGCAATGAGCTTCTCAATGTCCCGCTCGAGAAGCCCTCGTCCGAGATGGGTCGAGCCGGGGATCCGCTCTGTCAGCCATTCGTGGTCTTCGCGAACATCGAGAAAGTACAGCTCAGTCGGCTCCCGTCCCGACGAGAGAAGGGACTGACGCTCGGCCAGCTCACGCTCGAACTCTGCGGCGCTGACCTCGACGATCTCGGTCCGAGCTTGTTCGCACAGACGAAGAAAGCGTGGCGAGTGATCGGCAGCCATGGGCGCACAGTAGCTTAGTCGAGGTAACAACTGCAATTCTTCCGACTCGGATGTTCGGCGACAGCCAACTTGGTGATGCAGACGCCAAAATTCTGCGAATATTTGCGACGCTGGCACCGTAATCCCCAGGAAAGCTACAAAGCCAAGTAAAATGGCAAAATCTGTAGCAAGGAGAGACGATGTCGGCTATTTACACTGCACCTGCTCGGCAAGCCCGTCGACAAGGCCAACTCTTGGGGGTGGTATTCGCAGTCTTGGCGATGGCCTCGATGATGCCAGTGGGGTCGGCAGCGGACAGCCCACCAGCCACAGCGAAGGCCCCCGCCAAGCCTCCCGCCAAAGCGCCCGCCAAAGGCAAAGCGAAGGCCAAGAAGCCCACCGGCACCGCAGCCGAGCTGACCGCGATGCTCCAGGCCAAAGGCAGTCAAGTCCAAGACTGCGCCGTCTCGGAAGCTCTCGATAAGGGTGCTGCCAGTGTCGAGATTGCCACCCACGTGACCATCAATGGCCGCGGCCAGGTGATCAATATCAAAACCCACGTGAATGTCGACAAAGGCCCCGACGGAACCAAAGTCCGCGAGTGCATCGACGACCTCATCAAAAAGATTGAATTCCCGAACTCAGCCGCCCCAATGATCACCATCGAGCGCCACTGGACCATCAAGTCGACGTAAGCTCGTCACAGTCCGCTCAGCGAGAGCGCTTCCGCTTGGGATCGACGTAGTCGCGCAGCCCATCCCCTAGCAAGTTACACGCAAGCACCAGCAGTGCGATCGACAGCCCCGGCACCAAGATGAGGTGCCGCGTGCGCCAAAAAAAGTTCGTCCCCTGCGACAGCAGCGCGCCCCAGGTATACGGCACCGGTGGACCCAGTCCCAAAAAACTCAAGCTCGCCTCGACCAGCACCACACCCGCAAAACCAAACGTCGCCTGCACGATGATCGGCGACCAGATGTTCGGCAGGATGTGCCGCAGCATCACCCGCCACGGGCTGCATCCAACCGATCGCGCCGCCAGAACGTATTCCTGCTCGCGCACCCGCAGCACCTGCGCCCTTGCCACCCGCGCATAACCGACCCACCCGTTGACCGCCAGCGCGAAGATCAGCACCCCAACGCCAGCTTTGGGTACCAACGCCACAATCGCGATGTTGAGCAAGATGCCCGGAAACGCCAGCAGCACGTCGATGACGCGCATCACCACCTCGTCCAGCCAGCCACCTAGATAGCCAGCCGACACACCGATGAGCAGTCCCAGGCTCAGGCACAAGCCCACCACCGATGAACACAGCCCCAACAACAGCCGAGCCCCAAAACACATCTGCACGAGCAAGTCGCAGCCGTTTTCATCCGTCCCGAGCCAGTGCCGCCGACTGGGTCCTTCAAGCAGGTGATCCAGATCCTGTGCCGATGGAGAGCCCGACAAAAGCAGCGGCCCCAAGAGCCCAATGATTACAAACAACAGCAGCAGCAGCGCGCCCAGCCACGCCGCCGTTCCAAGCGGAGGCAACGACCATCGCCTCTGTGCCACCGGTGACGTGCTCATACCCGAATCCTCGGATCAACCGCCGCATACAAGACATCGACGATCAGGTTGATGAGCACGTACATCACCGCAATCACCAGCGTCAGCCCCTGTACCACCCGATAGTCGCGCTGCGCGATCGCCTCGAGCAATAGCGTCCCAAGACCCGGTCGCGCAAACACTTTCTCGGTCACCACCGCCCCCGCAAGCAGTGCCCCGAACTGCATGCCAGCAACGGTAATCACCGGCAACAGCGCATTTCGCATCGCATGCTTGAGCACCACTCTCCACGGTGGCAGCCCCTTGGCCCGGGCGGTACGCACGTAGTCCTCCGACAAGGTATCGAGCAGCGACGATCGCGTCATCCTGGCCAGCATCGCCATCAGGTGCGTTCCGAGCATGACCGACGGTAGCACCAGGCCACGCAGGCTCCCGGTGTCTTCTCCCGGTCCCGGAAACCACGGCACCAGTACATAAAACAGGTACAGCAGCATCGGACCCAGCCACATCGCCGGCATGCTAATGCCAAGGAGTGCCACCGCCGTCAGCGCCGCGTCCCAGCGACTCCGCACCGTAAGGGCCGCGACAATCCCAAGCGGCAACGCCAATCCAAGCGCCACCGCCATCGCCGACACCGCCAAAGTCGCCGTCGGAGGTAGCGCCTTTTTGATTCGCTGAGCCACCGTCAGCTTGCGGTCAGGACAACTATAGCCAAGCGTCCCGTCGAAGATGCTCTTCACGAAGCGGCCAAACTGAGTCGGCAGCGTCTGGTCCAAATCCATACAGCGACGAAGCTCAATCTTATCCTGTGGGCGGGCATCTTCCCCGAGCAGGTTGTCTACGGGATCACCGGGAATCAGGTGAAGCAGCACAAAGGTCAGCACCACCACCCCAGCCACGGAAACCAAGCTTGATAACAGCCGCCGGACCAGATAACGCCGCAGCCGCCACGACGTCGACAGCAGGGCCTCGGCCAGCCGTGTTGTCCACGACCAACCCGTCGCAAACAACCGTCGCAGTTTCACCCCAGGCCCGAGCTTGTCGCTCGCCATCGTCACGCCTACTACTTGGGAGGCGCGCAATAGCGCGCTTCGTTCTGGCTGATGTTGCCGTCACTGTCTCGATAGGCCACCGGCACTGCCCCGGAGGTACCGGTGGCCACACACTGATAGCCAGTCCGGCAGTCGCTGTCTCCATCACATGGCTTCATGCAGTAGCGACGCTCACTCGCTTCACTCGCGCAGAAACCTCTGGAGCAGCCCGCATCGTCGCACAAACAACGCTCGCCGAGCTTGCAGCAGCCAGGATCACCGGGGGCGCAGCAGTCTTGGCCACCACCACAGTCGGTGCGAACCTGGCGATTGGCATCGCAGCTTGCCCGGCCCTTCTGCAGTGAAAAGAACCGCACGCAGACCGAGCTATCGGGGCATGACAACTGATCGCAGCCCTCGACCGTGCAATACCCACCAGGCGATGCCACATCGCAGTAGCGATCTCCAAGAGCGCTGCACTCAACGTTGTTGACACAGCCATCGCCGATGGTTCGCGCACAGCCACTCGACAACAACACGCCGAGAAACAGTCCTGCTAGGACCGACCAGCCGCGAAGGCACCGCCCGGGAGTTACGCCAAACCCGCTCATAGGCGGCGGACCTTAGCACCGCTTTAACCGAGCCAGCAAATTCTTCTTGGCGACACCGCGCTACTCGACCGCAGCTTCGAGGAACTCCAGGCTGCCGTGGCGGGGGCTCACATGCACTTGCACGCCGAGTGGTACCGCCCGATTGCGTGATCCGTGACCCAACGGCACCCCAGCCAGCACCGGAATCCCCAGGCTCCCGAGACGCTCGCCGATGACTTCTAATGCCGATGGATGTTCCTGTGGACCCTCGCAGCGCATCAAGTCCCCAACCACCGCTGCCACCACCCGATCGAGCGCTCCGGCCTGGCGCAGGTGGGTCAGGGCGCGATCGATCCGATACGGTGCCTCAGTCACTTCCTCGACGAGCAACACCAAAGGCCCGTTATCGACCATCGCGGCCTGAAGTGGCGTCCCGCACAGCCTCGAAAGCACTTCTAGGTTGCCGCCCAGGAGCCGACCACTGGTCGCACGGAGGTTGCTCGACAGTGAAATCAGTCCCGTGACCGGGGGCGGCGGCTGAGTACTTTCCAGCAGCGACCACAGCACCTCGCGATCGCTCACCGACAGTTCGCCAAGCTGGGCAACGACCGGCCCATGAATCGTAATCCGCTGGTGAACCGCCAGCAGCGCATGCAGCACCGTCACATCCGAAAAGCCGACGAGCGGCCGATGCGGCAATTCCTCGGAAGAAGTGGCCAACAAGGGAGACAAAAGCCGGAGCGCCCCGTGTCCTCCCCGAGCACAAAACACGGCGTGGATCTGTGGGTCCGACAGCGCCCAACGCAGCTCGGCCAGCCGACGTCCATCATCGCCAGCCAGAAAGCCTCGCTGCTCCAGAAGCCCATCGGACTGCACCACCCGATAGCGCTCTGCAAGCACCGAAAGTCCGTTGGTGAGCCGCGACGACGGCACCGGACCCGATGGCGCAATCACCGCCACCGAGTCCATGGGCGACAGCGCCTTCGGCTTGCGCCAGGGCTTACCCTGCGATGTCTTCGCCGCCATCAACGTTGATCACATTGCCAGAAATCCAGCCAGCCAGCGGATGAGACAGCACCACCACCGCACCTGCGACATCTTGCGGCGTAGTCAGCCTGCGGGCTGGGTTTCGCTCGGTCGCGATTGCGATCATCTTCTCGTTGCCGGGAATCTTGCGCAGCGCCGGGGTATCGGTCACCCCTGCACATAGCGCGTTCACGGCAATGCCACGCGGGGCCAGCTCAAAGGCTAGCTGCCGACAGTGTGACTCGAGCGCCGACTTCGCCGCCGATACCGCGCCGTACTGCGGAATCACCCGATGACTGCCCGAGGAGGTCATCGCAAAGATGCGCGATCCTGACGACAACAGCCCACGAGAGAGCAGATCCTGCGTCCAATACAAAAGTGAGTGAGCCATCACATCGCAGGTCATATCCATATGTGACTTGCCGATCAGGTCAGCAGGCGCGTCACCTGGCGGAACAAACGAGCGCAGCGTCCCGAACGCCAGCGAGTGAACCAGCACCCGCACCTTCGGATTCCCGTGGCCTTGGGTCCGCTCGACGATCTGGTCGCAGATCTCTTTGCGCTTCTGTTCATCGGCGGCGTTCTGGTTGAAGAACACCGCTTGGCGGCCAAGTCCCTGGATGGTGGTCACGATGCGCTCGACGTTCGGCATCGTGCTGCGACGATCGAGGTGTACCCCGATGATGTCCATGCCGCGACGCGCCAGTTCGATTGAGATCGCCTCGCCAAAGCCGCTGCTAGCCCCCAAAATCACCGCCCAACCGGAAAGCTGGAGCGGAAGCTCTGAAACCGCTGTCTGTGAAGCCGTCGTGGTTGTCATGCAGCCTTGGATAACACGCGAAGCAACGCTCGCACAGCCCCATTGCGGCCAACACTCGTGGCCCAACCAGCGCATCCCCCAAACACCTCGCGCAGCGGAATCCCGTCGAGAAGTCGCGTTCCGTGAAAATTCTTTAAAATTTCCGCTTGACCCAAAAGCGCAAGGGCTGTTAGGAGTTACATCCACCTGGGCGCATCACAGGTGTCCCTGACAAGGGCGTATAGCTCAGCGGTAGAGCGTCGGCCTTACAAGCCGAGGGTCACAGGTTCAATCCCTGTTGCGCCTACAAAATTGAATAGTCTCAAAGCCACTTTGGGGTGGTAGTTAAGTTGGTTATAACGCCGGCCTGTCACGCCGGAGGCCGCGGGTTCAAGTCCCGTCCACCCCGCAAAGAAAGCCTGAGTTTCTCATCGAGACTCAGGCTTTTTTCTTTTCTGGCTATGGTTTGCGCCGTGGCAGCGAGTCAGGTTGCGGCCCTCCTTGTGCACCAGGATGGGCAGCGAGCCCGCTTCGCGCGCTGCCGGTGAAAGATCGCCGAACCAATCGAGTACAGGTACCAGCGCTATCGCTTGACCACGCGTCGCATCGTACAGTCGTGGCTTCGTCGGATTTCGGGGTGGGTCGATTCGGTGCTCGGCGAGGGATTTGCTAGGATGCACGGGCTATGCGTGACCTACAGATGGATGAAAAGACGGCAGCGGACCTGTCTTGGCCGACGCTGCTTCAGAAGCTCAGCGAGCGCTGTCACACCACACGCGGCCAGCAACTGGTCAAAGAGCTGACGCTGTTACCCTCGATCGAGGAGGCACAGACCCGTCAGCGCGAAGTGAGTGAGGCGCGGGCGCTGCAAGATGGTGGCGAAGCGCTGCCCTTTGGTGGAATCAGCGACGTAAAAGCATTCGTGGAACGCAGCCAAAAAGCAGGCGTGCTGGCCCCCGATGAGCTGACCGAGATCGGCAAAACACTGGGCGGTGGACAGCGTCTGCGACGTCATATCCTCAGTCGAGGATCGCGGCTTCCGAACCTGTCGAAGCACGCCGAACCGATTGCTGAGCTTCCCGAAGTCACGGGCCCGATTGCCGACTCGTTTGACGATCATGGCACGCTGCGTGACTCGGCGTCCCCGGCGCTGCGTGGTCTGCGTCAGCGTGTGGCACAGCTTCAGCAAGATCTGTCGCGACGGACCGATGGCCTGCTCGGGGAAGCGCACATTGAGCCGTACTTGCAAGATCGCTTCGTCACCCAGCGAGAAGAACGCTACGTGGTGCCGGTTCGAGCCGATGCGCGAACACGAATTCGCGGGTGACTGTCCGCGAGTGGATTGTGCATCGCAGCGTCCGGTTCTCCAACCGGCACAGTTTGCCTCAGCCGCGAGATACTGCAAGCCGAGCGGCCGGTTCCGGCGCGGGGGCGAGCGAC
>JBGAUT010000070.1:0-20782 GCA_044228505.1 Polyangia bacterium | reverse complement strand
GAGTGTTACGAGCAGAAGGGCGGCCATCTTGTGCGCCTTCTTGGATGCGTATCAGTGAAAGAGTTGTCGGTGGATCAGGTCACGGAGTACTGCCGGAAGAGGCTCGACGAAGGGGCCGCGCGCGAAACCGTTCGCAAAGAGCTGGTGGTGCTGCGGATGACTCTCTCGCATGCGCGCGATCGTGGAGTGCTTGAGCGAGATCCCGACAGTGTGATCCCGAAGTTCCGTGCTCGCTACAAGCCGCGCCGCCGCTGGCTGTCTACGGTCGAGCTGCGCGGGCTGCTGCGTCATCTGCCGCCAGACCGGCAGCGATGGGTGATCGTGGCGGTGATGACGGGCGGCAGGCTCAGCGAGATCGAAGGGCTGACCTGGGGAGATCTGGACTTTGCAAACCAGCAGATCCACATCCGGGGCACCAAGACCGACCGAAGCGATCGGATCATCCCGATGGATCGGGAGCTGGGGGAGCTGCTCGGGCAGATGCGCAAGGGAGACAGCGAAGCGGTGGCGGGCGGCTGGTCCAACGTCCGGCGTGATTTGGAGAAGGCTTGCGCCAAAGCCAAGATCGAACCCGTGACCCCCAACGGTCTCCGCCGGACCTTTGCGTCGTACCTCAAGCAAGCCGGGCGAGATTCGCTGGCAGTAGGAAAGCTGCTGGGCCACACATCAAGCCGGATGGTGGAGCTTGTGTATGGGCACCTCGATCAAAGGTCGCTTCGTCATGCGATGGAAGCGCTGCCCTCTGTGCAAAGCCTGATCTCCCCATCAGCCGCCGCCGATACCCACCGCGAAGACCCGACCCACTAGCGAGCCCAGGCCGATCCGGCTTGGGAACGTCACAGAACGTCACAACGTCACCGCAACGTCACCCGCTCATCACCGACGGTCAGCACCTACTGGTGATGATGATGACGTTCGCTGTTTGTATTTCTACGCCAGCGTAGAATCTGTCTGCGTGTCATTCAGTCCGCGTGTCATTGATACGCGGACTGCCGGGACAAAAAACAGGAGGTGTAATCCTCGTGTCTTTGCCACCTTCCCCCATCGGTGACCAGTGCTCGGAGCCGGAATCGAACCAGCGACACGCGGATTTTCAGTCCGCTCACCTACTGATGGTTCTCGACGGAAACAGAGGTCCGTTGAGCTGTTTCGGCAGAAGTCTGCCAATAGTCTGCCAAGTTCTGCGGAGTCTCTGCCGTTAAGGTCCGGCTTGACAACGGAGTGTAAGTGCCCCTATCGATAGCCCAGCTTGCACTGAGTCCTACTCGGAAAAGACCTCTGAAAATTACATGGTGTCATGAAGGTGGACTATCGCAGCGAGATCCGTTCGGGGGGCTGCGTACGCAGTCGCGCATTAGGCATCGTTCATTGAGTATACGGTCAACCGAGTACCGCTCGGAGCCAGTATCCCGAGATCGTGAAGGCTTGGTGCCGAAACCACCGTGATTTTCGGTACTTAACTGCTAGTCAGTATGTAAACGGTCGGCTAAGATGTGCCTGGGATGGAATCCGTCATCGTCAGCCCTCTGGTGGGCAAAGCAGTGTCTCGCACCTTGGTACGGCGCAAAGTATCGGTGCGCTCACGTGGGGGTCGGCTGCTATTCGCGAGACTCCTTCTTTTGCTCGGAGCAGTGGGGGGCTGTGGTGACACGGCAGAGTTCACCACAGAGCATTTGCAACGCAATGCGGTGAAGGTGAAGCTCCAAGGCCCTCTGGCTACCATCGACACGCTGCGATTGAGCGTCTCCGTAGATGGCCGGCCATCGAAGAAGCTCGAAGACATCGACGTTAAGAGTGAGTTTGCCTTGGTGTTACCGGACGACACGACAGGCCGGCTGACAGTACAGATCGACGGCATCAATTCGCAGCGATGGATTGTTGCCTCTGGAAGTGGCATCGTCGACGTAGCACCCGACCAAGTAGAACGGCTCACGGTGATACTGAAAAGGCAGGGCGAAGTCTGTCGGGATGGCTGGTGCTACCAGGGGCCCGTGCCACGTCCCGATACGATTCAGGCCCTGTGGGCGTTCAACGACAAGCCGGCGTGGCAGACAACCCCAGCCCCCAAAAACAATCCGGTCTGGGCACTTGGGAATCGCGGGCACTTTCAGCAGTGGGATGGCGATGTGTGGCGCGAACTCCCCGTGATTTCTGGTCTGGAAAATCGACAGCTCACGAGCATCGCGATGTCTGCGTCCGATGACATTTGGGTCGCAGCGCCCAACCCCGCCAGCTATTCCTTCAACGGTGCAGGTTGGACGAACCGTAGTGGGACTCTCCGCAAGATCTGGTCCGCTGGTCCGAACGATGTCTGGGGCATCACCAAAGATACGATCTCTCACTGGGATGGTTTGCACTGGGCCAACAAGAAGCCAGCAGGCATTGTTCCAGCGGCAGAGTTCTATGGTGTGGGAGGCACTGGGCCGAATGACGTATGGGTCGTTGGGAATGTCGTGCTGCGAGATACTGGGTCTGGACTCACTCCGCTCACTTCATCAACGAATGGAGCCACCATGCACGCTGTCTGGCGAGATCCGAAGACAGGGACGGTGTGGATGGCGGGCCGAGCTGACCAAGCTGTCCCGATGGGACCCTTCTATGGACCAATCTTTCGTGGGGAGTCCCCCTACATGATGGCTTGGGAATCAGTGCCCACACCGTTCGACTTCACAATCTGGCTCTACGACATCTCCGGGATCGATGGGAAGGACATCTGGGTCGTTGGTGAGAAAGGTTCCATGGCGCACTGGAATGGAGCGCAGTGGCTCCAGGTTCACAGTGGTGTGGCTGCGACCCTACGGACGATCTCGATCCGTTCCTCGGACGATGTGTGGTTCGGAGGGGACGGCGGCACCGTACTGCACTGGAATGGCAGCGCGATTGAGCTGAAGGCTGGTGGTCTGCCCAACTTTCAGGGAATCTGGGGCACGGCATCGGACAATCTGTGGGCTGTTGGTTCCGGTGGCGCGATCTACCACTACGATGGCCAGACTTGGTCTGCGGTGCAGACAGGCTTCTCTGACGACTTTAGCTCGATTTGGGGTAGCTCGGACAAGGACATCTGGGTGGTTGGCAAAGATACGCTTGGTAAGCTCGTTACCGTCCACTGGAAGAATGGCAAATGGAGCAGGAGCTCGACCCCGACACAGGAGACGGGAGGGGCTCATCCCAGTGTCTGGGGCACCTCTGCTCAGAATGTCTTCGCGACCTTGGCGGGTGGAAAATACCTGAATTTCGATGGGACACAGTGGTCGTATCCAAAATCCGTGAACCTGCCCTCTGATCCCGAGCTCGTTAGCATCGATGGATCCTCTGACCAGGACATCTGGGCTCTGGGGAAGAACACGGGGAAACTAGGCGTGGCTCGATATATTGGAGCTACTGACATGTGGACCGACGTTTCGTCGAGCATTCCGAGCGTGAGTGTTTCGAGCGACTATCTGGCGCAGATTCGCGTGTTCTCTGCGCAGGAGGTTTGGATTGCAGTCGCACCAGACTATCGTAGATCTCTAGTTTACCGCTGGAACAATACCAGTGGTACCTGGGAGGCCAAGGACTGGCCTTCTCCGCCGGGTTCCGGTCCCGTGGGGGTCATCGGGGGTTCCTCCCCGAACGACATCTGGTTCGGTGGATTCCAGAACTCGCTTGCACGGTGGACGGGGTCAGCGTTGGAGCTCAAGTATAATGGTAGCGACGGGCAGGAGTTCGATGTCCAGCACCCGCTGGGGATTCGCAGCATCTTTACCCTGAGTCCGGGCATGAGCTGGGCGGTGGGCGACGGTGGACTTATCATGAAGACGCAGTAGCGGACAGACGCATCCTTCTGTTGGTTCATCCGATTGGAGCCACTTATGAATCCGTCACAACACACACTCTGTTTGGCTGTCGCTACCTGGTGCTGGAGCTGCGCCACCGCTGCGCCAGCACCTGATCCGCAACCACTGACGGTATCGATTGAGGTATCGGGACCAATTGGTGAGTTGAAGACGGTCCGGCCGATCGTCACACTGGATGGCAGGGAGCTGAAGCGCTTCGTCCCAGCGGCGCTTGACCTGAAGACCGGGCTGACAAGCTTCACGCTATCGCTCGATCCTGGCACGCGGGGAAAGCTATCGGTTCAGGTGCAGGCGATAGGTGACGACGCGCTGCTCAGTGATAGCGCGCAGATCGCTGTGACGCTTGATGCTGACAAGACCTATGCATTGACGCTCGCACTCACTCCGGTGGATTACTGCGGAACCGATGCTTGGTGTTGGGAGAGACCGAAGAAGTTAGGAACCATCTTCACGGACATCTGGGGTACGGCTGCCGATGATCTTTGGGTAGTCGGAATGAGTGGGAGACCGCTACACTACGACGGCTTTGCGTTCTCAGAGGTTCCGCTGATCGATGACAACGCTGGCACTCCCACGGAAATCCTGACTCCCATCTTTACGGGTGTGCATGGAAGCAGTACCACGGATGTCTGGGCCGTCTCTCACGGACAGTCCGGTCGCGGTATGCGCCGAGCACTTTGGCGATTCGAAGGCTCGGCCTTCCGCGCTGTCTATACGGGGGATGTCATCGTATCCGGCGATAGCCTCCCTGCGTTTACTTCGGTATGGGTTTCGCCACGCTATGTTTGGGCTGGAGGGCTCCGCTTTGCGAATCGACCGGGCCCTCAACAACCAGAGCCTTCGACTCTGCCACCCAACGTGATTTTCAACCGGATACTCGCTCCAGACCCAACAAAACCGGATGACTTATGGGCAGCGGGGATTCAATACCCAACGGCAGCAATTTGGCACTGGGATGAGGCGACTACAAGCTGGAATGCCGAATCCATTGATCCAACGGGAATCAATACGTTCGGCTTTCATCACCTATGGGGAACCTCTGCGGACAACCTAGTGGCTTCGGCGGCGCAGGGCTATATCTGGTTCCAGCGTCAGGGAACAAGCTGGAAGAAGTCCTCTTCCTCTTCTGGGATCGTGTACACAGGTAATACCGCCACAGACCAGTGGCTGATCTCTGGAGGGATTGGTACTGGGCAAAGCGGGGATCTCAAACGCTGGGATGGCAACCTCAGCAACAACGCTCAAAAGGTGATTGGCCTCCCACGGGGACTGGGGATTACGCGAATGTTCGCTCCGCCGGGCGATCCTCAGTCTCCGCTGTTCTTGGTCGGGGAGGGCGGCGTCATCCATCAATTTGACCGTAAGAGGGGCAAGCTCACCACCCTTCTCAAAGGAGTCTCGGCAAATCCCGCGACGCTTCGCGACATCTATGGCTTTTCACCAAACGACGTCTGGGCGGTCGGTGATGAAGGAACGATCACGCACTATGATGGTGTGAAGTGGCAAGACCTAAAAAAGGTCACCTTGAACCACTTGAAGAGACTGTGGGGGATCAGTGTAAGTGAAATTTGGGCAGTGGGCGATGCCGGAACAATCGTACAAATCGTCAACGGGCAGCCGAGGGTTGTATCGAGTGGCACTACCGAGAATCTGAGTAGCGTGTGGGGGGTCAACGCAACACAGGTCTACGCGGTCGGCGCTAACGCAACGGTTCTAGAGTGGAATGGCAGTACTTGGAGCAAGAACACTGCCACCAATGCGAAGGGAACTCTCTCCGCCGTCTGGGCGAGCGGTGATCGCGGTGTCTGGATTGGCGGCAACAATGCTGGCTCTCTATCGCTGACTCGTTATGATGGGACATCGTGGGCTCCTGTAATCATCCCCATGCCGAGTCAGGGACCGAACGTGGTCAACATTCGTGGTAGCTCGTCGAACAACGTGTTGGTTTCTGTGAACGGCGGACTGAGCAAGTGCATCTTGCGCTTCGATGGAAGCAGTTGGAGCACCATTAATCCTGCGGAACCTCAGGTCGCAAACGGGATTGCGACGTTTGGCGCGGATAGCATCTACAGCATCGGTGAGGAAACACAGATCTACACCGCTGGCAAGAAGCCGCCGGGTCTGATGCCTGGTCCTAGATATCTCTATGGACTGTGGGGGAGCAGCGCCAAGGATCTCTGGACGGTGGGCGAGTTAGGGAGTGTCCTTCACCGGAATCCCAAAGCGATGAGCGTCGATCCGAGCTAGTTTTGAAGACGCATGATCAAGCCACCATCGCCGACCGCCCACACATGAAATTTGTCCAGCCCAAAGAACCGACGAATTCTGTTTTGCGCTTGGTCGCCTGTCCCAAGGTTCGTGGCGAGAGTTCCGTTTTCAAGATTCCTGAAGTTAGCTGTCGTACCATCGAACTCAACGTGACTCAGGGTTTGGCAGGAACCCCCTAGCCAGACGTCTTGGGAAGAGCTGCCCCAGATCGCTCCGTACAGCAGACCAGTTTGATCCATTCGTGTCCAGGTCGTGCCATCAAAGCGGTAGGTTTGGGAGGGGCCCATACCAGTCACCCAGACATCATCGGGTGCAAAGACGCGAATCTGCGGCTGCCCGGAAACGGCAAATGGCGGCGAACGATGGACCCAGTTTTGGGCACCGACCTCCCAGCGCGCTACCTTGCCCCCGTAAGCCAGCGCCCAGACGTTCGCACGACTTGTCCCATCCATGCTGCGGATGTCTGCCCCAAGACCGGAGTCCAGATCACCACTCCATGCGGCACCATCATATTGGATATAGCTACCAGACCGAAGCGCGATGTAGACGTTGGCTTGGTCGGTGCCCCACACGACAGGTCTATCCGTCGGTATCGCCTGCGGCTTCTGGTTTCCGGTGGGTCGTTCCCAGGACTTGCCGTCGTAGTGCAGAATGACCTCACTACCGACCGCCCAGATGTCCCGGGCAGAGCTGCCCCAAACGCTGGTTAGTTCACCAGAGACTCCGGATTTCACGGCTTGCCACGTCTTCCCATCGTAGTGGTAGATGCTTCCAGCAACACCCACGGCCCACAGGTTATCGGGAGCACTGCCCCAGAGGTCATTGAAGGTCGGAACTCCGCCTGAGAGGGTCCGCATCGACAGACCGTTCCAGTGCAGCACTGTACCGCCATCTCCCGAAAACCAGATGTCATTGGGAGTGCGGGTGAAGATGGCATACAGCGTGGACGTGACGCCAGTCTTCACTTCTGCCCAGGCCATGCCATTCCAATGCCAGACCATACCATCCGCACCAGCGGCCCAGATATCACTCGGTCCGGTTCCAGCGATGTCATAGAAGTAGCTGGTAACATCTTGCGGGCCTGCCGAAATCCAGGCCGTGCAGGGGCGCTCGCAGTACTCAACCTTGCCATCGCGACCCGCGACCCAGATTCGTCCAGTTGGTCCTTCCACATACACCGCATGCATCGAGGTGCTGGCCTTGGCTGGGAGCATCTTCGGCAAGGAACCATCCGAGGTCAGCACGTCCCCCTGTTCTCCGACTATCCACACATCGCGGTTCCCACTCCCTGAGACACCCCATAAGAAATTCGAAGTTGGCGATGTCACGGACTCCCACTTGACCCCGGTGAATCGCTGGACGACGCCTCCGTTACTCACTCCCCAGATGTCGTTTGGCCCAGAAGCCCACAGTCGTCGGACGCCCGTGCTCAGCAGGTACGATTTCCACTCCGTCCCATCAAAATGATGCGCCGTAGAGTGGGATTTTGATGACACCCAGACATCGGATGGCGAGAAGGCCCACATTCCTGTCAACTGATGGTTGAGCAAGTCTTCCCCATTGCTAAGGAAGGACAGTGGATTCGGTTCCCGATTGCGCCAGCGCTTGCCATCCCAGGACTGGAATCGTCCATGGTGTCCTACCGCCCAGACCGAGTCTTCCGAAAATGCCCACAGCGCGGTGATGGTATCTTGCCGGGGGAGTGGGCTTTCCTGACACCAACCCAGCCTGCAAAATTCGTCCCGGTTCAGCGTGACAGTTTCTTTTTTGATCTGGCCGGGCTCGATCACAATCTGAGCGTTGCCGGTGGCTCGGGTGTAGCCGTACTCGGTCTGCCCATCCAGCTGTACATCCAGCTTCCCACTGGTATTTGTTGGTAGCGTAAGCGAAAAGAGCAAACTGCCATCGGCTTCCTTTTGGGACAGAGCATCGATAGGCTGGCCCTGGTTCAAGTACTGCATTGCTACTTGGTCATTGAGCCTTACAGAAGGAATGATCGAGCGAATGTCTGCATCCACTCCGTTTACGTGGACTATGACCGCGTTTCGTGGTTCTTGTTGCGCTGTCCCGTCTCCTTCCGTGCAACCCGAACAGAGCGCGACGGTGAGCAACAGGTTGCGTAGCACCTTTGGTAGTCTGGCAGTAGCTGCGTTATCCATTTTCCAACCCCCCCAAGTATTGATTCGCGTCAGAGATAGAATAGAAATCCCACTCTGCGTCCATCCAGGACACATGGGCCAAACAGCGCAGGTGCGGAGCTCGTCACAATATCTGCAGGCGAAGCACCAGCGTGCGTTTCTCACTGCGGTCGAGACTTAGGTCTAGATCGAGCGGTTCATAGCCACTCTTTTCTATCCGTACGCGTTTGGTCTGTTGGCTCGCGGGCTGCTGAAGCCGCCAAGGAGTCTGACCGAGCGATTGCTTTGAAGTCAGATCGACAACGGTTGCATTCGAAGGAGCGCTTTCGAGCTCCCATGTCACCTGTGAAGCTGGCGCTCCTATCCCATGAATCGCTTCGGTCGCGTCTGCTCGGGAGGGGGCAGCGTCACCGTCAATGTGGGGCGTACTCATCTCACGATGACAGCCCAGCATGATCGCAAATATGAACATGCTCACGATTGAGAGGCCGCGATCAGTTTTCATAACAACTCCACATTGTAGGCACACTGGAACCCTTCAGGTTGGCCTTTTGGGAAGAATTCTCTAGACCGACATGTCGCAGATGGATTGGTTCGGCAGAGCTCATCGTTCAATCGGGCTAGAAGTCATGAAGAGCCGATTGAATGCAGTGAAATCCAGGTAGTAGAAGTCGCCGTCACCGTCGACATTCGTGAACCCAGAACAGCAGCAAGGAGGAGCTGGCAGGAAAATTGCTCCAGAGCAAGACATCTGTTCTTCGCTGTCTCTTGATAAAGGGAGGAGAGATTTCATGGGTTCTAGGTGTCGTCCGGTCACAGTCAATGCTCGCTATCTGATTGCGGTCCTGCTGCTCGTTGGATCCCACGCATGGGCAGCGGACCCGGCTCAGAAATCGGAAGGCCATTCCAGCAATGTGTCGATTGAACTCCATGCAACGGAGCGACCCGCAACAATTACCAGCAACGGGACAGAAGACACCACGACATCGCTGTCCAGTGATGATGAGGGCTTGGGTGCTGTCAGAATCGACAGTCCCTCTGCGACACTCAGTTTTACCGACGCAAAAGAGGGGGTCAAAAAGACTCGAAGGCCATCGCCTTTGGTGTTCGGCTTGGTTGGTGCTGGAGCTATCTTGATGATTACCCTTGGGGTGGGAATTGGAACTTGCGCGGCACAGAGATGGGGGCGCGCAGACACTTCGGTTCATGCGTTAGCTCAAACGATCATCACGGTGGGCGGAGGGCTGCCCTGAGACAGAGATCAGGGCTGAGTGGTTGATCGTGCGCACCGAAATCCGATCATCGGCGAGGTGGCATCGGCGGGTTGGCCACGACGTGCAGCACTCCGTGCCAGCACAACGGATGACAGCAGGTTTCCCCCTCGAACGACATACTGTCTGGCAGATACAGAGGCATCTGCTGAGAATGAGGGGTCTCTCACAACCGGGTTTCGGCAGGGCTCCGCACAAAGCCAGGGAGTTGGTTCATAGGCATCCTCAACCCACTCCGACACATTCCCTCCCAGATGCAGGATGCCTTCCTCGCTGCGGTCGGCCGCATCGGAATGAGTTGGATGCAAGCGCTGTGGTTCCGCTTGACACGGCTGTAACCTATCGCGGGACAAGGTCACTCCCGGGCAGGATGGTTCGTTACTTCCCCAAGGAAAAAGTCGTCCATGTGGTCCGCGTGCGGCTCGTTCCCACTCCGCCTCTGTCGGCAAGCGTCTTTCGATGCTTGCGCAGTAGCTGTGTGCAGCCAGCCACGTCACTTGGACAACAGGTAGTTCTTCGAAGCCAGGCTCAGCCTCGACGTGACCACTGCGATAGCGGAGCCCCGACTGCTGCGTTCCGACGCTACTCAGATCTATCAGCAGTTCCTTGCGTCGCTTGATCCAGCGCGGCTGTTTTACTCCCTGTTCTGACACAAAGTTGAGGTCACTCTGCTGGTTGAGCCAGGCCGCCATCTGTCGATTACTGACCTCACCCTGTTCCATCTCAAACGCGGATAGTGAGATCATCCGTTGTGGCAACTCCATCGCCCAGCTGTGTTGACCACAAGGCGAAGCAGCGCGAGAATGCTCCATTCGACGACAAAGCTCTATAGCAACTGATATCTCTGCGGGCGAACTGCCCATCCGAAAGAGAGAACTTGGAATTGGAATCAGGCGGGTACTCTTTGCTGGTCGTGCTTGCGCCCTTTCGATTTCGGATGGCGTCTTGGTCATCCCAGGAGGGACCAGAGGGACCAGAGAGTTCTGTTTCGCGAGAGATGATCCTACTGGTGCGGGATTTTCAGTTCGTGTTGCACGGCGGTCATACGAGAACGGCTGCATTTTGAACGTAAACCAACCTATCGCCAGCAGTCCGCTGATTCCCAGGAGCACACCTGCTGAACGGACCTCAATCGAAACAGAACGTAGCGGGGTCGGATGGGTAGAAGCTCGTTCGAGCGCTAACCTATGCTGCTCCACGCTACGTAATTCACGCAGCAGCTCACCAGCATCCTGAATGCGCGCTTTGATTTGTGGTTCAAGACATCGGAGCAGCAATTTTTGTAGAGGACGCGGTACGCCGGGCCGTACTTGCGACAGAAAATTCAGTAAGCCCTTCGGGCCATGCTTGCCAATATAACGGCGGAGACAGGAGTCATCTGGGGTGGTGGCCCGCAGCGTCAACAGTTCAAAGAGCACTACTCCCAGCGCGTAGACATCGCTCCACGGGCCGATCAATTCATCCTCGCCAGCAATCTGCTCTGGGGCCATGTAAAGGGGGGTGCCAAGCTGCTCTCCTGTCTGGGTTCTCCTTCGGTCTCCCAATCGCACTGTTCCGAAGTCCAGTACCTTTGCCACCAGTGTTGGGGATCCGTCTTTCACGTCAATAGACGTCCCTAGCATAATGTTTTCTGGCTTTAGGTCCCGGTGGATCAACTTCCCGTCGAGACGAAGCCGCCGGTTTTTCCCCGCCGTCGGGGGTTGGTGAAAAAGGAGAAAAATCAGAGAGGCAGGAGTGAGATGAACGCTCGTCGGACGGAATTTGCAAACAGGCAGCAGGGAAAACGTATCGCAGACCTCGTAAAAGAATGCGAAAATAAAATTGTGTACATCTATGGTCCGTACCCGCCTGCTGCGGGGAGAACGAAGTGGCGAATTGTGATCTACGACCCGAGCACGGGCAAGCGAAAGAGCCTGTGCGCCGAGACGCGGGGGGCGGCGGATCTGCTAGCGGTGCAGCTGCGACGCGAGACAGAGACGAAGCCAGTTCTGACGGTGTTCGAGGCACTCGCACAGTGGATCGACGAAAAACGTGCTGCTTGGCGCCACCCGGACTCGGTCGCACGCAACGTCGAGAATCGAGTTAAGGCGTGGATACCCGATGTGCCGGTCGACGAGATTGACGCGGCGCGGGCCTCGGCGCTGTACCTTGCCGCCACTAAGTCTGAGGGCAAGTTCGGGCCACTCAAGGCGGCGACGCATCACGGATATCTAAAGGTGGTCAAGGAACTGTGGCGCTGGCTGCTCGACGGTGGACACATTGAAAAGGATGCGTTCGCGAAGGTGAAGCCGATCGGCAAGGCAAACGCCGGGAAGCAGCAGCTCGGGCCGCTCGAGGCGAAGACGCTGGAACGGCTGCTATTCGAGAAAGCGAAACAGGGAGAGGAAGGCGCGCTGGCGATTCTGGTGCAGCTCTATCTGGGCTTGCGTCCATCGGAAGTGCTCGGGCTGACCGTTGGTGCCGTCGATGGGGTCAATGTCTTCGTGAACGGAACGAAGAACCAGAACGCGAAGCGTCGTCTGGAGCTGTTCGCGCCCGTCGCAAAAATCTTGGCGAAACACTGCGCGAAGCGACCTCTGAGCGAGCGGATCTTTGCTGCCGATAGGGAGAAGCAGCCCGCGCCAAACTGGATGTACAAACGGCTGCATTCCTACTGCGATGAGGCCCAGATCGGACGAGTCTGTCCGCACTCCCTTCGCGGTCTGCACTCGTCTCTGGCGCTCGAAGCTGGAGCCACGTCGAACGATGTGGCGCGTTCGCTCGGGCATTCGAGCTTTGCGATCACCGCGAAGCACTACGCGAAGGCGGACTCGATCGAAGTTGGGAAGGCGCGACGGATGGCGGGTTCGCTGCACGCGAAGCGATAGCTTACCGACTGCTTGGCCCCCACAACATGTGCGGGCTTTGAGCTGGACGGGTTTAGTTGTGGTCGATGTAACGCTTCTGGACTTGATTCATCATCGGCGGTGAGGGCGCGTCTTTGCGCTTCTCTTGGACCCCTTCGCCGTCTAGCTCGACCCACTTCTTGTTGCGGTTCTTCCAGATCTCAGACTGCACGGCGGACTTGGCGGCGGGAGCGGCGTACCCACCGTTTTGTCGGGCGGCGCTGCTGGCATCGCTTTGAATCGAGCGGGTCAGCTCGACCGGCATGCGCTCGACGGCCACGCGAAAGACGTCGCCGGTCCGTGGGCTGCGGCGGTGCGAGTCAATGCAGTAGACGTCGAGCTTCACCTCTACCTGGCTGCCCGGCGATAGGGTGTAGCCGTCGCTGTGTTCAAAGCTGCCGGACTGCTTGCGCACGGCAAAAGGACCGGCGGCCCCGAGCCGCTGAGGAGCGTCATTGGCGTTCTGTTCGGGGACGAAGTACAGACCGCCCGCTTCAAACTTGACGGTCCGCGTGGTCGGGTTGCGAATCTCGACGGTGAGCTGGCCGTTCGTCGAGCCCTCGTAGCGCCGGACTTGAATCTCTAAGTCTTTGGGCACGCCAGCAGCGGTCGGAAGCGGGACAAAGCCTTTGTCAGCCCATGCCGGTGCAGCAAGCATCAGTGAGAGAGCATAGAGCCACAGAAGAATCGAGCGGGTGAACATGAGATGACCTCCGACCACCCGAAACGCGGCACGAGCAATAACGATCTGCGCAGTCCACGTTGACTGGGACTCTTGCCGATCATGTCGTGCTCCCTCGTCGGAGTGGCATTCTGGTCGGGTTGGCTCGATTGCCTGCGGCAGCGCTGTGGCTACCGCTTGGCACGGTGCTATGGATCTTCGATGTGCTGCGCATGTCGGACTGGGAGCCGCGATCATTCGTCGCCACCACAGGCCACCGTCGATGTCTGGCTCTTACTGCAACCGGGATCGGGAGCGTCATTCCCAAGCTATCGGCTGCACTGGCTTACGATCTGGCTGTGTCCGATTCTTTCGCTCGTCCCGATGCTCTGCTAAAGAGAACCATCACCCGCCGAGCGTGGGCCAGCGACGGCTCCGCTTGGCCAACCACAACAAGGAGTCGATCGATGGCCGGCAAGAAGAAGGAAGGCGCAGTGTTTGATATCAGCTCGCTGTTTGAGCAGGAGTTCCAGGCGCGCAATGAGGATCTGCGACGGCAGGCCGCCCTGTCGATGCTGTCGAAGCTGCGTCCGTCGGGGCGGGTCACGATGGCGGAGTTTCTCGATACGCTTCAGCAGCACAAGGACGTGTGGTCGGCGGTGCTCAGCATGAGCGTCGTCGAGTTCGCATCGAACCTTGCAGGCAGGCCGCACAGCGAGGCGGTTGCACCGACTGAGTCTAAGACCAAGCGTACGCGGATTTCTGACGCACAGAAGAACTCCCTCAAGGGGGCGATTGTGAGCGTCCTCGGCAATCATCACGACGGACTGAACCGGGCCGACCTCGCCGGTCAGATCGCCGACAATGTGCTCGCGACGATTGGCGTCAAGCGCGAGGAGCTGGCCGACAAGCTCCGTCAGCCCCTCGGAGAGCTGGTGGCCGACAAGAAGATCCACACCGTCGGCGAGAAGCGCCTGATGAAGTACCACGTTGGGGCGAAGAAGTAGCCAGGAGGGCGGGCGATGACGGAAGAGACGGCATTTCCGAACCTGGACCCTCTGCTTCGGCAAGCTCACCAGTCAATCCTGGCGTTTCAGTACGCCGAGGCCAGGGAGTCTTTCTCGCTCTTCGACTCGCAGGAGGCGAAGCCATCGACTTACAACCATATCTGTCGTCGGCTGCTCGAGGCACAGCTGGAGCGCAGTGCGGGCAGGCCGCGCTCCGCCGAAGAAATCCTGCGAGCCCTGCTGGACGACATGTCCACGCATCTGGCTCCAGAGCTGACGAACGATCTGTCTCTGTTACGGGTGGGGGTACAGGACGAGCTGGGCACTGTGTTGATGAATCAGGGAAAGTTTCCCGAGTCTGAAGCGCTGCTTCGCCACACGCTCGAACTTAGCATCGCCCTGCGAGGTGAAACCGATCCCGGCTGCACGGAGTCCATGAATTCGCTGGCGCTCGTTCTTTTGAGCCAAGGAAAGTACGCTGAGGCCGAAGCACTGCTTCACCGCTCGCTCGCCATCCTCGAGGAAGCGCTGGGGGCAGACCATTTTGCCTGCGCCGAGCCACTACATACACTGGGTCTGGTTCTATCGGATCAAAGAAGGTATGCGGAGGTCCAAGGGGTGCTACGTCGTGCGCTGGCGATCAAAGAGAAGGCGCTTGGTCCAGACCATCCAGCGCTCTGTGTGACACTCTCGAACCTTGCGGGCAACTTGTTGACATTGGGGATGGCAGCGACGGCGGAGCCGCTGGTCAAGCGCGCCCTCGTCATCGCGGAACATGAATTCGGCCCGCATGACCAGGAAGTGGGACAAATCCTGGCTCAGCTCACTGGGATCCAAGCCGCACTCGGAGATCGCGCAGCCCGCACGACGGCGGAGCGGGCCGAGCGCGTTCTTCGGCAGAACTTCGGCTCCGATCATCCCATGAGCAAGCAGATGCGCGTGTTCTTGAAGCAGCTTTAAGCGCATCCTGCGGACTCTGTGGATCTCGGCCCACCTCACGGTGTCGCCGGTTTTGCATCAGCCCGCCAGCAGCTCCGCCACATCAGTGATCGTCGCCGCACGGCTGAGCCAGGAGACCAGCACAACCGGATCGCTACATTCCGTAATCCGCTTCTCCACTTCTTCGGGAATGTCGAGACCACGAGAGCGAAGCACGAGCAGCAGAGCCTTCACTTCCCCTCTCAACTCGCCCCGTGCCTCGCCGATCTGGATGCCCTTCTCCTCTCCTTCCTGTAATCCCTCTGCGCGACCCTCATTCCTTCCCTGTTGCCAGCGCAGCTCGGCTCTCTGTTCTGCCACTTCGGACAGACTCCGTGCCCACTTCCCAAACTCTTGGGGGTCGGTTGGGGGCGCAGGTAGATCTTGCAGAATCGGCTCGTCCAGCGTCGGGGGAGTCGGCAAGTCTGTCCGCATCGCGTCTGCACCACAGAACGTCGCGATCTTTTCCAGACATGCACTGCGAACTCTGTCCGCGAGCAGAAGGACTCGTTTTTGCAGCTCTGCCAACTCCTCTGCCGTGATGCGATAGGACATTGAATAGCGCGCGTCGATGTAGGCTTTCTTCAGTAGATCAAACAGGTGCTTGTCGTCGGGAACCGTCTTTGGGAGTACGTCTACCATCAGCGCATGCTGCTCTCCTGCTTGGACTCCCAATAGCTCGATGTCATGCGTTCTCTGTTTGTATCCCGTGAAGACCAGAATCGCCGCGTGATAGTACCGCTCCGTCGCCTGATGGAGTAGGAAGGCCGATTCCTTGAGCCTCTGCTGCGTCCGCAGATAGACGCTCGTCCGCCAAAACGTACTCGCACTATCAAACCACGCGGAGAAATTCCGTTCCGCCAGGGAGAGCCGTTCCTGGGCATTCAGCGCCTTCGGTTTCGCAAGCATGTACCGTCGGCTGTCGTGGAGCAGGACTCCCTCGTTCGCGATGTCGCCCCAAAAATACTGACCAATTCTGATCTCTTTGTTGACGAATTTGATGTCGTGAATAATGAAGGTGAGCGGCGTGTCTCCGATGATTGCGCGCACCTTCCCTTCAAGCTCTCCCCAAAGTACAAGATCGTTTACTTGCTTCTCATGCTCGACGACAACTAGCAAGTCCCAATCGGACACGTACCCGGTTTCGGAGTCCTCTACCCAGTCCCCTCTGGCACGAGAACCAAACAGAATGAGCATGTCGATAGGAGTCGCAAGCGCAGGATCGGTAAAGACCGCGGTGATCGCATGAAGTTTCAGCTGCTGGTCTTCGGGAAGGTGGTCGACGGTGGTCTTCATGGCGGTTTGATGCAGCGGAACCTAGCATGGTGTGCCGGGTGTTGACAGGGTGAGCGACGGCCTTTCGTTCGGACCTTCCATGAGAGCCTGTGACGACGGATTCGTTCGTCGCTGTGGTGCTATATAGGCTCAGGGGGAGACAGTTGCTCGCCGTGGCTTGGGTGCAGGCGCAACTCCGGTCGGATGCTGGTTCAGCGGAAGGTCATGGCGGCATCCTCCGCTGACAACGCCTCGGAAGAATGCCAATGCTGCGGCTCCTCGATGCACTCGGCGCTGTCCCAGCAAACACGACGGTACTGCACGCGCCGCCAGTCGGCGGCGATGCGGGAGAGGACATCGACCTCTGACAGAGCAGCCCGCTCGCCGAGCATCAAGCAGCTAACGTCAGCATGCCGCCATGAATGCGATCAGGGAGCGGTAGGAACCAGTCCGCGCTGATCGGCACGCCTAGATCGCCAACGCGGCTATCACATCCAGGGAAAAAAGCAAGGGCCTTCCAGTTACAACTGAGACCGAAGCGTACGGATCGAGAAAATACACCCCGTTCAGTAAGCCGTCGTCGCACAAAGTGGGTCTAATCCAGATCATGGAATCCTTCGGACAGCATTCATTTGTCCACGCCTACACACTCGGGCTGGACCACGGCGCTGCCGAGCTTCCAACAGCATCCGGGATGCAAAAGGACAGCGGCGCAGGAGTCCTACCTGGAATACCCGGATGGTTGGTGGTTGGAAGCTCGTGAGATGGTGCTATCAGTCGTGGCGCGGGACAAGATAGACAGCGGGTAGGCGGAAGCGATCCCAGCCGTTGGGCAGGAAGGAGCTGTCCTTGGTCAGCCCGAACTCCGATGACAGGGCCTGCACGATGTACCAGGATCCGCCACTCTCATCGATTATGGCGATGTGGGGTATGCTCTTGGATGAGATGTCTTGCGTGGGTCGATGGCGTGGAAGTCGTGAGGAGGATTTCGTGGGGGCTTCGCAGCCCCTATCCACAAGCCTCTCAGCGAAACAGCGGTTGGTAATGAAGGATCGTGCCAGCTGCGCCGACAACCCAGAGGTGGTTTGCGTCAGTTCCGCGAACGGCAGCTAGGTGAACATTTGCCGATGACACTCGCTCGGCCCAGTCAGACCCGTTCCACTTCAATACGGTTCCGTTTGAGCCCACCACCCAGACGTTGTTTGCATCAGTCCCCCAAACGCCGCTTAGTGAAGCGACTGTTCCAGCGGTCTGTACAGCCCAATCCGTGCCGTTCCATTTTACGACGGTTCCCGATGAGCCAACCGCCCAGACATTGTTTACATCGCTGCCCCAGACGGCATTAAGGTACTCGGTTGTTTTCGAGTTCTGCAGCGTCCACGACGTGCCGTTCCACTTCACGATCGTTCCGATGTCACCAACGGCCCAGACGTTGTTTGGATCACTTCCCCAAATCCCGTAGAGCCATTTGGTCGTTCCTGACGCCTGTGGCGACCACGCTGTGCCATTTCTCTTCAAGATGGTTCCGCCCGTTCCTACAATCCAAACGTTGTTTGAGTCGCTGCCCCAAACGCCCAGAAGGTGTTGGCTGGTCCCGGAGTTCTGCGCAAACCAGTCCGAGCCGTTCCATTTCACCATCGAGCCATTATTCCCTACTGCCCAGATATTGTTTGCATCAGTCCCCCAGACGGACCTAAGCCACTCCGTCGTCCCCGATGGCTGCGCCGACCAAGCCAAGCCGTTCCATTTCACAATCGTTCCGTTAGTCCCCACGGCCCACACGCTGTTTGGGTCGCTACCCCACACGCCAGCAAAGGAATTCCCGGTAGAACCCGAAGATTGCGCTGTCCAGGCCGTGCCGTTCCATCTTGCGATCGCTCCCCCATATCCCACGACCCAGGCGTTGTTTGCATGAGTACCCCAAACACCAAACAAGTACGAGGTCACAAACCCAGGAGCCGGCCACCAGTTCGTGCCGTCCCATTTCACGATCTTCCCACTTCGTCCAACGGCCCAAACATTGTTGGCATCGGTGCCCCGGACTGCGTAAAAGTCGGTTGTGGTGCTTGGGCCATTCGCCGTCCAGGTCGTGCCGTTCCAGTGTAGAAACCTGCCCCCTTCCCCGACGACCCAAACGTTGCTTGGACTGGTACCCCAGACACTGAGCAGAGTCTCGGGTGGTCCAGCTTGCGCCGTCCATGTCGTGCCGTTCCATTTTAAAATCGTTCCGCTGCCTCCCACGGCCCAGATGTTGTTTGAATCAGTGCCCCAGATGCCTCGCAGATAACTGGCGGTTCCCGAGGTCTGCGTTGTCCAGACCGTGCCGTTCCATTTGATGATCGTGCCACCATTCCCCACCGCCCAGACATTGTTTGCGTCGGTGCCCCAGACGCCGAAAAGGGCTTGGAGCGTCCCAGTAGGGATCGCCGTCCATGCCGTGCCGTCCCATTTCCAGGTCATGCCGCCACCTCCCACAACCCAGACATTCTTGGCGTCGGTGCCCCAAACAGCAGAGAGGCTCGCGTTTGTCATCGAAGACTGTGCCGTCCACGCCTTGCCGTCCCACTTCAGGACAGTTCCTGCATCGCCCACGGCCCAGACGTTATTATCATCAGTCCCCCAGATGCTGAGCAGGGCATTTCCCTGCGGCAGCGGGTTTTGCCAGCAGAAGTCGTGCGAAGAGCAGCTCGCCGGAGTCGTCTTCACATTCACGGTCACGTGGTCGGCAACGAAAAACGCGCACGACGGGGCCGTTCCGTAGTGTGTGCCCGCGCAGACCTCCCCCCAAGTCGCCTGAAGCGTTGAGTTGCTCATCGAGGCCGTGAGCCGAACCGATTCCCCGCACGGAAAGGTCGCCTGACACTGCGCACCGCACTGGATGCCAGCGGGCTGCGAGCTAACCACCCCGCCCCCGGTCACGTTGACGGTCAAAGAACAGGTCTTCGGTGGTGGATCGGGCGGATTGTCGGGCGGGTTGGACCGGTCTTTGTCACACCCCCCAGAGACCCAAAGCAAACCCAATAGAAGGACTGTGTGGAACCACTTGATGTTCATTTCGGAATGCTCCTCACTGCGGACAGGTTCTCTCACCAATCGTTCATCCAGCTCAGGTGGTTTACGCGAACAGTCAATCGCGAAGCCATGCCCTGCCGAGCCACTCTCCCGGTTAGTTCAACTTCGCATCTTTACAAGAAGCGGTGACAGGCTTGGAACTCCGAAAGTCGGCTCCGAGGATTTGGATCAGCGCGCCGATGCCCATCGAGAACTGGCTGCCTCCACCACAGACCTCTGGCTTGACATAGCTCTGCGCGTCGATGTCGCCATCAAACACAATTCGGGCGCAGCCGCCGCGTACCGGTATATCCAACATTCCGATCTGACCGTTTTGCAACCGAGGCCCGGACAGGTAGCCGGTTCCGCTCTTCGTTCCGATGATGTTGTGAATGCGCAACGTCGACGGTCTGCTAATCTTTCCCCCTTCGTTCTTCACGAACAGACGAACCAAAGCCCGGCCCGGCAGTTTGTCTCTTTGATAGCCGAACCGCGGGTCTAAAAGTTCCCAGGACAGGTTCGGTGGACCATCGCCACAGCTCGGATCATCGCGGAGTAGCGTCACCTTGGTGTTTGCCACGACACTACCCGCAGTTGCATCGATGTTCACCACAAGCGGTCCCGGTGCATCGCCCAGCGCGGGACCTACCGTCAGCTTTGCCACTCCGCTGCCCACAATCTGCGGCGGAATGAACTGGAACGGGCGCTCTCCGCCGGCTTGTGCCGACAGCACGATCGGTTGACTGACCGCAACCGATTTCACTTGCACATCGAACGTGGCGGACTGACCCACGATCATTGTCTGCGGTGGTACCGGAATCGTCACGTCAATCCGGGCGGGGACACTGATCGGCGATGTCAGCGCTGGCCTGGGCTGGGGAGCAGCGAGCCGTACCTTCGGTCTCACCGTCGCATCTTGCGCGGAGGCAGACAGAGGCAGAAGCGCGCAGCAACCCGAGCAGAGCGCTCTCCATAGGAATCTGTGCATGATGAAGTCTCCCGAGATGGAGTAGGAATCGGCTAGGTCTGGCTTGGGATCACCGTGCGAAGCCAGCTTCGATGTTGGGAGCGGTGCTCTCGACGACCGAGCAGGAGTTCTCCGGATTGGTTCCCGGGCCACTCTGAACGATGAGTGCGAGCAGCTCCTCATTTCAAGGTCATCATACCTAAATAGAAACATTCTGAATACACTTTTTCTTCTCCTTCCTGTCGAACGCCTAGCATTCACGTTCCAAACCGGGGGACTAGAACGTGGTTCTCGAGATGGACATGGGTAAAGATGTCCGACTCGATTTGGCGTAGCTCAGCAAACAAGGTCCGGTAGCTGTTGCAAGCCCACTCGGGGATCACAAAGTCCGCGCTGGATGTACGAATCTCTTCGAGCGTTTTTGCGACGGTCAGGTGCTCATCTT
>JBGAUT010000006.1:0-279600 GCA_044228505.1 Polyangia bacterium | reverse complement strand
ACATACGAATACGGATTGTGATTGCAGAGCTTAGCGGGTTCTGACCGCTTCTTCCCCAACTCCTCATCACCCTGTTCGCCGGACTCTTCGCTCGGTTCGAGATCGGGCTTGCCATCGCGATCTTCATCCAGTGGATCAGGATCGGGCTCCCCGTCTTCTCCGTCTTCCTCTCCCTCACTGTCCGTCATCGCCAACGCAACTTGGCAGGGCGGTTTCGGCGGATCTTCGTTCCGCTCGGTGGTCACCGAGGCTGTGGCCCACCAGGCACCAATCGGCTTCGGACCCTGCGAAAGCTCCAACAGGAGCGACAACAGCGCCAAGCAGACCCAGAAGCGTGCGTGCCAACTACCCATGTGAGTCGCCTCATATACAGGAATCCCTGTACTGTGGCAACTTTTGAGCGTGCCCTACATGCAGGGCCTGGGCCTGAGTGGATCCTCATCCAACCACGGTCGGAGACAGCTCATCGATTCCCAAGCGATCCTAGGGCACACACATTTCTTCGACTTGGAGTGCCAGCTCCGCAGCAACCTGTGCTGCCGTGAGACGCTTGTGTGGATCAGCATGCAGACAGCTAGCCACCAACGCGCACAGAGCTGGATTTAGATTCGTAGTCTGGCTCTGTAGCGAAGGAATTGTCAACGGCTCACCATGCGCAGCCATCTCCACCGGAGGACGTTGAAATGGACGGTCTCCGGTAAACAGCTCCCAGGCAATCACTCCCAAACTAAACACATCTGCTGGAGCACCAACAGATTGTGAGCCGTCGCGGCATTCCGGTGCCATATACATGGGTGAACCAACCATCACACCTGGCAGCGAAACCTCGAGTCTGTCTGCGGACGCAGATACGGAGGCAGCCGTTCCGATCTTCTGCTTGGGATAGGTGCCTGACTCCGCACCTTCCTTTGCTTTGAGTGCAGCAACGCCAAAGTCGAACAGCTTGATCCTCGGTGTCGCTCCGTCCTCTGTGACCAAGATGTTGCTGGGACGGAGATCCCGATGAATGATGCCGCCCTCATGGATCACGGTCAGCGCATCCGCCACCTGCTTCAGAACTTGCACGGCGAATCGGGGATCTCGATACCGCGAGCGAAGCTGCCGCAGCGTCTGTCCTTCAACCAGCTCCATCACCAAAAAGGGAACTCCTTCATCGGTGACATCGACATCTGTGATGGCCACCAAGTTGGGATGATCAAGCCGTGATAGAATCTGGGCTTCACGCAAGAATCGAATCAGTCCTGCTTGGTCAGTGGCTTTGGTCAGAACCTTCGCAGCCAGATGCTTGTGGTCTGTAATTCGCTCAACTTCCACCACCACTCCACTTGCTCCGGTTCCGAGCAAACAGACAATCCGGTAGTGTTCTCCTAACAGTGACTGAACCTTGAGCGGAGTCTCGCTCTGCTGGGTAATTGGGCGTCTCTGCATCAACTCCAAGAGTCGCCGCGAACGCTGCTCGATCTGTCTACGTAACTCATCGTTAAGCTGTTTGGCTGCGGCATTCTTGGCCGACAGTTGTCGAAGACGGGTCCGTACATCCTCCCGCAGACGGTTGAGACCCTCGGCCAGCGACTGTAATGAGCTGTCCTTTGATACTGTGATGGGAGTGTCGAGATCTCCATCTGCCACACGCTGAGCAGCCAGTAGGAGTGCATCTTGCTCTGCAAGACGCAGCTTTGCTTGGGCCGCTTCCATCGCGAGCTGCAACGTCTGACTCCGCAGCGCCACAAAGCGCCGTGCCACAATCACTCCAACTGCCATCACAAACAGCGCAACAGAGTACTGCGTGAGCACCACGTAGCGCTTCAAAAAGCCCATCGCTGACAGCAAATCGTAAAGTGTTGGCATCAAGGAGACTGCGAGCCCAACGCTCAGGATGCGACCATCAATGCTCCCAAGAGCGCCAATCCGTACCGCATTCACCAGCATCACTGCGACCATTCCCAAGAGCAAGATTTGCAGTGGCAGCAGCAACCACTCGAGCGGAACAACTCCTAGCCCGACCACGATGATTCCACCGGCAAAGAAAGCAATGAACAACCAGGTCAGATGCCGCAGCAGTCCAAATGGTCCCTTGCCGAACATGCTGTCTACAAATCCATTGAGCGCAGCAGAGAGCAGTACCAGCGACGCCAATTCGATGACCCTCGCGATATCTTGGCTACCAAACAGGAAGATACGAAGTGTCGACCGCGCAAACAGATAGATACCTGCCAGCAGCGCAAAACTGCCGTACAGCGCGAAGGAGCGATCTCGCTGTAGCGCCGCCAGAGACAGACCCGCCAGGGCCAACACGAGCAGCATCGAGCCAACCATGATCGTTGATAGACCAAGCTTGATGACCGAAGCAATCAGTGCCGACCGTTCCCCCAGTTGCTGATCACGATGGACCCCAATGTTCCAGTAATGCGACTGAACCCGGATTGCCAGCGTCTTGCCGACATAGTCACGTCCGAGTGGAAGATACGCCCGATACACACCTGACAGCCGAGCTTTCCGATTCAGCTCTCCGGGTGATTTGGCCACCAGCACCCCATCGACATATGCCTCGTACAGCTGATCCACCGACTTGATGAGCATATAGGGATCGCTCAGCCGTGGACCCGTGAGCCTCGTCCGAAGCCACATCTCATTGCGACCCGCTCTGCCTGGCGGCGAGTCGACAGACCCTGACACAAAGGAGCCGTCATTCCATTCCGATTGCAGACAGAGAAAGCGACCATCTCTCCCCACCGGACAGACACCGTAGCGGTATTCCCAGCTCCCCTGATAGGTCATGACACTGCCATCGATCGGCAGCTCCTGTTCACCCGAATAGCAGCCGATAAGCAGACACACAGCCACGAGCAGAAGCGACCGTACGGTGCGCAAGCGAAGAACACAGGAGTCTACCGAGCGCTCTAGCAGAGTCTCTTCCGTTGTGTGGCGAGCAGTACGTGGGTCCATGTCCTTAGCTCCCCACCAGAAGCAGAGTGATCAGCACCCCAATACAAATTGCGATGCAAATGGTCAACAGCGCCACCATCTGAGCCCGACGCTGCGGGGTTAAGAAGCCGCTAGGCCGCAGATTCTCACGCTTCCGCTCTCCCGAAGGCCGGGTCGCCTGAGACTTAATGGCTGGCACCATATTGGTCGGCGTCTGTTGTCGACCCGCAACGACGTTGATCGGCTGCCAGTCCGCTTGCGGTTTGTTCGCAGGTAAGATCGCGGTCGCGTCTTCCAGTCCCTGCTTACCACTCGTGGGCGGGGGCACCTCTGGCATGGGCCCTGACGAACGATCATAAGGACCGCGCCCGAGCTGATCGCTTTGGAAGTTGCCGAGGAATTTCAGCCGTTGCGCCACCTCTGCCATCGGTGGTCGCGCCTTGGGATCTTTGGTAAGCATCGACAGCACGAGCTGTTCGAGCCGCTCGTCGACACTTGGTACAAAGTCACGCAGCGACGGCGGAGGCTGGAAGATGTGCAGCGCAATGTACTCGCCCGGCATCTCCGTCTCGAACGGTGGTCGCCCCGCCAGCATCTCAAACAACATCACCCCAAGGGCATAGACATCGCTGCGGTCCCCGACGTTCTTCGCTCCCCGACACTGCTCCGGCGACATGTAGATCGGGGTTCCGAGCAGCATGTTGGTTCCGGTTCGAAACGATCCCTTGCTGCTATCGGCCAACTTGGCGATTCCGAAGTCCAGAATCTTGGCCCGCTCGCCACTCGGTGCCTCCGAATCCGGAACGATGAAAATGTTTTCCGGCTTGAGGTCGCGGTGGATCACCTGACTCAGATGTGCGGTCGCCAGCCCCGAGGCAATCTGTCGACAAATTCGAATCGTGTCTGCCTCGGATAACGTCCGCTGCCGCATCATCCGCGCCCGCAGCGACTCCCCTTCCAAAAACTCCATCGCCAGATAAGCGGTACCGGTTGAGGTCGTCCCATAATCAAACACCCGCACAATCGCCGGATGCTGCACCAGATTCGCCGCCCGCGCTTCGTTGAAGAAGCGGGGTTCGACGGGAAACTTGCCGGAGTTTTTCCCTGGAATGTTGCCAGCGACGAACTTACCAAGGAAACTCACTAGCTACTGGTCCGCCGAGCCGACCAGGCTCTGACCTGGCATTCGGACCACTTGGTTACGGCGGACTCAGAGCGGCGCGAGCGATTGAGCAGAGCGCACCATGGATTGTATGATGAAACGATGCAGCTTGATGTGCTGAGGAATCGCGTCCTTCTGGCTCTAGGCTTGCCGCTATTAGGCGGTGCGTGTGCGACTCCTGGGACGCCTCCACCAGAGCGCACGACGCAGAACCAAAATCATTCCCTCGAACAGTCGAATCAGACGGTGACTATTTCGGCATCACCGACGACGAACGCGAAGGATGCAGAGCCAGCGTCTGTATCCATAACAACGACGACTCCTGCTCCGTTTTCTCCGTGCGGAACCGATCAAGTCCGCGAGCAGCTCTGTGGACAAGGTGCGCATGCAAACCCCGAAAGCTGTCCGCCGACTGGTGAGCACCTGACCGCATTTGGTCGCAACGTGATTGTAAGTGGCATCAACATCCATGCACGCGACGGAACACTTGGGAGGTTTGTCTTCGATCCCGCAGCCACCAGTGCCTACCAGCGCGAGCTTCTGGGGTCGATTCCCTCTCAGAATCTATCCCACTACTGCTGTTACTCCCACTGCCAGAATCTGACGGTCGCGGCGGCAGCTCCCAAGCAGATTCCTAGCGAGATGAGAGAGGGCTCCTACTGTATTCCCATTCCCGAAGGAGGTACCAGATTTCCAGCGGCACGTGCGCACATGTGTCCCGCAGCACTTGCAGTGGAAGGAGTCATGCGTCCCCTCAGCACGGCTTCGGTCAAAGGACAGTGCTGCTATTCGATTCCGGTACCGATGATGCAGCCCCATCCGCGTGGACGAGCGGCTCGCATCGACGGAGTGCCCCAGGTCGCAGCGGTAGTTGCGGAGTCTGCGTGGCGAACCAGACAGATTCAGCCTCTGGTCGAACATCTCGATGCGGATCTGCGCGCTCGGCTGGCTGCACACTGGCTGCATGACGCGCAGCTAGAGCATGCTTCCATTGCGGCCTTTGCTCGGACCTCTCTGGAACTGCTTGCGTTTGGCGCACCGCCTGAACTGGTGGTCGAAGCACATCAAGCGGCGCTAGATGAAATCGCCCATGCGCGGGTGACGTTTGCCTTGGCTTCGGCGTATGCCGGGGAGGAACTGGGACCGCAGGCATTTTCGAAGGTGAAGCGCATGGCTCCGGCGACAGACTTGGCAACCTGGGCGCACGAAACCATCGAAGATGGATGTCTGGGAGAAACCATTGCAGCGGCCGAAGCCCAAGTCGCCGCGCAGCAGTCCGAAGACCCTGTGGTCCGCGACGTGCTTCTTGGTTTCGCTGAGGATGAGACGCGGCACGCTGAGCTGGCATGGAAGATCCTTCGCTTCGCGCTGGAGACAGGAGGGGAGGCAGTGGCTGCGGTTGCGCGCACAGCCTTGGCCACGCTGGCGATGCGGAAGCAGTCTCCTACCGAGGATCGGAATGCGGATCTCATCCAGCACGGACTCCTTGGCGAAGACGCCAGCGCTCGCTTGCGAACGGAAGTAGTGCGTGCCGTCGTGCAGCCATGCCTAGAGAGACTCCTGCAGACCATGCCAGGGCAAGGATGTGAGGTCCACGTGTCATGAAGCGTGTTGTCAAGTCTGCTCCCGCAGCGCACAAGCAGACCGCCGATCAGCTCGCCCGGGACTACGCGCATCAGCTCACCCCCGAGGCGATCTCTCTCGCACGGAAGTTGGTCAAGGGCTGCGTCCGCTCCTTCACGCGCTACAGAGCCGCTGCCCGTGACGTCGCTCTCCATTACATCCAAGAAGCGGCAGCCGCGGCAGCTACGGACACGGTTCCGCTGAGCGCCACATCAACGTTCTGCTTGTATTGCAAGCTGCTTTGGCTTGAAGACGAGGTCGCTGAGCAGCGCTGGTCGGCGCGCACCAGCAACGACGCCATCGACGAAGCGTTCGCTGCCCTGACCCGCCGTGGCATCGTCGCCCTCCAGGATGCTGGCGGGACCAGCAGCATGGGCTGGGCCGAAGTAAACACCGTCATCGCGGAGCTGGAGCAGCGGCACAAAAAGGTCTTAGGCGGCATCTTTTACCACTCCCAAGACCTCGAGCGGGGCGTCGCTGGTGAGGGTCTGTGGCTGACGTTCGGTGCGCGGGATGGCAGTGACGAGGGTGCACGCAAGATCGCGCTACTGGTCCTGCAGGCCCTCGAAGAGGAGGGCGTCGACTGTGAATGGAACGGTGAGATCGACACCCGCATCCGCGTGCTGCCGTTTGAGTGGAAGAAGCGCCGCACCACCCAGCCTCCGCCGCGTCAGATCCCTGTGCCGCGCCGATGCTTTGCGAATCCCGAAGGACAGCGGTGGGAGATCGCAGGACTGAACAATCACGTCTGCCTCCGTATCACGGATGTCGACGGCGAAGTGTTCGTGCGCAAAACCCCCGCCAACGACATACGACGCGCAATCGACGATCTCATTGCCGAGCAGCTCGCCGCTGGGTTTGTCGAAGCGACGGTGTGATGTCTACTTCAGCGAGGGCTGTCGTCGCGGCCACAGCGCAAGTAGCAACCGTCTGTCCGCACAGCCTCCGCGGTCTATACGCCACACTCGCCCCCGACGCCGGAGCCACCGCCCTCGGCCACGCCTCCTTCATCACCACCGCACGCCACTATGCAGATGCCAGCTCCGTTGCAAATGTTGGTCTGCGCAGGGTTGCCGATCTACTCGGAACCCGCAGCGGAAGTGAAAGCAGAGCCACCGATGTCGAACAGCTCGCATCCCTTCTGCAAACCAGCCTGTCCCCGTCGGATCTACAGCGTCTAAGGCAACTCCTTCAGGCGTAATCGGATGTTGGTTTACGGGACTGGCTCCCTTCGAACCGCGGCACATCCAGCAGTCAAGCGCTCGGCCAACGCATCTGGCGCATCGACGAACAGTGCGGAACTGTCGTGTAGACCGAATCGTACCGATCCTTCGGGGGTCGTGCAGATCGCATCGAGGTTGTAGAACAGCTCAGCTGTTTGATGCACGACTTGAGCTAGCGCAGAAAACGGAATCGGCAGCGCTTCGACTCGATCAAGTTGATCGTCCCAGCTACAGACTTGCTCTCCGTAGCCTTGCGAGCGAGTCAAAACAAGCTGCGCCTGCTCTCGGTCCACCAACTCACCGATGCGTGCGACGAGCTTCGCCAGCGGAAAGCGCTGGGCGGAGTCGTCTTCGTCAAAGATCCAGTATCGATTCATAGTGGCTTCGCTGGTCCCCGTCGAAATCCTCCTTGCGGGGCCAAGTCAGGATTGTTCGGTGATAGGGCATGCTGATGTGGATTCGGATGAATGCTGGGCGTTCCGTGATCGGAAAAGTCAATATCACGGGTCGGCTGGAGTTGCCCATTGGATCCATGCTGCCACTCGCGCGCCTGCGGCTCGGCACCGTACTTTGGCTTCGACCGCCCGAGTTGGGTATGAGGAAACGGTGAGTCCGGGACCGGAACTCCTAACTTGTCCGTTGGCAGTGACCTCTCAGGAACATATGTCCCCGGCTGTGTCTGCTCAATCCTCGTGACGCTGCGTGACAAGTCGGTGTCATGAGGGCGAATGCCGTTACGCGGGGCAGATTTCTGTGCGGCTCTCTCCACGTCCCGAGCATGATCCGCGACTTCCGCTGCCTTTTCTGCTTTTCGCAGACCCGCAACCGTTCCGAGTCCATCCGTCAGTGCAGCCATCGCCGCATCCGATGCAATCGACATCGTCGCACGACCGAGCGACTCCCCTTTTTCCCTCGCCGGTTTGTGATACCAGTCACGCGCACTGTCAACGACGCCGTGTGCGAGTCGTTCCACGTCGTCGCGTGATGCGTTTTGGATCGCGTGACCCATCGCTTCAATCGGTGCGAGGGCGCGCAGCTTCCGTCCTTCCTTCACATCTTCAACCAGCTCGCGTCCGGTTCTTGCGATCCTTGCGGGCAGCTCCTTGGCATCGCGATACATTCGCTCGCCTTCGTCACGGACTCCTTTCCCAAATCCGCTGGCAAACTCTTTGGCAGATTCCCGATAGCTCGATTCCGCAACCTGTGATTCCACTTTGGGAGTTGCAACAGATTCAACTCTTTCCGGTTTCATCGACGGTTCTGGTTCTGCGGCTTTCGCAACCGACTTCTCTGTCTGCTGCGGTTTCCGTTTCTTCGGACGAGTAGACTGCGCGTTAGGATTCGCAGGAAACGGCTCAGGGTGCTTCGCTGGCACAGTCGGTGAGGGAGGATTCGGTGTCTCCCCTGTCTGAATCGGACTCCGCAGCGGCACCAGATCCATCCCCATTTCCCGCAGCGGCTCATCCATCGGTACAAGCTGTCCCCCGACATCACAATACTTCCCGCTCGCATCCCGCTTGCCCAGATGACGCAGCGGCTTGTCGTACTTCCCTTCTTCATACAGGAAACACTCATCCGTCAGCCAGTCTTCGCCGCGACGATGCGCTTCATTCGCCAGCTCCGCTTCGTTCCACTCTTGCTTGAGCTTTTCCCAAATCCACGGCCACGGAGACGGCACCATCTCGCGATTAGGAATCGGCGGACGTGAATACGACTGCGACTCTGTTTCCCTTCCGATGTGATAGTCGGGGCCACCGATGTAGATCGCGCTCGGTGCAATGCCGTCGCCACGACCGTGCATGTAACCACCGCTGAGTGACGTTCCGTTGTCCCACGCAAAGTGAACAGACAAACCGAAACCTCCGCGCAAAGGAGCACTCTGTTTCGATCCGAACAGACCTTGCAGGACTCCGAACCCCTGCACCGTGGCGCGTGACATCCAGGGCAGATGGAGACGAATTCCCGTCGATAGTTCGCTGTCCGTTCGTCCTTGCGTGAGTAGGAATCCCAAGCTCGCGGTGATTCCCATTCGCCAGAATGGTTTGTCTGCAACTGCGCGCAGAACCGTCAGCGGATTCTCTGTTCCCAGATCATTCAGTCCGTCAAACCGAGGAATGCGAAGCTGCTGCTGAAGCTGAAGACCGAAGGTGAACTCCGAATCAGGATCAGGATTCCGAAGCAGCGGGAAGAGGATTCCTTTCACATTCAGGAGTGCAGGACCATTTTTGATCGTAACTCCTGAATGTTGCGGACTCCACAGCGCAAGCGTTCCGCCGATTCCGATCTCGACGCGATGAAACAGCGACATCGACGCGCCGTAGCCGACGGTGGCTGCGAATCCTCGGGAATCCGTCGATGGAAGCAGAATCACATCTGCGATGTGAAAGTGCGCGGTGAAGTAGTCGATCCGATTGCACGGAATGGGCGACTTGGCGCAGCGCGAGCCGAAGGCGGTACGGAGTGGCGGCGACGGAAGGGATGACGGTTCTGCGTGACTGCGCGAATGTGAAGAAAGGACTAGAGCGACGACGAACAGCAGGCGGGAAAGGAAAAACACGCGGGAACGGTAGGATAGGTGTGGTCGGGCCGCAAGGCGACCTTCCAGCAGCGTTTGCAGAACCGAAATCCGTGATCAGTGGGTCGGCCTGACCGCTTTCTGCATGTACGACGAAGTAACCACCCCACCGCACCGTTTCCCAGCCCATTCCCTAAGCCCGTCGTGCGATTACTTATCGACGAAAATATGTAATTTAGATTTCGTTGAAGAAGCGGGTGGCCATTTCGGGGTTTAGGGCCAGTTCTCGGTGGAGAACTTTGATCGCGGCGCGGATGCCGATGTCCTCGCGGACGGCCTCGTAGACGGCTCCCATGCCGCCTTCGCCGACCTTTTGCACCAAGCGATAGTTTCCGACGACCTGGCCGATCATGAGCTGTGGCTACGAGGGGCCGCCGCGTCATTCGCATAGACACGGGCCATGATTGCAGTGTCCCACGACGCAGTAGGGGCGGACAAAGCTTTTCTATTGAGGGCTTATCGGGACTCGATCGCGCTGTGGGCGTGGCTCGAGTGGGAGTCTGTGGGAAGAGAAGTTGGTCGGATGATCGGTCAGCGGTCGTCTTGGTAAAACAACGTAATGGCCAAGCAGTGGAAGGCTTCGTCACTCGACTGGGTCACGATGGTGTCGACGACGCGCACCTCAGGTCGTTCGGCCAGCCAAGCCGTCACCTTCTCACCGAGTTGGTCACGCTCTTGTGCCATCGTCGCCGAAAAGACCTTCACACCGTTGAACTTGTTCTTGTCGCTCATGCCCGCGCTCCCCGCAAAAGAAAAGCCTCGGTTCGTCTGTCTGCTAAGTAGCCAAGCAGCGCCCAGTTCTACTTACCACTAGACCGTGCTTCAGGACGGCTCGTCAAGTCGCTTCGCGGTCCTCGGCACCCGGAACGGCTCGAGCAGCATGCAGGATTTCCTCGGTAGACAGCAGCCGGTTTGCAGCCTTCGCCACTGCGAACACCCGCTTCACCGCATCGTCAGAGGCTGGCACGCCGCGACGCTCCAACCAATACGCGACGTTCGACTCGCCCGACATCGGCCCGATCTCGATCTCTTGCCGCCGGCCAAACATCGTTGCCGGCACACCCGAATAGATCCGATCCGCCAGAAACGCGTCCCCTTTGCGCTCCGCTTTGATGATCGCTGCGGCATGTACGCCCGTTGCTGTCCGAAACGCATCCGTGCCAAACACCGGATAGTTGTACGGAATCGGCACGTTACACGACCGTGATATCAGCGAGCACAACGCATCCAGCGCCGACAGATCGCGATCCTCCGCGAGTGCGCCCATCAGGTGCAAGTTGACGAGCAACTGATCGAGTGCGGCATTGCCGACCCGTTCCCCAACCCCGAGCACCGTCCCGTGGATACGATCTGCTCCTGCCCGCAGCGCCGACAGCGAGTTCACAACCGCCAGGCCGCGATCGTTGTGTCCGTGCCAGTCGATGCCAATCTTACCGTCGAGCCCCATGCCCGCAATGACGGCTCGGGTGAACCGCACCAGGCTCTCCGCTCCCGCCGGGGTTGCATGACCAACGGTATCGCACAGGCACAGCCGATACGCCCCCGAGTCGATGGCGTTCTTGTAGAGCGGGGCCAGCATCTCGGGACGCGAGCGAATCGTGTCCTCGGTCACATAGGTACAAGGCAGGTTGTTCTTCGTCGCGAACGACACCGCCTCCGCCGACATCCGCAGGATTCGCTCGGCGTCCCAGTTTTCCGCAAACTGCCGAATCGGCGAACTCCCAATGAACGTCATCACCTCGATCGCGATGCCCGCTTTTTGCGAAATCTCGACGATCGGACGGATGTCGTTGAGGTGCGTTCGGGCAGCACAAGCCGGACGAATGCGGAGCTTGCGATCACGAATCTCACGGGCCAGCCTCAGACCATCTTCCACCGCACGCGGCCCCGCTCCCGGCAGCGCGATGTCGACGTGCTCAACGCCCAACCGATCAAGCAGTAACACCAGCTCGATCTTGTCCTCGATGCTCGGGTCATGCACCGATGGGGACTGCAAGCCGTCGCGCAGCGTCTCATCGAACAGCGCAAACTTCTGCGGCCACAGCGGCGCGTGACTGTCGTGGATGTTCCAGTCGTAGATGATATCTGAGGCTGCTTGCCGGGTCATGACTGCCTCTCGCTAGATGCTCTCGATTGCGACCGCGATGCCCTGTCCGCCGCCGATGCAGGCCGAGCCGATGGCTCGCTTGCCACCACGCCGACGCAGCTCATGCAGCAGGTTGGCCGTGATGCGAGCGCCCGAGGCTCCGAGTGGATGACCCAGCGCAATCGCGCCACCACAGACGTTGGTCTGCGAAAGCGGTAGCCCCAGCTCCTTGGCAACGGCCAGAAACTGCGGTGCAAACGCCTCATTTACATCAAACAGATCGTAGTCCGACACCTGCGTCTTCGTTGCAGCGAGTAGATTACGAATCGCTGGCACCGGCCCAATGCCCATGATCGTCGGATCACAACCAGCGACACCCCAGCCGACCAGTCGTCCGAGCGGAGTGTAGCCCTTCGCTTCGGCTTGCTCGCGAGTGGTCAGGATCAGCGCCGCAGCACCGTCACAGATTCCCGAGGCGTTCCCAGCGGTGATCACGCCGTCTTTCTTGAACACCGTCGGAAGCTTCGCCAGCACCTCCATCGTCGTCTGCGGACGCGGGTGCTCGTCTTGTGCAAAGCGAACAGTCCCCTTCTTGCTGGTGATATCGATCGGAGCCAGCTCGGCCTCAAACCGACCCTGCGCTTGTGCCTCGCCCCAGCGCTTCTGCGAACCGAGCGCCAGCTCATCACACTCAAGACGGGTGATTTTGTACTGCTCGGCCAGCTTCTCACCGGTCAGCGCCATCGGCATTCCGGTAAACGAATCGGTCAGGGCGTCCCACAGCGTGTCGCTGATCGCCGGCGGTTTGCCAAGCTGCCAGCCCCAGCGTGCCCCTCGCAGGACGTGCGGAGCCTGCGACATCGACTCGGTTCCACCACACAGCACCGTCGTCGCCGCACCCAGGATGATCTGCTCTGCCGCCGACACCACCGCCTGAAAACCGGAACCACACAGCCGATTCAGCGTCAGCGCTGGAGCCGGAACCGGAACCCCGGACTTCAGACCGACGTGACGAGCCAGGTAGATTGCATCCGCCGAGCTCTGCTGCACGTTGCCGAAGATCACCTGATCGACATCCGTCGCCAAAACCCCCGAAGCAGCCAGTGCGGCCTTGGCCGCATGGACCGCCAGATCAGTCGCAGAAAAGTCCTTCAGTGCTCCGCCATACGTACCAAACGGCGTCCGCTTCGCAGCGACAAACACCAGATCCTTGCTCGTTACGTGCATGTTGTTCCTCTCTTCACGGTCAAAAAAGCGGCCCATCATAGCGATGGGAGTCCTCTTAGGTCAACGATACGCCCTCACCGCTCCCGCATCGTGGGCAGACATTTTTTCGGTCTGGCCAGCGAGAGAACTGTGTTATCTACTTAGGCTACTTCGGTACCTTTTCCAACCCCGGCACCGTCTCAAACCTACGTAGTGCCGAAGGGTGAAGGAGCTTGGGAGATGGTCTACACCGGCGTGAAGGTCTTTTCGGCGACGAAGGCTCGTGAACGAGAAGAGTTGGGTGAAAACATCTCGCGTTGGTTACGAAACAATCCGTCGCTGCGGGTCGTCGATAAGGTCGTCACGCAGAGCTCGGACCGCGAGTTTCATTGCCTCACCATCACCCTCTTCTACGTCAAAGAAGCGGCGCGCAGCTAACGACGGCTGCTACGGATGGGCGGTGCCACGTCGGAGCGCCTTTTCGACGAACAGTAGCCGGTCTTGACCAAAGAACAGCTCGGGCGGGCCATGATGCTGCGCGACGCGGAACGACGGAACCCCGAAGCAGCCCCACTCCTCGGCTTGTTTGGTATTGGCGAGTAGCTTGGCCTTGACCGCAGGCTCGCCGACCCGATCGAGCAAGCTCGTGGGCAGACCTGCTTCGACCAGTGCCCGCTCCAGCACCTGCACATCCCCTAGATCCTGATCCTCTACCCAATACAGCCGAAACAGCGCGTGCGTAAGCGAAGCGATCCGGTCTTCCGCGAGTATCGAGAGCCGCAGCGCCGTCACCGTGTTCATCGGAAAACGAGACGGAAAGTGGAAAGACGCGCCGTAGTAATGGGCCCAGCGGCTCATGTCTTCCATCGAGTGACGACGCTTGTTTTCGGGATAGGTTGCGATCGGCACCATCGGCGTGCCGATGCTTCGAAACAGTCCCCCAAGGAGAATCGGGAGGAACTCGACTTCGGCTCCACATCCTGCGGCGAGCTGTTCGATCTGGGTCGAGGCCAGGTACGCAAAGGGGCTCGAAAAGTCGTACACAAACGTCACTTTGCGCGCCGAATTGGCCACCGGGGCACCCTGCCCTCCGACCGGAATCGGCGGCTGCGGACGCGCTAATCGCCCCGACGACTCGGTTCGCGACAGCGGGTGGCTGCGCAGCGCCTCTTCGACGAAGTGCATGCGATCCTGGCCAAAAAACAGCCTCGGACCACTCTCTCCTTCGACAACGAAGGTTGGAACCCCGAAGACCCCATCGCTGACCGCTTCATCGGTGTGACGACGCAGCGCCGCGGACACCGGCGCACTCAACAGGCCCTGTTGCGCATCTTTTCGCGACAGCCCGACTGACTCCGCGACATCGAGCAGCACCTCAATATCGGCGACATCTCGACCCTCAACCCAGTAGGCCCGATACAGGGCCGCCATCAGCGTGGGCACACTCAGCTTCGGGGCCCAGGTCAAAAGCCGCATCGCCTCGACCGTCCGTCGCGGATGCTCTGCCGGAAACTGGAGCGGCACCCCCAAGTGCTCAGACCACCGTCCCAGATCAATCCGCGTCATCGCTTGGCGGGCCACCGGCCCTGCCGCCGGTTCCGATGCCAGCGTCTTGAGCACCCCACCGAGCAGGATCGGCCGATGGTCCACTCGGGCCATCTGCCGCTCGGCCAAGGCCGGAAGCTGCGTCGACGCCAGGTACGCGTACGGACAGACGATATCGAAATAGAAGCGAACCTCGGGGCGAGCGCCGTCTTGATAGCGATCACCAAAAGCCGAGTTGTGAGCCGGAAGCGGAATCGGCATAGCGAGGCCTTATTTGACGGTAAGTTCGATGGTGACGGGCGTCTTCTGTGGATCGCAGGTCGTCTCGGTGCAGACGGCAAAGCTCAAGTTGCCGGTCACCGACTTCTTGCCTGCCTCAGAGCCGGTCATCTGGACGTCAAAGCGGCACTCCTGCTTGCTCATCACCGCATCCTGCTTCGCAAGCGTCGCCTTCGAGAAGGCCACGCCCGCCGTCGGACTGAGCTTGAGCGTCGTCGGAAACTCTTCGTTCATGTGATAGCCAGCAGCGGGCTTAATCACCACCTGCGCCTTGACCGGCTGCCCTTTCATTCCGCTCACCGGCGCGACCGTCACCACGTACGGCTTACCGGCCACTGCCCCGACCAAGCTCTCGGCCCGAGCCACACCGCCACCCAGCGCCAAACCGCCCAGCACCACCGCACCCAACACCAAGCGAGAGAATCGACTGATCATGGATTTGTCCTCCAAATGGCATCCCAGTATAGAGAGGACGATTCGCTGTGCCAGCCCTTCATGTGGATTTGCGGTTGACCCAGCCCCACCCGCGTTCGTACCGTCCCCGCCATGAAGGCACTTCGCAACCGTCAGCCGCTCACGTTCGCTTTCGGCCTGTGGGCACTTTGCGCAGTACCGCTCGTAAGCTCTGCCAAGGAACCAAGCCCTGTTGTCGCCCGCTCGCTCCCAGCCACCACCGGGGTACGGACCTACGCCGAGACGGTGCTCGACCTCCCCGCAGCCAAAGTCGCGGCCTTACTCGCCGAGCCCGCCAACTTCATCCCCCTGTTCCCCGCGCACAGTGTCGAGGTGATCTCGGGGCACGCCGACCGTCGCGTCGTCTCTGTCGAGATGCGCAAGCCCTGGCCGATCGGCAGCGTCAAGTGGGTCGAAGAAGTGGTCTCCCTCGAAGACCCCCAAGATCACGCCTTTGTCGTTGAGCGCACCGCGCAGCCCGGCTACTTCCGCCGCTTGGTCTCGCGCTGGCGCGTCGAACCGATCCAAGACAGCGACCATGAGCGCTGCCGAGTGACCTACGATGTTTCGTTAGAGCTTGCACGCTGGGCACCGGAGTGGATTCTCCGGCGCAACCACTTGGGCGGGGTCAAGGAAACCATGGAGCGGCTGCGCAGCTTGGCGCTAAAGACACCGCTGCCCGAGCCCGATCACCAGTAGCCCTGGAGCTGAGCACTGCCGCCGAGGGTGTTGATGTCGTCGACGCGATAGCGACGGCCCGGCTGATTGATGACGGCGCGATAGGCCGGGTTCCAATCCATCGGACACGACAGGTCGACGCGGTTGGAGTTACACGCCTGCGGAGTCGTCACACCCGTCGGCAGCACCCGATTGGTCGGATTGTTGCGGTCGATGTTCGACGGATAGCTCGTGGTACCGGCGTCGTCCGTCGTGACCAGGTGCCCCTGGGTCCGTGCGTAGTTGAAGCCGAGCCGCAGCCGCACGTGACGGAACAGCTCGACGACCACGCCCGCATCAGCGGTAAACGTCAGGTAGTTTTCGATGAGCGAGATGCCCGTGTACGGCTTTTGATAGTACGGGCTGGCATTCGGCAGCCGGTAGCCGTTGTGCGGCGTGTTCGTCGGCATGGTACCCGGCGTGCGGCAGGCCGGGTTAAACGTGCCTTGCGTCACCGTACCACCACCGACCTTGCCCGGCTCCGGTGGTACTGCGTCGTACGCTGAGGTATCGCGATAGTTGAATGCGGGTGGCAGCGCGCTCTGATCGTCACACACCAGTGCGTTCGACGAAGCCAGCAGCTCCCACGCCTCGGAGTAACCACGCCCAAGGAAGGTGAAGTTTAGCCCGCCCCGGAAGTCCAGCGCGATGCGGTGCCCCTTTTCCTTCTGTTCCCACGGCGTTGCCTCGAAGCCGAAGGTCATGTTGGCCGACTGCTGCGGCGACGAACGCTTTTGCTGGAAGCCATAGTCGGTCGACCACGGCGTGTCGCTACGACGAGCAATCGGCAGCGTATAGGCCAGCGAGAAGTACGGATCCACGTACTTGAACTTGTGCGAGATCGCCGTCCGGGCCACCAAGCGATCCAGGCCATCGCTCACACCGCGCCAGCCTTTTTCATTGGTGTTGGCGTTGCCGATCAAGGCCTTCTGCGCATCGCTCGGATTGGCCTCTTGGTCGTAGCCAATGTAGCGACTGGTGTTGTCGTACCCCATCACGTTGCCGATGGAGAGCTGATACTCGACGCCAATCACCCAGGTCGGCTTGGTCGGGTCGCGCTTTTGCGAGACCGGAGCGCCCATCAGCCACAGGTTGACGGTGTCGAAGGCATCCATGCCGGTCGACTTCAGGCCCGTGGCACCCCGCGTGGGCGGAGTGAACACCGTGCTGCCACGAAGGTCGGCGGGCTCAATCGGGTAGATACCATCCAGGTAGGTCGAGGAAGCGTAGGCCACACAGTCCCAGCCGCTCTCCCCGCCCGCGCCATCACTAGCCGGTGCCGCGCAGTTGTTCCAACCCGCGTTGCGGTCCAGGCTGTAGCTGCGTTCATCACGCATCACGATCGGCAGACGGACACCGATTTCGAGATCGCGGAACACACCGATCGCCAAGTCGACCGACAGCGTCTGACGCTTCTGGGTATACAGAAGGTCGGGCACCGACTCGGTTCGCGCAAGATCCGTCCCCCCGTACTTGCTGAGCAAGTAGTTGCGCGTCGCGGAGCTCTGAATGAGCGGCAGCGACTCGCGTCCGAGGCTCGCGGTCTTGTATGAGTAGTTGTACTTGGCACCGACTCGGAATCCGAAAGGCTTCTTGTTTTCGAATTCAAACGAGCTGGCTACATCGGTTGGTTCAGCAGCTTGAGCGGACAGGCCTGCACAAGTGACTAACCCCCAGGTGCAGACGGCGGCGGCGAAAGAGACTCGCATAGCGAAACGGTACCGCTTGCCCAGTACATGAGTCAAGTACCCGGTCGCACTATGTGAAAGCCATCGACGACTGCCACCACAGCCGCATCGATTGGGGTGGTGGTGGGTGTAGCGGCTTGGGGGCCCGGCAAGGCCGCGATCTTCGAGGAAAATTGGTTTTCCTGAAGCGCTTTCTCGTCGGCTGCAACGCGGGCAGCATGGCCAAACGCAACGATCACGTCATCGCCCACCCCGGCATCTAGCAGGTCGATGCACACCACCGCTTCACTGTTTACGTGATTGGGCACGGCGTGCGTGGTCACCGTAGCTGCGGCGTCATGATCCGGCTGGCCTTCGCCATCGCTGCCAGCCCCGCTGCGGCTGGGATGCACCAGCAAGTCCGCAAGGTGGTATGGCCGAACGACAAGCAGCTTATGACCCGTCACCCCTGGCCACTTGACCGTGGACCACACCGTGCCAACGACCTTGCCAACAAACATATGATCACCCTTTGTGCGAATCGCTAGGGATAGAGTCCAAAAGGACGGCCACGGCGGCATCAGCCAGCACGGCGCGATTGTTCGGACCCGGCTTTAGGACGTTCCGCGCTCCCGAACCGTAAGCCACCAAGACCTCTTGGCCCGCTCGCCCATCCAGCGTGTCGATCGCCACCGTAAGCGGAGCGTACAAAGCAGTCCCCAGATCGCTGCTCGGCGTCTCGACCACAAGCTTCAGGCTGCGACCAGCCAGCCCAACCGCCTTGCGGCTGGCCCAGATCTCGCCGACCAAGATGCCGCGCTTCATGGCAGAGTCTCCACGTCAGGTTTGGACCAGGCCGGCACCACCGTTTGAGCAAACGAGGAAGGCAGCACGGTCTGTAGCGCCCTCCGACTCAGCGAACCCTGCTCGGCGATCGCTTGGAGCTGAACCTGATCGACAATCGCCATCACCGTCGCTTCGATCGGCAACATGGCGGCGCTCGCATATCCTGGCGGATCCCCAGGCTTAGCCGCGGGCCCTGGGGGGTTGGCGAGCAGAGACTGCCGCGCTGGCTCCCCAAGGCAGACCACCACCTCATCCCCCGGACCCGCACCCAAGGCATCGACCGCGACCAAGTGGGCCACCGGAAACGGCGGGTCATACCAGTAGTGCGGCTCGATGATGAGTAGTTTCCGCCCGACAAGGCCCGGATGCCGACGGGCAGCCCAGACCTCACCCACCACACGACCGAGGATCATGGGATCTCTCCGCCGAAAGCCCCAACGTCTACGCCGTCCACCCCATCGACAATGCCGATGATGATGTCCTTGTCAGCGACCTCGGGTGAAACGGTCAAATCACGAACCCGAGAGCCATGGGCAACCAACACCCATTCCCCCGGTCCAGCGCCGAGCGCATCCACAGCGCACAAGCGACTGCCCTGCCGAGTCTCCAGCTCTAGCAGCTTGTACCCGGTCAGGCTCTGCGCCCGCCGTGCCCCCCACAGCGGTCCTACGACGCGGGCGAGCAGCACGAAGACCTACTTCTTGCTGGCCTGGGCTCGCTTGCTGGCGCGCTCGACCGACACGAAACGATCGTAGAGCTTGCCAACCGGCAGCGACACCAACTTGGTGCGGAAGTCCTGATCCTTGCTGCGGCTCTGAAGCTTGAGCAGTGCGTCGACCAGCTTCTCTTTGTTGCCAAAGCGCTTGGCAATCTGGCTGCCAACATTGTGCAGCTTGAGCAGCTTCGAATTGGCGGCAGTCAGAAGCTGCTGCTTCCACTCTGCCTTGTCCTCAGCGCGATCGAGAACACCCTCGGGAAGCGAGACAAGAGCGTCAACCAGCTTTTCCTTCGAACCAAAGCTGTCCTTCACCTGGGCGAGCGGTGACTTTTTCATCGTTTTACTTGCTCCTAAACTTGTGCGTGCGCGACGGGAAATGTGATCTCTGCGCGAAAAAATGGGCCTAACTTTGTGGAACCCGACGCGCCGTGAGTGCCGGGACTTTATCACCGTCCCAATTCACTCCTCAAGCATGTTTTCCCCGAATCCATCGCGAAACCAACCACTTACCGGCTACCGCAACGCCGTGCCGGGAGGTACGTCCCGATCGGAGCTGGCCAGGCCGAGCAGCTTTTCGTCCCCCAGTGCCAGGATCATTCCCGCCGAAAGCAGGCCGCCAATCTTGGCCGGCTTCAAGTTACACAGCAGCACCACGCTCTTGCCCACCAGGCTCTCTGGCGTAGCCAGCTCGGCGATACCCGCCACCACCTGCCGTTTGCCGAGCGGCCCCAGGTCCAGCTCGACCTTGAGCAGCCGATCCTTCTTCGGCACCCGCTCTGCGGACAGCACCTTGGCGACCCGCAGATCGAGCTTCTTAAAGTCATCGATCGTCACTTCTGCCAGCGGCGGAGCCCCCGCCTGGGCTGGAGCGGCGGCCACCTTCCCCGCGACCTGTTCCACCTTGGCCGGAGCCGTGGCCTGGGCCTTCAGCTCGGCTTCACGCCGAGCCGCCCGCCACTTGTCGAGTAGCTCCTTTTGCCGATCGGGATCGAGGCGGGGGAACAGCGTCGCGCCTTTGCGCACCGCCGTACGATCCGGTAGGCCGCCCCACTCCATCGGCCAGGCGGCCACCTCCGGTGCAGGCAGCCCGAGCTGACGACGCAGCTCCGCGCAGCGCTCTGGCATAAACGGCTCTAGCAGAAGGCCCAGCCAGCGCAGAAGCTCCAGCACGTTGTACAGGATGTGATCCGCCCCCCGCAAATCGGTCTTCACCTTGGTAAACGGCGCTTCTTGCTCTAGGTACGTGTTGCCATCGCGGACCAGCGAAAAGATCACTTCCAGCGCCTTCTGCGGCTGAAGCTCCGCCATCGCCGCCTCGACCTGAGCCCGCACCGTTTCGGCCCGTAGCCTGAGCCGTTCGCCTTGGGCTTCCGGACTCGAGTTCTCGGTCCAGCGCCGCGCCGTGCCCTCACAGAACTTCTCGACCATCGCCAGCGTGCGATTGAGCAGGTTCCCCAGATCGTTGGCCAGCTCGCTGTTGTAGCGCTGGAGCAGCGCGTCATAGGAGAAGTCGCCGTCTTCCCCGAGCGGAATCTCCCGCAAAAGGAAGTAGCGCAGCGCGCTCGCCGACAGATCCGCTTGCAGAGCCCTCGGGTCGACGACGTTGCCGAGCGTCTTGCTCATCTTTTCGCCATCGACCGTCCACCAGCCATGGGCCAAGATCTTGCGCGGCAGCGGCAGCCCTACCGACATCAGCATCGCTGGCCAGTACACCGCGTGAAACCGCACGATCTCTTTGCCGACCAGGTGAATCGCCTGCGGAGACTCATGGGTGCCCCAAAACGCCGCCTTGTTCTTGTTGTCTTGCAGCGCCGAGTAATAGTTGGTGAGCGCGTCGATCCACACGTAGATCACATGACGCGGATCTCCCGGCACCGGCACGCCCCACTGAAACGACGAACGCGACACTGAGATATCGCGCAAGCCCGACTCGACAAACGTCCGCACCTCGTTCATCCGCCGCTGGGGCGAGATGAAATCGGGACACCGGGAGTACAGATCGAGCAGCGGCTGCTGGTACTTCGACAGCCGGAAGAAGTAGCTCTCCTCGCTGCGCTTTTCGACGGGCCGCTTGTGATCGGGGCACAGGTTCCCCGGTAGCAGGTCTTTTTCGAGCAGGAAGTTCTCACAACCGACGCAGTACAGCCCTTCGTAGCGATCGATGAAGATGTCGCCCTTGTCGGCCATCGTTCGCCACAGCTCTTGCACGACCTTCTCGTGGCGAGGCTCAGTGGTCCGAATGAAGTCGTCGTTCGAGATGTCGAGGAGCTGCCAGGTCTTTTTGTACTCCTCGGCGATCAGGTCGACAAACGTCTGCGTCGACATCCCCTTGGCCTGCGCCGCCCGTTCCAGCTTTTCGCCGTGCTCATCGGTGCCGGTCAGGTAAAAGACCCGCTCACCGCCCCGCCGCAGCCGCTCGTAGCGCGCAATGGCATCCCCCACGATGGTGGTGTAGGCATGGCCGATATGAGGAACGTCGGAGACGTAATAGATGGGGGTCGTTAGATAAAAGAGACCACTTGATGCGGCTGACATGGGCCGCAAAGGTAGCGGCAGCAACCTTCTGACGTCAACCGCCGACCACTCGGCGTGTCTGGCGAGCCTGCAGACCCTTGCGCAGGGCCGCGACCAGCGCTGGCATCTGCACCGGCTTGGCCGCGTAGTCATCCATACCGGCCGATAGACAGCGCGCTTCGTCTCCGCTTAACGCCTCGGCAGTCATCGCGACAATCCATGGCTGCTGCTCCGGAGGCTTCGACTGACGAATCTGCCGTGTCGCATCAAAACCGTCGAGCACCGGCATCTGGACATCCATCAGCACCACGTCGTAGGCCATCCGCATCAGCAGGTCCACCGCCTCGGCACCGTTACCCGCCACATCGGGGCGATAGCCGAGTCGCTCGAGCATCCGCACCCCCAGCATCCGATTGACCGGGTTGTCATCGACCAGCAGGATGCGAGCCGGCAGCTCCTCGGCCATCGGGCGCTCGGCGGTCGGCTTCGCTGCACAGACCATCGCCGCCGGTGCGCTCACCGACTCACCAAAGAGCTGCCGCAGCAGCTCCTCAAGCTGGGCGTATCTGACCGGCTTACATAGCACACCGCTGACGGTGGACTGGCGTTTGGCCTCGCCCAGACGCAGCCGCGAAGCCAGCAGCACGACCTTGCCAAAGCGGCTCGACGCATCAACGGTCACCGTCTCTCCTGCTAGATCGACATCCAAAAGGAGCAGATCGACCGGATGCGTGCCGATCTCTGCGAGTGCAGCCCCCACGCTCGAATACCCCCGTGACTCCATCCCCCACCGCAGAAGCTGTTGCCCGAGTGCGTCGCGGACGGCGGCACTCCGATCCACGATCGCCGCAACCTTGCCCCGCAAAAAGACCACCGGTGGTACCTCGTCTGTCGGCTCCAGAAGCGCGATGGTGAAGTGAAAGACACTGCCGCGACCCTCCGTGCTCTCCACGCCAAGCTCCCCACCCAGCAGGTCGACCAAGCGCTTACAGATCGCTAGCCCCAGACCGGTGCCGCCAAAGCGTCGAGTCGTCGAAGCGTCCACCTGAGAAAACGGCTGAAACAGCCGCGACATGCGATCCGCCGGAATCCCAATGCCGCTGTCTTTCACCTCAAACCGCAGCTTGCTCCCTTGGCGACAGACCCGCACGGTCACGTCCCCTGATTCGGTGAACTTGATCGCGTTACTTACCAGGTTCACCAGCACCTGCCGTAGCCGCGTCGGATCCGATAGACAGGTCTTGGGGCAACCGGGCTCACACAGATACGAAAGGCCCAGGCCCTTTTCGTGGGCGGCGGTCGACAGCAGAGCCAAGGTCTCCTCGACAGATGTTCGTACGTCGAGGTGTTGCCGCTCCAGGTCAAACTTCCCTGCCTCGATCCGAGAGAAGTCGAGAATGTCTCCCAGCACGCTGAGCAGCGCCTGGCCACTTTGGCGGATCACCTCCCCGTACTCACGCTGCTCCGGGGTCAGCGGCGAGTCCAGCAGCAGTCCGGCCATCCCAATCACCCCGTTCATCGGCGTACGGATTTCATGGCTCATCGCTGCCAGAAACTCCGACTTCGCACGCGACGCCTCTTGCGCAGCCTGGCTCGCGGCCTCCGCCTCCTCCTTGGACTTGGCCGCCAATACGACCGCTCGGTGGCGCAGCTGCACCTTCCGCAGCTCAGTGCTGAGCGCGACATGCCCGGCGGTTACCACCGCGTTGAGATCCGCCCGCTCGACCGGCTCGGCGCTCAGCAAGATCACCGCCGCAGTGGCCACGCCATCAAGAGTCACCGGCAGCCCAATCCCTCGGCGCATTCCCAGCGCCCGCGCCGCCTTCCACCCTTCACCGACCGTCGCATCCAGCTCCAGCCACTCGTAGGTGGTTCGCGCCCCTAGCTGCTGGCACCACGATGTATTCGGAAGCTCTGTGAGCAGATCAGTGAAGGCACCAGGGGGTCGCGCCTCGCGGCAGAAGATCTCCGCCACTTGCTCACCGATCACCGCCAGGCCCAGCTCGAAGCCCGTCGCCTGACACAGCGGTTGCAGACACAAAAGGATCATCTCCTCTCCGGTCAGCGCCGCGTTGGCCACCGTCGCCACACTCGATAGCAGCTCCAGCGTGGTGCTTTGTTGCGCCAGCTCAGCCGCCCGCGCTTCGAGCGCACGCGTCGTGGCCGCCACCTGCTCGATGGCCTGCCGTCTGGCCCGCTCCGACAGCGTGATAAAGACCGCATGCAGGATCAGCACCATCACCGAAACAAACACCGCAACCTGCGCCGGAGATTTGAAACGGTGGAGCCCCTTGCTCATCGTCTGTTCACTCAGCCCCACATACGCCACAAGGATCGCCACCACCCCGGCCACCGCCCAGACAATTCCCGAAGTTCGTCCGGCGATCACCGATGCCAGTACCACCACGATCGGAAGCACAAGCACCCATGGAGAATAGACTCCGCCGCCTCGGAGCGTGGCGAACACCGCTCCGACAAAGAAGAGCCCGGCCAGCCAGTTGCCTGCCCACACCAGGCCTCGGTGAACCAGCAGCGGTAGTGTGGCCAGCGCCAGCACCGCAGTCAGCAGCGAGTTGACGGTCCCAAGCAGGCGATCTTCAGTACGGGCCAAGACACAGAACAGACCGATGGCCGCGAGCAAGCAACTGCCAGCCATGGCCACCGCGACGCCCAGCACCATCTGGCTTCTTCGATACGAATCGAAGTCTTGGCGCAGGCTCGCAGGAACCCAGCGGTCGAAGGCGTTCACGGTCCACTGCGTCATGTGTCTCTCGGTAGCTGCCGAAAACGGGCTTGCCGTCCCAATCAGGCACCGTCAAAACGCAGTGTGCAGGCGGCAAGAGGTAGGTGTCCACCGCCTCGCAGCCGCCGCCGATTGATGCGGTCAGACTAGATGGGGGTCAGCCAGCGCGAATACGGGTGGAGCTGGCCGCTTGTGGCAGCAAAAAAAGTCTGCTGAATCCGCTGGGTGACGGGTCCAGGCTTACCGGTCCCGATGGCACGGTCGTCGATCTCCCGAACCGGAGTGACCTCGGCGGCGGTGCCGGTCAGAAAGACCTCATCGGCCAGCAGCAACTGATCGCGGGCGATCGGCTCTTCGAGCACCTGGTATCCCAGATCTCGTGCCAAGGTGATCACCGAGTCACGGGTGATGCCTGCCAAGATGGCCGCCGACAAGGGCGGCGTGACGATTCGACCGCGAATCACCGCAAAGATGTTCTCGCCGGTGGCCTCGGCGACCTGGCCGCTTGTGTCCAGCATGATCGCTTCGTCATAGCCAGCCTTGATCACCTCGCGCTTGGCGAGCACCGAGTTGACGTACTGGCCGCAGATCTTGCCCTTGGGCAGACCGACCTGCATGTTGTTGCGTCCAAACGACGAGATTTTGGCGCGAATGCCCTTGGCGATCCCCTCATCACCGAGATAGCGACCCCAGACGTAGGCGGCGATACCGACACGAACCGGCGGGTCCATCGCCCCAAGGCCCATCGACCCATCGCCCAGGAACACCAGCGGTCGCAGATACGCAGCCGCCAAGCCATTGGCCCGCATCGTTTCAATGCAGGCCGCGTTCACCTGTTCGCGGCTATACGGCACATCGATGAGACAGAGCTTGCACGAGTCAAACAGCCGATCGGTGTGCTCGCTCAGTCGGAAGACCGCACCGGTCGCCGGCAAGCCGTGCTGGGCGTAGGCGCGGATGCCCTCAAACGCCGCCAAGCCGTAGTGCAGCGAGTGGGTCAAAAAATGCACATGCGACTCGTTCCAAGGAACAAGCTGCCCGTCGAGCCAGATGTATTTTTCGGGACGAATATGAGCCATAGATGCTCCTTGCGCCTTATTGTCTCTGAGCAGTGAGCTTGAGACTTGGCGCAGCGTTCGTTGCTGCTGGGACGTTGCCCGCTTGTTCAATCGGTAACACCAGGCAGCGTCGTCAAGCAACTGCGAAATCGCGTCGCAGTTTCGACGCTACAGCTAACGCGCCGCGTCAGAGCGCAGCAGCGCCTGAGCGCCTTGCGCAAGCAGCGCGGTTGCCACCGTCTCCGCGACGGTCGCTGGGGAATCGACCGCTCCGGTCGCGCTCGATCGCAGCACGGTCTTGCCGTCCAGTGAGCCAACCATTGCGGTCAAGGTAAGTCCAGCACCTACTTGCCCTGGTTCCACAGGTCCAAGCTGCGCATAGGCGGCCAGTGGGGTCTGGCAGCTCCCTCCGAGCCGCTGGTTCAGCGCCCGCTCTGCCAGGACCGCCTGCCTCGTCACATAGTCATCAAGCCGCAGCAGTCGGGTACGCGTTGCTTGGTCATCGCGACGACACTGCACCGCCAGCGCGCCTTGACCACAGGCGGGAAGCAGCTCCTCCTTGGAAAACTGCGCCGCGATGTGCTCTCCAAGTCCCAACCGCACAAGACCTGCCGCAGCAAGCACCGCCGCATCCAGCTCTCCGTCTAGGAGCTTGCGCAGCCGGGTATCCACGTTGCCACGCAGCGGCACCACCTGCAGGTCGGGACGCAGCGCCAAGATCTGACACGCTCGTCGCAGGCTGCTCGTGCCAAGCCTCGCCTGGGGTGGTAGCTGCTGGAGCAGGGTCCGTGCTTCTCGACTGGTCGGTGTCGCGATGCCAAGGCCCAGTGCCGGATTGACGAGCAGTGCGTCCCAGGGCTGCTCACGCGGGGGAAACGCCGCAATGCACAGCCCGTCCGTCTCTTCGGTCGGGACATCCTTGAGCGAATGGACCGCCAGATCCGCCCGGCCATCAAGCAGCGCTTCCTCGACTTCCTTGGTAAACAGTCCCTTGCCGCCAATCGCTGCCAGCGATCGGTCTAACACCCGATCGCCTACGGTCTTGACGACGCAAAGCTCGACCACAAGCCCGGGCTCACGGGCGATAAGCTCAGCCTTGATGTGCTCGGCCTGCCACAGCGCCAGCTTGGAGCCTCGGGTAGCGATTCTGACAGCGGTCATGACGACGAGTTCTCCAGGTCTTTGGAATCCAAAGGCGGCCGGGCCGGTTGAGGTTCGCCCGCTCCACTCGACGGCTCGACATCTGACTCCGCGAGCTGCCGATCGAGCGACCACAGCCGAACCAGCGCTTCCACCAATTCCGTGGTACGCGCCGCCCCGTCGACCTGCTCGGCCTGCTGCTTGAGCGTCGTCAGTGGTGGATGGAGCAGCTTGTTCACGATGCTCGGACCGAGCCCCAAGATAAGCTGCCGTTGACGCTCCCCAAGCGGTCCCAGTTTCGGAAGGATGCGCGCAACCTCGGCCTGGGCGATCTCGTGCGCATGGGACCGCAGCGCTCGGATCACCGGCCCGACATCGGCACTGCGCTCACGACGACCCAGCCGCAACAGCTCGTCCTCGACGATCCGGCGCGCCGACTCGGCTTCGCGCATGCGTTCGGCCTGACCGTGCGACACCACTTGTTGCAGCGCGTCCAGGTCGTACAGATAGACGTTCTCCAGTCCCCCGACCTGCGGCTCGATGTCACGCGGCACGGCAATATCGACGAGCAGTAGCCACCGCCCCCGCCGTGCCTTCATCACCCGTGACACCAGATCAACCCGAATCACCGGATCACGCGCCCCGGTCGAGCTGATCACCACCGCCGCCTTGGTCAGCAGCGACTCCAGCCGATCGAACGGCTGCGCCTCACCACCCAGCTCTGCCGCCAAGCTCTCGGCCCGCGACAGGGTACGGTTGACGATCCACAGCGGCTGAACCTCGGCTTGCAGCAGGTGCCTTGCGACCAGCTCGGCCATCTTGCCGGCCCCCACGAGCAGCACCGGCTGCTTGTGCAAGCTGCCAAAGACCTGATGGGCAAGCTGCACCGCCACCGAAGCCACCGAAGCCGGGTTTTCCCCGATCGCCGTCTCGCTACGCACCCGCTTGGCCACCGCGAATGCCGTGGGCAAAAGTGCGCCGAGCACCGGCCCGACCGTGCCAACCTCTTGGGCCGATCGAAACGCCTGTTTGAGCTGTCCCAGGATCTGCGGCTCGCCCACCACCAGCGAGTCGAGGCTTGAGGCCACCCGAAACAAGTGCCCCACAGCCTCGTCACCGCGCTTTTCGTACAGATGGCGATCGGCTTCGGGCTGGTTTGACACCAGCAGCTTGCGCAGCTCGCCCAGCCGAGACTCATCCCCCAGCGCACCGTACAGCTCGACCCGGTTGCAGGTCGACAGGAGCAGCGCCTCGCCACACATTGATGACGCCCGCTGCAGGCGGTCGCGAAGCTCTGCCTCGGACACCGCCAGCGACTCGCGCAGCGTAAGCGGTGCCGTGCGATGCGACAGCCCGATGACAAACAGCTTGCTCACGGAGCCGCCGACCTCAGATCGCGCAGCAGATAGACCCCGAGGATGCTGACCGCCATCACAAACCCGACCAGCGTCCACATCGCTGCCCGCCGACCCCGCAGTCCGAGCACCCTGCGCCCAACCAGCAGCCCCGCGAAGATCAGCCACGTTAAGAACGATAACGCGTACTGCGGCTGGCGAATCAGGGTAAATAGCTGCGCGTCCATGGCCGTGCTCCCAGGACTCGGTCCGGCCGTGCTCAGCCAGTACGTACCGGACACCATGGTCAGCGTGAACGCCAGCAGCCCAAACGCGATGCTCTGGTGATTCCAGTCATCCAGCGTCTGGAGCGATACCCGAGGCTGCGCCGCATCCAGCATGTGTCGCTTGAGGTGCCGCTCGCTCAGCAGATAGACCACGCTCGTCGCCGCCGCCAGACCAAACAGCGCGGTACCAATCGTCGCGCAGATGATATGTCCACTCGCCAGTAGCTGCCTCTGCGCAGCCGGACCCGGGTCGGCCACACCGGGCACTAGCCGTACGACGATCTCCATGATCATCGCCATGGGCAAAAGCAGCGCCCCAATGAGAGGGGCCGGACGCCGCCGCGCCAGGATCGGATAGGCCAGCACCAGCAGCCACGATAGGAAGTAGACCGCTTCACGCGTCGACGACCCCGGATGTTGGCCGCGCAAACACAGCCACGCGATGTCCGCGACCTGCGAAAAGACCGCAAGCAGCAGCACAAGCCTGGCGACTTTCAGCGGCGACCGCAGTAGCGGCTGCGCAACGCCGACGACGTACAGGGTGCAGGCAACAGCTTGCAGGGCCAACGTCACAGGAAACAGCGGCGGCATAGCACTCACAGCGTGGTTAAAGTGCGCCCGGCAGGTCTCGAACCTGCGACCCACGGCTTAGAAGGCCGTTGCTCTGTCCAGCTGAGCTACGAGCGCGAACCGTCGCAGCGTTGCCTGCGGAAAGTACACCGTCCGCGTCGGGGCTTCGGGTCAAAGAGGGGAATGCAGGAGGCGTTCTTATGGCGACGGACTGGGTCGGGGCGAGAGGATTCGAACCTCCGACATCCTGCTCCCAAAGCAGGCGCGCTACCGGACTGCGCTACGCCCCGTGGACTCCCACGAGTTCTACGCTAAGCCTTCGCAGCAATCAAGCATTAACCTACCCAATCAGCGCGAGGAGATCTGGGAGCAGCGCGACCACGGCGCGGGTCCGGTGGGACAAACGGTTCTTGTCCTCGGAAGACAGCTCGGCATAGGTCAGCCCGCGCAGCGAATCGGAAAGTCCGGCGGCAGCAAGCTCCTGCGGGTCCGGCACAAACAGCGGGTCATAGCCAAAGCCGCCGCGACCGGCCAGCGAGTCCCGCAGCGTCCCCCGACACACACCCTGTCGCACCACGATCTGCGGGCGAGACTGACCCTCGGGCTGCCCGTACAGGCACAGCGTGCAGGCAAACTGGGCCTGACGCTGCGAGGCCGGCACCTGGGCCAGATCGGTGAGCAGCTTGTCGATGTTGCGCCCGTCCGAGCGAGGCTCCCCCGCCCAGCGGGCCGAGTGAATGCCCGGTGCACCCGCCAGCGCATCGACTTCAAGCCCACTGTCATCAGACAGCGACCACAGGCCAGTCCGCTCGTGGGCTGCCCGCGCTTTGATGATCGCATTGTCGGCAAAGGTCGCGCCGTCTTCGACGACATCATCCTGCACCCCCAGATCCGCCAGCGAGGTCAGCCGCATCCGGCCTTGCAGCTTGGGAGCCAGGCCGATAAGCAGCGCGAGCAGCTCCTCGACCTTGTGACGGTTCTGGGTGGCCAGGCACAGCACCAAAGGCGCTTTTTCCAAAGTCATCTTCGCCTACTTTGCCAACGCCAGCGCCGCCCGCTGAATCGCAAACAGTCGGCCCATGCCTCCTTCGGCCAGCCCGAGCAGCGTATCGAGCTGGGCACGACTAAAGGTGCCGTGTTCACCGGTGCCCTGGACCTCGACAAACGAAGGGGTGGCATCGGCAGCCGACTGCGCCATCACCACGTTCATATCGACCTCGGCCCGGCTGTCTTCCTCATAAGGAAGATCGAGACAGGGCTGCCCCGCGACAATCCCGACCGAAACCGCCGACACTGCATGCTGAAGTGGAGACTCGCGAATCAGGCCCTTGTCGCTGAGCCGCCGGATCGCCAGCGCCAGTGCGACAAAGCCGCCGGTAATCGCCGCCGTCCGGGTACCGCCGTCCGCTTGCAGCACGTCGCAGTCGATGGTCAGGGTCCGAGGCCCAAGCTTGGTCAGGTCGACTGCGGCGCGCAGCGAGCGTCCGATCAGCCGCTCAATCTCTTTGCTGCGGCCATTTGGCGACCGTGAGTTGCGGGTGCCCGTCGAGCCCGGCAGCATGCTGTACTCGGCCGTGACCCAGCCACTCTGAGGCTCTTTGCGCTGACCGTCAGCAGAGGGCTTGGGACGCAGAAATGGCGGCACCGACTCATCGACCGATGCCGTACACAGCACCCACGTGGAGCCGCTCTTGATCAGTGCACAAGCCAGGGGTGCCGAAAGATAGTCCACCTCGATCGTCGTATTGCGAAGATCGCTCGCCGCCCGTCCGTCGTTTCTCATGGCGCGGACCATGTCAAAACCCATGGACCCGGTCAAGCGTGCCCGCCAGCCGTGAGTTGAACAGTCGCCCGCCTCTGCCGTCTCATATGGTAGAGGTGAGGACGTGGTGACGCTCCCAACTTCCCTTGGCAAAGACCGCTGGGTCCGGCCTGCTGCCCTGTGCCGTTCGCGGCTCGGACTGCGCTGGATCGGCTGGCTGGTGGTGTTGCTCTGCTTGCAAAGTGGGCTCGCTCGGGCCGGAGAGCGCCTGCTACCGCTCGGTCCCGCCGAGGTGAGTGAGGTGTCTGGAGCGGTCTGGGCCCGCAAGGTCGGCAGCGAGCGGCGAAAGCTCCAACAGAGCGAGCGCATCACCGACTGGCCGTGGATCGAGACGGAGCCAGGGGCACGTCTGGAGCTACGGTTTGCCGATGGCACCCTGATTCGACTCGGCGAGCGCACCCGCGTGACGCTGTTTCCGGTGGAGCGACGGGTCTGGCTGAGCCAAGGAAGGGTGCTGGTGGTCGGGGATCGCATGGCCGGGGGCTTGGCGGTGTTGTCCGATCTGGCGGCGCTACTGCCCGAAGGCACCAGCTATCTGGTCGACGCGGTCACCAGGGCCGATGGCAAGACGCTCCGCTCGGTGACCGTGACGGTGGTGGAGGGCGCGGTCTGCGCCTGCGCGGTGGCCAGGGATGCGCCCGGCGGGAGCCGACCGACCCGCGATGCCATGGTGCTGCCCGGTGAGCAGATGACGGTGGTCGATCTGTTCCGACGCCCGAGTCCCAAGACCGTCAGCCTCGCCGCTATCGTCACCAAGGAGCCGCTGTGGGTCGGCTTTGCAAGCAAGCTACCGGCTTCGCGGGCGGTCACCGAGAGCCTGTCCGAGCAGCGCCGGGGCATCCTCGCCGGTCGCAACGCTCGGCTACGACGTGAAATCTTCTGGAAACGCCCCGCTCACCCGCCGGTCCCACCGCTCAAACAGTTCGTCGAGCCCGGCCGCGCCCCCTCTGTGCGCTATGACTTCCCCGAATAGCGTGATGCGACGCATCTTCTACCTGGGACCGCATCCAGACGACATCGTCTTTTCCTGCGCGGGCAGTGTGCTCGCGGATGTGCAGAGCGGGGCCGACGTCACCATGGTTTCGGTGTTCGTCAGCGGTGAGCAAGCAGACCTGCGTCGGGCTGAAGATGAACGGGCGGCACGGGCGCTTGGCTGCAAGTATTTATCGCTCGACCTCTTTGAGGCCCCCGACCGCCCAGAGGTCCACGGCAGTCTCGGGCTGTTTATGCCATATGGACCAGCCCATCTAGGCATCACCAGTGAGGTGGTCGAGCGGCTGCGCTGGCACATTTTACCCCCAGCGCTACTCATCGCCCCGCTCGGCGTCGGTGGACACATCGATCACCGAATCGTCCACGAAGCTGCCCGCTCTCTGTGCTTTTTGGAAAACCTGTCGCTGGCCTACTTTGAGGATCTACCCTACAGCCTGGCCGGCTATGCGCTGGCGCGTCGATTGTCTGCCCTGGAAGCCCCGCTACCGAAGCTACCTGGGACCGAGCGAGCCAGTCCTTCTGTCGAAATCGCAGCCTATCGAGACTACCTGCGCCGCCTGCCGCTGATGCGAAGCTGGCCCCCTGGACTGCGCGCACTCGGCAGTCACCTGGCCGCACGTGCCGTCTATGCTGCCGACAGCCAAGGGCAGCGGCCCGGACCCCGTCCTGTCCTTCGTCCTCAGCTCCACGCGGTGAACATCACCAGCCCGGCTCGGCTCCAGGCCCTGCGTGCCTACGAGAGTCAGTGGCCGCAGTTTGGTGACTCTCCCGAAGCGCTACTGGCTCGCTTCACCGAGTACGGCCGTTCGCTGGGTGAGCCACTTGCTCCCGACCAAACCTACGAGCGCCGCTTCTACGATGACAGCGTGGGCCCCGCTACAGAGCAAGCTGCCAAGCCTTCATCACAGCTCCAGCCTGGTCAGGACCACCCCCAAACTCCTCGATCACCAGTTTGACCTGGGTCAAGACCACCCCCAAACTCCTCGATCACCAGTTTGGCCCTGGTCAAGACCACCCCCAAACTCCTCGATCACCAGTTTGGCCCTGGTCAAGACCACCCCCAAACTCCTCGTTACCCACTTTCGGGGTGGTCGGGACCATCTGAAAGCACAGTGTCAAGTCGAGGCCGGGTGGGTCACAGCCCGCTGGGACTACGCAGTAGGGCTTACTTGTTGCTGCTCATGTACTCATCGAGTCCAGCGCGGGCTTTCTTTTGGAGGGCTTTTTGGACCGGCGGCAGCCAGCCAAGGAGCTTGCCCTTGATGCCCATCGCCATTCCCATCCAGCGGTGAAGATCGAAGTGGTCACGGTGCGCGACGATCTTGCCGTCTTCGCAGGTCAGCTCGCCCCGGATGATGTTGTGAACGGCGCGGCCAGTGCCCGAGAAGTTGTACCAAGCCTGCCAGTCGACGATCACGACGTTGCCTTTGACCTCGACGATCTTGTACTCGATGCGGGTGGACTTGCTGCGCGAGGTCAGCATCTTCCACATCGAGCCCACCTCGGCCCCTTTGAGTCCCGGAAAGGCCGGATCGGAAAAGGTCGCGTTGTCACTATACAGTGCGGCCATCGCGGCACCATCTCGACGAGCAAAGGCGCTGTAGAAGGCATCGGCAACACTACGGGGATCTGCGGACATTCGGACCTCTCTTGGGTGGATCAAACGGGTGGCACATCACTGCCTGCCCCCATCGTAGCCGCTTGCAAGCCTGCCAGATCGCGAGAACTCACGCCGGATCCAGTGGCGCAGATCTGGCGAACCCGAGCGACTGAGGTAGCATCCGGCCATGGCCGCTGAAGTGCTCGTACCCCTGACCATCTTTATGACCCCAGTGCTCCTGTACTTCACCAAGAACTACTTTCGGATGAAAGAGAAGCAACTGGAGCTGCAAGCCCAAGGTGGCAAGCTGCTGCCGCCGGCCCCGGCACCGGATGCCCAGCGACTCAAAGAGCTGGAAGAGCGGGTGCAGAACCTAGAGTCGATCGTGATCGCACTCGATACCGATCGGGCGGCGCTCCCAGGTCGGGCGACCGCCGCGCTACCGCAGGGGGAACAAGCCGGTCAGCTCAAGCTTGCGTCCAAAGCCGCAGAACCAGACGAGCCGACGTAAGCGAGATAGAAGGTCCGGTCGATTAGGCGGCGCTGACTTTGTAGGGGGCGGGGTCTTGCAGGCCGTTTTTGATGAAGCCGGCGCGACGGAGCTGGCAGGCATCGCACTCGCCACATGAGGCACCGTCGGGGGCGGGATCGTAGCAGGAGCGGGTCACGCTGTAATCGACGCCCAGGCGAAGCCCGAGCGAGATGATCTCGGCCTTGCTCATCTGCAAGAGCGGTGCGTGGATGGTGACGCCCTGCCCTTCGACGCCGCTGCGGGTGGCGAGGTTGGCGAGCTCTTGGAACGCGGCCAGGTACTCGGGGCGACAGTCGGGATAGCCACTGTAGTCGAGCGCGTTGATGCCAAGGAAGATGTCTTGGGCCCCCAGCACCTCGGCGTAGGCGAGCGCGTACGACAGGAAGATGGTGTTGCGTGCCGGGACGTAGGTGATCGGAATACCGCCGCCAATCTCACTGTCGCTGCGGCCTTTGGGAACCGCCACATCGGAGGTCAGCGCCGAGCCGCCGAAGATTCGCAGATCGATCTCGGCGACGACGTGATCCACGACGCCCAGGCGTGAAGATAGGGTCTTGGCGGCAGCCAGCTCGGCTTCGTGACGCTGTCCATAGCGAAACGACAGCGCATAGGGCGCATAGCCGCGACTCTTTACGATCGCCAGCACCGTCGCAGAGTCGAGTCCTCCTGACAACAGCACCACGGCTTTTTTCATCATCGACCGAACCTCCGCTAGTGGGCTGGTTAGTAGAACGAGGCGGTGCGGCGAGAGCCGGTGTAGTCGATGTAGACGCTCTGCCACTCGGTGAAAAACTCGAGCATGGTGGTGCCCTGCTCGCGACCACCGACGCCGGTGTCCTTGAGACCACCGAACGGCACCTGCGCCTCGCCGCCAACCGTGGCGGAGTTGACGTGGAGGATGCCGGTCTCGACTTGATCGATGTAGCGGAAGACCCGGCCAATGTCGCGGGTGTACACCGACGAGGACAGACCATAGCGGCTGTTGTTGGCGACAGCGAAGGCTTCGGCTTCGTCCTCGACTTCAATGATCGACAAGACCGGGCCAAAGATCTCTTCGAGAGCGATGGTGTGGTTCTGGTGGACGCCGCCAAACACCGTCGGGGCCACAAAGAAGCCGCTGGCCAGCTCGCCGCCGAGTCGCTGACCGCCTTCGAGGAGCTTGGCTTCTTGTTTGCCGATCTCGATGTAGCGCAGCACCGTCGCAAGCTGCTTTTCGTCGACGACCGGGCCCACGTTGACACCGGGCGTAAGGCCGTTGCCGACCTTGAGCTGTCTGGTGCGCTCGATGACCTGTTCCCGGAAGCGGGTGGCGACGCTGCGCATCACGACGGCGCGTGAGGTAGCGGTGCAGCGCTGGCCGGTCGAATAGAACGCGCCCTGGACGGTGGCGGCAGCGGCCAAATCCAGATCGGCATCGTCGAGCACGATGATGGCGTTTTTGCCGCCCATCTCGCACTGGACTTTCTTTTTCTGGGCCGCGCCCATGCTGTACAGGCGCTGGCCGATGTCGTTGCTGCCGGTGAAGCTGACCGCCTCGACATGGGGATGCTGGACCAGGGCGTCGCCGACCTTGCCGCCCGAGCCAAACAGGACGTTCCAGACCCCGGCGGGCATGCCCGCTTCGATGAAGATGTCGGTGATCAGCTTGGCCGTCCATGGCGTCGGTGACGCAGGCTTCAGGACCACGGAGTTGCCGCAGATGAGCGCCGCTGCTGCCTTCCACACCGGGATCGCGACCGGGAAGTTCCACGGCGTGACCAGCGCCACCACCCCAAGAGGGACGCGGCGGGTGTAGATCATGTTGTTGGAAAGCTCCGACGGGATGACCTGCCCGTGCATCCGCCGACCTTCGCCAGCGGCAAACTCTAGGCAGTTGGCGGCGCGGTGAACTTCGCCCCCGGCATCGGTGAGCGATTTGCCCTCTTCCATGGTGAGGGCGCGACTTAGCTCGTCCTTGCGACGACGCATAAGGTCAGCAGCGCGCCACAGCACATCACCCCGCTTCGGGGCCGGCAAAGACTTCCAGGCTGGTAGCGCCGCCCGAGCAGCAGCCACGGCAGCAGCCACTTCGTCAGGACCAGACGCGGTCACCTCGCCGAGCAGCTCGCCAGTGGCCGGGTTGTGGTTCGGGGTCGTGCGGCCCGAGGAAGCGGCCTGCCAGTGGCCACCGATATAGTTGTGAATGAGTTCGTGAGACATCGATTTCTCCGTCGAGAACTTGCTAGGTATGCTGCGCCGGAGCGTATGTGCGACGAAAGCAGGCGTCAAGCAGGCAGGCAGCAAAACGGCAGCACCAGCAAGCCGGGCGCTCCAAATGAAAAAAGCCCCGCCAAGACACGCTTGGTGGGGCTTTGTGTAGAGGCCTTACGGCCTGGTTGGCTTCCGCCTATCGCGGAGCAGCCGGTCCAGAACCTCGGCGCTTCATCTCACGACGACGACGCTTACGAGCCTCGCGCATTTTGCGCTTCTTTTTGACGCTGGGCTTCTCATAGAAGCGGCGGCGTTTGACCTCTTGCAGGATGCCTTCCTTCGACATCTTCTGCTTAAGGATCTTCATGGCTTTTTCGAGGTTGTCACGAACTTCAACTTCGAGTGGCTTTCCGATCAACGCAGGCACCTCCTCTCAGCCCAAATTTTGTTTGGCGGGCAAAAAGCGTCCCTACTCAAGCCAGGTTTTCCCCGTCCCGTCAAGGGCTTAGAGCGAACCGGGGTAGCTAGCGGGTCGGTGCGGTGCGAACCCGCTGGAGCAGCTCGGACAGCTCGGCGACTCGCCCGGCTGCGCCTTCCCTTTTGTGCCACTGCTGAATCTGGTTGAGGCGCTCTTGGAAGGCTGGCTGGTACTGATTCCGTGCTTCCATCGGGAGCATCTGAAGCAGCAGCGCAAGTTCCTCCAACCACTCTTCGGCCTCGACAGATCGGCGCTGGGTCGCCTCGCTCACCTGCTTTTGCACAAGCTCAATCCGACGAGACAACGCCGTCTCTGGGCGCAGCGGGTCGGGGTTGCGGGGTGCAATCCGGTCCAGCGCGGCCACAAAGCGAGCCGCTCCTTCGCGCAGTCGCGGTCCCAGCGGAGGACTGCCTTTGTGGGTCGGCGGGTCGAGCAAGGTAGCAAAGCCGTCGCGGGCTCGCTGGTGCAGGCCCAACCGATAGCAGCTCACGGCATCGTAGTAATCCGCCACGGATTCCGAGATGCCAGCGCGGCGAGCGGCCCGAAACTCGGTGAGTGCTTCGGCATGACGGCCGAGCTTGTGCAGCGCCATGCCCCGGTACATTCCAAGGTCAGCGCGAGGACCAAGCCGCTCCACTCGGTAAAAGATCTGAAGCGCGGACTCAAACTGCTCGGCGCGGAACGCCCGCACGCCATCTAGCAGTAGCGCCTGCACCTGCGACTCAGCGTCGGAACCCGTCGGCTCCTGAGCATGAATCACCGGCTGTGACAAAAAGAGCAGCCCAAGCAGCAGCGCTGGCAGTGCTCCTATGCGAAGGCGCGGCTCCACTATCGTAGTGCCTGTGGTTTCCCGGAGGAGTCCTTGGGAGAAGGGTTCATCGACTTGCCGTTCATCAGGCTCTCTCCCTTGCCCTCCTTCTTGGCCTGACTGACCGCCTGGTTTCGATGAGCCTGCTGCGCTTGCAAAGCCGCTTTTCCGGAGGCTCCCGCTTCACCTCGACCGGACTCAGCGGAATCGTTCGACTGGGCGGACCCTTTGGAGCGCTCCCTCTGCTGCGCAAGGACTGGCCGACCCATTGCTTCCCGAGCGATCTCGGCACGAACGGCACCATGAATCGCCTCTTTGATCTCGCTGCGGAAGGAGTCCTTATGGGAATTGTTCTGCCGCGAATCCGGTGTGCCATCACTCGCAGACGCCGATGTTGAGTCATGGAGGACGGGCGGGGCCTGGCGGCTCCGCGGTGGCGGAAGCACCAAGTCTGGATCCACATCCGCCAGAGCCTCCGCAGCAACCCTCAGCTCCCCAAGCGGCGTGGTTCCGCCCTCCGCGAGTCCCACGCGTGGCGTGAAAAAGCCGAGCAACATGGCCCCGAACACCCACCCGCGATGCAAGCCCATGAAACGTCTGGTCATCACAAACTCTCACTTTACATCGAATCCAGCGAGCGGTCCGAGCACTCCGGCTCACGCACGCTACCCGTGCCAGGTTTAGATGTGAAGCAAGCGATGCGCCAACCACGCCTGGCGAACGAGCGACGGACTGCGTTTTCAGCCAGAGAGGGTCGCTGTACGGTTTGGTACACGCAATGAAGGAGTGTGTACCATTTGGTGCGCAGTCATGTAGGCCGGTGAGGACATCGATCCCACGCGGCAACGAATGCTAAGATAATAACGATGCGTCGTCGTCTCGAAGCACTGACCCTGGCTGGGGTCTTGATGTGCCTCGATGTGCCAGCGCGTGCCGAGGGTACAGTCACCAGACCTACCCAGCGGGCCCTGAAGGAGGCGCTGGCCCTGTTTCAGGCGAAAAATTATGCAGATGCGATTCCTCTATTACGGATCGCCCAAGCCGATCATGAGCTGCGCGCAGAAGTGGTGCTACTGCTCGGCATCAGTCTCTATCGAACCGGCGAGCTGCAACGGGCAGAGCCAATGCTCCGCGAGGCAACCAGAAGTTCTGATCCGGAAACCCAGGATGCGGCACGGCTCTTTTTAGGACTCCTATTTGATGAGCTGGGTGCCACCGATCAAGCGCAGGATCAGCTCGGACAAACCACCGCCTCGCAGTCTTTCGGTCCCTCTGCGCAACGACTACTTCAACAGAGACGCCCACATCGCATCCTGATTACGCTGCTGGCGGCACCAGAGTTTGATGCCAATGTGCCGCTGACTGATAGTGTGACCTGGACGAAGGCTCCGCTCGACTCCGCTGATGGCGATATGCTGCTGCTGGCTTCTTTGGGATTCCGACCGTTTCGGATCGGGCTTAGCATTGGCAACACCCTGTCGTACCGCCAGCAGTTTCGCCTGACCGAGTACAGCTTCCTGCTAAATTCGAGCTGGCTGGGTTATAGTTACGCGAGCGCCCGCCACAGATTCCGCATCAGCACTTCTGTGGACTTCGCGCTGCTCGGAGGGAACAAGCTGTTTGTCGACTTCGATGCCCGAATGTCCGAACGGATCAAGGTGTGGTCGCAGTTTGGCATCGCGGCAAGCTACGGATTCCGATATCGCAGCTACTTTGCTTCAGACTATCAGTCCTTGTCTGGACAGACCCACGCCGGACAGCTTGATCTAAGCTGGGGAACCACACCGGAACCACTCCTGATCAATCTTGGTTATCAACTGGTCAGGGATCAGTTGCAAGCTCCGGTCGCTCCATTGTCCGTATCGGACAACTATCAGGCCTGGGCTCACGGACCCCAGCTCCGGTCACGGGCCAAGCTGCACAGCCACGTCGAGTGGGCGCTGTCTGCGCAGTATCTACTAAGAACCTTCGACTATGTACCAGGACCAGAGCTTCCAAGTGAGCAGGGAGTTCGTCGCATCGACCACTTTGTGTCGATTGATACCTCCATCATTTTCCGCTTCGGAGGCCGGTTCGAGACATTTGTCGGCGGATCGCTCATCACAACCCAGAGTAACAAAGCGGCTTTTACGTACCTAAAGCCCACCGCGTATCTTGGCATCGCGGCATACTTTGGACTGCTATAGGAATGAAAGCCGTTGTCGACCCTTTCCACACCGATCGAAGAGTTTCAGGTGGGACCGATTCATGTGGTGGTTCGCTACGGCTGTGTGCGCCGCGATCAGTACGAGCTTCTGAGTCAGTCCGCGTTCCCTAGGACTCTCAAGCCAAGGCTTGCAGAGCTGGGCCAGGTACGCGGTTCCGATGTCTTGTATACCGTTGATGTCCCGGCAACCCACCAGATCACGGTCGCTCCCGAGTGCGGGCGGATGGTGATCATGCCAAGACTGAGCGTGGAACGAGCTTCGCAGAGACACAGCGTGCTGGTGATTGCTGAATTGCTGGCCAGCCTGATGGGCGGAGAGTCAGGCTAGCTACGGCAGCCGCTGTGCAATGAACAGACACATCGGATCGCCGGTAGCCCGGCACAGAACCTCGGTCGAGGTGAAACGATCACTGCTTCGAAAGACCTGCTTATAGTAGGCATCACTTAGCTCGGGCCCGGTGGTAATGTCGCCCACATAGAGCAGGTTCATCAGTCCTGCCACTCCACCATTGGCCAGATAGCAGCGGGGCCGATCGCTTAGGGGATAGTCGCGCAGCCAGCCCTGTGCTTCATAGGAATCCTGGACGGCCACCACCAGACGATGATGGGGAACCAGATCGCGTACCTTCCAGCGGCCCCAACCAAAGGCATTGACGACGGCAGTCATTCCGTGGACCCAGTCCTCGCGACACCCGAGCATCGGTCGCACCACGGCATCCCACTCTGCCGACTTCATGATCCCGCCGAAGGTATTGAAGGCACAGCTATGACCGGCTTCGACAAGTAGGGTCCGCGCATCATCGACCAGTTCCGGAGTCTTTTCCAGTCGACGAGCCATCGCAAACGAGATGCGGTTGTAGTAGTCGGCCATATGCTGGGTCAGATACAGGCCGAACGCAGGAATCAGTCCTTCGTCATTGCCGGTGATGCCCAGTCCTGCGACCGCTTCGATGATCTTGCGCTCGTCGATCGCCATTACAGCACCTCGATTTCCAGCTCGCACGCCGAGGCACCAAGAGCTGCGCAGGACCGCTCACGACCTTGCAGACGCTCTGGCGTGAGACCGGCAGCAGCAGCGAGAGCGGCCATCCAGAAGCCAACTGGGAAGTAACAGACTGGATGCTCGGCAGCCCCCCACTTGGCCTTCCATCCAATGACGTAGTGCGAGGTGATAAGACGAACAGCTCCACCGTTCGGCGTCAGGGAAGAGGTCTCTGCTTGTCCAAAACCGAAGGAGCCAAACAGCTTCCGGGCCAGTCCCAGCTTGTCCGAAAAGCTCGCTTCAGGTTCTCTTGCGTACAAAGAGGCCAGCACGCTGCGGGTGGCCTCCATACTTGCCGCGACCTGTAGACTTTGGGCCGACTGTATCCCGAGTCCATCTTCAATCGTACGCTGAAGGAACAAGTTGTAGTGATGACAGTGGAAGACCACTCGACGGTCTTCCAGCGTGAGCAGGTTTCGCTCGGAGTCGAAGTCCAGGCGATCGGTGCTCATGACTGCGCTGCTCCTTCCGTGAGGATCTCGCGGGCGGCGCATTCAGCACGCGCAATCAGCTCTGGATCATCGTCCATCGTAGCGGCGAGTCGCGATAGCGCTTTGCCTACTTTTAGGTTCAGCCGCGCCAAATCGACGCCCGGTAGACCGTTCGGGCGAGTCCGAACTCTGTCGACGATCGCGACCAGCCTTGTGCCCATATGGAACTCCGCCCCCATCTGGAATCATCTTCTGATCTGGGTTCAAGTGTCAACCAGCCCCTTTCCGGAGAGGCACCACCTGCAACTCCATCCGCGATATCTGTCCACATTTGATGACGGTTTTGCGTGACGGTAGAACTCAATTTGCGATGATGCACGGCATGTCGCAGCTACTTCAGACCGACTTTCTGGTCATCGGCTCGGGAATTGCCGGGCTCAGCTTCGCTCTCCACGCCGCTGAAAAAGGGGAGGTTCTGATCGTCACCAAGCGACAACCGGACGATGGCAGTACAGCGTGGGCGCAGGGTGGAATTGCCGCGGTGCTCGATCCGCTGGATTCACTCACTGCCCACATCGAAGACACGCTGACCGTGGGAGAGGGGCTTTGTCACAAGGACATTGTCGAGCAAGTGGTGACCGATGGTCCGCAGGCTGTTCGCGAGCTGTGTGATCGCTGGGGCGTTCACTTCGATCGCGGAGCCAGCGGAGAGTTGGACCTGGCGCGGGAAGGGGGTCACTCCGCACGACGAGTCGCTCACGCCAAGGACACCACCGGTCGCGAGATCGAACGAGCGCTGCTCGCAGCGGTCCGGGCCAACCCACGCATTCGCATCCTGGCTGATCATATGGCGGTGGATCTGCTGACGCTGGCCAAGTACGGCGGTCCTGATGCGTGCTTTGGGGCCTACGTGCTATCGCGACAGAGCCAAGAGGTCCACGCAGTCCTTTCGCGAGCCACCATCCTTGCGACCGGAGGAGCAGGAAAGGTCTATCTGTACACCTCGAATCCAGATGTCGCGACAGCGGATGGGGTGGCGATGGCGTATCGGGCCGGTGCGCAGCTTGCCAACATGGAATTTATCCAGTTCCATCCAACATGTCTGTATCACCCGGATGCGAAGTCTTTCCTGGTATCGGAAGCACTCCGTGGGGAAGGCGGTATTCTCCGCTTGCAAAACGGCGAGTCGTTCATGGAGCGCTACCATCCCATGAAGTCGCTGGCCCCACGCGACGTGGTGGCAAGGGCAATCGATGCCGAGCTAAAGCGCTCGGGGGCCGACTACGTCACGCTGGATATGACTCATCTTCCCCCTGACTTTTTGGTCGAACGATTCCCGGCGATTCACGCGCAGTGCATGCACTTCGGAATCGACATGAGGCAACGTGGAATTCCGGTGGTTCCTGCCGCGCATTACTCCTGCGGAGGAGTCTTGACCGACTCCTATGGTCGCACCTCGGTTCGTAACTTGTTCGCGATTGGTGAAACCGCGATGACCGGACTGCATGGCGCATGTCGGCTGGCCTCGAACTCTCTGCTCGAAGGAGTAGTGTTCGGTCGGCGGGCAGCAGAAGCGGTGGCCGATGCAGAGTCTCTGTTTCCGCGCCAAGTCATTCCCTGGCAAAGTGGCAACGCTCAAGATCCTGATGAGGCGGTAGTGGTCACCCAGAACTGGGATGAAGTCCGCCGCTTGATGTGGAACTACGTGGGCATCGTCCGCACCGATCGGCGCCTGGAGCGAGCCCGCCGCCGCATTGAGCTCATCCGGGATGAGATTCGCGACTACTACTGGAATTTCAAGATCACTTCTGATTTGTTGGAACTGCGAAATGTAGCACTTGCTGCGCATCTTATTATCGAGAGTGCCGCCCGTCGCAAAGAGAGCCGAGGACTGCACTACAACACCGACCATCCCCACAAAGATCCCATCTTGGCAACAGACACGGTCCTGCAAAAAGACAGTGGGCCAAGTCCAAGGTAGAGTATGTTCGGGGCATGGCGAAAAAGGGCTACATACTCGGTGGTGGTGGCTACCTTAGAGAGGGCCAGCAGCACTTCGTGCTAGCAATGGTCAACCTCGATGCAGAGTCGCCACAAGCAGAGACATTTCCACTTACGTTCTTAGGACACGGAATCTCTTTTGACCCTCGTAACCGATTCCGGGCCGCAGTCTTTGAAAAGAAAGGTCCGGGGGCCTGCCTGGTCGACCTCCAAGCGCGCCAGGTGGTGCAACCGATCACAAGCCCGAGCAGCCGACGCTTCTACGGACATGGCGCGTACTCTGCGGATGGCGGCCTGCTGTACGCCACTGAGTCTTTGATCGAAGATGACTTCGCGGGAGTGCTCTCTGTTCGTGACGCGGTATCGTTGCAGGAGTTGGGGCTGATTCCCACCCATGGCGTATCCCCGCATGACTGTCTGTTCATAGACGAGGGAAAAACGCTGGTGGTATCAAATGGAGGGGGACCGCTTGATGGGGGAGATGCCCCCTGTGTCTGCTACGTCGAGCTGGCCAGTGGCAAACTACTCGACAAGGTCGTGCTCGATTCTGTTCGTCACAATACCGGGCACATTGCGCTGTCGGCACGCGGAGATCTCGCAGTGATCTCGGCACCTCGCGATGGACTCCCAAATCCCAATGAGCAGCTCGGTGCGGTGTCGCTCCGTCCGGTTGGGGGTGAGATCACGACGGTGAAGCGTCCAGGGACCGTGGTGCAAAGAATGCTAGGCGAGACGCTGTCCCTGACGATTTTGGAAAAGTCCCAGACCGTCGTCACCACCAACCCATTGGGGAATCTGGTGTCGATGTGGCATCTGATTGACGCCACGTTTGTCGGCAAGATTGAACTGCCAGGGCCACGCGGAGTCTGTCAATCGCTCGACGGAGAGTGGTTCCTGGTCAGCCATGTCTTGGGTCAGTCGGTGGCGCTCTCTGCGTACTCCTCCGCAACCCGCAAGCCAATCGACTGGGTACTTAGTCCCAGCTTCATGAGCGGCTCGCACGTAGTCAGCCGCGACCTCTCGGCCTGACCAAAGACGCCGCAAGCGGACCTGCACTCCTGTGAGCGAGGTCCATCCCATGGTGTGGATTGCGAGGGAAGTACGTCCGCAGTCCACCGATTGGGACCGCGAATGGGAAGGCTAGAACTTGGCGGCGGAACAGAGCGACATCAGCCAGCCTGGGCACAGACCCATGGCCAGCACCAGCAGCGTCGAGACGAGCACTCCGAACTTCATCGCGCCGGACTGAATCGGGGTAATCGCCGGATTCTGGCTGGGCTCGCGGAAGTACATCGCGGTGATGACTCGCAGGTAGTAGTAGACCGACACCAAGCTGTTCGCGATGGCGACGAGGATCAGCCACAGCAGCTTGCTCTCACCCAGCGCCGATTGGAACAGATAGAACTTGCCGAAGAAGCCAGCGGTGGGAGGAAAGCCGCCCAGAGACAGCAGCGAAATGGTCATCAGCAGCGCTGCCATCGGCTCACGCTTGGCAAGCCCAGCCCAGTCGGACAGGCGAACTCGCTCCTCGCCACGCTCATCACTGCCAACCCATGCCACCACACCCATCGAGGCCACCACCGTCAGCGCATAGGAGGCCAGATAGAACAGCAGCGGACCACGTGCCGCATCGCCAACGGTGCCGAGTGCCACCACTCCGACCAGCAGATAACCAGCGTGCGAGATCGACGAGTACGCCAGCATGCGCTTCACGTTGTCTTGCTTGATCGCTGCCAAGTTACCGAGCGACATCGACAGCACCGCCAGCCAAGACAGCACGAAGGTCCAGCCGGTAAACGGGTCACGCGCCAGCATCGGCAGTGATCCTTGCAGCAGCCGAATCAGCCCCGCAAAGCCCGCCGCCTTGATGCACGACATCATAAAACCAGTGACCGGCGTGGGTGCGCCCTCATAGGTATCCGGTGCCCACATGTGGAACGGCACCACACCAAGCTTGAACGAAAAGCTGACGAGCAGCAGCATCCAGCCGATGTAGAACAGCGGAGCCGCGCCACGGGACATCGCGATGCGCTTGATATCGATGAGCGAGGTCGTCTCAGTCACACCGTAGATGAGCGCGATGCCGTAGACGAGCAGGCCCGACACAAACGCACCGACCAGGAAGTACTTCATCGCCGCTTCCGACGAGCGCGGTGAGCGCCGCCACGACCCGGTCAGCACATACGCGCCGAGCGACATCGTCTCGATTCCCAGAAACACGGTCACCAAGTCGGCGGCCTGCACCAGGATGATCATTCCGCACAGCGAAAAGACCAACAGCGCGTAAAACTCACCAAACTCCATCCGGTGGGCGCGCATATACGCCGGTGCCGACACGACCCCGAGCGTTGCCGCCGCTACACAGATGCCGCTCACAAACAGACCAAAGCGGTCGACGACCAGCATGCCGCGATAGATGGTCACGCCGCCCTCGGGCAGCGTCCCAGCCTGCCACACCATGATCGCGAGCGTCGCCAGCAGGAACAGCACCGTCACTGGCATCAGGTAGTTGCGGGAGCCCGGCGGTGGCACAGCGACCGCTTCGCTGGTCTCGGACGGCATCCGCAGATGGTGGTCACGACCGACCAACACCACCCGCGAAAACGCATCGAGCATCAGAAGGACAATGCCTGCCACCGTCAAAAACAGCAGCGGCAGGCTGGATACGAGATCTGTTGTATCGAAGGTCATGGATTTCCTCCGGGGGCCGCCGGCTCCTCGACCTTGGGCTTGGCGCTGTCACCGAGCATGCGCGCTTCGCCATCTGCCGCCCCAGCGCTGTACTTCTCTTTGAAGGCCGTAAGCGTCTGCGTGACCGCCGGATCGATGTGCTTTAGAAACGTGTTCGGGCAGATACCGAGCCAGAACGCCATCGCCAGCATCGGCAGCATCACCGCCGTCTCGCGTGCTGTCATGTCGGGCAGCTTGCGGTTGAGCGGATTGGTCAGCGGGCCCAGCATCACGCGCTGGAACAGCCACAGCATGTAGACCGCACCGAGCACGACTCCTGTGGCAGCAAACGCCGACAGCATCCGCGCATTCTCAAACATCGCTGGCATGCCCTCGAAGGCCCGCTCTTTGGCGCTGAACGTGCCGAGGATGACCAAGAACTCACCCACGAAGCCCGACAGACCCGGCAGACCAATCGAAGCCATCGTGAAGATGAGCAGCGTCGCCGCAAACACCGGCATGCGCTGCCACAGACCGCCAAACTCCGCCATCTTGCGGGTGTGACGACGTTCGTACAGGACGCCCACACAAAGGAACAGCCCGCCGGTCGAGATACCGTGCGCCAGGCATTGATACAGCGCGCCGTTCACCGACCGACTGTTCATCATCGCCAGGCCCAGCACCACAAAGCCCATGTGCGCCACCGATGAGTACGCGATCAGCTTCTTTACGTCATCCTGCGCATAGGCCACGCACGATCCGTAGACCACGCCAATCACCGCCAGCACCGCGAGCCACGGGGCCACCGTCTCGACCGCGTGGGGGAACAGCGGAATCGCAAAGCGAATCATTCCGTACGGACCAAACTTGAGCAGCACACTCGCCAGGATCACAGAACCGGCGGTCGGAGCCTCGACGTGCGCGAGCGGCAACCAGGTGTGCAGCGGGAACAGCGGCACCTTGATACAGAACGCCAACGCGAAGGCGAGGAACAGATAGATCTGCTCGGGCTTCGACAAGATCAGCTTCTGCGCGGTTGCGAGTGCGAACGACCACTGCCCCGTCACCTGATGCACCTTCACCACCACATACAGGATCGCGACCAGCATCAGCAGAGAGCCGACCATCGTATAGATGACAAACTTGATGGCCGCCTTGAGCCGCTGATCACCGCCCCAGATGCCGATGATGAAGTACATCGGGATCAGCATCACTTCCCAGAACACGTAGAACACGAACAGATCGAGCGCCAAGAACGCGCCGAGCATGCCGGTCTCTAGGATCAGCGTCGCGACGATGAACTCGCGAACTTTGTCGTGGATGGCGGACCATGTCGACAGAAACACAATCGGCATGAGGAACGTGGTGAGAAGCACCAGCCACACCGAAATTCCGTCGATACCTAGGTTGAAGCGGATGCCGAGCGACTCGACCCAGGCCCAATCCACCACATAGTTCATCTTGGCCGGCTCTAGGCCGGACAACATCAGCAGCGAGACCAGAAACGTCACAAGCGCCGTGCCGAAGCCGACGCTACGGTGTAGCTGTTCCTCCTCCCGAGGGAGCGCCATACATAGCAGCGCACCGACGAGGGGCAGGAACGTCACGATGGGTAGGATCATGCCCATGATGTTCTCCTACTCAACCTTGGCGGCAAGAGGAACGCTTGCGCCGAAGAACCAGTCGTCAGAACGCTTGACCATATTCCACACAGGGTCACGAGCCTCGACGACGATCTTGTACTGACCGGCGCTTCCGTACTCATGTTTAAGCTCGCTGTTGAAGCGAACGTTGGTGTCGTCGAACTTGCCATCTCCATCCCAGTCGATGGCGTAGATGAGCTGCCCAGGACGCATCCGTGGATCACCGAGCTTCAGCGTTGCCGAGCGCCGGTCGACCTTGACCTCGCCCTGGATGCCTCGATACGCCAGCCAGTAGGTCGAGCCGAACAGGATGCCCGCCGTGCCGACCATCACCGCGATGATGTAGCGCTGGACATCACCGTTCTGGAATCGCTGCGCCATCGCACCGAAGATATCGACGAAGAACGGACCCACCTTGGTCAGGCCGCCATCGATGACGATGTTGTCCACACCCTTCCACAAAAGGCCCGACACCCGACGCAGCGGCCTGACCAGCAGGAAGTCGTAGATCTCATCAACGTAGTACTTGTTCCACAGGAGCTTGTGCAAAAACCCAAGCTTGTCCTTCAGGTTTTCCGCCGTGTCGGAAATGCCACCGCGATAGAGCAGCGCCGCCAAACCGATGCCCGCTGCCGAAATCGTCAGCGCTCCACCCATCAGCAGCCACTCCAGCCAGTGCTCGTGCGGCTCCGGGGAAGCCGGAACCATCGCCGGACTCAGCCAGCCCGTAAAGAACGTCATCACGTGCTCGACTGACTCGGGCAGTCCGTGCGTCATCACCGCCGGAACCCCAATCAGACCCGCCAGCACCGAACCAACCGCGAGCACCACCAGCGGCAGCGTCATCGAAGAAGGTGACTCGTGCAGGTGATGCTCTTGCTCGCTCGTGCCTCGGAACTTGCCGGTGAACACCACGAAGTACAGCCGCCACATGTAGAACGCCGTACACAGCGCCGCCGTCGCCAGCATCGCCCACAGCACCTTCGGATAGAGCGCGACGAGCTGAGCCTGCGGACCGGTCATCGCCGTCGACATCCGGAACTCTGCCGCGAACGTACCGGCCAGGATCGCGTCCTTCGAGAAGAAGCCCGCAAACGGCACGATGCCCGCAATCGCCAGGCAGTAGATGAAGAACGTCCAGCGGGTAATCGGCATGTGCTTGCCGAGCCCGCCCATCTTGACGATGTCGCCCTCGCCGCCCATCGCATGCATCACCGAGCCAGCCCCCAGGAACAGGCCCGCCTTGAAGAAGGCATGGGTCATCAGGTGAAACACACCAGCGGTGTACGCGCCCGTACCAACGCCGACGAACATAAAGCCAAGCTGGCTCACCGTCGAGTACGCCAGCACCTTCTTGAAGTCACGCTGCACGATGCCAATCGTTGCCGCCATCAGCGCCGTCAGCGCACCAACTCCAGCAACGGTCATTTTGGCCGCTTCGGGGAAGGTGTCGAAGATGGTATGGCAGCGCGCCACGACGTAGACACCGGCAGTGACCATCGTTGCGGCATGGATCAGGGCCGAAACCGGCGTCGGACCAGCCATCGCATCCGGGAGCCACACATACAGCGGAATCTGCGCCGACTTGCCAGCACAACCCACAAACAGCAGGATCGCGACCCAGTAACCGACCGGCCAGCCCATCCACCACGGCGTCATCAGCCTGCCGGCGATGCTGCCGAAGTCGCCGTACTTGACCGTACCCACCACCGTGAACAGCAGACAGATACCGAGCAGGAAGCCAAAGTCACCCACGCGGTTGACGATGAAGGCCTTGCGTCCAGCCGTGGCGTTCTTGTCCTCGTGATACCAAAACCCGATGAGCAGGTAGCTGGCCAAGCCAACGCCTTCCCAACCGATGAACGTGACCGGCAACGAGTCGCCCAGCACTAGGATCAGCATCGCGCCGGTAAACAGGTTCAGGTAACCAAAGAAGCGAGCGAAGTCGGGCTCATGCTCCATGTAGCCCGTTGCGTAGATGTGGATGAGCAGCGCGATCCAGGTGACGACCATCACCATCACGGACGACAGCCGGTCGAGCATCAGCCCGGCCTGAAGCTTCATGTCCCCCGCGACAATCCAGTCGCCCGAGACAAGCTGGTCGATAAGTGCGCCTCGCGCCGGTAAGTCCGAGGCCACCAGGAGCACGGCCTTCGTCGCCACCAGTGCCGCGCCAGCGACCGCCGAGCACGCCACCAAGCTGACGAAGGTGTTACCCAGCCGCCGCCCAAACAAAAGGTTCAGCACCGCCCCAAGGAGCGGCAGCACGATGATGAGATAGAGAGGAAAGTTCTCGGTCATAGTCTTTATTCCTGGGGACTAGTACCGGAGCAGGTTCAGCTCGTCGATGTTGGTGTTGTGGCGGTTCCGGAACACGCCGACCACGATGGCGAGGCCAATCGCTGCCTCCGCCGCCGCGACCGCAATGACCAGCAGCGCCAGCGCTTGACCGCGCATGTCTTGGTGGGACCGCGCAAACGCCAGCAGCGTCAGGTTTCCGCCGTTTAGGATCAGCTCAATCGACATCAGCGTGGTCAGAGCGTTGCGCCGCATGAACACGCCAAAGGTTCCAATGCCAAACAGCACCACCGCCAAGATCAGGTAGTGATGCAGGCCGACTGCTAGAAGGTTCTGCACTAGCTGCTGCATGGCTTTAGTGGCCTCCGTGGGTGCCGTGGGCTTTTTCGCCACCGGCATGATCATCACTTCCGCCCTCACCCGAGTGCTCAGCGACGCTCGGCTGATCGTAGCCACTCGTCGGACGAGACACCACGGTACGAGCCAGCACCACCGCGCCAATCACCGCGATAATGAGCAGAATCGAGATGGCTTCAAACGGGAACAGGAACTCGGTGAAGAAGTACTCGCCGATCTTGGCGACCGTGCCAAAGTCCGCTGGCGGCTTGCTCATCCGCGAGACCGGACCAACGGGGGATGCAATCACTTCACCGAGCCGCACCGCCAAATAGACCAGCGAACCAGCCCCAATTGCTTTGTCGAGCAGCCCCCGGTCCGAGACGCGCTCCACCTCATCACGGTTTAGCACCATGATGACGAACACGAAGAGCACCATGATTGCGCCGGCATAGACCAGCACTTGGATGGCGGCCAGAAAGTGCGCCGACAGCGTTGCGTACAGACCAGCGAGCCCAAAGAAGGTGGCCACCAGCGACATCACCGCCGAGATGAGGCTGCGCTGCGCGATGGTTGAGATGGCTCCCGCCACCACCAAGGCCGATAGAATCCAGAACGCCCAGGCCGGGGTCCAGCCCGCAGGTTGCAGCGATGAGGCTGCGACCGCCTGGACTTGGGCCGGGGCTTGAGCGGCCTGCATGAGCAGTGAGCCCAGGTCGAGCGAAGCAAAGTCAGAAGTCGCGACTGCAATCATGGATGCGCTCCGTGATAGCCAGCGGGGGGAAGCCCTCGGCTCTGGGCCAAGCGGGCCTCGAAGTCAGGGCGGAACTTGGTGATAAAGCCCATCATCGGCCACGCCGCCGCCTCTCCGAGCGGACAGATGGTATTTCCAGCGATGCCGTAGGCAATCGAGCTGAGCAGGTCGATGTCGCCCGGCTGACCATAGCCATCGGCCAGCCGAGTGCAGATCTTCGCCATCCAGCCCGTGCCTTCTCGGCACGGCGTACACTGACCACAGGACTCGTGGGCGTAGAAGCGCATGATGCGCGCACACACCGAGACGATGTCGGTGTCCTCGTCCATGACGACGATGCCACCCGAGCCCGCCATGGCCCGCAGCGGCTTGCCGGGAGCCAGCTCGAAGTTGTGACCGGGCTTGTACTGCACCGGCTTGATCCGCTGGTCGGTCATCAGCGCGTCAAATTCGATCGGCACGTCCAGCTCGCTCACATCGAGCGGAGGCATCGACGAGCCGCCGGGAATCACCGCCTTGATGCGCTTGCCGCTGCTTGTGCCACCACACACCTCGTCGATGACTTGACGGAAGGTGATGCCAATCGGCAGCTCGAACACGCCCGGCTTCTTTAAGTGACCGCTCATGCACAGGATGCGCGTGCCGCCCGACTTGCCGGTGCCCACGTCGGCGAACTTTTGACCGCCGTGCTCGACGATGAACGGGATGTTCATCAGCGTCTCGACGTTGTTGACGATGGTCGGCTTGCCAAACAGACCCTTGACGGCGGGGAACGGTGGCTTGAGTCGTGGCCAGCCGCGCTTGCCTTCGAGCGAGTTGAGCAGTGCCGTCTCTTCGCCACAGATATACGCGCCGGCCCCACGATGAACCGTTAGATCGATTTTGAGCGGCCCAATCGCGGTCTGCTGCTCACGTCCAAGGAAGCCCTTGGCATAGGCCTCATCGACCGCTTTTTGCAGCACCGCCGCCTCGCGGATCATTTCGCCACGGATATAGATGTAGGCGTGCTTGCAGCCGAGGGCGTACGACGCAATGATCATGCCCTCGATGAGCAGGTGCGGATCCCAGAACAGAAGCTCGCGATCCTTGCAGGTACCGGGCTCTGACTCGTCGGCATTGCAGACGAGATAGACGGTGTCGGCACCTTTGGGGATAAAGCCCCACTTCATGCCCGTGGGAAAGCCCGCTCCGCCACGACCGCGCAGGTTGCTCTTCTTCACCTCGTCAACGAGGGCCTGCGGCTGCATCGCGAAGGCTGGCTGGAGCCGTTTATAGACTCCATTTGCCATCGCGACATCGATGCGGTTCGAGTTTTGAACCCCAAACAGACGGGTAACGATCTTGAAGTTGCGATCAGCCGGCATGGTTTAGTGCTTTTTGTCGCTGTGGGGGTGGTGACCATGCTGCGCGGGCAGCTTGCGACACTCATCCAGCGTCGCGTCGACCTTATCCGAGGTCAGACGAAGGAAGTAACGGTCCCCGCAGATCATCGCTGGACCGTCTGCACACGCTGCAAGGCACTCTTCCTCGATCAGCGTGAACTCACCGTCGGCGCTGGTCTGCCCTGCTTTGATGCCAAGTCGCTGCTCAAGCTTGCGCAGCGTCTCGTAGGCACCGGTGAGCATGCACGAGACGTTGGTGCACATCATCAGCACCTTCTTCCCGACCGGCTCGCGGTGAAACATCGTGTAGAAGGTCGCGACGCCGAAGACGTGTGAGCTGGGCACCGCGAGTCGCGTCGCCACCAGCTCGAGTACTTCTTCGGACAGATAACCGAACTCGTCCTGCGCCAAATGCAGAACGGGCAGGCAAGCGGCCTGGGTATTGGGGTAGCGACGACAAAGGTCGCTGATTTTGGCGTCGGCCTGAGGGGAGAATTGCAGAGCCATATCACCTTCCGGGGATTGCCATAAGCAGTTATCTCGGCAAGCGCGGCAACGGTACTGGAGTTTTGTCCGAGTGTCAATCTGTGCGAAAGTCAGCTCCTTGAACAGCTTTTCCGACGGGAATCTCACCTAGTTGCACCATCACGTTGGGCGACCTGGCGTTCCTCCGCTGCCTGCTCGGACGCCAAAGGCTTGCCGCAACCGGCCCGCTTGTTGCGTATCCGGGTTGCCTGCCCACATGACGATTGGCAAGTTATGGTTATGCAGATCGTTCGACCTCCTGCCGTTGCGGGGATGTTCTATCCGAGCGAGCCAGCGGTGCTGACCGATACCGTGACGCACCTGCTCGCGAATACTGAGCCACGGGCTAACCTGCCGCTACGCTGGCCAAAGGCGTTAATCGTTCCGCATGCCGGCTACATCTATTCCGGACCGATTGCCGCCAGTGCCTACGCCCAGCTTCAAGGGGCCAGTCATATCCAGCGCGTCGTTTTGATTGGGCCTGCTCACCGTGTCGCAGTTCACGGTCTGGTGTCGCCCGGTGTAAGCGCTTTGCGCACCCCGATGGGCGACAGCCAGGTCGACACCGAGTCCCTGTCCACTCTGCCCGAGGTCGTCGCAAACCCCCGTGCTCACGCCCACGAACACTCGCTGGAAGTACAGCTCCCGTTTTTGCAGAAGGTGGTGCCTCACGCCAAGATCGTTCCGCTCGTGGCGGGCTTCATCAATGCGGCTGAGGTTGGAGCCGTACTGGAATCGCTGTGGGGTGGACGAGAGACCGTGATCGTCATCAGCTCGGACCTATCGCACTACCTGCCCTATCACGAAGGTCAGAACGAGGATCGCTACACCGCCGACCGCATACTCTCTCCCCCTGATGAAGACGAGGTGCTCTCCCCCGAACAGGCCTGCGGCTGCGCGGGGATCAATGGTCTTCTGTGGGTCGCCAAAAAGCGGAAGCTCAACATCCGCCTGCTCGATCTGCGCAACTCTGGTGATACCGCAGGAGACAAAGCCCACGTCGTTGGTTACGGAGCCTTTGCACTCTACGAGGATGCCCATGCTAAGTGATGCTGACGGATTGGCCCTGTGTCGCTACGCCCGCGCTTGTATTGCTGCCGCTCTCGGTGGACCCCCTGCAAAACCGCCCACCTCGGCCGCGTTCGCGTTCGATGGCGCGTGCTTTGTGACGCTGTATCGTGGCGATGAGCTGCACGGCTGTATCGGCAGTCTGGAAGCCCATCAGCCACTGTTGCGCGATGTCGCCGACAATGCCGTCTCCGCCGCGCTGCGTGATCCCCGAGCCACGCCGATTGTGCTAGGGGATGAACAGCAACTACGGGTCGAGGTGTCGCTGCTCTCGCCGCTGTCCCGCTTGCCGGTCAAGACTCGCGCCGAGGCCATTTCCGCGCTCCGTCCGGGCATAGACGGCGTGGTGCTGCGCTACCACGGTCGTCGTGGCACCTTCTTACCTCAGGTGTGGGAGGAGCTACCCGAGCCTCACGAATTCTGGCGGCAGCTACTCCGCAAGGCTGGGCTACCGGCCGATCTCGACAGCCCGGAGCTTGAGGTTCACCGCTACACCGTCGCCAAGTGGCACGAGGAGCCGATTTCACCATGAGCGCCCCCGTCGAGTCCAACCACCCGGCACGCTACTTTCACGCCATGGCCGATGGCCGCATCCAGTGCGACTTGTGCCCACGCGACTGCACGCTCGCCGATGGTCAGCGTGGCCTGTGCTTCGTCCGGCAGAACCAGGGCGGTCAGATGATCCTGACCACGTACGGTCGCTCGTCGGGCTTTTGCCTTGATCCGATCGAAAAGAAGCCGCTGGCGCACTTTTACCCCGGCTCCAGCGTCCTGTCGTTTGGCACGGCTGGCTGCAACCTATCGTGCAAGTTTTGCCAAAACTGGGACATCTCGAAGTCCAAAGAGATGGACCGCCTCGCCGACCAAGCCAGCCCCCAGCAGATCGCCCGCGCCGCCGTCCGCCACGGTGCGAAAAGCGTCGCGTTTACCTACAACGATCCGGTGATCTTCGCCGAATACGCGATGGACACCGCCGACGCCTGTAGAGCCGCTGGCATCAAGACCGTCGCCGTCACCGCCGGTTACATCCACGCCCAACCTCGCGCTGACTTTTTCGCCAAGATGGACGCGGCCAACGTCGACCTCAAAGGCTTTACCGAACAGTTCTATCATCGGTTGACTGGCTCGCACCTTCAGCCGGTGCTCGAGACGCTCCAGTACTTGGTGCACCAAACGAAGGTGTGGACCGAGATCACGACGCTGCTCATCCCCGGATTCAACGACTCTGATGAGGAAATCCACAAGCTCAGTGAGTGGGTGCTACGTGAGCTGCGAGCGGATGTGCCGCTGCACTTTTCGGCATTCCATCCCGACTACAAGATGATGAACGTGCCTCCGACGCGACCGGAGACCCTGCAAAAGGCCCGAGCCATCGCCCGCAGCGTGGGGCTCTTACACGTCTACACCGGCAATGTCCACGACGTCGAAGGCGACACCACCCTGTGCCCTGGCTGTGGCGAGTCGCTCATCGTCCGCGACTACTACCAGATCCTGTCGTACAAGCTCGACGCACGGGGCTTCTGTCCCGGCTGTGGTCACCAGCTTGCCGGTCACTTCGATGCCAAGGTGGGAACCTTTGGCAGACGTCGGCTGCCCATCCGCATCAGTTAGACCACACCCAATCCCCGCGTGATTGGCTACGGAGCACGGGTCTTGGCGACAATGTCTGCGGAGGCCCCCTCATGCGAAATCGCAAACAGAGGCTGAGCCATCGCTTCGGCGGAGCTTAAGACCACCCGCGCCACAAAACGCAGCGCCTCATCGGAAAACGCCGTCTCGACCGTAGGCAGCGTGACCCGAAAATAGACCTCGCCTCGCTCGGGATTGAGAATCCATGCTCCCATGTACGAACGGACGTTGAGCGTCGCGAGTGCCGTCGTCAGCGCCGGATAACGCTCCGTCGGGGCCACAAATGGCAAGGTGATCGCTACCGTCAGCATGTCGCGCTCGGGCCGAGGAATGAACAGCAGCGGCACGTCGCTATCGAGCAGTCGGCAGCGCACCGCAATCTGCGCCGCTTCTTCATTGGCGCGGAACGGCAACCGAAGTCGCTCGGCCCAGGCTTTGACGGTGTTGTAGCTTAGCGAGAAGCTGCCCATCAGTCGCTCAATCGATCTTGGCGCTGTATTTTATCGCACTTTCCAGCCGAGTGGCTACGCTGCTTCATCCCGCCAGCCCGCGAAAGGAACCCGTCGCGACGCTTGGGTCACCGGTCGCGTTGACAGCTCACGGTGAGCCACCTCAAGATGGGCGTAATGCGGCAGAAGTTTTACCAATTCTTGGCCTCGCTCGGGAGCAGGCTTTGGCTTGGACAGACGCTATCGCCAAGCCGGGTGATTCTCGTCGTCGGCCTGCTGCTGGTCGCGCTGCTGCTGCCGCTGCCGGCGTTCATAATCGATGGCTTCGTCGCGACAAGCTGGTTGCTATCGGGAATGTGCCTGTTCGCAGCGGTGTGGGCCGGTGAGCCCCAAAAACTACCCCAGCTTCCGACGCTACTGCTCTTGTCCTTGCTTGGAAGGCTGTGCCTGACGCTGGCGCTGATGCGGTTAGGGCTTTCCGACGGTCAGATTGGTGGCGTGCCGCTGCTCTTTCAGTGGCTGGTCGGTGGTACCGAAGTTGGCGTCGGAGTGCTGCTCCTCGTCTCGCTCCTTTTGGCCGAGTACGTGCTGATTGCCCGAGGCGGTGAGCGAGTGGCCGAAGTCGCTGCCCGCTTTGTGCTCGACGCGCTGCCCGGAAGACAGGCGGCGATCGATGCCGACCTGCGTGCTGGATCACTCGGCGCGGTGGAAGCCCAGACGGCCCGCGCCACCCTAACCCGTGAAGCCGAGCTATACGGATCTCTCGACGGTGTCATGCGACTTCTTCGAGGCGATGTGCTGCTCAGCGCGCTGCTGTGGCTCGGCCTGTTCGGGGCGTTCGTTGCCAAGCTATCGATGGGGAGTGACCTAACGCTCGGTGAAGCGGCCGAGCGTTCCGCCGCACTAACTGTGGCCGTGGGCCTGTGTACCCAGGTGCCGGTGTTGCTGGTCTCTACCGCCTCCGTACTGCTGCTCTTGCGCAGCACCTCCTCTCGCCAAGCTACCGATGCTCGACAGCCCACCGCGCCGCTCCAGATCATCACAGCGAAAGATGTCGCCCTATCAGCAGACCAGGCCCAGTCCGTCGTCCATCAGACCCTCGCCCAGCTTGGCTTGCTCCCCTGCGATTGCTCGCTGCGAGTTGATCCTTCTCTTCGACGACAGCTTCGGCTCAGCTTCCATGGCGCGCTGCTGTCCCAACACACACTGACCGATGGAGAAGCGCCCCACAACGCGCTAACCAAGCTGCTACACGAGCTGGCCCCAGAGCTATTGACCCTCGATGGACTGCGCGCTGAGCTAAGCGGCCTTGGGCACGCCCGCCCAGCACTTCTATCCGAGGTGATCCCGAAGCGGCTGGCTCTGGGTCGGCTACTGCTCGTGCTACGCAGGCTGCTGGCCGAGCGAGTGTGGCCTTTACCGATGGCCGCCGTGCTTGAAACGCTGGCGACGCTGCCCGAGATCGACGGCGATGCGGATGCGCTGGTCGATCAGGTCCGCGCCGGACTGGGCCGCCACCTGCTATCGGGATATCTGCCGCAGTCACCATCGGCGGAATCGGGCGACGCCCTGCCCGCGCTGGTCCTATCGAGCGACGTCGAGGAAGTCCTGCGCGATGCCCGACGTGGCAGCGGTGGTCAGAGACTCGCCATCGAACCCGAGCTACGCCAAGAAATCATCGATGCGGTGCTGCTCGCCAAGTCGCGGGCTCCCGACGCGGTGCTGCTGTGTCAGCGCGACATCCGCCGTCAGGTCGAGCTGCTGCTGAGCGCGACCCCGCACGCGCTGCCGGTGCTCGCTTTTTCTGAATTACCGCCGCAGCTTCCGCTCCGTGTGGTGTCACGAATTGGGCCCGGTTCGCCGTAACTACTGCAGCGATTCCAGCGCCGCCGCCAGGATCGCCAGCGACTCATCGACCTGAGCCTCCGTCAGCACCAGGGGCGGATTGATCCGAACCTTGGGCGTATACGCCATCGTCAGCAGCCCTCGCGAAAGACAAGCGCGAAACAGCGCCAGGCAGCGGTCTTTGGGCCACAGGGTGCAACCGTCCATCAGGTCAAAGCCGAGCAGCAGCCCTCGCCCCCGCACCGCTTGCACACAGGGAAAGCGCTCACCAAGTTGCACCAGCCCGGCCTGGAGTCGAGCCCCCACGCTCCAGGCGTGCTCGGACAGTTTCTCCTCGATGATGATGCGAGTGGTCGCGTTGGCAGCCGCACAGGCCAGCGGGCTACCGCCGAACGACGATGATGAATGGGATGGCTCGGACCACGGACGTGCCGCCGCAAGCTCAGCACGCGTGATAAGGCCGCTCATCGGAAACCCAGCGGCGACGCCTTTGCCAAAGATCACGACATCAGGGACGACGCCAGCCGCCGCGCTCGCCCACAGCGACCCAGTCCGACCAAAACCGGTGATCATCTCATCGACGATCAGCAAAGCAGAGTGGTCGCGAGCCACCTGCTGCAGCGCCGGCAGAAAGTCCGGATGGGGCAGCACGTTGCCAGCGGTCCCTTGAATCGGCTCGACCAAGATTGCCGCGATGCGATTGGCTGTCGACAAGCGAATGGAATCGCGCAAGAAATCGACACAAGCGAGCTGACAGGTAGACGGCTCTTTGCGAAGCGCACACCGTCGGCAGTCAGCGTACGGAGCCAGGTGCTGTCCGGGCAGAAGCGGCAACTGCCCGTGCTTAAACTCGCTCCCACACAGGCCCAGGACACCGTGGGTTTTGCCGTGGAAGCCGCCCCAGAAGCCGACCACCTCGCTATGACCGGTGGCTGCGCGAGCCAACCGCAAAGCACTTTCGACGGCTTCGGCCCCGGAGGAATAGAGCTGAACCCGATTGAGGCTCGGATCGGGCGAGTGTTCAACGACGCGGCGCAACAGCTCTAGTCGGGGTCGCGAGGCAAAGCTGGTCGCGGCGATCTTGCCGGCTTGGGAATAGAGCGCCTCGGCCAACGCCGGATGCCCATGACCGATGCTGGCGACGCCAATCCCCGCCACCCAGTCTAGGAAGCGATTGCCATCGACGTCTTCGAGCAGCGCGCCCTCTCCACCTGCCATGGCCAGGCCCGCAAGCGTCGAGATCTGCTGGATTCCCGGTGCCAGAAACGCCGATTCTTCGGCACATAGCGCACGCGACCTGGGACCGGGGATTTCTGTTTGAATGCGGACAGACATCTATCACCGACGGTAGACAGCCAACCAAAACCACTCACCGGCTCGGTAAGATAACGCCGCCGTCATGCGACCTCCTAGCGGATTTCCTTCTATCGCCAGCTCCCGTAATATCGTCGCGCTCCTTGGTGAGCACACCCACATGTCCGCCTTGCAGTCACAAACGGTCGCCGGTCGTTTCGTCCTCCTGTCGCTGGCGGGCGCAGGCGGTATGGGCACAGTTTGGAAGGCACGCGACCTTGTCACCTCGCAGATCGTCGCCGTCAAGCTGCTCAACCTAGACGTGACGCAGCCCGATGAGGTGGCACGCTTCGAACGCGAGGTGGGACTTTTGGCCGAGCTGCGCCATCCTGGCATCGTCCGCTACATCGCCCATGGCCAGATCGAATCGCAAGCGTACTTGGTGATGGAGTGGCTAGAGGGCCAGGATCTGGCGGCCCGGCTTGCTGAAAAGCCGCTGACCGCGCCGGAGTCGGGCACCCTGCTGCGGCGCGTCGCTCAGGTGTTATCCGTCGCTCACCAGCACGGCATCATCCATCGCGACATCAAGCCCTCGAACCTGTTTCTACGCAACGGCCGCCTAGAAGAAGCGACCGTGCTCGACTTCGGCGTGGCCCGGCGAGGCATCCCGATCCAGCGGCTCACCCACACCGGCGTGGTCATCGGTACACCGGAATACATGGCCCCTGAGCAAGCACGAGGACTGCGCAACATCACGCAAGCAGCCGATTTGTTCGCGCTCGGCTGCGTCGCCTTTGAGTGCTTGACCGGTAAGCCACCGTTTTCCGCAAACCACATCACCGGCCTGCTCACCAAGATTCTGTTCGACCCCGCGCCTCGGCTGCAAAAGGTACGCCCCCACTCGCCAGCGGCCTTGGATGAGCTGATTGCTCAGCTCTTGGAAAAAGACCCTCTCAAACGGCCCGTGAGTGCCGCCGTGGTCTACGAGCGACTGAATCAGATCGACTTCTCTGGGGCGTTCGGCGAAGAACCCGAGGTTGCGCCGCCGGCTTTGCTGCTATCGGACCACGAGCTCCATCTGACCAGCATCGTCATTGCTGCGGCTCCGCACGGTGAACTGCAAGGGATGTCGACGCTGGACCATCTCGATCTGCGACGAGTTCGCGAGCAGCACGGGCCGGTTCTCGACCAGCTTACCGCGCTCGGCGTGCTGTGCGAGGTTCTGGCCGATGGATCACTGTGGGCAACGGTGGTGGACTCCAGCTCGGCGACCGACCAAGCGCTCCGAGCCGCCAGAGCGGCCTCGCTGTTACGAAGCGAGTTTCCACGCTGGTTTGTGGTGATGACCACCGGGCTGTGTGTGCTGCACGATCGGTTGGCGACCGGACCTGGTCTCGAGCTGTCGCAGCGGCTCCTTCACGAAACCATCGAAGCCAACGAGTGCCACGACGTTTCCATCGACAGCTTGTCGGCCGCGCTGCTGCGTGACAGCTACCACGTCAGCCTCTTGCCATCGGGCCGTGCCCGTCTGGGTCCAAGCTGTGCCCACACCGCGCCACGACACCACAAGCTACCGCTCGTCGGCCGAGAGCGTGAGCTGTCGCTGATCTTTACCGCCCTACAATGCGCCCGCACCGATGAAGTGTCGCGGGCAGTGCTCGTCCTGGGCTCGCCCGGCAGTGGCAAGACTCGCTTGTGCGAAGAGGTGCTGGCCAGACTGCACGAAACCGCCGAGCGATGCGTGGTCATGCAGGCGCGGATCGAACTCACCCAGGCAGCCCTGCCGTTTGCGGCGCTGACGGGATGGCTCAAGAGCGTCGATTCCGCCGGCCCTTCCGACCCAAAGCAGCACCCTCAGTGGCACACCTGGCTCAACGAGCAGTATCCAGCCGAGGAGTCACATCGTTATCAGCAAACACTCGATTGTTTGATTCGCATCACCCCTTCACGGCTACCGGGGGGACAGCGCGCAGAGACGCTGCCGGGTTCTAGCGTCATTGGCGAGGCGGTGCGTGCGCTGCTGCTGGCGGCGTGCCGGACCCAGCCACTTTTGCTCGTCATCGACAACATGCAGTGGATTGATGCGGCGTCGCTGGCAGTGATCGAGACGGCGCTCCAGAAGCTCGTCGATCTACCGATTCTGCTCCTCGGATTGGCCAGGCCCGAAATTGATGAGCTACTACCGCGTCTCTTCGAGGGCTTACCGATTGATCGGATGCGGCTAGGTCGGCTGTCGCTCAAAGCGGCCGACAAGCTGCTCGAAATGTTCGAGGTTGAGCCGCCCTCGCTCCGTGAGGAGCTGGCTCATCAGTCGCTGTGCCGTCCTCTGTTCCTGCTCCGACTGGCCGAAGGGTTGCAGGAAGGTGGGCCGGCCGCAACAAGCGCGGTGGTGGCAATGATGCAGACGCGGGCGCTGCGACTCGAGCCGCTGACTCGCCTGGTGCTGCGCGCAGCCAGCATGCTTCCTAGCCCCTGTAGCGAAAGCGAGCTGTTCAAGCTGCTCCCCAGTCGGTTTTCGCTGTCGCAGATGGATCGTGCGCTCGATCAGGCCATCGACCAAGAGTGGCTCGACCGACTGCGTCCAACCGAGGTCGGCGGCGAGGCCAGCCTCCGCTTTCGCAGTCCGCTGCTCGCTCGCGCCATTGCCGAGACCGTGACCGACATCGACCGTCAAACCGGAGAGGAACTGCGACGCCGGCTTAGGCAGACGGCAACCACCGACCCGACAAGCGAGTGACAGGCCCACGATCCTCGCCTAGACTGCACGGGGTTTTGCAGGGCCCCTCGGTAAGGAACTCGCCGGATGTCACACGGCAACAACTATGAGCTGCTCATCGGGGCCATCATTGCCCATCGCTTTGCCATTGAGCAGGTTGCCGGTGAAGGCGGCATGGGCGTGGTCTACAAGGCCCGCGACATCACCGACAATCGCCCGGTGGCGCTCAAGATCCTTCATCGTCAGTCGGCCACCAGCGCGATGCCGGACCCAAGTCGTTTCTTCCGCGAAGCACAGCTGTTGGCGGAGCTGCGTCACCCGAGCATCGTCTCCTACGTCGCGCATGGTCAGACGGCCGAAGGTCAGTTCTACCTGGCGATGGAGTGGCTGAGTGGCATCGACTTGGGCAAGCGATTGCAAGCTGGTCCGCTCACCGTGGCCGAGACTTTGACGCTCTGCCGCACCGTGACGGAAGCACTCGCGGCAGCCCACCGACTCGGTATCGTTCATCGTGATCTCAAGCCGAGCAACTTGTTCTTGCGGGACGGCAAAGTCGATCAAGTGACCCTGTTTGACTTTGGGATTGCCCAGCGAGGCCGCAGCGAGCCCGCCGTTTCACGCACTGGCCTGGTCATCGGTACTCCCGAGTACATGGCCCCCGAGCAAGCACGCGGCGAACGTGCCGCCCTACCCGCCACCGATGTCTTCGCACTCGCCTGTATCGTCTACGCCTGCTTGACGGGCAAGCCACCATTTGTCGGTGATCACGTCGCCGCACTCCTCACCAAAATTCTCTTTGAGGAGCCTCCGCCACTGCGCTCGCTGTGCCCGGATGTCCCCGAGGCGCTCGAGACACTGCTCGCACAGATGCTCGCCAAGGATGCCCACGCCCGTCCGGTCGATGCTTCAGCGCTGCTGCCCGCTCTCGACGCGCTGGCGGTGCAACTTGCTCACTCACCGGAACCGGGTGCCCCGAGGTCACAACCCCGTCGCAACCTGACCGCCGGAGAGCAGCGACTGTACAGCGTCATTTTGGCAGCGCCCCCCGTTGACGAGCCAAGCGCCGGGCAAAGCGCAGAACCAGCCGCACTTCCCGATGAGCAAGCGCTGGCCGCCCTGCGCGGCGAGCTGGCCAATCGTCAAGCCAGCCTGGAACTTCTCGCTGACGGATCGCTTGTCGCAGCCGTCTCACCTACTGCCAGCGCCACCGATCAGGTTCGAGAGGCCGCACGACTGGCCCTGCTGCTCTGGTCACGCTGGCCGACTTTTGAATTTGTGATCGCGACCGGACGCGGGCTGGCATCTCAGCAGCACGGCCGTCCCATCGGTGAAGCGCTCGACCGAGCCGCTGCGCAGCTCCGCCGCCGACAACAGTCGTCCGCTCACAAAGAGCCGGGCATTCTCCTTGATGCGGTCAGCGCCGGTCTGCTTGATCCCAGCTTTGATGTTCGCGACGGCAACATCGGTTTGCTGTTGTGGGGCGCAAGCGATGAAGCGGATGAAGCGCGCCTGCTGCTCGGCAAGCCCTCGCCTTGCCTGGGTCGCGAGCAAGAGCTGGGCGTGCTGGAAGCGCTGCTCGCGGGCTGCATCGATGAGTCGCAGGTGCAGGCGGTTCTTCTGCTGGCTCCACCGGGCGTTGGCAAGACCCGGCTGCGCCAAGAGTTCCTGCGCCGCATTCAGCACCGCAGCGTGACGATCTTGTCCGGGCGCGGTGATCCGCTGCTCACCGCTGCACCGTTTGGCGTGATCGCGCAGACCTTGCGCCGCTGGGCAGGACTCCAGACCACCGCTTCGCTTTCGGAGCAGCTCGATCAGCTTCACGCTCGCTTGGCCGAGCTTTCCAAGCCGCACGCTCCCGCGCTCGAGGTACTCGCCGCTGCCTGCGGGTTGGTGACCATGGAAGGCCAGCCCTGGCCGCCCCAAACCGACACGCTTCGCGCCTTTGTCACGTGGATCGAATTGCTGTGTAGCCAGCGACCGCTGGTGATCCTGGTCGACGACTTGCAGTGGGCCGATGAACCCTCGCTGCGAGTGCTCGACACGGCGCTGCGCAACCTGACCGAGCGACCCTTGCTGGTGTTCGGCCTAGGGCGGCCCGAGGTCGAAAAGCTGTTTCCAAAGCTGTGGTCGGGCAAGGCACAAGACATTCGGCTCGGTGGGCTCGGCAAGCGGGCCTGCGAGCGGCTGGTGCTCCACGCGCTCGGCAAAGATGTCCCCGCCACGACCATCGCCCGCATCGTCACGCTCTCGCAGGGCAACGCTTTGTTTCTCGAAGAGCTCATTCGGGCGGTCGCCGAGGGAAAAGGCGATGCACTGCCCGAGACCGTGCTTGCGATGACCCAGGCTCGCCTGCTTCAGCTAGAGCCCGGAGCCCGCCGGGTGCTGCGAGTGGCCAGCATCTTTGGACAGACCTTCTGGAGAGGCGGGGTGCTCGCGCTACTTGGCCAAGTGCCCGAAATGAACGCAGGTGCGGTCGATCGCTGGCTGAAGCTCCTTCAAGAAACCGAGGTCATCGAGCCCCACCCAGTCAGCCGCTTTCCGCAGGACATCGAGTACAGCTTCCGCTCGGCAGCGATGCGCGACGCGGCGTATAGCCTGCTCACCGATGAAGATCGCCAACTCGGCCATGGCCTCGCCGCGCTCTACCTGGAACAGGCCGGAGAGCAGGACACCGCCGTGCTGACCGGACACACCCTGAAGCTCGTCCAGTATCTGGAGGAGAAGCGCAGCTCTCTCACCGTGTCGCGACTCATGATGCTGACCGGCATCCCGATCCGCAAGATCCTGACCTCGGCCCCGGATGACCCCAAGCTGCTTCGCCGGTTGCGTGCGGGCCTGACCTCCCTGCTCCACGAAGACGAGCTTAAAGACCTCCACCACCTGTTCGAAGAGCGCTAGCCGGGACTTGGCCGCAATACTGGCTCGTGCGCGACTTCGCTCTTACACGGCAACGTGGCCGGACGACGGCAGGGTGGTGCCGCTATCACGGCGACGACGCGCCCGCTCAAGCACAGAGGGCACCACCAGCAGCAGCGCCACCGCGACCTGGCCCAGCACCACCTGCCATGTCGGATACAGGCCCAACACCGGCAGCCCGGACCATTCCTTCCCAAACAATTGAATCGCCGTCGCGCCCACATAGCCCCCCTCTTGCAGCGCGTGGATGCCGTTGCCGGTCATCACCAGCGCCAGCATGGCGAGCAGCGCGCTACTCACCAGCATCACCGGCCGTGGATTGAGCTTGCGACCGATCCGCCCGACCACCAGCACCACCGCAAACATCACCACCACCCCCAGCACCGCGCCCCAGATCACATCCGAGCGGCCTTTGGGCCCTGCGCTCACCAAAAGCGTCCTATAGAACAGGACCACCTCGACGGCCTCACGATAAACCGCAAAGAACGACAAACCGACGAGCGCCAGCTTCTGGCTCAGCTCGGCCTGCTCCCCAGCACCCTCCACCCGACGTCGCAGAAAACCCAGCCAGTGCCGCGCTTCTTTGGCTCCAATGATCCAGTGCGTCATCGTGACGAGGATCGCCGCCGCCAGCAGCGTCATGATGCCCTCGGCCAGCTCCCGCTGCGCCCCCGATAGCAGCGCACCGACCGCCACAAACGTCAGCAGTCCCGCAGGCACCGCCAGCACCCAGCCCAGGTGGACCAGTCTCGTCAGATGTCCCTGGCCGCTCTTGCGCAAAAACGCCAGCAGCGCCGCGATCAGCAGGGCGACCTCAAGCCCCTCACGCAGCGCAATCGTTAGCGAGGCGACAAACGCCGCTACGGTACCCCCCGTACCACGCTCTGCCTCGGTCAGCAGCGCCGCCGCTTCGGCAATCTTGCGCACCACCTCGGCCTGGGCCACGCCGCTCTTCGGATCGACGGCCTGACGCAGCCCCATAAACGTGCTCTCGATGCGCTTTAGTAGCTCCGGCTGCTCGACGCGCAGTGAGACTTCATTGGGCTCTACTCCGTCGAGATAGGCGGCGATCGCCAGCCGCTGGGCAGAGTCTGCATCACCGCGCTCGACCGCCCCACGCAGCTCACCGAGCAGTGCCCTTGCTCGATCAAAGTTCATCGCACCTTCGACGCTCGACACAAACGGCGTGTGCGTCCTCAGCACCGCCAGCGCCTCGGGACAACGCGACGCATCGAGCCCGCCCGCCTTGAGCTTTTGGCACAGCTCAAGATCAGAGTGCTCCGCCAAGTCCGCCAGGGTCAGCCCAGCCACCGCTTGGTGTTCGGCCAGCGCTGACGGCTTCCCGTGCCCTGGCGTGCCGTGCCGCAGCCCCACCACATAAAACGCCAGGTTCCAGCGCTGCTGCGCCGGGAGCGAATCAAAGCTCGGCATTCCCGTCCCGGAGAGCCCGAACGTCAGTGCATGAAAAGCGAGCTGTGGCGCAACCTGCGGCATCTTCTCGGCATCGAAGAACGACACCGGTGGCGGCACCAGCTTGCGCGCTGCTTCGGTATCCGCTCGACCGCTGACCCCGTGACACGACGCGCAGAGCTGCTGAAACTGCTCCGCAGCTTGGCCCGCCGAGACCTTGGCCGAGGGCACCATCTTAAGCTGATACGACTCCTTGAGGATTTGTCGCACCGCTCGGCAGCGCTCGCTCACCGCCGCACCCGACTCTTTGGCCTCGACCGCTACCCGCACCGCTTGCAGCCGTTCCACAAGCCGCTGCTGATCCACCGCCGACCCGCCCAGCTTGGGAAGCAGCTTGCTCGCCTCTTCGATCAGGTTGCGCTGCTCGGCATATTCGCTTTCGTCCAGTACCTGGCCGTCCTTCACCGCCGCCGGGTAGTCCGCCGCAATGTAATCGACCAGCGCCGCAACCTGCTGAGTCTGCCGAGCCGCTCCGTCATCACCTGCATGAACCGACAGCGGCAACAACCAGCCGATGAGAAGCAGCAACCTAATATTGAAAATCGTTTTCAACATCTACTGAAATCATTGTCCCCGCGATGAGCCGCTGTCAAGGCGCACCTTGTCCTTCCAAGACAGCAGGCTTGTCGGAAGCAGCACTTACGCCGTATCGTGGAACGTTAAGACGAGAAGATCATGTCCCGACTCATACTCCTTCGTAGCAGCGAGCCCGTGCGACTGCGCGGTCTCCTTCAGCGTGTCCCCGGCGTTGCTCCCGCTGCGGCGCTAATCGATGCGTCCCCAGCCGGTGAGGAGCCCCCAGCGTCACCTGGGAAAACGGTGCAGATCGATCAAGGCTTCGTCATCGGCGGCGAACCACTGATTCAGCGCAGCAGTCAAGACGAGCTGGTCGCCTACCGATCGATGGGCAACCTGCGCACTGACCAGCTACTCACCGCGATCGGTACGCCGCCACCCAGCCAAGGTGTGTTTCGGTATCGCCAGTTTCTGTTCGCGGTGATCGGCCAGCTCTCGCCGGTCGAATCACGGGCGCAGCACACTGCCGATCTGCCCCTGCAGCTACGCGACAACCTGCGGGGACGAAGCGAGGCCGAGCTGTTTTTTCACCAGGTGCTCAGCCACCTGCACGATGCCGATCCGGCGTATCTCACCGCAGGTGAGCTAAGCCCCGAGGTATCCGTCGCCGTGCTGGCCAAGGCGCTGCGCCAGGCGGTCCCCGATGAGCAAGCTGCGGGCGTCGTCGCCGCCCTGAGCCATGGAGATCAACTGGTGGTAGCCCGTCGCGGCCACAGCACGCTGCGCTATCACAGCCTCACCGAAGGCAGCAGCCCCGCACCGCTCACTCACCTCACGCTGGCCGTTGCCACGGTCGGAGGCGAGTCGGTCACCGCTGAACTGACCCCAGTGCCCGAAGGCCAAGCCCTGGTCATCTCGCCCCGCAAAAGCCGCCCAACGCTCGTCTCCCTCACCTAGCAGCGCGTAGCAACTTGCTGCTGGCTTCGACACGCCGTGCTCTCAATAAGGACGGACGATCAGGTTGTCGAAGTGCACTTCGGCTTCCCAGTTGTTAAATCCAAAGAAGCTGTGGGACGGACCTTCGAGCGGTGCCAGGTCGTCCATCTCCAACGCCAGCTTGCCGTCGACATACCAGCGAACCAGGTTGTCTTTGCGGGCAATCAGCCAGTGATAGCGCCGACCAGGCTCCACCGTCAGGTCTTTGCGGGTCTTGCGGTCATCGGCGTGCTCATCCATTCGGCACAGCGCGCCCAGCCGGTTGCGCCAGCCGCCCTGGATGAACACGTACGCCGTCGAGGTATACGACACCGTCTTCGCAAAGCTCTGGCCATCGCCGAACGCTTCGACCTTCAGGTCACCATCGGGACTCCTACTGTACGCGTCCAGCTCGATCACCGCGTCTCGCGGCAGCGCCTGCAAAAGCCACAGCGGATGGTTTTTCGCGCCCGACACCACCAGCTCACCCGCTTCGATGCGATAGGTGCCCGGCGGTGCGGTGGATTTCCAGCTTGGCCCAATCTCGCCGCGATCGAAGTTGTCCTGAAACAGCGGAGGCTTGAGCGGAGGCAGTTTATCGGAACAGCCAGACCAAAGAAGCAGGCACAGGGACAGGCGGCGCAGGTCGATCATCACGGGCTCCACACGGACAAAGCGTCTGCGTTTCCCTTACCGCATCGGGTTGCCGAGCGCACGTCCCGCTTTGCGATCGAGCAGCCAAACCAACTCACCCGTGGCTGGAGCAATCGCTCGAATCGGAATCTCGGCGACCCGCGCATCGCTCTCCAGCGCAGCCGATACCGCAGCGACCTTGTCATCGCCCGCCACCAGCACCAAGACCTGTCGCGCCAGGTTCAGCACATACGGCGTCATCGTCACCCTCTCGGCGGGGGGCCTTGGCGCGTCGTAGACCGCAGCACACAAGCGCTCGCTCGAAAAGCTATCGAGTGACGGAGTCGGAACCCCGCTGCTCAGCGGCCCCGTCGATGGGTCATCGAGCAGGAAGTCATCATCAACGCCCGCAAGGAGTCGCGATCCCGGAAAGATCGATGCAGTGTGTCCGTCCGCACCCATCCCCAGCAGCGCCAGGTCTAGCCGTGGCTCTTCAGCGATCAGCACCTCGCGCAGAATCTGGTCGTAGCGCAGCGCCGCATCTTCCACCGAAAGATCGGTCGGCACCGGATGAATCTGTGATGGCGGCACCCGCACCAGGTGGAGCAGCGTATCGCTCGCCATCTTGTAGTTACTGTCCGGGTGATCGTGCGAGACCATCCGTTCATCGGAAAAGCAGACATGGACCCGCGTCCAGTCGATGGTGTCCACGTTGGCCAGAAGCTGATACAGCCGTCTTGGGGTATTGCCACCAGCCAGTGCAATCACGAACCGGCCACGCGCCAAGATGGCACGGCGGGCCGCATCGACGATCCTCCGTACACCTTCCCTGGCCAGCGCCTCACCGTCTTCGCCGATCCAAATCTCGGGCGCTCGTCCACTCACCATCGCACCTCATGCTGCTTCTGCTCTTGGAACCTCGCGTCGCCCATCAGCAGGGCGGCTCCGAGTCGCAGCGCTTCATACATCAACGGATCGCGCCCGCCAACCCCTAATGCGGCGACCAGCAGCTCGGCGTCCGGTCGGCACCGCATCGGCTGGGTTCGCGGCGGCTGGAACGGGCTGCTTAGCTCAATGCCGCAACCATCCGCGCTGACCGTCGCGCTGAGCTGCGCTCCGCCTTGCAGCAGCGCGACCCGGACAATCCCGGTGGCGCTGCGCTCCGCAGACGCCTTCACCAGCTGAAGCTGAACCGGATGATGAACCGGACTGCCCGCGCCTGGCAAAAGCTGCGCCGTGCCATCGTCCGCAAGCGGCCCCGTCAAGACCAGTCGCAGCCGACCGATCAGCCACCCCGCGATGAGCAGCGCCGCCGCTTCGCCACCTTCCGAATAACCGACCGACAGCGCTTGCAGATTGCTAAGTCCGGCTCGGGATTCGGGCGCATCGTACAGAGTCGACAACAGCAGCCGCCACGGCCACAGCCGCAGCCAGCCAAGGTCCATCAGCTCGACGGCGCTGCTCGCCGCACCGTACAGTTCATCGAGAACCAGCGCCACCTTGCCCAAGTCGGGCAAAGCGCTCAGACGACCACTGTCAAACACAAAGCGGTCGGCATCCCCGCACAGCGGTCGCAGCCAGTCGGCATCGAGCGCCGGATTGGGGACCAGCATGGCAGTCGGTACGTCTGGCAGCAGCAGCGAACGCAAAAGTCCTGGCAAGCGACGACTCTGGAGCTGCGGCGTCTCGATGGTGATCTCTTCGGCCACGATCTCGCGACGACCGCTCTGGCTCTCCCGAAAGTTGGCTTCCACCGAGGCATGCAGGGGAATTCCATCGTCGCCGATGATGCTCGAATCACCCAGCTCTTCGGTCTCGTGCAGGACGATGATGCGACTCGGTACGCTCTCGGCCACCACGTCGAGCACCTGTTTCACCGCGAGCAGCTCGCCTTCGCCGTGCGTGTGAACGATCAAGTTCCACTGACAGGCCCGGGTCACCGCAAAGCCGGCCCCTTGCGCCGAAGCGCGCTCGCTGGCCCTACGCCACAGCGAGACCAGCTCTTGTTCAATGCGATCCGGGGCGACGCTGACCGATGCGCCTTGTGTAAAAGCAGCCACCGCATCAAGCGGAACCGCCCAGCCCTCACGGCGTTCACCGCTGCGGAAGTCCCCGCTCTGGCTCATGGTCGCCGCCACACCCGTCCGTCACGGGCCAGCATGTTGACAGAGACCTCTGGCCCCCATGTTCCCGGCTCGTACGACGGCAGCGCAGCCTGACTGTGCGCATCGCGCTCGGCCCAGCCACGCAAGATGCGGTCGCAGTACCGCCACGACGCCATCACCTCATCGCCGCGAGCAAACAGCGTCCCATCGCCGATCATGCAGTCGAGCAGCAGCCGCTCGTACGCTTCCGGCGGCTCGGTGCCAAAGCTTGTGCCATAGCGAAAGTCCATCGTCACCGGACGCGGCTCGATGGTTGGCCCCGGTACCTTCGACAGAAACTTGAGCGTGATGCCCTCGTCCGGCTGAATGCGCAGCGTCAGCACGTTCGGTTCCGCCGATAGCTTGCCCATCGGCCCCGAAAACAGCGCGTGCGGGAGCTGCTTAAACGTAATCGCAATCTCGCTCACCCGCCGCGCCATCCGCTTGCCCGCCCGGATGTAGAACGGCACCCCGCCCCAGCGAAAATTATCGATAAACAGCTTGAGCGCGACATACGTCTCGGTCCGCGAGCTTTCCGAAACACCCGTCTCCCCCAGATAGCCCGGCACCGGCTGGCCTTGGTGAAAGCCCGCCGCGTACTGACCGCGCACCGCAAAGCGCTCGACGTCTTGCAGCGGCAGCTCGCGCAGTGCCCGCAGCACCTTGACCTTTTCGTCATGGACCGAGGAGGCCTCAAACGCCACCGGTGGCTCCATCGCCATCAGCGTCATGAACTGGAAGATGTGGTTTTGCACCATGTCCCGCAGCGTGCCGGCCTGGTCGTAGTAGTTGCCGCGACCCTCGATGCCGATCGACTCCGCCACCGTGAGCTGCACATGGTCGACGTACTTTCCGTTCCACAGCGGCTCGAAGATGCTGTTGGCAAAGCGGAACATCAGGATGTTCTGGACCGTCTCTTTGCCCAGGTAGTGATCGATTCGGTAGATCTGGTCTTCGCGCAGCACTTCCAAGCAGACGCGGTTGAGGTGCTCCGCAGAGGCCAGGTCGCGCCCGAACGGCTTTTCGATGATCACGCGGGTGAACGGCCGTTCGCTCGGTGAGATGAGCCGCGCCCTCCCCAGTTGTCGCAGAATCGTCTCGAAGGACTCCGGGGGCGTCGAAATATAGAAGATGCGGTTGCCGCGAGTGCCACGCGCCAAATCGATCTCGTCTAGGTGAATCCGCAGCCGCTCATACGCTGCCGGATCATCGAAGTCTCCGCTGACGTAGCTGATGGCCCCGCCAAACGATTCCCACAGCGCGTCATCGACCGGACGACGGCGGGCAAACTGGCCCACTGCCTCTCGCATGTCCGCAGCAAACGCTAGCGGCCGACGCGCCATCCCGACAATGGCAAAGCCTGACGGAAGCAGTCGCTCGCGGGCCAGCGAATAGAGCGCCGGAACCAGCTTGCGACGGGTCAAGTCGCCCGATGCGCCAAAGATCACCATCGCGCAAGGCTCGGGCTGCCTGTCGCCGACCAGCCCCTCTGCGAGTGGGTTTCCGCCGAGCAGTCGCTCCATAAACACGTGGCCCTTTCAAGGCCCGGACGAGTCCTGTCGCCAGGCCTAAAGCCCTATTATCTTGCCGGGGTTTTAAAGGGGGATGAACAAAAAAGGCGAGCCCCAGCGCGACTTGGGAGGCTCGCCCACACAGGCAGAAAGCGTGCGTCTTTAGTTCGATCGACGCCGACGGCGGGTGGCGATCATCGCACCAAACAGCAGGGCCGCCGCTGACAAAGAAACCGCCCGCGCACCACCAGGAACGGTGCTGCAACCACCGACCCGATTGCCCGCGTCGATGGAGTCATCCATCTTCTCCGGGTCCATCGGCGCGTCGGTCGGAATCTGCTCGCAGCTTCCTTCCCACGCGATGCAGCGCGTGCCGGTCGGGCAGCGCGTCCAGCGGCACGGATCGTCCACGCACACCCCAGCACTGCAGCGGCTCGTGCCTTTGCACGCCTTTTCGGGTGGGAGTCCCTGACACAGCGGGTCCGGAATGCAGCGCTTCTGGCCCGCATCGCAGACCAAGCCCGCACCGCAGAAGTACGGACAGGGATCGGGTGCGCAGGTACCCATGGTGCAGCGCGTGCCCTTGGCACAGACCTTGTTGCAGGAGCTGACGCACACGCCCGGATTGCTGCCATCGCTGGCGCAGTAGGAGTTCTTCGCTCCGCAGCTTACGCCCGCGCACGGGTTCGACTTGCACTCGCCCTTGACGCACAGGTCGCCCGGCGTCGGGCAGCCGTTCGAGTAGCAGGTGTCGTCACAGACGCTGCCCATTCCGACGTCACCGCCGCCGGTGATGACCTCCAGAATGTTCGACAGCGCCATGTTTAGCTCCACGTCGTTGTCGGCCTTGTAGTACTTCTCCGGCGTCATGGCGGGCTTGCCACCGGCGTCCGCCATCTGGGTCATGCACTGCGCTTCGCTCGCGCTCAGTCCACCGCCGAAGCCGACCACGAAGGTCGCGATCGAGGGGCTCGCCATAAACGCGTTGCGAATCTGCCCGGCGGTGCCGTTGCAGGTATCCGGCTCACCGCTACAGCCTGGGCCACCGTCGGTGATCAGCACGACGTACTGCTTGCGCTCGGGATCGCGCAGCTCTTTGATCATCTGCGCGTCACGCATTGCGCTGCCCGAGGGAGTGCCGCCGCTTGGACCGTTCGCGTCGATCGCCATCTTGATCTTGGCCTTGGTTCCGTAGGCCGGTGGCGTCACCAGATCGGAGCCGCAGCCACTACCGCCAGTCGGCGGAAAGATCGAGATGCCGATCGGGAACTGGCCATCCCACTTATCGACCACCTTGTTGATGGCAGCCTTGGCGACGCTCCAGCGGGTCGCACCAGGACCGGCACCGGGCACCGAGGTACCCATCGAGCCCGAGCGATCGAGCACGAACTGGACGTTTGGACACTTGGCAGCTTCCACCGAGGACACGGATAAGCTGGCACAGAGGGCGGCAAGGGAAGCTAAGCTTCGCGAAGCGAGTCGAAAATCCATTGGCAACGCTCCTGACAAGTAAGTTGAGCAAATCACATCACAATCACCTGACAGTGCAAAGCCTTTAGATCGCCCCCAATCGCTAGTGAATCGGGAACGGACAGCGCTCGGGTGCTGCAAAATCAGCAAGCCCGGCGGCGAGCGCTTCGGCGGACTCGACCACGAAGTCAGCGCGTGGCTGATAGACGCAAGAACGGAAGGCAAGCCGGCCTTTGCTTGATTCTTCTTTGCTCGTTGGTGACAAATCGGGCCGGGCCGGGCAGCCGCCGACCTTGAGAATCCGCGCCGCTACATAGCAGTCGAGGAACAGCCGCTTGTCGAGGTGCTCGCGCAAAAGGCCCCCGATGCGAGCCAGCGACCGCAGCCAATAGCTACTGTCACACCACGGTGGCGGCGGCTTGAGCCCGGACAGCGCCACCCGATCGACCTCCGGCAGCGCCAGAAGGGCCGCGAGCAGTCCCGACCACAGCTCCTCGGCGAACGCCTGGCTGCTCAGCGTGACGATGAGCACCTTTTCGACTTCGGCTGGGATGAGGCGCAGCGCTTCGGCCACGTCCTGTGGGCTCACCTGCCCGACCGGGGCCTTCATCTGCCCCTTCTGCGGATCGATCGACACGTTGAGCCGCCCGATGCCTTGCCACGCCTGCTGCGGCAAGCACAGCGCGCCCGCAATCGTGGTGGTCACCGTCACCAGCCGTCCGTGCTCAGTCGCCACATCGACCAACCTACGGAGAGTCGGAAGCACCGGCTCGACCGGCTCCGACAGCGCAATCGCCAGCTCTTGGTAGGGAAGCTGCTCAAGACTTGCGCAGAGCAGCTCGACCGGCACTCCACTCTGCGCGGTTCCCTCTCGTTCGCCGAGGTAACAAAACGCACAGCGGACATGACACCTGCCGCCATCGAAGTGAACCGACAACACGCCCAAATCGACCGCCGGTTTTCCGTCAGCCGCTGCTAGCCCACTGTGGCCCACATTGTGATTATGAGTCCCAAGCACCGGCAGAGAAGTTCGTCGCATTGACAGGGCACCTTTTTACGGAATATCGTCGAAAATACTTCATGATGCGTCTTGAACAAGCTGGCCGCACCCACGTAGGGCTCGTGCGAGAGAAAAACGAAGATGCCATGCTGGTCGCACCCGACATCGGGCTGTACGTAGTGTGCGATGGCATGGGCGGCCATGTTGGAGGTCAAGTCGCCTCGAACCTGGCAGTACGGACCATTGACCAAGTGGTCCGCAGCCAACAGCGCCCGCCGCCAGAAGACCGCGAAGTCCTGGTGACGGCCATCAAGAGTGCCAACCGCGCCATCTTCAATCAAGCTCGCCAAGATCCCACTTTGCACAACATGGGCACGACGGTGGTGGGGATTCGCCAGCAAGGCGACGCACTGCAAGTGTGCCACGTTGGCGACAGTCGGATCTATCGGTTGGTCTATAACTCCGGCGAGCTGATTCAGGTCACCCGCGACCACTCGCTCGTCAACCTGTACGAAGACAACCCCGAGCTAGCCAGGCGCTACGGGCCGCCGAACGACAACGTGATTGTCCGGGCGGTGGGCCTGCACGAAGCGGTCGAGGTCGAGTATCAGACCGTCAACATGCAGCTCGGCGATGTCTACCTGCTCTGCTGCGATGGACTGACCGATATGGTCGATGACTGGATTCTGCGCGAGGTCATGTCGGAAGCCGCCACCGCGCCGACCCTTGACGAGTCCTGCGACGCGCTCATCCGTGCCGCGCTAAGCTTCGGCGGCGTCGACAACACCACCGCCATCCTGCTCCGCGTCAACCAGTAACAGCGAAGCCAAATCCGCCGTGATGCCAATCTGACCGAGCCAGCCCGGCAGGTGCTCGCGGGCCCGCTCGGCATGAAGTGCCCTTCGCCCCCGCTTGCCCGCTCGCTTGGCTGGCTTGCCAACAAACGGCGGCAGCAGCCCAAAGTTGATGTTCATCGGCACGTACTTGACGCCCGGCTCGCGGGGGGTGATGACGTGGTGGTATAGGCCCCCGATGGCCGTGGTCTGCGGCGGCAAGGACAACGGCAGCCCGCGCAGCTTGTCGTGGAGCAGCACCCCGCACAAAAGCCCCATCGCCGTCGACTCGATATAGCCCTCGACGCCGGTAATCTGGCCCGCCAGGTGAATGTTTGGGGCCGCCCGCAGCGCCAGCGCCGCATCAAGTACTTTGTGGCCTTCGACGTAGCTGTTGCGGTGAATCGACCCGAAGCGGACAAACTCGGCACGGTGCAGCGCCGGGATCATCGCAAAGATGCGCTTCTGCTCGGGATAGGCGAGCCGCGTCTGAAAGCCGACCAAGTTGTACGCCGTGTGGTAGCGGTTTTCGGCGCGGAGCTGCACCACCGCGTACGGATGCTCGCTGGGCCTGCGCGGATCAATGAGCCCCACCGGCTTCATCGGCCCAAAGGCCAGCGTCTCCGGACCACGCTCCGCCATCACCTCGACCGGCAGGCAGCCCTCGAAGTAGCGCGGCTCCTCGAAGCGATGGGGCGTGACCTTGCGACCGGCGAGCAGCGCCGCCACAAACGCGTGGTATTCCTCTTGGCTCAGTGGGCAGTTTAAGTAGTCGCCCTCTTCGCCCTGGTGATAGCGCGAGCCCCGGAAGCAGCGGTCGTAGTCGATGCTGTCCGCTTCCACAATCGGGGCGATGGCGTCGTAAAAGTACAGCCGGTCGCCACACAAGCTGCGAAGCTGCCGCGCCGCCCCACCCTCGACCAGCGGCCCCCCCGCCAGGATGCACGGCCCCTTGGGTAGCTCGTCACAGAGCTGCCGCCGCAACCGAATGTTCGGATGACGCACCACCTGGGCCGTCACTCGTCGCGAAAACTGTAGCCGATCGACCGCGAGGGCATCCCCGGCGGGAACTCGCGCCTCGTCCGCGCAGGCGATGATGAGCGAGCGGGCAGCGCGCAGCTCGGCTTTGAGCAGCCCCGCCGGCGAGCAGGGATCATCGCTGCGCAGCGAGTTGCTACACACCAGCTCGGCGAGCAGCGGCGTGGTATGCGCGGGCGACAGTCGCGCTGGCTTCATCTCGATGAGATCAACCGTGTGGCCACGCTCCGCAAGCTGCCAAGCAGCCTCGCAACCAGCCAGGCCACCGCCAATCACCGTGACTTCGGGAACAAACGGGTCAAGCACGGCGCGCAGTATAGGGGCATTGGGAACCAATACGTAGTCCGACCCTGCACCTAAAAAACGCGATACGCTGGCAGTGGGGGGGCTTATGAAGACCATCTTCATCCTGACTTCTGGGGGCGATGCGCCAGGTATGAATGCGGCGGTCCGGGCCGTGGCCAAAGTCGCGGCAGCCGCAGGGATGCGGACGCTCGGTGTGCTCGATGGCTACGACGGCCTGATGGATGGCCGGTTTCGCGAGCTCACCCAGGTGACCGAGCACGGGCTCGCGGTCATCCCCGACCTCGACACCGCCGGATCGCTCGGCGGCACCATGATTGGCTCGGCCCGCTCGGCCCGCTTTCGGACCCCGGAAGGAAGACGGCTTGCCATCGCCAAGCTCGGTGATGCGGCGGGTCTGATCGTTGTGGGCGGCGATGGCTCACTCACCGGCGCGCACCTGCTGTCGCAGGAGTGCAGCACCCCGATCATCGGCATCCCCGCATCCATCGACAACGACATCGGCTGCACCTCCACCGCGATCGGCGTCGACACTGCGCTCAACACCATCGTTGAGTCGTGCGACCGGATCTGCGACACCGCGATTTCCCACCGCCGCGCCTTTGTCGTCGAAGTCATGGGCCGTCACAGCGGTTATCTGGCGATGGCCAGCGCAGTCGCAGCGGGTGCCGACGCCGTGCTGTTCCGCGAGCAAGCAGGCAGCGAGGCCGCGATCGTAGCCACCGTGGCCAAGGCGATCCGCAGCGCGTTTGAGTCCGAGGTCGGCAAGCGGCGCGTGCTCATCTTGAAGGCCGAGGGCGTCGAGTTTCCCTGCACCTCACTGGTTCGCCGCGTCGAAGAGCTGCTCACGCCGGAGCTGCCAGGGGTCGAGATCCGCGCCACCGTGCTCGGCCACTTGGTACGCGGCGGTCGTCCCTCATTTCAGGATCGCATGGTCGCGGCCCGGCTCGGGCGCGCCGCCGTGGCAGCGGTCTTGCGCGGCGACACCAGCCAGATGATGGCGTGGATGAAGTCGATGCCGGGTGGCCAGCCCACCGAAGATCCGTCGGTGTATCGCTACTCGCTTACGCAGGTGCTCACCGAAACCAAAGCCCTCCTCGACGGCTCAAGCCCGGTGACCAAGTGGCGGGTCAAGATGATGCAAGAGATGTCGGAAGTGCTCGGGCTCTAGGAGCGACGGCGGTGGCTTTCTGCTAGGCTGCGCCCATGCTGGCAGGGAGATCCGTCGGACGCTTTGGGCTGTGGCTGTGTGGGCTGTGCATGGCTTCCGGGTGCCAGCCACGGGAGACTCGGAGCATCGAGGTCCACTGGCAGCTTATCGACGGACGGTCCTGTGCCGACGCGGGGGCGGTGCGGGCGATCGTCGCGATGGCCGGTGGCGAGGAACAGAGCGGTCGCTGTAGCCAGCTTCCGGGTGGCAACCGCATCACGATTCCTGATGCCTATGGCGATGGCGTCCTTGTGGGCCGAGCCGAGTCAGCCGGTCAGGCGGTCCTGTATCGCGCCGAGCTACGCCTTCCCCACGAGCTGCCGAGTGTGGTCGAGCTGGTCTTGTCCTATTCGGGCGGACGCTAACGACCGCTCACCAAGTCGAGGAGCGCTTGCACGCTGCGGTGTCTTTCAATCGGATGACGCAGTGGCCCATCGGTGCGAACCCGGTAGCGATTGCGACGACCTTCGCGCTCTTTGACCAGATAGTTGGCGGCCTCTAGCTCGCCGATGATCCGCTGCACCGCTCGCTCGGTGATTCCGACCGTGCTCGCCACCTCGCGCAGCAGCGCGTCGGGCTGCGCCGACAAAAAGATCAGGACATGGGCGTGGTTGGTCAGGAACGTCCACTCCGGGAACTGCTCGGGCTGTGCTGTTCTTCCGATCGCCATGATTCCTTGAGGCTATTCGCTGTTCATGTATTCTGAAACATGAAATGTATTTCATGAATCAAAGTTACTGGATAGGCTGGCCATCAAGCGAAACAAGGAGCACCCCATGAGATTCAGCCAAGACAACGAAGGACGGAAACTGGTTACCGTGATCCCCGGCGATGGCATCGGCCCCGAGGTAGTCCGCGCCACGCAGCAGGTCATCGAGGCCGCCGGTGTGGCGATAGCGTGGGAGGTCCAGGAAGCGGGCAAGCAGGTCTTTTTGCGCGGCATCCCATCGGGAGTACCGACCACCACCATCGACTCGATTCACAAGACGCGGGTGGTGCTCAAGGGCCCGCTGGAGACGCCGATTGGCAAAGGCGAAAAGAGCGCCAACGTCACCCTGCGAAAGCTCTTCGAGACCTACGGCAACATCCGGCCCATTCGCACGATTGCGGGCGTGCCGGGGCCGTATGCCAGCCGTGCCATCGATCTGGTCGTGGTTCGCGAAAACGTCGAAGACTTGTACGCCGGGATCGAGCACATGCAGACCGCCCATGTCGCGCAGTGCTTGAAGCTGATCTCTCGACAGGGCTGCGAGAAGGTCGCTCGCTTGGCCTTTGCTGTCGCCCGGTCCGAGGGCCGCAAGCGCGTCCACTGCGTCACCAAGGCCAACATCATGAAGCTCACCGAGGGGCTGTTCAAGCGAACCTTCGAGGAGGTGGCGCGTGACTATCCCGACATCCAGGCCGAGCACATCTTGGTCGACAACTGCGCCCACCAGCTCGTGCGGGCACCCGAGCAGTTCGAGGTGCTGCTGACCACCAACATGAACGGCGATATTCTGTCCGACCTGACCTCCGGACTGTGCGGCGGACTCGGCTTTGCGGCCGGAGCCAACCTCGGTGCAGAGGTCGCCATGTTCGAGGCCGTGCACGGCACCGCACCCACCATCGCCGGTCAGGACCGCGCAAACCCTACCGCGATGCTGCTGTCTGCGGTGATGATGCTGCGCCACCTGGACGAGGCGGCGGCGGGCCAGCGAATCGAGCAGGCCATCTACCTGGCCATCGAAGACGGGGTGTATACCGAGGACGTACGAAAAGCGGGCAGCGTGGGCACCCGCGCCTTTGCCGAGGCAGTGATCGCTCGCCTACAGCGACCGCCGCGCACCACCACGCCCAGGCCGGTCCAGCCGCTTTTGCTACCCACACCGCCGGCCACGGTCCCATCCTCTGCCCCGCCGATTCAGCGCAAGACCATCGGCGTCGATGTCTTTGTCGAAGCACAGACCACGCCTGCACTGCTTGGCCCGCTGGTCGAGTCGCTCTGTCAGGACTCCCCACTCAAGCTACGGATGATCTCGAACCGTGGGGCCCGGGTGTATCCCGACCGAGGGTCGCTGACCGATTGTGTGGATCACTGGCGATGCCGCTTCGTGCAGCGCGACAGCGAGCAAGAAGTCACCGATGCCATCATCCTGACCCTGCTGGCGCAGGTGTCCACGCGGCTGCGCTGGATGCACCTCGAAAAGCTAGAAGAGTGGGACGGTCAACCGGCGTTCACTCGCGCTCAAGGCGAAGATTGACCGGCTCACGGGAGCCTGGCTACTGTTCGCGCATGAAACGCTTCGCGCTACTCTCTGCAATGTTGTGTTCCTTTGGCTGTGCGACGAGTGGGGTGGGACCGGGTCGGCTCGACCACGAGCTGTTGTCCTTGTCCACCACGGCCCAAGGCGTCCGCAAAATCGAGCTACACAGCGATAAGAGCGGCACCATCACCAAGATGTCGGTGTACCACCAGGATCAAAGCCGCGTGCCGGAGGCGATCCGCAAGCTTGCCGAGAGCCAGTTCCCCGGCGGCAAGATTGTCTCGCTGGAGACAGAACACTACGTCGATGCGGGGCTCGTCTATGAAGTCGAGGTCGAGATCCCAGACGGCAAGCACTGCGAGGTGTCGGCCCGGCCCGATGCCACGCTGCGCTACACCGAGTGTCGGCTGGCTAGCGATGGCCTACCGGCAGCCGTCTCGCAGCGGATTGCCGAGACCCTGCCCGGTGGGACGGTCGAGGAACTGGAAGTGCTCAAAGGGCCAGCGATTGCTGGCGGAGAAGAGTATCGAGCCGAGGTCAAGCTGGGAGCCGTAGGACACTACCTGCGCATCTCACCCAGCGGCGGGCTGCTCCGCCACGGCATCGTGGTCCCGGCTTCAATAGAAGTCCCGATCCAGTAACCACAAGCCCAGGGAGCGACCGCCGCCGCGTGGGGCCTGCCTACGGTGCCGCCGGTTTCGTCGGCTCGGGCTGCGGAACGCTCGGCTCTTTCTTGCGGCGGCTCCCCCCGCCCTTGCGCTTGAAACCGTCGAGCGAGCGCAGCACTTCGGGCTGGCTGCGATGGGCGGCCCGCAGGATGCCCACCGACTCGACGTACTGCTTGTACAGGACGGCTTGGTCGAGGCTAAAGCTCTTGTGGTGCTGCTCGTAGGCTTGGCGCAGCTCTGCGTCTTTTGGCTTCGCAGCGCGATGGGCTTTGAGACGCATTTCCATCGACTTCACGTCGATGCTGAACTTCTTGTCCCAGCCTTCGGCTTTGCTGCGGGCAACGAGCGCTTCTACTTGATCATCGAAGTTGGTGGGGACCGGCGGATTCTTCTTGCTCATGTTCGTGCTCCTTGTCCTGTCGCTTGGTTTTGCCGCTTGGTAGGCTCGTGTCGGGAGATGGAGCCGCAGCAGCAACAGGTGAAGGTCTTTTCGGTACCCCCCAGCTAAGGTTGCGTAATTTCTCGCTTTTTTCTTCGTCCCGTCGGGAAATTGTCCGCACCCACCCACCAAGCCCCATCCCCGCACTCCCGCTGGCCCCGTTCCGACAACCGCTGGCCATCGCCCCACTACCGCTGGTTGTTCCCGCACTACCGCTGGTTGTCACCCCACTACCGCTGGTTGTCGCCCCACTACCATCGGTTCAGTTCCCACAACCATCGGCTGTCGCAGCACTACCATCGGTTGTCCGCGCACTACCATCGGTTGTCCGCGCACTACCATCGGCTGTCGCAGCACTACCATCGGTTTAGTTCCCACAACCATCGGCTGTCGCCGCACTACCATCGGCTGTCCGCGCACTACCGTCGGCTGTCCGCGCACTACCATCGGTTGTCCGCGCACTACCACTAGAAGCCGGGCGGCATACGTGGGGGCTGGGTTTCTGCCATGACCGCCAGCTCTTCAGCAGTCAGCTTGTAGGCGGCGTGGACTTGCTCCGCGATCTGCTTCTCTAGCCCGAGCAGCTTGCTGCGCTGTACCAGCCGCACGTCGGGCCCAACTAGAAGGTAGCCACTGGGCTGCGACAAGGACTGGCGACCAAAGCACAACCGGAGCCGCAGGTATAGCACTGGCCTTTGCGTCTTGCTTCGCGTGTAAGAGGACGCCTACAGTGCCGCCCGTGGTGCAGCGATCCTCGAAACTTGGACAAGCGGGACAGTCGGAGTCGACTGGATCTGACACGGCGGGTCGTCGGCAGCGACTGGTGCTGGTGACGGCTTCGCTCATCTTGAGCGTGCTGATTGGCGTGGTGCTGTCACGGCAAGGCCGGGCGGTGGAAGCGCCGAAGCAGCACAAGCTGCGGATCGGGATGTCGTTTGACACGCTCAAGGAAGAGCGCTGGCAGCGCGACCGAGCCGCGTTTGTGAAGCGAGCGACCGAGCTAGGGGCCGAGGTGATGGACCTGGCGGCGAACTCGTCGGACATCCAGCAGATGCGCGATGTCGAGTCGCTGCTGACCTCGCAGGTGGACGTGCTGGTGATCGTGGCCCACAACGGCGCGGCGATGAGCAAGGCGGTGCGACTGGCGCACGCGGCGGGGGTGCCGGTGATTGCCTATGACCGCCTCATTCCCGAGCCGTCGCTCGACTTCTACATCTCGTTTGATGCGGTGGCGGTGGGGGCGCAGCAGGCGCGCTACTTGGTGGACCACCTGCCGACGCCGGGCCGAGGCAAGATCGTGCGGCTGCACGGGGCCAAGACCGACAACAACGCCCACCTGATGAAGGAAGGGCAGGACCGGGTGCTGCAGCCGCTCCTCGCCAGCGGGGCGATCGAGGTGCTGCACGAGGACTGGGTCGACGACTGGAAGCCGGAGCACGCCAAGCGGATCATCAACGCGGCGATTGCGCGGGGACTTGCGTTTGACGCGATCTTGGCCCCAAACGACGGCACGGCGGGTGGCTCGGTGCAGGCGCTGCGCGAGGACGGGCGCGACGGCAAGATCCTGCTGACCGGACAGGACGCCGAGCTTTCGGCCTGCCAGCGGGTCTACGCGGGCAGCCAGACGATGACGATCTACAAGCCGCTCAAGGTGCTGGCGGGACGGGCGGCAGAGGTCGCGGTGGCGATGGCGGGCAAAAAGACGGTCATCGCCAAGGGCGAGATCCTGGTCGAAAAGACGCCGGTGCCAGCGGTCTTCGTCGACGTGATCTCGGTCGATAAGGGCAACCTCCAGCAGACGGTGGTGGCCGATGGCTTCCACTCGCTGGAAGCGATTCTGAAAGGCCAGTAGTCGCGCCCCATGGCCGAGCCGATCCTAGAGCTGCGCGGCGTGACCAAGCGCTTTTCGGGCATCTTCGCGCTGCGCGGCGTCGAGTTTGCGCTCAAGCAGGGCGAGATTCACGCGCTGTGCGGTGAAAACGGGGCCGGGAAGTCGACGCTCATCAAGATTCTGTCGGGCGTTCATCCGTTTGGCAGCTTCGAGGGCGAGTACCTGCTCGACGGCAAGCAGGCCGCTTTTGAGTCGGTGCGGGACAGCCAGGCACGCGGCATCGCGGTGATCTACCAAGAGCTGCCGCTCGTCGAAGAGATGTCGGTCGCGGCCAACATCTTCCTGGGGGCCGAGCCTCGTCGGCAAGGACCGTGGCCACTGCCGCTGCTGATTGACGACAGACGGATGCGGCGCGAGGCCCGTTCGCTTTTGTCGCGCTTTGGGATTGCGCTCGACCCGGACCGCAAGGTGTCGAGCCTGGGCGCGGGACAGAAGCAGCTCGTCGAGATTGCCCGGGCGCAGCGCGTCCGCTCGCGGGTGCTGATTCTGGACGAGCCGACGGCGGCGCTGACCGACCGCGAGAGCGAAGCGCTGCTCGGGCTGCTCGGGGAGCTGAAGCGCGAGGGACAGAGCATCCTGTACATCTCGCACCGACTCGACGAGGTCATGGCGATTGCCGACCACATCACGGTGCTGCGCGACGGCCAGAGCGTGTTTTCGGCCCCGGCCAAGGAAACATCGCACGCGCTGCTGGTCCACAAGATGGTGGGCCGCGAGCTGGGTGAGCTGTTTCCACCACGAACCGCCCCGGACGACCACCGCGAGCCTCTGCTCGACATCCACGATCTGACGGTGAGCGAGTCGAGCGAGGGTCCGCCACGGCTGCGCGAGATTTCGTTTCGGCTGGAGGCGGGCGAGATCGTGGGCATCTACGGACTGCTCGGCGCGGGTCGCAGCGAGCTGCTGCTGCACCTGTTTGGCGCGTGGGGGACGCGGCAGGCGGGCTCGGTGTCGCTGCTCGGAGCAGAGCACGCGCCGATGAGCCCGGCGGACTCGATTGCGGCCGGGGTGCTGATGGTCAGCGAAGACCGCCGGCGGTTTGGGCTGGTGATGGACGAGTCGATCCGTTTCAACCTAACGCTGTCGTCGCTGGCGGCGGTGATCGAGCGGGGCCTTATCAACCGTCGCGCCGAGCAGCGCGTGACCCGACAGCTGGCGACGCGGCTACACATCAAGGCGGCAGGGCTAGAGCAGCCGGTGCGAACGCTGTCGGGTGGCAATCAACAAAAAGTGGTGCTGGGGAAGGCGCTTTTGTGTCGACCCAAGGTGGTGCTGCTCGATGAACCAACCCGTGGCGTCGACGTTGGGGCGAAGCAAGAAATCTACGGACTCCTCGACGAGCTGCGGCGCGAGGGTCTGGGGGTGTTGATGGTGTCTTCAGATCTGCCCGAGCTGCTCGGGATGAGCGACCGGGTGCTGGTGCTGGGTGATGGCACGCTCAAGGCCAGCTTGCGAGCGGAACAAGCGACACCAGAGGCGCTGCTGCACGCGGCTCTTGAACTGCGCAGCCCAGCAGGCGGCGTCACCAGGGAGGCACGATGAGCGAGCGAATGGAGTGGCGCGATCTGTCGCTGCTGGTGGTTCTGCTGGGGCTGGGGCTGTTCTTTGGGCTGCTCGCACCGCAGTACCTGTCGGCGCGCAACCTGAGCATGCTGACCATCGAGTTTGCGATCACGTCGGTGCTAAGCCTGGGCATGCTGCTGGTGATCTTGCCCGGCCACATCGACCTGTCGGCAGGCAGCGGCGTGGGGCTCATCGGCGGCGTGACGGCGGTGCTGATCATGCGCTACTCGCTCCCGGCGGAGCTGGCGATGGTGATTGGCATCGGCTTGGCACTGCTGCTGTGGCGGGTGCAGGGCTTTCTCATCGTCAGCCAAGGCATCCCGGCATTTATCATCACGCTCGGCGGACTGCTGGCCTGGAAGGGGCTGTTTTGGCTGACCATTGCCAACCAGACAGTGCCGGTCAGCCCGGGAGGCCACGGAAACCTGCTGTCGGTGCTGACCACAACCTATCTGCCACCGGGGCCGTCGTATCTGCTGGTGTCGGTGGTGATCGCGCTGCTCGGACTGTGGACCCTACGCGGCCACCGTCACGCGAAGCAGGAAGCGGCTGCCCAAGGTGAGCCTGCGCCCGATGGCGAGCTTGGGTTTCTCCGCTGGCTGGTGGCGTCCGAGGCGCTGGCCCTGCTGACGCTGACCTGCGGACAGTTTCGCGGTCTGCCGCTGCCGCTGCTGATCCTGGCGCTGGTGGCCGTGCTGACGCAGGTGCTGACGCGGCACACCCGGCTGGGGCGGGCGCTGTACGCCATTGGCGGCAACGAAGAGGCGGCGGTGCTGTCGGGCATTCCGGTCGGCAAGGTGGTGGTGACGGCGTATACCCTGCTCGGCGCGCTGGTGGGGCTGACTGGGCTGCTGCAAACCGCGTATGCCGGGGCATCGACCACGACCGTCGGCGAGCTGATGGAACTGGATGCGGTCGCGGCCTGCGTCATCGGCGGCTGTAGCCTGCGGGGTGGCCGAGGCAGCGTCGCTGGGGTGCTGCTCGGATCGCTGGTGATGGCGTGTCTGTTGTCGGGAATGTCGCTGCTAGCGGTACCGCCCGAGGCACGCTTTATTGCGCGGGGACTGACGCTGGGTCTGGCGGCGTGGCTGGACGTTCGGCTGTCACGGATGTCGGGCCGATCACTCGCCTGAGCGGTCGGCGGGGTCGAGGCGGTTGTCGAGCCCGTACTTGCGCAGTAGCTCGCGCAGGTGCTTGCGGTCGATCTGGGCCTCACGGGCTGCCGCCGACAGGTTCATGCGGTGGCGCTTCATCAGGTCGACGATGTACTCGCGCTCGAAGTGCTCGACGAGCTGGCCCTTGGCTTCCTTGAACGGCAGCGACGAGCGCACGGATGGTGGCGCGGTGTGCACGATGGCGTCGCCCAGCTCTTCGAGGTTCAGGGTGTCGCCCTTGGCCAGCACGCAGGCCCGCTCGATGACGTTGCGCAGCTCGCGGACGTTGCCGGGCCAGCCGTAGCTGCGCAGCCGGGCCAGCTCGGACGGCGGCAGCGACAAGGGCTTGCCAGCGGAAAACTGCTCGATGAACGAGTCGGTGAGCAGATCGATGTCTCGCCCGCGCTCGCGCAGTGACGGGAGCTGCACGCGGATGACGGCCAGCCGGAAGTACAGGTCTTCGCGGAACGCCTTGCGGGCGACCTCTTCGCGCAGATCGCGGTTGGTCGCCGCGATGACGCGAACATCGACCTGGCGATAGGCCCCACCGCCCACCGGACGGACCGCCCGCTTGTCGAGAGCACGAAGCAGGGACGGCTGTAGATCGAGCGCTAGCTCGCCGATCTCATCGAGAAAGATGGTGCCGCCGTGGGCTTCCGCAAACGCGCCCTGTCGGTCCGAGACAGCCCCAGTAAACGCGCCTTTGACGTGACCAAACAGCAGCGACTCAATGAGCTCTCGCGGGACCGCGCCACAGTCGAAGACCACGAACGGCCCAGCGGCGCGCTTCGAGTGGCGGTGAATCTCTTCGGCGACGAGTTCTTTGCCGGTGCCGGTCTCGCCCTGAATGAGCACGGTCGAGTCGGTCGGCGAGATGTCACGCAGCAGGCCAAACAGCCGCCGCATCTTGGCGTCACAGCCAAGCAAGCTGCCGAAGCGATCGTCCTCGCTTTCGATCGGCTTGAGCGCCTCTTCTTGCGGCAAGAACTTGAGCACGGTCTTGCCAAGCGTGATCTCGGTACCGAAGCCGACGACGATCTCTTTGAAGCGAGCGCCGTAGGTGAAGCTACCGTTGGTCGAGCCGAGATCGCGAACCACCACTTGGTTGTTTTCAAGCTGCGCGGTGGCGTGGCGACGCGAGACGGTGCGGTCGGATAACACCAGCTCGCAGCTCGGTGATGAGCCGATGGTGATGGGTTTGTCCGACAGCACCACCTGTTCGCCCCGATCGGAGCCGGTGATTACCAGGAAGACGCCACCGGGCCGATAGCGGGTGAACTCAGGAATGTCGTCGAGGACACTGGTCGAGTTGGGGTCTTTGGGAATCCCCTCCCTCGAAGCGGCACTGCTTTCCGCCGAGTGCTTCATGGTTTTGGGGAATCTTAGCTCACGCGCCCCGGCGCACAAGGCGCAGTTTTTGCTTCGCTTTTCGCCAGGCGTATGTAACGACCCCGATGTGGAGGCTGTTAATGAAGGGTAATCTGTCGCTGTTTGTGTTGCCGCTGCTGGCGCTGGCCTGTAACCCCGCAAACCTTGGTGGTGAAACCGACTGCGAGGCAGGCGACACGTCCTGCCAGGCGTACGACCCGAACAAACCACCTCCTGGCGGCCCGGGCGCTTATGAAAAAGTCGGCCCGATGGGCACCACGCCGTTTGACCCAACCGATGACGGCTCTTCAGGGGTCAAGATTGACAAGGACGGCAACGTCGTTCTCGACTCGAAGGGCTTTGGCGGCACGCTTTCACCGATCATCTGGGTCGCCAACAGTGCCGAAGGTACGGTGTCCAAGATCGACACCCGCACGATGGCCGAGATCGGCCGCTACCTGACCCATCCCGGCGGCAAGGCCGACCCGTCGCGCACCACCGTGGGGCTGAACGGCGACATCGTGGTCGCCAACCGCTCGGCATCGGACGCGAGCCGCGCCTCTGCGGTCCACATCGCAGGCGACAAGTCGCAGTGCATCGACAGAAACGGCAACGGCAAGATCGACACGTCCGAAAACTCGTCGCCGATGCCGTGGGCCGAGGGCCAGCCAAATAGCCCGGGCGATGAGTGCATCCTGTGGTTTACCAAGCTGACGCCGGGCTCGCTGCCTCGCGCTGCGGGCTTTAACGCGGGCCTTGGTGAAACCGACACCGTGGTCTACGTCGGACTGTACGGGACCCGCGAGCTGGTGCGGCTCAACGCCAAGACCGGCGCGATCATGAAGACCATCAACGTGACCCCGGCGATGCCGTATGGGCTCGTCCTCGACAAGAACGGCGATGTTTGGGTGCGCGGTGCCGAGGGCAGCTTGGCGGTGGTGCAGGTCAGCAAAGGCGACCAGGTCAAGGTCTATAACGGTGCCAAGGCTCCCCAGTGTCCCTACGGGATTGCCGCCGATGCCGCCGGTCGAATCTACACGGCGGGCGGTAGCTGCGTGGGCCGCTTCGATCCGGTGACCGAGACGTGGGAAAACCTCGACTTGCAGGGCCAGGGCATGCAGTCGGGACGCGGCCTGGCCGTCGACAACAAGACCGGCGTCTGGATCGCCGACACCTATACCGGCATGTATCACGTCGATGGCTCGGGCGCGAAGATGGTCTTTAAGGGCAAGACCGCCAACGTGTCGAGCAACAACGTCGGTGCGGCGATCGACTTCGACAACAACCCGTGGGTGATCAGCCAAGCCAACAGCGCGGCCTATAAGGTCAATCCGACAGACTACTCGACGACGAAAGCGTCGGTGGGCAGCGGCCCGTATACCTATAGCGATATGACCGGCTACCAGCTCCGCAACGCGGGGGCACCGGCGGGCTTCTGGCGGCACACCTTCCAAGGCTGTATGGGTGCCTCGCAGACGCGCTGGCTAGAGATTGCCTACCTGCTGCAAGCCCCGGCCGGGACGCAGGTGACAATCCGAGTCCGCAGCGCCAACGACAAAGCGAGCCTGTCGGCTGCACCGTGGGTGGAGATGGCCAAGGTTCCGTCGGATGTGACTCCGATCAAGCTGCCTGGGCTAACTGGAGCGCTGCTGCAAGTCGAGTTCGGAATGAAGAGCTCGGTGAAAGACGTGACGCCGATTCTGTCCGGCGTGAACGCGGGCTACTCTTGCGTGTTCGGCTAAGCCCACCTTTCGCCGCAGACACCTGATGGATGCATCCATCAGGTTGATGCCTGTGCTCATCAACTCGCCCGAACCACTGGACGACCGCTCGCAGCTGCCGCGCTTCCGCACGACGTTCGCCGGGGCACACACTGGTGCCCCAAACCAATCAGCCCTTGGCGTACCAGGACTTCACCTTGGCGTGGTCGCGGACCGCATCGTGGATGCGGCTCAGCTTGGGAAACGCTGCGAAGATGGTGGCAGGGATGTGATCGACCTTGCCGCCGATGAACCAGCGCACAGCCATGTGAAGCTTTAGGTCCACCACTTGAATCGCGGCACCACCAAAGAAGGGGCCTTCCCCGATCTGTTTTTCGGCGTTGGCACCCCACACGGGCAAAAAGGACTCGACCAGGGCTTCTCTGGCTCGCTTCTTTTCCGCCGGATCTTGGATGCGAATCGTCGGTGAAACGTGGGCACGCAGGTCTTCGACGTGCTGCATCATGGCTTCGTGCTGGGCAGCGGTAAAGTCGTCGGCTGGGTGGAGTCTGTGACGGCGGCCAATCAGGACCAGGATGGCGTTCGTCTGGGCCAGCACGGGATGGCCCGGCTCTTCGTAGAGCGGCAGACTACCGAACGGCGTCGTAGGCTTGAGCGCGGGCCAGTCGGCCGGCTTGATGCGAACGTCCTCGAAGTCGACGTCCGCAAGGTGGAGGGCTAGGCGGCATTCTTCGCCACGGCTCACGGGGGCATCAAAATAGGTCAGCTTGGGTTTGCTCATTCGCGCATCTTACGCTCGAACCGAGCCAACCGCAGCACGGCGTCTTTGTTCCGGGGGAGCAAACCGCAGCGTCCGTCCCAGCCACCGGTGCCCAGCCTGCACACCGGTGGCTTGCCGGGGACTACTTCCGAGTGTTTAGCAGGACTTGCAGTGGCTGCCCGCTGTCGAAGAGCAGCAGGTCGGACTTGCTGTCGGCATTGATGTCGGCAATGAGCACTGCGGTGCCGAGCGGGAATGCGCGTGGGGAGGAGACAAAGCTGCCGTCACCCTGACCAATCAGGGCTTGGCTGCGCTTGCCGGCTGCGCAGCGCACCACCAGGTCGAGCTTGCTGTCCCCGGTGAGCTCTCCGGCGGCGAAGTCGGTCGGGAACTCGCAGGTCGCCGAAAAACGAGCACTGGCGAAGGTTCCGTCGGCGCGTCCGATGAGCACCGCGAGGTTGTTACTGTCGCTGTTGACCGTCACGATGTCGAGCTTGCCATCCCCGTTGGTGTCGCTGATGGCCACGTCGGAAGGCGACTGGCCCACGGCGACGCTCTTGGCCACATTGAGCACACCAGCCGTCAGCGCGCTGCCTTGCAGATACGACACGCTGCTCGCGTCGGCATTGGCGGTCACGACATCGGGGCGTCCGTCCGCATTGAGATCGGCCGCCGCCACCGCAACCGGACCCTTTCCCGTCGAGTAGTCTTTGTTGACCGCGAAGTTACCGGTGCCGTTGCCGATGAGCACGCTCACCGAGTCAGCGTCGGCATTGGCGGTCACGATATCGAGCTTTCCATCCCCATCGAGGTCGAGCACCGCCAGGCTGTTCGGGCCACGACCCACGCTGAACGTCCGTTGGGTCGCAAAGGTACCGTCGCCTTTGCCGAGCAGCAGGCTGACCAAGTTGGTGTCGTAGCAGGTCACCGCCACGTCGAGCTTGCCGTCGCCATCGAAGTCACCGCTGCGGACCGCACTCGGGGCACGGTCGACGTCGAAGGTTCGCGGTGGATCAAACGAGCCATCGCTGCGGCCCAGCATGATGGCCAGCTTGTCGACGGACGAGCCAACGTAGATCAAATCGAGCTTACCGTCGCCGTTGAAGTCGCCGCTGCTCGCCGCAGTCACGGTGCCGGTTGGTCCATTGAGTACGAAGCTGCCATCGCCGCGACCGAAGACGACCGACAGCTCATTGCGCTCGGTGTGGGTGACGACGAGGTCGAGACGACCGTCTTTGTTCATGTCCGCAAGGATGCCCCCGCTGTAAAGCGCGTCGGCTTCCAACTGATTGCTGCGGGTGGTGCCGTCCACGTTGGTGATGCTGACAAACGTCGCGGCGGTTGGGGTCGAAAAGTTCTCAAAGCGCCCGCCGCTGGCCAGATCGGGCTTGCCGTCGCCGTTGAGATCTCCCGCAGTCAGGAAGGCCGCGTTTTTGCCGATGTCGCTGCTGACGCCCGTTCCGAAGGTGCCATCGCCGTTGCCTCGAAACGTGTACAGCTTGCCGGATGCTGCGACGACGGCCGCATCACTCTTGCCATCGGCATCATAGTCGAGCAGCGACAGCGCGGTGAAGCTCTCCATCGATGCCAGCGTGTGGGTATTTTTGAACGTCCCGTCCATCTGCCGGACAAAGCCGAGGATGGTGCCGCCGCCGCCGCTGACCATTCCGCTCGCAGCCACGACATCGAGCGAGCCATTGCCGTCGAGATCGGCCAGACGGATGGCGCGCACCGGCTGCGAGGTCTTGCCCAGCGAGGTTCCGGCTGAATAGGTACCGTCTCCGATCCCAGCAAAGAGGTTTACATCGCCACCGATATCCCCGATGAGCAAATCAACTTTGCCATCGCCTGTCACGTCGCCCGCGACGACATGATTGTTTTGGTAGTCGGAAAAGCTGCTGGTGTAGGCAGTGACCGGACGAGAGGGCTGGAAGCTGCCATCGCCGTTGCCAAGAAACACAGCGACGGCCGGTGTCGCAGACCGAGAGGTGACCACCAAGTCGGGTTTGCCATCACGGTTCAGATCGGCTGCGCTGAGTGTGTACGCTCCCATGAACGTCGGGCCAGCCTGGGCGGTCAGAGCCCCCCCGGTGGTACTGCTCAGGTGAAGGATGATTCCCGCCCCGGTCGAGGTCACCGAGGCGATGTCTGGCCTGCCATCCAGATTGAAGTCCGCGACCACCGGAGCGCGTGCGCCAGCGACGTCGTAGCGCTGCCGGGGCGGTGCCAGTGCGAGCGCAATCGGGTCCGCAGTGACGGCGAACAGGTCCGAGCGCTCGCCTTGGCGGCCGTCGGGCAACGTCACGCGTACTGCGACGGTGGCACTGGTGGTCAGTCCGGCCGGCAGAGCGACCTGGATCTTGGTCGAGGTCACCGTGCGCGGCAGGGGAGCGAGCAGACCCCCGACCATGACGCGCAGCCCTGGCACAAAGCCCTTCCCGGTAATGGTCAGCTCGCCGTCACTGCCTGCGATGATCGCGGCTGGCTCGACCTTGGTAAGCGTCGGAGGCCTGGCGGTCTGCGCGGTCCGAATCCCCTCCTCGCTTAGTACGTCGCCCTCCTGTTCGAGCAGCGCTGGCTCACATGCTGAAGCGGTCAGGAATCCCATGGTCAGCCACTGAGCAACACCCGCTATCCGTCTCGTCATCCGAATCTCCTGCCTGCGTGAATCGCTCGCCCCAGATGCTCCCAAGCCCACGCAAGATAGCGGATGGGTCTGACAGCCAGCGCCAAAGGCGCAACCAGCCGGCCCAAGCTGCACGATCCGGTACGTAGCGCCACAGTCGGCACCCCGCGCACGGCGGTACCAAACGGAGCGCGACGTTTCAGTAGATGGCGGTGGTCGAAACGCTACAGGCGTTCGATGCGGCAGAGGATGGAGGTGATGTTGTCGGTGCCACCGGCGTCGTTGGCGGCACGGATCAGTCGCTCGCAGGCGTTGTCGAGATCGCTCTCGCTGCGCAGGATGTCGGCAATCTGGGGGTCGGTCACCATGCCGGAGAGGCCGTCGGAGCACAGCAAATAGATGTCATCGATCTGCGGCTGATCGACCATCGTGTCGACCTGCACCGACTCCTTCATACCGAGCGCTCGCACGATGACGTTCTTTTGGGTGAAGCGACCGGAGTCCTCTCCCGAAAGCCGCTTCATCTTCATGTAGTCATTGAGGAGCGAGTGATCCTCTGTGAGCTGAATGAGCTGGTTGCGTCGCAACCGGTAGCAGCGACTGTCTCCAACGTGGGCAACGATGACGCGGTCGTCACTGAACAAAGCCGCGACGATGGTGGTACCCATGCCGTGCTTCGATTCGTCCTGTTGCGCCGTTTCGTAGATGCGCTGGTTGGCGTGTTTGATGGCGATCACCAAGCGATTCGTGTCGTACCGAATGCCGGTGTCGAGCTTGAACGGCCAGGTGACAATCGGATGTTCTAACGTGGAGTGCAGGTACTCTCCGACGCTCTCGACTGCCATCCCTGAGGCGACCTCGCCACTGGCGTGACCACCCATGCCGTCCGCGACGACGGCGACTCGTTCATAATCGGGAATGAGGAAGCTGTCTTCGTTGTGCTTCCGCTTCATTCCGATGTTGGTCTCGCCAGAGAAGCGGACCCGCATATTCCGCATGGGAAAGGATGAGGACATGCATGTTCAGCATATCACGCAAGACTTTCGCAAAGACACCACGGCTTTCTTGGGTGGCCTCGGTCGGATGTTCATCGCGTCGGTCAGCACGGCCGCCGATAAGGAGTCGGCGCACCAGCCTACTTGTGGGTAGCGGCAGACGCGGCCCGATCGGTGGCGATTGATGGCGATCATGCTACGGTGCAAAGGATGTTCGACGGACTCCGTTATCCACTGCCTGCCGACGAGAGCAAGATCCTCGTCTGCGTCCTGTGTGAGGGAAAGAATCGGCTGCCGCTGCACCGAGCGATCCACCAACCCGACAAGGCCCGCTGTGGTCGCTGTCAGGCCCCGCTGCTCCTGGCAGCAGACGCCCCGCTGGCGGTCGAGGCCATCCAGTATCGGCACCCACTCGATCAGAAAGCGACCGAGGCGCTCGAAGCGATTCCGGGGGTTAGCTCTCTGCTGCGCAAGATCGTCGAGGTAACGACCGAGCGCTACGCACGACTGTTCAACCAGTCCAGCTATATCCGCGTCTCGGACAAGCAGTTTCCACACCTTCAGCGACAATTTGAAAAAGTGGCGCGACGACTCGGCCTGCGCGAGCTACCCGAGCTGTTTGTATACGGTAGCGGCGAAGTAAACGCCTACACCAGCGGGGTCGAGAAACACTACGTGGCGCTGTCTAGCTCGCTGTGTGACTCGCTTAGCGAAGGCGAACTGTCAGCGGTGATGGCGCATGAGCTGAGCCACATTCTGTCGCAGCACGTGCTGTACAAAACGGCGGCGCGGCTGTTTACGTTCGCAGCAGGAGAGCTGGCCAAGGCGACGCTTGGAGTCGGCCAGCTTCTGCTGATTCCGCTACAGCTCGCGCTGCTCAAGTGGGATCGCTGCTCGGAGCTGACGGCGGATCGCGGAATGCTGCTGGCGACGTCAGACCCCACGCTGTGTCTGAAGGTACTCGCCAAGCTGGCCTGCGGCAGTCGGCGGCTGTCCGAACAGCTCTCTCTTGATGACTTTATGCAGCAAGCGCTGGTGGCACGCCAGGCCCCCGAGGACAACGTACTCGACAAGATCTACAGCCTGATGCAAACGGCGTCGCGAACCCATCCGTTTCCGCTGTGGCGAGCTGCCGAGCTGTGGCACTGGAGCTGCCGAGGCGAGTACCTTCCGCTGCTCCGCCCGATGGAAGCCAGCGCCCAAGCCAGCGGTGGCCGCAGCCAGTCCGAGGGAGACGAAGGCGGCGAGCCGATCCGCGATGCGGAAACCAACTCTCCTTCCTAAGCGCTCGCAGTCCTTCGAAACTTCGCACCGGACCGACTCACCGGGCGCAAATCCGCCATAGAGCGTCCTCGCGTTTCGCGGTAAGATAATGGAGTCTCTCCTCCAATTACCATGAGCGCCCAGGCAGACCAGGTCATCCAACCCAGCCCGCTGATTGGCCAGAGCATTGGCAAGTACCGGATTGTTAAGCTGCTTGGTCAAGGTGGAATGGGTGCGGTCTTCGAGGCCCAGCACGAGACCATCAACCAGCGCGTCGCCATCAAGGTGCTTCATCCGAAGCTGACCTCGGACGAGACGTCGGTGCAGCGGTTCATGCACGAGGCACGGACGACCAGCCTGGTTCACCATCCTGGCCTGGTCAAGGTTCACGACTTCGGCCAGCTTCCCGATGGCTCGGCGTACATGATGATGGAGTACCTCGATGGAGAGTCGCTCAAGCATCGGCTCGCCAAGCAAGGCAAACTCGACAGCAAAGATGCGCTGCGGATCGTCCGTCAGCTCGCCGCCGCACTCCACGCCGCCCACGAAAAGGGAGTGATCCACCGTGACCTCAAGCCGGACAACATATTCCTGGTACCGGACTCGGAGGCTCAGACGGGGGAGCGCACCAAGGTGCTCGACTTCGGCATCGCCAAGGTGGTCGATCCCGATGCCGGGGAGCTGATGAAGACCTCGACGGGAGCGATCGTCGGCACGCCCATCTACATGTCGCCGGAGCAGTGTCGCGGCGGCATCAGCGTCACCGACCGCACCGACGTCTATTCGCTCGGGATCATGCTCTACCAGATGTTGTCGGGCAATCCGCCGTTCAGCGGCACTGGCGCGGGCGACCTGATTGCCCAGCACATCATCGAGCAGCCGAAACCCCTTCACGAAGTGGCCCCGCATGTCTCGACCGACATCGAGACGCTGTGCCACAAGATGCTGGCCAAAAAGCCCGAGGATCGCCCGTCGATGAAGCAGATCCTCGGCGAGCTGGAGCAGCTTGGGCTGGGCTCGACGGGAACCGGAACGCAGGTGGTGATCGTGCAGCCACCGCCGCAAGCACCAGCACAGCGGTCATTGGTGCCGATGATTGGGGCTAGTGCCTTGCTGCTGCTCGTTGGTCTGGCGATCGGTGCACTGTCGCTGCGCTCGACGAAGAATCCGCAGCCAGCCCAGCCCTTGGCCCAGCCAGCGACCCAGCCCAATCCAGTGGGAACCGCCAAGCTGCCACAAGCCCTGCCGACCATGGTCCATCTGTCGCTGCGCAGCGAACCACCGGGGGCGCAGATCCTGCAAGTGTCCGATCAGTCGCTACTCGGTGCCACACCGTGGAATGTCGACCGCGCACGGAGCGCCGAGCCACTCAAGGTGCTACTCCGACTTGCTGGCTATGCAGAACAGACCGTGGTCCTCGAGCAGCGCGAAAACCATGAGCGAATGGTGAATCTGGTCGCCATCCCACCATCGGTCGCACCCTTTGCAGACAAACAGAATGCTCCAGTCTCCAAACCGACTGAACCGGCCAGCGGCAGTGCCGTCGCCAACCCCGGCCCCAGGCCTGTCACAAGACCCATTGCGAAGCCCGTGTTCCGACCCAATACCAAGCCAGCGGGCAAACCACCGAACGACTCGATCGATGACATCCCGGTTGTTCGCTAGCGTAGTCCTTTTGTGGGTCGCGACGGCTGAGGCTCAACCTGCGAATGGGAACGCCAAAGCAGCGGCTACAAGCTCGACGTCACCAGCTCCAGCGGCGGCGATCGGCAAGGACTCCCGAGGACTGCGCGAGATTCTCGACAGCGCGACGCGGCACTTTCAGGCCGGCAACTACGAACAAGCGATCGTGGAGTTTCAGGAGGCCTATCAGAAGAGACAGCTCCCGACGCTACTTTTCAATATCGCACAGGCCCACCGCAAGTCGGGACACTGGGCCGAGGCGCTTTCGCTGTACGAACGGTTCCTGAAGGACGACCCCAAGTCGTCTCTTTCGCCCGAGGCAGAAGCTCACGCGGCGGCGATGCGAGCCCGTTTGGATGCCGCACGAGCGACAGCAGAGCGAGAAGCCGCCGAGCGACTCGCCCAAAGGCGAACCGAAGAAGCCGAGGCGATGTCCAAAGCGCACGAGGCCGAGCGTCAAAAAGCCGACGAAGCGCTGCTCGTGGCCGCCAAACAAAAAGAAAAGCCCGTCTATCAGAAAGCCTGGTTCTGGGGCGTAATCGGCGGCGTCGTCGCTGCTGGAGCCATCACCACTGGGCTCGTGATCGGTCTCCGCCAGCGCGAGCCGAGCGCCGATCTAGGTGTGCGCGTCGTCGAGTTTTAACTGCTTGGTTCCTTAAGGGGGCGCTTATGAAAACTACTTGTCGTTCGAGCCAACGGGCCGGATCTTGGCTGGCCTCCACGGCGAGCCTGCTGGCTCTATCGCTGTGCACCTGTTCTCGACCGCCGACAATCCTGGTTAGCGTCGAGGATCTCCCAATGGACACCGCGTCGCTGCACGTGCTGCCGCTGCACGCCGGGCTGGGACCACACAGCGAGGTGGCACCAATTGACATCACGCTGCCCGCACCATCACGAACCACGTTCCTTCTGCGCCTACCGGATGCGTTTGTCGGCGATGTCACTATCGAGGTGGCCGCTTACAAAGGGGCGGGGGCGACATCCTGCGTACTGGCCACGGGCAGCGCCAAGCTAAATGAGCTGCAAGGCCTAGACAGCAGCCTGCGGGTGCCGGTGCTTCCAATCATCGATACCGTTTGCAACGGCCAGCGGCCACTGCTGCTCGCTGCCTTGCCGCAGCTTGGGCTCATCGACGGAAACGAGACCATCCAGCTTACCGGCTGGGGCTTTAAACCCGGAGCGACCGCGCAGTTTTCGACCAATGCCTCGCCAAAGACGTTCAAGGCCGCCACCACGACGTTTGTCTCGGCGACGCGAATCGACGCGGTGACACCGGCGCGCATCAACATCGGCCCCACAGACATCAAGATCCTGAACAAAGACCTAAGCTCGCACACCCGCACGGACCTGTTCCGTTACTACGCGAACAAGATCGACCTGGGACAGCTGCCGGTCAATCCCACCGGCGGAGCGAACGACGTGTCCGATCTGCGGATCAGTAACTTGGTGCCAAAGATTCCGACGGCAGTGGCCAGCCTAGCGGCAACGTTCCGCAGCCAAGACAGCCTGAAGCTGATCTGGACGATTCCCGCCCTGCCGATTCCAATGATTGACAGCAAATCGGCCTCTCTTCCGGCAGGAAGTGCGCCCAGTTGCCTGGCCACGACAGACATGAACGGCGACGGCATCACCGACATCGTGGTGGCCCTATCGGGAAGCAATCAGGTTCAAGTGTTCCTAAACGATGGCATGGGCGCGCTGACCGGACAGACTCCGATTGCGACCGGCAGTCAGCCCGAAGGAGTCGCCGTCGGAGATCTCAACGGCGACAGCCAGCCAGACATCGTGACCGCCAACAAAGCGTCGAACAACGTCTCGGTGATCCTTAGCAAACCGGGCGGCGGCTATTTCCCGGCGGTTCCGCTCAGCTCGAACGGTAGCGGCCCGGTCAGCGTCGTAATCAGCGACATCAACCAAGACGGCATCAAGGACATCGCATCCCTCAACTCGGCGGGGCAGAACACCAACGTCTTTTTGGGACTCGGACTCGGCCTGTTTGCGCCCAAGTCGGTCGAGTTCATCGTCGGCAAAGACCCCACCACAATCAGCACGGCGGACGTCAACCGTGACGGCGTCGAAGATCTGGTGATCGTGAACCGGATGGACAACAACGTCCAAGTGCTCGTAAACCGCAGCAAAGGGTCGCTAAACTTCGATGTCTATACTCTGGCGACTGACCAAACCCCGGAATCGGTGTCGTTTGCGGATATGAACGGCGATGGCATAGACGATCTGCTGGTCGCCTGCTCGCAGAGCAACACCATCAACATTTTCTTAAACCGCATCACCGATGGCTTAAAGGGCGCTACCGCACAGAAGTTCAACCACCCCGGGGTTCCCGCTTGTACGGGCGGCGTGAGACGAGTGGCGGCGATGGACGTGATCAGCGATGGACAGCTCGATCTGGTCGGGTTGTGCCAAGGCGGCGGCGGTATCTTGAAGAACCAGACTTTGTAGAATCCCATCTCGTCGGTGACAGAATCGTTCTTATATAAACAAAGCTCCCTTATATAATCGATGCCACTCCGCAGCCTGCGCGCCCTTGTGGCGGTAGCGAGTCGAGCGGGTCGAGTGATACGGTGGGGATGCTGGGTCACAGCCGATTTCGAAGCAAAGCCGTCGTTCAGGGCCTTCGGGCTCTGCTCGGAATTGCATCGGCATTGTTCGGAGATACCACCGCCCGCGCTGAGGCCAGCATCGTCAGCGAAGCGGTCGAGCTGCACTCGGGTCAAAGCGAGCCGCTCCTGCTCAAGGTGCGCCTGCGGGTGGCGGCTGCTTCGCAAAACGATGGCAAAAGCTCACCACCGCCCACGAGCGTGTTACCGCTGACGAACTGGAAGCGAGACGGTGAAGACTGGGTCAGCGAACCCGGCAGCAAGCTCGCGGGACTGCAAGTGAAGGTACGGCTCCGCAGCCAAGCCGACGGTCACAGCGAGCTGCTGGTCGAGACGAAAGCGACCGCGCCCACTTGGCTACGACTGCTGTCGCTTGAACTGGAATCGGATTCCGTTGGAGCAGAGGTCGGCGGACGCGACCTGCGGCCCAAAAAGGTAACCAGCCGGGCCGCGCTGTCAGGACTCGATCCCAAGTGGGTGATTCTGCGGCCCGATCAAAAGCCCTGGACCATCCTTGTCGACGACGATGTGGATGGCGTCAAGGTGCAGGTACTGCCGTCTCAGGTGCTGGTGCAAGCCGATCTGCTGAGCAGCGAGTCGCGACCGTTTGTGTTTTTTCAGCAATGCACCGATCACTGGCGAGCACCGAACCGCAAAGCGTCTCTTGAAACGCGACTATTGCAGGAAGGTGAGACGCTATCGACGAAGATCGTGGCCTACGCGGGCGGAGCGATGCCGCTGCTGAAAGCACGCTATCCCGAAGGTCGTCAGGCGGCGTTTGTGATCACAGATCATGCCGATCAGACGACCTCGGGTACGCTGCATGCGCTGGCGGGCGGGACATCGCTCGTGTCGTCGCCACGATTTGGGAAGAGCGGCTTTTTGGGCAAGGGTCTGCCGATGACCAAGGCGCTGTGGTTCCGCAGCGGCGAGCCAGCTCCGGCAGCCTCGTGGGCACACCCGCCGCGCCCGGTGCTGTCGCCGTTTCAGAAGCACATGCACTCGCTGGTGGTCTATCACAGCCGCTACGAACGGCCTCAGGTCGACCCGTCGGGAGCAGGGCGCCCGCAGCTCGATGATCCGGCGCTGGCCGAGCTGACCGTCCGTCTACATCGTGCGGGTTGGGAAATCAGCCCGCACTCGGCAACCCCGCAGCCCGACGATCGCGACAGCACCGAGGAAGCCCTGCGCTTTTTCGAGCAGTACAACGCCAAAACCTGGATCGATCACCAGCCGTACACAAACTGTGAAGCGCTCACCAACCGAGGCTTTCAGGGCGGAAACGAGGGCATTGCCGATCTGCTCGATCGCCACAAGTATCGCTATGCTTGGTCGGGAATTGATGTCCCTGCGTCTCCGTCGCTGAACCTGTTGGCCCCACAGCGAATCGACCAGTATGTGCCAGTGGTCTATCCAAGCGGCCGCTTGTCGACGGGAGCACCGAGCAATCTGTGGTTGTTTTCGACGATGATGACCTACATCGAAAGCAGCCGATTCTTTGCGCTGTATAAGAAAAAGTCGCTCGACCAGCTCGAAAAAGAGCGTGGTCTGCACATCGCCCATACCTACCTGGAAGCGTTTCACCCGGCGGGCAGCAAGTTTGCCAAGCGCAACCTGATGCAGGCGGGCAAAGTGCCCGGCGAAATCGTTCCTCATCCACGGCTCGAACAGCTTCTGTCGCAGCTTCAGAGCCGGGTGGCAAAAGGAACGCTGTGGGTGCCGACGCTGCAGCAGCTGGGCGATCACTTTCGGGCCATGGGACAGGTTACGGTGCGGTTGCAGAACGACGGCTCAGCCACGGTACACGCGGAGACAGCCGTCACTGCGGCCACGTTTGTGGTGCCAAGGCCAGGGCTGTCGGTACTCATCGATGGACAGCCTCTCCAGACGGTGCGCTCAGGCAAGACGGAGACGATGTTCTACACCGACCTGGCAGCGGGGCAGACCGCCAAAATTGAACTGCGCGATGCCAAGCAGCGGCCCGTCCACCTGCTGAAACCAATGGGTGCACCGACGCTGATCGCCAAATCAAACCGCGTCCACGTCGTGGTACGATGAGTGTATGAAGCCTAATATCGACCCCTCTACCTTATCGTCCACCCATCCCCACTCTGTACCGTCTCGTCGCAAGCTGTTGCGCAGCGCGCTCGGGCTGTCGGCGGCTCTGTCGCTGGTGATGATGGGATCGGCCGCCTGTGGCCTGATCTCGACCAACATCCTCGACAAGACGTTCGAGCTGTCGGCACAGAAGTTCAGCCTCGACTTCGGCACCACCACCGGCAAGGTCCCGACTGTGTCCTGCACGGTGGCTGGCGATCCCAAGTGCGCAACGCTCGCTTCTCAAGTGTCGGCAGCCGGTGGCACCGCCACTGGTACGTGTGACACCGCCGCCAAAGCCTGCGGTGCAGAGATCGCCGTCACCAAGAGCTACCCGGTCACGCTCAGCAACGACCCGACGTTTGCACAGACTGTGGGCAGCAAGGCGATCTCGATCGTAAAAGCGATCGAACTCCAGTACGGAGCCAGCAATCTGTCGACGGTGAACCTACCCGACATGGACCTCTACATTGGCCCCGAAACGGCCAAGAGCCCGACCGACAAGGACGTGTTTCTGATCGACAAGATCCCGGCCATCGCCAAAGGGATGGTGATCGCCGACAAGTCTCGCAAGATCGTTGTCCAATCGGGTACGCCGGCGTTTGAGCGCTTTAGCTACTACCTGTCGAATCCCAAGGTTCCGTTCTTGCTGATGCTGAGCGGCAAGCCGACGGTGAAGGCTGGCGACGATCTACCGTCGGGTAAGGTCGATGTGAGCATCACCCCGGCGTTTACGGTCGGACTCCCCCTGTAAGGAGCGCGGTCTGCGGCGAGAAGGCCTATGCGGACGGTGACGGTACGGCTCGCCCGACCTGACCGTCGCTCAGCCCGATCGAATCGGTGGCGGCGCTTTCTGGGCGTCCTGGTATCGCTGATTTTGCTGGGAGCACCGGCGGTCAGCATGGCTACAGCAATCGAGTCGCTGCCTCGACCCGGAGAATGCGCGCTGTGGGCGGGTCAGGCTCGATTGCTGGCACGACGGCTGCTCGAGCGAGCGACCCAGAGCGAACAGCCAGCCGTTGCACGCTTTTACGTCGAGACGGCGTTTCAGTTATCCCCGGCCCCGCAGCTTCTGTACAACTTGGGACTGTTGCGGCTGCGCAGCGGGCTCCCGCTGGAAGCTGCGGATCTACTACGTCGCTATCAAGTCCAGGTCGGCCCCGAGCTGCCCGCTGACCATCGGGCGGTCATCGACAAAACCATCCAGCAGGTGCCAAAAGACAGCTACGAAGTCGAGCTGATCACGACGGTGGGCGCGGTGGTGTTTGTCGACGATCGGCTCGTGGGCAAAGCGCCGCTCGGAACGCCGCTGCTCTTATCGAACGGTCCTCATCGTCTGCGCATCGAGCTCGGCTATCGCCAGACCGAGGTCAGGGTCAGCGAGCTCGACCTCGGCGAACGGAACACCGGGACCGCCCAGCGGCTGCGACTGCGGCTGCCCAAAGCGGTGGTGCTGATCGCGCCGGAGTTTTCGCTCACCCAACAGCAGCGTCTGAGCACCATCTTCAAGGAGCAGGGAATTACGCTGGTTCCGCACCATGATCGTGACCTGCTGCTCTCTCAGGTTGCGGACCGCACCGGCTGCTTGACGCAGACGAGCTGCCAGCTCTGGCTCGGTGAGCAACTGGACGTCGAGCAGGTCATGGTGATGCGCAGCATTGACTTGGTTCGTGCGGAAAGTGAGCGGCTGTCGAGACTTTCTCTCGAAATTCTGTCGGTTCCTCACGGCGCGCAGCTTCTTCACCGGCAGACGATCTGCCCCGATTGTGGTCCGAGCCGTAGTGAGCCCTATCTGCACGCGTTGGCGCGTACCGTACGTCGTGAGCTTCCCGATTTGACGGCGACCGGAGCCGGGACCATGGACGAGCCGGCCCCCATCGGATTCGAGGAAACCACACCATCTAGCCTGTCACCCTGTGCGCTAGCCCGAGGCACAGCGCGGCGGCTGGCACGACGGCTTCTGCAAGACATCAGCAAGGTACAGGGCGACGACGAAGCCCGGGTGCGGATCGAGACGGCCTTTCAGCTCTCTCCCTCACCTATTTTGCTCTACAACTTGGGGCTGCTCTACCGTCGCATGGGTTCGGCGCTGGCCGGGGCGGACCTACTCGGTCGATTCCTGGCCACCGGGGGGATGGAAGTGACGACTGAGCGACGAGCCAAAGTCGAGGCTGCACTCGCCGATTCAAACGAACCGATTGCCCAGGTCGCGCTCAACGGCCCTCCCGGAGCGTTGGTTTTCGTCGACGGTCGGCTCCACGGGACGCTACCGCTGGAATCGCCGCTGGTCGTGGCACCCGGTGCCCATCGCCTGTCGATCGAAATTGGCTATCGAATGTCTACCTATGAGCTGTCGCTGCGCACCGGCGAACAGCGTCAACTGACCACCACTTTGCCCGACGCGGTACTGCTACTGCCCGATGAAAAAATCATGTCGACCCATCCCGAGCTGCTCACGGTGTCGCAGCGAGCCGCCGAGGAGGCTGGTCTGACGGTGATTCCCGAACGGGACCGCGAGCTCATCGTGCACAGCCTGCCCGAATACGAACACTGCGAGCGCAGCCTGCTGTGCATGCGTCGCGTCGGTAAAATGCTCGGCGCACAGAGTGTCATCAGGCTGGAACGACAAAATAGCGGCCTGTGGGCAGGCCGGATGGTCGACAGCGAGGATGGCGCGCTCAGCAGCCTCTCCAGCGAGAGTTGTAAGAACTGCTCGAGCGATGACCTGGCCATTCGCTGGGTGGTCAAGCAGCTCGCGCTCCGTCGACACACCCCTCGCGCCAAAACCACGCTCGACGCCGATCCACGGGCAATCCTAAGCCTCGACGGCTTCGGAATCGGCGAAGCCCCCCAGCAACTGCTACTTACCGAGGGTAATTATCAACTGACGGCGGCTTTTGCCGATACACGGAGCGTGACGCAGCGGCTGCGGGTGCCGACCGACCTGCACCTGACCTTGCGCCTACCTGAAGCTCCATCCCGACGGAAACGAATCGTGCCTGCTGCCCTTGGGCTATCACTACTGAGTGGTGGTACGATTTTGCTTGCAACTGGAATCGGTTTGTGGGGTGCAGCGAATAGTCCAGGTGCCCTGCCGCCCGCCCCTTGGGAACCCGCAAATGGCCCGATCACCCCGGTGGCAGGACCGGTGCTCTTGGTGACCGGGGCCGCCTCTGTACTCGCCGGCGGCATCATCGTGGGTCGCTTAGGGCTGGCCGGGCTTCGGGAACTTCGCAGTCGTTGAAAGCCTAGCCCCGCTCCGTGTAGCGTTTCGCAAGCTACGCACCAATCAGCCGAAGCCAAAGCGGCTACGGTACGTCTTACCAAAAACACCGATCGTTGACGATCACCGACGAAGGAAGAACCTCGATGAGCCTACACCACCGCCCTGCGACCGCTGCCGGGAACGACACCGCCCAAGTTCCCTCTCGCCCCGCTCACACTCAGCCGTCGCTGCGTCGCCGGGCCGTACTGTGGCTGCTGGCGCTGGGCATCTTGCTGGCACCGCAGACCCTGGTTGCCGGTGGCAAACCCGAGGATCTGCTGAAGGGTCAGCTCCTCATCAGCGACTCATCGTTCCCTCTGAAGTGGACCTCGCCGGGCGAGTACGCTTCGCGGCTCAAAAAGTTGCACAAATCGTCGCTCTTTTACGATAAGAAGACCGGCAAATTGACCATTTACTACGCGGCTTTCTTCGCGCAGCCGGTCAATGACGTGCAGGTCAACTTTGTCATCTACGACATCACGAGCGGTGCCAACGCCAAGGTCAAAAAGGGTGCCTGGGAAGCCTTCCTGGGACGCAAGGGCGAGCGCGCAATCTTCAACTCCGTCGAACTCGACAAAGAAGACATCGAGATGAACAAGAAGTACCTGTTCGCCATCGAAAGCGGGCGCCAGATCATCGCCAAGGGCGAGCTGACGCTGCGCGGCGAGCCACCGAAGTACTCGGGTAAGGTCGAATTCTCCGAGGAAGATACGAAAAAGAAAGAGTGAGAGGCTGCCCTATGATGAGGCCCCCGGCGAGCTTTCGGACAGTTCTTCTGTGTGGTGTGACCTGGCTGTTGCCGTCGCTCGGCATGGCCGAGGAGACAGCAGCACCGAGCACCACCAAAGCACCGGTGGGCGAAGCCGGTACTCCTCCAGCCGCGGCGACGGTATTCGACGAAGCTACCCTGGTCGCGAAGCTTCGCTCGACCACGGACAGTGAAGCGGCGATGGCCGCTCGCAAGCTGGGGGAAGCGAAGACCGCCGGGGCGCAAGCGGCCCTATTTGATGCATTGGCGAGCGGCGTGTCCCCGAAAGTCGCTGCAGCGGCGCTATCGGCGCTCGCAGCCCAGCGCAGCCCGGATTCGCTGCCGATCTTGGAGCTTTATTCGCACCACCGCAGTCCAGAGTTACGCAAGCGGGCGACGCTCGGCCTGGCCGGGCTGGTGGTAGCGCCCGAAGAAAGCGAGACCACGGCCAAACCAGCGGTCGGCAAAAAGCCGCTCAAAGCAGCGGTGAAGACCGGGCCACTCGTTCCTCACGAGGAGCTGGCACCGAAAGTTGTGCCACAGCTTATCGCCGCACTGTCCGATGGCAGCGCGGAGGTTCGTCAGGTCGCCGCCGAGGCACTCGGCAAGCGTCGCGAAAAGTCGGCCGAGTCGGCGCTTATCAAGCTGCTACTTCGCAAAGACTCGGCGGCCCCCGAGGCACTGGGTTTGATAGGTGGCCCCGATACCGCTCGGGCCCTCGGTGAGATGATCGGCACGGTGCCAAACTACCTGATCACCGCGACGCTGGGCGCGCTGCTCCGCCGTCCCGACTTTGGCCCCGAACCCATGCGCACCGAGGTGGTAAAGACACTCGGCAAGATGCCGGGAGACCAGCCGGTCGACTTCCTCAGCGACTACGTCAAAGCCACCGATACCGATAAAGAGTCCAAGGCTCGACCCTCTCGCGCCGAGGCCCAGAAGATCATCGAGCAGAGGACCGCAAAATGACCACCTCACGAACGATCATCGGCTCGCTTTCCACGCTGACTTTGGCCTGTGCGACGACCATGCTGGGCTGTGCCGAGGCGGCGTTTTCGGTTCACACCCAGGACAACGACCTCGCCAACGTCAAACCGACGGTCGAGCGCATCAAAACAGCCAAGGTGTCGGCGTCGCCACGCTCCGGCTCGGGTCATGCCACCGTGTACGTCGCGGTCGGACCCGAGCGGCGACTTGGCCAGACGGAAGCAAACAAGGGCGTCGAGCAAGCCGTCGTCGCCTACGATTTGACCGACGGCAAAGAGCTGTTCTCGGTTGGTTCGGATGTCCGCTCACGCTTCGTGGTCAGCCAGGGTGTCGTCATGTACCGCGAGGGCCAACGTGATCTGGTTCTGCGCGATGCCCAAAACGGCAGCGTTCGTGCTCGAATCCCGATGGAAGAGGGAGAGACGCTGGCCGGGCTTGCCTCCGACGAAAACCAGCTCTACTACGTCACCCGCGCCAAGATCGGTGGCGAAAACAAGAGCTTTCTGACGGCGCTGCTGCCAAACGGCACGCGAGCGTGGCGTCTCCCGGGCCAGGGCTCGATGGGCGCACCGGCGGCGTGGGGTGGCATGGTGGCGGTTCCGTATCGCTACCAAAACGCGGTTGTCCTCGATGCCAAGACCGGCCAAGAGCTGTCGCGAATCCGCCAAAAAGACGAACAGATCGGATTTGTCCGCGAGGGCAAACACGGCTTCCTCTACGGCGTCGGCGCGAACGGGGCCGCACTGCTCGATGAAAAGAGTGTCAGCGGCGAAAAGAAGACCATCTCGTACCTGTCGCCGCAACTGGGTGAGCGGGTGCGGGTGTTCTTGCACTGGGACGGCTATCGCGCCGAGCAAACCGATTTTTCGGCGTTCGATCGCAACCGCCTGCTGTGGGATGTCGAAGCCCAAGGTGACGGCGTCCGTTTCTCCGATGACCAGACCGTGCTGCACTCGTATCGCTTCCTGTTTGGGATGAATGCCAAAGACGGCGGCGTGCGCTGGGCATATGCCAACCCGCGCCAAACGCTGATGGCCTCGGAACTAAGCGACCAGCTGGTCATGTACGTCGCGCAGGACGGCGAGGTAGGTGGCCTGCTCCGCCAAACCGGAGCCAAAGTGCTGAGCCGTCGTCTGACCCTGAAGCCGGGCCAGAACGTCATCGGTGCCAGCTTCGACACGGCCGGACTCGCGGCACCAGCAACGGAGATTGCCAAGGCAGAGCCGGTACTCGATGTGCTGCGCGGCATCATCTTCGATCGCGACTCGTCCTTCCTCTCGGTGAAGAGCTTTGCGGTGCAGGCACTCGGGGCAGTTCCGGGCAAGCAGGCCGCCGCCGAGCTGGTGAAGGTGATCACGGCAGAAGGCATGCCGAGCGAGATTTCTCGTGCTGCTGGCGATGTGTTGGCCAAGCGCAAGGACAATCTTGCGGAGGTCTCGTCGCTGCTGGTTGCGGCTCTGCAGCAGAGCTACGACTATCTCGACGACAAGCGCCCGCGTGGCCTGGATGTGCTGGCCCGGGTTGCGACGGCTGTTGGTGCATCCGAAACGGTTCCGGCTCTGTCGGCGCGTCTTCTCGATCCAAGCACTCCGGCGGCAGCACTCAAGGACTTGGTCCTGGCGCTCACCAAGCTGGGTGGCAAGGATGCGATTCGTCCGCTGCGGGACGCGCTGCTCGTCTATCGCGCCGATCCACTGTTCGCGAGCGATCCCGAGGTGCTAAAGCGTGCCGGCGAGGGACTACTGGCCATCGGTGGAGAACCGGAGCGACGACTGGTGCAGTTCGTTTCGATGGAACCGCACACGCTGCCGGGCCTGGCCACGCACTTCCGCAAAGTTCTCGACGACCGGGCCGCACCGAAAGCCACGGCGAAACCCGCCCAGCTCCGCTAAGTCGCCCACGCCTCGTACGCAGTCCCACTTCTCTCCACTGCCATTCTGGTCGCCGAGTCAGCCCCGACAAACCGGGGCGTCTTTCGCGTTTTTTCAAAACGTGATTCCATCTTGCTACACTGGCGACGGCAGTCTGCCCGACGCAATCAACGTCGGAGGAGTGCCCGCATACACAGGAGAAATCCATGAGTGACCTGATTGGCAACCTCGTCGGCACCCTTGGCGTCGATCACCATCAAGCAGAGGGCGCGGCCGGCACCGTCCTTGGGCTGATCAAACAAAATGCCCCTGAAGGCACGCTCGATGGAGTGGTCGCCAAGACCCCCGAGGCGCAAGGCTGGATGGACAAAGCGGCCCCGGCTCTGACGGGCGGCGGTGGTGGACTGGGTTCGCTGCTCGGGGGCGGTGGACTTGGTGGCCTGGGCAGCCTCGGTGGACTGGTTCAAGGGGCAGCGGCTCTGCAAACCGTGACGGCGGCTCTAGAAAAGCTCGGCATCCCCAGCGGAGTGGCGGCCCAGGCGATTCCCATCGTGCTGTCGTTTCTGCAAACGAAGCTCGGTGACAAGTCTTTCGCCGCGCTCACCAGCAAGGTGCCGTTTCTGCAAGAGCTGAGCGGTAGCCAGGCCAGCGCAGCGGGCGGACTCGCCGGCGCGTTCGGCAAGCTGTTCTAGTACTCGGTCTCGGCCACCCCAGAGTCTCCGCTACGGCTTGGGATGGCTCGCAAACCAGCCCCACACCGCGTTGGCCCACACCGAGCGCGGGAATACCGGAATGTGACTGCCACCGCGAATGGTCCACAGCTCCGCCGCGCCGCCGGGTTTGCAGGACGGGAAGCGAGTGACCGTGGTTTCACTGCCACCGAGATTTACCTCTAGATCCATGTTCGGCGCGCTCTGATCGGGGGTCGATGAGCAGCCACCGATTCCCGCCCAGAACTGTACGCTCCCCAGCGCCGACGGAATGGTCCAGCCCATATTGGTCCCGCCGTCGTATGGCACCGCATCGTCTTTGTCGCCATGAACTTGCAGCACCGCGACCGGACTCTTCGGCTTGCAGCGGTTCACCGCATCCGCAAAGTTGGCTCCTGCAAGAGAAACAATCGCGGCAATGCGCTCCGAGCGCTCGCAGGCATAGCGGTACGACATAAAACCGCCGTTTGAGTGACCGACCACATAGACCCGCTTGCGATCGACCCGATAGCGCGAGGCCATGTCATCGATGATCGCGTCCACATAACCAACGTCATCGATGTTCTTTTTGTCGAAGTCGCAGCAGACATCGGTGGCGTTCCAGAAGCGCTTGTTCTTGGAATCATACGTGCCATCGGGATAGGCCTCGAGGAAGCCGAGCCGGTCCATCTCTAGACTCAGTCCAAAGTAGACGTCTTGGCCGATTCCGTTCGCTCCGTAGCCGTGGAGCAGCACCACCAGCGGCCAGTTCTTCTTGTCGTCATAGTTGCTCGGAACCTTCGAGTCATAGGGGCGCGCTTCAACAACCAGCTTGGCCGACTTCACCGCAGCTTCCGAAGGAACGAGCTGATCCGGATCAACTGGCGGCGTCATCATCATCGGTTGCGGCTCGCCACAGCCAATCACTGCCCCACAAAGGAGTGCCACCGCACCGATTCGCAGTGACCAGGAATTCTGTCGATTGATGTTCATCCGCGCACGCTAACACAGCCGCATGCGCAGGCAGACAAGGAGTGTTTGCAGAGTAAAGCGGAAGCGAACGAGTGCTACATCTGATAGCGCCAGACCGAGTTGCCCGAACCAGCGAGCCAGATCTCGGTCGCACTCGGCGCGTACATCTCGGTGAGGTTGCGAGTCCCAAACGGACCGGTGCTGGGAGTGAGGGTGCTGCCATCCCAATGCAACATCACGCCCGCATCACCCGAGATCCAGACATCGCTATCAGACAGAGCAACAACTGACGTCAGTGCCGTAGTGGTGGCCGGACTGGTGGTGAACTTGCTCCACGAAAGCAGAGCCGTGTCGTAGCGAAGTACGGTGCCATTGGCTCCGACAATCCAGACATACTTGTTGGGGGCTGCCGCGCCATGAACGGAATACAGCGCGTTGGTTCCCGCCATCGAGGCCGCGCTGGTGATCGCAGTGGTTGCGTTCCCGTTGATCCTGACGACCGTTCCGCTTAGACCAACCGCCCAGGCCTCTGTGGCACTCCGGGACCAGATCGATTGAATGCCTCCGCTGAACGCAGTTCCGTTGAGCGATCCCCCCGGTGCAGTGCCGTTCTGGAAGCGATACAGATATCCGAGCGCTGTTCCAGCGTAGAAGTCGAGGTGCGAAGAGCCTCCTACCGCCGTTACGTTCGAGGAGGTTGAGGTCAGGTTGAGCGCAGACCAGGTGTTCTTCGAAAACGGCAGAACATAACCAGAGTCGGTCCCAACAAACAGATCACCATTTGGTGCCGCCCACGCATCAAAGAACGATCCTGGTGTGGGATTCGGGAGCTGCGTGAACTTCCTGCCATCATAGGACCACGTCGTTCCATCGGAATACAGGATGTACTGCGTTCCGCCAGAGCCCGTGATCGCTCTGAGAGTCGCAGCACCGCCGTTCGGAGCGAGCGTCGAAAACGGAGCCAGGAGCTGAGTTCCACCCGTCGCGGCAACGGTCCTAACAATTGTTCCGCCCGAGGTGGTCAAATACACCTCGCCAGCCGCCGGACCCCAGGCCGAAGTGTAGTTGGGAATCTTGGTAATTCCTGGTCCCAGGATGTCGCGGGTCAGTGGCTTGGTGAGGTCGCCATTGACAATGCGGGTTACGACTTTCTCGGCACCACCGAACCAGATCTCGCTGGCACCACTGCCCCACAGTGCGGTGAGTCCGGACTTGCAGGTGTTGCTGGTCGCCCATGCGGTTCCATTCCAGCGTCCGAGTCCGCAGTCTGACGACGTGGTGCCCCCGACCACCCAGACATCACTCGGGCCAGAGGTATAGACATCAGCGATGGGTGCGGTACTCGGCCCAGCCACCGTATTCCACGAGGTACCAGCATAGCTGCGAACCGTTCCACTTTGTCCCACCGCCCAGACGTTGTCCGCCGCACTGCCACTGACTCGGTACAGGTTGTTCGTGGTACCACTAGACATAGGCACCCAGCCGCTGCCCATGTTGCGGATGATGGTGCCAGTGTCTCCAACGGCAAAGACATTACTGCCACTCGCACCCCAGACCGAGTTCAGGTTCGATAGCGTACCGCTCGGTTCGCTCGCAAACGTACTCCCATTCCAACGCAGCACCAAGCCTGAATCACCAACGACAACCGCCACTCCCGCAGCCGGAGCATAGACGCCGTTTAGGTTGGTCTTGGTGCCGGTGTTTTGCAGCGCCCATGTCTGTCCATCATAGTGAAGCGCCGTGCCGCCATCTCCCACCGCCCAGATGTCGCTCGGACCGGTGCCCCACATCCCCAGCAGCGCGTTCCCTTGCGGTAGTGGATGATGCCAGCACCACTTGCTCAAACACAGTCGCGGCTGGAACTTGGCATCGACTTGTACCCGGCGGTCCATTTTGACAGAGCAGTCGTTCACGCCATCACAGACTCCGCCAGCAGAGACGTAGGTCTGCGCGCCGTAGGACTTGCCGGTGGGTGCAAACCTCAGGAGGACAGTGTCTCCCTGATTGTAGTCGTAACAGCCATTCCCGCATGACGTTCCGGTCGATGTCAAAGAGACGCTACCTTCACCACTCTGCGATAGCAGAAGCGAGCAGCGGCGTGGACTCAGTACAGACAGGTTGACCGTAACTTCCTGACCTCGTCCCTTCGATAGATCGATGGTCACGGAGCCCGTTGCAGACTTACACTGGTCCGTTCCAAGTGCCGAAATATCAAGGGTCAGAATTCCGCTCTTGTCTGCGGGCAGACGGATTCCGATCGAGTCGAGCTGGGTGGTGATGTCCATCCCCTGCATCGCCAGAGCACTGCCCAGCTTTGCGGTTGCATACAGCGATACGGTGTCAGTGGGACTCCCATTTACGTGAACGAGGATCGCATAGTCTCCGCTGTCCCCGCAGCTTGATAGGAGTCCGGCACCCAGAGAAAGGAATCCCAAAGTAGTCCGAAGGAATCGCTTGCTAAACATGTGGCCCTCTTAAGTCAATAAGGTTAGAACGTCGGCGAATACACGGTGGTGCCAGCAGGAATCGGATCGGTGGTTCCGCTTCTGCTCACTCCGACCCCGATTCCAATTCCCAAGATGGTGACCGCAGCAGCTCCGCCTACGATCGTCCAAAACCACCACTTCTTATAGATGGGCTTGGGCTGTTCTGTTCCGGCCGGAGCTGTTCCTTCTGGTGGTGTCGAAGGAGTCACCGCTGGCGTGGTGGGAGTCCCTTGTCCGGTCTTCAACGCATCCAGCGCGGCCTGCGCTTGGCTACGGTAATCCTGAACTCTCTTGAGCGTTTCAGGATCACTCCCTAACGAAGCCTTCTCATAGTTATTGTAGTACTGTACTGCCTCTTCCAGCCTTCCCAGTCGATGCAGCGTCCGGCCAATGTTGACCAGGAGCCATGGCATCTGCCGCAGTCCGTACGCGGCTTGAAACTCCGGCAGCGCCGCTTCGTAGCGACCCCCTCCGTAAGATTTCATCGCCTTGTCATAGTGGCCCCGACATTCGTTGTCACGGAGACAGCCATCGTCGGGATCGTTCGCTCCGCCAGCCAGCGCAAGTCGCGGCGAAGAAAGCACAAATACAATAGCGAGCCACAGCACGGGCGATAGGTTCATGAGTCTAGACCTGATGAGGTGAGCTTCTGACACTAGCCGGAGTATAACTCGCAACCGTAGTTACTTGGCAGTCCTTTGAGCGGCTTGCGCAGACAAATCTGTAGCCAGGTCACGGGCTTCTGCCAAAGCGGCTTCGGTCAGCGGTATCTCCCTCGCTGGCCAAGGTGATAGCCGCACCCCTAGTTTGGCTGCACCAGCAAGGACCAAGCAGATCGGTCGCACAAGTGCCGACATTGTCGCTGCTTGCGTAAGCTCGCGCTGCGCTTGACGATCCAGTCCTCCGAGCAATCCCATCGCAAAGAACCCCACCACAAACGATCCGGCACCCGCGACAAAGAACAGCGTCATCATGGCGATCCAGCTCGTTGGAGCGAGCAGGTACACGATGCTGCGCCAGACAAAAAAGTTTGCGGCACCCGCACAAAGCGGAATCAGCACCGTCACTTTGATCGGCACCACAAACGGCACGATCCGACGGTGATTGAGCCACCAACCGATCGCGCACTTTAGGATGAGCGCCACATTCAGCGCCAAATAGATTCCCTTAAACTGTAGCTGCGGCACCAGCACCATCAGCAGTAGCAGCCGCAGGCCTTGCTCGATCAGCATCACCAGCGTCGTGGTGCCGGGACGTCCCGCTCCCTGCTGAAGCGCATCGGACAGCCAGGCGAGCGGCAGCAGCAGACCGCTCAGACAGCCCAAGATCAAGAAGTCTGCCACTCCCTGCCACTGTGGACCGAGTGCCACCAAAACATAGCGCGGGCCCACCGCCAACAGCAGAGAGAACACCACGGCCGAAAACAGGAATCCAAACTGAAGATAGCGAGAAATGTAGTATTGGATGAGCTTCTTTTTTCCGCCCGCCATCGCCTCAGAAACTGCCGGCAGCGCGCTTTGATAGAAGCTCCATGCAAAAAAGAACAAAAACTGAAGCCGGTTGTGAATCATGTCGCGGATTCCCAACCACATCGGAAAATCAGCCAGCCAGCGAATGATGATGATGCTCTCTAGGAAAGAGGTCAGCCGAAACGGCTCCTGACCCATCGTGACCTTGAACCCAAACGTAAGCTGCCGACGAGCAGTGCCCAGATCGAACTGCGGAAGTAGCATCGGTAAGATCGGAATCCCGAGCCGCTTCACTGCGAAAATCCCGATCGAAAACACCAGCGCCTGGGTCGCCAGTCCGCCCATTCCCATGCCAATCGCAGCCCCGAACGCTTCACCGTACTGCGGATGTAGAAGTCCCCACTTGCGACCTAGTAAGATGAAGGGAATCGGAGTCACGAAGCTTAGGACCCGCGCTTCCGAAAAGTCGAGCAGGTTCAGATAATCAAAGCGCTGCATTGCCTGACACAGCAGCTTTGGCAGGCTGGTGATCGCAGGCAAGGCGGTCACCGCATACAGCAACGTAAACGGCGCATAGATCGCGTAGGAAGTATGCGGCAAAATCCGCAGCGCCACTCCGATGAGCAGGGTCGCTTCCACCGTGCGGGCGATGATCTGCCACCAGACATAGAATTGGACGTCTTTGAGCGCCTCCTGCGGTGCGGCTGGGCGATGCTCCGCAAAGTACTTCACCAGCGCGGTCTGAGTGCCCATATCGAAGGTCAACCAGACAATAAACAGCGTATCGCCGGTGTTCTTCCACAGACCATCTGCCTCGGGAAATGGCTGAACAGAACCCGACAGATAGGACTGAAGAGCAAAATAGGGACCAATCAGTAAGAACATCGCACCGAGCAGGGTCAGCAGTCCTGAGAGTGGCCTGGTAAAGCCAACTTCATTCCAGCCCGCTTGGGAGCCGGGATCATTTCTCTCTGCTTGAAGCTCTGTCTCGCTCTTGGAATGACTCTGGGCAGCGCAGTGAAGCGCCGAAATCCAGCGCAGACTCCACTTGGTCCACAGCGGTCGCGGACTCCTTCCCAGCATAAACACAGTTCCGCACAGCAACCACAGTCCAATGGATAGGACCAGCCACAGCAGCGGCTTGTGCACCCACAAAAGGGGTCCATGCTGCCACGCGGCAAACCGGAGCGGAGTCTGGTTCGCAGCCCGGCACGCCGCCACATACAGCAGGTAGTTGAAGTAGGGCCACTGACGTATCCGTGCTCCCGGCCGAGACACATCGCCAGTGCGCAGATCCATCATCACCACCACTTCTCCTGCCGCAGCGATGAGAAGTGGTCGACCAGTCTGCGTCCGCAGCAGAACCTGTTCCGGTGCCAGCGCATCTAACTCGGCCGGTGTACCCACAAACGTCGACTCCCAACGAGTCGGCGCGCTCAGCCAGTTGATATCACACAGTCCCGCTGTTGGAACCGGACATGGTACCGGTTGCAACGACTCCGCTGCTCGTGACTCCGTACCAACATCTTGAGGCAGCACGAATCGAAAGTGCGCGCCCGGCACCGTTACAAGCTTCACGCGCTCTTGCAGATCGCGATCAGGAGCTGAGCCGCCTCCTCCCCCTTCCCCTCTCCCACTGCCGGGCCACTGCGTCAGCACCACCAAGACCAGCAGAGCAAACAGCCTCTTTATCGACCCCAACATATGGCCATGGTATCGCATTGTCTCACGCATGTTCGCGATGTAATCGCAGTCCTTCACTACCTGGGAAGGTGCTTCACCTACACCGCGCCGTGAGCACGTGTTTAATGATGCAGCGTCAGAACGGAACCACTCACTTCGCGTAGGATGTTACCTGGATCAGGATCCAGCACGCTCCCTCATGACCGATCCCACTCCGATTCTGGAACAACACCTGGCCGCCTCCGTGGCTGATCCACTGGCCATACTCGTCAGCAACCGAATCGATGAGGCACTTGGTGTTTCTGATTTCCCAACGGTCTGTCGTACCTCGCTGCGGCTCTGTCTGGCCCATCCGGGTCCGATTCCTGATTCATCGTGACCCACCGCTGTGGGCGATCCAATACAGGAGTGCTACGGAACCCGTTTTTCAGAGTCCTTTTCAGAAGATTTTTGCTCTGTCCAAGCGCGGACTGTTGCTGCTGCTACGCTAGACCTACCGATCGCAGCAGTCCCACCACTCCTGATGCAAATTCCTACGGACGAAACGTTACAGTGCCGCGCATGCGTAGCGTCATCCTTGGCTTGTCCGGTCCCTATCACGAACTGGCGGCGTGTCTGGTCCTAGACGGCGTCGTCACCTGCATGATCGAAGAAGAGCGGCTGAGCCGAGTTCGTCATGGCAAAGCAGCCCGGATCGACAACGGTGCCGAGTGGCCGATTCGTGCAGCCGAACACTGCTTGGCAGACGCAGGACTCGACTTCGCCGCGGTCGACCACATCGCGTATCCGTTTGTGCCGGAAGAACGACTGCGCAACATCGGCAGCGATCCTCACCCGGAGTCCTCAAGCTGGAGCAGCGAAGACGGCGAGCGCCGCTTTGTCGCCGATGTCCTGTCGATTGAGGGACTGATTCGGTCCCACGCCGGACAGCGCGCACGCTTTCGCTTTCACCATCTGCCACACCACCTGGCCCACGCCGCAAGTGCGTTTCTGCCTTCGCCATTTTCCAGCGCTGCGGTGATGGCGGTCGATGGCATCGGTGAGCATGACACCACCTGGCTCGGAAGGGGGGACGGCGATTCCCTGCAGGTGTTACAGACGCTGCAGTATCCGCACTCGCTGGGACTGCTGTGGGAGGCGGTGTCCGAGGGCTTGGGCTTTGGACCGTACGGTGCGACCAAAGTGATGGGGCTGGCAGCACATGGCGATCCAACACGATATGCCGCACTGCTGGCACAGCGGGTCACCTTGGGGGACGGTGGCGTATTCACGATCGATGGCGGCAAGCTGCGTTTTCGTGAGGATGGCCCGGGCTGGGTAGCGCGAGAGGCACCGGAAGCGCTGGTTCGGCCTGGACAGCCCATCGGACAGGCGGGAGCCGATCTGGCGGCTGCGCTCCAGAAACGAACCGAGGAGGTGCTGATTCACCTGGCGAGCTGGCTCCAGCGAGTCACCGGGAGTCCCAAGCTGTGCTTGGCAGGAGGCGTGGCGCTCAACTGTGCCGCCAACGGTCGGCTCGCCAGCACCGGCCTGTTCGAGGAGATCTTTGCCCAGCCCGCAGCCAACGATGCCGGAACTGCGCTTGGGGCTGCGCTGCTGCTGCATCACCGCATGCACCGCACTTCTCCACGTTGGCACCAGACCACGGCGCGACTGGGACCGAAGCGGTCTCACCGAGAGGTTCTTGCGTGCATCAGCAAGACCACTCTGTCTACTCTACGCGTCTTGGACCCGGCCGAAGAAGCGGCCGAGCGGCTGGCCCGAGGCGAGGTGGTTGGCTGGTACGCATCCGATCGCGGCGAGGCAGGGCCCCGAGCGCTCGGTGGTCGCTCGATGGTGGCCGATCCACGACGGCCCGAGCTACGCGACCACCTGAACGTTCACATCAAGCAGCGCGAGACGTTTCGACCCTTTGGTCCAGCGATTCTGGCCGAGCAAGCCGAGCACTGGTTGGCACTGCCTCCCTCTGCGCGGCCGCTGACTCCGTTCATGCTGGCTGCGGTACCGGTTCGTCCCGAGCAAGCGGCCCACATTCCAGCGGTGGTGCACAAAGACGGCACCACCCGTCCCCAGCTTGTTGCCAAGGATGGATCGACGTGGCGACGACTCATCGAACGGTTCTTTCTGCGCAGCGGGGTACCGATGGTGCTCAATACCTCGCTCAACGTGCAGGAGCCGATCGTCGAGTCGCCCGAGCAAGCCCTACGGCTGGTCGCCGACTGCGGGCTCGATGCGCTGCTTCTCGACGATCACCTCGTGGTCAAACCCGGCGAGCCAGTGCCCAGACTGGCACCAGCGGCAGCGCTGCGGTTTGAGCCCACCCAGGACCGCTACGGGATGCGGCTGGCGCTGGTCTTCGGCAACGAGGCCAAAGACGGCGCGTGTCCCTACCATCGACGCAGCGAATGCAGCCACTGCGACATTGGTGCGGGTGAAGGTCAGGCGGTGTCCGCGACGGAGCATGCGCTCCGGCTACAGTGGTTTGCCTATCACTACCGTCGTGAACTTCCGATGGTTCGACACCTTGTGCTGTACAACAGCGGCTCGCTGCTCAACCCGCGTGAGATGTCGGAAGCGGCGCTCTGCGACATTGTCGACTGGGCCGCACAGCTTCCTTCGCTGCACATGTTATCGCTCGACACCCGTGAGGTCTTTGTCCGTCGGGAGAGGCTCGCCGAATTGCGCAAACGCTTGCCGTCACAAGTGGCGCTGCGCGTGATCGTTGGGCTGGAGTCTGCGGATGATGAGGTACGGCTCATTTACCTCAACAAGCGGATGCCTCGCGAGGCGCTCGAGCGGGCGGTAGCCGAGATTGCAGCCAGCGGCGACAACATGGGCCTATGGATCAGCCTGGTATTTGGGCCACCGGGGCGACGAAACAAAGCGGCCATCGAAGACCTGCTGACCGGAATTGTCTATTCCCTCGATCTGGCACAGCGCTACCAGCTACCGATCGACTTCAACATCCACCCGTTCTACCCATCACAGCGTTCCTTGCGAATGCACCCGGAGCATCCACGCGCAGACCTCGCGCTGCTCCACGATGCGCTGGCGGTGGCTCGTGCGGAGCTAGCGGCACGGCACAGCGACGCCTCATTGTTTGTTGGTTGGCAGGACGAAGCGCATGACCAGAGCCAAGACCTTCGCCTGGGCGAGCTGCGCGGCAGATCAGCAATGGGTGATGAGGAAGCAGAATCGGCGGCCGAACGACAAGGCTAGTGAACGGGCGCAGCGGCAGGCGCGACCGGCTTGGCCGGGACTATCGCCGGCTTGGCGACAGGCGCGGCAGCAGTCGGGGCCGCAGGGGCAGGCGCGGCAGCGGCAGGCGCGGCAGCGGGGGCCGGAGTGGCTGCAGCAGGCGCCGGAGTGGCCGCAGCAGGCGCAGCGGGGGCTGGCACGGCCTCAACCACCGGCGGTTCCGGAAGGGTCGATGGCTTGAGGTTCATCTGCTTGTAGCCATCCCGGGTCTTGATGGGGTCCAGCATGCCACGCGTACCCAAGTCGATCAGCGTCGGGGTGAAGAAGATCGCAACGAACAAGAAGCTGGCAACCAGGATCACCAAGTTGAGCTTGTTGTCGTACAAAAGATGCATGAAGAACAGCGCGACCAGCGTCGCCTTGATCGTCGCAACGATCATCGCAACGATGGTGTTGGCGCTGCCAAAGTCAAAGCGCGATACTGCGACGGTAAACGCGGTCAGCACGACCAGTGCCCCCCACACACCCAGATAGGTGCTGAGCGGCAAGATGTGCGGCTCATCGTGAGCGTGGTCGCCGTCGTCGTTGTGGTTTGTGTGTGCCTGCGTCATGACTTACCCCACCAAGTAAAGGAGCGGGAACAGGTAGATCCAGATCAAGTCGACAAGGTGCCAATACAGACCGACGTTCTCGACCGGGAAGAAGTACTTCGAGCTGAAGTCACCGCGCATCGCACGCAGCAGCGCCCAGGTGATGGCAATCATTCCGATGACGACGTGCAGACCGTGAAGTCCGGTCATCAGGAAGTAGATACCAATGAAGATGTGCGGCGAGTCGAGACTCTTTAGCTTCGCGGCGAACTCTGCTCCGTGCTCGCCAGCGAGCGCAGCGTAGTCGGGATTCCAGTGGCCAAGCGGTCCCGCGCCCGGCAGCGTGCCCAAGTGAAACTTGTGCGAGTACTCGAAGTACTTTACGACCAAGAAGGCCGCGCCACACAGCAGCGTCACCGCCAACAAGCCGACGGTTTGGGCCTGCTTGTTGAGCTGGGTCGATCGCACCGCCAACGCCATCGTCAGCGATGAAAAGATAAGGACCATGGTGTTCACCGCACCCAGCTTCCAATCGAGGAGCTGGTGAACGGTCTTGAACATCTCGGCGTGGGTATAGCGATACGAGGCGTACGCCATGAACAGCCCCGAGAACAGCAGGATCTCGGTGGCCAGGAAGAGCCACATCCCGAGCTTGGCCGTTTCCGACTCGTCGCGTGCCGAGGGGAAATGGTGCGCGTGATGATAAGTACGGGCCGGATTGCTCATAAATGCTCCTTGCGGCTCGCAGAAGTTTCCAAGCGATTAATGACCACCACCGGGAGTGCGGTCATACGGACCACGATCCACGGTAGGCTGGCCAGCAAAGTTTTCGACCGGGGGTGGCGACGCAGCCGTCCACTCCAGAGTGGTCGCTTCCCACGGATTGTCCCCAGCAACCTCTCCATTTTTCAGCGAGCGCAGTAGACAGACCAGGGTCAGGAAGAATCCCAAGCCGAGGATGTACGAACCAATCGTCGACACTTGATGCAGCGGCTCGTACTGCGGCAGGTAGTTGTAGTAGCGACGCGGCATACCGGCGACGCCCAGGAAGAACTGCGATCCGAACGTCACGTTGAAGCCGATGAACGCCAGCGCGCAGGCCCAGTTACCTAACTTCTCGCTGAACATCCGACCGGTGAACTTCGGCCACCAGTAGTGCAGTCCACCGATGAAGGCAAACATGGTGCCGCCCATCATCACGTAGTGGAAGTGCGCAACCACGAAGTAGGTGTCATGGAGGTGAAGATCGAGCGACATCGTCGCCAGGTACAGACCCGTCAGACCACCAATCAGGAACAGCCACAGGAAGCCGAGCGCGTACCACATCGGAGTCCGCAGCACGATCGACCCCTTATAGAGCGTGGCGATCCAGTTGAGGATCTTGATGGCGGTCGGAATCGCGATAAGGAACGTCAGACCCGAAAAGATCATGCCGGCCAGCTCGGACTGACCCGAGGTGAACATGTGGTGTCCCCAGACCAGGAAGCCAACGATGGCGATTCCAAGCGAGGACAGCGCGATGGCGCGGTATCCGAAGATGGCCTTGCGCGAAAACGTGCTGATCAGGTCGGAGATCACGCCGAAGCCGGGAACGATCATGATGTAGACCGCCGGGTGGCTGTAGAACCAGAAGAAGTGCTGGAACAGAACCGGATCACCACCCAGCGCCGGATCGAAGATGCCGACGTGAAGGACGCGCTCCGCAATCAGCAGAAGCAAGGTGATGCCAAGCACCGGAGTCGCCAGGATCTGGATGATCGCGGTGGCGTACAGTGCCCAGATAAACAGCGGCATGCGGAAGAAGGTCATGCCCGGAGCGCGCAGCCGATGCACCGTGGCGATGAAGTTCAGTCCGGTGAAGATCGAGGAGAAGCCAAGGATGAACGCCGCTAGCACCATCGTCGAGACGCTCGAGTTGGTCGTCGTCGAATACGGGGTATAGAACGTCCAGCCGGTGTCAACGGCACCGCTGAAGATCGAGTACAGCGCGATCAGCGCACCGATGACGTAAATGTAAAAGCTCGCCAGGTTGACGCGTGGGAAGGCGACGTCTTTGGCACCGAGTTGAAGCGGCAGGATGATGTTGCCAAGCGAGGCCGGAATCGACGGAATGATGACAAGGAAGACCATCACCGCGCCGTGCAGGGTGAACAGCTGGTTGTAGGTGTCCGGGTCAACGATCGTCTTGCCTGCGGTGAGTAGCTCGGTGCGAACCAGCAGAGCGAAGATGCCGCCAAGCAAAAAGGCCGCCCATACAAACGCTAGGTACATCACGCCGATGCGCTTGTGATCCAGCGTAAATAGCCACGAGCCGATGCCCTTCGAGGCGTTCCAAAAGTTCGGAGGACGCTGTCCGGGTTCAGAAGAACTGGGAGTGTACTGGGTCATGACTGAACCTCGATTACTTCAGACTCTTTAGGTAGTCGATAAGGTGGCCAAGCTCCTTGTCGCTGAAGCGTCCCTTGAAGGGAGGCATCGCGGGGGCAAAGCCCTCTACGACCTTGGCCATCGGGTTCTCGATCGACTCACGGAGGTAATTGTCGTCGACGGTGATTTCGCCCTGGCCTTGAATCTTCTCTTTACGACCAAAGAGCTGATGGAGGCGCGGACCAATGGTCGGCTGCGGCTGATCGGCGGCACTCTTGACGGCGTGACAGGCGTTGCAGCCACCCTTGATCTCGAACAGAGACTTGCCGTGCGCGATCGGGTCGGAGTCGTTTACCGGCGCATGTGCATCCAGCCACTTCTGGTAACCGTCCTGTGGAAGCACCTTGATCTTGGCAGTCATCATCGAGTGATCGGTCCCGCAGTACTCGGCGCAGAACACCTGCTGCGGACCTTCCTGAATCGGCTGGAACCACATCACGGTGTACTTGTTTGGCACCGCGTCCATCTTCATGCGGAAGCTCGGCACAAAGAAGCTGTGGAGCACGTCGTTCGACGTAATGATGAGCTTGACCGGCTTGTTGACGGGAACCGCCATCTCGTCGGCACTCTGCGCACCGTTCGGATACTCGAAGGTCCACTTCCACTTCTTGCCGGTCACGCGAACCTCCAGCGCATCCTTGGGCGGGACGAGCTGGTCCATATAGTTCTTGAAGCCCCATACAAAGAGCCCCATCACCACGAACAGAGGGATGACGCTCCACAGGACTTCCAGCGTGGTGTTGTGCGAGATCTCGACGACCTGGTGCTCGCCACCGCGATAGCGATAGCGCACCACAAAGTAGATGCCTGCACCCGCGATCAGCACAAGGCAGAACAAGCAGAGCGCGGTCAAAGACAAGAAGAGCGTGTCGTACGCTCCTGCCAGCGTGGATGCCTGGGCCGGTAGCCCATAAGCAACTTCTGTGTTTGGCTGTATCATCCGTTCACCCGAGCGCGGCGATCTCTCCGCCACGCGGTAATAAGGAACGCTCCCAAGACCATCATCGTGAGGACGCCACCGGCCCGCACCAGAGCAATTGCCGCAAGCGAGTAGCGACGCTCTTTCGGGTCATAGTGGAAACACCACAGCAGCAGCTTATCGAGCGGGCTGCCGATTCCACCCAGCGAGGCTTCGACCAGAGCCAGCCGCAGATCACGCTGCGTGAACGTGATTCCGTAGAGGATCTGCGACAGCCAACCGGATGGGGTCAGCACGAAGACGCCAGCGGCGTGAGCCCACTGCTTGCCTTCTTCATCCCACCGATAATGAAAGCCGACGGCGGCAGCGACCTTTGCGATGTCCTGTTCCGAACCAGAGAGAAAGGGCCAGTCTCGGCTGTCATCTGCCACAGGCCTACGCAAGCTCTGCAAATAGGCTTGCCGTTTGGCCGCAGCCAGACTCGGCTTTTCACGCGGATCAATGCTCAGCGTCACGACCTGGTACTCTTTGCCCAGCGTGAACTGCAGCGGTCGCATCCCGTCGGCCAGCCCATTGAGAACCAGCGAACAGAGGGTCGGACAACTGTAGTACGCCAAGGCCAAGATCACCGGGCGACCGCTGACAAAGTAGTCGCGCAGATGCACCTGCTTGCCAGACTGGTCGACAAAAGGAAGATCGAGCGGAACCTTTGCCCCGAGCGTTCCATCGATGGCGATGCCTTGGAGTTCCTTTGGCACCTCTTGCTCGGCACGCGCTGGGCAAATCATGCCCATCGTCGTCACGAACAAACCAACGATGAGCGCTTGGGACAGCTGGCTCATCTCTTGTTTTCCTCGATGACCTTCTTCATCCCCTCTTGCACGGGGATGTGGACAATGCCCTTCGCCTGGTCCATGTAGCCGTAGCTGAGCAAGCGCTTCTCTTCGAGAATGCGCAGGTTCAGCAGCTCAGGCTCGTTGACACCCAGGTTGCGTTCGTTGATGAGCTTCTCGGAGTAGCGAATGAACAACGAGTTGAACAACAGCGCTGTCCCAAAGAAGACCACGCACAGCACGACACCCCACATCACCAATTGGAGGTTGGGTGGCTGCTGCTCATCGACTGCCACGTCGCCGTGGCCGTGCTCTTGATCAGCCATTTTCATACCCCATCGAATCCGCCAGGAACGGATCCTTGACCGGAACCAAGGCGGCCTTGCCGAAGGTGCGAGCAGCCACTCCGAAGAACAGACCAGCAGTTCCCAGCACGGCTGCGAAGTCGTACCAGCTAAACGCCATGTGCTCGCGGAACAGCGGCATGACCAACCAGTACAGATCGACCCAGTGCATCACGACCAGCAGCGCGCCAATCGCCTTGAGAATCGTCGGGTGCCGCTTGGCGGTTCGTGCCAGCAGACCAAAGAATGGCAACAGGAAGTGCAGCAGGATCAGCGTCCAGGTCAAAGTCGACCAGCCGTTCTCCCAGTGCTTCCGATACCACACCGTCTCCTCTGGCAAGCTCGCGTACCAGATCAGCATGAACATCGAATACGCGATGTAGGCCCAGAACACCGTGAAGCCGAACATCAACTTGCCAAGGTCATGGAAGTGCTCGTCGGTGATGACGCCTTCCATATAGCCGTAACCGTGCAGCGTGCGAGCGGTCGCGGCAATCAGCCCGAGCGTCGACAGAATCGTACCTGCGAAGGCATAGACGCCGAACATCGTGGTGGCCCAGGTCGGGTCAACACCCATCAGCCAGTCGAATGCCGAAAAGCTCAGCGTCAGGCCGAACAGAATCACCACCGGCGGTGCAAACTTGCGCATCTGGAGAATCGTCTGTGGATCACCGCTCGTGTCGACCTCGACAGACTTGCGGTAGTAGAACAAACCCGCCAGTGCCCAGAACACCAGGTAGAACGCGGCGCGACCGTAGAAGAATGGCACCGTCAGGTACCAAGTCTTCGACTCCATCGCGAGCGTCACCGCAGTCCGGTATTCCTCGTTCTTGATGCCCTCGATGTTCATCCACGGCAGGATGTCCTTAGCGAACACCGCAATCGGGATGAACAGAAGGGCAATCCACGGCGTAAACGAGCCGTAGTTTTCGGCAATTCGACGGGGTACGACACTCCACCGTGCGCCCACCAGGTGCTGAAGCGCCGCAAAGAACATCGCGCCGACGCCGAGCGTCAGGACATAGAAGAACGCCACCAAATAGGCGCTGAGCGCCTCGGCTCGGGTCGACTCGGAAAAGAAGCCCGATGCGGTGGCGGCAAGCCCGAGCAGCCCGATTCCGCCGAAGATCATCGCCCAACGATTGGCGACTCCTGCGGGAATCTGCAGCCGCGCGGCAGACAGATCGGTATGCATTGCGCTCATTTGAGTTGGCCCCTCTGCTCAGCAGTGAGCTGCTCTACCTTCAATCCTTGGCTGCGCTGCAGAGCCCGGACATACGCCACGATGGCCCAGCGGTCCGCCACCGGAACCTGATACGCGTAGGACTTCATCGTGTTCTTGCCATTGGTAATCGTCGAAAAGATGTCACCAACGGGCGTATCGAGCAGGCGCTGCTCGTAGTACGAAGGCACCGCCCACGCTCCGAGCTTGTTCGCACGCTGGATCACGATTCCATTTCCCGAACCCGAGCGGTCGTGACATGGCGAGCAGTAAATGTTGAAGCGCTCTTGTCCCCGCTTGAGCAGGTTGGCATCGACCGTAACCTGCTCTGGGAACTTGTCGACCGGACGGCCTTGGTCGTCCTTGCCGGTGTAGTACGCAGTCTTCACAATCGGAGCCGAGGTGCTGAGCGTCCCTTCCTCGAGCGGACGCATGACGCGGCCATCCTCGAAGAACGTGTTTTCACGCTGAACCTTGCCCTTGTCCTGCGTGAACATGTTGCGCTGCAGGTGAATGGGCGGGTCTTCCGATGGATTGCCGCGACAACCCAACAGCGTCCCAGCGGCCAGGACAACGGAGAGCGACGATATGGAAAAGCGTCTGTTCATGGGCCTACGTCTCCGCGATGTCCCGAACGACCGTGATCTCGGTGCCGCCAGCAGTGGCCAGCGCTTCACGGGCTCGCGCCTCACTGAAGTTCGGGTCTTTGGCTTCAATCGCCAGGAAAAACCCGTCATCCGAAAATCGAGCAAACCGGTCGTGGGTAAACAGGGGATGGTACGGCTGTGGCAGCCGACACAGCGCAAACAGACCGAACACAGTCGTGAGCGCTGACAGAAGAACCATCAACTCGAAACCAATCGGCACGTAGGCCTGGTACGAGATGATCGGCTTGCCACCGATGATGAAGGGGTAGTCATAACCGTTCATCCACCACTGGAGGAGGATGGCGCAGCCAACGCCGGTGAGTCCGCCGCACAGAACCATGTACGGCAGGATGGTCGGACGCAGGCCCATCGCACGATCCATTCCGTGGATCGGGAACGGCGTATAGGTGTCAATCGCCGAAAAGCCAGACTGACGCACGGCCTTCACAGCCTCTAGGAGTGCGCCCGGTGACTTGTACTCAGCGACAACGCCCCAGACGTTGTCTTCAAACGTAACCGCAGTCTTCTGAGACATCAGTGAGCCTCCTTGCCGTGGCTCGTGTCGTGTGCATGCGGGTCAGCCGCAGGCGACACGCCCTTGATCTCCGAGATGGCGATCATCGGGACGAACCGCAGGAACAGAAGGAACAGCGTAAAGAACAGACCGAACGTGCCAAGGTACATGCTCACGTCGATCCAGGTCGGACGGAAGTAACCCCACGCCGCCGGAGTGAAGTCACGGTGCAGCGAGGTGGCGATGATCACGAAGCGCTCGAACCACATACCGATGTTCACGAAGATCGAGATGATGAACATCAGCGGAATCGAACGCCGGATGAACCGGAACCAAAACAGCTGTGGCGAGATGACGTTGCACGAAATCATCGTCCAGTACGCCCAGGCATACGGGCCCATGGCGCGGTTGATGAACGTGAAGCGCTCGTAGGGGTTGCCACCGTACCAGGCCATGAAAAATTCCATGCCGTACGCGTAACCAACCATCGTTCCCGTCACGAGCATGATCTTGTTCATGTTCTCAAGGACGCGCATCGTGACGAGGTCTTTGAGTCCGTAGAACTCGCGGGCCAGCACCATCAGCGTCATCACGAGACCGAAGCCCGAAAACACTGCGCCCGCTACGAAGTACGGTGGGAAGATCGTCGCATGCCAGCCCGGTAGCACCGAGGTCGCGAAGTCGAACGACACGACCGAGTGAACCGAGAGCACAAGTGGCGTCGAGATACCGGCCAGGATCAGGTAGGCACGCTCGTAGTGCTGCCAGTGGCGGTTGCTCCCCCGCCAGCCCATCGCGAAGATTCCGTACAGAATCGCACGCGTGCGGTTCGTAGCTCGATCACGCAGCGTCGCCAGGTCAGGAATCAGACCGACGTACCAGAACAGCACCGAGACAAGTCCGTAGGTCGACACCGCGAACACGTCCCACATCAGCGGGCTGCGGAAGTTCGGCCACATCGACATCTGGTTCGGCAGTGGCAGCAGCCAGTACGCAGCCAACCACGGACGACCCGTGTGAAAGAGCGGGAACTGGAGCGCACAGAGCACCGCGAACACCGTCATGGCTTCGGCGAACCGGTTGATGGCGGTACGCCACTTCTGCCGGAACAAGAACAAAATCGCGGAGATCAGCGTACCGGCGTGACCGATACCGATCCACCACACGAAGTTGGTGATGTCCCAGGCCCAGTAGACGGGGTTGTTGTTGCCCCACACGCCGATACCGGTCGCGACCAAAAACGTCAGCGTCGCGCCGTACAAGCCAAGGAGGCTGAGCGCGAGCACAAAGCTAATGATCCAACCGATCGGGGTCTTTTGGACCGGAAGCTCGACAGGGCGGCAGACGACGTTGGTGATCGCCGCCAAGCTCGGATTGTTGTTTAGGAGCGGTTCGGGCTCGAGCACTGCCGCGACCGCGCTTCTCTCGGCACTCATGGATGGCTTGCTCCAGTCTCGTGCGTTTTGTGTTCACCGGCAGGAGCGTGACCCGCTGCCGCAGGTGCATGACCTGCCGGAGCGTGACCACCGCCGTGCGCTTCTTCGGGCGCCTCGGCTTCCAATGTCGGATTGGGATTGCGAATGCGCGCCAAATAGGTCGTACGCGGCTTGGCGTTCAGCTCCTCCAGCATCGTGTAATGCCGGGGGCTCTGGCGAACCGACGAGACTTTGCTCTTCTGGTCGGTGATGTCGCCGAACGAAATCGCATCTGCTGGACAGGCCTGCTGGCAAGCGGTCACCAGCGTTCCATCGAGCACGTAGTCCGAGCGACCCTGGGTGTCCTTGAGCTTGGCCGAGCGCTGAGCGCCACGGATGCGCTGAACGCAGTAGGTACACTTCTCGATGACACCGCGAGAACGAACCGTGACGTCGGGGTTCATCGCCAGCTTCGCGACCTCGGGGACATCGCCGCGATAGTCGAGATAGTTGAACCGACGGACCTTCCACGGACAGTTGTTCGCGCAGTAGCGCGTGCCGACACAGCGGTTGTAGACCATGTCGTTCAGACCATCCTGCGTGTGCGTCGTCGCCGCAACCGGGCAGACGTTCTCACACGGGGCGTCTTCACACTGCATACAGGGCACCGGCTGGTGGATCATGTGGGTGTTTTCGTCACCCAACTCGATCTTCTGGTGCGAGCCATTGTCAAACGCGATTGGCTCTGCCGTGAAGTAGCGGTCGATGCGAATCCAGTGCATCTCCCGGCCCTTGCGGACCTGAGCCTTGCCCACCACCGGCACGTTGTTTTCAGCCTGGCAGGCCACCGTGCAGGTGCCGCAGCCAATACACGCCGACAGGTCGATCACCAGGCCCCACTGCTGACCGCTCCGCTTGTACGGATCCCACAGCGCCAGCAGTGGCGGGTGGTGCACGGCGTGGGCAGCGAAGTTCGGGTGCTTGCGGAACTTGCTGATCGATGCCTCTTGGACGAGCGGACGACCTTCCATCGCGAAGTGGTCCTGCGTCGTCACCAGGCCCGTCAGATGGGTGGTATCACCGAACCAGTAATCCCGCGGATCTTCGTACTTCTTAGACAGCTTCTGGAGCTGAACCTCGTCGGACCACAGACCCTCGGAATGACGAATCTTGTAGGCGTTGAAGCCCGCGCCGCGACCGACCTTGCCGACCGCATCCGGATTGTGTCCGTAACCAAGTGCCAGCGACACCGTTCCAGCGGCCTGACCCGGCTGGACCCACACCGCCGCTTCGACCATCTGTCCGCGCACCGTAAGCTGGACGAGATCGTTCTTCTCTAGGCCCATCTCCTTGGCGGTATCAACCGACACGATGAGCGCGTTGTCCCAAACGATCTTGCTGATCGGATCTGGCAGCTCCTGCAGCCAGCTGAGGTTGGCGAAGCGACCGTCGTAGACCGAGTTCGAAACCAGGAACTCGACCTCCCAAGCCTTTGGCTGGATCGCTGCGACCTGAGCCACCGCCTGACCAATATCAGCGGCCTTGAGCTGAGGACGGATCTTGTCGAACGCCGTACCCTCGATCACACCGTCGTGGAGAGCCTTGCGGAAGGCGCGATCAAAGAAGACCGCCAAGCTCTCTTGGGGAACCGCCGGCGGAGGCGTAGCCGCATCGACAGGTGCCGCACCAGGAGTCGCCGCAGCGCCAGGACCCGCAGCAGGAGCTGCAGCCGGAGCACCAGGCTTGCCAACCGTCAGCCCAATCGCCGGGGCGACCGCACCGACAACTTTGCCAACCACCGCTGCCGGACCCGGCTTGGCCGCAGGGCCAGGCTTGCCCGGTTTCACGCCAGCCTTGCCCACTGGAGCCACCACGGGGGTCGGCTCAACCGGAGGAGGCGGCGGTGGCGGCTGAAGCTTGGCCGCAGCCACACCGCGCCAGGTATCCCTGACCAGCTCATAGCCACGAACCATGTTGCCGGTCATCAGGAAATTGATGAGCTCAATATCCGACCAGCCCTTGTACAGCGGCGCGATGAGCGGCTGCACGATGCTCGCCGTACCATCTGCCGCCCGCAGATCTCCCCAGGCTTCAAGGAAGTGAGCACGTGGGATGTGCAGCGCCGAAACCAGCGCCGTCTCATTGCGATACAGACCAAGGTGAACCACCTGGGTCTTTTTAAACTTTTCAGCAAGTCCCAGGTCCGCCGGAGCGTCAAACACCGGGTTGCCACCAAGGACAATCAGCGTCTCGACCTGCCCGCCATCGAGCGCCGCCGATAGCGCCTTTACGCTGTCTCGGTCGAGGGCTCGGCCCGCATCACCGGACTTGACGTAGTTGACTGTCTCGCCGATCGCGCCGAGTGCCGCATGGATCGCATGGACCAGCGCGTGAACCCCAGCCGGGAGCGCCTTGCCCACGACCAGCAGCGCTTTGCCCTGCGCTTTGAGCAGATCCCCAGCGGCCGCAGCCACAAACTTTGGATCGATGCCAGCCGGAGTGCTCTTCGGAAGCTGCGACACCACCTCAGCAGGCAGTGCCAACCCTCGCTTTGCCAGCTCGCCCGCGAGAGCAAGTGCAAAATGAGCCACCAGGCTCGGCTTGAGGCGCAGCCGGTGATCCGCGTTGGTTCCCGTTACCGTCCACGCCGACTCGACCACGTACAGCCGGTTCATCTCATCGGTCGGACGATCGACCTTGCGACGGGCAGCAAAATGGCGTGCATTGCGAACACCATCGGGCGAATGAGCCACAAAGTCCGACCCGATCGAAACGATCACATCGGCCTTATGAACCTCGTTCAGCGTCGAGAGGTCTTCGCCGAAAGCCTGGCGACTGCCAAGACGAATCGAATCCTCGCAGATCGGTTCCCAGGTCGCCCACTTGGCATCGGTCCACTCCTTCAGAAGCTGGTCCCGCAGCCGCAGCAGCGTCGGAGAAGTTAGCGCGCCCGAAAGGATATGAACTCCACGACCCTTATCCGCAGCCCATTTGCTGCGGCGGGTTTTGAAGAATTCCGTGATGGCGTCCAGCCCAAACAAGACCGGCTTTGGTGCCGCGCCACCACCATGACCACCCCCGTGCTCGCCGTGACCTTCCGCAGCCGCCGCGGCAGCGGGTACTTCCTTCTCGGCCTTGCCGGCAAGCAGCGGTCCAGACGAACGATCTGGATCGTACAGCTCCAGAATCGAGGCCTGAGCAAACGTATTCGAAGCCCCCAGACTCATCGGATGATTCGGGTTGCCTTCGATCTTCGTCGGGCGACCTTCGTGACTTTCGACGAGCAGGCCGTACACCGCCGAACCAAGTGGCATCGCGGTGGCATAATATGTAGGCAGACCGATCGCGAGATCCTCAGGGGCTCGGGTATAGGGCAGGATCTTCTCTTCGGGACGACGGCAGCCTGCCAAACCGGCCAGCGCCATCGAGGCACCGAGCAGCCCCATAAACGAGCGGCGGGTCAGCGGATTTTGAACCTCGGGAGGAACTTCAGATGGAAGCTCTCGCTCGAGAGACTCGCGGTACAGCGGACTGTTCTGTGCGTGGTCCGTGCTGCGCCAGTAGGTCTTTTCGCCTGGCGAGACGACAGGCCACTTGGGAAGTGTTGGCTTCATCGGTGACACCTAGAGCAATCGGTAGGTGGCGCAATCTTGAGTTCCTGGGCTAGCTTCTCCCCGAACTCGCGACGACGAATGTCGAGCGGCTTATCGCCGGGCGGCTCCCAGCCCATGTTCGTGATCTGGTCGAGCGGTCGCAGGCGCGGCGATGGATCACGGTGACACTCAAGGCACCAACTCATCGACAGTGGTTCCACCTGACGAACCGTGACCATCTGATCCACGCGACCGTGACACTCGACGCAGCCAACTCCGCTGGTGACGTGCCGGCTGTGAGGAAAAAAGGCGTAGTCAGGAGTCTTGTGAACACGGACCCACGGGATTGGCTTCCCGTACGCCCAGGACTCCCGCAGCGGCTGTAGTTTCGGCGAGTCCTTCCTGACATTCGAATGGCAGTTCATACAAACCTGCGTCGGAGGGACCGTGGCGAACTCAGCGCGTTCGACATTGACGTGGCAATATCGACAATCGAGTCCTAGATCGCCCGCATGGAGCTTGTGCGAGTACGGAATGGGCTGGTTGGGCTCGTACCCCACGTCCGTATGCCGTGGGGAGAAGTAGTACCAGACGCCAAAAATGGCGCCAACGAGCCCGAACAAAACAGCGGCCACCGAAAGCGGAGGCAACCGGTTCGTCCACGGGGGGAAGACAAAGCGTTTGTCAGATGTCGGCTGGTTGGTCATATCGGAACGCCTCTACAGGAATCATCACGGCGGGCGTGGGCCACTTGATCGGCGATGCACATACCGGCGCGCAGCCTATCAAAAGGCCGCACGGGAAAGCAAGCTCGGTGTTTATGAGGAGACGAGGACGGTAGAACTATAGGCGGCTACAGGGTTTTTGCGCGTCTACACCGACGCGCCCGGCCTGCTCACCAGCCGGGAAGGATAGTGTCACCGGATCGTCAAGGTCAGGCGCATCTGTAGTCGAAGAACGCGGGTTGTAGATCTCAGACTCACTGGTCGCCTCAGTGGTTTTGCCCGCTTTCCGCGTCAGCCCTCCGGTGACTAGGATTCCGCCGTCCGGCAACAGCGTCTGCTGATGACCAAAGCGCGGCATGGCCATCGATGGAAGCTGGCGGAAGGCATTCTTGCCAGCGTCATACAGAGAGGCCTGCGACAGGGTGCACAACAAACTACTGTCCGCCGATGTCTCGCAGTCGTTGCAGCCAGACACCTGGGTCGCACTGCCACCGGTAATCACCACGCGCTGACCAGAAGGGGTCGCGGAGGCCGCCTCGAAGGCAGCTGAGCGATAGTGCGGCTGGGCCGAACCGCACGCGGCGGGCAGATACGGAGTCACCGTTCTCACTGTCGGCGCGCTGGTCAGATCTGCCACCGAATAGACCCGTATCGCCGAAGCAGCGGCGGGAGGCTGGCCTGGCTGTGGTGTCACAGAGTTTGTCATCTGAAACCCGCCCGTCAGCAAGACATCGACGGGGAACGTCGGACTATCCCCAAGCGTGGCACCAATCCGAGTTGCCGTATGAAAGGCGCTCGGGACGCCGCCTACGCTCAGCCCCATTGCGCTCATGGTCGTTGGTGCGTCCGGCAATCCCGACAGCAGCAGAGCCGTCATCGACGGTGCCATGGCGGGTGTGGCCGGCCACGAGCCACCGAGGGCCAGCGCCGCATGATTGGAAATGGGCGTCAGTGATGGTCCCAGAAACCCGGTCATCAAATTCGCCGAGCCGAAGACCTCGCCAGCCATTCCCGACCAAGCCAGCGCTTTCTGAACCGCCACCCCACCTCCCGGATTGAGCAGATCCCCACCGCCAACCGTGCAGGGCGGCAGGCCCGTGAATTTCGCACCACCAACGCTGACCAGCCCACCTTGCGGAAGCGCGGTCGTGCCCGCAAACGCCGAGGTATCCGTCTGTCCTACCGCATCACTCGTCACGGTCCACTTGCTGCCATCAAACTTGATCGTCAGCACCTCGGGACCGGCTGGAACCGCTTCCCCACACGGTGCCAGCCGAATCGGCGCGTTGGTGATCGGCGTCGTCAAGACTTGCCGCCCACGCCCGGCAGTGACGCCGCCGAAAACCATCAGCTTGACCGTGGTGTCCGTCGAACTCAGGACCACCGACTGGTGAAAGGCCCGGGCCAGTGGTTTGTTTCCAGCGACGGTGACAGCCTGAAAGGTTGCTTTAGCGGGATCGTAGATCTCCACCGTGTCGGTCACGCTCATCGCTTCGGCATTCCCCGATACGAACCCCGTCTCGACCCCACCGTAGATCAGCACCTCGCCACCAGGTAGCAGGGTCGCCGAGTGAAAGCCTCTCGCCCCGACCATGCCAGAGGCCGGACAGTTCCAGCTCTCGACACCAAACATGGGTAGCACGCCCGCTCCACCATCGGAAGATACGCTTGACTTGCCTTGCAGTGCGCCGGTGTACACGCGCTTTCCAGCGACGTCGAACAGCTCGGCGAAATAGGCGTACTGGTTCCGATCTACGGTACCGAGGTCCAGGCTGGGATGCTCGTCGGGCAGCTTGGCAGTGATGTCGCATTTAAACTGCCACCCGGTTCCCTGCTTCTCGAGCACCGACAGTCGCACCGAGCCATCACGCAGCACGGCGGACAGAGGGAAGCCGCTTTTGTCGGTCTTGATGCAAGCGTGCTGACTGGCAGACTCCGCGAGCTGAAGCTTGATGCCCGGTCCAGGGTTCCCCTTGCAACCCAGCAGGCCGAGAAGTCCGAAGGAGAGACTAGCGATGCGCAGACGATAAGAGCCCATTACGTTACACGGTAGCGTACGGGCCTCGGAGCGGTCAATCGCGCTCCTTGGGAAGCGGAATGAAGGGATCTTAATCGCGGGACGAGAATCGGAGCAGCAGACGCAGCGCGGTCACAAAGATATTGAACAGCGCAGCAAAGAGCATCAGCGCCCCTTGTACGGGATTGTCGTACTCAGGGTTGTTCAGGACGTCGCTCGTTGCGTAGACCAAGCTGACGACGCCAAAGATTCCGATGCCAATCGTGATGATCAGCCCGAGCCCCGACATCTGGATGAACGAGTTCACGATCATCGCAATCACCAGCGCGAAGAACATGCCGGTGAGCAGGCCGGCAGGTGCCGAAAACTTCTCTTTCGAGAACATCACGTAGCCAGTCACTGCGACAAAAACGCCGCCAGTCACCGCCAGCGCCCCCGGAATCGAGTTCGGAGCCAGGTAGTTAGCAATCGCGAGCAGCGGTCCCAGCGCAATACCAGAGATGAAGCCATCGGCCGCCAGAGCCACAATCCCCAGGCTCGGGTTCTGACGCGATGCCCACAGCGCCACCATCGGCACCACGTTGAGCAGCACCAGCGCCAAAATCCAGCCCACCGGACGAATGAAGAACTGCACCATCGCGGTCGAGGTGGCGCAGGTGTAGCCACCAAACACAGCCATCACGACACTAATAAGAAGTAGCGCGTAGGTCTTTTTTGCGAGCAGTGCGCGATCTCCATCGAGCACCGTCGTACCAAACAGCTTTTCCGAGAAAGACAAGGTCGACATGGTCATCTCTCCATGCAGGGTTGCGATTGTTTCCGTCCATTATGAGCACGGTCTGCGCTGCGCGAAAGTGCGACATCGCAATGCCTGTCTTGCGCAGCTTATGAGATGGGGTCAAGCGGGATCGTACGGAAACGGCTACGGCGTCTCACCACGCAGCAATTTTTCGAGAGCAGGTTCATCAAGAATCGGCACGCCATGTTTGTTCGCGGCGGCTCGCTTGTCTTCGCCGGGGTCGGCACCAAGGACGAGATAGCTGGTCTTCTTCGTCACCGATGAGGTGAACTTGCCGCCCGCTGCCTCGATGCGCTTCTGAAAATCACCGCGAGGCTTGGATAGCGTGCCACTGATACAGAAGGTCTTGCCCAGCAGAGGCCCCGTCGAGGTCACCGGCTCTACAGGGGACAGCCCAAGCGCACTGAACTTCCGCAGCAACGCCTGTACCTGCGGGTCTTTGAGGTAGTCGCGGACCGCCCCCGCCCGCTCGTCTCCGAAGCCGTGAATCCCGACGAGGTTCCGATGAACATCGTCGGGGGTGGTCTTCAGCAGTTGCTCCAGGGAGTTGTATTGCTCAGCGATCTTCTGTGCCCACACCCAGCCGATGCCGTGAATACCAAGTGCCGTCAAAAACCGGGACAGCGTCGCCTCGCTGCGCCCGGTGGCAATCGCCGCCAGGATGTTGTCGGCGCTCTTTTCACCGAGCCGAGGCAATCTCAAAAGCTGCGTTCTCGTCAGAGAAAACAGATCCGCGAGGTCTTTGAGCAGCCCCGCCGACACCAGAGACTCCACCAGCTTGTCTCCGAGTCCTGTGATGTTCATCGCATCGCGGTTGCAGAAGAACGAAATCGCCTCTCGAAGTTGGCGTGGACACGGCTTGGTATTCGGACAGCGCAGTGCGACTTCGCCCGGACGCTTGACAAGCGTATCGCCACACTCGGGGCACTTGGTGGGCGGCGGAATCGGCCTTAGCTCTGCCTCGCGACCGATTCGACGCTCTTTGACCACGGCGATGATCTGCGGAATGATCTCACCCGCTTTTTCGACGAGCACGAAGTCGCCGACCATCACCCCGAGACGAGCGATCTGGTCCCAGTTGTGCATCGACGCCCGCGACACCGTGGTTCCTGCCAACTCAATCGGCTGGAGCACCGCTACCGGCGTCACCACTCCGGTCCGACCGACACCCAGCTCTACATCGAGGAGCTTGGTGGTCGCCTGCTGCGCGGGAAACTTATAGGCAATTGCCCACCGAGGCGCACGGGCCGTAAATCCAAGTCCTTCGCGCTGGCCGAGGTCATTGACCTTGAGCACGAGTCCGTCGACGTCAAACGGCAGGCTCATGCGCTTGTCCTGCCAGATCGTTACTTCTTTGAGCAGCGCGTCGAGACTGGCAACTGACTTGGTGTCCGGATAGACCGGCAGCCCGAGTCGTCGCAGATAGTCGAGCAGTCCGGTGTGAGTCGTGATCCCCGGTACATCCCCCACCACTTCATAGACCAGTACCCGCAACGGACGCTTCGAGACAATGCGCGAGTCGAGCTGTTTGAGCGTTCCACCGGTGGCATTGCGCGGGTTTTTAAACGGCTCCTCGCCCGCTGCCAGTCGCTCTACATTGAGTTTGTCGAAACCGTCGCGGGGCATGTAGACCTCGCCGCGCACCAGCAGATCCACTTTCTCTTTGAGCAGCATCGGCAGGTTTTTTACCGTACGCAGGTTTTGCGTCACGTCTTCGCCGATCAGTCCGTCACCCCGCGTCGCCCCGAGCACAAACACGCCGGCCTTATAGGTCAGCTCGATGCCGATGCCATCAATCTTGGGCTCAATCACTAGCTCTGGAGTTCGACGATCCCCAGCGGCGGCCAGCCCGCGCACCACGCGTCCGTGAAAATCGCTCAGATCATCCGCAGAATAGGTGTTATCGAGCGATAGCATCGCCACCGCCCGCTCCACCTTGGCAAACCCGGACAGAGGCGTGTGTCCAACCCGTCGCGTCGGTGAATGCGCAACCACCCAGTCGGGATGCGCCGCTTCCATCGCCTCGAGCTTCTTTTTCGACTGGTCGTACTCGTAGTCGGCAACGCTGGGGTTGTTGTCGACGTAGTAGCGCCGATCGTGTTCGAGCAGCTCAGCCACCAGCGCCAAATACTCGTCGCGGTTGCCCTCTCCCCCAAACAGACTTCCCGCCGCTGAGACCATCGCCGGGGTTCCTGTCGACGTCGCTGCCTTGGTGGCAGCCTTTTTCTTTGCGCTCACAAACGGCTCCTCATCTCGCAGGTTTGCCGCAAACTGCGGTCAGGCCATGATAGCAGCCTGAGCCTTCGAACTACTCTGCTTGCGCAGTAGGCTCGTCGGCTTTGTACTCGCTGTAGTGGCCGTAATACGAACGGTAGCCCTTGCCGCTGACATCGATGTCGTTGAGGACCACTCCAACGATGTGACCACCGACGTCCAGCATGTGCGAAGCCGCCCGCGTGGCCGCTTCCCGTGGCGTCTTCCCGTGGCGCACAATCAGCACCACCCCGTCGACCAGCGTCGCCAAGATCGCCGGATCGGTCACCGGAACCGCTGGCGGTGAGTCGATTAGTACTCGATCGAAGCGCGTCCCGACCTCTGCCAATAGCTTGCGAAAGTGCTGACCATTGAGCAGCTCGGCCGGATTCGGTGGCGTCGGGCCCGCTGGCAACACCGACAGGTTTTCGACCTCTGATGAGCGAATTGCATCATCGAGCGATACCTCGCCGACGAGCACATTGGTCAAGCCGATGGTCGCACTGATCCCAAACGCCCGCGCAATCCGAGGCCGCCGTAGGTCGCAGTCGATGATCAACGTCTTCGCTCCCGACTTGGCCAGAACCGTCCCCAGGCTGACGCAGCACAGAGTCTTTCCTTCTCGGGGCAGTGACGAGGTCAGAAGCAGCGTTCGCAGCGGCTTGTCTGCCCCGGCAAACATCAGGTTGGTGCGAATCGCACGGCATGCCTCAGCCACCGTCGAGCGTGGATGGTAGGCCACGTACAGATCGGGCGGATAGCGACCCTTACTGTCCGACGCAAAGCTCGGTACCACCCCGAGCAGCGCTTGCCCCAGGTTCGTCTCGACATCTTGCGGGGCCTTCACCGTCCGATCGAGTGCATCGAGCAAAAACGCCAGCAGCACCCCCGATAGCAGAGCCAGGACCACCGACAGTGCCAACACCACCCGCACCCGAGGGCTGACCGGCACTTTCGGCGTTCGCGCATAATCGAGCACTTTGATGTTGGATAGTCGCAGCCGTCCGACCATGCCGCTCTCTTTGCTGCGGTTCAGGATCAAGTTGTATTGCTTTTGCAGACTATCGGCGTCGCGTTTGAGCTTGTTGTATTCGATTTCCAGACGAGACAGCCGCATCCCCTCTTGTTTCATCAGGGCCAGCTCGTTTTGTACCTTCTGCTCATCGGAAACGGCCTCGCTGTAGCGAATCTGCGAGGCCGACAGGGCTACCTCCACCTCTCGTGATAGCTCGCGCAGGATTTGCTCGACCTTCGAGGCCTGCTGCTGAACCTGCGGATGGGTGTCTTGATAGCGCGACTTCAGCTCCGCCAGTCGTCGCTGTTCCTCGGTGTACGCACGACGCAGATCCCCGAGTAGCTGCGGCATGTCGATTCCAAGCACCGGCACATGCAGCGCGTCGAGCTCTTTGAGCTTGCGCAGCTCAGTCAGTTGGCTCTGCCGTTGCATCTTGCGCAGCTTCACCTCGGTAAGCGCGTCGGTGTACTTGTCGATCTGTCGCGACACTTGATTGGTGCGATCCTCAACGCTCACCGTCAGCAAATCTTGGCGCGACTTGAAATCAAAGAGCGCGACCTCGGCGTCATGCAAGCCCTTGCGCAGCCGATCGAGCTCGTCGGCAAGCTGTTCGCTCGTTTTTTGATTGACAACTTCTCTAGTTTGTGCTGCATCAGCCACAAACTCGTCGGCAACGGCATCGGCGATCTTCTTCGCCCAGCTCGGATCGGTGTGCCGAGCCGTCAGCAGTAGCACCCGTGTCTCAGCCACCACGTCGGCGGTGTAGTAGTTCAGCAGCGCTTCCCCGGCCTCATCGAGGCTCTGCGGCAGCTTGCCCCCCGGATAAAAGCCCGGCTCACTCGTCAGCCGCAGCCGCGCCGCCACCCGTCGTGCCAGTGTGTCCGACGTCAGAACCTTGCGACTGGTCTGCAGGAAGTCCTGCATCATGTAGTAGTTCGCTGGCGTCGGATCAACAACGTCTTGCACCGCGCTGCCCAGCACCTGCGGCACGTTTGCTTCGATCAAGATGCTGGCCCGTGTCTCGTAGATGCGCGGCTGTGACTGCGTCCACAGGCTTGCCAGCGTCGGCCACAGCAGCAGCATCAGTAGCACCGCCCAGCGCCGCTCCCACAACACCCCGACATAACGCGACAGCTCACTCGTGCCCTCGTCAGCACCGTTCTTGCCACGCACAGGTGGCAGGATCCGCCCAGCGGACGAGGTCTGGCCGGACGAGGTGTGTGAATGGGACGACGAACTCATCGTGAGGCCCTATTGTGCCACTTTCCGCTCAATGTCAGCGCAGGGAATGCAAGCGAGGCACAAACGACGAGGGGAACAACCAACGAGGAATCAGCCGGTTCCTGCTGGAGCCGACGAAGGCCTATAAATCGTCAGCCTCTCCGTCGAGCTGTGTGGCCAGACGATGGCGAGTCTGGGCCAGGTTGCTCAGCGCTTCAGCAGTGCGAGAGATAACCTCAATCGAGCGATGGAATTCACTCAAGCGAGACTCTTGGTTACGAGCGAGTTCACGGAGCGCCTCGATGGCTTGCAGGATTTGATCGCCGCCTTTGGTCTGTTCTCGCTGCGCGGTGTGAAGGTGGGACACCATTTCGCTGATCGATTCAATCGAGCGGGTAATCTGCTTGCTGCCTCGCGTCTGTTCTTGAGACGAGCGTTCGACGTGCTTGGTAATGTTCTTCATCCGCTCCGCAGCCTTTAGAATCTGCTCGGAGCCGCGGGCCTGCTCGCTGGTGGCTGTCGCGATCTGCTGAACCGTCTCGGCAATCGAACCAATCGCGTCGGTAACTTGCTTGCTACCACGGGCCTGCTCAACAGTTGCGCGAGCAATATCGCGGACCATCTGCGTCGCCCGCTCGGCTGCTTCCAGGATCTTGCGCAGCGCTTCTTCGGCTTGATGGCTAACCTTCACACCATCGTCGACCGCTTTGGCACCGCGTTCGACGGCGTCGATGGCATTGCGTGACTCAGCCTGCACGCTCTTGATCAGCTCGCCGATGTCCTTCGTGCTGGCAGACGAGCGCTCGGCGAGGTCTTTGATCTCATCAGCGACGACAGCGAACCCTTTACCGTGTTCACCAGCCTGAGCGGCGATGATGGCGGCGTTGAGTGCCAGCAGGTTGGTCTGCTCGGCAACGTCGTCGATGATACGCAGGATCTTGTCGATTTCGCCGATTTTGTCGCCCAGACGAGCGATGACGCGGACGGTGCCTTCGGAGTAGCCCTTGATCTTGTTCATACCGTCGATGGTCGACGTGATCGCTTGGGCACCGAGTCCGGCGGCGCGGCTCACCTCTTCCGACAGACGAGCCGTTTCGTTGGCGTTGTTTTCGACCTGACGAATCGAGATGTCCATCTCGTTCATCGAGGAGCTCGTCTCTTCCGCCGTTGCCGAAAGAGCTTCGACGTTCTTGGCAACCTCGCGAATCGAGTACGTCATCTCTTCGATCGACGTCGCTGATTCCTGCACCGCGCCAGCCAAGTTGACCATGTTTTCGGCGACCTCATCGTTGGAGGCCGCCATCTCGAGAATCGATGAGCTGGACTCTTCCGCACCTCGCGCCAGTGTTTCGACCGACTGCGCGATCTGCTTGGCCGAAGTCGTCATCTCATGCAGCGAGGCGCTGGTCTCCTCGAGCGCATGCATTTGCTGGCCGATTGTGTTGCGCAGATCGGTCAGCACGCTGTTCAGATCACCACTTGTCTTGGACTGCACACCAAGTTGCCGGGACAAGTCTTGGTGTCGCTGGAAGAGCAGCTTGCGAAGCCTTTCCATCAACTCGGCCACAGCACCAAGCGGTTCATCGGCACCGAGCGGCACCGGCTCCTCGACCTCGCCACCGACGAGCCGATTCATGGCTGCACGCAACTCAGCAACTTGCGCCCCGGTCCGCACCTGGAGCACGACGTTGACCGCGATCACAATGACCACCACCGCTGATATAGGCCATGCTGCCGCCTGAGCGTCGCGTGACACAACAAACAAGAGACCGAGCAGCAGTGCCGCAAGGGTGACGTTGATGAGCAAGCGCCCACGGACGATGTGGTTCATCGCGCATCAGTTTACAGGCAATTTAAAACGAAATCTGCCTTTCAAATCTGCGGGTAACAAATCGCTGACTGCGTCCAGTCAAAGAATCAGCCGAAGCTTGGCAGCGCCGGCTGGAAGCGCTCCAGTGTCATAAATCGGACTCACACATCCAAAGCGCATTGATCGGCGCGCCGTAAGGTGCCATGCTGCCGTCGCTGAGACTGAGCACCTAGGCTACCAAGGAGCCATCAATGACCGAGATTACCCAGCTTGTGGCCCGCGAAATTCTCGATTCGCGTGGCAACCCAACCGTGGAAGTGGAAGTCGCGCTGTCTGGCGGATCCGAAGGCCGGGCCGCAGTCCCGTCGGGAGCATCGACCGGAACTCATGAAGCACTCGAGCTACGAGATGGCGACCAGAGCCGCTATCTCGGCAAAGGCGTGCTGCGCGCCCTCCAAAACATCGTGGAGATCATTGAACCAGCGATTATCGGTTTTGACGCCCGCAACCAGGGCGCACTCGATATTGCACTGCTCCAACTCGATGGAACCGCCAACAAGGGCCGACTCGGTGCCAATGCGCTGCTGGCTGTGTCCATGGCCGCCGCCCGGGCGGTCGCACATGCCCACGAGCTGCCACTGTATTCCTACCTGGGTGGTGTTTCGGCGCGACTGCTTCCGGTGCCACTTCTAAACCTCATCAATGGGGGGGCTCACGCGGACAGCGGGCTCGATGTCCAAGAGTTCATGGTCGTTCCGTATGGTGCCCCCTCGTTCCCTGAGGCACTCCGCGCCGGCGCCGAGATCTTCCACAACCTGAAAAAGGTGCTCAAGGGCATGGGCATGGCGACCTCCGTTGGTGACGAGGGTGGTTTTGCTCCCAGCCTTCCTCGCAACGAAGCCGCGCTCGAGGCCTTGATGACAGCGATCGGCAAGGCTGGTTACAAACCCGGTGTCGATGTCGGTATCGCGATGGATGTCGCCGCCAGCGAGTTCTACTCGACGGAGCAGGCTTCTTATAAGGTCGACGGCAAACAGCTAAGTTCCAGTGAACTGGTGGCTTGGTACGTTGATCTCGCGGCGCGCTATCCGATCTGCTCGATCGAAGACGGCATGGCCGAAGACGACTGGACCGGATGGAAGCAGCTCACCGAGGCGCTCGGTCGCAAGATCCAACTGGTGGGCGATGATCTATTCGTGACCAATCCAATCCGGCTCCGTCGCGGCATCGCCGAAGGCATCGCCAACTCGATCCTCATCAAAGTAAACCAAATCGGCACCTTGTCCGAGACGATCGATGCGGTCCACATGGCCAAGAACCGAGGCTACACGGCGATTATTTCGCACCGCTCCGGCGAAACCGAGGACACCTTCATCGCCGATCTCGCCGTCGCGCTATCGGCGGGTCAGATCAAGACCGGCTCTGCCTCGCGCACCGATCGGATCGCCAAGTACAACCAACTGCTGCGCATTCACGAGCAGCTCGGCACTGCCGCTCGGTACGCCGGTCGCAGCGCATTCCCGAATCTCGTCGAATAGTCCGTGCGCAGACGGGATCAGTGCCCCGCCCAGACATTCCACTGAGATTCCGCTTGCGTCGGGGATGCGCTTCGCTATGGTCGCTTCTCCTTGCGAACCGCCCGCCCCATCCCGTCTTCCGCAGATCCGCCTGTCCCAGTCGATGATCGCGCACTCCTGCGTCTGCAGTTGCGGGTCTTTGCTCTGACCTGGCTGTGCTACGCCTCGTACTACTTCACACGCAAAAACCTGTCGGTGGTGAAGAGTCGGCTCCACGAGACGCTGCACATTTCGACCACCGCGCTCGGATCGATCGAAACGCTCTACCTGGCATCGTATGCGGTCGGCCAATTCGTCAGCGGTGCAGTCGGCGATCGCATCGGAGCCCGGAAGCTACTCACTGTTGGAATGATCGGCTCGGCGGCCTCGGCGTTTGTGTTCGGGGCAAGCTCTGCGACTGTTCCATTTGCCCTGGCGTTCGCGGTCAACGGCTTCCTTCAGTCGACCGGCTGGTCCGGCAACGTCAAAGCGATGCAGCCGTTTTTTTCGTCGTCCAGCCGAGGTCGTGTGATGGGCCTGTGGACCACCAACTATCAAGCAGGCGGCCTGGTGGCGACGGCGGTAGCGACCTTTTTGCTCACCCATTTTGGCTGGAGAATGGCCTTCTTTGGTCCCGCTCTGTGGGTCGTCGCCGTTGGTTTGCTGGTGGCACTGTTCCTGGTCGAGCGGCCCGAGCAGCGCGGCTTCCCTCCCATCGAACCCGAGCCCATCAAGCTCGATGTCGGTCAGCCTGTCAGCGGCCCCACACTGATCGATCTGCTTCGGATGAAAGTGCTGTGGACGCTCGGCCTGGCCTACTTCGGACTCAAGCTGATTCGTTACAGCTTGCTGTTTTGGCTTCCGTTCTACCTCAAGCAGCACCTCCACTACACCGAGGCTCAGGCCGGATATCTGTCGCTCCCATTTGAGGTCGGCGGCATCGTCGGCTCAGTCGCGGTCGGCTGGCTGTCCGATCGCTACTTTCGTCACAGCCGATTGAAAATCACGGTCCCGGCACTGCTGCTCCTGGGCGGTGCCCTCATCACCTATCAGCTTGTTGGTGACAAGGGCCTTGTGATCAATGCCGGGCTCCTTGCCTGCGTCGGCTTTTTGCTGTTTGGCCCAGACTCGCTGCTGTCGGGAACGATGTCGCAAGACCTGGGGGGCCGTGCGGCCACCGGTCGAGTGGCGGGAATCATCAACGGCATGGGCTCGGTCGGGGCCATCTTCAGCCCGCTGATTGTTGCCCGGGTCAGCGAATCGTACGGCTGGGGCACGCTGTTTTTCGGCTTCTGTGCCGTGACCATCGTTGCGGCGGCACTGCTGTTTATATCCGCAGTCCTTGTAGAGCAACGCCGCGCTGCCAGCCCGTCCGCCTAGCCCTCAAAGTGGGGACCGCTTTTCTAAGGGGGGTTGTGTGACCATACCACCTTGGTACACACTCCCCGCCAATCCACCTACAATTCTTGAGGTCTTTTCATGAAACGGAGAAGTGCCAGCTTCGTACCCGGTGTGACGGGTGCGTTCCTGTTCGTAATATCCAGCCTCGTCGGATGTGCCGAGCCAGCGAGTAAGTGTGCGAGCGGTCTAGCGGAGTGTAACGGCGAGTGCATCAGCGACAAAACCGACCCGAACAACTGCGGCGGCTGCGGAACTGCCTGCGCCGATCCGTTGGTGTGTAGTTCGGGCAAATGCAGCGATAGCTGTGCCGGTACCCAGATCGCCTGCGGTCGCGCCTGCGTCGAGTTGGCATCGGATCCGCTCAACTGCGGCAAGTGTGGCGTCAAGTGCAGTAACGGTGCCACCTGCGTCGAAAGCAAGTGCGTCGGCGGTACTCAGCCCGAGTGCATGGACCGCATTCCGTTTGCGACGAGTGGCAGCTATGACCTCGATGCCAAGGTGGTTCAGGTCTCCGGTCGACTCACCAAGAACGGAGCTGCGGTTCCCGATGGTGCCAACCGAGGCAACCTGGTGTTTGAGTTCAAGAACGGCAGCGCTCGCTCGATGCCGTCCTTCAAAGACACCGGCGATGCGACCTACCAAGGCAGCGTGTTTTCTGGCACCTACGACGTGTACTACCAGCCGTCGAGCTACTGCCAAAACGGCAACGCCCTGCCCTGCCAGCGCATCTTGGTCCGCGAGGGCGTCGCTCTCACCGTCTCGGGCTCGCTCGACTTCGACGTCAAGACCGTACAGGTGTCGGGCAAGCTCACGAAAAACAGCACCACCGTTCCTGATGGCACAAACCGCGGCAACCTAGTCTTCGAAAACAAGCAAGGCTCGTCCCGCTCCATGCCGTCGTTCAAGGACACCGGCGAGACCACCTACCAGGGCGAGATCTTCGCGGGCACCTACGACGTTCGCTACCAAAACAGCAGCTACTGCAGCGACAAGTCCGCCCTGCCCTGCCAGTCGATCGTCATTCGCCAAGGCGTTCCACTCACCACGAGCGGCGCGCTCGACTTCGACGTCAAAACCGTGCAGCTCTCGGGTCGTGTCACCAAGAACGGCACGACGGTGCCCGATGGATCGAACCGCGGCAACTTGATGTTCGAGCTCAAGCAAGGCACCACTCGCTCGATGCCGTCATTCAAGGACACCGGCGAGGCCACCTACCAAGGTGAGCTGTTCGTCGGCACCTATGACGTCATCTACTCGAAGAGCTACTACTGCTCGGTCGGCGGCGTGCTGCCCTGCGGCAACCTGCGACTGCGCTCCGGCTTGGCTGTGACCACCTCGGGCGCGCTCGACTTCGACCTGAAGACGGTCAGCGTCTCCGGCAAGCTCACGAAAAACGGCGCGGTGGTTCCAAACGGCGTAAACCGGGGCTCGATTGTTTTCGAGCAGACGGACGGAAACTCCATCGCGACGCAGTCGTTCAAGGACTCCGGCGAAGCCACTTACCAGGGCGAGCTGTTCGCTGGCACCTACGATTTGGTCTACAGCCCTTCGTATTACTGCTCAACGGGCGGAGCCCTGCCCTGCCAGCGGCTGCGCGTCCGCAAGGCCGTGACGCTCAACACCTCAGGCTCGCTCGATGTCGATGCCAAGACGGTACAAGTCTCGGGCAAGTTCACCAAAAACAGCCAGGCCGTGCCAGATGGAACGAACCGTGGCTCGCTGACGTTTGGATTCAAGGATGGCGGTGCCATCACGATGCCGTCGTTCAAGGACACCGGCGAGGCCACCTACCAAGGCGAGGTCTTCGCGGGTAGCTATGACGTGACCTATCAGCCGAGCTACTACTGCTCGACGAGCACGGTGCTCCCCTGTCAGTCCGCGATGCTGCGCACGGACCTCCAGCTAACGGTCAGCGGTGCGCTCGACTTCGATGCCAAGACCGTAAACGTGTCCGGCAAGCTGACCCGAAATGGCCAGCCCGTGCCCGACAGCGCGAACCGGGGCAACCTGACCTTCGTCGAAAAGAGCGGCAGTTCGCGGTCGATGCCGTCGTTCAAGGACAACGGTGAGGCCACCTACCAAGGCGAGGTCTTCGCCGGTTCGTACAGCATCTTCTACAACCCCAGCTACTACTGCTCGACGATGAGCGCGCTGCCCTGCCAGACAGCACTGCTCGTTGGCTGTCCGGCTGCTAAGTAATTCAACCCGATGACCTGAGACCTGAACAAAGAGAACTGTCATGAAGCTCAAGAACTTCCTGCTCCTCGGCACACTCTGTGCCCTCATCGCTAGCTGTAGCGACCCAACGCCGCCAGTGCTCGAAGACATGGGAATGTCGATGTGGGATGGCGATAGCTCCGGCTGTTTAAACGGCCAGTTTCGCTGCGGCGCAAGCTGCGTCGACGTCGCCACCTCACTCGACAACTGTGGTCGCTGCGACAACAAGTGCGGCGATCGACAGCAGTGCATTTCTGGTTCGTGTAAGGACCAAGTCGGAGACTGCCGCAAAGAAGGCGGCTGCGGTAAGGGCTACTTCTGCGACCTGAACTCGGGCGCTTGCAAGCCCGGCTGCGGAGCCAACCCCGACTGTGGAACCAACGAAGCCTGCGACATCTCGACGCACAAGTGCACCTGTGACTCGAACTCGCACGACTGCGCGGGCAAGTGCGTTCGCTCGGACGACGTGAATACTTGCGGCAAGCGCTGTGATGCCTGTCCGACGGACCCCAATGGCACCGCCAGTTGCTATAGCGGAATGTGCGACATCTCCTGCACCAGCCCCTATCGCGAGTGCAGCGGCGTGCCCGGCTGCTCCGAGTGCTGCCGAGACTACGACTGTCCGTTTGGCTCGGGCAAGATCTGCGTGTCGAACAAGTGTACCGTCGCGTCCCGCTGCACGAAGACCAGCGAGTGCAACACCGATGAAGCATGCACGAGCGGCGTCTGCACCAAGACCCCACCGGGCGGTGCCTGCGTCGCCACCACGGACTGCCCGATCGGCCAGTTCTGCCAGAGTAACAAGTGCGCGATCATCGCCTGCCCATCAGAAAGCCATGGCTTTGCAAACTCGGCATGCCCCGTCGGTGCCGGCTGCCGCAAAGCACGCTGCGTGGACCTGATTGGCAGCTACTGCAACAACTGGAGCGACTGCGGCAACGACTACACCTGCGACTCGGTATCCGGAACCTGCAAGCTCATCCCCGGTAGCCGTGACTGCACCACCAACTTTAGCTGCACCAACTACAGCGTCGGCTATGCCTGCGTAAACGGTCACTGCCTCAACGCCGGAACCTCGTCGGTCTATGCCGAGGCGGATATCGAGTGCGGCTTCGGCTACTACGCAAAGAGCATCAACAAAGCCGGTCGCAGCAGCTACTGCACCGGAATGTGCTCGAGCACCGGCTATCCGACCTGCGCGTCCGGCTACAGCAACACCTGCTCGACCTCTCGCTGCAAGGCCTATGGCTCATCGGCTCGTGGCTGCTGCTCACGCATTCACAACACCTGCACCTCGGACCTCGACTGCTCGGCCCAGAAGTGCCTCGGCGGCTACTGCGTGTCGGGTACGACCTGCACCAGCTCCTCGAGCTGCCCGTTCGGTGAAAAGTGCGACGGCGGTGCCTGCAAGTTCTCGCCGGGCCGTAGCTGCACGGGCGACACCGATTGCGGCAATGGCCAGGTTTGTATGTCCGGCAAGTGTGGCCCCGACTGGGAAGCCACAGGCTGGAAGTAGTCTAGCCCACACTTTATCCCGCTTTGGTAAGATGGGGCTATTCCAGCCCCAGCTACCAAAGAGCTCCTAAGAAGCCCCTACTTCATCATCACGGCGGAAGAGCTGCCGCCGGTCTCGCTTGTTCGCATGGTCCGGACCACGGCACCATTTGTGAGCCTCGCCGACGCACGCATCCAATACGAGAAGGTCATCGAGGCGCTCGATCGCCATGGGCGCAGCACCCGGTTCATGCTCGCCGACTTGCGCAACGCTCCCGGACGCAGCGATCCAGGCTTCGAAACCATGATGGCCGAACTACGGCCACGCATGAACCGAGGCTACCGTCGCCAAGGAGTGCTCACCAAGACCGCTGCCGGCACGCTTCAGATCAGCCGTCACACCAAACAAGACGGCATCGAGATACTCATTTCCGACAACGAAAACGACATCATGTCGTTCTTCCGAATCGTCGCCAAAATGTCCCGTTAGTCCGAGTTAGCGACCCATTGCTCGCTTCATATCGAGCTTGGCGTCTTTTTCTTTTTGGTCTTCGCGCTTGTCGAACTGCTTTTTGCCCTTACCGAGCCCAATCAGGACTTTGATCTTGCCGTGAAGTAGGTAGACCTCCAGCGCGAGCAGGGTGTACCCCTTGAGGCTGGTGGCTTCATCGAGCTTCTTGATCTCGGCTTTGTGCAAAAGCAGCTTGCGAGGCCTGCGCGGCGCGTGGTTGAAGCGGTTCGCGAACGCCCATTCGCTGACCTGCATATCGAACAGAAACGCTTCGCCCGCTTCGACCTTCGCATACGCTTCGCCAAGGCTCGCCTTGCCATCGCGCAGCGACTTGACTTCAGAGCCGACGAGGACGAGACCCGCCTCAATGGTGTCCTCGATGAAGTAGTCATGCCGAGCGCGGCTGTTGCGCAGCAGAACCTTTTTGCCTTCAGCCTTCGGAGCACTCATCGTCTTTCACCATTTGTGCTGGCCAGCGTCGCTCGTCGCTCGCTTGAGCCGCTGCGCTACCCTAGCACGCGCAGCCGCAGCTTGCCGTCTTCGTTCAAGTTCTTCACGTAGTCCGGCACGCCCGGCAGTCGCGAGGTCAGCGGATTGTCAAAGACCGGGATGTCGAGCGGACGGTTTTTCGCGAACACATCGTGACGACCGTGTTGTTTGTACCACTCAGCCACCGTCGCATTTGCCATCATCTGCTCGACGATGTTGCGCCAGCCAACGCCCGTGTTGTAGGCGCAGAAGCTGATTTCGCCCATCTGGGTACCGTACGGAATGATGCACATCTCCGTACGACGGAAGTCGTAGTTGAACAGGTCTTGGAACCACATGCCGGCGACGAACAGGACACGCCACTCGAACTCGTGGGCGTCGGACTCGAACTGACCGACTTTCTTGCCGCGAGCGCCCGTCTGCGACAGAAACTGCTTGAACAGCGTCAGCAGATCGTAGCCCTCAGGTGCCCGCTCAGGACGGAAGTTACGGATCAGCGCCAGCGCCGTTTGCGCCATCGCCACCGCCTTGGGCATGTTGCCATCGGTAATGACCGTCACGTCCTTGGCGAACTGCTCGACATCGAGGAACTCGAGCAGCGGCACCATCTTCTTGGTTTTCTTGTTCACAAAGAGGATCGTCCCGACGCCGCAGTTCGGATGGCAGCCGCAGTTGACCGCACCAAACTTCGAGTTTTGCTCGATGAGCAGATCGGTCAGGTTGGAAAACGGACCCATCGCCGACAGAGGGAACCAGTCACGCATCGGCTCGGTGACGCCGGTCTGGTTCTTCATGTCATGCACGAGATGCGACAGCGTGTAGCGCTGCTTGGCTCGCGTCTCATCATCGATGTCCTCGTCGCGTCCGGTGAAGCTGACCGGCTGGAACGACACCACGGTGATCTTGTCGCTGTTCTCGATCGCAAACTCGATGATCTTGCCGACCTGGTCGTTGTTGACGCCGTTCACCAAGGTCACAACCAGGATCACGTCGATGCCAGCCCCGTGTAGCTCCTCGATGGCGCGGAGCTTGACGTCGAACAGGTTCGAGATCTTGCGGTGCGCATTCGACTCGTTGGTGGTGCCGTCGAACTGAAGGTAGGCCATGCGCAGACCGGCCTCTTTGGCCTTTTTCGCAAAGCCGGGCTCCTGCGCAAATCGCAGGCCGTTCGTCGCGCACTGCACCGCAAAGTAACCGACCTCGCGAGCGTAGCGGATCGCGTCCAGAAAGTAAGGCGACAGAGTCGGCTCACCACCGGAAAACTGGATGCTCATCTGACGACGAGGCTTGACGTTGATGGTGTCATCCAGGATTCGCTTGATCTCATCCCAGGACAGCTCATGCACGAAGCCGACTTGGTTAGCATCCATGAAGCACGGGTCGCACATCATGTTGCAGCGGTTGGTCAGATCGATCGTCATGACCGCGCCGCGACCGTACTTCATCGTCGAGGTACCATGTGAACGGAGCGACGTTTCGACCGTCGGGAAATCGCGACCGGGGAACAGATGTTCGATCCGCTCCATGAACTGCGGATCAATCGACATCACATCGCTGCAGACCCCGTGCTTGTCGCAGGTCTTTTCCATCAGGATTTGGCCATCTCGCTCGATGATCTGAGCCTTGACCTCACCGGGGCGACCATCGACCAGATCGGTCAGCTTGCGACGACCTGACAGGATGTCTTCGCGGACTTCCTTTACGCATTTGGGACAAAGGGAGTCGGTTTCCCGAGGCCAGCCGAGTTTCGGAAAGGTCCGTTCACGCGACTTGAGCAAAGGCCCAGGAGCCCAGCTCGGATGAGGTGAGGGCCGCTCGAGCTTCTCGTTCAGGAGCTTGACAAGGGGCCATGCCGCCTGAGCCATGGCCACCGCTACGCGAGAGGTCTGCTTTGCTAGCTGAGTAGGGAACTGCATCGGGAAACTCCTAAGAATCTTCTATGCTTGCTGCATGTTTGAAGCGCGGCAATCCTAGCAGCAAGGCACCACAGCCGCCCGCTATTCATACGGAAAACACGCGGTAGAGTGAACGATTAGTTCAGTGTTTTTTTAGGAGTCTGGTGGGTGGGACAACCCCCCCCAGGTGAGCGGCTCAACCAATCGCGCAGCCCCCTTTCACAACCATCTAGGACTCCCAATCACAACCATCGTTTGTTAGGAGGAAGCAAGGAGTCAACCACGGAAAGGAGTCGACCACGGCAAGGAGTGCGACCGGTGCAGACAGGAATGCATCATGTGTCCGTACCCGCAGCAGGTTGGTATTCGAACTTCCGGCTGTGTTGTGGTTCCCAACGGCCGATTACGGCCCAGTCAGGTGAATCTGTCGCAGGTCGATAAAGCCTGCTTTGGGAGTGGTCACCACACCGGGCTGAAGGAGGAGAAGTTGGCGCGGACGATAGAGCAGAGTCAGTGGCTCCTCGCGCTGCCAGACTTCGGACAGAGCATGCGGATCACCGGACTGCTGCCAGTCGGCGAGCTTGCCAACCAGGCTCTGCCACAACGGATGGGAATCGGGATACGCAAAGTGAAGGAGCGGCTCGGGATCAAACAGGCGATCGCTACCGGTCCAGCCCCAACCCAGGAGTGCCGCATCGAACGCACCGCGCCTCAGTCGAGCGAGCAGTGCCGACAACTCGACAACCTCCGGCTCTACCTTGATGCCTGCTTGCGCCAAGCTCTCGGCAATTCGGATCGCTAGATCGCTCAGTTCCTGCGAGCCCTGTGGCACCAGCAACTTGAGGAGCAGCGGTCTCCCTTGCCACAGTCGCGCACTCCCCGGTGCCGCCCGTAATAGCTGCGCCTCATCAAGTAGCAGTCCCGCATCGATCGGCAGAATCTTTGGTGCGGGCTGGAGCAGCACATCCAGACTGCCTAGCCCCATCCGCGCATCCCGGAGTAGCTTCTGACGATCGAGCAGTGCCGCAAGCGCCCGTCGCACGGCTGCTTGCCCCAGCAGCGGATGTCGTCCGTTCCACACCACCGAGACCAATTGGCTGGCGAGCGGTTCGAGCTTCTGCCAGCGTCCTCGATCCACAGCAGGCTGGATAAGGTCCGGCAGATAGCGCAGCGGCACCCGCAACAGCCCCTCGGCTTGCCCGTTCCGCAAAAGCTGCAGTCCCCGCGCACTATCGGTCGCAATGATCAGACGCAGCTCGTCGGTTTTCGGGGGAGACCCCCAGTACCCAACATACTTCTGCAGCACCAGATAACTGCCACGCTTCCATTCGACCAAGCGATACGGCCCGGTGCACACCGGCTTGCGATTCCACGGTTTCTGAATGAGCCGACCATCGGGAAAGTGCGCCGACGGCACAATCGACAGCTCGGACAGCGCATCCAGTATCTGTGTCGAACCCCGCCGCAGATCGATGTGAATGCCCTCTTTGCCGCTTATCACCACCCGGGTGACGTCCCGCAACAGGCCTCGGGTCTGGGGCGCGCTATGTTCGGACGCTAGCACCATCTGGAGCGAGAGCTGCACATCGTAGGCAGACAGCAGCCTACCGTCGTGAAAGTGGACTCCTTTGCGCAGCCACAGATCGAGTCCACGGCCATCGCGATCGAGCCGAAAGCGCTCTGCCAAGACTCCTTCGTAGGTGGGACCGCTGGCCCCTTCCACCCGGCGCAGGAGCGGCTCGCAGATCAGATCGTGCGCGATGCGATGCCCCCACAGATCGGGATCGAGCAGTGGATTCAGATGCGTCGGTTCCCCATCAATGACCAGGCGCAGCGCTGAACGGGCTGCATCGGCACGCGACGAAGAAGGAACGAAGAAGAGGCCTGCCCACAGACAGACCTGTATCAAAACCCCGAGGGCGGAATGGTGAACCCTTGCCGCCACGCCGTGGCTTGGCTCTGTGCTTCCATGCGACACAGGCGGCACTGTACCAGCGCCGTGTAGAACCTGCTGCGCAAGTGGGGGATCTCGCTGCGGTTTTGATCATGACCAACCGCAGACCACCGGATGGCCACTTTCGGCCATGTTTCCTTCCATCGGTGCGTGTCACCCTGACTTTCACACGCCGCAAGGGTTGCCCGCATCGCTCCCTACCACAGCCACCTTTGCCGCGCACACCACCTTGGGGGAACCGACCGATGATCACCGCACTTTCGTTTCACGCGACCACGCAAAAAATCAAGCTACCGCAGATGTCGGAAGGCATTGGCAACGGCATCGCCGTAACTGTCTGGGTCCGTCGCACCGGCACCGGCAGCAGACAGCGCATCATCCAGCTTGGAAACGCCGTCGGGGAATATTTTGTGCTCGGCACCGGCGACAGTCCAAACAGCCTGGCCATTGGCATCGAGCGCGGCACCAATCGCAACGAGATGGTCTGTGAAGGCGCACTGCCGCTCAATCGCTGGGTCAAGGTGTCAGCGATGTGGTTTCCGCTGTTTCAGTCCGTCTCGCTGTCGGTGTTCGACATCACCCTGGAGCAACAATCCGTCGGTGAGTTCCCAACGGGCGCGCTGGTCGATAACAGCATTGCCGGTGGCGTAGCGGGAAGTCCTTTCGTCGGCAACCTGTCGAACATGGAAATCTTGCAGCTCCCGGTTCCGTCGTGGTTTGGCCCAAGCGCACCGGCCACCGTGTGGGCCAAGTATCCGCTGAGCGGCTCGACCTACAAAGAGACCATCACCACGGGTCTCGTCGAGCTCAAGACCTTTTCGATCAACGATGTGAGTCCAAAAAACAACGATGGCGTCGTCGTGGGCCGCCCGGCCAAGACGCAGTTTGCGGATGACTATGGGCTAAACCAAGTGCCGGTGCTGGAGATGACCGGCGATCCCAAGACGCTGTTTCTGTCGCCGATTTCCCACCTCGGTGGTGCGCTGACGCTGGAGACTTGGTTTAACCCGATCTCGACCAAAGAGCAGCAGAGCATGATCATCCTCGCCGACGACAAAGACGTGTCGCTGGTGGTCACGGTCGGTGGAAACAGTGAAAACGGCGGCGGCCATATCGACGTGGTGCTGTGCAAAGGAACCAGCAAGATCCCGCTGCTTGACTGTGCCTATGGCGAAGATGCGGGCACGTTCCAGCACGTCGCGGTCACGTTCAAGCGCGGTGCGCCCACCTCCGCTGGCTCCACCGGAAGTAGCTTCTTCGTCCCGATTCAGATGGTGCCGATTGTGATGTCGCTGTACCTCAACGGGCAGTTCCTCACCAGCCGCACCGTGATGTCGAACCGAATCGCGTCGCCCACGCTCGGCAGCGGCCCTCAGCTTGTACCGCTTCTGCGGATGTTGCAGGCCCCGTCGGTTCCGAACGTTCGGCTGGGCGGCACCATCGCTGGCTATGCCAAGTTCCAGGGACAGCTTTCCGAGTTTCGCGTCTGGAACACCTGCCGCAGCCCGCAAGAGATCGCCGAGAACTTTCTGGCTCGCCTGGTCGGCAACGAGTCCGGATTGCTCGCTTGCTATCGCCTAGAACAGAGTCAAACCGGCTGCGTGTTCGATATCTCAGAGAATCGCGGCGTCGGCACGCTTCAGCCTGGCAGCACCATCGGAACGGCCAAGAACCTACCGCTCCTTTACAGCAGCAACCCCAACGCCGCTTTCATCCGTGTCAAAGGCAAGCTGCTCACCGAGCACCTGACCTACATGGCCGATGTCGTAACCTTTGGATCAAGCGATGGCCTCGGCAGCTCGTGGACAGTCACCCAAGAGCAGCGCACCGGACAAGTGACCGTGTTCGACGCTACGCTGGAGCCGACCACACCCGACGGAAGCTCGCAAGCTGGCAAGACCATCCAGATCTGCCCCGACGCTGACGTCCGCGTCTACTTGCCAAACAGCGACAACGTCTACGTTCCGACCAAGTGGCCCGCCAAGCAGGTTCAGTCGCTGGCGGTGCCCGCAAACGGCAAGCTACGGCTGCGAATCGAGGCCTTGACGCTGATCTGTCCGACGCTGCGCGTGCGCTTCGGCGACATGGTCGAAGGGTTGTGGACGCTGGTGCGACCCGATAGCGAAGCGATGCAGAGCCTGGCAGGCATGGACGGCACCAAGCTGCGCAACCCTCCGCCGGGGAAGGTATCGCCGATGCCCTCTGGAAGCACACAGGAAGATGCCAACCAGTGCGGAACGGCGCTGATTCAGATGGGCCGCTGCTATCGTCCGATTGCGTATTCCCCACCACCGCTTGTCGGTACAAACCGCAGCATCTGGGGCTCCGTTACCGATGCATGGGATGCGACGACGGACTGGGCATCGGACACCGCATCGACGGCAGTTTCCGGTATGGAGCAAGCCGGGTCGACTGCCGGTCGCTTTGCCAGTGCGCTGGTGGACGATGGCAGCGCTGCGCTGTCGCAAGCGTCTACGGCGATCAAACAGACCACTTCGCTGCTCTGTACCACCGACGATGAGCTTCGCGATATCATCAACGCTGCCGCCACAGCCGTTCCCCGCTTTGGCAAAGAGCAGATCAAGCAGTGCATCGCAACTGCCGACCGCCTGGCAGTCATCGCCTCCGATGCAACCAACACCATCACGCACAGCTTTTCGCTCGTCGGGACATCGATCGTAAACGGCGTCACCTATGCCTGGCGCGTCGTCGTAAACGGCGTCATGGATGCCTACGTTGCTGTCGTCGGATTTTTGCAGAAGATCGGTGCCGAGATCGAAAAGATCATCAAGTACCTGGCCTGGCTGTTTAACTGGAACGACTTCCTCAAGGCGTCGGACAAGATCTACAGCACCATCGAGACAGAGCTTGGCAAGGCCAAGGATCAGCTCGCCAAGGTTTCCAGTTACAAGGCCGAGCTGAACAAGTACCTGACGCTGCCAGCGGGCGTTGGTGACAAGTCGCTCGCGCAGCACTGCGGCATTAGCATTCCCGACAACCTCGGAGCCGAGGAAATCGACTATGTGATGGACATCGCCAATACGGTGATGAGCGCGACGAACCTCAACCTCGACTTCATGAGTCAGTTCTCGCAGCAGGTCGAAAGCAGTCCGTCCCTGTTCGACACCACCAAGCTGCGCCAGCTTAGCGGTGGCCTGTCACAAGAGACACCGGACTCACCGATCAGCAATCCGGTCGCGCTGCTCACCACGCCGCTCCAGCAGCTTGTCAACAGCATGACGACCGGCGATTCGCAGACCACGGTGGTGGACTTCTTGTTCGATCAGCTCACAAGAATCACCGATACGGTCCTGGGAGCGGCCAAGACGATGCTGACCGCACGGCTCAGCGTTCCGAACGTCACAGGCTGGGTCGAAAGCACGATCTTGGGCGGTCGCACCCTCAGCCTGCTGCGGATTGCCTCGCTGGTCGCCGCGATCGCCCAGGTCTTGGCGGTCAAGATCGCAGCCAGCGCCAAGTCCGGCAAGGCCGAGCCCCAGCCTGTCAGCTTCGCGGACGACAGCCAGCCCGCCGACTACTCGGCGCAACTCTGGTCGAACTTCGCGCTGAGCGTGCTCTCCACGATCTTGGAGATTCCTCGTGCGCTCGGGGAGCTAGCCATCGCCAAGTCGGCAGACCCCGAAGCGCTCGAAAAGGCCGCGTGCGTCAAGATGGCCGCTTGGGACACCATGATCGGAGCGGTCGGCCTCACCCGCAGCGCGCTCAACTACTACGCCAACGACCGGCTGCCCAAAGACATCCAGTTCCACCTGGGCCTCCTGTCGGCCCTAGACGCCGGATCTGCGGGCTTCCTGATCGCGACAAGCTGGTTGAAGGTCTACTCCTGGTCCGTCAAAGAGAAGTGGCTGGTGTTCGGCGTGAAATGCGTCGAGCTTCTTGGCCAGACTACGATGACGATCATCTCCATTGGATTGGCAGCGTCCGCCGCGACCTACAAGTCGCTGTTCCCCACACCACTCGACTGGACGGTCTTTGGCTTTCAGATCGGCAGCTACATCGTCAACCAGGCGGGACAGCTTTCGACCGCGTACATCGAGCTGACGGTCGGTAGCAAAAACGTCAAGCAGCTCAGCCCCTATGTGCCGGTTGGCTTCTCGGTGGCCACCACCTTGCTTGACCTCGGCTCTGGCATCACCAACGCCGCCCAGAACGCCTAGGGCCGCCTGGCAGCTTGCTACTTCCCCTTCATCCACAGTCCATAGCGCTCGCTGCCTGTCGCCACCGGCTGTTTACCGGACGGCGGCAGGTTGTCCAAACGCAAGATCGGATATCGCTGAAAGCTGCGGTCGTAGGAGGGGTGCCTCTCCGCAAAGAAGTGCAGCCGCGCCGCCGGACTGCTGGCAAAGGTCGGGTTGGCGAGGAGCTTGCTGAACTCCTTGCGCAGCCCGGCATCGCTCGCGAGGAGCTGCTCGGCGACTTGTTCGGCGATGTAGTCCTCGAGGTATTCCTTCTGCTCGAAGATCGGGTTGAAAAACCCCCAATGGAGCAGTGAATCGGGCGCGTCCGGTTCCAATAGCTGCGCAACCAAACCACCGCCGCGCTGGGCGGTAGGAATCAGCAGCCCTCCCGGTTCGATGGTGCAGGTTTCGTGCAGCCACTCACCCTCGACTCGCACGGTGTGGCGACCCTCATAGGGAGCATCGGCAAAGGTGCGATTTTTGACCCGGTAGGCGGTGCAGTTTGTGGCCTGGGACTCTGGGACGACCGAATACTTGAGCCCGTGCAGGCGCAGCTTGGCGGAAAGCCAACCGGCATGCTGGGCCGGTACAAAGTACGCCGCCGGCAGCTTGATCTGGGTCTTTTCGACGACGGTGGGGAAAAACGGAATCTTCCACACCTCGGGGCGACTCGGGTCGTAGCTGATGCGGAGTCCTCCCGAAACGGAAGATGGCTCTAGCTTGTAGGCGTACCCGGGAAAGCGCAGCTCGACCTTGGTGGGACCGGTGTCGTAAGTGAGGGGATAGCGGCTGCCTGCGGGACGCTTTTCGTCGATTCGATCGGCCTCTGCTGCGGCTTTTTGCCACTCTGCACCCCGCTCGGCAATGCCACGCAGGAGCGCAACCAGGGTATCGAAGGTGGTCTTGACCCGCTTGTCATACGGCTTCCACGAATGCGTCTCCACGAGCACCCCGAAGCGATTGCGGCGCGGCCAGTATCCGGTCGAAAAGCGCGGCGGCGGAACCTCGGCCACAAAGCCCGACGTCGGATCGTCCTTGCGAATAAAGCTCGGATAAAAGTCGACCGGCAGATGTCCGCCTCGGCGCAGCTCATCGAGCACGCGCTGGGACAGCTCACTCCCGATCGGTCGCAGCGTGTCCGCACCGCCGAGACGTGGCTCAATCTGCACCGCAACGTCAGGCTGAAAATCAGCACCGTCTGTCACATGCAAGTCGACATACAGCAGCGGATCAAACCGTCCGAGCAGCCCGAGCATCGCCTGCATCTCGATCGTCTCGGCCTTGGTGTAATCACGATTGAGGTTCAGGTTCTGGGCGTTGACGCGCCAGCCCGTCTCAACCGGTCCACGCTGATTGGGTCGCTGGTTCGGCCCGAAGCGCTCGTGCCCATCGACGTTGAACACCGGGACAAACACCAAGGTCAGCTTCGACAGCACGCCAGGTAGCACTTCTCCGGTGACGAGCTTGCGCACAAGCCACAGCCCCGCGTCTTTGCCATCGACTTCGCCTGCGTGAATGCAGCCTTGGGCGAGCACCACCGGACGACCTTTGCGTAAGATCGCGTCCGGCTCGAACGCCCCATCGGCCGAGGCCACGAGCGCCACCATCGGTCGTCCCTGTGGGGTCGTGCCGAAGCGCTGACAGCGAACCTGCGATGGAAACGTCTCCGCAAAGCGATCGCACATGCGAACTACTTCGTCGTAACGCCCGGTGCGGACAAAGCCACTCTCCTCTGCGACGGTGCGCAGGTCAGTCGAAGCAGCGGGGAGTGGGGGTGCCGTCGGAAGCGACAGCGCGATAAGCAGCGACGCGGCAGAAAGCATGGCAAGGACTTAGCAGAACTTGAGGCGCTTTGTCCTGCCTCCCGCCCGCGCAAAACAGCAGGGACCGGATTTAGACCGGAATGATGCCGCGCTTTTTGGCCGGACGCTCGACCGTGCGATTCCAGGCCATCTTCAGCCCAAGGCCAAGTACCCGCCGTGTATCACGCGGATCAATCACATCGTCGACGAGACCCCAGCCCGCAACCTTTTGGATGTCGATGTGCTGCTGAATCATGGTGACGATCTGCGCCTTGACCTCGGGGGGGGGCTCGGCGCCACCGAACAGCTTTTTGCCGGCAATACCGACCATTCCTTCCGCGCCCATGACGCTGATCTCGGCACCCGGCCAGGCGACGAGCAGATCGGGCTCATAGGCACGACCGGCCATCACGTAGTAGCCCGCACCGTAGCCCTTACGCACCACCACCGTCAGCTTCGGCACTGTCGCCGAGGCCATGATGTGCAGCATCTTGGCACCGTGCCGAATGATGCCCTCGTGTTCGACTTTGCTGCCGACCATGAATCCCGGCACATCCATCAGGAACAACAGCGGGATGTTGAAGGCGTCGCAGATCTGCATAAAGTGTGCGGCTTTGTCGGCACTGTTGACGTCGAGGATGCCGCCAATGTGACGCGGGTTGTTGGCGACAATTCCCACCGGATAGCCGCCGATTCTCGCCAGGCAGGTGATGATGTTCTTCGCCCACTTCGGCTTGATGTCGAGGATGCGCCCGTGGTCCACCACCGTCTTGACGATGCTGTACATGTCGTACGACTGCCGGGTGCTCAGCGGCAGCACGTCGAGCAGCAGCTCGTCCCGGCGATCGAGCGGATCATCACACGGCACAATCGGCGGCTTTTCCCCGCAGTGCTGGGGCATAAACGACAGGTATTCCTTGATCAGCCGCAGACAGGTGTCTTCGTCGGGAACCTCGACATCGCCAACGCCGGATACCTCGCAGTGAATCTTGCTGCCGCCTAGCTCTTGCTCGGTGATCTCTTGTCCGGTGACGGCTTTGACCAGTGGTGGACCGCCGAGTGCCATCGATCCCTGGCTCTTCACCATTGGCACAAAGTCCGCAAGGCCCGGAATGTACGCCGTCCCCGCCGCGCCCGGTCCCACCATCGCAGCAACAAGCGGCACCACCCCCGACATGATCACTTCCTCGCGAAATAGGTGCCCGGAGCCCGCAAACAGCGAGATCTGATCGCCACCTTGCGACTGCGGATCGATGCGCGCCCCCGCCGAGTCAATGAACCACACCACCGGCATCCGCGCCCGCAGCGCCAGCTCGCGAATCCGCGTCACCTTGGTTTCGCCGGTCATTCCGATCGAGCCGCCCTTGACGGTGAAGTCGTACGCCACGGCAGCCACCATTCGACCCGACACCGGACCGTAGCCGCACACCACCGCGTCGGCTGGCGGCTTGTCGGTCGGATTTACGCCGCCCATCTGGGTGCCGTGCATTCCGACCTCGAAGTATTGGCCGTTATCGAAAAAGCGCTCGAGTCGCTCGCGGGCGGTGAGCTTGCCGCGCTCGTGCTGCTTCTGGATCTTGTCGGGGCCGCCCATCTGCCGCACCCGCTCTCGCTCCGCTTCCAGCTCCGCCACCCGCTCTCGCATCGTCTTGCTCATCTTGCCGTCTTGTCCTTCCGCTCCATCGCGTTCCCACACCTTCGCAAATGCGGGCGGCGTTGAGAAGATGATCTACTTGTCACGGAGCCCGCACGGCTGGAGCTGGACGATCCGCAGCGGCTCCCCAGCGAGCAGCAGCCACGGCAGCCATCTACGGAGATCCCGTTACAACGCTCTGATTGTTCGGCTCAGCAGGACAATGAGTTCCCTATTCGATCCATTGTTCAGTCTAGTTTTCGTACCGATACTGGTTGGCGGGTTGAGCCGAACACACCGACCTTGGGAGGCACCTGGATGCTGTCACTTCGCGATTACAGAGAGCACATAGGCCTGGACGAACCGTTTGCTCCACCGTCGTTGCGACCCCATCCAGGGGAAATCGAGCAGTGGGCAGAAGCGCTGCTCCGGCGCTTATTCCTGCATGAGGGCCGCCCGATTCAGATGCCGACCTGGACCCCCAGACAGGCGCTGCAAGCGGCCCTGACCAAGCGGTCCGCACGGCCCTTCCCACCGGGTTTTTTGGAACAGCTTGATGGTCTGTTATCGGTTGAGACTGCCGCCGCTTCGCTGACCGATTCCGCGATGCTTCCCACGATCGAAGGCAGCTCCTGTGTGTTGTGGAAGGGAGACATCGCTCGCTTGAAAGTGGATGCGATTGTGAATGCCGCCAACAGCGCGCTCCTTGGCTGCTTCCAGCCCTTTCATGCCTGCATCGATAACCGCATTCACGCCGTCGCCGGACCTCGGCTCCGCCAAGACTGTCAACGAATCATGGACCTGCAAGGGAGTGCCGAGCCAACCGGCACGGCCAAGCTCACCCGCGCCTATCACCTGCCCAGTCAATATGTTGTCCACACCGTAGGTCCGATCTGTTCCGCTGCTACGACGGTGGCTTCGCACAAGCAGAGTGAGGCTCTTGCAGCATGCTATCGCGCTTGTCTGGACGCAGCAGCGGCACTGCCCACCATTTCGTCCATCGCGCTGTGCTGCATCTCCACAGGAGAGTTTGGATTCCCACGCGAGCAGGCAGCGCAGATCGCCATTCGCACGGTGACGGACTGGCTACGCAGGCATCCGAGACGGCTCGATCGAGTGATCTGGAACGTATTTACCGATCAGGATGAACGAATCTACAACGCCCAACTTTCCACCGGCTGATCCACCCTACATAGGGTGATGGGAATGGCTTCCCTTTAGTGAAGCAGGAGTCTGTGATGAACCAGCAGTTTTCCGAGCAACTATCGCAAGCCGCTACGTTTCTGCGCGAAGCCGATGCCGTCCTCATTGGTGCGGGAGCGGGACTGTCCGTTGCCGCGGGAGTTGACTTTACCGACCAGACATACTTTGCAAAAGAATACCCTGGAATGCTTCAATATGGTTTTCGCTGCAAGCTGGATCTGATGGGAGTCAGCGACCTCCCGCAAGAGCTGTCGTGGGGATACTATCTGCCCCATGTCAAAGAGGTCCGGTTTTCAGCCGCTCAACCGGGGGTGTATCGGCAGCTCCTACAGCTTGCAAAGCGGGTGGGAACCTACTTTGTGCAGACGACCAATGCCGACGGATTGTTCGAACGGAATGGCTTTGCGCCGGAACGAATCTTCACGCCACAGGGAGACTATGCACGCTATCAGTGCCTCACTCCCTGCACGACGGAGACTTGGGCCACAGAGCCCCTGTTTGCGCAATACCTACCACTTATCGACAAGCGGACCCAGAAGCTCCCCAAGGGACGCTATCCGGCCTGTCCACGCTGTGGCGGACCGACGTTTCTCAACGTGCGGGGTGGTGACTGGTTTGTGGAGGAACCACATGCTACAGGCTTTCAGCACTATCAAGCTTGGCTGAAGGAGCATGCGCACAAACGCTTGGTGGTGCTCGACATTGGCTCTGGATTCAACACACCAATGTGGATTCGCTGGCCATCGGAAAAACTGGTAAGGAGTCATGAACGAGCGCGGCTCATTCGTATCAACCTGCACCATCCGGAAGTGCCGAGCGATCTTGCCGAGCGCTCCGTTTCTTTCCGGGCCGGCGCAGATACGATCATCGATGCACTCCTTCGCAACGCCGCCGCCACTCCGCTTCTCCGCAAGGAAGGGGGAGCGGCCTCTGTGTCGCGCTAGGAATCGCAGGTGGCACAGGTTCCGATCTGGCTGGCGGGGTGGTCTGTCCAGCGCTGGACAAACTCGCCCATCAGGACTGCTTTGCGCTTCCCTTCTCTCCGCCCTTTGCGGTATTGCGCTCCGCAGGAGGAATGACCCAATGAAACAGTCCGTCCGTTCCGTATCGCTGCGTAACTCTGCTTGTTTGTTTTCGGTGCTGGCGCTGGTCGCCTGTGGTCAGCCCGAGTCCGAGGATGCGATCGAGGGCCTGCCGGAGCCGATCTTTACCCTGCCGACCGATGACGAGCGCACCGCGCAGGCCGTAGATCCGACCCAGCTCGCCAAGTTTCGGACGGACCTACTCCTCGCTGTCAACAATGCCCGCAAGGTTGCTCGTACGTGCGGCACCACCGCATATCCCGCCGTGCCAGCGCTGACCGCCAACGCCAAGCTCGACACGTCCTCTCAGGTCCACGCGGCGAACATGGCCTCGAAGAACTTCTTTAGCCACACCGGTCTTGACGGAAAAAGTCCGTTCGATCGGATGAAGGCCGCAGGCTACAACTTCTCCTACGCAGGAGAGAACATCGCGGCGGGTAACTCGACGGTGGCCGCGACCATGACCCAGTGGCTCACCAGCGCCGGTCACTGCGCCAACATCATGAACAAGAACTTCACCCAGATCGGCTTTGGCTACGATTACGGTGCGACCTCGACCTACAAGCACTACTGGGTTCAGAACTTCGGCAAGCCGCTCTAAGCTCGCTGATTCCCACCACGCTACTTGCGACCGGGCTTTTCGGGCTCGGTCCGCACGATCGTAAACTCGACTTCTGCCGGTTGAATCTCGTAGGCGATGCCGGGTGGCAAGTTCACGATCTGGGGCCGCTTCTTGAGCACTGTTCCCACGGGCTTACGCTCATCGGGAACGGTATCAAGGATGAGCTGCGGCACATCGAGGAAACGGTCGAGTCCCTGGCCTCGCAGCACCACCATCGCAGTTTCCGGATTGAGTCGCACATTTTGAAGCTGCCCGCTCGCCCGAATCGGCACGCTGCTGTAATGACGTTCGACCAGCTCGACGAAGATCGTGGCCGCGATCTTGGGCGGAGGCTCATCGGCCAGCCTCACGTGCTTCGGTAGCGGTGCCAGTTCGACGGGAACCATCACGGTGTCGCGAATGCTCACGATCGACAGTGGCCGCGACAGCACATTGTGCATGCTTTCGAGGACGTTCTGGGCACCCCGCAGCCGCACCAGACGAGGACTCGGTGTCGCCTGGCGGAAGCGATAGCCCTCGGGCGGTTCGCCTTCGATGGTCAGGTTCACGCCGAGTGACACCGTGACCTCGGGCTCGAAGTGCATATACATGCCGACGGGGGTAAAGCTCTCCACGCGCAGCCCCGGTGGGAGCCGCACCATCTCGGGCGCAAACCGCAGCTCCCCATCACTCAAGTTCGACATATCGATCACGATCGGCTGTAGCGCGGTGTCCTCGATGCGACTGATCCGTGCCCACGGACCGCGTACTGCGACGCGAACCTGATCGAGCTTCTGATCAGACACCATGATTCGGCCACGCGGCTCGATGTAGTTGATATGGACGTAGAGCGTGGTGCTCTGCTCCAGCTCGGTACGGACGTAGATCGCCAGCCCGACCGCAACAATCAACGCGAATGCCTTGATCAGGACATCCTCGACGAAGACCCGGTACAAAAAGTCACGCATCGGGACTACTCCGGCTTCGTTGGCACGATCGCCGAAGGAGGGGCTGCCCCTTCGCGAATCGCCGGAAGCTTGTGGGTGTCGCCATCTAGCAGGGAATCGGGAGCCTCGGCAACCAGCTTGGCGGTACTGTTCTCATTCCCCATCGGTGCGGGCACTCTCGACGGCGATGGCTCAATCGGCTGGTTCGGCACTGGCAACTTGGCAAGCGGCTGTGGTTCCGACGGTGGTGCGGATGCAGTCAGCGGCTGCTGACCCGAAGAGTGGCTGCTAATCGACGGAAGCGGCACTCCACCGAGGCTAATGTCGTTGCCCGAGCGATCGGCCTTACCGCCCCGTCCGAGCGGACGATCCTTGCCCTTCTGCTTCTTCTTCTGGAACAACCCGAGCAGCGCCTTGCGAACGTTGATTGCATCGAGATCTCGGATGATGTTGCCGCTAAAGCAGACCGAGATCGTGCCGCGCTCCTCACTGACCACAACCACGACGGCGTCGGTCTCTTCGGTAACCCCCACGGCGGCTCGATGACGGGTGCCCAGCTCTTTGTCGAGCTTGCTGTTTGCCGACAGCGGCAGGACCGCGCCAGCCTGAGCGATGCGCAGGTTGCGAATGATGACCGCACCGTCGTGCAAATGGTTGGCCGCCTCTGGCAAAAACAACGTGATGAGCAGCTCTTTGGTCACTTTGGCATCGAGATCTTGGCCGACCTCACCCAGGTGATCGGTGAGATCAGCATCCCGCTCGAGAACGATGAGGGCACCGATCTTTTGCCGCGCCAGCTCGCCCGCTGCCTGCACCACTTCCTCGATGACGTAGGTCTCTTCGTACTGACGACGCATAAACAGGTTTTGACCGACCTGCATCAGTGCGCGACGGATGTCCTGCTGAAACAGCACGACGAAGAAGATGATGAAGTAGTTGATCAAGTTCTCGAACAGCCACGAGACTGCGACGAGATCGAGCCGCTTGGCCAGAAAGTACAGCCCGGTGATGAGCGCAAGCCCGACCATCGCCTGCGCGGCCCGCGTCCCCCGCACCAGCTTGAGCGCCCGATACAGGATGTAGAAAATGATCACCACGTCGGCGGCGGCGATCAGCGCCTCTCGCCAGTTGATGCCGACGGCAAGAGTCCGCAGCGACAGCCACACCGGGGCCAATACACTCATCGCCCAAGCCCCCCCGATCGAAGCGCATCAGCGACGAGGAGTGCTTGCTTGGTTTCGGCCACATCATGGACCCGCACGATGTCGGCCCCATTGCACGCCGCAAACGCCGCGCCCATCACCGATGGAATCAGCCGATCTTGAGCGGGCTTGCCAGTCAACGCACCCCACATCGACTTCCGTGAGGCCCCGACGAGAAGAGGTCGCTGCAAGCGGTGCCGTAAGCGATCGGTCATCCGGAGCAGCGCGAGGCTCTGCTCGACGGTCTTGGCAAAACCAAGGCCGGGATCGTAGAGGATGCGATCCGAGATGGAGACACTGTCGTCGGTCAGCATGCGAGCCGCGAGCGATAGCTCAGCCTCTACAGTCTGGCACAGATCGCCCCCGTATTCGGTAAGCTCGCGCATGGTGGCTGGTGTGCCTCGGGAATGCATCACGACAATGCCGTCAAATCCCGCCAGTAGCGCGTGGCGCTGCGTCCGATCGAGCGCCGAGGCTTGTGGATCGTCGAGCGTCACCGAAAACAAGTGCTGTGGAAACGCTAAGTTGAGCAGTCGAAAGCCCAGCGCATGAACCCGGCGCGCAATCTCGGCATGCCGGGTGTCGATCGACAGCACTGCAGGCAGCCCAAGAGACGGTAGTTCACGCACCACCGGGAACAGCCTGTGCCACTCCTCTTCGACAGAAAGTAGCCGCGCACCGGGTCGGGTTGACTCGGCCCCAACGTCGAGGATCTCGGCCCCCTCGGCAACCAGCCGCTCGGCATGAGCCAGCGCATCTTTTGCACAATGAAGCCGTCCACCGTCGGAAAATGAGTCCGGGGTCAGGTTGACGATGCCCATCACCACACACCGCTGACCATCCAGCGTGAGCAAATTTCCGTCGCTGCGCATCATGCGAAGCGGTGCAAAGCGCGCAGAGTCGCGCACAGCAATGGCAGCGTGGTCGATGGCGGTGCTCATGTCGGCAGCGGCAAAAAAAGAGAGGAAATACTAGCCTCCCTGCGTTCGAAAAGGAAAATTGCCGCCGAGTCATGAACCGCATCGCTCACGCCAAGTACATCGATCCGCTCGATCACCTCTGGATTACTGCGGCCAAGGAGCTGGGCCTTCAGGTCGAGCGGTCACCGCATGGCTACGCGCACACCGACGGCAAAGGCAATCTCTACATCGCGCCGACGGAGGAGCTGGATCCGGACGACTGCTTGGCGCAAATGATCCTGCACGAGCTGTGTCACGCGCTGGTGCAAGGGGAAGATAGCTTCTCAAAACCCGACTGGGGCCTTAGCAACGATGAGCAAGCCGATGTCTACGAAAGCGACGTCACCCGCGAGCAGGCCTGTCTGCGGGTACAGGCCTCGCTGCTCCGTCCGTACGGACTGCGGCGACTGCTCGCACCAACGACCGATTTTCGTGTGTTCTACGACGCATTGCCCCAGAAGCCACTCGACGGTGCAGGCCAAAGAGAGGCCAAGCTGAGCCAAGACGGTCTATCGCTGGCGCATCATCCCCCGTACCGCCGCGTGCTCACCGAAGCGCTGACTGCGACCGCCGAGCTGCACCGAGCGCTAGGCAAGGCATCGCGGCCAAGTGCCGCCAGCACCGAAACCACGGAGCCGTTACCATCGCTGTGGCAGAGTGCGCCGTCCCCCAAGCTCCACAAGAGCGGGTTGCCGATGTCCGACGGAGTGTTCGAGTCAAAAAAAGGCACGACCTGCGGCGGCTGCGCGTTCCTAAAGACCCCCGACAAGCGTGGTGCGGCCTTCCGTTGCGAGCGCACCGCCATCGAGGCCTCGCCCGGAAAAGTGGTGAACCCGACCCTCGCGGCCTGTGCCTTGTTCGAGCCCCCGCTCGATTGCCAGCGCTGCGCCGCCTGCTGTCGACACGCCTTTTCCCTCGTACCCGTGCGACTCAGCGATGAAGTCAACTGGCGACATCCACAGCTCGTCGGCAAAAGCGGAAAAGACCTGACCATCCTGCGCGATCCGGAGCGACGCTGCTGCGCGGCACTCGGCGAGACGGCTGAACACAGCTTCGGCTGTCTGATCTACAGCGATCGCCCGCGCACCTGCCGCGACTTTAGCTCGGGAACCTTCAATTGTTTGGAAGCCCGCCGCCGAGTCGGGCTCGATGCGTAGCGATTACGACGCGGCGATGCGATCAGTGGTCGACCAGGAATCCAGACAGATGATCTGACCCTTTTGGGTACCGCGAGCAACGGCCAGAAACGCCGGACCCAGGCGCAGGGTGTCGCTCTCGGTGGGCATCCCGAACTGGTTTTTGCTTCCGCCAATCGGTGCCACCCCAAAGTGAATGCACATGGTGTTGACTCGCACCGCATCCTTTGCGGTTTCCGAAGCGAGCGAGTTGCTCAGCGCATTGACGGCCGCGTTCTTCACGGTCGCCAGCCACAATCCGGGAAACGGCGGCGGAATGTGTGCCAGTCCTCCGCTCACGATCGTGTAGCTCGAACCTTCGCGTGACTTGAGGCTCGGCAAAAACACCTTGGCCGCCAAAAAGCTATTGAACAGGCCGTCTGCAAGCGCGCTCGTCACGGTGTCAAGCGCAGTAGCGGTCGGGGGTGTTCCGACTGCGGCAAAGCCAAGTACCGACACCACATGATCGATGGCGCGTCCACCGAGTGCTGCGGTGACCGACTGAAACACCTCTGCGGCGCTTGCTTCAGTCACGAAGTCACCGACCACGCCCACAAACGGCTCGCTGTCAGAGATACCGATTTGCTGCTTGAGCCGCTCCAGGTTGGACCCGCTGCGAGAAACTCCCACGACGGTGGCTCCCGCATCGAGATACTTGCGGACCACACCCGAGCCAACCACTCCGGTTGCCCCGAGCACCACTACAGTCTTGTGTGCGAACATCACATGCCCTCCGGTCCACATTTTCGCACTCCTACTGCGTCCGGCACAACGCCAATCTTCGTCGACAGTAGGAATCCAGTTCTTGATCCAGCGCAGTCTTCCACGCACAGTATTCCGGTTGTCGTGATTCCGATTCTCGTTTGGGGAACCAGCGACAACGAGCCCCAAACACCTAAACGGAACGATCCCAAAGGGGGAACCATGAAGTCTCTGTTTTCGCGGTCTGCGATGTCTGCTCTGCTCCTTTCCGTAGCTCTCGGTTTGAGCGCATGTGGCTCACTGGTGGGTGACTATTCCTGCGATCTCCGTCCAAAAAATCCGCAGTGTACAGACTGGCGGAGCCTGATCGGGCCCACCGTGACCCAAGAAGCGCTCTGCAAAACGCTCAACACGGCCGGAGGCAGCGGCGTGTTTGCCTCGGTCAAGTGTCCGCTGGAAGGCACGGTCGGCGGTTGTCAAACCAATACCGGAGCGGGACTGCAGACGAACTGGTTCTACGCCCCGCGCACCACCTCTGATGTCCAGGCAGAGTGCACCAAAGACAAGACAACCTACGTAGCACCATAGTCTCTCTGCTATGACTCCCTGGTGGAGGCCCTTCCGATGTCCTATTCGACGTTCTCGCTCGTGGTGGAAGAACAGGTCGCGCAGCTCACGCTGAGCAGACCGGATAAACTCAATAGCCTGACCCTCGCGTTCTTTCAGGAGCTGCTCGCGGTCTGTCATGAGCTGGAACGACGCAGCGAGGTCCGGGCGCTGGTCATCTCGTCCACCGGCAAGCACTTTACCGCTGGTCTAGATCTACAGGCGCTGGGTGCCCTGGCCGGCGAGCTGATAGAGGGCGAACGGAGTCGTGCCGCCTACAGCTTGCGAACCTGTGTCCGAGAACTGCAAGAGAGCATTTCTGCCGTCGAGAAATTACGCATTCCGGTACTCATCGCCATCCATGGCGGATGCATCGGTGGAGGGGTCGATTTGGCCACCGCCTGCGATCTTCGCTACTGCACCCAAGACGCGTTCTTCTGTGTTCAGGAAACCAACGTCGGAATTGTCGCAGACCTTGGAACGCTTCAGCGCTTGCCGAGACTCATTCCTGATGGTGCAGCGCGTGAGATGTGTTTCACCGGACGTCGCTTGCCTGCAGAGCGGGCCCTTGCGCTGGGACTGGTAAGCGCAGTGTATCCCGATCAGCAGACGATGCTCAGCGAGGTTCGCAAGACCGCACTGGAGATCGCGAGCAAGTCGCCCCTGGTAACAGCAGGAATCAAAGACGTACTGAACTACGGACGCGATCACGGAATCCGCGAGGGGCTGGAATACATCGCGGTGTGGCAGTCAGGAATGCTCTCTGCGCAAGACGTCATGGAACAAGCCGCCGCCAAGGGAGGAGGTAGAGCGCCGAGCTACGCCGCACTCCCACCCCCCAAAGATCTGCTCGGGTCTCGGTACACAAAATAGAGGAATTTGAAATTCTTCTTTATTGAGCTCCAGTGACCCCTGACTTCACTCGGGTTTCAAGCGAACGATCTGCATCGGAACTCCGCCCTTGGGTCCAAATGTCGGACCTCGCATGACCGGACGGATCGGCTTTGAGTTCGCTGGCTTCAGCTCACAGTGGCTCAGGATCTCTTGCGCGACCAACTTCATTTCGTACATCGCAAAGGCGGCCCCAATGCAGCGCCGGGTTCCGCCACCGAATGCCACAAACTCGAACGGCGAAAACTTCCTCTCTAGGAATCGCTCGGGCCGAAAGGTCTGCGGGTCCGGATAGATGGCCGGATTGTGATGGACGCCAATCGCGCTGACCGACACCGCAAATCCGGCCGGAATCGTGTACGGTCCAAGCTGCAGGGGAACTCGCATCTTGCGAAAGATCTCTCCAACGATCGGATAGAGCCGCAACGACTCACTGGCACACGCATCCAGATATCGACACTGCGCGATCGCTTCCGATTCCGGATGCTCTCCGAGCGCCGAAAGCTCGCTCCGCAACCGCACCAGCGTCTCGGGATTTTGATACAGGTGATAGAACATCCACGATAGCCCGAGCGCCGTCGTCTCGTGTCCGGCCAACATCAGCGTGAACAGCTCATCGCGAATCTGTTCATCGCTCATTGTCGAACCGTCATCGTAGTGAGCACTCACCATCAAGCTCAGAATGTCATCCCCAGGCGCACGCGCCCGACACCTGCGAATCTGTTCCTCTAGGACCTCTTCCAGAGCCCGCCGCGCTTGGTGAATACTCGCAAACGGAGTGATCCCAAAGTATTCCTTTCGCAGCGATGGAAAGAACAGAATCAGCGGATTGAGGCTTTCCATGTAGGCTGCGCTGAGCCGCTGAGCACGCTGGACTTCCTGTGGATCAGACAGACCGAACACAGCCTGAGCAATTACCGACAGCGAAATCCGTTGCATGGCGCGCTGAAAATCGACCACCTCCCCTTCCTTCCAGGTCTTCATTTCCTCGCGGGTGGCCTTCTGCATCGTCGCTCCATACGCACGCATCCGCGCCCCATGAAACGGCGGCGACAAGAGCTTGCGCTCGCGACGGTGTCGGTCATCTGTCATGACCAGCACGCTGTGCTTTCCCATCACAAAATCGACCCCCTCTTCGGGATAGATTTCGATCTGCGCGGTGTCCAGCGTAAAGATCACCTTGGCGTGCTCTGGGTCACGGGTCAGCACCACCGGACCATTCGGACCCACAAACAGGAACGTATCTCCGTAGCGGACAAAGGCCTTTTCATAAAAGCGGTACGGATTCGATAGGTACTGAATCGCATTCAGGAGTTTGTTCCGAGAACCCGGTGGAAGATGGTCGGCGGTCATCTGTTTGCCTCGCACATTACTTTAGCACGATATACTGGCAGACATGTCGACCGCAGCGAATCCAAAGCGTGTCTGTGTGAACTGTCGCTCTGTCGTGGAGTGGGACGCGGCAGCGGGTCGGCTCCGCTGTCAAACCTGCGGCGAGCTGCAAGCAGTCGAGCCTGCGGAGGACGGACAGATTCTCGATCACGATCTGGAATCGGCGCTGTCGGAGCGTAAGGTGCGGGGTCCGCTCGGTCAGGGAACGCGCCTGATTCGCTGCGAAACCTGTCTGGCCGAAGTGGAGTTACCCGACGAGGTGCAGGCCACCCGCTGCGAGTTCTGTCGCTCGCCTTTGGTGGTGCCATTCACCACCGCAGAAGATCACTATCAACCGGAGTCTCTGATTCCATTTGCGATTGATCGCACCGCCGCCGAGCGAGCGTTCCAGCGCTGGCTGCGGGGTCTGTGGCTCCGCCCGAACAACCTCCGCAGCGCTGCCTCTGTCCAAGCACTGCACGGCGTCTACATTCCCTACTGGGCCTTTGGTTGCGAAGTCACCACACGCTGGAGCGCTGATGCTGGCTACACCCACTACGAAACGGTGCGCAAGAAAACCGAGCGCGGCGAAGTCACCGAGCGAATCGCGCACACCCGATGGGAGCCCTGCAGCGGACAGCGCCACGATCAGTATCAAGATCACCTGCTCTGTGCCTCACGCGGACTCGCGACGGAATTGTCAGGAGACGTTCACCGCTTCGATACCGAAGGACTCCTTCCCTACAGCAGTGAGTATCTGCTCGGCTTCTCTGCGGAACGCTACGCCGTCGGACTACGGGAAGCTTGGAAACAAGCCAAAAGCGAGATCGCGGACAGTCAAGTGTCACGCTGCGTGCACGACATTCCGGGTGATCGACAGCGTGAAGTCCGTACCAACCATCAGTTTCAGCGCGTCCGATTCAAGCACGTCCTGCTCCCAATGTGGATCGCGGCCTATGAATACCGGGGCAAAGTCCACCGCTTCCTCGTCAACGGCCAGACCGGCGAGGTCGAAGGAACCGCTCCGCACTCCGCCGCCAAAATCGCCGCGCTAGCGCTCGCCATCGTCACGCTGCTGGCGATCCTGTTTTACGTGTTTCACACCGACAAGCCACGACCCTTCTAATATGAATCCTACAGAATGCCTCTTATTCCTCTCGATCGGGAACAAGGCATCCCACGACTCAATCAAGCGTCGCGGAGGAATCACTTTGAAGTTGGCAAGGAGAAGAGAGGTGCGGAGCCGACAGGAAATCGGCTCGTAGGAAATCGCAGAAGGCAGGCGATCTTACGCTGCGTTTGCGCCGTGGCACTTTTTGTACTTTTTGCCCGAGCCACACGGACAAGGCTCGTTGCGCCCGACCTTTTGTTCTTCGCGCTTGGCGGTCTTGGCGGCCTTGGTCTGGTCGCCTTCGACCTCTGCCTGATCGTCGCTGCGGATGTCGCGAGTACTCTTTTCATCCTCCGCCCCCGAAGTGGCAGAGGACTGATGCTGGAGCACGACCCGGCGCGGCTTGAGCTTAAACTCTGGCAGCTTCTGCTCGGCCTCTTGCTCGGGAGTCTCGATCGACGCTTGCTGATCCAGACGGACCAGGAATAGCTTTTTGGCTACGTTCTGCGAGATGGTGTCCGTCATCTGCATGAACATGTTGTAGCCCTCTTTTTTGTACTCCTGCTTTGGGTCTTTCTGGCCGTAGCCGCGCAGACCGATGCCTTCGCGAAGCTGATCCATGGCCTTTAGGTGATCGATCCACTGCGAGTCGATCTCCTCCAGCCAGAAGTGCCGCGCAAAGTACAGGAACGCAAGGCCCAGCTCCGCCTCACGCGCCTCGGTGTGCTTCTCGACCTGCTCCCAGGCCTTGTCCGCGAGCGAACCGACCTCCAGGCTTACATCAACGAGCGAGACCGCCACGCCAAACTGATCCTTCAGTGCAGTCTGCAGCGCCGGAATGTCCCAGTCATCGGGCGTCTTGTCTTCGGGGCAGTACTCGACCACGACTTTTTCAACCAAGTCGTACGCCAGATCGAAGACCCGCTTGCGCTGCTGAACCAGCGACACCGAGGTCTCGTGCGCCACCTTGGCAACGGCCTTGTCCTTGTCGGACTGCTCGTCGGTATCAAACTCGATGACCGCGCCAAACCGGCGATACAGCTCGTGAGTGAGCGCCCGCGGATCGCGCAGCTTGCCTTTGCCGTCGGTCTTGATTTCACCCGGCTTATCGCCAAAGTGCGAGCCGTCGGTGGAGCCGCTCTCGCCTTCGGGATTGTCCCAGAACGAGTCGAGGATGACCTTTACCACCGGCTCCAGTCGCTTGTGCCAGCCTTCGTACTCGGCCTTCACCTTGTCGACGAGCTGCGCAGTGACGACGGCATGTTGTTCTTCACCGTCTTCAGCCTCGGGCTTGACCGGAGCGCTGATGCCTTTGCCACCCAGCATCGCTTCGACATCAAAGCCCGGCAGTCGTCCTTCGAGGACCGACCGTCGCAGCGAGTAGATGCTCTTGCGCTGCTGGTTCATGACGTCGTCGTACTCGAGCAGATGCTTGCGCATATCGAAGTGGTGCGCTTCGACCTTGCGCTGCGCGTTCTCGATGGCACGGTTCACCATCGAGTGCTCGATCGGCACGTCTTCTTCCATGCCGAGTCGCTCCATCAGACCGGTGATTCGCTCCGCTCCGAAGATGCGCAGCAGATCGTCTTCCAGCGACAGATAGAACCGCGAAGAACCGGGATCACCCTGACGACCGGCGCGACCACGAAGCTGGTTGTCAATGCGGCGAGACTCGTGGCGTTCGGTGCCAAGAATGTGCATACCACCGACGGATACGACCTTCTTCTTATCCTCTTCGGTGACTTTTTTATGCTTTAGATACGCCTCTTTATACTCAGGCGTCGACTCATCGCAGGCACCGGGCCGGCAGGCCATCTCCTCGCCATAGACCTCGGTGCGGGCCATAAACTCGGGGTTGCCACCGAGGAGGATGTCGGTACCACGACCGGCCATGTTGGTGGCGATCGTGACCATCTTGGAACGACCGGCCTGCGCGACAAACGCGGCTTCGCGGGCATGGGCCTTGGCGTTCAGCACGTTGTGTGGGATGCCCCGCTTTTTGAGCATCGCCGACAGCACTTCGCTCTTTTCGACGCTGACGGTACCGACGAGGACTGGCTGGCCGCGCTCGTAACACTCGGCAACCTCTTCGATCACCGCCCGGAACTTGCCACGCTCGTTTTTGTAGACGAGGTCGGGGTGATCCTTGCGGACCATCGACAGGTTCGTCGGAATGACCACCACGTCGAGCTTGTAGATCTTGTGAAACTCTTCCGCCTCGGTGTCGGCGGTGCCGGTCATGCCGCCCAGCTTCTTGTACAGACGGAAAAGGTTCTGGAACGAGATCGTTGCCAGTGTCTGCGTCTCTTCTTCGATCTGGACGTTTTCCTTGGCCTCGATCGCTTGATGCAGACCGTCGGACCAGCGCCGACCCGGCATCAATCGCCCGGTGAACTCATCGATGATCACGACTTTGCCTTCGTCGGTGACCATGTAGTTCACGTCTTTTTTGTACAGCGAGTGCGCCCGCAGTGCCTGCTGGACGTGATGATTCCACTCGATGTTTTGCGCGTCGTACAGGTTGTGGATGGCGAGTAGCTTTTCGACCTTTTCGACGCCGCTATCGGTGAGTACGGCTGAGTGGTGCTTCTCGTCGACGGTAAAGTCAACGTCCTTTTTCAGCCTTGGGATGATCTGGTTGACCTTGTAGTAAAGCTGCGCGGATTGCTCGGCCGGACCCGAGATGATGAGCGGAGTCCTCGCCTCATCGATCAGAATCGAGTCCACTTCGTCGACAATCGCAAAGTGCAGATCACGCTGCACGTAGCGCTCGATCGACTCCTTCATGTTGTCGCGAAGGTAGTCGAAGCCGAACTCGTTGTTCGTGCCGTAGGTGATGTGGCAGCGATAGGCCGCCTGCTTCTCTAGATCCGACTGACCGTGGACAATCGTGCCCACGGACATGCCCAGGAACTTATAGATCCGGCCCATCCACTCGGCGTCGCGGGTCGCCAGGTAGTCGTTCACCGTGATGAGGTGAGCGCCCTTGCGCTGCAGCGCGTTCAGGTACAGCGGGCTCGTCGCGACGAGGGTCTTGCCTTCGCCGGTCTTCATCTCGGCGATCGCTCCTCGGTGCAGGACCATGCCACCGATGAGCTGAACGTCGTAGTGCCGCATGTTGACGACGCGGCGGCTGGCCTCGCGGACCGTGGCAAAAGCCTCGGGGATCAGGTTGTCGAGAGGTTCCCCGTTATCGAGACGACGGTAGAACTCTGCGGTCATCCCGCGTAGCTCTGCGTCGGACTTCTTCTTCCAGGAATCTTCGAGTTGGTTAATTCGTGCGACCAGCGGTTGGAGGCGCCGGACTTCGCGATCATGGCTGGTGCCAAACAGCTTCTTGATAATGGTGCTGATCATGCTTGTGCCTTCTAGGCTTAAGTCGCACTTACGGGCAGTCAAGATTAGTAACCGACCGCTCCCTCGGAGACAAGGGTAAGGTTCGCGAAAATGCTATGATAGCTCGCCACCTTAGCCTGGCTTGCAGACGCGCCGGCTCCCCTAAGGTGCCACACCCCAGATGGCCCATCGCGCAAAGCTACTTCGCTTACCAGGGCATGGAAAGATGCTCGTAGCGGCCGACCTACACGGCAACTATCGCGACTTCTTGACCATCGCACATCGCTTTGAGCGTCTGGGCGAAGATGCGCACCTGCTGCTGCTGGGCGATCTTGTTCATGGACCCTATCTGGACCCATCTAGCTGGCCCCAAGACGCCCCTCACGGCCACCCGCTTGCAGGACGGCCCTATCGTGATGAGTCACCGGCCGTGCTGCTCGGCGTACAGCTCCTCGCTTCACGACATCCGGGCCGGATCCACGTTCTACTGGGCAACCACGAACACGCACACATTGGTGGACCCCGCACCTCGCTGTTTGCTCGCGATGAAGCGACCGCACTGGAGCAGCGAATCGGCATCGAGGCCAGCTTGCACATGGCCAGCTTCTTTCGATCGTTGCCGATCGTGGCTTGGGCACCCTGTGGACTGCTTTTCAGCCATGCTGCGCCTGCCGTTGAGCTGCTCCGCATCGAGGATCTTGAAGCCATCGATTATCGCCGCTATATCGCCCCTCGACGCACGGACAAGCCCCGCTCCACCAAGTCCAGCAAACCCGGTGACCATGCGGCACGCCTTCTGGGACAACTGCTGTGGGAACACGTTCTGCCTCCGTTCAAGGCTCAGTCGTTGCTGAGCCGCGTCAACGCCCAAATTGCGGTCTACGGACACACGATCATTCCCACCGGCTACCAGGCGATTGGCTTCGAACAGCTCATCCTATCAACCAGCTTCGGCATGCGTGATGAGCACAAGACCGTCCTGTTGGTTGATCTCGACGAGCACTATCTAACCGTCGACAGCCTGCGTCCCGGCATCGAGCTGCTGCCCCTGTACGAACACCCCAGCTAACGCGTCGGTAAGCTCGTCGCTTCCTCAAGTAGGCTCAGGGTGCGTGCTGCTTCCTCGGGATCAAGCTTGGCGATCGCAAAACCAACGTGGAGCAGCACGTAGTCATCGAGCCGCAGGTTTTCGACCAACATCACGTTGACGCGCCGCCGCACGCCGCCCAGATCGACCGTCGCGTGTTCCTCATCGTGAAGCGCGATCACCCGCGCAGGCAGCGCCAGACACATGGCCTCAGGTTCTAGCACTCTCTCAGCCGCAGAGCAGCGACAAATACCTGTCCCAAGCTGAGCGCTCCGTCACCGGGCGGAAGCCGTCGCGGCAGCAGCACGGTGATCCCATGTGGCTGAAGTTCGGCAATCAGCGACTCTGTGAGCCAGCGATTGACGACACAGCCCCCGGTAAGCACCAGTTCAGACTTGCCATGACGACGGAGTGCGCCAAGGGCAAGCTCTGCCAGTCCTGCCGCCAAGGTGCCATGAAACAGCGCCGCTCCGTCCTCCGCATCACAGTCGAGGAGCGCCCGCCACAGCGGAGCCAGATCGAGCACGTCTTCGCCACTGATCCCACTCCGACGGATCGTAAACCCGCTTGCCAGCACCGTGGGTCGTCGAACCTGGCTTTCCAGCACCATCGCGGCTTCTCCCTCGTAGCGCTCCACCTCGCGCAGGCCGAGCAGGGCCGACGCCACTTGAAAATACCGTCCGCAGGAGGTTGTCGGTGGGCTCAGTCCCGGCCTATCGACCAGATGGAGCAGCGACGGCACCGGCCAACGAGCCCCAAAGCGCCGAATGGCTTCCTCTGGCAGACCCAACGAAGCGAGCATCGCCGTTGCCAATCGCCACGGCTCACGGCTCGCCATTTCCGCGCCGGGTTGCGACATCGGTCTCAAGTGCCCGATTCGCCGACAAGAGGAGCCCTCAGTGAGGAGCAGCTCCCCACCCCACGCTGTGCCGTCGGCTCCCAGGCCGAATCCATCGAGCACCAGCCCGATCGCCGACTCACGACCGCCATGTTCCGCGAGGACTGCTTGAAGATGCGCGTGATGATGCTGCACTTCATGGAGTGGCAGGCGAAGGTCCGCGAGCAGACGACGCGCCACGAAATCGGGATGCCGATCGGCCACCACCTGCTCTGGCCGTACGGAGAGAAACTGACAGAGGAGTTCGAGTGTTTGGTGATAGGACCGAGCCATTTCGACGCTGCCCAGATCGCCGATGTGCGAGGAAACAAATGCCTCGCGACCACGGACGAGACACAGCGTTGCCTTGAGATCCCCGCCCAGCCCAAGCAGCGGTGGACCGTCAAAGGGCAGCTCGATCGGCTCGGGCACCTGACCTCGCGCCCGCCGAATCAGGAGCCCTCGCCCCGCAACCTGCTTTACCACGCTATCGTCAAGGCGCGCCGCAATCGGGCGATCGTGAGTCACCACCAGATCGGCAATCCCAGGCAACTTGAGCCGGGCTTCCTCATCGTCGCAAACAATCGGCTCATCGGCCAGGTTGCCCGAGGTCATCACCAGAGCCAGCGGCCAAGCCTGCTCACGCCAAGCCAACCCCGACGGTGAACCAAGGGCCGAAAACACCAGCAGATCGTGCAGCGGCGACATCGGTAGCATCAGGCCCACCGTCGACAAACTGGTCGCAAGTGATGGGGCCAGGTTCGCAGCCGACTTGCGACGCAGCAGCACAATAGGTCGTCGCGGGTCGCCGAGCAGCGCTGCTTCCTCGTCGGATACGTCGGCAAAGAGTCGCGCACTTTCGATGTTCATCACCATCAGCGCAAGCGGCTTTGCTTCCCGGTGTTTGCGCTGGCGCAGCCTCTGCACCACCGACTCACGGGTCGCGTCACAGATCAAGTGAAAGCCCCCAAGCCCTTTCAGTGCGACGACTTGCCCCGCACGGAGCCTCGCAACAATCTCGGACAGTGGATGGCTCAGACGAGGTCCGCAGGTAGGACAGGCCATCGGTTGGGCATGAAAACGCCGATCTTGTGGATCGTGATACTCGAGCCGACACGCGGCGCAGAGCGGAAAATCGCGCAGCGTCGTTTGTGGACGGTCATACGGCAGAGCCCGGGTGATCGTGTAGCGAGGCCCGCAGTGCGTGCAGTTGGTAAATGGATACAAATAGCGCCGAGCCGTCGGATTGTAGATCTCTTCGAGACAGTCATCACAGGGTGCCAGATCCGGCCCAATCACCGTCTGCGGCGGACCGTCCGGCAAGCTCTCTGCGATCACAAACTCAGCCTCCTCGGGCTGCGCCGGACAGCCGATCGCATCAACAGCATCCACTCGCGATAGCGGCGGCGGCGACTCGCGCAGGGCAGTCACGAAGCCCGATAGCTGCCCGCCTTGGACCTCGATCAGCACCCCCTCGGCGTCGTTGCGCACGAAACCAGACAAGCGATACTGAGTCGCCAACCGATGCACAAACGGACGAAACCCGACGCCCTGCACCAGACCTCGGACACGCACACGCAGACGATCAACCATGGCTTACCCGAGCGAGGCACGCTGCGAGGCCAGCCAGCTCAACCATAGCGGCAGGCCTTCGCCGGTACGCGCCGAGAGAGCAAGCACCTCGACGCCCGGATGGATTCGTCGCGCATAGCTGACGAAGCGCTCGAAGTCGAAATCCAGATACGGCAACAGATCGATCTTGCTGACGACGACCAAATCAGCGCGGGCAAACATATCGGGATACTTGAGAGGCTTGTCTTCACCCTCTGTCACCGATGCGATCACCACCCGCTTGTGCTCACCCAGATCAAAGCCTGCCGGACACACCAAATTGCCGACGTTTTCGATGAGCAGCAGTCCGTCCATGGGTAGTGCCAGCTCAACCAGCGCACGCTCGATCATCTGTGCATCGAGATGACAAGCCTTGCCGGTGTTGACCTGCACCGCTGGAGCGCCGGCTCTGCGAATCCGCTCCGCGTCGAGTGAAGTCTGCTGATCGCCCTCGATCACCGCCACCGGCCACCGACCAGCCAGGCGAAGCAGCGTCTGTTCGAGTAGCGTGGTCTTCCCCGAGCCCGGACTCGACATCAGGTTCAGTACCAGCGTCTGTGCCGCCAAGAACCGACGACGGTTGACCGCTGCCTGCGCATCGTTGCCTGCCAGCAGATCGCGCTCGACCTCGATCATTCGGCGAATCATCGGCGGATCATGAGACACCGGATCATGATGGTGATGGCGGAGCACGGTCCCATCGGCCAATACGTGCTCGTGCTCGCCTTCGTCCACGTGCTGATGGTCCTTCGGATGATGCTGATTCGCCGACCCTGGTTCACCACAGCCACAAATCGCGCACATCGTTACAAAACCTCCAAACGGACGAGCCGCAGCTCATCACCTGAAACGACCACTAGCTCGAACGATCCACAGCAAGGACAGGGCAATCCACGCTGCGTGACCGTGATCTTGGCTGCGCAGGACAGACACTGCGCCTGAGCAACGGAGCGCTCGACCCGCAGCTCCGCGCCCTCTGCGATCGTGCCTCGACTCGCGGCCAAAAACGCAAATTCCAGCGACGAAGGCTCAACATGGGATAGCACCCCGAGGCGAAGAACCACCGTCTCGACCTTGACACAGGCCGCCCTTGTGGCTTCTTCAGCGACGAGAGCGACCAGCCGCTCAGCCACCGCCAGCTCGTGCATTCGCTAGTGATGCGCCGTGGCCGGTGAGCCACCGATGATGCGCTCGACCTCGCTACGCATTTGCTCGCGCAGCGCCTCCGTTCGAGCCTCCAGGTTCAGGCGCAGCACCGGCTCGGTATTGCTCGGCCGGACGTTACACCACCAGTCACCGAGACGAATCGTAATCCCATCGAGCCACGACACCTCAGCACCGGGAAACGCCTTCTCCAGCCGAGCCAAACAGGCCTCTTTGTCCGTGACGACAAAGTTCAGTTCACCCGTCGCAAAATAACACGCAAGCGGACGCAATACCTGGCTCAGCGACTGGCCGCGTTTGCTCAATACGGCCAGCACCCACAGCATCGCCAGCTCCGCGTTGTCGGTATAAAACGCGTCGCGAAAGTAAAAGTGACCCGACAGCTCGCCCGCGAAGACCGCGTGAGATTCGCGCATGCTGCGTTTGATAAAGCTGTGTCCGACCCGGCTTTCGAGTGGCTTGCCTCCGTGGCGAAGAATCTCGTCCCGCACCACCCACGACGAACGCAGGTCATAGATCACCGTCGCGCCGGGCTCCTTCGCCAAGAACTCATCGGCGAGGAGCGCGGTAATTTGGTCGCTCGGCGCGAGTTCTCCACGCTCATCGACGAACATGGCCCGATCGCCATCCCCATCGAAAGCAATGCCGAGATCGGCCCCCACTTCGCGCACCTTTGCTTGCAGATCACGCATGTTGCGAGGGTCGAGCGGATTCGGCTCATGATTCGGGAAGCTGCCGTCGACCTCGAAAAACAGCGGAGTCACATGGCTCGGCAGGTTGGCCAGCAGTCCGGGCAGCACCGCGCCCATCATGCCGTTGCCGGTATCGATGACCAACTTGAACGGTTTCGACGGTGGCACAAGCCCGAGCAAGAACTTGTGATATTCGTCGAGCAAGCTCCGCTCCGTGACGCGACCGGGCGAGTCACTCGTCGCAAACGGAGTCTCACTGCGCGCCAACCGCTCGATGTCGGCAATGCCGGTGTCGTAGCTTATCGGCGTTGCGCCTTTGCCGCACAGCTTGAATCCGTTATAGCGTGCCGGGTTGTGGCTGGCGGTGATCATGATGCCCGCATCGGCTGAAAGGCTGGCGACCGCGTAATAGAGCGTCGGAGTTCCCACCTCGCCGATGTCGATCACGTCGCAGCCACCGGCCACGATGGCATCAATGAGAGCTTGTCGCAGACTCGGGCCGCTTTGCCTCATGTCGCGACCGACCACGATCCGTTTGGCACCAAGAACTTGGACCGCAGCAGAGCCAATTCGAGAAGCTAACTTCTCATCAAGCTCGCTCGGATAGATGCCACGAATGTCATATGCTTTGAAGATGCCAGCCATTGGGTTGTCCTTGAGGAAGCCACCAGCAGCGACGGAAGACGAAGGGAAGCGAGGCCGGTGGCAGACGGGATGTTTGATAGCGAGCGGAAGCTGTTTGGCGATTACTTGGGCATCGCAGCCGGCGGAGTCTGCTTCTCTTTTTCCGCCTGACGCTTGATGCGCTCTTCGATGCGCTTCTGCTCGACGCTGGAGGCCGCCTTCCGTCCCACGAGCGCGTCGACGACGTTCTCGTTGGGGTCGGTCGCCGAGTCACCCTGCGTCACGGTGTCAATCACGTGCGAGTTCGTGTGACGAACGCGTGGCGGACTGTTGACAGCGCGCTCTTTTTCGATCTGCGGCCAAGTGGACTTCTGAATGATCGATAGACAGAAGTTGTTGTAGAACGTCGTCGCATCGTAACAGCGCAGGATGTAGTCGCCCTGCGGGGGCCACTCGTAGAAATCGAGAGCCATCTCGTCATCGGTCTGCTTCTTGGCGAAGCTCATCGATGCCTTGCCGTAACGACCTTCCATGACTCCGACGAAGGTATCAAAGTCCATGCCTTTGAACTTTTCGGCGTTGTAGACGATGTACTGCTTGTACAGACGCTCTTTCCAGAAGAACAGGAAGCGCTTCTGGTCTTTTTCCCAGATCACCAGCATCGACTCGCCGTTGCGGTGGCCAAACTCGCGGTCGACGATCGAGACGTCCCAGCCGGTCTTCTGACCATTGAACTTGATATAGGAGTCGCGCATCTGAGCGATCGCGTCCTGACGCTCTTTGCGGACCCGATCCTGGTCAGCCGCTTCTTTTTCAGCCTCGATCCTTGGCTGAAACTTGGCGTTAATGTCCTTCTCGATGAGGGTCATATTCTCTTCTGGAGTCGTGCCGAACTTGAACTTGCCGGCAAGCTCTCCGATCGCACGGCCAGCCGCATCAGCGGTCACTTGCGAAGCTGCCGACTTCGTCGGGGGAGGCGGTGGCGGGGTCTTGGCACCGGCGGGAACACTCGCCGCGAAAAGCAGCAGCGCAGCGGAAGCAGAAAGGGCTCTCATCGTCGAATTTCTCCTGTCGATTCCAAGTACCACACCATGCCGAGCGATGCCATATGCAGCGCGGCATCGTCGGGCATCAGGCGCACGCGGCCAATGAACGATAACACCGATCTACACAATCTGCGGGCCACCTGATGCAGGACCAACGACTTGGAAGTTGCATGGTCACTTGCGTTGGTCTGACGACCGACCTTTCCGAGTCGTTCATCGAAGTGTTAAAAACAATGACGTGACCGAGTGTACCCACTGCCGAAAACGGTATGAGAACGAAGTACGCTTCTGTCCGGTCGACGGATTCGCTGTAGTTCCTGTGACGGAAAACCGCGAGCCCTGGGTCGGACGGCTGCTCATGGGACAGTTTGCAATCCAGGCGGTCTGCGGGCAAGGTGCGACGGGAACCGTCTACCGAGCCTCGCAGGCGGGCATGGAGAGGCAAGTCGCGGTCAAGGTGCTGCGCGCCGATCTGCTGAAAGATCCCGACATCGTCAAGCGCTTCATCCGAGAGGCCCGCGCCGGTGCCAAAATCAGCCATCCGAACATCGCCACCGTCCACATGGTCGGCCAGACCGAGGAAGGCGCGCCGTTCATCGTCATGGAGTACATCGATGGTCGGTCGCTGTCGGCGCTGCTTGAAAAAGGGAGGCCGCTGCCGCTTGCCAAAATTGTGCAGCTCAGCAGCCAAATCGCCGCTGCACTGACCGAAGCCCACGCGCAAGGAATTGTCCACCGCGACCTGAAGCCCGAAAACATCCTCATCAGCGAGAGACGCGGCCAGCCCGATGTGGTGAAGCTCGTCGACTTTGGAATCGCCAAGATTCTGGTTGCCTACGCACCCGGCGAAGATGCGATCTCGCGGATGGGGACGGTATTCGGTACGCCGCACTACATCGCACCCGAGCAAGCGTCGGGGCAGGCGGTCGATGGCCGCGCCGACCTGTACTCCCTGGGTTGTATCGTCTTTCAGATGGCGACAGGCCGAGTGCCGTTCGACGGACAAGCGGGGCTGCAAGTGCTGCTGTCGCAGGTTCGCGATCCAGTGATTGATCCGCGTGAAGTCAATCCGAAGGTCTCCGACGATCTCGCCGAGCTGATCTTGAGCCTTCTCGAAAAAGACCCAGCGGCACGTCCCCAAACGGCCAAAGAGGTAAGAGCTGCGCTACTCGCTTTGGCACCTCCAGCGGGCGGATCGGACAAGGCAGCCCGTGCTTCGAGAGACAATGATCTCGACGAAGACGAACCGGAGGGAGACGAGGATGGCGATCAAGACGGACCCTCTTTGGATGCCTGGGCCAGCGGTCCCCATGACGATGCCATCCCCAAAGAGCGTCCACGTCCAAAGTCCGGCTCGGCACATCGTCCGGCAAGTGGCGCGGCGGGTCCGCAAAAGAGTGCACGTCGGGCCGATCCGACCCCGCGAAGTGTTCCCAAATCTGGACGCCCAGTCAGCGCCCAGCGACCGCGACCATCGGCACCGCTGGAACCCGCGCCATCCCGTCGCCAGCGCGAGATCATCGATGACGATGTCGACAGCTTGGTCGAGCCCTTTTACAAACGTCACGCCAAGTCCCTGCTTGGCGTGCTGGCGGCAATCACGGTGGGCCTGTTGTTCGGAGTGCTCTACGCCCAGCTACGCACCGCCCCGACCGCGCAACCACTCCCGGTTCAGACTCCACCCGCAGCAGCGGTCTCTACGCCACCTGCGTCACCAAGCACCCGGCCCGGCACGACCGCTCGACCGAGCACTCCTGCCAATCGGCCGATCGGACCTGTGAAACCGCCGACGGCCCCGACTCCTACGCTACCGGTGTCAGCGACCGCTCCAACCATCCCGGCAGCGACCGGACCTGCGACCGGGTCCATCCCGGCCCCCACGCCCGCAGTTATCCCAACGGTAGCCCCAACGCCCGCAGCGAATCCAGCGGCGGTTCTACCTGCGGCAGCCCCCGCAAAACCCGTTGATAAAGCACTAGAGAAAGCTCCGGAGAAGGCACCAGAGAAAGCTCCAGAAAAACTGCCCGAAAAGGTGCCAGAGAAAGCTCCGGAGAAGGCACCGGAAAAAGCCCCGGAGAAGGCACCAGAGAAAGCGGCGGACGCTCCGAACGAAAAATTGCCGGAAACTGCCGAAAAGGCCCCGAAACCGGAGAAACCGGCCGAAAAACCGGTTGAGAAGCCCAAGGACAAACCCAAAGAGAGTGCCCCCGAAGACCCTGCAACAGAGGGTAGTTCCGACCCGTACGGTGGGCTGAAGTAAAGCGCACCAACCGCTCGATGAAGGATCGTGCGTGGTGCCTCAAGTCATCGGACTGCATCGGCTCAGCAAACCCAGACTCCACTGGTGATTCTGCTGTCCTGCGTCCCCTGCGGCGCGATATGATTTTGAGTATGAGTGTCTTTCAGCGCCCGGTTTCCGACTACATGAGTTCTCCTGTTTGTACCGTCTCTGCCGACGATACGGTGGAAGACGCGAACAAAATCATGAGCGAAAAAAGGATCTCTTGCCTGGCGGTGCTGGGGCGGGATGGAACTCCAGCAGGAGTGGTGTCGCGCTCGGATCTGCTGCGCATTGCTCGCGTGATGGTCTATGCGACAGGAAGCCCGATGGCTCTGCAGCTCCCATCGATGTGTGTGGGTGATCTGATGACGCCGAAGTTCTTTGCGGTATCGCCCCGCCACTGCCTGATCGATGCCGCGCAAGAGATGGTCGAAAAGCGCATTCATCGCGTTTTTGTCGTCGACAAGTCGACTCTGCTGGGCGTCGTCAGTACCAAAGATCTGATGCGGGCGATCATCGAAGCGAAGGTGCCAACGCCGATCTCCGAGCTTATGACAGTGCCCGTGATGACGGTGGAATCGAGTGCGCCACTTTCTGAGGCTGTCACGATGCTAAGCAGAGCCCGCATCGGTGGCGTGGTCGTCATGGAAAATGGGGTTCCGGTCGGCATCTTTACGCAAGAAGAGGCACTGGCTGCACGCGACCGTCCGGGGCAGTCTCCGACCGATGAATCGATGAGTCAGGCGATGCTCTGTCTGCCGGTTTCCACGCCGATCTTCCGCGCTGCTGGTTTCACCGTTTCGACACGAGCACGGCGTGTGCTGGCGATTGATCACCACCATCTCAAGGGAGTCCTGACCGGGCTCGACTTTGCACGCTGTCTGCTCCCGCCACCACCCGCTACCAAGGTCGCACAGTCGTCATAACTCACGTCTGCGGAAGCGCACACAGTCCCGCTCCAGAGCCCCAGCCGAGTCAACGAGAGGGTCGCCCATGACTGAGATCGAAGACACCCTAAGATCACGTATGCTCGGCGGTCTATGGGGATCCGTAGTCGGCGATGCACTGGGGGTTCCGGTCGAGTTTTCGACCCGAGAGCAGCGCGACCTTGATCCAGTACGCGAAGTACGTGGCTACGGAACGTACAATCAGCCGCCGGGAACCTGGTCCGATGACAGCTCGCTGATGCTCTGTACGCTGCTCAGTCTGTCTGAGCATGCACTGGATCTGCGCGACATCGGACAGCGCTTTGTTCGCTACTTAACAGAGTCCTACGCGACTCCGTATGGATCGGTGTTCGATGTTGGCATGGCGACGGCCAACGCGATCGACCGACTCCGCAGCGGCTGCCTGCCGGAACAGGCCGGTGGTACCACCGATCGTGACAATGGCAACGGATCGCTGATGCGAATTCTGCCGATCGGGCTGCGCTTTTATGAAGAGACCCCGGAACGACTGATCGAGATCGCACATCTGGTTTCACGAATCACGCACGGACATCCACGTTCACAGCTTGCCTGCGGATATGCGTGTCTGCTCATCTCTCGACTGCTCATGGGGGACTCTGCTGCCGTCGCCTACGAAAAAACCAACGCGCAGATCCGTCGGCTGTATTCCGCGCCGCAGTGGCAAGACGAACGTACGCAGTATGGTCGACTCCTGTCGGGTCGGATTGCCGGCGAACCACGATCAGCGATTCAGTCGAGTGGTTACGTCCTGCACACGCTGGAAGCAAGCGTGTATCTGCTGCTGCGGAGTCCTTCCTATTCGCAAGCGGTGCTCGATGCAATCAACATGGGAGGCGATACTGATACCACGGCGTGTGTGGTCGGAGGACTATCAGGAATCCTTCACGGATTGAAAGCGATTCCTGAGGGCTGGTTGCAGCCGATTGCGCGACGGACCGAGCTGAGTGGTTGGTTTGAAACGTTCGTATCTGGAACTCCGCAGCGAAAGTCCTAAAGTACCTTCATTAGGAGCTGCACCAGCATCCCAAGCAGTGTCACCTGACCGACCGCAAAGCAGATGGTTCGCCAGGGCTGCTTCTGCGCCAGATAGGTGATGGTATGCAGCGTCCGCGCCGCAAAGTAGACGCCAAAGTACGCCCAACCACCCATCGCGGGAGCACCGGTCAGCGTGAACAGCAGCGCGATGATGAGGAAGGCTGGAATGTTTTCTAGATCATTGAGATGGGCACGCTTGGCACGGAGTACCGCAGGAGCATCCTGAGGCTCCACGTGAGAGCCGGGATTGACACCGGTGTCCTCAGGATTCACAACCACCTTGGACTTGCGGCGAGCATTGGCGGTTGCAAACGCCACCCCCGCCATCTTCAGTACCAAGAAGACCGAAAATAGCACCAGGGGCTTTGCACTAGGAAGCTCAAGGAATGTGGTCATGGGAACTCCTTTCTAGAACGACAGGCGTGCGCCCAAGCGAAGGAAGAGAGGTGCCTGATAACCGGTCGGTTGACCGTAGTTGGCGTTGGCCACAATCGGTCTCCCATCGATGTCTTTCAGGTGCGTCAGGTCAGAGATCTTGCCGTTCACAATCGGGGCCACGTTCGAGTAGGTGAAGTCATCATCGACATTGGTCACTTCGCGCTGATTGAACAGGTTGATCACATCAGCGTAGACCGATAGAGCGACTCTTTGGCTCAGCGGATGATCGAAGCCAACATGTAGATCGAACTGACTCACCGTCGGTGTACGGCCTCCTGATCCCCGCGGTAGGATGAAGATCTGGCTGTCTCCGTAAATGAAGTGCGTTCCCAGTACGTTGATCGGTCTGCCCGAGTATGCAGAGAAAGACAAACCGACGGTGAGATTGCCTTTTCGAATCGGCTGCTGATAGGTACCGATGATCTTCACGTTGTGCGGACGATCGTTCGGCAGCGGACCCGTGCGGTTCTTCATCAGATCCTGCAGATCGTACTGCGAAGAGAAGTTCGGCAGGTTTTCATCGACAACGCCATCGTACGTTCCAGGGTAATTCCCGATCATGCGGGCATAGGTGTAGTTGGCAAGGATGCTCAGGCGATTCGACAGTCGCTTTTGCGCGGTAATGACGAGTCCCTGATACTCCCTTCGTGGCTTGGGATACTGCGTGCTGATCGAGCGATAGGCATTGAGTCGCGCCTGTGCCCGCGCCAGGTTTTCTTGTCCCACGAGCGAGGTATCGGCACGCAGTCGGTCTACGTCCGTTTGCAGCTCCGCGAGCCGCGCCGGATCAGGGGTCACACCGGGGTTGGCAATGATGTAGTTATATCCCCCGTCGATCGACATATCTTCCACGATGTTGCCAAGTCCGCGATACAGGTAGCTCGCAGACAGGACGAGATCCCAACCGACGTCGTAGCTGATGCCAGCAACAAGCTCGTCCATGTACATGCCCTTGAGTCCGGGCATGACGTTGCCATATCGTCCGCCGTTCTGGTTCCCAAGGCTCAGATCGTTTAGGTTGCAGGTTCCCGCGCCCGCGGCTTTCGGAATCGGAACCATCCTCCCACCCTGTTGCAGAGCCGCAGTCGCGCAGTCGGTGGACTCTGCTCCGGTGAAGACGCCTTCGCCCGCAAACTGACGATCGTTGATGGTGAGCGGAATGGACTGATAGAAGCGTCCGTAGTTTACAAACAGCTTCCCGAGACCCTTCTGTGTAAAGTCCCAGACTGCCCCCGCACGCGGTGCCCAGTTGTCGTAGATTCCGATCTGCTTGCTACCGTCCGCGCCGTGGATCTCTTGTGCCTCCCAGCGGAGTCCGGCGTTGATGACAAGCCCCGGAATCGGTCCCACGTTCCAAGAGTCGCGCAGATACAGCACGAAGTTGTTGGTGAATGTGGTGGACTCGAAGTTGTTAAGGAGGATGGTCTCACCGTTTGGTCCAACGGTAGAGTACTGCGCAAAATTTCGGAGACTCTGTCCATCGGCGCTGGTGCGATACATGACGTTCGCGGCCAGGCCGTCATTGGGATCTCCGTTTGGTCCCGAGTAGGCACGGAAGTTCTTGTTGCGCAGGTGTTCAAAGTCAAAGCCGAGCTTGATGGCGTGTGTTCCGAGCGCTTCCAGAAAATAGGTCGCTGCCAACAAAAGTTGGTGCCGCTGCAAGTCGGTTCGGTTGTACTGACCAAATCCATTTCGACGATAGGAAGTGACCGGACAGGGATTGAACTCGATCGCTCCGCCCATACCATCGGATTGCATTTGTCGACGACAAGCAGAGTTGTCCTCAAAGTCCGCAAGGGAGTACGGATTGGTGCTCTCTGTTAAGTAGAGCTGAAGCGGCTTGTCGATGTTTTTGGGCGCGATGTTGATTCCCTGAAAGTGAAATCCGTACATCGCGTTAAGCTGAAGCTTGCGCGAAAGCAGCTTGCCCACGTAGCGCAGCGTCGCATCGTGGACTTGATCGGTCGATTTATACTCGCTGTCTTCGACGGCTCCGGACTGTCCGTAGCCGAGCAGAGAGTACCCCGAAAACGTCTTCGGAGAAGCGATATAGGACAGCGTCAGGTTGTGATCAGGACTGATGTTGAACTGGAGTTTGGCGATTCCGTTATACAGCGTTCGCAGCTCGGTGAATCGCTGGGTTCCCGACTCCTCCATTTCGATCGCCAGCGCCGAAGAACCTCGACACAGAGCCGGATCAGACAGATAGGTTGGACATTGATAATTCGTATCGATCCGCGCTCCGCCAGAAGCCGAATTCCAGTTGGCGTGGCGCGTAACACGATCCGTCTGATACTGCGTAACCGTCGGTGCAAAGCCAAGGTAGAACCAGACCTTGTCTTTCTTCAGAGGCCCCCCAAGCTCGAATCCAATGTCTCCAAGCAGGCCATCAGCGCGCCGACGATACGCCAGCGCCTCTCCAAGTCTACCCACGGTCTTCGGAGTGAGCTGAAACGGCTGTCCGGACAGAAACACACTCCCATGCAGCTCGTCACCACCACCCTTGGTCACGATCGAAACCACGCCACCTGTGGCACGACCGTATTCGGCCTGATAGCCGCCGGTGATGACGCTGATTTCTTTGATGAAGTACTGATGCAGCTCTGTACCGATGATGCCGGTGTTGGGATCAGAGGTATTGAGTCCGTCGATGATGAAGTTGTTTTCGTTGCCGGTCGATCCAGAGATCGAGACGCCGACATCACCACCCTGTCCCCGTGGCGGGTCGACAGTGCCCGGTGCCATCGACAGTACGCTCTCGAAAGTACGTCCGCGCACCGCCGTGTTGCGCAGAACCTCTTGATTGATCTCGACACCAGCGTTGGCGCTAGCGGTATCAACGTTGGGAGCGCGCTCGCGGATGACCTTCACCTCACGTGCGACTTGCTTCAGAGGAAACGCAAAGCTAATGGTCAGCGTCTTGCCATGGGTGATGCGGATTCCGACCCGCTCTTCGATCTTGTCACCCAGATAAAAGCGCGCCACGTAGTCATCACCCGACGGTATCTCGGTAATTTGATAGCGCCCGTTGGCATCGGTGATCTCGACTTGCTCGCCTTGCAGCGCCGGACCGGTTACCACCACCGTGACCCCAGCGAGCGGCTTGCCGTCTACGTCACTGGTTACGATTCCTTTGATCTGTCCGTTCTGGAGCTGCGCTCTTACGGTCTGCGGAGCAGACACGGCAGCCACGGCCACGACAGCGGAAACGAACGTTTGGTGGTACATCCGCCCAAACAGACCGACACCAATCAGGGTGGGTTGCTTTCTCATTGCCGACTACGCTCTCCCTTTGTGCAAAAAAGTCGCGGAGGCTTCTCCGTGGTGAATCTGCTGCCACGCACGAAGACTCGACGCTATCACGGTCATGTCGGTGAAGGAATGAGAAGCCGCTCTGGCTGGTTATTAGCTTACAGTGGCTAGCTCAACCGATATGAGGTTCGTCTTGTTCACGTCCCCTAGGTTCCGAAGCCTCCCAGGCACCCCCAGACCCCGATTCGTTCAGTGGACGGCCAGCGTCGCTCTTGGTGTCGTTATCGGCATCGTCCCCGGCACGTCGACCATACAGCAGGCTCACGCCGCGCCCTCGGCTTGGCCAAGCGACACCGTAGCGTTGCGCGTCCCCGGCCCGCTGTCGCCGCGCAACGCCTCCTATCGGCTGAATGCCCGCCTCGATGAAAAGACCCACGAGGTCACAGGCCAGGGCACTCTCATCTGGCGCAATCTCGAACGCAAAGAGGCCAGCGAGCTATCGTTTAACCTCTACCAAAACGCGTTCAAGCACCATGCGACCACCTTCATTCGCGAGGCCGGAGCCCAGCTTCGCGGCGATGAGATGCCGGAACACGGATTCGGCGCGATCGATCTGTCCTCCCTGAAAATCGGCGGCGTCGAGCTCATCGGCAAAGCGCAGGTCATCGACTCCGTGCTCAAGCTCAAGCTCGACACCCCCGTCGGCCCCGGTAGTGCCATCGAGATCGAGTTTTCCTTTACCACCAAGCTGCCCCGCACCTTCGCACGCTCGGGCTATTCCGATGACTTTCACGCCGTCACCCAGTGGTTCCCCAAAATCGGCGTCTTCGAGTGCGATAAGAACAGCGAGCGCTGCGGCTTCCGCACCCACCAGTATCACGGCTTCACCGAGTTCTTTTCAGACCACGGAAGCTACGAAGTCACCGTCGATGTCCCCGAGAAATTCGTAGTCGGGGCCACCGGCATCCAGATCGCCGAGCAAAAAAGCGAAGGGCGCAAGAAGCTCACGTTCCGCGCCGATGACGTTCGCGACTTTGCGTGGTTCGCCGATCCCAAGTTTGTCGAGTACAAAAACCACGTCACCGATAAGCTCGGTGATGTCGAAGTCCGCGTGCTCAACCGCCCCGGACTCGCTAGCCTCGACCTGCGTCATTTACAAGGCGTCCGCGCCGCCATCCATGAAGGCGAGCACCGATACTTTTCGTATCCCTATAAGAACGTCACCGTGATCGTGCCGCCTCGGGCCAGTAACGGTGCCGGTGGCATGGAATACCCGACGCTCATCACCAGCTTTTTAAGCCCGATGCCCGACGGTGTCCGCATCATCGAAAGCGTCGACGCCCACGAGTTTGGCCATCAATGGGTGCCGATGATGATCAACTCCGACGAAGTGGAGGACGCTTGGCTCGATGAGGGGCTCAACCAGACCTTCACCGGCCAGGCCATGGATCGGCTATTCCCCGACGGCTGTAGCTCGATCAAAGTTGCCAACTTCTGCCTCGGTGATCGCGATGTGGACTGGATGAGCGCACGCGGAGTGCTGCGTCGAATGCCGCTGTCGACACCGAGCTTCCGGCTGAGTGGCCGCACCTACGGCGCGATGACCTACGCCTATACTTCGCTGATGATGCGTAGCCTCGAAAACTACCTCGGACCCGAGCGGATGGTTCAGGCGATGCGTCACTACGCTGAGCGCTATCGCTTCCACAAGCCGCGTCCCGCGGACTTCATGTCTGCGATTAGCGAAGGTGCCGGCGAAGATCTGAGCTGGTTTTGGAATCAGGCCGTCACCACCACTCGCGTTGCTGATTACGAAATCCTCCAGGTCGACAACCAAAAGCACGAGCTGGCCTACGGCCTGTGGGACTGCCCACCGAAGCCCCCGATGATGCCCGATCACGTCGAGGGTGCCGAGCGCGTTGAGTGGCTACGTCACCTCACCGAATCCAATCAGGCCGCCTGTGTGGGGAAACCAGCAGGTCGTCACGAGCTAAGTCCACCTACGGACAAAGAGAAAAAGGCCAGCGCCAAGGACAAGGGCAAAGACAAGCAACAGTGGGATAGCATGGTGGTCGTCCGTCGGCGCGGTGAGCTGATCTATCCGGTAGATGTCGTCGTCAAGTTCGAGGATGGCAGCCAGGAGCAAGTGTCGTGGTCGCTCGCCGAGCAGAGTGCGCACCCCGAGGAACGAATGCGGACGCTGCGCTTCTATCGTCGAGCAGCCCTGGAACGGGCGGAGGTAGACCCGCAAATCAAGCTGGCTCTCGATGAGAAGCGGCTGAACAACGGGCTCCTCGCGAAGCCAAACATGCGCCCGGTGACGCGGCTATTTCTGACCGTGCAAAGCTGGGTCCAGACCGCGCTTGATCTCATCTCGCTGTAGCGACGAAAGGACTACGCCATGCAACAGCTTATCCACAACCAGGCTTCTGTCCCCAACGTCGCTTCTCAGGGTGGCTTTGCCGCGCTTCAGAAGGGACTGTCCAAAGTCATCGAAAGTCCGCTGCTGATCATCGGGCTCGGATTGTTGTCGCTGTTTACCTCCCTGGCTGCCACGCTGCCAGTGCGAGCGATGCTGCGCGATGTCCTGGCCCTCAGACCCTTGGCCGAGCGGATCGCCAAAGGCGAGTATGACGTTGGTCTCGTCGAGGTCATGAATGACAATCCCGCTGCGATGGCGGCAGTAACCTCGGCGATCACGGTCGGCGTCTTGTGTTTTTTCCTGCTACACGCGCTCATCTCCGGGGGCATCCTCTCGCGACTTAGTCCTTCCTCTTCGGAGCGCTATGTACCCGCCGGACAGTTCCTGGTCCGCTGCGCGGAGTCTGCCTCGCCGATGCTGAAGCTGGAGTTACTGTTCGGGCTGGCGGTACGCACTCCACTCGCCTTGCTCGGAGGTGCCGCCGCCGGGTTCGCCATCGGCTGGAGCAAAGCCGGTGAGCTGTCCTGGGGGTCGCTCATGGGTCGACTCGCTCCGGTCGTGATGGTGTTTGTCCTGGCCTGGTCGCTCGCCAGCATCTGGCTGACCCTGGCTCGGATGAAACGCCTCGACGATAACACCCGTTCAGCCTGGCAATCGCTCCGTGCCGGCCTGCATGTGCTCGGTCAGCGCCCGGTGCTCATCGGTGCGCTGCTTCTGGCGGTGTTGGGATTGATCGGTCACGGAGGCCTGCTGGTCCTCGGTCGCACGCTCACCATCAAGCTCGATGCCAAGATGCTGGTGCTATGGGCCTTCGTGATCCGACAGGCCCTATCCCTGCTGCGAACCGCGCTGTCGATGCTGATCATCGCCGCCACCAGCGAGTTAGCGGACGATCGTTAGCCCGCAACCGCTGACGAAGCAACCTGCAACTTCCGGCATTGTGGCAATGAAGCGGGCTGCTTTGTGATGGGGCGGACTGCTATAATCGGCTCAGCTTATGCGTCCGACGCAGCCAGGAAGACATTTCGCGAGCCTTTGTGCTCTGTTGCGAGCACGGGCCTGCTCGACGGCAAGCAGTCGCGGTGAGCGCTGGGCCCATCAGGCCATTGGGTGGCTCACGCGATGGAGCTTGCTGGTGGTCTTGTCGGCCAGCCACTCGGCCTGGGCGGAGGAACCGAGTTCCGCCACTGTCCCACCGATGACAGCCACACAGCCCGCAGCGGTGGCTCAGCCTGCATCAGTTGCATCGCCCACCGCCATCCCGCCGTCGCTGAACAATGACCAGCTCAGCGACCTGGACCGACGAACCCGTGAGCTGCGCGATCAGGTATTCCGCAGCAAAGCGCGCCTGTCGCTGCTCACCGAAACGCTGCTCGGCTCCGCCCAGGGTGGTGCCAAGCTCGTCGTCGTCCAGAAGGACCAGATGGGACGGCTGTACCAGATGGTCAAGGTGAGCTACCAGCTCGACGGACGCGAGGTATTTGTACGCAGCCTAGAGCCCGGACGCCCCGCCGAACCCAAAGAACAGAATGTCTACGATGGCAACGTCCGTCCCGGTGATCACACCTTAGCGGTCGCGGTCACCTATCGCGGCGACGGCAGTAAGGTTTTTTCGTACTACGAGCAATACACCTTCACCGCCAAGGCGGCCCATCGCTTCAGCGTCACTGACGGTCAGACGACTCGCTTGGAAGTGGTGTGTTTTGAAAAGGGCAACCCGCTGCTCGTGCGAGTGGAAGACCGCCCCGCCTTCGACTTCCGGGTCGAGAGCACCAAAAAGGCCAACTGACGTGCGCCTTCAGCCTTGCATACCACCTCCTCGATCCCCTGGACGATCCGGGTACGCCAAACGGATTCTGACGCTGGGTTTTGTCGGCGCGCTCGGGCTGCTGACGCCGCTGGTCTCGCCGTCGCGTCCAGTGCAGGCCAGTGAGCAGGCGGCCATCCCGCTGTCGCAGGCGCTCGATCAGCTTGAAACGGCGTTGACCTCGCTGGAAGGCTCTGTACCGACTCAGACATCCGCATCCTCCGGGGCTACGGCAAACGCGACACCCGGCAGCAACAGTCCCGCTTCGCCGAAAAGCATTCTCGAGCGCGCCCATCAGCTATTTGACCGGCGGCTGTACGCGGCGACTTCCTCGCTGCTCGTCGAACAGTTCGCTCACGATCCAACGCTTGCCGAAAGTCCTGAGGCAATACGACTGCTCGGTGAATCCCTGGCCGAACAGGGCGATCTGCGAGGGGCCAAGCGCTCGCTGTCGAAGCTCGTCGAACACAAGCCCGGTGATGCCCAAGCGCTGCTGCGGCTGCTCGCTTTGTCGACTGAGCTCGGAGCCGATCCACAGGAAAAGACCTGGCTTTCGCAGCTTGCGGCGATTCCTGCCGCCAACCTGCCCGAGTCTGCGCCGTATGTCAGAGGCAAGCTGCTGCTTTTGCGCGGTGATGCCAAAGCGGCTCTCCCGTTGCTAAACACCGTTGCCGAGTCGAGTAGTTTCTACCATCGCTCCCGCTACCTGATTGGGGCTGCACAGATTCAGCTTGGTCAGCTCGACGCAGCCGAGACGGTGTTTAAGTCTCTGGTCGATAAGCCACTGCCCCGTCGTGATGATGATCTGCGGGTTGTTGAGCTGTGCCACATGGCACTTGGGCGGATTTATCACGAGCGCGGCGACAGCAAACGGGCTCATGAGTCGTACCTGCGGATCTCTCAAAAGAGCAACCTGTTCAAGGACGCGATATACGAAGCATCGTGGTCGGCGCTGCGAGCGGCTGACTCCGAGCGGGCCGAGCAGTCACTCAAGCTGCTGCTGATCGCCTATCGCGATGAGCCACAGACCACGCTACCGGTTGCTGAGGCCAAGCTGCTCCTCGGAGATCTACTTATCCGTCGGAGCGAGCCTGACGCTGCGGCCGAGTATTTTGCCTCGACACGAGCGGATCTCACGCCGCTGCTCGAAAAGGCCAAGTCCGACCTGAGCTCTGCCCCAGCGTTTAGCGAACGGCTACGTGGACAGCTCGGCTCGGTCAAGGCACCACTATCGCTGTCGTCCATGGCGTCACCATCGCTACTCGCGGCCCTGCGTGGCGATGAGGTTTTGACCCAGCTTCAGGCGGCAGATCGTGAGCTGTATGCAACCCGCGCCGCGCTCGATGAACAAGAAGAAGCGCTCGGTCGTGCTGAACGACAGCGTGCTCCCCGCGCCGGAACGTCCGTGGCGGCGGCTGATATCACCGAGCCACGCAACCGCAGTCTGGCCCTGTATCGCTATCTGGTCGCGCTTCATCGCGCCAGCGCCGATCGACTCGACGGACTCTTTACCGGAGTCGCAACCCCCGAGGAAAAGCAGCAGCTAGCGGTGCTCGCCCAGCGACGAGAAGCGATCACCAAAGGCCTGGCTGAGCCCAAGGGTGGCAACGATGCTCTCGATGGCACCAGCACGGCCCGTCGCAATCATGCCGAGTTACTGGGCGAGTCAGGTCCGCTGTACCTGCACCTTCTGCTGCGGCTCACCCCACAGGCTCGGACCCAAGCCGATGAGATGCTAAGCGCACTCAACCGAGCGACGACCATTGAAAGGCGACTCCGCGAGACAATCGGCCGACTCGACCGCTTGCTCGATGTTCGCGTCGGGGACATGCAAAGTCAGCTCGCGTCGGAACGGGACGCCCTGCGGAGCCAACGAGAAGCGCTCGACAAGCTTCAGGCGGAAACGTCTCAGGTGGTGGGACAAGCAGCCTTTGCGCGCCTTTCCCAGACGGTGGATCAGTATCGTGAGCTGCTCATTCATGCCGAAGCTGGTATCGCCGAGGTAGCCTGGGCCCGGCGGCAGCGATCGTCAGACGAGCTGGCGCAGATCCGACACGATCAGCAGCGCGAGCTACGGATGCTCGACGATGCCTTTCCAACGACCGATGAGCCCAAGTCGCTCCCCAAGACCCCGGCCCCCGGTCAGCCCATGGTCCAATCGGTCAGCGCCGCACCGCCGCCAGCACCCGCGCCGACGGCCAAGCCCGAAGAACTGCGGCTCCCCAGCGATCTTCCCGCTGAGCTAGCTGCTGATTACCGTCGATATTTCGAGGCAGCGCGCAGCTATAAGCAAGTTCTCGACGAGGTCGGTCGCGAGGGCTATAAGGCTCGACGAAGTAGCCTCAAGAACGAGTATGCGGCCCGACTCAGCCGTGAGGAAGCCAGAGAAAAGCAGCTTCGCGGCGAGGCCATCGTCGAACTGGAGCGTTTCCTCAATCGCTATCCGCAGCACCCGCGTCACTCACCCGAAGCGATGTTCCGTTTGGCTGAGCTGCACTTTGAGCGCACCAGCGAAGCCTTCATCGGCCAGTCGAAGGCCCAGAGCGGTGAAATCGTCACGATTCCCGACTACAACCCCTCGGTGGAACTGTATCGGCGGCTGCTGCGCGACTTCCCGAGCTACCGCAACAACCACCTGGCGACGTACTTGCTCGGCTACTGCCTCGGGGAAATGGATCACGATGAGGAAGCGCGTCAAGCGTTCCTCGGATTGGTCTGTGCGAACAAGTTTGAGCCGCTGGCGACGCCAGCTCCACCGGTCGGCCGGAAAAACAAGCCTCCGTACGACGGCTGCGAGCCACGCAAATCTGATGGCAAGCTGCTGGCCGAAACATGGACTCGACTCGGCGAGCATCACTTTGATCGAGGCGAGCTCGACGCAGCGATCTTCTCGTACCAGCAAGCGATCCCGCACCGCGACTCGCCGTACTTTGACAAAGCACTTTATAAGCTGGCGTGGTCGTTTTATCGCTCCGACCGGTTCCTCGATGCGGTGAAGCACTTCGACGAGCTGGTCGTACTCGCAGACCAGAAGAAGCTTGGTGAACCCGGCAAAAAGGAAGGCTTTGCGCTGCGTGCGGAGTCGGTTCAGTACCTGGCGCTGTCGTTTTCCGAACGTGACTGGGATGGCGATGGCAAAGACGATCCGGTATCGGGCATTTCGCGAGCCGAACTCCACTACAAAGGTCGCGAAAGCGAGCCGCACGTCCGCGAAGTTTTCCAGCGGATGGGGGATGTCCTGTTCGATCGCACCGAGTACGCCCGCGCCGCCGAGGTCTACAAACAGGCGATTGCGATGTGGCCGCTGGCCGCTGAAAACCCGCGCATCCAAGACCGCGTGGTGCTGGCGATGGAGCGGCTGCGCAACTTCGAGCAGGCACTGCGCGAACGAGAGCAGCTCGCCCGAACCTACGTCGAGGGCAGCGACTGGGCCAAGCAGAACCGCGACAACGATGCCGCTCTGACCGAGGGACTTCAGCTAGCCGATGCGGCGCTGATGAACGTCGTGCTGCGACGGCACGAAAGCGCCCAAAAGCTGCGCGAGCAGGCTCAAGCCAAAAACGATCCGAAGCTGCGCGAACAAGCCATCGAGGAATATCGGCAGGCCGCTGCCTCGTATGAGGCGTACCTCAAGCAACATCCGAACAGCAAGGATCGCTACGAGTACAGCTACTACCTGGCCGAGTCGCTGTTCTTTGGCGAAAAATATCCCGAGGCGGCAGAAGCGTACGAAAAGGTCCGCGACGCCGATCCGAAGGGTAAGTATGTCGAAGACTCGGCGTACGGAACCATCAAAGCTCGGGAGTCCGTGGTCACCGCGCTGTATCAGCAGCAGAGCGGTCAAAAGACCGGCGGGGAGCCGCCTCTCCCCCAGACTGGCAAGCTAACGCCACCGGTCAATCCGCTGCCGCTGCCCGACGAAGTCGCCAAGCTCCAGTTTGCCTACGATCGCTTCGTGGCGCTTTTGCCGGATTCACCCAAAATCGCGCTGTTTTCGTACAAAGCCGCCGAAATCGACTTCCGATACCTGCGCTTCCCGCAGATGCGGATGCGAATGGCCGATATCGTTCAGAAGCACTGCAAGGACGAGCGAGCGGTCGACGCGGGGAACGCCATCCTGGTTTCGTACAACATCGACGGCGATCTCGAAAAGCTGGAGGAGTGGACGGCGCGGCTCAAAGAGCGTGGCTGTGGCGGCTCGTCGCAGGTGGCGCAGTCTCAGCAAGGCAGCATCAAGAAGCTGTCGCAGCAGGTGCGGTTCAAAAAGGCCGAGCAGCTCCTTTCGCAGAAGCGCTTCTCTGAAGCAGCGACGCTGTTTATCGATCTGGTGAGCCAAGATCCGCGTGGCAATGACGCCGACAAGGCGCTGTTCAATGCCGCTGTGGCGCAGGAAAGTGACCGTCGCTACGGCGCAGCAACCGAAACCTACGAGCGCATCGTCAGCGACTATCCACAGAGCACCCTGGTCGACGAGGCCCTGTTCCGCGCAGCCGTGAATCACCAGCGCTTCTTTGACTACGACAAAGCGGTGGCGGCGTATCAAAAGCTCGGGACAGAGCCGCGCTTCAAGACCTCGACGCACCGTCACGATGCGCTCTACAACGCGGCACTGATCGCGGAAAACGACCAGCGCTACGTGCTCGCCATCGACCTGTGGAAACAATACGCACAGAGCGACAAAACCAGTCCTGACGAAAGCGCGACGGCGTATTTCCGCGCCGCTCTGGCGGTCGAAAAGCTGGGGCCAGCCGTGCGAGCCGAGCAAGAGCTGTCGCAGTTTGTGGCGCGCTACGGCGGCAATGGAAGCTATGTGCCGCAGGTGGTCGAAGCGTACGTCCGGCTGTCGCGGGTTCAGCAAAAGCAAGGCAACCCGTTTGACGCAACCGAGAACCTCAAGCGCGCCGCCCAGCTTGGCCAAAAACTGCCGCCGGGTAGCGATGCGGCTGAGTATGCCGCCGAGGCTGCATTTCTCCTGGCTGAACAGAAGCTGCAAGAGGTCGAGCGCCTAAAGATCGGCGGCAGCGGCAAAGAGCTGGAAGCCTCGATCGGTGCCTTTAACAAAAAAGTGCAAGAAACGGTCGTCGTCTACGACAAGGTGCTGACGTATAAGCGGGCCAATCAGACGCTCGCCGCGTACTTCCGGATGGGCTACGTCTTCGAGCTATACGCCAAAGCATTCCTGGCCGCGCCGTGTCCGCCGGAGGTTCGTCGGCTCGGAGCGGAAGCCTGCGATCTATACAAAAACAAGATCGAGGAAAACGTCGCCGGGATCGAAGAAAAGGCGCTTCAGCGCTACTCGGTGACGCTGGAGCAGGCGCAGAAGCTCGGCGTCGCCAATCAGTGGACCAAGCTCGCCCGGCAGCGCGCCAATGCGTACAAGCCGGACGTCTATCCGCTGATCAAGGATGAGCATGTCGCTCGGCAGCTCGTCCTCGCCGGTCCGGTGCAGGCCGAAAACACCACGGAGCTGGCGAAGCTGGCGAAGGAAGCCCGCAGCGCGCTGTATTCCGGTCAGTACGAAAACGCGATTGTGCTCGGCAAGCTGGCGCTCGCCAAAGACGACCATCATGTGCCGTCGATGCTGGTGCTGGCGACATCGTATTACTTCCTCGGCAAGCGCGAGCTATCGGCGGCGATCGTCGGGATCTCGCAGACCATCGACCCGAGCAACGCCGAGGGCTACCTGATTTTGGGCTTCTTGGCGCTGGCCAAAGAAGACCGCATCGCGGCGACAGCGGCCTTTAAGAAAGCGACCGAGCTGGACCCAGCTTCGGGGCTGGCTTGGCACAACCTATCGGCGATGTATCTGCTCGCGAAAAACTACGATCAGGCGCTGTTTGCCTGTGAGCGCTCGACGGTCCTTTTGCCGGGTCTGCAAGGAACGCAGCTCAACTACGGATCGGCGCTGCGCGGAATGCGACGCTATGTGGAGGCTGACACCGCGTATAAGAAGGTGGTGTCCGCTGAGCCGCAGAATGCCGACGCGCTGTACAACCTCGGAATCCTGTATCTCGACGCGCCAGCGATGCCGGGCTTTGATCCCATCAGCCAGCGCATGATCGCGATTCGCTATTTGGAGTCGTACCAAGACGCGAGCCGTGGCACTCGCGACGACTCCGCCGAGGCCTACATCAAGGACGCCCGCAGTGCGATCGAACGCGAGCAGCGTCGCCAAAAGAAAAAGGCCGGAACCACTGCCGGTCAGGAGGGCGCGCCATGAGCAGGCTGGGCTTGCTAGTGACGACCTGTGGGCTCGTTCTCGGCGGTATCGCCCAGGCCGAAGAGCCGACCATGCTGACGGGCACTGCGGCCCAACCGACAGCTCCCGCTCCAGCCACGGCTCCGGCTGCTTCGACCGCTCCGGCTGCTGCGACCGCTCCGGCTGCTTCGACCGCCCCGGCTGCTTCGACCGCCCCGGCTGCTTCGACCGCTCCGGCTGCTTCGACCGCTCCGGCCACCGATGCGACGGCTCCGGCTGATGCAGCGCCCAAGCCCGCTGACCCGGCTTCGATCAAGGTCGAGCGGACCTCAACCGGGGCCAAGCTGTTTCGCATCACCGAGGGCCTGGTCGTCGAAGGCCAGATGCAAAAACCCGCCGCTTTCTATGTCCTCCGCCGCGCTGCCATCCCCTACGACTACGCCGAGCTTGGCAAGAGCTTCTTGCCGAAAATTGGCGCTGCCGTGAAGGCTCCGCCATTTTAGGTTGCTGACGATGACTGCCCCTCCGCACAACCACGACCACGCCGACAAACACGCTGCCCCTGCCCTGCGGCTCGGCCTGTTCCTCGGTGGCAAGCCTCTCGAAGAGCGGCTGTTTCGCACCCCACGAGAGGTCAGCCTTGGCAAAGATGCATCCTGCACGCTGATCGTCCCGCCCACCGAAGGACTCGGTGATACCGCGACGCTGTTTGTCGCGGGCGACAAGGGCTGGGTGCTCCAGTTTGGCGAGGAATACAAAGGCCGGGTGGCGCTCGATGGTCAGCCAGTCAGCTTGCAACAGCTGATCGATGACGGCGATGCGGTCGCGCACAAGTCGCTGTGGCATGTGCCCCTGTCCGGCTCGGCGAAGGGTGAGCTGCGCTTTGGGGATCTGAAGATCCTGTTCCAGCTCGTCAAGGCACCGCCGCTCGCGCCCCGCCCGCAACTGCCGTCGTCGCTGCGTCCCCAGCTTCTGACCACGCTCGACATGCGGCTGGCCCAGATTGCGCTGGCCTCGTTCGTGGCCCACTTTGCGTTTGTGTTCTACCTGCGGGCCATGGAACGACCGAAACCGACCGCTATCGAGGAAATTCCCGAGCGGTTCGTGAAGATGCTGGTTCCAAAGAAGGTCGAGCCGCCCAAGCTGCCGCCGCAGCCCAAGGCCGAGGCGAAGAAGGCCGACGACAAGAAAGCCGACGACAAGAAGAAGACCGAGACGGCGCAAAACGACAAGCCCGCGCCGCAGCCGAAGAAGGAAGAAGATCCCGCCGAGGTGGCCGCTCGGATCGCAGCCCAGCGAGCCAAGATGGAGCAGCAGCTTCAGACGATGGGCGTGCTCAAGATGCTGACCGCGAAGGGGCCGGACGGGGCGCTCGCCGATGCGCTCAAGGATGGCGCGGGGGACGGCGACCCCGACAAGGTGTTCCGCGAGGTCGGCGGCGTCGGTCCAGTGACGGGCCAGGCGGGCCTTGGAACGGTACGGGGCGGCGATGGCACCGGGTCGAGCCAGAGCATCGGCTCGCTGACGATGACCGGACCCCGCGATGGCGTGGGGACGGGCGAAAAGACCGAAAAAAAGGTGCGCGCCATTGTCCAAGAGTCGGCCCCGCAGGATCTCGACCCGGGGGATCTCGATCCGGGACAGGTGGCGGCCAAGATTCGGCAGTATCGCGGGGCGATGGTGGCTTGCTATGAAGCGGCGCTGAAGCGCAACGCCACGCTGGCGGGCAAGATCACGCTGCGCTTTTCGGTAAACCAGGCGGGCAAGGTCAGCCACGTCGAGATCGAGGTCGACACGATGCACGACGACGACTTTGCCAAGTGCATTGTCGAGCGGGCGCAGTCGTGGCGCTTCCCAGCCCCGAAGGGCGGCGGCGAAGTCCAGTTCGCCTACCCGTTCATCTTCCAGTCCTCGAAGTAGCTCGAGCTCTACACAAAAAAGTCGGGGATGAGGGGCTCGCCGGGGAAGAAGGCGTAGTGGTCTAGGTTGGTGATGCCTTCTGCGGCCATGACTTCATCATCGATGAAGAAGTTGCCGGTGCAGGTACGGCTGGGCCTTGTGAAGATGTAGTGGGCGGCGTCGCCCATGATCTCGGGCTTGCGGCTGCCCTTCATGATCGCCTCACCGCCAAGGAGGTTGTTGATGGCGGCGGTGGCGATGGTGGTGCGGGGCCAGAGGGCGTTTACGGCGACACCTTCGGAACGGAACTCCTCGGCCATGCCGAGTACACACATGCTCATGCCGAACTTGGCCATCGTGTACGCGACGTGCGGAGCGAACCAGCGCGCCTCCATGTTGAGCGGCGGCGACAGGTTCAAGATGTGCGGGTTTTCGGCCTTCAGCAGGTGAGGCAGACAGGCCTGGGAGCAGGCGAAGGTGCCGCGAGTATTGATCTGGTGCATCAGGTCGTAGCGCTTCATCGGCGTCTGCAGCGTGCCCGACAAGCTGATCGCGGAGGCGTTGTTGACGAGGATGTCGATCCCACCAAACATCGCAACGGCTTTTGCCACGGCGGCCTGAATCTGGTCCTCGTTACGGATGTCGACGATGCAGGGCAGCGCCTTGCCACCGGCTCGCTCGATCTCCTCAGCCGCAGAATAGATGGTGCCGGGCAGCTTGGGGTTTGGCTCGGCGGTCTTGGCGGCGATGACGACGTTTGCGCCATCTCGGGCCGCACGTACACCGATCGCGAGTCCAATGCCTCGGCTCGCGCCAGAGATAAACAGGGTCTTACCTTTGAGGGAACGGGTCGTAGTCATGCCTTCTTTGGTATCACAACCCTGCGCTCGGTTGGGGTCTCGACCTCCCCAGGGTCGAGTCCACTTCACCTTTTCGGGCTCTTGACCTCGCCCGCGTCCAACCCTCTTCGCTTTTTCGGGCTCTCGACCTCGCCCTTGTCGAATCCTCTTCGCTTTTTTGGGCTCTCGACCTCGCCCTTGTCGAATCCTCTTCGCTTTTTCGGGCTCTCGACCTCGCCCCCGTCCAATCCACTTCGCTTGCTTGAGGACTAGACCTCCCCAACTTCGCCTCGATTGGCCGCTTGCCTGCCTAGACAGCCGCCGTTGCGCTCCCCTACTATGTAATTGAAAATGCGGATCTTTCCCTTCGTGCTGGCACTGTGGGTGGGCCTGGGCGTGGCCTGTAGTCAAGCCGCAGAGAATCCCCCTGCCGAGCTGCCCGCTGGTCGCAACGTCGTGCTGGTGCTGATCGACGGCGTCCGTCAGCAAGAATGGGGAGGTCGAGCCGTCGATGACGCGGGCAAGCCGGTGCGCAGCAGCGATCTGTTTCCCGTGCTGCTCCAGCTTCGCAAGCGCGGGCTGTGGATGCCAAACGTCGCGATCTCGAACCCCGCCGGGGTCAGCCTGCCCGCCTATGCCGACATCTTCGCCGGTCGTCGCCAAGAGAAGATCCTCAGCAACTACCCGCCAGTCGAGGACTTCCGCAGCCACTACCCGACACTGATGCAGGAGGCGCGCAAACAGCTAAGGCTCGGCTTCGATGGCGTCGGGCTGATTGCCTCGTGGGGGCCGCTGTGCACGATTGCGTTCACCCCGCCGATGCTGCCGGACGATGACTTTTATCGAAGCTGTGCCTTCAAGTCGAATGTGCTGCAGCCCACCGAGCCGCCGATTTTCTTCAAGCCCGAGGTCTACTCGAACTCGCGCACCGACATCGACACGCTAATGGACGTACTGCGCGAGGTTCCGAAGCGCCATCCCCGGCTGCTGGTGATTCACCTCGGCGACGCCGATGAGGAAGCGCACCTTCACGCCCGGGTGCAGCGCAAGGCCGGGCAACACTACGGCATCTTCCACTATCACCAGGCGCTGCGGCAGGACGACTACCTGCTCGGGCGGATCTGGGACGCGCTCCAAGCCGACCCGTTTTACCGCGACAATACCTATCTGGTGGTCACCACCGACCATGGACGAGATACGGCAGATGATCCGGCGCAGTGGGCCTCTCATGGCAAATGTATCGCCGAAAAGATTCGCACCAAGCCGTGCTCGGGCTGTAGCGGCGTGTTCGCGCTGGCGGTTGGCCCTGGCATTCCGGCCAAGACCGCCCGTGGCACCTATCTACACACCGATATCGCGCCGACCATTGCCAAGCTGCTTGGGGTTTCGTTTCCATCGGCCACCGGCAAGCCGATCCGCGAGATCGTCGAACCCGCATCCCGCGCACCCCAGCGAGTCCCGGCCACCACGTCGCCGACGTTTTTGACGCTGCCGCCGAGCCCGCCTCCTGGGGCCACGCCCACGCCGCCCGCCGCCGTCGGGCACTAACCGCCCAGCAGACCGTGACCCAGCTTGGCCGCGAGCACGGTGTTGTGAAGCAGATACGCGATCGTCAGCGGTCCGACGCCGCCCGGAACCGGAGTGATCGCCGCAGCTCGCTCGACCGCCACAGAAAACTCCACATCACCCACCAGCCGACCGTCCGCGAGTCGGTTGATCCCGACGTCGATCACAGTGGCCCCGGGCTTGATCCAGCGACCGGAGATGGCCTCTGGCTTGCCAATCGCGGCGACCACCAGATCGGCCTCCGCAACCCGCTCGGCCAGATCACGACTCTTCGAGTGGCAGATCGTCACGGTGGCATCCGCCCCGAGCAGCAAGGCCGCCATCGGACGCCCCACCAAGATCGACCGCCCGATCACCACCGCCCGTGCTCCGCTGAGCGTGGTCCCGGCTTCGGCCAAGATCCGCATCACCCCAAGTGGCGTACACGGCACAAAGCGAGGCCGGCCGAGCCACAGCCGACCGACGTTTTCCGCCAGCAGACCATCGACATCCTTCATCGGATCGATCTGGTCGAGCAGCTTGCCGACCGGCAGCCCCACCGGAATCGGGAGCTGGAGCAGCACACCGTGGACTCGCGAATCGTGATTGAGCTGATGGATCAGCGCGGACAGCTCGGACGCGGTGGTCTGCGCGGGCAAGTGATGATCGAAGACGGCAATTCCGACCTCGTGACAGGCGCGGCCTTTGTTGCGGACGTAGACCAGCGAGGCGGGATCATCGCCAACGATGATGACGGCCAGGCCAGGCACAATGCCTTGTTGAGCGAGGGCCGAAACCTCGTCGCGCACCTCGGCTCGGACCTTTTGGGCAATGGCTTTTCCATCCAGGACGTTGGCCCGTTGCTCGCTCATGGGAAGCTCCTTGCGATCTACTAGTGGGCGCTCGGAAGCGCGCCGGTGATGAGCAGCCGAGGCTCGGTCATATCGACAATCGCGCTGCGAATGCCCTCACGTCCCAGTCCCGAGTCCTTTACACCGCCGTACGGCATGTGGTCGATACGGAAGCTCGGGGCTTCGTTTAGGATCACGGCACCGACGCACAGCTCCTCGTGCGCACGCAGCGCGTGACCCAGATCGTGGGTGAACACGGCAGCCTGTAGCCCAAAGCGCGAGTCGTTCACCGCGGCCAGCGCGGCCTCGAAGCTCGCAACTCGGTCCAGGTGACACACCGGACCAAAGACCTCATCGCGGACGACCCGAGCCCCTGCGGGCGCTTCGGCAAGCAGCGTGGGTGGCAAAAAGGTTCCTTGTCGCTCACCACCGCACAGCCGCCGGGCCCCCAGGCTCTCGGCCTCGGCCACCCATGACTCGACACGCCGCGCATTGTGCTCATCGATCATCGGCCCGACCAGGACCGCAGGATCATGTGGATCGCCCACTTTGATCACGGCCACCGCCGCTTGCAACCGCTCACAGACCGCCCGATAGAGCCGATCGCCCTGCTTGGCCACCACGTACACCCGCTGGATGCTGATGCACTTTTGACCCGAGTAGGAGTACGCGCCATAGACCAGCTTGGGGACGATCGTCTCTAGGTCGTGATCGCTGCACGTCTCGTCGATGATGACCGCTGCGTTGCCGCCCAGCTCGAGCGTGACCTTCTTTTTGCCAGCGCGGGCCTTCATGTCCCAGCCCACCGGGGCCGAGCCGGTAAACGTCAGCAGCTTGCAGCGATCGTCGGTCACCAACAGATCGGCGGCAGCACGCGTCGCCGGAACCACCGACAGCGCACCACTTGGCCAGCCCGCTGCCTGGATGATCTCGGCCAGGACCAGCGCCACCGAAGGAGTCTGCGACGCAGGCTTACAGACAATCGGACAGCCCGCCGCGATCGCCGGTGCCACCTTGTGAACCAGCAAGTTGAGCGGAAAGTTAAACGGGCTGATGGCAGCAATCGGACCCAGCGGAAAGCGTCGCAGGATGCCGGTCCGGCCATAGCCGAGCGGTGCCAAATCCATCGGTAGCACCTGGCCCTCTCCGGAGGTGGTCAGCACCTCCGCAGCGGCCAGCTCAAAACACAGGACGGCCCGAGTCACCTCGGCCCGCGCATCCGCAATCGGCTTGCCAGCATCGTCACAAATGGCGTGTGCGAGGCGCTCTTGTGCGGCAAGCAGGCCTTTGGCAATCGCCGTACAAATCGCCGCCCGCTTGTCGGTGGTCAGCCTCCGAGTGATCGCCAGCGCAGACTCGGCTGCCCGGAGCGCCTCGTCAATCTCGGCCTGACCGCAGTCACATACTTCGCCAAGGACTCGGCGGTCATACGGTGCCAGAAGCTGTCGACGATTCGCTGTTTCGACGAAGCGACCCGCCACAAAAGGCCGTAGCAGGGGCGCGTTGCAGGACGCAGACGACATGGGGAGAGGATGCCGAAACTCCACCGAGGAGTCACGTTTCCAAAAACGAAAAAAGCCCAAGGCGAACCCTGGGCTTTTGACGCTGGACTATACGAAGGCGAAGGCTACCGAGACAGCTTGGCCGCAGGCGGAATCATGATGGTCAGACCCACACCGAAGTACAGGTGGTTGACCAGATACTCGTCCTGCTCGGAAAGGACACCCGAGCCATCGCTGTTGCTATCGGTCGTCTTCACATCCAGACCACCCGGGTTCGCCTTGTACATGTAATCGCGAAGCTCAAGGTTTAGCCCGATGAAGTCATTGAAGAAGATGTGCGTACCGATGCCAAACACGCCGGCGATGCGGTGACCCACAAACGGGGTTGACGACTGCAAGTTGACATCGTTACCCGCCGTCAGTGCCGTCTCATTCACGGCTCGCGACGACATTCCACCCGCGCTGTCGGTACGAACCGTGTACGAGGTCGCACCACTCGACAGTGGAGTCCCGAGGATCACGCCACCGATACCAACCGTGCCATAGAAGTCATAGTTGGCGAACAGCGCGTTGAAGAGCGAGAACTTGCCACCCATCGGGGTCAGTGCAAGGTGCGCCGACCACATTCCCAGCGTCGGACCGATCAAGTGATCCTTGAAGATGTCCTTGCTCGGCTGACGCAGGCCTGCCGTCGGGTCGTCGGTAGCCGGAGTCGATGTCCGCACCGCGTAGGTGTCAGGCAGCGCTTCCGAAATCCGACCCACCAGCGGTGAGGCGACGTTCGCGGTGTAGTGATACGAGCCACCGATCGCCAGCCAGTCGGTCAGGTGAAAGCGGATGTTGGCACCGCCTCCAAACCCAATCAGAAACGGCTGGTTCGCGGAGATCGTGAACTGCGGCGTGATCTCGAGCCGCATCTTGCGCATCTCGACGCGGTGCCGGATAGCCGGTTGTCCCGCTAGAGGGTTGCGCCCACGGTCTGCATGCGCTGGCGCTGCCAGCAGCGCGAGGGCCCCAAACGACAAGATGATTCGCATGTGCGTTCGCATGTAATCCCTCGCTCCTCTTACCGAGCCATCTTGTATTCAAACTTCGGCGGCAGGTCTTCAAACGCCTGGGTTCCCGCGGTCTGTCCGGCTAGGTAAGAACTGCAACCAGCACCACTCCTCGTGAACGAGGCGTTGGCGACCGGCTCGAACTTGTCGGGATAGCCGTACAGCTTGAGGAACGCGTTGAGGGCCAGCCAGCGAGTCAGGAACAGGCGCGAGCCCACACCGATGTCGAAGATGGCACTAATCGTGTTGAATGCAGGATCCGACCGCTTGACCGGAATGACCTGGCTCATAAAGGCACCGACCCCGAGGGTGACGTAGCCTTCCCAGTGAACGATCGCACGGTTGAACAGTGCGAACTTACCGGAAACCGGGACATATCCGAAGTCGAGCAGCGCCGAGAAGATCAGCTTATTCACCGCCGGCAGGGCTTTGTCCTGCGAGCCGATGAGGAAGTAGGTCCCCGTGACGTCGGAAGTCTGCTGCGGGAAGTAGTACTGCCCCTCAACACCGAGCCACAACGCCTCACTCAGAAAATAATTAATCTGAGCGCCGACGGCATGGTGCCGGATAAGGGGGTTATTGAGGGTGAAGTGGTACGAGGGAGATACCTCGAGCCGCTTCGCCTTCAGTGTGTAACGTCGGGGCAGAACCGCTATGTCATCCCAGCGGGTCTTGACCCTGATGTCATCCGTCGGAGTCTTTGCACCCGAAACCTCGGATGCTGTCGTCTCTCCCGACGGTGGCAGGGCGGCGGCTGGTGGCTCCGCAGCAGGTGGCTCTGCAGCCGGCGGCTCAGCGGCTGGAGCAGGTGCTGCTGCCGCTGGTGGACTCGCCGGTTGTGCTGCTGCGGCCGGCTTTGTCGCCTGCCCATATGCCGTTCCGCCTGCGCCAGAGAGCGTGAGCGCCGACGCTGTCACTATGCACAGGCTTATTGCCAATCTCCTCATGCTTACCTCGCGTAACGCCTTGTGGGGCTGGCATCCTCTGATATCGAGGGGAAACGATATCATGCGCCTTTTATCGCAATCAAGCTGCTTTCGGGTCTCATTTCGAGAATGATTCCCGAACTTACAATTGTCGTCGCTGGGCTTTTCAAGAAAGCCCAAGGGACCGCTAGGCCCAGGTGCGAAGAGAGCGGCAACTCCGTCCAGGGACTGGCCCTGGGGATGCTCGATTTGCTGACTCTCGACTAGGAACTGTCTGTTCCGCACGCTCTCGTACCTGTGATGGGCCTGATGTGGACCCGTTTCTTGTCCGCTGCCGTTGCTGGGATCGACGTGCCAGCCACCGACGAATCGACGCGGGCCTCGCCTAAGCAGAACGGTCATATAGCACATCGACAAAATCTTCTGCGTCAAAAGCACGCAGGTCGCCAATTTTTTCGCCGACTCCGATGTACCGGACCGGCACGCTAAGCTCGTGGGTGATGCCGAGAATCACGCCGCCCTTGGCTGTGCCATCGAGCTTGGTGAGAATGATCCCCGAGATCTCCATCGCTTCTTTAAAGGTTCGGGCCTGCGCAATCGTGTTCTGACCCTGCGTCGAATCGAGGACCAGCCACGTCTCGTGCGGAGCGGTTGGATCGGCTTTTTTGATAACCCGCCGGACCTTTTGAAGCTCGGCCATGAGCTGTTCTTTGACATGAAGCCGCCCGGCCGTGTCCGCGATCACCAAGTCGAAACCTTCCCGCTGGGCCCGCTTGATCGCCTCAAAAATCACCGATGAGGGATCGCCGCCTTCTTTGCCACGCACCACCGGCACCCCAGCGCGCTGGCCCCAAATCTCAAGCTGTTCCACCGCAGCGGCACGGAAGGTGTCACCGGCAGCAAGGATGACCTTGCGCCCCGCCGCCACCTGCTGCGCCGCGAGCTTGCCGATGGTCGTGGTTTTGCCGACGCCATTGACACCAATGACCAGCAGCACAAACGGCTTGTGGGCAGCAAAGTCGACCGGCGGAGTATCCACGTGCAGCAGCCGCCGAGACTCGTCTTTGATCACCGACCACACGGCGGCCGGCTCTTTCAATTCGGAGCGTGACAGCGTCGAACGAACCTGAGAAAAGAGGTGCTCGGCGGTCTTCGGTCCAATGTCTGCGGTGAGCAGTACTTCCTCAAGCTGCGGCAGCAGATCCTCTGCGATCTGCTTTTTCGAAAGCAGCTCGGCAATCCGTGCGATGAAACCAGCGCGGGTTTTGGAAAGACCCGCCTTCAGCTCATCACGCGCCGACGAGGTCTTGCCGGCTGCCGGCTGTGCCTGATCGGCTGGAGTGGTCTGCGGTGGCTCTGTGGTGGCGCGGCTCGGGAGCGTGGGAACCGAACCCTCGCCTGCCTGACGGTCGGGCAGTGCTGAGCGACGGCGCAGCACGGCCACCAGCAAAAGGGCGGCCACCACGACGGCAAGCACGACCGCCGCATACAGCGCGGTATGGTCAGCGGCAGGCGCTCCGCCGGACGCTTGCATCGAGGACAACGTCACGAGAAACATAGGTGCCCCGGTACTATACGCGGAGCCGTGCGAACTTCATGAGCGTTTTTTCTTGATGCGCGGTCCCGCCTCGGGATTAGGTGACGCAGCATGGAGCAAGCGCCGACGCAAAAACAGCCGCTCAGCGGACAAGTCATCCTCGTGACCGGTGGCGCGAGGCGGGTTGGTCAGGCGATCTGCGAAGAGCTGTGGGCACACGGAGCGATCGTGGCGATTCATCACCATCAGTCGACGGTGGCGGCGCAACAGCTCGCACAGCGGCTGGGCACTCGAGCGGTATTGGTCCGTGCCGATCTACGCGATCGAGCCGCCACGGAAGCGATGTTTGCCGAGCTTTGCACCCGGCTCGGGCGCGTCGATGGGCTGGTGAACAGTGCAGCGGTATTTGCCAGGACACCGCTCGACACCCTGACCGATGAACAGTGGGACGAACTCTTGGCGGTGAATCTGACCGCACCCAGGCGCTGCATGCAGCAAGCGATCGCGGCGGGAGCCTCGACTATCGTCAACATCGTGGATGTCGGCGCGAGCCAGCCGTGGCGTGGTTACGCGGCGTATGGCGTTGCCAAGGCGGGACTTTTGCACCTGACCCGAATCGCTGCCAAAGAGCTACTCGGCCGGGTTCGGGTGAACGCCGTGGCACCAGGGGTTGTCTTGCTTCCCGACGACATTGCGCCTTCCGAGCGAGATCGGCTGCAGGCGAAGCTCACCGGCCAGCCCTCGGGCTCACCGCTGGATGTAGCCCGAGCGGTGCGCTACCTGGTCAGCGAGCCGTTTGTAACCGGCGTATGCCTGCCCATCGACGGTGGCCAGAGCCTGTAGCTACCCGCAAAAAGTCGACGTTTACAGCAGACGCAGCTGCGGATCGCCGTTATCGATACGCGAAAACGACAGGCCGTAGTGGACAAGGATGGGCTCCGCCACGGAGCGAATCTGTTTTTCGATGTAGTGCGAATAGTCCAGCGGGTGCTGGCGATGATCGGGGTGCTCGGGGCCGACTCGGGTCACTACGTACGGAACCACGCTCCCCGGTAACAAGCCATGTCGCGCACCAACGACTACGTGAGGAACGTGTTTGGCGACGTAATCCGTCGGCTCGCGGCGAAGCGTCTTGCGATACACCAACATCGCGTCGAGCTTGCCCGCTCGCAGCTCAGCCACTGTTCGGTGCAGATAGAGCTCGACTTCGGCGGCGGGTGCGTCGGCAAACAGCATGGTATAGAGCGCGAGCTGAACCTTCCGGCATAGCTCGCTGCTATCGCGCCGTACGGCCTCAAGCCCGACGAGGTGGAGACGCGTCTGATCACCTTTCCAGACAAGCCCAGCATAGCGCTTGGCAGCCCCGCTTTCCTTGCCTCGCTGCCGGTGCAAAAGTAGCCGCTGGTACACCGACTGCAGCGTCAGCTCGATCTGACTCTCGACGCGCCAGGTCGCTTCAATGTGGATCGCCAGCTCCTCATTGAGACGGCTGGCGAGCGACTGTCCGAGCCGCTGCAGCGCCTCCGGAGAAGCACCTTCATCGAGGTTGGCCAGCACAAACAGGCTATCGGTATCACCGTAGAGCACGCGATGACCGTAGCTTTCGAGCCGCGCTTGCGACCACTTGAGCAGCTCGCGCCCGAAACTGGTGACGGCATTGGCCAGCTCCGGACGATGGAAGCGGCAGGACGGACTGCCGAGCACCCCGTACAGCGAGTTCATGAGCAGCTTGATCGCTTGGCTCTGCGCCTCGTTGCCCTGACTGCGGGCGGCACTGCGCAGCGGAAGCAGTTGATCGAGGATCACGGTCAGGATGCCACGTTGTCGACGAAAACGAGCACCGCTTGGGGCCACGATGGGATCGGGCTCGACGCCTGAATCGCCGGTGAGCAGGCCGAGCGGATCAATCTGAAACGTCCGAATGACGCTCGGATAGAGGCTGCGAAAGTCGAACACCAGAACATTGCGATGCAGACCCGGCAGCGGCGAAATGATCTGCCCACCAACGACGTGTTCACCCAGCTCCGAGGGCCTCTCGAAAGTGGGTGCTACATAGCCGCGACGCCCCAGCTCGATCAGGTACAAGAAATCGAAGGCAGCCACACTGGCCGTCGCTCGATCGATCGGTAAGCCGGTCAGACGGCTGCGCTGCATCGCCAAGTCAATCAGCGAGTGGTCATCCATGAACCGCAGCAGTTCACCGGTTTCGTAACGAAGCCGCTCCGTCACCGATCGCACGGAAGAGCCAGATTGTTTGCTCGCCAGCCCGCGCTCACTTTCAAGGATCGCGCTCAGAGAGTCTTCGTGGCCCGCCCCTTTGACATGTCGCCACAGGGGTGCCACGTCAAAGATCACTCTCCCTGACAGCACTGCTCTCGGCATCTGTCCGCGCCCATGGCCTGCTTGGTATTGCAGATCGCCGGGACCTCTGGCCAGCGGCAATGACATTCGACAGCGTCGCGCCGCTTCCCGCAGCAGCGGCAGATCTTCTGACAGCAGGTTCCAGCCAATGATGAGATCGGGGTCTTTCGTCACCAGCCGCTGGATCAGTGCCCCGAGCAGCGATCGTTCATCGGCAAAGCAAGTCGCATCCACGCTCGCTTCCGGTCCAAGCTGCCGATGCAGGACGATCTCGCCATGCCGATCTGCGATCGCCGCTGCCGCCAGCGTCCCGTCGGGGCCCGCTTGCAGCCGCAACGTCAGATGGGTCAGCCGAGGCAGCGCCGATCCCGGCGTCAGCTCGGGGTTTTCAAAGACCAGATCGACGCCTTCCTCGGTAGAACGGCCCCGTCGCTCGGCACCATGAATCTCGATGCTGCTGCGGATGCCGCGATCAGTGAGATAGCGCATCACCATGCTCACGTCGGCTTCAAACGTCGCAATCCCAGCAGCATGAAGCCGATGCACTAGCGCCGCCGTGGCTGCGGGTGTGGCCAGCTCGACTCGACTCACCGGCTCTCCGGCCAGCGTCTGGCGGGTGGTCCGCACCAGCTTGACCGTCGTTCCAGCCAGCTTTTGCACGGCCTCCCCATCGCTCGTTCGCGCAAAGAAACAGGATCGCTGTCGATCGTCTCGCACCAAAAAGGTCTCGCCGTCCGCCAGTCGTCCATAGATCAGCAGCACCGGCAGCCCGGCGAAAAGACGCATGCTCGCCTGCAGGATGAATCCTTGTCTGCTCATTCCCCCCCCCACCCAGCGAGCCGCAAGACAGGACTCGCCAAAGTCACATCGTATCGCGACTTTGCGGACGCTTGTCAGGCGTAAAAGTGGTGCGCTAAGTTCCGCTCCATGAACGCCGCTGCCGAGAGAAACCACGCGATCTACGAAGACCTCTGGACCCACTACGAGCTGTTCCCGCACAGCGGCTGGACCCACGCCTGGACCGAGATCGAGCCGCTCTACCAAAAAGACCGCACGCTCGAGATCGGCCCTGGGATGTTTCCCCACGTTCCCATCGCAGGTACCCACTTTGTCGACCTGTCACGACATGCGCTCAAGGCGCTGGCGGCGCAGGGCGGGCTGTGTGCGGTGGCCACCACGCCGCTGCCCTATCCCGATGAACGGTTCGACCTGGTGTGCTTGTTCGAGGTTCTCGAGCACGTCGCCGAAGACGAGATGCTCCTGCACGAGATCGCTCGCGTCATGGCCCCCGGTGGCCACCTGTTCTTTTCCTGCCCGTGTAACCCCGACTATTGGACGTACTACGACAAGGTCATGGGCCATGAGCGCCGTTATCGCGGCACGGAGCTGGCCGAGCGACTCGACCGCGCCGGGTTCGTGATCGAAAAAGTCTGTCCCCGTCACGACCGCATGGATGGCTGGTTTGGCGCGGTATTCGGCTTCGGTACCAAGTACCTCCCCAAGTTCACGTCGCGCATCGTCCGTCACTACCTGCCCAAAGTCGCCGCCCTGCCTTGGAAATGGAACGAAGGGAGCGATCTCCAGCCGGCCGAGGCCATGGGCGGAGTCACCGTCCGAGCACGCAAACGGCTTCCCGGCGAGCGCTCCATTTAATAAGCTTTCATTATGCGTAAAATTGGCGTGCTCTTGGCGTTGGCAGTGGGTGTGGTGGGTGGATGGCTGTCCTGCACCGATCCGCAGCCGTCTGGCAGTGAGGTGGATATGACCGTGCGGGATCTACGACCGATCCTCTACGACATGACACCGTCGGCAATCATCACCGTCCAGGACGATTACTACTCACCGCAGGAGGTCACGATTCCGGTGGGAGGCAAGGTGCGCTGGGTGTTTCGCGCCGCGTCGCAGCATGGCGTCTTTCCGTGGGACATGGGCTTTCCGGCGAGTGAGACGTTGTCGCAAGGTACCTTCGAAAACACCTTCAACCAGGCGGGTACCTTTGACTATGGCTGCGCGATTCACGGACGGGCGATGCCGGGGCGAGTGATTGTGAAGTAGCGGCTCTGCGGCTTACTCGATCGCGATCTTGGTGCCGGACACCCAGGCTTTGTGTTCGCTCGTGTAGTACAGGTAGGCAGTCGAGGCCTGGGCCGTGTATTCACCGGGGACCGTCGCAATCAGGTCGAGCGGCAGCTTCACTTCCTGCTTGGGCTGCATCTGTCGCAGGTACAGGTTCACTTCTCGCGGCCGCGTTTCGTAAAAGCCGATCAGGCCCTTTTCACGCAGTTCCTTGAGCTGCCAGGTCTGAAACTGGAGTCCGCCGGGAATCTCGATCCGCGCCAACGTCATCGGCAGGCCTTGGTCGGTCTTGTTCGAGAGCGTCACATCGAGCCGCACCGACTCACCGAGCTTGACCTGCGTTCGCTGGAGCGCCGTCGCAAGGCTCACCTTGGTCTCCGCACTCGTCGCGGGCTGCTCGGACCGATACGTGACCCCAAGGCTATAGGGCAGCGGCGTCTGGCCCGTGTGGCGCAGCTCGATCCGATTTTTGCCCGCCACAAGGTGCTTGGTAATCCCCGTAAACGTCAGCGGCTCGCGGTCGCCCGGCTGGTAGCTAAGCTGTCCCGCCTCTTTGCCGTTTACCAAAAGCGTCACCGTACCCGGCGTCATTGCTTTCGCTCGCGACGAGGAGTACGCGGTGATCGCCTTGAGCGCCAGAACCGTCGCCTGAGTGCCACCAAACGCACCGTAGCCGCCGCGCTGATGCATCAGCCACTCCATGCCCTTTTCGATGTTGTCGTCGAATTGACCGCTCTTGAGCAGCCCAAGCACCGCCAGTGAAGTCGTCTCGACTTGCAGATCGCGTCCGCCCGAGCGAGTGATGCTGTGGCTCGCGCCCTTCCACACGCCCGACGGATCTTGCTGCGCCGCCAAGCGCTTGGCCGCCGCAAAGCCCGAGTCCCGCCGCCCACTGTTAAACAGGGTGTTCACCGAAAGCGCCAGCACGTACGAGTCCTGCGTCTCCCGGGCAACTTGTTCCTGCGAGTCCAGCTCGCGCTCGAACCCGCCCTGCTTGGCTTCGCTCACGCTGTAGGTGATGTAGGCGTCGGTCACCGCCTTGCTGGCCGAGCCGAAGCTATCGAGCGACTTCGGATCACGCGAGAAGCCGCCTTTGCCATCGCGTCGTCCATGCAGCCAGTCCGCCGTGCGCTTGATCATCGCGCCGCTCACCTCTGGGAAGACCTGCTTCATGTCGCTAAATTCGACGAGTCCGTAGGCGGTCAGCGCTTCGTGACCCGGTGTCGAGCCAAACCACTCGTAGCCCTTGGTCGGCGTCTCGTACCCGGTGAGTAGCTTGTAGCCACTGCCAAGCAAGGCATTCGCCCGAGAGGTCACCCGAGGAGCCGCAATCTGTGCGGTCTTTAGGTAGCGCAGGATCATGACGTTCGGGTAGTTGGTGCTCGAAGCCTGCTCGAAACAGCCACCAGGCTCACTCAGCATGCCGTCGAGTCCTGCGATCAGCGTCGATACCTGGCTGACATAGATCTTGAGGCTCGCATCCGCCGTGCCGTCCATCAGCCCAGCCAGCTCCAGCTCATGCGTCGCGGCGTCCTTGAGTCGTCCCGACTTCGAAACGGTCTGCGGGAAGCCACGCGGGGCCACCGAGATTTCGCGCACGAACTCATCACGCAGGCCGCTGGCATCGGCGACGAAGCGAACCTCGGTCTTGCCCTTTTTGCCGGTGACGGTGAGCGGATAGAACAGCGCATCACGCGCCATCGGAGCGAGCGACCCTTGCGACCGCTCGACGGGACGATCCAGCTTGAGCAAGTTACCAAACTGCGCCGAGAGATTGACCTGTACCGCCCGATCACGCTCGTTCGACAGAATCAGCGGCAGGGCGATCCGATCGCCTTCGCTTACTTCGACGGGGAGCTTGACGGCCATGCTAAACGGCAGGCTCGACTTGACCACCGTCTCGTCTCGACCTGCGGCACCACCACCGATCGCCTCGGTCTGGACACGGAAGCTCGTGACCGCATCGGACAGGAAGAACGACACCTGCGCCTTGCCGTCCTGACCGGTCTGGACCGCCGGGCTCCAAAACACCGTCTCACGGAAGTCGGTGCGCGGACCGGTGTAGTCCGGCTGATAGCTCGGCACCGGGAACACCCGCACTGGGGCCCACGGCTCGACTGGACGCGGTCTTGGCCGGAACACCATGTCCCGTGCCGGTCGCTTATCAAAGGCACGGCCCCCACCGATGTCATCGCCACCACCAAGAAGCATGTCCCCGTCGTCCATCGCCGCCCGACCCATCGGCCCAGCCATCTTCTTTTTCATGGCCGGCTCGGCGGCAACCCGGTCCATATCGGCCTTCATTGCCCTGGGAGCAGCCATCGCCTCTTCGGCTCTTGGCACCGCCACCGAATCTTCCATCTCGCGGGCCGCTTGCCGTACATGGGCAGCCTTGCCCGGTGCCATCATCCCGCCTCCCGCTCCCGCCATTCGTGGCGCGGCAGCAACCATACCCAGCCCGGCGGCCGGCCTCGGTGCATCAGCTCTCGGTTGTGCCTTCGTCACACTGGCCGCAACCGTCGCAGGCTTAGCTTCTGGTTTCTCTGCCTTGGCCAGCACCAGCTTCTGCTCGTCCTTGGCCTTGTCCGCAGGCGGCAAAACGGGAAGCGTGCGGCTGCCCTTGCGCAGATCGCCAAAGCTTGCCACCGCTTGGGCATTGCCCTCGGTCGCCCGGGTCTTGGCTTGCGCCAACAGCCCACCGAGCACAGGTCGCCACTCAAAGCGTCGATAGCCTCGGGTTCCCATCAGCAGGTCGAGCGCCATCGCGCTCTTCTTTTCCGATAGGTCGAAGTAAAAGTTCGGCTCCTCGACCTTGCCCGTTAGCTCCGGCTCTAGGTACAGGCGGCTGAGCATGTTGCCGGTCTTGTCATCGGCAAAGCTCAGCACCGTATCGTCGACAATCGACAGCGCCAAGTCCGCCGGCACCGGATTGCCGAGCGTGTCTCGCGTCGTCACATCAAGGGTGACCTTTTCGCGAGGCACAAAGCTCTTCTTCTGTGGCGTCACCTGCACTTGCAGCCGCGAGCGACGCTGCCGATAGACGAGCCGTTCGGCCAGGGGCAGATACGACTCATCGAACACCGTCACCCGCACCGCGCCCTGGGTCCGACCCATCGCTTCCGAGCCTTGACCACGCGGCTCCAGATAGACCACGGCTGGTTCGCGATCGGCTTCCACCGCCGCGACATCAAGCAGGGTTTCTCGCATCGTCGCCGCGACCACGACCTTGCGACGCTCGGTACAGCGCACGCTCACCCGCGTCGCCGTAAGCTGTCCGTCTAGGTCGTCGATGCTACGGACCACGCAGCCTTGCTCTTGCGGGGTCGGCAGCACGAAGCGATCGACGATGCCCACCGGCTGATCGACCGAGACGGTGTAGCGATGTCCCGGCTGCGGCGTAAAGTCGACCCGACCCAGGCCATCGCGGACGCTCTCGAACGACGCCATCGTCTGGTCGTTTTCATCGAGGATGCGCCCGGAGATATCGGCTGGCTTCCCAAGTGGATTCTTGGCCTCGAAGTAGACCCGACCCGGCAGCCCGTAGACCAGATCGCCACCCTCCGGGTACAGCGCAAGCTGAAGCTTCTTGACGACGATCGGTACCCGCTTGGCGATCGACTCGGTGATGCCGCTGTCATCGGCCATCACGGTGAGCAGCCCATCGCCCATGCTGATTTCATTCGGCAGCACAAAGCGCACGAGCCCTTCGCCTTCTTCATCGGTGCGGAGCTGCACCTGCGGCAGCGCCTGTCCATCGAGCATCACCGTGGCAGTCAGCCCGTGGTTGCGCAGCGGCTCGCCGGTGTTGCGCTTGACCGCAATCGTCGCGCTCACCTCATCGCCGGGACCATAGGCCTTGCGCACGAACTCGAGCTTGAGCTTGAGCTTGGGCGGGTCATAGGTCGAGACGATGAGCGGCCGCTCTTCCTGTACGCCGTCGAAGGTCTTGACCTTGAGCTTGTACTCACCGCCGACAATGCCCGCATCGAGTGCGAAGTCGGTCTGACCGGCCCCAGCGTTTTCACGAACCTTGCGCTTGGCGACCTGGGCCCCACGCGGGTTTAACAGCTCGACGTGCATGCCTTGGCTTTGGTGTTGACCGGACAGGGCGCGGGTCGTGACATCCCACACTCGTACCCACACGGTCTCGCCGGGCTTATAGAGCGGCTTGTCGGTCTGGATGTGGATGCGCCGACCCACCTTGCCTTGAAAGAAGCTCTCGACCTTGGTCTTGACGACGTCGGCAGCGCTAAATCCAGACAACCGAGGCGAGGCAGTCGGTGCAAGCTCTGCGGGAACCGGCGGCAGCGGTGGTTTGGGACCAGCCGGACCGCTATCGACCGGCGGAGCCTCCGGAGTACCCGGCGCGTCAGGCGGAGCCTTGGCGAGCACCTTGTCACTGGCCAGTGGTGGCGTCGCTTCGGCCGCTGTGGCAGGTGTCGGGGCTGTGGGAGCCACCGGCTCGATCACCGTTGGTTTGGCGGGCGGCTTCGGTGGGTCGCAAAACGAGGTCGTGGATAGAATCAGGCAGGCCAACGTGGCGGGCAGCGTCTTTGTGGGTCGTTTCGATCGCATGCTTTACTCCAAGCTTCCCCGACAAACGCAGCGGCTCGCGGACCGATCTATGCGGTCGGTCTGGGAATTCGCCCATGAGCCCAGTGCGCGCACAACCTTCGCAGGGTGCCGCCCATCATCCCACGCCGAAGCCACCGCCATCTAGGGGGAATGGCCGGACAAATGAGCCCCCTCGGTCCCCGCTTCCCACTCAGAAGATCGCCTGTCACCTCGGCGTGGCTGCTCTCTCACCGGGTGGTCCTAGAATGGCACGGTGACGTAGTACGAAGCTTGGCCACGGAAGACGAGCATCACGGTGTCAGTGCCGGGACGGATCTCACCAAGCGCCGCGTAGAACTCACTCGCCGAGCGCACCTGCCGCGCCCCAATCTGCAAGATGGCATCGCCGGGCTGGAAGCCAATGCGATCGGAGGTCGACCCCTGATTGACCCTTTGCACCAGGGCGGCCCGTCCTTGGGCATCGACCACTTCGAGCCCGAGCCGCTTGCGGGCGCGCTGTGACATTTCCTTGGGGTCAATCGGCGTCGTGCGCAGGGTGACTTCGCCACGGATGAGTCGGACGCGGACATCCTCGCCAGCAAGGATACGGTGGACTCGGTCCCAGAAGCGCTCGACCGAAACGGTGGCCTCATCGCCCAAGTGCGTCACGACATCGCCCGGCTGAATCCCGGCTTTTTCGGCGGGACTGCCGGCATCGACTTCGGTGACGACCACTCCGGTGGCCGAACGACGGCGCTCTTGAACTTGCGCGACTCGCAACCCGACAAAGCCGTAGCGCACCCGGCCAAACTGGAGCAGGTCGTTGACGATGGTGCGGGCGCGGTCGATGGGAATCGCGAAGCCAATGCCGGGACCGCCGGAGTGAACCGCCGTGTTGATGCCGATCAGCTCACCGTTGACATTCAGCAGCGGTCCGCCGGAGTTGCCCGGATTGATCTGCGCATCGATTTGGATGAAGTCCTCGTAGGTACGGTTTTTGGCGCGAACCACCCGATGCACCGCCGAGATCACCCCTGAGGTTACGGTGTGCGACAGACCAAACGGGTTACCAATCGCGATCACCGTCTCGCCAATCATCAGATCGTTGGCGGTACCAATGCGCAGGGAGGGCAGGTCTTTTAACTCTTTGCCACCCTTGCCGTCTTTGCCTCCCGACTCGATCTGGAGCACCGCGAGGTCGAACGACTGATCGGCCCCAACCAGCGTAGCCGGTAGCTCACGACCATCGGCTAGGAGCACTCGAATGCGAGCCGCCCCGGCCACGACATGTTCATTGGTCACGACCAGGCCCCGTGGATCGACAATTACGCCCGAACCGAGCGAAGTTCGACCGCTATCGTCATCTTCTTGCAGCCCGAAGAAGCCGAACGGGTTGTACTGCGGCTTTTGCTCCGTAAAGATCGAAACCACCGATGGCCCCGTGCGCTGAACCGCATCGACCACAGGCGTACGACGACTCTGCTGATTGGGGGTAAGTGCCGCCGGTAAGCTCGCCACTGCCGGCTCAGCACCAAGTGCTGGCTGCATGGTGGGCGGAGGCAAAGTCGGCGCAACCCTGTTCTTGGGTGTCGAGGTGGCCACGCTCGATGGCTGCCCCCGGCTACAGCCGGACGTTGGGCCCCAAAGCAACGTGGTCAGCAAAACCGAAACAGCACAGAAAGCAGGCCGTAGGCGCGTGCGCATGTCAGATAAGCTTTGGCGAGCCGCCGCCGCTGTCAAGCCGAAGGCTCACTGCTCGACCCGTGCCGATGATGCCCGTCGAGATCATCGCCCAGCCAGGCCCCAAGCGAGCGCAGGGACTCGATGTGATCGCAGACAATCTTTATCGCCGCAGCAATCGGCACCGCCAGGATCAAGCCCACCCCACCCCACAGCACGCCCCACAGCAACAGTGACAGCGTTGCCGCCAGCGGGTTTAGCTGCACGCGCTGCCCGATGAGCTTCGGCACAAGGAGGTTGATCGCCAACAGGTGCAGCATCAACACGCCGAGCCCCAAGACCAACATTCCGGTTCCGCTCAGCTTGCCAATGCCCATCAGCAGCGGTGGCAAAAGCGCCAGCACCACGCCCAGGTACGGCACCATGCTGAGCATTCCGCTGAGCATCCCGAGGACGTAGAAGTACGGCACCCGCACCCACGCGAACAACACCGAGCTGAGCAGGCCCATCAGCAGACCCACCAGCAGGTTTCCGACCAGCACGCTGCGAAACATGGCCGCAATTTGGCCGAGCGTCCGTTCCGCCTCGCTCCGCCGATCGAGCGCAAACAACCGCACCGAGGCTCGGTACAGGTGCTCCTGCCAGGTGAGGAGGAAGTAGGTAATAAACGGCACAAACGAGGTAATAAACAGGAATTCACCGAGTGAGTTCGCGCCACCGATGACCAGCTTGGGCCAGTCGACCGGTTGATGAACGGAGACGCTCTGCTCCGATGGCACGCTGAACAGCCGGGTCGAACTCAGCAGGTGATCCAGCCGTTTGCGGATGCCGTCGAGGAATGCCTCTATTTGGGAGGAATGCGCGGGCAGCTCGTCGAGAAACTGGATGACCAAGTTGTACATCAGGTGGGTCACCGCGTACATCACTGAGAGCGTGACGGTGATCAATACGAGCGCACTCAGCGGCCTCGGCACTCTCCAACGTGCCAACCGATCGACGAGCGGTGCCAACACCAGGGCGACCGTCACCCCAAGCAGGATCGGAAACAGAACCAGCCGACCGTAATAGCAAAGTGCCAACGTCGCGGCCGTGGCAAGCGCAACCTGATTGTAGGTGGCAAGTCGCGACCGTCTATGTTCGGTGGTCGGTTCGTTGCTCATGTTTTTTCACACATTATCGCGGCTGTGGTCGACGTGCCGAGGTTTCTCAGAGCATGGGCAGTGATCGTCGGAAGGCTTGCGGATGCTTCCAATACCGCGCTAAAAGCGGGCGATGTCTGCTCGCTGTCTCAGTTGTCACGCCCCTGTCACAGACGGAACCGAGATCTGTGGAAGCTGCCGCACGACGCTGCTACCTCGGCTCGATGCGCAAATTTTGGCTGGTGATGAGACGGGACCGCATCTCACGCTGTCCGAGGAAGATCTGCTTCAACCGGATTCGACCGATACAGAGGTTCCGTTCTGCGGTCGCAAAGAAGAACTCGGCAAGCTTCTGGGTTGTATCGAACAGAGCATCAAGTCGCACAGCCTGCGTAGCTTTGTGTTGCTCGCAGCGACTGGGCTCGGCAAGACACGACTGCTCGCAGAGCTGCGACGGGCGGCCTCTGCGTATTTCGCGGTTTCTCCCGATCGGGTGCTTATGGCAGCGGTACCTGGTGAAGGAGCTGCCCCGCTGGCGGTGTTCATCGAGTTGATTCGACGGCGCTGCGATCTGAAGCAGAGCGAAGAAATTGGGGCGGCTCGCGACAAGCTGCTCCGGCTGTGCCGCGTGTTGCTACCAGCCGTGCGGGCCACCGAAGTCGCACATGTGCTGGGCGAGCTGCTCGGGATTCCGTTTCCAGATAGCTCGCCGCAGTCGTCCGCAAATCCCGGTCTTGGGGTTCGCAGCGAGGCGCGCATGTACTCGGCGATCAAGCGATTTTTCGTCGCCGATGCTCGACGCGGACCGCTTTTGATCTTGATCGATGACATGGATCAAGCCAGCCCTGAGACGGTCAACTTAGTAAACTACCTTCTCGACGGACTGTCGGATCTTCCGGTGGTCCTCGGTCTGGCAGCGCGACCCGATTTCGTCGAGACGTTTCCCGATTTTGGCGCAACCAGTTCACCACCGCTGCGGATGCAGCTATGTCCACTTACCAGCGACGAAAAGCTACATCTGATTGCGTCGATTGTCGGGGCCGAAACCGAAGAGCTGCCACCATGGGTGGTTGATCTATGCGAGCGCTTTTCCGAAAGCACCCCGAGGGCAATGGTCGAGCTGTTACGTCTTCTCGTCGAAACGCAGGTGCTGTCGTGGCAGCCAGGCGATGGCGAGCGCTCGCTCGTACCAGTGTGGGATGAAGTACGTCTATCGGAAGTAGAGCTGCCATCGTCGCTTCCCGGTGTCGTCGAAGCGCGCCTACTGGCGATGGCCGAAAGCTCTCGGCGACTACTCGAACAGGCGGCGGTCGCTGGCGAGAACTTTCATCTCGGCTCGATCCTGACCCTCACCCGTTGTGAGGCGAGCGGGCTCACTGAAGCAGGCGAAGGAGACATCGATGGTCCACGGCTGGTCGATGTCCAAGATGGCGATGCCGAGCGCCTGGCGGAGCTAAGCGAGCTGCTCGAACAGCTCATTGGTCAAGGCGTGCTGATGGCGGTTCCGACGAGCCAGCTCGGCGTCGAACGAGAGCTGCGGTTCGCCTACGCGCCGTGGCAAAAAACCATCTACGAGCAGGTCGATCCGGAACGGAAACGTCGCTACCACCTGCTGTTGGCGCAGTTTCTACAGCTACAACCCGATAGCGATCGCGAAGATATCCAGCAACGGATTGGCCGTCACTGCGAACGAGCCGGGGAAGGTCTGCTCGCCGCGCAAGCGTATCTGCGCGCCGCTGAGCTATCCGTGACCCACGGAGCGACCGGACGAGCGCCACGGCTGCTACTGCGTGGGCTGGCCTGTTTGTCGTCGGAACACCTCGCGGAGCGGCTGCGTCTGTGGCAAAAGCTCGGACGTGTGCTGTCCCAGCTTGGTGACCTTGAGTCGTCGATGTCGGCGTGGGAAAAGGTGGTGCGGCTGTCGTTTGTGCTGGCGTCGCGTCGGCAGCGAGCGCAGGCATTCTTGGAAATGGGCCGCATCGTCGCGCAGGATCCAGCGCGGGCACTTGGGCTGATTCAGCAGTCACTCGGGCTGTTTCAGCAAATGCAAGATCAAGTGGGCATTGCCGACGCGCTGGATGAGGAAGGTCAGGCGCTGGTCTGGCTGGGCAAGACCTCTGACGGCATGGATCGGCTCGCCCAAGCGCTGGAAATGCGACGGCGGCTACTCGACCGAAAGAAAGTCGCGCAGTCGCTGCTTCACGTTGGACAGGTCGAATATCAACGCGGCGCACTGGATGCTGCGATGAGCTGTTTCGACGAAGCGCTGCGCAAACATGAAGACGATCCGCTGCTGGCTGCGGCCGCGATGACGGCGCTCGGCAGCATCGATTTGGCACGCGGCAATGTGACGGCGGCCCGAGCTCGGTTCGAGGATGCCCTACCCCTGTGTGAACGCGAAGGTCCATCGAAGGAACAGCTAACCCTGCTGTGCTTCCTCGGAGACGCGCTGCTTCGAGACGGACTGCTGAGTGAGGCCGAGTCACGGCTCATTCAAGCCAAGGATCTGGCGCTGCGACTGCTTGATCATCGCGGCTTGGCTGAAAGCAAGCGACTACTCGGGCTCATCAATTTGCGACGGGGTGATAAACAGAAGGCGCTCGACCTGTGTTCGCGAGCACTGGAGCGCGCCCAGCAATCGGGACTGCGTGGATTGATTGCGCGAAGCTTGCTTTCACTCGGTGAGATCCATGCTTCGACACTGTTCGACGAGACGGTCGAGGGAGAACATCCAGCGTGGGACTATCTCAAACGCTCGGTGGCCCTGCTGCGGGAAGACGGGGACCAGATTGAACTGGCCCAAGGGCTGGCTGCTTTCGGTAAGCTACTGGTTGAGCGGCGCAAGGTTGGGCCGGGTCGAGCGGCACTGCGAGAGGCCAGCCAACTCTCGGGACGACTACGGATGAGACTCCACGACGATCTGGCCCCGCTGCTAAGTGATCTCGGCGGATAGCCGTCAACTGATGACTCAGCCTAGCAGTACTCCATCGAAGCGGATCAGCGACGGAAAGCGGTCATGGCTCAGGTGGACGATTGGCTGTGTTATGTTCGGGGCGATGCTGCTGTCCGTCGTCATGCAAGGCTATCTGGGGCATTTGGAAGTGAAGGCTCCCGTGGCCCAGCCGTTTGACGCTGTGATCGTCCCAGGCTGCCCAACGCTTGCCGATGGAGCGCTCACTCGCTGTTTGCAAAGGAGGGCGGTGTGGGCGGCGATGCTGTGGGAACGGGGACTGGCGCATCACTTCATTACCTCGGGAGCGGCGGTGCAAAACCCGTTTGTCGAGGCAGAGGCTCTGGCTGCGGCCATGACGTCGATGGGCGTGCCAGCAGAGCGAATCTACTTGGAACCCTACGCACTGCACACCGAAGAGAACATCTATAACTCGCTGCGCATTGCGAAGAAAAAGGACTGGTCGCTCCTCGGAGTGGCCTCGGATCGCGGGCAAGCCCTCGGAGCATGTCGAATGCTCAAGCACTGGCACCCGCAGTGCGGCGCGTTTTCGATGGAAACCGAGGCGGTCGATCACCGGCGAACCGAGCTGGCAGGACTACTGTCATCGGTACGAGTCCATCCGATATCGACCTTTGAACCGCTGGCAACCCGAGAAAAGGAACGGGCGCTCAAAGCCCGTCGTGCACAACGACCGCCGTCTTATGTGCTGTACCCGCTGATGCTGTTACGACACAGCCTGGGTCGGCCGCCGTGGCAGCCATTTTTTCCCGAGGAAACCGAGCTGACGACCTGGGCGCAGCGACTGTCTCATCAGCGACTACGGTAACCCTTTACGTGGCACAGGCCTGCACCAGCTCCGAGGCGATCTCTTGCGCATAGCGATTGATCAGCGACGATTCTGGACCTTCGATCATGACTCGCGCCTTCGGCTCTGTCCCTGAGTAGCGCACCAGCACCCGACCATCGCTGCCCAGGTCACTTTCGATCCGACTGATCAACGACTGTACCGTCGCAAGCTCTGCGAGCGGCAACCGCCGTGCCACATTCACCGACAGAAGCACCTGCGGATACTGCTTCATCAGGCTCGCCAGCTCCGAGAGTGGCTTGTTTTCTTCGAGCAGGATCGCCAAAACCTGGAGCGCCGCAATGATGCCGTCGCCGGTCGTCATGTGGTCAAGGAACACCAAGTGACCGCTCTGCTCGCCTCCAAGGTTCAGGTCATGCTGACGCATCGCCTCGACGACGTAACGGTCACCAACGGCGGTTCGGAGTAGCTGACCACCCATGTCAGCCATGGCCCGCTCGAGCCCCAAGTTCGACATCACCGTCGCCACCAGTGTGTTTTTCCGCAGCTCTCCTCGCGACAACAGCCTCCGAGCGCACAGCGCCATAATGGCGTCGCCGTTGACGATTCGACCCCGCTCGTCAGCAAAAATGACGCGATCGGCGTCTCCATCGAGGGCAATGCCAACATGCGCGCCTTGCTCGACGACCGCCCTGCACATGGACTCAGGATGAAGCGCGCCGCAGTGGTCGTTGATGTTCTTGCCGTCGGGAGCCACCGACAGTGAGGTCACGCTAGCGCCCAGTTCCGCAAGCACATTGGGAGCGACACGATAAGCGGCACCATGTGCACAATCGACGACGATCTTGAGCCCATCAAGAGAAAGTCGCCTCGGAAACGAGTTCTTCAAAAAGACGATGTACCGCCCTTTGGCGTCGTCGATGCGCTGGGCTCGGCCGATGTCTTCCGGGGCAGGCAGCGGTTGCCGGTCTTCGCCCTGCTCCATCAATTCTTCCAACCTGGCTTCGGTGGCATCGGGCAGCTTGAAGCCGTCCGCAGCGAAGATCTTGATGCCGTTATCGTAATAGGGGTTGTGGCTGGCCGAGATCACCACCCCAGCATCAGCGCGCATCGACGAGGTCAAAAACGCAATCCCCGGGGTCGGCAGCGGCCCGCACAGCATGACGTCGGCACCCATCGAACAAATGCCCGCAGCCATCGCTTGCTCGAACATGTACCCGGACAGCCGGGTGTCTTTGCCGATAATGATTCGACCTCGATGGCCGGGTCGATGGTAAAGACGTGCGACAGCACGACCAAGCCGCATCGCCGTCTCGATGGTCATCGGTGGAACATTGGCGATGCCGCGAATACCGTCGGTGCCGAACAGCTTGCGGTCAGTGGTCTTGCTAGCGGTTTGCATCGTCCTCGATTTCCAGGCGCAAAAAGTGGGTCGCGCACGAGATGCAGGGATCGTGGTTACGAATGGTCTGCTCGCAGCGGGCGGTCAGCTCGGCTTGGGGCCGACGGATTTCTTGCTGGACCACGGCGCGCAGATCGTCCTCGATGGTGCGTTGGTTTTGGGAAGTCGGCGGAACGATCTTACACTCGGCAATCGTGCCGTCCGGGTTCAGTCGGTAGCGCTGGTACAAAAGGCCACGCGGTGCACAGGTAATCGCTGCGCCTTCTCCCGCACGAAACTCGCTGGCCACAAAGGGCGGACCTTCGGGATGATAGTCGCTGATAATTCGCAGCGCTTCGTCGCAGGCAAACACCAGCTCGATGGCACGAACGATGATGCTCTGGAACGGATTGCGGCAGGTTGTCGGGAGCTTGGCATCGCGAGCGGCTTGTTTGGCCAGCTCCGGTAGCTTGTCGCCACACAGGTTGTAGCGCGCCAGCGGACCGACGAGATATGCGCCACCATCGACTCGCTTTTGTGCATGCAGAGCATTCGAGTGGGCAACGTGCACTTCGTCGAAGTGTGACTCGAACTCACTCGGTGCGATCCGCAGCCCTGAGCGCGACACGAGCTGCCCTTCATTGAGCGGATACTCGTCGGGATGCCACAAGCTGACAAAATCGTAATCACGCTGCACGTCGGGAAATGGAAAGCCGGCCACCCAGCGCACCGTTTCCAGCGCCTGATCCCGTGCTCGCACCAGCGGCTCACGCAGCGTGAGTAACTCGGCCACCGTTGGTAGCTTGTAGAATCCACCGATCCGAATGTTGATGGGATGGATCTCGCGACCGCCGAGTACTCGCAGGATCTCGTTGCCGGTCTTTTTTAGCTGGAGGCCACTGCGCACGACATCGGGAAAGGCTTTGGCGAGAGCGACCACGTCCGAAAACCCCAGAAAATCGGGCGCATGCAGCATATAGACGTGGAGGCCGTGGCTCTCGATCCACTCACCGCAGTACAGCAGCCGTCGCAGCGCCCGAATCGTCGGGGTAATCGTAATGCCGAGCGCCCGTTCGATGGCGTGAGACGAACTCATCTGATACGCAACGGGACAGATTCCACAGATGCGGGCCGTGATGTCTGGAGCCTCGCTCGCCAACCGACCGCGCAAAAACGCCTCGAAAAAGCGCGGTGGCTCGAAAATCCGCAGCTTCACATCCTCGATGACATCGCCTCGAGTCTTCACATACAGCGCCCCCTCTCCCTCCACGCGAGCCAGGTAATCGACGTTGATGGTGCGGGTCTTCGCACCCGCTCGCACACGCAACTCACTCTCATTCGATGGGGGGGGGTCGTTCAGGTCGCTCATGATCGAATTGGATCGTCGTCGCAGAAGATCGGCGTGCAGCTTATCAAGTCACGGGTTCAAAGCGCTTACGAGCCTGCACAAAAGCTGCCGCCTGGGTGGTAAACGAGCTAAGTAGCCTCGAAAGTGCCACATCCGGCTGGCCAAGATAATCGTGCAGATGCGCGGTAAGCGCCGCCGGATTGCTCGATTCTTTCGGTCCATAACAACCAAAACAGCCGCGACCGTAGCTTGGACAGAGCGCCTCGCAGCCCGCATGAGTGACCGGGCCCAGACACGGAATGCCTCGCGTCACCGTCAGACACGGAGTACCGCGCAGCTTGCAGTCGACGCACACCGAGTGCGAATGAACCAGCGGCTTACGACCTTGCAAAAGCGCCGCAATGACCTCCAGAAGCTGCGCTTTGTTGATCGGACAGCCAAACAGCTCATAGTCGACCTTGACGTGGGCTGAGATCGGCGTGCTCTCGCGCAGCGTCGAGATATATTCCGGGTGCGCATAGACGTGCCGGGTAAACTCAGCGACGTCAGCACTGTTGCGCAGCGCCTGAATCCCGCCAGAGGTCGCGCACGCCCCGATCGTGATCAGGATCTGAGAATCTCTGCGCACGTCGAGGATGCGCTGACGATCGTGCTCGGTTGTGATCGAGCCTTCGACGAGCGACACATCGTACGGTCCCGGTTCAACCTTGCTCGATGCCTCGACGAAATTAGCGAACTGCACTACCTCGGCGAGTCGCAACAGCTCATCTTCGCAATCGAGAAGGCTTAGCTGACAGCCATCACACGAGGCAAACTTCCACACTGCCAGCCTCGGACGAGCTTTGGCTTTCATCCTACAGCTCCTTCACCGATAACACTGGCGAGATGCGTGGATAGTCGAACACCGGGCCATCTTTGCAGATGAAAAACGGTCCGAGCTGACAGTGTCCGCAGCTCCCGACGCCACACTTCATGTTTCGCTCCATCGACAGAAAAATATTCGCGTTGGAAACCCCCCGCTTCGCCAGCGCCAGCTGCGAGAAGTGCATCATCACCTCTGGGCCGCAGATCATCGCAACGGTGTGAGCAGGATCGAAGTGTGCCCGGTCCAGCAGTTGGGTAACCACCCCGACGTCACCATGCCAGGAGGGATCCCCACGATCGACGGTCATTTCAAGCTGTAGGTCGGTCCGACTGCGCCACTTGGCAAGCTCGCGACGATATAGGACATCGCTCGGGGTGCGCGCCCCATACAGCAGGACGACCCGGCCAAACTGTCTGCGATGCCGAAGGACGTGATAGAGCACCGGCCGCAGTGGTGCCAGCCCGATGCCTCCCGCCACCAACACCACATCGTGGCCAACGGCCTTTTCGATGGGCCACGGCACCCCAAACGGACCGCGTACCAGCACCGAATCACCGCGTCGCAACTGCGCCAGTGCTCTTGTGACCGGCCCGACGGCTCGAATCGTATGAATCAGCACATCCCGGCGGGACGCCGCGCCGCTCACCGAAATCGGGACATCTCCCGTCGGAAAGGCATAGAGCATGTTGAACTGGCCAGGTGCAAAGCGCAGCGCGTCTCCACCTGACTCTGGCGACAGCGTCAGCGTGAAGGTGTCCGCAGTATCACAGACGAATCGCCGCACCACATACGGGCTGGGAACCAGCGAGGAGCTGCGATCCATCGGAGGGTAAGCCAGCAAGGTACTCATCTCTTCTTGATCACCGGAAACGCACCGCTCGAACGAGGCGGAGCATACAAGTCGAGAAGCTGAAGTCGGGTATGCCGAAGTCGATCACTCATCACGAGCGCGAACCGTCTCATCAGCAGGTAGCCAAGCTTGGGATGATGCTCACACTCCCGCAAGAGCGTCGTCCCATCGAACGCCAGTGCCGAAGAGGCCTGCAGCGTCCGCGCCGAAAAAGAAAAGCTCGCGTTCGCGGTCAGCCATGACCAACCGAGCACATCGCCGCGCAACAGCGTCTGAAGTGTAATCTCACCGCGTCCCGGCAGGTGCGTCTGAACCATCAACTTACCGTCGAGAATCAGAAAAAACTCCGTGGCTACCTGTCCTTCGCGGATCACCTCGGTATCGGCGGGCCAGCTCACCAAACGGCTGTGCTTGGCCAGTATCTGGAGTTCATCTGGAGCAAAGCCCGTAAAAAACGGCAGCGCCAGCATCTGGGGCGTAAAGGCGTTTCCGGTAGGGTTCATGGGTTGCTCGCTTGGAGTGTTTTGCACTCGGAGGTAAGGTCTATTCCGACGGGACAGAACGTGATGCAGCGGCCACAGCCGACACAGCCGGAGGTGCCAAACTGATCGATCCACGTCGATAACTTATGGGTCAGCCACTGCCGGTAACGAGACTTGAACGACTGGCGAACTGAACCCCCATGCAGATATGAAAAATCGTCATGAAAACAGGAGTCCCACCGTCGCCAGCGCTCGGAATGATCGCCCTCCAGGTCAGTGACGTCCTCGACGGTGTTGCAAAAACAGGTCGGGCACACCAGGGTGCAGTTGGCACACGATAGACAGCGTGACGCGATCGCATCCCAGTGGGGACTGTCCGACGAGCGAGCCAACAGTTCTTTGAGCCCCACCGTCGCCAAATGTCGCCCCATCTGGGTCGCTGCATCCGCCACCCGCAGCTCGGCCTGACGCCGTTCGTCCACCGAGGCGGGTGAAAGCGCCAACTGGGCCACCACTTCGGCCCCCGCAGCCGACTTCACTTCGACGACAAAATAGTGCTCGTGCCGCCCCACCACCTCGGTCAGCGCCAGATCGGCCCCATCCTCAACCTTGGGACCGCTGCCCATCGACGAACAGAAACAAGTGCCGCCCGCCTTGGTACAGCTCACCCCGATGATGAACATGCCTTTGCGCCGAGCCAGATACTGCAGATCGGGATGTTGTTCGCTTGAAAACACGCCGTCCTGCGTCAGCATCGCCCGCAGTTCACAGGCTTTGGCCCCAAGAAACGCCACCTTTTCGCTGGGTAGCGGCTCCGGCTGGACCTCGAGCTTTTTCCCCGTGCGGATCGTCGAAAACAGGCGCTCACGTGGTGGCAAGAGCAAACGCTTGAGCGAGTGCGGGCCGACGTTGTATCCAAACAGTGCCGCATCATCGCGCCGTAGCAATCGGTAGTGCCCGGCATCTTGCTCATCGGTATAGCCGACTGGCAGGTCGGCGATCTTGCGGACCTCGCCGTACACAATCGCACCCTCACCTACCGTTGGACCGATCACCCGATAGCCGGCTGCCCACAACACCGCAATCAGCCGCCCGATCCCCGCCACATCCAGCCGCAACGGACCGGGAACCGCCAAAGTGGACCCCCCAGAAGTCATCGTTTGCCCTTTGTCCATCTCGCTCTGCTCGCTCTACTCGAAATACGGCTGGTGTTACCCTGCCCGCGTACTCAAGTTGCTAGAACAGACCCTAAATCTAGGTCGCTAGGAGGTATCTCATCATGTCCGCTCAAGCCGCAACCCCTTTCCAGACAAGCTCTGCCAAGTGGGTATATCTGTTTTCGGAACTCGACGCCGCAGAGCAGAATTGTGGCTCTTGGGACGGAGTTCGAGGACTCCTTGGAGGCAAAGGAGCAAACCTCGCCGACATGGTGAGGATCGGCGTACCTGTTCCACCGGGTTTTATCGTCACCACAGCGGCCTGCAACGCTTTCCTCGCCGAGGGTGCCAAGTTTCCCGCCGGGATGTGGGAAGAAGAGCTGGCCGCGCTTCGCCGCGTGGAAGAGCTGACCGGCAAGCGCCTGGGTGATCCGAGCAATCCGCTGCTCGTCTCCTGTCGCTCCGGGGCCAAGTTCTCGATGCCCGGAATGATGGACACCGTGTTGAACATCGGCCTGAACGAAGCCGTCGCCGCCGGAATGGCCAAGCTAACCGGTGATTCTCGCTTCGTATACGACTCATACCGTCGGTTGGTACAGATGTTTGGCACGGTTGTGCTCAATCTTCCCGATGAGCCGTTCGAGGAAGTGTTGGCCCACGCCCGGAAGCAGAGCGGCGTCGAAAACGATGCCAGCCTCAGCGAGGCAGACCTGCGTCGAATTACCGATGAGTTCAAGGCGATCATCGCCAAGCTCGCTGGCCACAGCATGCCCGACGATCCCTACGAGCAGCTTCGCTTGGCCACCGAGGCGGTATTCCGCTCGTGGAACGGCAAACGCGCCATCGACTACCGCCGCGCCTCTAACATTGCGGACAACCTCGGTACCGCCGTCTGCATTGTTGCGATGATCTTCGGCAACCTCGGTGAAACCTCGGGCACTGGCGTCGCCACAACGCGCAACGTCTCGACCGGCGAAAACGAGCTGGAGGGCGACTTTTTGGTGAACGCCCAAGGCGAAGACGTCGTCTCGGGCACCCGTCAGACTGATCGCATCGCCGCCCTCGGAACCAAGATGCCGGCGATCTTTGCGGAGTTCCGCGACATCTGCCACAAGCTCGAGCGCCACTATCGCGACGTCCAAGACGTCGAGTTCACCATCGAGCGCGGCAAGCTGTGGATCCTGCAGACTCGCGACGCCAAACGTACCGCCCAGGCCGCCGTCCGCCTCAGCGTCGACCTTTGCAGCGAGGGGCTCATCTCTGCCGAGGAAGCGGTCTTGCGCGTCTCGCCGAGTCACATCGAGTACTTCCTCCACCCGCAGTTTGACCCCAAGGCCAAAAAGGAACGAAAGGCCGCTGGCGATCTGATTGCCACGGGGCTCAACGTCGCGCCGGGTGCGGCCGTCGGAGAAATCGCCTTCGATGCCGACACCGCCGAACGACTCGCCAAGGTCGACAAAAAGGCCGTGATTCTGGTTCGTGCCGAAACCAAACCCGATGATGTCCACGGCATCCTCGCCGCCCGAGGCGTCCTCACCAGCCGAGGTGGACGCACCAGCCATGCCGCGCTCGTCACTCGTCAGTTCGGAAAGCCCGCTGTCGTCGGAGCATCCGCTCTTGATATCGACGTCACTAACCGCACTTTTAGTGTCGGTGGCCGCGTCTTCAAAGAGGGCGACTTCGTCTCGATCGATGGCACCACCGGCGAGGTGTTCGCGGGCCAGCTTCAGACGGTGCTCCCCGACATTCGCGATCCGTACCTGTTAAAGCTGCTCGGGATGGCCGATCGCTTTCGTCGGCTTGGGGTGTGGGCCAACGCCGACTATCCCCGCGACGCCAAAAAAGCCCGCGACTACGGGGCGCAAGGGATTGGACTGTGTCGTACTGAGCACATGTTCTTCGAGCCGGAGCGGCTCCCGCACATCCAGGCCATGATCCTGGCCCGCAGCGATGCCGAGCGTGTCGAACCGCTCCGTCGATTGCTCCCGTTCCAGCGCGCCGATTTCGACGGACTGTTCCGCATCATGAACGGCTTGCCTGTGACGATTCGCTTGATCGATCCGCCGCTTCACGAGTTTTTGCCGAGCCACGACGAGCTGCTCCGCGAAGTGGCTATCTTGGAAACCCGCATCAAGTTGAGCGATGGCGATCCCGAGCCCCTTCACAATGAACTCGATGTGAAGCAGCGGATGCTTCATGCGGTGCAGTTTTTGCGTGAACAGAATCCGATGCTCGGACTGCGTGGAGTCCGTCTCGGCATTCACCTGCCCGAGCTGACCCGAATGCAGGTTCGCGCCATTTTCGAGGCGGCCTGCGCCTGCCAGCGCGATGGCATCGTCGTGAAGCCCAAGATCATGATTCCGCTCGTCGCGCTGTCGAGCGAGCTCCAGATGGAGCGCACACTCCTCGAAGCCGAGGCCAAAAAAGTCATGGCCGAGCAGGGTGTCTCCGTCGAGTACCAGTTCGGTACGATGATCGAGATTCCACGAGCCGCACTCACTGCGGATCAGATCGCCGAGTTTGCCGAGTTTTTCTCGTTTGGCACCAACGACCTGACGCAGACCACCTTCGGTATCTCTCGCGATGACGCAGAAGCAAGCTTCCTCGTCGAGTACTTGTCCAGGGGACTGCTTCCCAAAAATCCGTTCGCGACGCTAGATGAGCGCGGTGTCGGCAAGTTGATGGAGATGGCGGTTCGACTCGGCCGCCAGACGCGGCCCGGCCTGGAAGTCGGTATCTGCGGTGAGCACGGCGGCGATCCAGAGAGCATTGCGCTGTGCCACAAGCTCGGGCTCGACTACGTGTCGTGTTCGCCGTACCGAGTACCCATCGCTCGTCTCGCTGCCGCCCACGCCGCCTTGAAGACCAAAAAGGCCAGCGCCTAGACGCCCACTTCGGCCAGGAAACCAAGGAGTCTTTCTCGAAACTCCGTCGGTTTCTCCAGATGCGGCGAATGACCACAATCGGACAGCACCACCTCTTCGAAGGTGCCGCCGTGGGCGCGATACTCGCTGAGTAGTGCTCGCATCTGCGACACCATCGGCTGCGGCGGATACGATTCGTCGCCCGGCCAGCCCGGAATCACCCCCAGCTTACCGAGGAATCCGAAACAGAACAGCGACGTATCCGACACGATCTGGTCGTCGGTGCCACGAATCCATAGCACCTTCGGTTGCGGCGAAACCTTGGCAAAGCCCGACAGGTTCACAAACTTGGCCGAGATCGCGTTGTTCATGCCCCGCACACCCGGAGCCAACGTCGGCCAGTTCGCCGATCCAGCGGCATCGCCGGGATAGTGATCGGATCCAAGTCGAGTCTTCAGAATCTCATCGACCAAGCGATCTTCCTCTTCGGCCGGCAACTGGTAGCCCGATTTGAACAAGAAGCTGCGGACGATCTTGCGCGGCGAAAAATCACTGTCCGCGCTGCGATCCTTTTTGGCCAGACACTCGACAAACTGCGGGCTGGCCGTGCCGGCCCCCGACCCTGCGAAGTCCGCAAAGCAGGGCGTACCAACGGCATCCCGGGTGCCACCGAAGCCATACGGCGACATCGGGGCTTCCAGCACCAGACCGGCGACTTGATCGGGATACTTCATCGCATAGCGCAACACCACCGCGCCACCCACGGACCAGCCGCACAAGACGACTCGCTTTCCCGAGACGCCTTCGAGTGTGGTGAGCAGGCTGTGGAGATCATCGACGAAATCATCCACGCCCCGGGTGGCATCGATCGGCTTCGGCTCGGTGTCACCAAAGCCACGGAGATCGGGCGCAATGCCGCGGTACTGGGCCGGCAGCTTGAGCAGCAGGTCCGAAAAGAACTCGCCGGTGGAAATGTTGCCGTGAACGAACACCACCGGCTGGCCAGCGCCGCCAGTGTCCAGAAACTTGATGTCGAGGCGTGGGGTCACAACGTGTCGGGCTACGATGCTCATGGCCGACGATCATACGCTGACGTTGGTCGGAAGTTCCAGTACGTCCAACTGTGATAAAAAGTGGTTCTTATGAATCCAGCACGCACCGTAGTCTCGACCTCTTTGGCACCAGCGGCGATTGGGCCGTACTCGCAGGCCATCGTGGCTGGCAACCTCGTGTTTTGCTCTGGGCAGATTCCGCTGTCGCCCGAAACCGGACAACTGGTGGGCGCTGGCGATGTAGCTGCCCAGACCGAACAGGTCATGAAAAACCTTCAGGCGGTGCTCAGTGCGGCCGGCTGTGGTTTCCAGCACGTGGTTCGCTGCACGATCTACCTGGGCAACATGGGTGACTTTGCGACCGTTAACGGCATCTACGGTCGATGTTTCCCAAGCGAACCTCCGGCGCGAACAACGATCCAAGCGGCAGGCTTGCCACGCGGAGCCCTGATCGAAATCGACGCCATCGCGGTGCGACCCTAAACCATAGCGGCGCGGCCCCGGATCGGGCTTTCCTTCCGCCTAAACCTGGTTCAAAATCGTCGCCCAAGGCGGTCATATGCTGCAAGGCGTAGCTGTGATCAACCCCTTGTAAGGAGATCTGACATGGCTATCGAATACACCCTCGCGATGGTCAAGCCCGACGCCGTTGGCAAAGGCAGCACCTGGCACATTATCCAAGACATGGCGTCGTCTGGCCTGAAGCCGGTGGCAGTCCGCATGACCAGGCTGTCGAAGGAACAAGCCAAGATCTTCTACGCGGTCCACACGGGTAAGAAGTTCTTCGAGGGTTTGACCGACTTCATGTCGTCTGGACCGATCATGGCGCTGGTGCTCGAAGGCGAAAATGCGATTCACAAGTATCGCGACCTGATGGGTGCCACCGACTCAAAGAAGGCTGCGCCCGGCACACTTCGGCAAAAGTTTGGCACCGACGTCAGCCAGAACGCGGTCCATGGCAGTGACTCGCCGGAAAATGTACGTCGCGAAGCCGGCTTCTTCTTCTCGGGCACTGAGCTTGCCATCCTGGGCCTGAACATCGATGCGATCGGAGCCTCTGCTCCAGCGACTGCCCCCACTGCGCCTGCAGCGCCGGGGGCCCCCGCAACGCCTGCTAAGCACTAACGAACTGCCGGGTCGGGACCGGCTTGGCTGGTTCCCGCCAGCATTGACACCAGGACTCGCATTGATACGCTCCGCGAGTCATGACACACGTTCGCACATCCACCCTCATCTCCCTCGCCTGCTTTGGTTTTCTAACGGTCGCTGTCGTTGCCTGCACCAAAGAAGAAGCGGCAAACGACGCTGGCGACATGGCCACATCTGGCGACATGGTCACACGGTCCTGTTGCGGCAAGCCCGGTGATCCCGGAAACAGTCTCGGCGTAGGCAAATACTGCACGAGTGCAGCCGGGGTCGAGTGTCGCACCAACACCTCGGCCACGGTCTGCTCGCAGCTTCTGCAAGATCCATCCCGGCCGACGTACTTCTGTACTCAGCAGTGCGCTCCCGATGCTGGCACCAACACCTGTGGCGATGGGGCCAAGTGCACCATGGACAAGGGAACCCAGCAGTGGGGCTGCGTGCCAACACCTTGCGTCGATACCCCGGCACCGGGCTGCATGCTGTGAGCGCACGATGAACCGACCTTTGGTTGTCGGTCTGACTGGCGGAATTGCGTCCGGTAAAAGCACCATCGGCCGGCAGCTACGCGAGCTCGGGGCCACTGTCATCGACGCGGATGAGGTGGCCCGCGATGTGGTCAAGCCGGGTCAGCCCGCCTATCGCCAAATTGTCGCGGCGTTTGGTCCATCGGTGCTGATGGAACAGCCGGAGCGAGACGGCGAAGAGCCTGCCCTCGACCGCAAACAGCTTGCAGCTCGAGCCTTTGGCGATGAGTCGGCCCGTCGTCTCCTGAACCAGATCACCCACCCGGCCATCGCGGCTGAAAGTGCACGCCGGATGCAATTGGCCATGCAGAACGGCGCAACGGTGATCGTCTACGAAGCGGCACTGATCGTCGAAAACAACATCTACCAGGGGCTGGACGGGCTCATCGTCGTCGACATTCCTGAAGAGCTTCAGGTCAGCCGAGCCGTCAGTCGAGGTGGTCTGTCGGAAACCGAGGCCCGTGCTCGTATCAAATCGCAGGCAACTCGCGCAGCCCGTCGAGAGGTGGCTACCTGGATCATTGACAACCAGCAAAGCCCAGAAGACTCCCGACGGCAGCTCCTCGAACTATGGCGCGAGCTTGCAGCGGGTCGACTCCCGCCACGACATCCGCCAGCCTAATGCCAATCTGGACGATTACTCGTCCTCCGCATCCTCACCGAGAAGGTTGATTACGATCACACACGAGCCGGCGGGCTTCTGCGCCGGGGTGGTCGACATCGAGTTGGAATAGCGTGCAGCTACGTCGGGAACAGGAAGTTCCAGATGCAGCGGAACGGGTCCCAGCTCGCAGCCTTCCGCAACAGAGCGAGTCGAAACTTCGCGGCGTACAGTTTGGTTCTTGCGGCTGCTCGTTCGGCGCAACATGGGGACCTCTCGAATAAAAATGTTGCCTGTTCTTACAGTAACATAGCGAAGAGAAACTTGTTACCGATCCACCGAAAGTCACAGTGATTGCAAAGTTGAGACGAAGCTGGCGGCTGTGATACCTTGAACCGTCTTGGGTTTTGGGGGGCAGTGTAATGGTGGGGAAGGGCACATTCATGCGCAATCGAGGACAACATGTCTGATCAGTTCACATCGGTAGAAGAGAAGGGGCTTGGCACCAATTTGGTGGACTCCATCAAGGGTGTCGCCGTTGGTGGCTTGCTATTTATTTGCTCGTTCATCGTCCTTTGGATGAACGAGGGCCGCGTCGATCTCTCTGAGGTCGCCAAAAAGTCGGTGGTGGCAAACCCTGCCAGCGTTGACAGCAGCCTCAATGGCAAGTTCGTGTCGGTCACCGGTGACCTCAAGACCGATGAGAAAGTCGGCGATCCAGAGTTGCTCCATCCCGGCAGCTACCTGAGCCTGCATCGCAACGTGCAGATGTGGGCTTGGATTGAAAACGTCAAGACTTCGACGGAAAAGAAGACGGGCGGCAAAAAGGTCGAAACCCGCACGGTCACGTACACCAAGGGATGGACCGGCAAACCCAAGCTACCGACGGAAATGGAAAACCCGAAGGGGCACGAAAACATCGCGCTGCCGATTCAGGACGCTAGCTTTTTTGCGCAGAAGGCAACGGTCGGTGCCTATCCCTTCGAGCCCCAGGAAGCCAGCCTGCCGAGCGCCGAGCCACTCAAGCTAACCGCCGATATGGTCAAGGGCGCTGGGGCCGATGAGGCCAAACCCGCCGATGAGGCCAAGACCGATGGAGCCGAGGCCAAGCCTGCTGCGGATGCAGCCAATCCCGAGAGTGATGCGGTGAAGCCCGCCGCGGACAAAGCCGACGATGCCAGCGAAGACAAAAAGGGCAAAAAGAAGAAACGGAAGGGTCGCTCGGTCAAGAAGCCCCGTCCCGCCCCCGCCGAGGTCGGCAAGGCCGAGCGCAAAGCCGACGCCATTGCTGCCCGCAAGCCCCAGAGCTACACCCTCGTCGATGACAAGTATCTGTTCCGAGGTTCGGGCACGCTCAGCCAGCCCGAGATCGGAGACGTCCGCATCGAGTTTTCGGCCCTGCGTCCCGGTGCCAAAGTGACTCTGTTTGGTCAGCTCGATGGTGGCGCTGTCCGCGCTTACAAAGACAAGGAAACCTCGCTGTTTCGAGCGTTGCCCGGCTCCCGCGAGGAAGCGATTCAGACGCTCGCCAGCGAGCACAAGACCGTTGGTTGGGTGCTGCGGCTCGTTGGTTTCCTGATGATGTGGTTCGGCCTGATCCTGTTCTTTGGCCCGATCAACACACTGCTCGATATCATCCCGTTCCTCGGTTCGGCGGGTCGCTTCCTGGTGAGTGTGGTGATGTTTCCAATCGCCTTCATCTTGTCGGTGGTGACGATCCTGATCTCGATCATCGCCCACAGCCCGATCCTGCTCACACTGGTCTTCGTCGCAATGGGCGCTGGCGGATACTTCCTGTACCAGAAGAAAAAGAAGAAGGCGGCTTAACCAAAACCGCTGCCGTCCTCGGCCCCGTCGGCATTCCTGGCTGTGCTTGCTTGTAGCCCGCTAGACATCTTCGCCGCTCCGCGCTATACCGCCCGCCCGGCGGTGCCAATTGCCGCTCGACACCATGCCAGTCTTTGCCAGCTACGAGGAGTTCGCGGCTTCTGTCTCTCAGACGGAATCCTGCGCGCTGGTCATCGGAAACTTTGATGGAGTCCATCGCGGTCACCAAGCGCTCATCGCATCGGCCCGCGAACGGGTCGGGGCGAGCGGCAAAGTGGTGGCAATGACGTTTGCCCCACATCCAGCGACGGTGATTTCACCCCAAAGTGCTCCGTCGTTGCTGCTGTCGGCCCGACGTAAGCGAGAGTTGCTGTTGCTCGCGGGTGCCGATTTCGTCATCGAGCAGCGCTTTGATGCAGCGTTTGCACAACTTACCGCGACCGAATTTGTCGAACGAATCCTGCTGGCCGGCCCCACGCTGCGCGCCGTCTGTGTCGGCCACGACTTTCGGTTCGGTCGTGGCCGGACGGGCGATGGCGCGCTGCTCGCGAAAATACTCGGCGAATCGCAGGGAGCCCAAGTCACGGTGCTCTCTGCCGTCTCGGTCACCACCCCAGGTGGGGAACAAGTGACCTGCTCTTCGACGCTCATTCGGCGGGCGCTCAGCGATGGCGATCTCGATCGGGCAGCGCTACTCCTCGGTCGACCAGCCGAACTGGAAGGCACCGTCGTCCATGGCGCGGGTCGCGGCCGGACGATCTCGGTTCCCACTGCCAACCTGCGATGTCACACCGACGTCAAGCTGAAGCCCGGTGTCTATGCAGCGTGGGCCGAGATCTTGACCGCTGCTGCCTCGTCCTTTCCGTCCGACATTCCGATGGTGGAGGCAAGCCACCCCGCCGCAGTGAACGTCGGATATAATCCAACATTCCTGGGCCCTTCTGCCTTCGCAGCCAAGGAACCGCCGCTGTCCGTAGAAGCGCATCTCTTGGTTGGCGACGGAGTCGAACTGCCTTCGCTATATGATCGCGAGCTGCGACTTTGTTTTGTGGCCAGGCTGCGTGACGAGCGGAAGTTTCCTTCGGTGGTGGAGCTGGTCGCGCAGATCCGAAGCGATATTGCCACCGTCAGACAGTTTACTGGGGACCGACGCTAGGCCACGACGACGAGCCGAAGCCAAGCGGCGAAGATGGAGTTGCCATGGTTTTCACCAAAGACACGGAAGCAAACGCCTTGCCGACCCAAGCCGGGGAGGATGCGACGTCGGTGGTGAGTCATCCCAAAGACGCCAGCAAAAGCGAACAGGCGGTGCCCGATCCCAAGTCCAAACGACGGACTGGTGGCGGACACGAGCGCTCGCACGACGGCGATCTTCCGGAAACGTATGGGCGCGACGAGGTTGAGATCCTTTCGAAAGACCCGCACTGGTACTTCATCTACTGGGAAGTAACGGACGCGGGGTTTGCGATGGCGCACCGTCAGCTCGGGATTGCGGAAGGTGCTGGCCGGTTGGTGCTCCGAATCTTTGTGACAACCCAGGCGGGTAACGGTGGTCGCGAACACCGCGAAATCCGTGATCTGCATCTTCACACTCGCCACGGCAAAAAGTATCTGGAGTCGCCTCGCGCTGGAGCACATCTGCGCGCCGCTGTCGGCTTGCTGTCCACAGAAGGTCTATTTTCGCCCATCGCCCAGTCGCACCCGCTGCGCCTGCCTCCGACGCAGCCGTCGACGGAAACAGCGGTCGAATGGGCCCATGTCCAGCCGGTCCACAGCGATGGCAAGCAGCGCGAACACATCGTGCTGTCCAGGCCCGAGCAGCCGCACCAAGAGAGAACGCTCCCCTGGCGTACCGGCACCATGCTGCCCGCCAACCAACTGCCAGTTCATGAATCCGAGTGGATTGTCGATGCACCGTCGGGTAGATCTCCCAGCAGCAGCAGCCATCCACCGGGGAAGAGCGGAGGGCTCTAATGTCCGCGACTGCTCGGGGTGACTTACTCCTTCTTCTGCACGCGCACCTTCCGTTCGTGCGGCACCCCGAAAATCCGTATCACCTAGAGGAAAACTGGCTCTACGAGGCAATCACCGCCACGTACCTGCCGCTGATTTCCGAGCTAACCCAGCTGCTTGGTTCGGGCTCGACTCCCTGCCTGACGTTATCGCTATCGCCAACGCTGTGCTCGATGCTCCGCGACACACTGCTCGGCCAGCGCTATCGGGCGTATCTTGACCGCTTGCTCCGCCTGGGCGAAGACGAGCTGAGCCGCACCAAAGACAACCCGGTGCAGGCCGAGCTGGTGCGCTTCTATCTGTCGCGCTTTACCGAGCTGCGGGCACTGTATCGCTCTCTCGATGGGGATCTGGTCGCCGCATTTGCCAACCTGCAAGAGCGCGGGGCGCTGGAAATCATCACCACCTGCGCCACCCATGCCTATCTGCCGGTGGTTCGGGAACCGTCGGCCCGGCGGGCGCAACTACTCATCGCGGTGCGGCACTATCGCGAATGTTTTGGTCGCTATCCGCGTGGGATCTGGCTTCCGGAATGCGGGTATGTCGACGGTCTCGATGAGCTTCTCGGTGAGCTAAATCTTCGCTTCTTCTTCCTCGATGCTCACGGGCTGACCTATGCGCGGCCTCGGCCACCACTCGGATTGCATGCACCGATCTTTACCCGCGCTGGGGTGGCTGCGTTTGGTCGTGATCTGATGTCCTCGAAGCAGGTTTGGTCCTCGACTGAAGGCTATCCTGCCGACGGTGTCTATCGTGACTTCTATCGCGATATCGGTTTCGATCGCCCGCTAGAAGAGATCGCGCCGTACATCCATCCCGATGGGATTCGTGTTCACACCGGCTACAAGTACCATCGCGTAACCGGACCGCGCATCGACCTGCAGGACAAAGCGATGTACTCGCCCGAGGCTGCTCGCATCAGGGCCCGCGAACATGCGCGAGACTTCGTTGAAAAACGGCAGGCGCAGGTTTCGTGGCTGTCGCAACGTATGGATCGTCGCCCGATCATCGTGTCGCCCTATGATGCCGAGTTGTTCGGACACTGGTGGTTCGAGGGGCCAACCTTCCTCGGCGAAGTACTGCGACTGTGCAGCCAACCCGGCAGCGAGGTGCAGCTTCAGACGGCATCCGGGTACCTCAGCGACTATCCGGTCAACGCTGTTTGTGATCCGGCACCCTCATCGTGGGGAGAAGGCGGTTACTCGGCGGTATGGATCGATAACAGCAACGACTGGATTTATCGTCACATCCACCACGCCGAAACCAAGCTGCACGAGCTGGTCGGAAAGTTTGCGGCCAAAGAGGACGATGCGAAGGTGACGCTCCTCCAGCGGGCACTTGCGCAGGCTGGCCGAGAGCTACTGCTGATGCAGTCTTCCGACTGGGCGTTTATTATGAAAACCGGCACTGCGGTGTCGTACGCCGAGTCGAGGGTCCGCATGCACCTGCAGCGATTTGGCCGACTCGCCGCAGACATCGAAGCCGGGACCATCGACGAAGCTTTCCTCGCGGACTGCGAGGCCCGCGACAATCTCTTCCCCAACCTCGATGCGCGACTGTTTTGATACAGATTGGCTCAGACGGCATCACGGCTGAGCAAAAAACGGGCGAGCAGCCGCGACATCTTTTCAGGATCAGAAGCGCCGGCCATCTCTCGTGCCGAGTGCATGCTCAGCATCGGGTTACCGAGATCCACCGTCGGAATCCCCAGCAGCGTCGACACAATCGGGCCGATGGTGCTGCCACACGGGAGGTCGGTGCGATGGACGTACTGCTGCACCTCGACGCCAGCCTGTTTGCCCAGCTCAAAGATCGCGGTTGCCGTCGGTAATGATGTCGCGTAGCGTTGCTGCGAGTTGTACTTTACGACTGGCCCGCCGTTGAGTACCGGTCGGTGGTTCGCCTCGTGACGATCGGCGTAGTTGGGATGCACTGCATGGGCCATGTCCGTCGAGGCACACAGCGAACGACTGAGCGCTTGGTGATACGTCTCGCGACTCCCGCCCGTCGATAGCACCAGCCGTTCGAGCACTCGAGGCAACAGCGCCGACTGGGCACCGTGGTCGCTGCTCGATCCGACCTCTTCGTGGTCAAACAGTGCCACCACTTGCGCATAGCCACTGTCATCGTCGCTCCCAAACGTCCGCAGCAGCGCTTCCAGTCCCGCGTGACACATCGCCAGGTTGTCGAGCCGCGGGGCCAAAATCAGCTCGTTGCCAAGACCCGCCCGCGTCGCTGGCACGCTGTCGTGAAGATGCAGCTCCCAGCCCACGATCTGTTTTGGACTGAGTCCTAACTCGTGGGCACAAAGCTCGGACAGCAGCGCGCTGTCTCCGTTCGAACGCGGGTTTTTGGGATCCCCAAGCCCCAGAATCGGGACCATGTGTTCTTGGCGATTGAGCAGCAGGCCTTTTTCGCTGATTTCGCGATCGAGGTGTATGGCGAGCTGCGGCACTCGGACAATCGGCTGCTTGAGCCTAATCAAGCGCGTCGACAATCGCTCATCGTCTCCCCGGACGATCACCCGTCCCGATAGGATCAGGTCGCGATCGAGCCAACTATTGAGCAGCACGCCACCGTAGACCTCGACGCCGAGCTGCAGATAACCGGCCTTCTCGTAGAGCGCCCGTGGCTTTAACCGTAGGTTTGGACTATCGGTGTGCGCCCCCACGATCCGAAAGCCCTGAACAGGCCGCCGAGGCCGCACAAACGCGATCAACGTCCCGTCCCCTGCAGTCGTAAAGTATGCGCCCGGTGCCAGCCCTGAAAAATCAGCACTCGTGGCAACCGCAGAAAATCCGACGGCAGAAAGCCGAGCTGCACTGCTCGCCACCGCGTGATAGGGCGTCGGTGATTCGTCGATAAAACGAAGCAACTCGGTACAGGTCTGATTCGGATCGCGGTCGAGTGACAGCGATGAGGACGTTGGATCGGGCATGATCGTACTCATTTATTTGCGGGGAATTGTAGCTTCGTCGCGCCACGGTGGGGGCAGGATAGGCGGCCTTTCCGAGACGTGCTGAGCGCGCTGAAGCTCGATTTCGGTAAAGAGCACGGCTGGAGCAACCGTCGAGACAGGTGCCATGCCACTCTCGGCACCACAAAAGCCATTGAACACACCGATGGTGTCCGAGGCGGCAACAATCTTGGCGACGCTCGACAGCGGGGTGCCGACCATCTCGACGCCACGGACCAGGGTTTCTTCGCCGGTCTTGGCATCGACTCGGTACACCATCGTCGGCTGGCCTCGGAAGGTTTGGCTGCCAAAGTTCATCGTGTTCGTCGAACCGCCGAGGATGTCGCGGATGATCAGGCCGTAAGGCTTCCCTTGGCGACGAACCTCGGCGAGAAGCTGAGCCTTGAGTTCCGCCAGTGGCACCGTCTTTTCGGCCTTCACCACCAAGTTGGCCATCCGTCCGATCGGGTCGTTGGTGCCCTCGGCTCGGCCATGGCCGTTCGAGCGCAACGATCCGAGCACTGGCGTCCGCGATTTTAAGTAATCACGCAGGGTGCCCTTTTCGATCAGTGTCACCGGTCGCGCTGGCACTCCCTCGTCATCGAAGCGGTAGAAGCCGTTGAGCGGAATCCCACCCTGTACAAACTGCAGCGTCGGATCATCGAGCACCGATAGAAACAGGGGCAGCACTTTCTGCCCGATTTGACCCTTGAACGTGCGGCCTTCTTGCTCGCTGACTTGGCGCTCTCCTTCGAGACGGTGACCGATGGTTTCGTGGAAAAACACACCGGCCGCTTCCTCCATCAAGATCGCCGGACCGTTGTAAGGATCCGCAGCGGGTGCCGACTGGAGCAGTGACAAATCACGAACCAACCCATCGACCGCCGCCGCTAACGCCTGGGCCGTCGGAAGCTGATCCGCAGAACGTCCATAATAGTCGCGCTCATTCGACAGCAGCATGCCGTCCTTGGCGCGAGCTTCCGCCGACAGGTGAGCTGCGAAAATGGTGCGATGCTCGATGGTCTCGGCCCCTTCACTGCTGACGAAGTAACGACTCACCCGATCCGCGTTGAGCTTGATCTCTCCGTCTAGAACCGGCGCTTGTTTGAGCCTTGCCCCGGCGACTCGTACGCTCTCCGACATCTGCTCCAAATCGACATCGTAGCGAGGTATCTCACCGACGAACTTGGTCGGCTTTTCTTTGGAAAAGCTTGGCAGCTTGTCCTCGGGCTCGACGTCCCGCACTCCTCGGGCGCGCTTGCGAGCATAGGATGCCAGCGCCGCTTTGTATTTTTGGTCGGTTAGCAGCCACAGCGAGCCGCGCAGTGCTTCCAAGTTGTCTTCGAGCGGCGCATCTTTCGAAACCTCCGAAAGACTGAGCGCCAGATCCGCATCGCCATCCGATTCACCCGCCGAAGTGTTATCAAGCTCGTAGCTACCCACGCGAACCTCGACGTGAAGCACTCGGCGATGATCTCGGGCCTTACTGTAGACCGCACCAAGCTTGCCGACGACCTCGGCTTCCTCGATGTCACGCAGGGTGTAGCTAATAAAATAGGGGGCCTCGTAACCCTTCAGCCGCAACCGCTTCATCGACCGTTCTAGCTCTTGCTTGAGCGCGGCCAGCAGCGGCGAGGTTTCCGGTGGCGTTGGGATCGGCAGCGGTATCGCTGGGGTAGCCGGCCCGGCCGTCGATTTTTGCACCGGCAGCGTCTCAGCCGGAACCGAACGGACCGGCAGAATCAGTGTCATCCCGAGCAGGCCAGCGGTGATGAGCCGACGACGGAACATGGGAACATTAGCGACGATGGAACGATAGGATTTGGCGACGATGGTCATCGAGTTTGTAGTGATCCAACCAGCATCATAGCGCAGCCCATCTCGTCGAGGCTGCGCTTTGTCAGCGTCGACTTGGCCGGACCGGGCGGAAAAGTTGCCGCAGACGACGAGCCCGTGTGATAAGAAAGCCCCGCTGGCCTGTGCCAGTTCTCCTCGAAGGAAGCTCGTGATGAAGGAAGTCTCGCTGGCCAAGGCCTACGACCCGGCTGAGGTCGAATCGAAGTGGTACAAGGTGTGGGAAACGGAAGGGTATTTCCACGCCTCAGCAACGACGCCGAAGACCCCTTTCACAATCGTAATCCCGCCGCCGAACGTCACCGGCTCGCTCCACATGGGGCACGCGATGTACGTTGTGCAAGACGTGCTGACGCGGTGGCGACGCATGCAGGGCTATAATGCGCTGTGGCTGCCGGGCACCGATCACGCCGGTATTGCGACCCAGCTCGTCGTCGAGCGAATGCTCGCCAAAGAGGAAGGCAAGAGCCGTCACGACCTAGGCCGTGAGGAGTTCACCGCTCGCGTCTGGCAGTGGAAGGAAAAGTACGGCAGCCGCATCATCGAGCAGCTGCGTGTCCTTGGCTTTTCGCTCGATTGGCAGCGCTGTCGCTTCACCATGGACGAGGGACTGTCCCGCGCCGTCATCGAAGCGTTCGTGCGACTGTTCGAGGATGGACTGATCTATCGGGCACGACGGCTCATCAACTGGTGTACCCGTTGTTATACCGCGCTGTCCGATCTAGAAGTCGAAGCTGAAGAGACCGACGGCAAGCTGTGGCACATTGCCTACCCCGTAGTCGGTTCGACCGAGCGATTGGTGGTGGCGACGACGAGACCAGAGACGCTGCTCGGTGACACCGCAGTGGCAGTCCATCCCGAAGATCCGCGCTTTGCGCACCTGATTGGCAAACACGTCCAGGTTCCGCTCACCGACCGCACGATTCCGGTCGTCGCCGATCCGGTGCTGGTATCGATGGAGTTTGGAACGGGTGCGGTCAAGGTCACGCCGGGTCACGACTTCAACGATTTCGAAACGGGACTGCGTCACAACCTGGAACAGATCTCGGTGTTCGATCTGGCTGGGAAGCTCAATGAAAACGCGCCGGAGCGATTCCGAGGGCTAACCATCGCCGAGTCGCGCAAGGCCGTGCTGGAAGCACTCACGGAAGCCGGGCTGCTCGTCGAGGAAAAAGCGCACAAACTGAACCTCGGCCGCTGTCAGCGCTGCGACACGGTGATCGAGCCGATGCTGTCGCTCCAGTGGTTTGTGAAGACCGAGCCGCTCGCCAAACCCGCGATCGAGGCGGTCGAGCAAGGCAAGACTCGCTTCGTTCCCGAGCACTACACCGACGACTACTTCCGCTGGATGCGCAACATCCGAGACTGGTGTATCTCTCGGCAACTGTGGTGGGGACATCGGATTCCCGCCTGGTACGACCCGCAAGGCGAGGTCTACGTCGCACGAACCTTCGAAGAAGCCTGCCAGCGCGCCGGACGCACCGATCTCAAGCAAGACGATGACGTGCTCGACACTTGGTTCTCGTCTGCGTTGTGGCCGTTTTCGACCTTGGGCTGGCCCGATCAGACCCGCGATCTGAAGACGTTCTATCCCACCTCGGTGATGGAGACCGGACACGACATCCTGTTCTTCTGGGTTGCCCGCATGATGATGATGGGGCTGCACTTTATGAAGAAAGTGCCGTTCCGAACCGTGCTCCTTCACGCGCTGGTCGTCGATGAAAACGGCGAAAAGATGTCCAAGGTCAAGGGCAACGTCCTCGACCCATTGCACCTAGTCTACGGCGCGAAAATGGAAGAGGTGCTGGGCTTTGGCAAGGACAAGACACCGACCAAAAAGGAAGTCGACGAGTCGCTTGCGAAGTTCAAAAAGGCCTTCCCTTCGGCAGCGGCGGCCTATCCAAACGGTTTCCCTCGTCAGGGTGCCGATGCGCTGCGCTTCTTCCTACTGGTAATGGGCGCACAGGGCCGCAACATCCGGCTATCGGTGCCTCGTATCGACGGCTATCGCCACTTCATGAACAAAATTTGGAGTGCGACACGCTTCTTTTTGATGAACGTCGAAGACAGCGAGTTTGAGGCGCTCGGCGCATTCCGCGAGACGCTGCTTCATCAGCGCGGAGTGCTCGACTCTGAATCCACTCCGGCTTCGGCCCCGATCGAGTTGGGACTCGCTGAACGGTACATTCTGTCGCGACTCACGGCGGTGACCGAGGAGGTTGATGCGGCGTTCGCGGCCAGCAAATTCTCCGATGGTGCGCAGGCTCTGTATCACTTCTTCTGGAATGAGCTGTGTGATTGGTACATCGAGCTATCGAAGCCGAACCTGTCGGATCAAGCCACGCCTACGCAAAGAAGGGCGGCGCTGGGAACGCTGACGATGTGTCTGGAGACTTCACTGCGTCTCCTTCATCCAATCACTCCGTTCATCAGCGAAGAGCTGTGGCTCCGTCTTCCTCGTCCTTCGGGAAGCCCGCAGAGCATCATGATTACGCTCTATCCAACGGGAGATGCTTCACTAAAAGATGCATCCGCAGAGCGTAATATGGGCTTCGTCCAAACCGCGATCCAGGCAATCCGCACCATCAAGTCGACCTACAACTTGAAGACGCAGAAGGCCGAAGAGGGCAGCGAGTCGAGCAAAATCGAGTTCGCGATCAAGAGCACCGATGCCGAACTGCGAGCCGTGCTGTCCGACAACAAAGCCACCATCGAACGCATGACGCGTGCCGAGCTATCCCAAGTCGTCGAAGACCTGCCGAATACCCAGGGCACGATCGCCGAAATCGTGCCCGCAATGACGGTGCTGCTGCTCCACGCCGATACACTGATCGATGCGGCCGCAGAGCTGGCTCGACTCGAAAAAGACGCACAGAAGGTCGACAAGGAACTTCAAACGGTGCAAAGCCGGATGGCCAACCCCGACTTCGTCGCCCGTGCCAAGCCCGAAATCGTCGAGCAAAACCGCGCCCGCATCGAAGAGCTAACCCAACGTCTCGGCGAGCTACAACAGCACAAAAAAGCCATCGCGGCGATGGCGCACTAGCGCTGAATCACCCACAGTGGCTTGGCCCACGCCGGTAGCGGAGGAATGCGGTGAGAGGGCGGCGGCGGCTTCTTGGGCAGCTTGGGGGAACCGGTGCCGACGCGGACAATCTGCGTGGTCGCCGGATAGCCAATGTCCCACTCTCGCTTGCTGATCAGCTCATCGGGGTTGCCGCGATTTTCGTCTTTGGCATCGGTCTTCCACTGGCCCTTGAAGATGTAGCGACGGCGCTTGATTCGGTAACCGGGGTATCCGTCCTGGTCGATGAACTGTTGCCCGGTTGGCATCTCGGGGTCGGGCCTGGTGACAGTGGGGAATGGAGTCTCGACGAGGATCTCGCGCTCGAAAGCGACCTTGAAGACACGCTCTTTGCCGAGTAGCTCGACGCGAACCACGCCCTGGTGGACGACGAAGTGAATGACTACCGGGAAGTCGAACGGGTTTCTGAGCTTGAGGTCCACCGACGGGTACACCACCGTCGAATCGAGTCCCATCGGGATGTAGGTGCTCGGTCGCGAGTGTGGCGTCGAACGGACGATCTCCAGCCCCGCGAAAAACGCCGCTGCGTGCAGCGTTGAAGCGATCTGACACATGCCGCCAGCCAACCCATCGATCAGCTCTCCGCCCGAGATCACCGGTGCGACCCGATAGCCTTCTTTTTCGGTGCGATCTCCGACGGCAGCATTAAATGAAAAGACCTGCCCAGGTTGCAGCACGAAGCCATTTAACTTATCGGCCCCCACCTTGAGGTTGTAGGTCCGGTCGCTGTCAATCGATGCTGTCGAGTAACGCGTTTCCCACGAAGCCAGCACCGTCGAGACATCCAGCTTGGTCAGGTTCTCTTTCCGCACCTCGGGCTGTGATTCAGCCACCGCCAAACGCAGCTCCGGTACCGCCTGTCCCGTCGACAATGTCCTCGCCATATATTCCAGGCTGACCAGTGAGTCAAAGACCCGCAACAGGTAGCCTGGTCGCTCCTTGGCGATGGTGTGTTTTTCCAAATCCAGTCGCGCATCGACAGCGACTCGATCGACGGCATCTTTGAGCTCGATCAAGAACTGATGCGACTTACTCACATCGAGGCTGACCGCAAACTGCAAGCGATAACCCGATCGACGACCACGCAGATAGCTCGTCAGATCTGCCAGCGGTTCTCCGCTGTGTCCGAGACTCCTACAGTCCCGCAGCATCGCTTCCTCATCGACCCGCATGCCCAGTTCACGGAGCTGCGCGGACGACTTGTCCTGGCCGATCAGAAGCCGCACCCGCTGGTCCAAAAAACGCTCGCCCAGCTCATGAACGCGCTTCGGGAGCTCGTCGATCGGAATCAGCCCGAGCGGTTGATCACCGAGCGCTCCAAAGCCCCCCAGGACAATCCCCGGCACAACGTCTTTGGCATGGCGACGCGACACCACCACCGCCGACACCGCAATGGCCAGCGATGACGCGATCAGCAAGATCGACAGCGCCAGCACGGACAGTCGCCACGCCCGCGACGGAGCCGGACCATTCGGTGGTGGAATGTCCGAGGACGGCTGCTGCCCTTCGGGCGAAGTCAGCTCACTATAAGGAAGAACGGTAAACAGCATCGAGCGCACGCTTCATAGCGCGACTTTTGACAAAAGGGAAAGCGGTTGCGCGACGCAGCGACGTGCATCAGCCCACTCGTTCCCTTGCTCGAAGCGCTGCACCCCTGCCAAGATCGGCAAGATGCGGCAGCGGTGGTGCTTTTGGCTGGTGATCCTGGCAATGCTGGGCTGTTTGACTCCCCTCAGTGCTGCGGCAGCGGCGCAGATCGACGTCTACACGATGGGGCCCGGCGACGACCTGTTTTCGCGCTTTGGACACGCCGCCATCTGCGTCACCGATGAGGAAAGCCCACTCGGACGCTGCTACAACTACGGGACCGCCGACTTTTCGACGCCGGGACCGCTCACCTGGGGCGTTCTGCGCGGCCACGGCCAGTTCTGGGTGTCGGTGGTGAGCCAGCCTCGCATGATGGCGATCTATCACCACGAGGATCGCACCGTGTATCGGCAGAGGCTGCCGCTTTCCCCATCCCAGACTGCGGCGCTTTCGTCCGCGCTGCACAAAGCCGATCGACCCGAGCAGACGCTCTACAACTACCGCCACTTCGACGACAACTGCACCACACGGATTCGCGATCTCATCGACGAGGTGACCGGCGGCTTGCTCCATCGACCCAATCAAATCGCTGATCAGCCGCCGCTGCGCAGCCGAGTCGTCGATGGCTTTGCCACCTCGCCGGTGTTGCTCGCTTTGCAGCAGGCTGTGCTCGGTCGCCGGGTCGATGCACCGATCAGCGGTTGGGACAGCATGTTCTTGCCCGAGGTGCTCCGCGCCGAGCTACACAGCCATCTCCACGCCCTGCCGGAGGTGGTCTATTCCCGAGCCGCCCCCTTGCCGCCTCAGTCCACCGTGTCGCCGCTTCTGCTGTGGCTTGCGACCGGGCTTGGGCTGCTCCTGCTGGCTTGGCTCGGCGGTCGACCGGGGAAAGTGCTGTCGCTGGGGGTGCTGTCCCTGCTGGCGCTGTTGCCGTGGTCGCTCGCGCTCGTCGCCAAGCTGCCAGAGCTACGCATCAACGAGGCGCTGCTGGTGCTGTGGCCGACCGACTGGCTTCTGCTTGTGCCCAAGGCGCAGCGAGTCTATGGACGAATCCGCTTGAGCGGACTGCTCTTGGTCGTGCTGGGAAAGCTGCTGGGGGTGCTGGTGCAGCCGCTGTGGGGACTGTGCGGCCTGGTCGCGCTGCCACTCGCCTCTGTCCTTGTGATGGAGGCCCGACGGCGAACTACTGATACTCGGTGATCTCTTCTTCTTTGTAGCCGTTCGCGCTCATGCACAGCGCCGTGAACTTGCCGACTTGGTTCTTGCGCGCTTCCTTCGCGTCGCCCGAAAGTCCCGCCGGTGAGCCCGCGTCCAGCTCTGCCTTGTATTCGCACAGTGCCTTCTGACGCTTGACGACATCCTTGGGCACGCCGTCCTTGCGCCACTCCTTCTTGGTTTCCGTACAACCGCCGAGAGCAAGCAGGCAAATGGCGAGGGCGCAAAGCGAACGATAGCTCATCATCAATCTCCCCTTGGAGCCGAGAATAGACCAAAAATTGAGTAACTTACAGCACGTTTTTAACTACTTACAAAGCTTCGGCGTTCTGCGCGGGCGATGCAGTTCGCGAAGCAGTTCCTCTGGTTCGGTCGCTTGGAGCCGAGCAATCGACCAAGTCTGTAACTTCGACTACAGAATGTACTTCGATAAGTCGGGATTGCTGAGCACGCTCTCGACCCGCTGCCGCACATAGTCGGCAGTGATCTCGACCGCCCAGTCGCCGTGACGACCGACCTCGGGAGCTTCAAAGGACAGCTCATCGAGCACGCGCTCCAGAATCGTTTGCAGCCGTCGCGCCCCAATGTCTTCGAGCATGCGGTTCGCGTCGGTGGCAATCCGCGCAATTTCACCAACCGCCTCATCGTGGAAGTGAAGCTTGACGCCTTCGGTCGCAAGCAGCGCCTCGTACTGACGGCAGAGCGAGTTTTCCGGCTCGCTCAAAATTCGCACCAAATCGGCCTGAGTCAGTGGCTGAAGTTCGACGCGAATCGGAAAGCGACCTTGCAGCTCGGGAATCAGATCCGAGGGCTTGCTGACATGAAACGCGCCCGCCGCGATGAACAAGATGTGGTCGGTCTTCACCGGCCCGTGCTTGGTCGTCACCGTCGAGCCTTCAACAATCGGCAGCAAATCCCGCTGGACCCCTTCCCGCGAAATGTCCGGTCCGCTCGCCCGCTCACGACCGGCGATCTTGTCGATCTCATCGACGAAGATGATCCCGGCCTGCTCTGCCCGATGGACCGCCTCGCGCTGGACCTTGTCCATGTCGATCAGCTTCTGCGCCTCTTCCTGCGCAAGCAGCTCTTTGGCCTCGGGAATCTTGACCTTGCGCTTCTTTTTGCGCTGACCGCCAAACAGGTTTTGGAGCTGCGACATATCGAAGCCCATCTGCTCGATGTTGGTCCCGGCAAAGACCTCTGCCCCACCGCCCGCTTGCTCGCTTACCTCCAGCTCGACCTCACGACTATCGAGCTTTCCTTGGCGAAGCAGCTCCCGCAGCTTTTCACGGGTCGCGGTCTGGCTGCTATCGCGCTCGTCGGTCGGAGCCTCGATCGCGGGCGTCGACTGGCGACTCACCACCCCACCGGCGTTACGCGACGGGGGCGGCAAAAGCACATCCAGCAGCCGTTCCTCCGCAGCCTCGCGAGCGCGCCCCTGAACCGCCGCCCGCTCTTCGTCTTTGACCAGCTTCACCGACACTTCGATGAGATCGCGGACCATCGACTCGACATCTCGACCGACGTAGCCGACCTCGGTAAACTTGCTCGCTTCGACTTTGACAAACGGAGCCCCGACGAGCTTCGCCAGCCGCCGCGCAATTTCGGTTTTCCCGACGCCGGTCGGCCCAATCAAGATGATGTTCTTCGGCGTGATTTCGTCGCGCAGATGACCATCGACCTGCTGCCGTCGCCAGCGGTTGCGCAGAGCAATCGCCACAGCACGCTTGGCATCCCGCTGTCCGACGATATAGCGATCGAGTTCTTCGACAATGGCACGCGGAGTCAGGTCGCGGCCCTCGCGGCGTTCGCTCATGACAGCTCCTCGAAACAAAGCTGGGTGTTGGTGTAGATGCAGATCTCGCCGGCGATGCGCATCGCCCGCTCGGTGACTTCCTTGGCCGACAGCTCCGTCGCTTCGCACAGCGCCCGCGCTGCTGCCAGCGCAAACGGCCCGCCCGAGCCAATCGCTGCGACGCCGTTTTCTGGCTCAATCACATCGCCGCTACCCGATAAGAGCAGCATTCGCTCGCGATCGGCGACGAGAATCATCGCTTCCAGCCGCCGCATCGCCCGATCGGTGCGCCAGTCCTTGGCCAGCTCGACCGCCGCCCGCAGGAGCTGCTGGTTGTGTTCCTTTAGCTTGGCCTCCAGCCGCTCGAACAGCGCAATTCCGTCGGCAGCACTGCCCGCGAAGCCCCCGAGCACGCGACCCTCGGCCATCCGTCGGACCTTTTTGGCCTGCGACTTGACGACGGTGTTGCCCAGCGTGACCTGTCCATCAGAGGCCATCGCCACCTGGTTTCCCCGCCGCACACACAGCACGGTCGTGGCATGAAAAATTTGGCTCATCGTGAGGTTTCCTTGCCGCCCGGCTTCTTTTCCGTCGGAACGTTCGCAGCTTGGGCGTGCGGATGATGCTGATATTGGTCCCAAAGATACTGCAAATCGACGTGGGCATAGCGTGCCGTGGTCGACAGGTTTTGGTGTCCGAGCAGCTCTTGAATTGAGCGAAGATCCGCCCCCGAGCCCAAAAGGTGCGTCGCGTAGCTGTGCCGTAGCGCATGCGGATGACTCGGCGCGAGCCCGCTCTGCGTGGTCGCTCGATCGAGGATTCTTCGCACCTCGCGTACGCCCAAACGCTGACCGCGCACCGACAAAAACAGCGCCTTTTCGTCGAGCACTCCAGTCTGTGGATGACCAAGCGATGGTCGCTCGGTCAGATACGCTTCGACCGCTTCTTTCGCCTTACGCCCAGCGGGAACCAGCCGGTCCTTACGCCCTTTGCCTCGCAGCACCCGCAGCACCAAAATCGGCTCGTCGCCACTCTGCTGCCCTGGATCTTCGGCCTGGATGTGCCCGAGATCGAGCTGCACCGCTTCGCTGACCCGCAGCCCAGCGCCATAGATCAGCTCCAAGATGGCCCGGTCGCGCAGCTTCTCCGCCCGGCGTCGCTGCGAATCACCCTCCAGCGGAACAATCGGATCGAGCAGCACCCCGGCCTGTTCAGGGGAAAAAAACTTCGGCAGGGGCAGCTCGGCCTTTTTGCGCTGGAGCAGCTTTGCGACGTTTTCTTCAATCAGCTTCTTGCGCCGCAGAAACTCAAAGAACGAGCGCAGCGCGGACAGCTTGCGACTGGTCGTCAGAGGCTTTTCGCCGCCGTGCCGACTCGCCAAAAAGCCGCGCACTGCCCACAAGTCCAAGTCGCTCACCGAAAGCGGCCGCTTTTTCTTCGCCTCCACCGAGCGCAGAAACTCCGCGACGTTGGTGCGATAGGCCCGCACCGTCTCACCCGAGAGTCGCCGAACATCCGCCAGCTCGGTCAGATACGCAGCAAAAAGCGGTGCCAGCGGCACCGAATCCAAAGCCACGGCTGGCGAAGGCGGTAAAGACACGGCGGCAGCATACTCCGCGACGCCCCCTTTTCAACCCGGCCCCTCTGACCTCGTCAGGTCTTGCGGTCACTTTCGACGCGGAACCAGGCCACCACCACCATCAGGATCGCCACCACCACCCACAACATCGACGCCGTAATCGGATCGAGCTTCTGTTTGATGGTGTACGGCGCGCTGTTGTAGACGAGATCGAGATGGACCATGTACACCACGAGCGATGCTTGACCCATGAGCCGCGTCGGCGACCAGCCCTCGACTAGCTTCAGCCGCTCGATAAGATAGGACGCCGCCGTGCCGATCAAGCAAAACGCGGTCCGGTAAAAGAAAATAAATGGCGGATCCACCTTGATGGTCTTCGTCGAGGAAAACACCGGCAAGTGCAGCCGCTCCAGCCAGTAACCAATCAGCCACGTTACAAGCCCAAGCACCACCGTCCACCCCATCGCCTGGCTGAGCCGATCATTTCGCGCCGCCCGCAGCCACCACGATCCCACCGCAGCTCCGATCAGGGTATACGCCAGCCACGGCAGCAGCGGAAATTGCCCGAGAGGATGCGCACCCGGCCAAAGATAGGCGACGAGTGGCCCCGGACCGCTCGGCGAACCCAGCTTCTGCAACGTCGGCGTAATCCCCGCCAAAAACAGCGCCAGCAAGATCGGTCGCCACGGCACCCGTCGATCTTCCAGGTCTTTGGGCGAAGCGATATACGCCGTCACCATCAGCGACAGCCCAATGCACTGGAGCACGTCGACCTTGAGCATCGAAGACGCGTCCTTGGTCTGACCGCCCCCGAGCAGCCACTCGGCGATGCGAAAGCCGTAGCCGATCAGAAAGACCTCCAGGCCGCGCCAAAAAGCCCCGAGTCGCGCCTCCGCAATCGGTACGTTGCGACGAACATCGCTGGCAAAGCGCATCGCCAGCGACACCCCCGCCAAAAATAGAAACATCCGCGCTGGCAGCCCGCCGAGCTTGAGCCTCGCCCAAATCCACCACGTGCCCTGACGGTACGGCTCCGCCGTCCAGGCATCGTAGGCGTGGGTCTGGATCATCAGGATGCAAGCCAGGCCACGGAACCAGTCGATAAATCCAAATCGTTGCGAGGGCACGCTGCGGGAACCTCAGAACTTTTTCTGCCGCGACCTATCGATATTCCCACACTAGCCCGCTGTTTCAGAAACAGCGACGGGCAGTTTGACCGCTGAGACAAAGTTGCTCGACTTCCACAGCCCGTCATACAGCGTGCGCATCGCGTGATAGTTCCACAGCTTCAGCCGATGTCCCGGCACCGCGCCCGCCGCAACCTCAACGGCTCCCAGCTCTCCATCTGGCCCCAACAGGACCGAGATCGTGCCATCGCCAAAGCGCGTGCCCTCTTCCTCCACCGTGAGCGTGTGCTCGACACCATCAATGCGACCGACCATCCGGCCCGGCGTCACCACAAAGCCGTCTTGGTGATGGGCCGCTTGATAGCTCACCGCCGAGGAAAAGAACCGTGGCTTAACCTTGTACGGCCCGCCCCACTCGGGACAGAAGATGTCGCAGTTGCCACACTCATTGCAGGCGTCCGCAAAGTTGGCGATCTGGACGTTTTCCCGCAGCGCGAAGCTGCCAGCGGGCTCGCGAGTAGCTCTGCCATCGCCCCCCACCACCAAGTCAATCAGCGGCAAGGCCTCGACCTTCGGGGTCGTGATCGCAAAGTTTGCGTCGTTGGGACAGACCGCGATGCACTTGTCGCAGCTGAGACAGTCGAACAGCCACAGCTTGCTCTCGACCCGCCGGGGCGTGCTGCTGTTTTTGGCGAACGCATAGCGCGGATCAACCACCACCTTGGCGGCGTAATCAGCCAAGCACTGAGCCATACCGCCGTTTTTTTCGACCAGCGCAGCCAGCGTGGTCGCCCCGGCCTGCGCAAACTTGGCCGGCATCGCATCCAGGTACTTGGCCATCCGCCCATAGCCGCCCGGTCGCAACAAATCGGTACAGACCGTGACCGGCAGCAGCCCGCAGGCCACCACATCGGAGCAGTTCTTTTGGTCGATCCCTCCCGAAAACGAGATCGGAATCCGTCCACCCGTCGCTTCGGCAAAGCGCGCCGCCAGCGAGATCGCCAGCACATGCAGCGGCTGCCCCGACAGGTACATCAGCTCTTCGCTCTGCGGAAAGAACTGCTTGTGATTTTTCACCACCAGCGTGTTTGAAAACTTCACGCCGAGTAGGCAGCCCGACCGCGCCGCCGCCGTTTCCAGCCGCGCAATCATCGCCCGCGCATCGTCCCATTTGAGATCGCTATCAAACGAGTGCCGCGACAGCCGCAGGTCTTTGTAGCCGAGCCGATTGCACAGCAGATCCTCGACCTGTTCATAGCCCAAGAGCGTCGGGTTGAGCTTGACCACGACGTGCATCTGATGGCGTTCAAACAGGTGCTCGACGATGCGCTCGATCTCTTCGGGAGGACAGCCGTGGAACGTCGACAGCGTGACGCAGCCTGACATCTCGGAGGGGATTTCGTCGGGAAGCGCCGCTCGCAGCTCGCTCGGCAGCTCATTGCGCAGCTTATCGAGCAGCGGTGAGGCATCGCGCATCATGTCCAGCCACGACGCCACCTGCGGGCTCTTGATTCCATCGAGCGAGTAGCCCACCGAGATATCAAACAGGGTATCCAGCTCGTCTGTGCGCAGCCGCTGAGGGTTCAGCTTTTGCAGCGCATGGACCAGCAGCCAGCCTTTGGCGTACTCGGCGAGCGATTCTTCGAGCCGCAGCTCTTGGGACCACTCGACGTTATAGCCGACGTTTTCGACGTCGATACACGGACGTGGGATGTGCAGCGTGTCATTGACCTGGACGGTCTTTAGCTCCATCACCCGCGCCCCGCCCAGCCACGACAGCACCAGGTTCTGGGCAAGCTGGGTGTGCGGACCCGCCGCCGGGCCAATCGGACTCGCCGCCCGCCGTCCGTGGAGCGATACCGACAGATCCACCGCCGAGCCGCGATACAAGCGATGCTGCGGCAGATCAAAAATCGGCCCGTTTTGGCGACTCTCATGGCACAGGCGCGCAAGCAGGTGGGATAGCGGCTGAGGAACCAAGTGCATTGAGAGGAAATCCCTCAAAGCGACGCCGCGAGGCAAGCAAAATAGACTAGGACGGAGGTGGTTCCGTGAGCGGCGGAAACACCAGCTGCGCAGCCGCCGCCACTGCGAGGTCGGGGTCTTGCTGGTACTGAGCCAGGCGTTCCCGACGGGCCTTGGTGAAACCTTGACCCTTCACCGCTGCTGCTTGAAGCGCACGCACGCCGAGCAGCCGCAGCGATTCGTGACGACTTGCCGCGAGCCGTAGCTCCATCGCCTCTAGGTCATCACCGGGCATCGCTTGCACCGCCTCCGCAGCCGCCGCAATCGACTCCAGGTGCAAACCGCCCGAGTCCGCGAGTCGCGCCAAGACCGTGCCAAGCTCTTCCGGCAAGGCGAGCTTCGCCGTCGCCCGTAGCAGGAGCGTCGCCAGCACCGGCTCACGCGCCAGCACCTTGCACGTCGCGGCCCCGAGCACCTGCAAAAGCTGGCTCTTGCGATCGAATGCCTCACCAAGCCGCTCGACCACAATCGCCAGCGCCCGTCGATTGGGCAGCGTCTTGGCAAGCTGCGCCTCGAACGCCGAGGCATCGGCAGGCACCGCACGCAACAGCACCGCCTGCATCGCGGCCTGCACCTCGTCGTAGTATCGCGAGTCCAGCCGAGCCAGACACGCCGCCAAGAACCTCCGTCCGTGATCTCGAAGCGGCAGGGTAGGCGCTTTGAGCAGCAGCTCGCGTCGGGCTTCCGGCTCAGGCCGATTCAGCACCAGCGTCAGCACCTGCGCCAGCTTGGCATCGCTTGCTACCGTCAGCCGCTCTGCCGGAATCTCGCCAACCCGCGTCGCCAAGATAAAGTCTGGCCCGGTCGCCGCCCGCTCCAGAATCTGCCACGTCTCGTCCCGATGCAGGTGATCCCACAGCGCTCGGCACAAAGCGATGCGAATGTCGCGATGCAGGTCGGGCCGGTCGAGCGCAATCAGCAGCAGATACGCGTCATCGCTGCGCAGCTCACCAAGGAGCCGCACCACTTCCTTGGCCACGGTTACTTTTTTGAGCGATACGCCACGCAGGATCTCCACCGCTTGCGCCGCGGGCATGTCAGCCAGTACCGCTCGCAGCCCATAGATCGCAAACCGCGCCCGCTGGTCTTCCAGGCACGCCAAGAGCTTCGGTACGCCCTGCCCTGCATCGAGCCGCGCCAGCGTCCGCACCGCCCGCTCACTCACCGCCGCCCGAACGTCGTCACACAGTGCGATCAGCGCCTCGCAGGAGGTATACGGCAATCGGTACAGGCGATCCATCGCCCACAGCACCGTCGGCGTGTCGCGGTCCTCATCACCGTACAGACCGCGCAGGGTGTGCGTAAACAGCCGCTGCTGCTCGGGATTCCAGCGGAAAAAACCATCGTGGAAGGGCAGCACCCAGCGGGTCTTGCCCGTCGCAAACCGCCCGGTCACTACTTCTCCGGCCAGATACGGCGTGAGCAGGTCTTGCCGCTTTTTGTGCAGATACGTCCACACCATCGTCACGCAAATGAAGCTGCGGTCGCGCTTGAGCGCCTTGGGAATCAGCCGCTCGAGCAGCGCCGCGTGAGCATGCCGAACCGCCGTGAGCAGTAGCTCGGCCTGATGGGGATAGACAGTACGGAGCAGCGCCGTCTCGATGCTGTCCTCGACCTCGGCGGGCAGCTTGTCGACCAAGCGGATCAGCAGGGCGAGCTGAGCGTCCCAGCTTTTTTCGACCCAGCGCTTCACGATCGCAACCACGCAGCGGTCAAAGCGGGGGCGCTGGTGCAGATAGAACAGGTGCAAGATGCCAAACGACACTGCGGCATTCGCCGTCTGCGCCATCACCTGCTCTAGCAGCTCCGGAAGCCCTGCGACCAGCGTGATCCGCTTACCCAGGCTCTGCGTCAGAGCCCAAAGCTGTCCTTCGCGCTCCCTGGCCGACCAGGACTGCGCAACCGCCAGCAGGGGCTTCGCCAGCGCTGTCACCTCGTCATCGCTGAGCATGTCGCCCAGGCCCGGCGCGTAGATCGTCCCCCGCTCCTTGAGCAGCGTCCCGAGCCACTTGCCACCAAACTCTCCATCGAGGAAAAACAGCCGCACAATCAGCCGCTCGGCGGCCTGCGCCGTAGCGTGCGATAGGTCCGCCGCGTCGAGCGCATCCCGCACAAGCTGACCCACGATCGGCAGGTGCTTTTTGTCCCAGACCTTGCGCGGCCAGCCGCCGAGCGACTGGAACATCCGCAGGCGCACCGGGTCTTGCTCAAACTTTTTGCCCGCACAGATCTTCAGCGCCTCATCGATGAGCGAAGGCTGCACCGGCAGTCGTCCGGCAAGCCCCAGGAGCGCCGCCAGCGCCGTCCCGCGCATCTCGCCTTCTGGATGTCCCAGGTAGGCCTTGATGTGCTCTTGCGCTTCGGCCCAGGGCAAAAACGTGGCGTACAGAATTCGCTGCTCGGGCCGGGTCTTGAGCGAGGTGACCTGGACCAGGTGTCGACGGGCTTCTCGCTCTGCCAAATCCGTCGGCAGCAGCCACAGCGTGCTGATCCCAATCACCCCATCGCCGTTCTGACTCGCCGCCGACCACGCGGTGTAGATTCGCTCGCGCACCTCGGCGGGCTCTCGCGGTAGCTCACGCAGAAGACCCGCGCCCCAGCTTGGTTCGCGCAGTTTCGACTGCGAAAACGCCCGCACCACGGCGGCTTGCTCGGCGGCTCCCAGCTTGCGAAACCAGCGCCGAGGGTTGCCGAGCGACACCCGCTGCTCTGCGACTAGATAGAAGAGCGCGTCCACCGTCAGCCGCTTGACCTGCGTCGGCGTGAGTCCAAGCGGCAGCAGCAGCTTGTGCTTTTGACACAGCGCGACCAACTCATTGGGGCGTCGCTCGGCGAGCGGTCGAAAGATGTCTTGGGACAGCTTCTCTCGATGCGATAGCAGAGCATCGGCGACCGCCAGCGCCGAATCGGGAGTGCGCACCGCCAAACCGTGCAGTGCCGCTGTCACCGCAACTTTCCACGGCCCCACCAGCGGTCCTCGGCCCAGCTCAACCCGTGCGGCTTCGGCAAAGCGCTCCGGATGACACAGCGCGAAGCGCGCAAAGAACGTGCTCGAGGGCTGCGACAGTGCTTGCGGCAAGTGGCGCAAAAGGCCCGCATCGCTGCACATCGGCACCACGTCCGCCAAAAGGTGCGACTCATTCCCCTTGGCGATCGTGTCGGCCAGCGCATCAATCGGGGCCGTCCGACCCGCGCCGTGTAGCTGCTGCGCCATGGTCAAATGCCAGCCCGTCACAAACGCTTGCTTCAGGGCCTCGGTCGCTTGGGCATCGGTGCAGCACAGCGCGACCAGCTTGCGCGAAAGCCCCCGCACGAGCCGCGACGGGTCCGAAAGTCCCGCCATCACCTGCGCACCATCGCGACTGCCCAAACAGCCCTTGAGCACGAGCCGACGCACGAACACCGGCCCCTTCCACAGCTCCGCAATCAGCGCCTTCGCACGGGGCTCCCGCTGCGACTGCTGTCCGAGTGCAACCATCGTCCGCACCCGCTCGTCATGAACCTGCGCAGACAGCTTCTCAATGAAGCGCTCGCTCCCGCAAAGCTCTACCGCTTGTAGCGTAGCCATAGACATCCCTCCCCAGGGCTTGGCTATTTTATCCTGTCAGAGCGGGAATTTGGGCCTTCTCGCACCGGCTAGGAATCGAGTAGGCTGCGGGTTCGCTTCACCAAACTACTCTCCTAAAAGAGGTCGATCATGAGCCGTACCAAGCGCAAAGTTGCAAACCGTGCCAAAAACCACATCGCTGGCGTCAAGTCGCGCCGCAAGCGTCGCATCATGGCAGCCGGTGCCAACCGAAACACCAATAGTCGGCGTGCCCGTCGCGCCCGCCGCCTGGCCGCGAAGTAAAAACCGATTGCTCGGCGCGATTGCGGCGTTGCTCATGCGGTCCGGTGCTCACGTACAGTAGTACGCTCCGCTCCTCTTCGCGCCTTGCACTCGGGCCGATCAATCGGTTTTTCTCTTTGGGGGGCTCTTTTGTTTGGGCTCTCTGGTTCCTGCGGAACCATTCGAGCCTTTCGGACTGGGGCGGTTCCGACGGAGCAGTTCGAGACTTTCGGACTGGGGTGGGCGGGCTCCGGCGCACCGGTTCTGGACTGCCGGATCCGGACTGGGGTGGGTTACGCTTGGCGGTGTTCGGAGGGGCGGCGGCTGGCTAGGTGGGCTGCGATGCCGGGGAGTGCGGCAAAGCGGTCGTAGAAGGCACGCAGCGTCGGGTACCGCTCGAGCACGTCGCCCCGCTTGGCGAGGTTTGAGTCCATGGTGTCCCACACCATCGCGTCCGCGATCGTCGGCGACTCACCCGTGAACCATATGCCCGACTTGGTCGGGTTGGCCAGCAGCTTTTCCATCGTCTTTAGGTTGTGGTCGAGTAGCTCGCCCCAATACTTGTCCTGGATGTCTTGGGCCGTGCCGTACATCCGAGCGTAGGCCACCGGGATGAACTTGCTGCGCCAGTCCACCACCGACTCCAGCACGTAGTCGACGATCGTGTGCTCAAGCTCGGTCTGTCCGTACAAGTTGAGCACCCGCCCGAGGTGACGGATGATCGCGCCCGACTGCGGAATCAGTACGGACTTGTCGCCGTGCGTTTCCTTGAGCACCGGCACCTGGCCGAGCGGCATCTGCGGCTTGAGTGTCGCCCAGTCCGTCACTGGCACATCGGTGAACGCGGTCTGCGCCAGGGAAAACGTCAGCCGCAGCACTTCAGCGCGGCCATGAATCGGAAAGTAGATTAGCTCGTACGTGGGCACGGTGCTCTGGGTCATCGGGACAGACTCCTACAGTTTGCGTGTGGGTATGGATCGACTACTTGGACTTGGGACTCGCCGGCTTTTGCGCTGGCGCTGGCGCTGGCGCTGGGCTCTTCACGGGGGCCGGGCTCTTCGCAGGCGAAGCCGGGGCGGGCTTCACTTCGGGACTGTCATCGCCCTTCATCGCATGCTCGAGCATCGGGTTGAGCTGATGCGGACCACCAGGCTGACCCGGCGCGGCTGCGGGCGGAACGGGTGGTGGCTGCACACTCGACGACTGCTGGATCGGGGCCGTCTTGCCCTCTGAGTCCGCAAACACCAGCGTACCGAATTTGTCGAGCGCGTGGAAGTCCCCGACCATCGGTGGCGACCAAGAAGACCCAGTCTGAGGTTTACCATTGGGGTGATCGAGCCGGAAAAAATTGGCCCGCCACTCGGTTCCCACGGCTGGTGGCACCCCTTTGACCGTTTCGAGTCGACCTTTGACCGCGGTCATCGGGATGCGCATCTCGACGGTCCAGCCAGTGTCTTTGTCATCGCGCTGGTTGAGCGTGCCTTGCACCGTCACCGCCGTCTGCATCCCGGAGTCCCAGGCGTTGTCGTTTTGACGGTAGCCCGGTAGCCAGGAATCGAACGTGGTGTTGCGTGGGCTGACTTGCAGCTCGACGTAGGTCTTGCCGTCCCCATCGGGATCGAGGAACACCTCGGCAGCTTCCTCAGTCCACAGCTTGTCGTCGTGCTTTTCGAGCGAACCCCACACATCGGTGTCCGCAAACTCAAAGGCGATGTAGAGATTTTGATCATCCCACAGGAGCTTCGCCGTCGCCGGTTGCGCCGCTGGACCGCCGCTCATCGTATGCACAAACGGACCCGTCGAGACTGCGTTCTTCCAGGCTGTCTCATCCAGCTTGCCGTCGATGGCGATCGTCTGTCCCTCGGGCAGCCGCCGCACTTGCAGCTTGCGACTGGCCGAAAGGGACACCCCGCCTTTGACCGGCAGCTCGAGCGCAATGACCCGATTTTGGCCGTCTTGACGACCACTTTTCACCGGCAGCCGCTCATTCTTTTTGTAAAAACCGACGAACAGCGCCAGCTTGTCAGCGGTAAACGTCGAGGGCAGCGGGATGCGCTGGATGTCGCGGATGATCTCGCCCTCTTTCCACAGCTGCACCGGGTACTTGCCACCGACGGGAACGTGATCGGCGTTGTGGTGCATGCGGCGATCGGGCGTACCGATGTGGACGAACTCTTTCCAACCTTCGGATAGCGGCTTTTCGACGCGGAAGTAGTGAGTGACGGTGAAGGTCTGTCCGGGAACGACCTCGCTTACGTCGACATCCGCGCCAAGATAGACAACCCGGCCACCTTTGGTGCCTTCAAACACCGCACCGCTCGGAAAACGCGGCGTCGGGGCCACCGTGAGAATGTGCTCGCGAGCAGCGGCAAGTGCTTCCTCGCTGGGGGTGGCAGAATCACCGCTCTGCTCGACGCAGCTCGTCATGAGCCCGGACAGCAGCAAGCACAGTGAACCAACGGGGACGGAAGACCTAACAAACCGGGACATGGAAACCGACATGACGCTCCTCGTGAGTGGGAAGGGCTGCCGGGGGTTTTAGCGTATTTGAAGCTACTTGTCGCTGGGCGTGCTGGCATCCGGTGCAGTCTGGGCAGCATCCGGTGCAGTCTGGGCGGCATCCGGTGCAGTCTGGGCAGGCTCGGACTTGGCCGCTTCAGCATGCGCGATACCAAGCGCACTGGCGGCCTGGTCCACGGCCTGACCTACGGCGCTTCGAACATTGCCAGCAACGATATCGAGCCGCTTCTGCAGGACCACCCAGCTCTCCTCGGCGACCTTCTGGAGCTTCTGAAACTGCTCGTACTCATCCTGATGCTCTTGCTTGAGCTTGACGATGTCGGCTTCAACGCTCGCCCTGGCCTCGACTGCACCTTTGGTGAAGCGCTCCGACAGGTCATCAATCTGCTTGGCGAGGTGGCCGAGTCGCTCCTCGAACTTGCTGCGCAGATCCTCGAACTGTGGTTTACCGGTGCCGTCCGCTGGGGGGGTAGAAGTGGTGTCGCTCATATCGCTTTTTCCTCCGGTTACAAAGCTTCCCACAAAATCGGAAAGCGCAATCAGGTCATTTAACCTGAGCACGGGACAGTGTAAGCCGAGTTGCTCTAGCCGCTCCGGTTCATCGGTGGCTACCGCAATCACTCGCCGATCGGTGGCCGCAAGCAGTGGCTGTCCAAGAGAGGGCCGGTGTACCTCGAGCTTGGGATAGTCGGCACTGCGCAGTCCTTCAATCAGCACCAAGTCAATGAGCTGCGGATTGAGCACCGCGAGTAGCGCCGGAATCGTCGGCGGCCTCGGTGGATTCTGCTCGGTGTACAGCGCCCAGCGCTCGGCGGAAAAGACCAGGGTTTGGACGGCCCCGGCGCGGCGCAAGCGATCCGAGTCTTTGCCCCGCACATCCGGTTCGAAGCCGTGGTGCGCATGCTTGACCGCCGCAATCCGCAAGCCACGGGCCGTCAGGATGGCAATCAACCGCTCGCCCAGGGTGGTTTTGCCCGATCCACTATATCCGACGATTCCGAGCGCTCTCATGCGCGAACTTTGCCACGGCCCCGGCTCTACTGATAAGAAGGTTGTATGAGCACTTTCAGCTTCGCGATTGTCTCGGACATCCACGTCTTCACTGGCGGAGGCATTCCCTCGAACTTTCCGAAGGTGATAAGCCAGCTTGTTTCGCTCGCTCCGCGCTTTGTGGTGGTGAGCGGAGACGCGACCAGCGGCAATCCCGATGACGGTGCCAGCCGCGACAAGGTCAACCTGTGGTGGAACTCATTTCGCGCCGCGTTAAAACCCCTGTCGGATGCTGACATTGCGGTGCTGCCGATTGCCGGCAATCACGACTATTACACCCAGGCGCAGCGCGATGGCTACCAGGCAGCGTGGGCCAAGCTCAGCGAGGATGTCAGTGACCGGTTCATCCTGTCGGGCAAGCCACCGCTGTACTACTCGCTGCAGGCCGAGGAGCTGCACCTAACCCTGCTGCATGTCGTTGACCAAGACCTCCCGCAGGAGGTCGCCCAGTTTGTCCGTAGCGACGCCGCAGCGACCCCCGATGACGCACTCCGGCTGTGCATCGGTCACGTCCCGCTGGTTTCGATGATGGGCCGAACCAGCGAGTCCTATCGCGATGAGCTGGGCAAGCTGCTGGTCGCGACCGGCTATTCGGCGTTCTTCGCGGGCCATGAGCACCTAGTCTGGGAGCAAGAGCTGACCTTTCCGGATGGCAACCTCCACCACATCCACGTAGGCACTGGCAGTGGCACCTATCACTTCCCGCTCAGCCGCAGCACCTACGACAAGCACTGCGCCGGAAACGAAGGCACCCTGCCCTACAGCGGTCGCCGCTTCGCCCTTGATCCGGGAACCCGCCAGCAAGCCGACAAGGTCAACATCTGCATGGTCCAGGTCAGCGATGGCACGTATTCGGTCGAACCCCTCACCCTACGGAACGGCGAGCTGGTACGGTTCGGGCTCGACTAGCCCGGTGCCGATCGACCGTACTACTTTGCCGGTTGGACGGTCATCTCGCCGTCATCGGCAGAGCTGGTACCAGCGGGCTTGGTTGGGGTCAGCCCTTTGCAGTTTGGGGTGTCGGGGGCAAAGCGGGGCGTGAACTTGTAGATGTTTAAGACAAGCTGCAAGTTGAAGTCGCCGACCGCGACATCGGCCTCTCGATCAGTCGAAAAGCGGAGTCCTTGTACCTTGGCCGAACCGCAGGGGTCGAACTTGCCATCGGCCTGCTTGGCGAGACGCTCGAACTCATCGCGGGCCAGGTCTTTGGTGCATGGCTGAGAGCCATCGGTGCAGCGAAAGCCGAAGCTGCGATACCAGCGCTTAAACTTTTCGCTGTATTCGCTGATGCGAAGCCTTGGCTCGGAACCTTGGGTGGGGTTTGCGGCAATGACGTGGTAGCGAATGCGGTGCGCTCCAGCGGGCAAATCGACGTAGATGCAGCGGGCATCAGGCGTCGGGCCGCTCTTGACGAAGGTGCCAACGCCTTCGATGGTGATGCGCATGGTGTCATCGCCACGTCCGGTGCGCAGCTCAAAGCGCTTGTAGCCCGGGGCAGGAGGGGCAGACTCCGCATCGGTTTCGGGACTACCTCGACCGGCGGCGTCGATCTCACGACACTGACACAGGCCGCCTTGGCAGCGCGTTGAGGAACCGGGAAGCGTGCCACCGCCCTCGATCACATCTGAAGTATCCAGAACCTGTGGTGGTAGCTTGGCCGATCCACCGCCACCCGACTTCTCTGCGGTCGGTCCCGCACAGGCAAAAGTCAGTAGCAGGCCACCCAGAGCCACGTAACGAACACAGCGCGAAGAATCCCCCATCGCTCCATCGTATCACGGCGTGCGGCTGAAGGATTTAGCGGGGGTAGCGGCCTTTGAAGATGAGTTCTCTTACGGGACGACGACCGTTTGGCTGTTCCCGCTCTCGAAGCTTTTCTGGCAGCTCTTCGACGTTGCCGGGGTGACCGACGGCAATCATGATGTTCACGGCGAGGTTTTCGGGAAGGTCGAGTACACCTCGGGCGCGCTGGGCATCGAAGCCCGCCATGCCATGGACGTGAAGACCCATGGAAGAGCCCTGTAGCGCCAGGCTCATCCAAGCCGCTCCCGCATCGAATGAATGGGTGGGATTCGGACGACCGTTATCGAGCACGGACTGCGACAGCACGACGATCAGCGCACCGGCTCGCTCACACCAAGTTTTGTTGCCATCTGCGAGCAGGTCGAGCAGGGGCGCAAACTCAGGCTCGCCGTGAATCGCGTAGGCAAAACGCCATGACTGGGTGTTGCCACCGGAGGGTGCCCAGTGGGCAGCCTCGAACAGGCGGAGCAACAATTGCTCGGATACCGGCTGGCCGTTCATGGCTCGGGGCGACCAGCGAGACAGGAAGAAGGGCTCGATCGGATACTCGGCGACTCGGGTCATGAGGTTTCCTTGTGGCTAGTATTGTCGCTATGATGCCGCGCCGTGACTAGAAGCGAAAAACAGTCTGCTACGCCGAGCCTTGTGGTTTCACTCATCAAAGCGCTGCGTCCGAAGCAGTGGACCAAGAACGTCCTACTGTACGCAGGCTTTCTGTTCACCTTGAACAAGAAGTGGTTTCTGTTCGCACCGAGCATGTGGCAAGCGCTGGCAAAAGCGACGCTGGCGATGGTCGTATTCACCGCACTGGCCTCGGGGATCTATCTGCTAAACGACGTGCAAGACCTGCCGCACGACCGCTTGCATCCCAAAAAGCGAAGTCGCCCGATCGCGGCGGGTCATGTGCCGATCTGGCTCGCGCTGGTCATGACGCTGCTGCTGGAAGGCGTCGGGCTGTGGGGCGCGTTTGCACTCGCGCCGAGCTTTGGCTGGGTGGGGCTTGCATATGTACTGATACAGCTCGCGTACACGTACTCGCTGAAGCACATGGTGATCATTGACGTGTTCGTGCTGGCCTCAGGTTTTGTGCTGCGTGCGGTGAGCGGTGTGCTGGTGTTGTCGGCAGATATCTCACCTTGGCTCTATATCGTGACGTTTCTGGGCTCGCTGTTTCTGGGGCTGTGCAAGCGACGTCATGAGCTCTCACTGCTGGCAGACGATGCCGGCCGCCACCGTCAGAGCCTGTCGCATTACTCAACCGAGCTGCTCGATCAGATGATCAGCATTGTGACGGCAAGCACGATCATGGCCTACTCGCTGTACACGTTTTCGGCGCAGGGGCTGCCGCCCAATCACATGATGATGCTGACGATCCCGTACGTGCTCTACGGAATGCTGCGCTACCTGTACCTGGTCCACATGCACAAGCTTGGCGGTAGTCCCGAGGAGATCTTGCTGCGCGATCGTCCAATCCTGGCGGTACTTCTGCTGTGGGCCGGGACGGCAGCCACGATCTTGGCCTATGGCCGCACGCTGACCCCGACGCCCCCGCTGTGACATCAAACCCTTTACGAAATCCTCACCGCCCATGGCCAAGCAGGGACTGCTACTTATCAATCTAGGAACCCCGGACGCGCCAACCCCCAAAGCAGTGCGTCGCTATCTGCGAGAGTTTCTGTCTGACCCACGGGTCATTGATATCCATCCAGTGGGGCGGTGGCTGCTGCTCAACCTCTTCATCTTGCCGCTGCGGCCGAGGAAGAGTGCTGCGGCCTATCAAAAAGTCTGGTCTGAGCAGGGCTCACCGCTTTTGTCGCATGGGCTCGGGCTGGAACAGGCGGTGCAAGCGCTGCTTGGTCCTGAGTGGACGGTGAAGCTGGCGATGCGGTACGGCAAGCCGCCGCTCGGTGAAGCGCTCCACGCGATGAGAGACTGCGATCGGGTTGTGGCGCTGCCGCTGTACCCGCAATACTCGGCGGCCTCGACCGGATCGTCGCTGGAGCTACTGTACGCCGAGGCCGGAAAGTACTGGGTCACGCCCAACCTATCAGTGGTTCCGCCCTTTTACCGCGACCCCGGCTACCTGGAGTGCATGGCGACCCGAGGGCGCGCCGTGATCGAAAAGGACCGGCCCGACCACATTCTGTTTTCGTACCACGGGCTACCGGAGAGGCAGATCAAGAAGTGTGACCTCAGTGGTCAGCACTGCCTGCAAAAGCCCGACTGCTGCGAACAGATCACCACCGTGAACCGAGCCTGTTATCGCGCCCAGTGCCACGACACCACTCGATCGCTGGTTGGCACGCTTGGGCTTGCACCGGGCAGCTTCTCGATGTGCTTTCAGTCGCGCCTTGGGCGAACACCATGGATCAAGCCCTATACCGATGAGGTGATTCCATCGCTGCTCCGCCATGGCAAAAAGCGGCTGGTCGTGTTCTGCCCAGCGTTTGTAGCGGACTGCCTGGAGACGATCGAGGAAATCGGCATCCGGGCCCGTCACGACTTTATCAGTGCCGGAGGTGAATCGCTGACGCTGGTGCCGTCGTTAAACTCCGAAGCGGACTGGGCCCAGGCGGTGGTGCGGCTCGTCCGGGCCGGACCATGACTTGAGTTCGCCTCTGCACCGAGCGAATGAGCACAACGCAGCCAAGGGCTCTTCGCTTCGGCCATTCCCCTGGTCGGCGTGAGATCACGCAGGTGGTGACATAGGACAGGTTTCGCCCTTAAAATAAATTCTTCGGAGCGTATAACTTGGCCAAGCTGATCGTGCTTACCGGCAGTAGCCGGAAAGAATTTGAACTTGGCGAGTTCAATACGATTGGGCGTCATCCTGAAAATTCGATCCAGGTCCTCGATCGAATTGTCTCAAAGGAACACGCCCACATCATTCGCCAGCCTGACGGCAGCTTTATGCTGAAGGATTTGGGCTCGCTCAACGGAAGCTACATCGGCAACGTCCGCGTCACCGAGCAGATCCTCAAAAACAACGACGAGATCACGATGGGCAACACGCGCATGATGTACGCCGAGCGCGGGCCCAACGAGGACTCTCTGCAACGGGTCACGATTGCGAACAGCACGCTCAACGACAGTCACATCCGTCACAAGGTGGATGCGGACCGGTCCGAGCGGTTTATGCCGGCCAAGGATCTGCCCGTCGATACGCTGAAGCGCGACTACGAAAAGCTGCGCATTGCCCACGAGCTGGGACAAGCGATCATGGGCATCCTCGACTTGGAGACGCTGCTGCCCAAGATTCTCGACAAGTCGTTCGAGCTATTGCCGGCCGATCGTGGCGTCATCCTGCTGATGGAAAACGGTCAGCTTCAGCCAAAGTACGTAAAGTACAAAAACGCGAAGCTGGCACACGAGCAGATCCAGATCTCGAACGCGATTTTGAACGAGGTCACGCAAAACAAGCGAGCGGTGCTGTCGTCGGACGCCAGCATGGACGTGCGCTTTGTACACAGCCAGTCGATCATCCTGCAGGGCATTCGCTCGACGATGAGCGTGCCGCTGATGCACGGCAATGAGCTACTCGGGGTCATGCACCTCGACTCGCAGATTGCAGCGAACGCGTTTACCGAGCGTGATCTTCAGCTCTTCAACTCGATTGCCAACCAGGCCGCCATCGCCATCCAAAATGCGCGCCTGACCAAAAAGATCGAGGAAGAGGCCAAGACGCGTGCGCAGTTCCAGCGCCTCCTTTCACCCAAGCTCGTCGAGCAGTTGGTCTCGGGTAAGCTCCACCTCGAAAAAGGCGGCGAGCTGCGCGAGGTCACGATGTTGTTCTCGGATATTCGTGGCTTTACCGCGATGACCGAGCGTCACAAAGCGACCGAAATCGTCGCCATGCTCAACGAGTATTTCGAGGTCATGATCGAGATCCTGTTTAAGTACAACGGGACGCTCGACAAGTACGTCGGTGATGAGATCATGGCGCTGTTTGGCGCGCCAGTTCCCGTCGAAGAAGCGACGTGGTGTGCGGTTCAGTGCGCCATTGAGATGCAGACGGCACTTCAACACTTCAACTCGAAGCGCACGCCGAAGGGATTCGAGGCCATCGACATCGGCATCGGTATCAACATCGGCACGGTCGTCTGCGGAATGATTGGCTCGTCACACACGATGCAATACACCGTCATCGGCGACGCAGTAAACACCGCATCACGCTTGTGCTCCGTCGCTGGGAAGGGTGAAATCATCGTCAGCGAGCCGGTGCTCCAAGCCGTCTCCGATCGCGTCGAGTACGTCGCACTGCCGCCGACCAAGGTCAAAGGCAAGCTGCAAGCACTCCGCATCTTCAACGTACTCGGACGGAAGGGCGACGCCACCGGGTTTTTCACCCGCGATCTCACGACCCCGGGTTAGCCCGGCGGACTGACCAGATCCTGCGGCGTGAGATCGGGCGCTGCCGTCAGATCGGCAGCCTGATCGTAGACTCCGCCGTCGAGAATGATCGCGGTCTGGCAGGTACCGTAGTATCCGCCGCCCGTTTCATTGGAACAGGCTAGCCCGACGCTACATTCGCTCGACCGTGCACAAGGATCACCGAGCCCGCGGCGGGTTGGCTCACAGACCCCAGCGGCACCGACTCCAAGTCCAGTCGGCTTCACACAAATCAGCCCGCTGTGACAATCGTCGGCCCCCTGACAAGGCATCCCGGCACGAGCCTGACACCCAAGCAGGCCAGCAACCACCAGCAGGCACATGTAGCGAGAAGCGCGGCTCATCTTAGAAGCGAAGCATAATTTTGGCCTGGAATGCTTGCGCTGTCGTTCCATCGATCGCAAACGTGTTGTTCCAGACTTCCTGCTTCTGCGAAAGAGCACCAAGGTCGAACAGCACGCCGTACTCCAGCGCGGCGTAAAAGCCCTCGTCCTTGTTGTGATACATGAGGCGTGCGTTGATCTCTGCGCCCATGTTGATGGCATGGCCCGGAAAGACCGCTGGCTTGTTGGCCAGTGAGTAGATGAACTCCGCCTGACCACCGAAGCTATCGATCAACCAGTAGGTTACCGACGGCTTCATATACGTCGCGTTATAGACTGTCCCGAGGATGCGTCGAAACAGAATCATGTCGACGTGATAGTCGGGATCGAAGTTGAAACGCGAGCTTCGAAGCCCGATGTAGCCATCAGAGTTCAGCAGCCCCATCGGCTTTTCGCGAGCGCGACGGAAGTTCAACTCCCCACGAGGATCGCCGTTCTGCGGACCACTGGCACTGCCGACCTCCAGCCCCACGATCAGGCTGTCGCGCAGGAATTTGTAATTTCCGCGGAACAGACCGCCCAGTTGCTGGATTTCCAGGGTTGCCTTGCGCAGCACGTTATCGCCACCGTACCCGCCGTCTCCGTACACCCCCAGCTCACCTACGCTACCGAAGATCGCCGCACCTTCGGCTTCGAGATACAGCTTCTTGTACTGCAGCCGTCCCCACAAGTCCGCCGTCAACGACCAAGCCTTGCGCCGACCAAGCGACTTCTGCAGCTCATTAGCCGAGTACAGAGCCGACGATTCTGGACCGGTCTGACCAAGTGGCGTCGTCTGCGGTCGCGGATTGTAGGTAAGATCCCACTCCTGCCAGCGCCCGATGATGAGCGCGCCATAATTTACGACCGCCTTGCCACGATTGAGCGCGTCCGCGATGTGGGCCTCGTCGTCTTTGCGTCCAAGCGCCAGCCCAACCTGCATCACATCATCGACATTATCGATGTTGTAGTTCCAGCCGGTCAGTTGCTGGTTTTGGACGATCTGCGAGGTTGCTCCGACCGCCGACCAGTCGTACATAAACGACGCAAAGTGATTCCACAGTCGCGCCGTCACCATCACCCGATCAACGGTCGTGCCGAAGTCACAGTCCGGGCAGTTGCCGTCGTGGTAGAGCATTCCTGTGCCCCACATAAACGGCATCCGACCGAAGTTCAGCTCGACGAGAGGGATCTTGACTTCACCCCACGCACGCTTCGCTCGGATCGATGACTGAAGCGCGTTCAGCGTCGATTCCTGAGGTACCTGTGTGCGATTGTTAATCGTTGGATAACCGTCGGCAGCGCCACCACGACCGTTGATATAGAAGCCCTCGGGCGTACTGCCGAGCACGAGGTTGTCGAAGACGTCGATCTGCGACTTCACCCGTATCTGCTCCGACAAGTTCAGCGTCGGATCAAAGCGCAGTCGCATATCCGAGGTGAGCACACCGGCTGAACCGCAGGTCGTCCCGGGATTGCGCTTGGTGCAACTCGAATCGGGGCGCTCTCCCGTCGCTGTCGGAATTTCCGAATACGGCAGCGAGAACGGGTTCGCCCGACTTGAGGGATCGTTAAAGTGTCCGAGGTTGAAGTTATGCCAGTAGTAGCCCCGCCCACGCAGATACCCGTTGAGCTGAAGGAACTGTAGTTCCTTGCCCTTCTTTTCGGGCCACTGTGGGAGCGGTTCGGTGGCGGTGTCAGCGCTGCCTGTGGATGGCGCAGCCTCGGCTGGTCCTTCCGGCTTGTCGGGTGGTGGTCCTCCCTGAGGTCCGCCCATTCCGCCGCCTTGTCCCCCCATGGGACGCATCCCGCCGCCGGGACCAAACTGAGCATGTGCCAATTGAGAAACGCCAAGCAGGACGAAGAGCACGGTAGTGCCCAACGTCAAGGCCCGTCGCGTCCGCGAGGGACGATCAGACGAGCCACAGAGGCGACGAAAATCCGGGTCGGCGAGCCGAGCCGGGTCGGGCCGTCGCATGAAGACCTCCGTGTTCTTTCGATGGATACGGTGAGAACGCAAGATAGCGTGGCGGACTATAGAGCCCTGTCCCTGGGAGGTCAACCTCCCAATCCGCTCTTCTACACGACGGAATCGAGAACCCGCCGTGTCCGCCAGGGCGACCGCACGCCACACGGTCTCGCGGTATGAATCTCCGTCGCTGACATCACAAATTCAAAAAAACGCTTGAGACGGCTTGGCCCATGCCGTAAAGACCCGAGAGAACGTCGCACTCACTTCCACGTTGACGTCGCCCGCTCACTGCACGGTGGTTCATTTCCGCCCAGGCCGATGTCGTCGTTCGAGGCCAGACCCTTTATGTGGACCCATCGTTTCGCCATCTTCACCGCGTGTGCCACCTACATGCTGCTGCTCATCGGCGGGATCGTCCATGGCACCGGATCTTCGCTGGCTTGTCCCGATTGGCCGCTGTGTTTCGGTCAGTTCTTCCCAGAGATGAAAGGCAATGTGTTCTTCGAGCACGGACATCGGCTTTTCGCAAGCCTGGTAGGCGTTCTGACCATCGTGCTGTGCGGACTCTGTTTTCAAGCCACTCGTCAAGGAAAGCGGTGGGGACGTAGTCTCGGCCTGCTCGCGGTTGGGCTGGTTCTTTTCCAAGGTGTGCTTGGCGGGTTGACCGTGATCTACAAGCTTCCGACGCTCATCTCGCTCGCTCACCTGTGTACGTCGATGCTGTTCTTCGCTCTTGTGCTATCGATCGCGTGTCTGAGTCGCAAAACCTCCGAGCGGATCGAAGTGTCACGTAGTGCCTACCGGCTCCTCGCTGCCACTGCGGTGCTCTGCTACTTACAGATTTCTCTCGGCGGCCTGGTGCGTCACACGGGTGCCGGACTGGCCTGCTTGGAAATCCCGTTCTGCAAAGATGGGCTACTGCCGATCGGTGAACATCCGACGGTCGTCATTCAAGCGATTCACCGGCTGACCGCTCTGCTGCTGGCGTTTGCGTTGGTGGGTTCGACGCTGATGCTGCCACGCCTGACTGGTCTTGCCCGCTTCATCAAGCAGGCACTACCCATACTGGTGATCGTACAGATCGCGCTCGGGTTGGAGAGCGTGCGGAGCTATCTCGGGCTGCTGCAGGTCACCAGTCACCTTGGCCTGGGAGCACTACTATGGGCGCTCTTGGTCATTGAGTTGTGGCTGCTCCGACCGATGGTCCAAGAAAGCGAGGCACATTCCGAAATGCCGAACACACTCGCTGGCCATCACCATCAAGGGGGCGTCGCTTGAGCCAAGTTCGTGACCTCATCGCGCTCGTCAAACCACGCATCACGCTCATGGTCGTGGCGACTGGAGCCGTTGGACTTTATCTGGCTCCGACCACGCCCACGCCCGAATCCAAACTGGGGTTGCTCCTCGGGATGTCGCTGCTCGTCGGAGGTGCGAACGCCCTGAATATGTACCTAGAGCGCGACATTGATGGACGAGCCGAGCGAACCAAGGATCGCCCGCTGCCCGCAGGCCGCCTCGAGCCCAGGATCGCGCTGGCGTTGAGCCTCGCACTGGGACTGCTCGCCCTGCTGTGGCTCGGGCTGGTCGTCAACCTGCTGACCGCCGTTCTTGGGCTGGTGGCGTTTGTCTCTTACACCGCGTGTTACACCCCGATGAAGCAAATCTCCCCTGGCGCGCTGGTGATCGGTGCCGTGCCCGGTGCCATGCCGCCACTGATGGGATGGACGGCGGCCACTGGACACCTCGACTTGGCAGGGCTGACCCTGTTTGCGATCATGTTTTTGTGGCAGCTCCCTCACTTCATCGCCATCGCACTGTTTCGCAACGAGGACTATCGTCGAGCTGGCTTTAAAACGCTCGTTAGTGAGTTGGGTGAACGGACCGCCAAGTTCCAGGTCGTGTTGTACCTGTTACTGCTCTGCCCTGTTTCGCTGCTGCTCGTGCCGATGGGTATCGGCGGACGACTGTATCTATGCACAGCGCTGGTGGCAGGAATTGGCTTTCTGCTCGTCGGAATTCAAGGCTTGCGTGCGTCATCCGGTATTCGCTGGGCTCGCACCCTATTCAAAGCATCGCTGCTCTATCTGATGGTGGTTTTCGGAGCGATGCTCGCGGGACATGCGCTTTCGGACGGTGTCCCGCCCTCCCTTTACGCCACCGGACACCACGCCAGTTAGGACTTCTGCCATGCGACTCGGAACGCTCATCGAGCGAGTGCTGTCAAACGGAAAACTCCAGACGATCTTCTCTTCCTTTACACCCGCCGCCGCCGAAACACGCACTCCACTGGTTCAAACGGTGCTGGCGGCCGGTACGCTCACGGTATTCGGGCTGGCGTTGGCCACGGCGACCTCGGCGCTGGCCCTGATGCTGGTAGCCGTGGGTGTCATCTACTATGTGCTTACGCAGATACTAGATATTCGACTCGAGTTGGATCCGAACGTGCTTCTTCGCCAGGCGATGCAGGCACAACAGCGGCCAGTATCCGCTCCAAACTAAGGTACAGCGACGATGATTCCTTTCGAGAAGCACATCCTGATCTGTACCAATCGGCGCGATCCGCAGAACCCTAAGGGCAGTTGTGCCAACAGCTCTAGTGAGGGCATTTGCGAAATCTTCAAAAAGGAGCTCGCGGCTCGCGGCTTACGAGGCCGAATGCGCGCAAACTCCTCGGGCTGCCTTGATCAGTGCAGCAACGGCCCCGTGGTCGTCGTGTATCCAGAAGCTGTCTGGTATCAAGTACCAACCGTTGCGGCTGCGCACGAGATCATCGAGAAGCACATCGTCGGGGGCCAGCCCGTTGAGCATCTACGCATCAAAGAGCCAAGCTAACCCAACTACTGTGCCGCAGAGGCTGGGCCCGAGTGAATGGGCATTCGAAACCATCCCTGCAGCGCGCCGGCAACGTTCGGGCTTCTCGGAATGCCACCTTCTTGGCGAATCGCCCGCTCATCCTCAATGACCACCTGAAACTCTGCGGCGAGGTATTCCCCGACGCGACGTCCGAGCTCAGAAAAGCGAATGTGCCCCCGTAGCGAAGGCTGGGCTTGCGGATAGCGACAGGAGTTGTTCAGAATCAGACCCGCACGCACCGTCGCATCTGGCGAACTCGGGAGCGGTGACGTCGCCTGATCGAGCGGTGGCGGGACGATCGGAATCCCTGGTGCCCCTGCGCGAATCGAGTCCGCCTGTAGCTGCTCGAGTTTGCCCAGATCGTGGGCCAAAAGCTCGAAGCCATCCGAACGATCCATCTTGCTGGACCCACGCTGGAGCCGAATCTGCAGCCGATCAACCGTTCGCGGATCCGACCGCAGACCCGACTTGATTCCCCAAATGACCTCCGCATAGAAAAAATGCGGATCGAGCGAAAACGCAGGCAAGGGAGAAGGAACTTCCGTCAGTGAATGCTCCGTAGGATCCAGCGATGGACAGCCGCGAAGGAACAGAGTTCCGCTCACTTGGCCGTCGCCTGCTCCCTCGCACCCTAGCGAGAGCGAGGCGAAAAGCACAACCACCACTGAGTCTCGCCAGCGCATGTATCATTTCTAACACACCGTCGGTAGAAACGAAATGAAGCCGTCTTGTCGTCGCTAGCGCACGAGCGCCGAGATCGCCTTGAAGTCGGCGGAACCCGCACGGTGTAACCAATCGAACAGGACCGTTTCCGTCGAAGTCACCACTCCACCGGCGCGCTCAGCGAGCACCAAGCCAACCCGAGCATTCTCAGGCTGTCGCGAACAAACCGCATCATGAGGGACATGCACCTTGTAACCGACATGGGCGAGGTCACGGGCCGTCTGGTACACGCATATGTGCGTCTCCATGCCAATCAGAATGACCTGCGACCGTCCCGTCTCCGCAATGGCCGCCGCTAACGTCGGAGCGGCCCAAGCGGAAAACTCCATTTTTTCTAGGCTCAACGAACCAGCGGGAAGTTGAACGGCCAATTCTGGAAGTGTTGGACCAAGTCCTCGTCGGTACTGTTCCGAAACAAGCACCGGCACTCCCAAAATCTTAGCTCCCTGTATCAGTCGAGAAGCATTCTGAACCAACTGCAACAGAACGTCTTTCGGCATTGCCGCACAAAGACGCTCTTGGATATCGACGCAGAGCAATAGAGACTCTTGTGGCAACAAGCGAAGCGCCGCCGGTGCCTGAGGAGTCTGAACAGGAGTCATCATGGAGTGATGCTAGCTCAGAAATGAAACCGGTAAGCAGTCCAGAAGAAAAAATGTGCCTTCTCGAAGACCAGAAAAAGGATAAAAAAAAGGCCCAGAGAGAAGACTCTGGGCCTTTAAAAGAAGAATTCCTGGCAGCGACCTACTCTCCCACACAGAATCCCGTGCAGTACCATTGGCCCTGGAGGTCTTAACTACCGAGTTCGGGATGGGATCGGGTGTGGCCCCTCCGGCAAAGCCACCAGGAAAAACAAGAAGCAACTAGCTGTTGTGCATGTCAAACGCAATCGATGCAGCGAACCTTGGTCTTCAAAGGGTAAAAAAGTGATGGTCAAGCCGCACGGCCGATTAGTACTGGTCAGCTTCACGTATTACTACGCTTCCACACCCAACCTATTACCTT